>JBBIJW010000020.1:0-93730 GCA_037445755.1 Planctomycetaceae bacterium | reverse complement strand
GTGCGTGTCTGCGCGAAACAATTTCGGCGCGTGGGGCCGCACAGCACCTCCGTCGAAAAATCAGCCGACTCGTAAGCCAACTCGCGGCCCTCGTATCTTGACGTTAGCCGGATGTGGGAAAGTGCAGTTGGATTTTATCTGAATCTAAATCTGGCGCATTAAAACCTGGCTCTGGCAAGGACTTTTAGGAGGTCTGCGGCTTCGATGGCGCATTGCACCCGTTTGTTCTTCTTCTCCTGCCTCACCGGTTTGATCTGACGGCCAGGTGCCTGAAGGCAGCCAGGTTGGCGGCGGCGGTGGCGGCGATTCTGTTTGCCGGGGAGTCGGAGGAACAGACGGACGAGTGGTTGCGGGTGCTGCCGATCCGCCCAAGGATGCTCGCTGCCGTGAAGATCGGCGCGGGGCTGGGCGCGCTCGTCACGTTCATCGCCGCCGGGCTGGCGACGGCCAGTCTGTGGACGTGGATTGACGGTCGTGTGATGCGCGGGTCGCCGCCGCCGACCCGCGCAGACGTGGCCGCGATGATGGGAATGACCCTGCTGGTGGGGCTGGCGGCGTTCGTCATCGACGTGTTCCTGTCGGTGCGGATGTGCAGGGTGATCGCCGTCGTGGCCGGGACGCTGCTCGGCCCCTTGCCCCTGTTCGGAGTGGCCGACTGGTTCGCCAACGACGTGCTGCAGATGTCCCACGATCTCGGCGCGTCGCTGCTGTTCACCGCGCTGGGACTCTTGGACATCTGGCTGGTCGTCCGCTGGTGCCGGGGGGAGAGTGCTCTCGCCGTCGGGCTGGCCCGACGTGCTGCGCAGTGTGTGGTGCTGGCCACTCAGGACAAGCACGTCGAGCCAGCTCGACGGCGAACGGCTCGACGGCGAAGAATGCCTATTCCCAGCCGTGGGCGTTGCGGACCTTGAGCATCACGTCGAGGATGGTGTTCCACGTCCGGCCGTCTTCCAGCATGGCGTTGGGGAACATGCAGCCGTCCCAGCAGATGTGCCGGATCCCCCGCTCGGCCGCCCCTTGCAGCCAGTAGCCGGCGCACTTGACGATGTCGAGCTTCCCCTGGGGGTCGTCGGCCGGGCAGTGACGGCCGGTCTTGTCGTGGCTGCCGGTGCCGTGCACGGAGCCGTCGTTCTGGGCGACGTGGAAGTCAATCGTCCAGGGGCGGAGCGCGTCGGTCATCTGCTGGTAGGCGGCCCAGAACTGTTCCTGGGTGTAGCCCTCTTTGAGCAGGGCATGTTCGGGGGCGTTGTAGCCGAGCAGGTACAGGTAGGTGTGAGCGAGGTCGGCCTGGAAGCCGAGGCTGCCGGGCATGTCGACCAGTTCCAGGAGCTGGACCATGTATTTCCAGGAGTGCATGCCGCCCCAGCAGATTTCCCCTTCGGCGGCGAGGCGTTCGCCATGTCCCGCGGCGACGATGGCGGCCTCGCGGAAGGTGGCGGCGATCTTCTTCGTGTTGCCGGCCGGGTCCTTGGACCAGCCTTCGACGCCGCAGGCGGAATCGATGCGGATGACGCCATACTCGCGGACGCCGTGCTCGTTGAAGATGCGGGCGATGCGGCAGGCCTTGCGGACAGCGCTGATGAACTTGCCGCGCTGCACGGCATCTCCCATGGCGGAGTCGCCCACGGTGCCGGGCCAGACCGGGGCGACGAGCGACCCGACCTTGAAGCCGTACCCGGCAATCAAATCGGCGATGCGGCGGAGGTCGTCGTCGCTGGCGTCGGGATCGGTGTGCGGGTGGAACAGGAAGTAATCGATGCCGTCGAACTTCTGCCCCTGGACGCTGGCCGCGGCTGTGAGTTCGAGCATCCGTTCCAGGGAGATGGGGGGATGATCGGTTCCCGGCTCCTTGCCGACGAGACCGGGCCACATGGCGTTGTGCAGTTTGGGGAGGGCGTGGGGCATGGCGGCAAGCGACGGAGATTGAGTCAGGCGAAAGTGAGGGACTGCCTGGCGTTGCACCGGGCAATGACGGGTACGATCGTTATGGAGGCGGGACGGAATTGCAACTGACGAGTGTTGGCGGGGATACCGGGCCGCTTGCGAGCCGGGAGGGGGGGACGGTATACCCGCGACACGCATCGTTCCTGTTCCCGAGGTCCGTGATGTCAACCGTCGCCATCTCCCCGGACACCCTGGCCCGCCTGGCTCAGTTCGACACCCCCACCGTCTGCAACGTCATCGAGCTGTTCGAGGTGCGGCCGCGCAACGCCGGTTACATGAACGGGTCAATCAAAGCCTGTTTCCCGGAACTGCCTCCGATGGTGGGGTTCGCGCTGACCTCCACGTTCCGCAGCGCCGCCTCCCCGCCCAAGGGGGACGTGTATGGCAGCCTGACGCAGCAGGTGGAGGCGTTCGCCCAGCTTCCCGGGCCGGCGGTGGTGGTGTTCCAGGACCTGGACGAACCGGTCGTGGCCGCCACCTTCGGCGAGGTGATGTGCTCCACCTACAAGGGATTTGGGGCCCGGGGGATCATCACCTCCGGCGCGGGACGCGACCTGGATCAGGTGCGGGCGATCGGTTTCCCGGCCTTCACCGGGAGCACCATCTGTTCGCACGCCTACTGCCACATCCTGCACGTTGGCGTGCCGGTGACGGTGGGGGGCCTGTGGGTCGAGACCGGGATGCTCCTGCATGGGGACTGCAACGGCGTCACCTCGATTCCCCTCGAGATCGCCAGCGAAATCCCCGATGCCTGCGTGGAACTGGCCAAGGCCGAACAGGTGGTGCTTGACTACGTGCGCGGGCCGAATCCGACCCCGGCGGGGTTGACGGCCGCCCGCAAGGAGAGTGCCGCGCTCATGGCCGAACTCGGCCGCCGGCTGCGCCGTGGACGGTGAAGCGGGACGGACCGCAATCCCGCCAGTGGGGTCTGCGTCCCGCCGATGCCATCGGCGGGCTTTGGTGAGAGCCCTCTCCCCGGGTGCAATGGTGCGGGTCCCGCCGACGCCGTCGGCGGGTTTTGGTGGGAGGGGGTTAGCAAACTGCATCAGCTCAGCCGCGGCGCTCAAAGTCGCGCATGAACTCGACCAGCGCCTGGACCCCTTCCAAGGGGAAGGCGTTGTAGATGCTGGCCCTCATGCCGCCGACGCTGCGGTGACCCTTGAGGCCGTCGAACCCGGCCTTCGTCGCGGCCGAGATGAACGCCTGATCCCGCTCCGCGCTGCCGGTGATAAATGTGACGTTCATCCGCGAGCGGCTCTCCCGTTCAGCCGTCGGTTTGAACAACGAACTCTGGTCGAGGTAGTCGTACAGGAGCCTGGCTTTGGATTCGTTCCGGGCTTCCATGGCCGCCAGACCCCCGTTGCTGAGCAGCCACTTGAAGACCCGCCCCATCAGGTAGATGCCGAAGGTGGGGGGGGTGTTGTAGCAGGAGTCGTTCTCTGCATGGATGCGGTACTGGAGCATCGGCGGGAGGTCCTTGGGACCGGCCTGCACCAGGTCGTCGCGGATGATGACCAGCGTCACGCCGGAGGGGCCGAGGTTTTTCTGGGCGCCGGCATAGATCAGGCCGTACCGGGAGACGTCGATCGGCCGGCTGAAGATGTCGCTGCTGGCGTCGCAGACAAGGGGGACGCCCGGGGGGGGCGTCGGCTCGGTGCGGAACTGCGTCCCGAAGATCGTGTTGTTCGAGGTGAAGTGCACATAGGCCGGCGCGGCGCTGTAGCTCGCCGTCCTCGGGATGTAGCAGAAGTTCTTGTCCGCGCTGGAGCAGGCCTCGTGCATCCCGCCAAAGCGCTTCGCCTCTTTGGCCGCCTTTTCCGCCCACGAGCCGGTGATGAGGTAGTCGGCCGTCCGGTCCCGGCTGAGCAGGTTCATGGGGACCATCGAGAACTGGAGCGAAGCGCCCCCTTGCAGGAACAGGACGTGGTAGTTGTCCGGAATGCCGGCCAGCTTGCGGCAATCGGCGATGGTCTCCTGAAGGACCGCGTCAAACGCCTTGCCGCGGTGCGAATGCTCGCACACGCCGATCCCAGTGCCGTTAAGGTCCCAGAGGGCCTCCTGGGCTTCGCGGAGGACGGGTTCGGGGAGGACGGCCGGACCGGCGGAGAAGTTGTAGATGCGGGGCATGGGGAGTAAGGAGGATGCGGTCGTCAGTGGTCGTCGTGGGGCGGTCGAAATCCCGAGGTTGAAACGGGACGGCGACGGCTGATCGGCGCGGCCGCGAGGGAGGGGGGCCTCCTTCGCGCTCGAGCCTCTGGGCTTTCAGTTCGTGATTGTTTGACTCTGGTTGACTCTTGGTGCGCGGATTCTGGCAGGCTCGCCGCAGTGCGTCTACTGGAGTCGGAGTGCCGTTTCACGGGTGAGAGCGGCGAGCCGCGGGAGCGGGAAGCGGTACCCGACTGGCGTCCGCAAGCACCGGTCGACGTTCGTGTTCCGTTCGGCGAGGCCCGACCCATTCAACGCTCGCCCGCCAGGGAGTCAGTCACTCTCTCGGTTTTGCGAGGGGGGCTGCGGAGACGTCTCCTCCTCCGGCGCGGACCGTCGCCAGGCGATCCGCTCTTCCTGCCGGCGGTAGGCCTCCGCCAGTTGTTCCGCGGGATCGTGGAACAGGCCCCGGACGGGGAGATGCAGTGTCTGGAGGAGGCGCGTCTCGGCCTGTTCGTGGGATTCCAGCGCGCCGTCGGGACCGATGTGCCAGAGCGCGGGGACTTCTGCGCGGATGCGCGGCGCGATCAGGATGCCGCGGTGGCACTCCAGCGGGTCCTGTTCCGCGCACAAGAGGGCGATGCGG
The DNA here is from genome assembly GCA_037445755.1 of Planctomycetaceae bacterium. Classification (GTDB taxonomy): domain Bacteria; phylum Planctomycetota; class Planctomycetia; order Planctomycetales; family Planctomycetaceae; genus JBKECA01. Next base: position 88,995 of record JBBIJW010000020.1, on the reverse strand, counting down.
TACCGCTCCAGGCCGGCCAGGACCCGCCGCAGGCCGTGTCGAAAAGAGAGCGAGGCCGCGAGCCGCTCGAAGCTCACACGTCCGTCGGCGTGGAAGCACTCGGGATCGTCGGGGCGGGCGCCAAGCTGCCGGCCGAGGAAGACGTACTGAATCTGGGCGGTGGCGCGCAGCGCTTCCGCCAGGGGCCGCTGGTTGAACTGCGGATGGCGGCGGCTGTGGGGGGAGGAGCGGACGTCGGCGATGGCGGTGACGCGGTGCTGCCGCAACAGCAGGATGAAATGGGCCAGCGAGTGATTCGAGTGGCCGATGGTCAGCAGTTCGTGCCTCATGCCGCGGGTCCACGAGGGCTGGAGTCCGCGCCGGTGCTGGTGCTCGCCCTGTGTTCATTCTATCCCTGGCGGCAGCCGAACGGCATGCACCATCCCTGGTCTTGGGAGTTCAGTTTGCGTCCGGCCCTCCCGAAAGTCGTCGCTTTATTTCGCGGCAGAGTTTGTCGAACGACGGAGACCTTTGTTGGCACAGCGACAAGTCCATGCAATCCGTGAGTTTGGGCTGGTCCACGGATGCGCTGTATTTCACGCCGCGCCAGTGCCGCTCGATCCAGTTCTTGCGGGCCCGGGAAGTCTCGGGATCAGAGGGGATCGAGCCTTGACTCAGGTTCAAGTGCTCGTGGAGCGATTCCGCAGCGGCGACGAACCAGGTTTCGTACTCCCAGACCGCCCACACCACGGCGATGTCGGCGTCGGTCCTCAGTCTTTTCGCGAGTTGAAGCGTGCGGGGTCCCCCCTCGGCGGCACAATCGTTGTCCGCATCCACCAATAAGAGAACAAGCCCCGGGACCGATGGAACAGAGGATTGTTTCAGTTTTCTGAGGGCCAGATTCAGAGACCGTTCCAAACAACCGTCCCGGTCGTTCAGCAGTCGGTCGCGGGGTTGACGAATGGGCGGCAGCACATGGACCAGCCGGCCTCCCACAAGTTCCGCGCAGATTCTCCGCAGGAGGATCGGGACGGCCGCTGCATCACCGTGCCCTTCGACGATCGGCGCGATGGTGAGGGAGGACACGGTCACGCCGGGGTCTCGGCGAAGAGGTCGAGTTGTGCGGGAGGTTTGGGCGCCGGCTGTAACTGGTCCATCCGCAGCAGCTCCCCGGCGGTGAAGAGATGGTCCCGAACCGCCTTTCGGGAAGCGTCGTCGACCGGGCCGATGGTGGTCCGGCCCTCGCTCGCCATCACCACCAGGAGCGTATCGGTCTGGAAGTCGAACTGGTCCAGCAGATCCGGACTGTGCGTCGTTGCCAGGACCTGAGTGCTTCTGGCCGCTTCGCGCAGGGCGTCCATCAGCGCACCGGCGGCCGCCGGATGCAGCGCCGTTTCCGGCTCCTCAATGCCGACCAGTCGAATGGGGTCTCGGCGTCCCACGAGTTGCATCACGGCGACCAGGATGCCGAGCGTCCGGAGCGTTCCGTCGGACATGCTTCCGGCGTAGAACCGCCAGGGATGCTCAGCACCGGGGACCTTTTGACGGAACTGCAAAGTTTCATGGTGCCCGATCGCCACGCGCTGGACATCCTCAATCTCGGGAACAATCTGGGAGAGGTACTCCTGAATTCGCCGTTTGACGTCGGGACGATCCTCGGCCAGACGCGAAATGACGCTGGCGAGGTTGCTGCCGTCGCGCCGCAACAATTCTCCCGCGTCCGGTTTCTGGATTTCCCGGATCGTGTCGGGGTTGAGGTTGTAAAAGCCCATCGCGCGCAGGGCGTCGTAAGCCGGGCGGAACACCGACAGTCCGGAAGCGACGACCAGATGCAACCTGTCCGAGGCGGGAGGGGGGAGCGCGTCCACGGTCGCGTGCTTCACCTCACCACCGACGATGTGGTACTCATGCCGCGACCTCCCTGGGGACCGTTCCAACCGCAGTCGTTCCTCGCGAACGGAAAAGCCCCCTTTGGATTCGGACCTCAACTCGAACGCATATTCAGCTTGCTGACCCTCCAGGTCGAACTGGAGCGAGATGCGGACGTTCCGCGGGTGTCCTGTGCTGATCCTGCGGACAGCGGACATCCCCCCCCGCGACTTGAGCGCATGGTCGAGCGACGTCTCCAGGCTATCGGAGACAAACCGCAAGGCATCCAGAAAGTTGCTTTTGCCGGAGCCATTCCGGCCGACGAGCAACGTCAGTCGTCCCAAGTCCACGTCGCATTCGGCGAGGCTCTTGTAGTTCTCGAGATGAACGCGCCGCAAAAAAACGCCTGGTCTGGACATGACTCACCTCGGAGGTCCGGAAGGCTCCACCATAGCAGCTTTCTGCGACGAACGGGACTCGGCGTTCATCCTGGCCGCGGCCGATCAGGGTCGCTGCTCCACGGGAACGTCCCAACTCCGGTGCGTCGCCCGGCGGCGCCAGAGCAGTCCCCGGCGGTGGCCGAGCAGCAGGCTCACTCCGAACATCGCCGCGGCGAACAGCACGATCGTCGGACCGGTGGCGATCCGCGGGGCCAGACTGCTCACCGCCACCCCCAACGCGCCGCTCAAAGCTCCGATCAGCCCCGCTCCCGCCGCCATGACATGGACGTCGTCCGTCCAGAACCGCGCCGCCGCCGGAGGAATGATCAGCAGCGCCACCACCAGCACCAACCCCACGCTCTGCATCCCCAGCACCGCCACCACCGCCGAAAGTCCAATCAGCAGCGCATCGAGCCCCACCACCGGATATCCCTGCGCGGCCGCAAAGGCGTCGTCAAAGCACAAGAGCGTCCACTCCTTGAACAGCAGCAGCGTCGCGCCGATCACCACCGCCCCGAGCACCACGGACAGCACGGCATCCGACGCCACCAGCGAGGCCGACTTCCCGCTGAGGTAGTCCTTCAGCCCCGCCTGACTGCCGGTCTCCAGCCGCTGGGCGATCGACAGCAGCACGATCCCTCCGCCGTAGAACAGGCTCAGGACGATCGCCAGCGCGGCATCCGCCTTGGCCCGCGAATAGCGATCAATGAGTAACGTGCAACCGGCGCCCGCCAGTCCGGTCAGCAGCGCTCCCGCGAGGAGGGCCGGTGTCGACCTCCCCGTCCCCGGCGCGGCCAGTTCCAGCAGCAGAAACGCCAACCCGATTCCCGGCAGGGCCGCGTGACCCACCACGTCCCCCACCAGCGCCCGCCCGCGGAGCACCAGAAACACCCCCACCACGCCCGCCGTGGCACCCAATACGGCCGTTGTCGCCAGTGGCGCCCACGTGTTGTAGTCCTGGAACGTCGCCAGCCGGTACAGCCGGTCCGCGAGAGACGGCCCTGCCGCGGCATCCGCGCCAAGGGCGGCCCCTGCCAGTTCGAGGCTGCCCATCACACCCCCTCCGCCATCCGCTCCCCCACCTGGTCGAGGATCGCCAGCTTGCCGCCGTAGGTCTGCCGGAGGTTGGTGGCAGTGAAGACCTGCGACACCGGTCCGGAGGCGACCAACCGCACGTTGAGGAGCAACACCTCGTCAAAATAGTCCCGCACTGTCTCCAGGTCGTGATGCACCACCACGGCGGTGCGGCCGGTGTCGCGCAGCGACCGCAGCAGCGACAGGATGGCCTGTTCGGTGGCGGCATCAACTCCGGCGAACGGTTCGTCCATCAGGTACAAATCGGCCTTCTGCACCAGCGCCCGGGCGAGAAAGACGCGCTGCTGCTGGCCGCCGGAGAGCTGGCTGATCTGCCGCGCGGCGAAGTCCGCCAGCCCCACCCGCGCGAGAGCCTCCCGGGCCTGCTCGCGATACTTGCGGGTCACCGGGCGAAACCAGCCGATCTGTCGGTACAGTCCCATCGTCACCACGTCGAGCGCCGAGACGGGAAAGTCCCAATCGACGCTGGTCCGCTGCGGGACATAGGCGACGCGGCCGCGTACCTCCCGAAAGGGCCGACCGAAGAACCAGGCCTGTCCGGACACCACCGGCACCAGCCCCAGGCAGGCTTTCAGCAGGGTGCTCTTTCCCGCCCCGTTGGGTCCCACAATGGCAATCAACTTGCCGGCGGGGGCCTCGTACTCCACGTCCCACACGACCGGTTTGCGGTGATAGGCCACCGTCAGGTCGTGGATCGACAACGGGGCCGTCGGAGCGTGCTCGGGATGCGAGAGAACGGCGGAGGCGGCAGAGGCAGGACCGGTCGCAAGCGGGGGCCATGGCGAGCCGCGAGCGTGAGAGCGCGGACCGTTCACAGAGGAAGCAGGAGAAGGATCGGTCATTGCGGGTCACAGAGTGGGGATGACAGAGTCGTCAGGGAGATGTCGGAGCGGCCCGGTCGTCGGCAGACATGCCTCCGTCCTCGTCGGCTTGATCGGCAGTACGCGTTGAATGGCAGTGCGCGCCAAAGCCGGGTTGGTTGCACACCCAATTCGCGCTCGCCCGGAGACGGTCCGGGGACTGACGTCCGCGGCTCGCCGCCTGGGCACCGCCGGTGGTGCCACCGCAGGCGGACGCCCGACAGAACTCACGGTAAACCTCGTTTTGAAGACCGATCTGGGTTCTCAATCCTCAGGGCCCCTGACCCCGACCTTCGCTCGGGAAGCCGGAGCAGGGACGAGGGACCGCCGCTCACTCCGCCAGCCGGCCGTTGAGACCGCGCGGCGGCGCGGTTCCGCCGAGCGCCCGCGTGATCGTGGTGACGTTGTGATCGATCATGCCAATATATGTCCCTGTGTAGGTTCCGGCGGGGCCCATCGCGTCCGAATAGAGCGACCCGGCGACGCGGACGTTCCACCCGCGGCGCTGGGCCCCTTCGATGACGGCCCGCAGGTTGGCCTGATTCACGGTCGACTCGACAAACACCGCCGGTACCCGCTGTGTCACCAGGAAGTCCACCAGCCGGTTGATGTCGTCCGTGCCGGCTTCCGACTCGGTCGTGATCCCCTGCACAGACCGGACCGGGAGTCCATAGGCCCGGGAGAAGTACTCGAAGGCGTCATGCGCGGTGACGAGATACCGCTGCGGTTCCGGGATGCTGGCGATGCACCGGCGGGCGTAGTCATCCAGCCGCGCCAGCTCCTGTTGATAGGCGGCGGCGTTCCGACGGTACGTCTCTTCTCCCGCGGGATCAAACTCGCTCAGCCGGCGGGCAACATAGCCCACGCACCGCGACCACGCCGCGACGTCCATCCACACGTGCGGATCGGGATGCGACGCCGCCCCCTGCGGATAGCGGAGATAGCCGGGCTCGTCGAGGAGACAATCGGTGACGGCCCACACCACTCGCCCCCGCTGACGGGCCCGCTCCAGGGCGGATTGAGTCGGCCCCTCCAGCAAGAGTCCCGAATAGAACACGACGTCGGCGGAGAGAATCCGTTCGATGTCCTTGGCGGTCGGCTCATAGGTATGGGGATCGACCGCGCCGTAGAGCGGTATCACCTCCGCCCGGTCTCCCGCCACCTGCCGCACGATGTCCGCCACCATCCCCACCGTGCAGACGATGCGAGTCTTCCCGCGCGGGGCGCCGGGGTTCGAGACTGCCGAGGACTCGCCGGTGCATCCCGCGAACAGCGCCGTCAGGCCGGCGGCACACGCGGCCAGGAGCACCCCCAACGCTCGCTGCAGAGGCTGTGTCAGAAGAGAGTATCTCATGAGGGCGGCGCCGTCCGGCCCGTGGAGGGCGGGGGAAGATGGCGGGGGAGCTCTCAGCGGACTGCAAGACCACCGTGCTCCGTCTGAAGCGTAGCATTCGTCCGAAAATTTTGCACCATCAAAATTGATTTTCTGGATTGCGAAAACGACGCGGCGGAGACTGGGATCGCCCGTCCGAAACGGTATACTGCGGGACTTTCCATCCTCCCGGTCCGCCATCCGCCGCTGCCGTCGCGGCCGGCGATGCCTGAGTTCCTGAGGTTCGCCATGAAGACCAAGCGCACGCTGATCGACGTCAAGACCGCCCTGGCCGAGAAGTACGAGCGGCTGGCCACGCTCACCAAAAGTCACACCCGCAAGAAAAAACTGAGCAACCGGGCCCTGGTCTACCGCCGGCAGGTCGCCCAGTTGGCTCGCAATCCCCAATGACCCATCGTCGCCGGGTCCGACCACCGACCGACTGCGGGGTGCAGGCACAGGACGCCGGCGGCAGATGGTTCCCAAGGGACACGACCGTTCCGGACGGCAGGCGCGGCTGACCGGCCTCCGCGCCGCCCTTCTGCTCCGTCCGCGCCACAGCCCCCGCTTCCCTGCTCTCTCAGCCTGGACCACCTCCCATGCCCCACGACATCGGTCTCATCGGCCTGGCCGTCATGGGCCAGAACCTCGTCCTGAACATGGCCAACCACGGGTACTCCGTGGCCGTCTTCAACCGCACCACCTCGGTCACGGATGAGTTCGTGAGCGGGCTCCGGCAGGCCCCGGCCGACAAGGTCTGGCCGGGGACGGCCGAGCGCATCCAGGGCTATCACACCCTCGAGGAGTTCGTGCAGTCGCTGAAGCCCCCCCGGCGAGTGATGATCATGGTCAAGGCCGGTGCCGCGGTCGACGCCGTCATCGAGCAGCTCAAGCCGCTGCTCAGCCCAGGGGACATCATCATCGACGGGGGGAACTCGTACTTCCCGGACACGAACCGCCGCTCGAAAGAGCTGCGGGCGGCAGGGCTGCGGTTCATCGGCACCGGCGTTTCCGGCGGCGAGGAGGGGGCGCTCAAGGGGCCCTCCATCATGCCCGGGGGGCACATCGAGGCCTGGCCTCACGTCAAGGAGATTCTGCAGGCCATCTCCGCCAAGGTCGGTCCGAACCACGACATCCCCTGCTGCGAGTGGGTCGGTGAGGACGGCGCCGGGCACTACGTCAAGATGGTGCACAACGGCATCGAATACGGCGACATGCAGCTCATCTGCGAAGCGTACTTCATCCTCAAGCACGCCCTGGGCCTGTCGAACGAGGAGCTGCATCAGGTCTTCAAGGTCTGGAACGAAGGCGAACTCGAGAGCTACCTGATCGAGATCACCCGCGACATCTTCACCGTGAAGGAAGGGGACGAGTATCTCGTCGACAAGATTCTCGACACCGCCCAGCAGAAGGGGACCGGGAAGTGGATGAGCCAGCACGCCCTCGATCTGGGCGTGCCGACGACGCTGATCACCGAGGCGGTGTTCGCGCGGTGCCTCTCCGCCCAGAAGGAGGCCCGCGTCCGCGCCGCGCAGGTGCTGAAGGGGCCGCAGGGAGCGCGGTTCAGCGGCGACCGCCAGCAGTTCATCGACGACGTGAAGCAGGCGCTCTACGCCTCCAAGCTCGTCAGCTACGCGCAGGGGTTCGTGCAGCTTGACGCGGCGGCGAAGGAGTTCGGCTGGAAGCTCAACAACGGCAACATCGCCCTCCTGTGGCGCGGCGGGTGCATCATCCGCAGCCGGTTTCTGGGCGATATCAAGAATGCCTTCGACAAGAATCCGCAGCTCGAGAACCTGCTGCTGGACGACTTCTTCAAGGGGGCGATCGAGCGAGCCCAGCCAAGCTGGCGACGCGTGGTCTCCACAGCCGTGAACCTCGGCTGCCCGGTGCCGGGGTTCAGCGCGGCCCTCACCTACTACGACGGCTACCGCCAGGCGCGGCTGCCCGCCAACCTCCTGCAGGCGCAGCGCGACTACTTCGGCGCCCACACCTACGAACGGATCGACAAGCCCCGCGGCGAGACCTTCCACACCGACTGGATCCGGGAACGGAAGGTGTGACCGGGAGCCGCTCTGCAAAGCGATGAATCGGGGCATTGAGGGAGGACCGTTCGGTCCACACGCGCTTCCGCTCCTCGGCTGCCTGACGCTCGCCGCGGTTCTGCTGCTGTTTTGCCTGTTGCCGGTCTTTCTGGTCGACCTCCTGCATCAGGCGCTCGACCGGCTGCACCTCTCTCCGCTCGCCGCCGCGCTGGCGGTGCTGGGAATCCTGTTCGGGTCGCTGGTCAATCTCCCCGTACATCGAATCGACCGCCTGGAGCCGCAGCCGGACTTCGTGGTGGGGGCGTTCGGAGTCGGCTGGTTCACCCCGCGGATGCGCTGGACGCGCATGCAGACGGTGATTGCCGTCAACGTGGGGGGCTGTGTCGTTCCCACCCTGCTGGCGCTGCACCAGACGGCGTGGTTGAGCGGGGCCGATCCCCACACCTTGGGTCTGGCGGTGCTGGTGGTGCTGGCGAACGTGGGGGTCTGCTACCGCGCGGCCCGACCAGTGCCGGGGGTCGGGATCATGATGCCGGGGCTGGTATCGCCCCTGGTCTCGGTGGGACTCACCTGGCTGTTGGGGGTTCCGGTGGAGTTCCGGCCTGCCGTGGCGTTCATCGCCGGAGTGACAGGCCCGTTGGTGGGGGCAGACCTGTTGCATCTGCGGCAGATCTCGCAGATGGCGGTAGGCGTGCTGTCGATTGGGGGGGCGGGGACATTCGACGGGATCGTGCTGTCGGGGGTGCTGGCGGCGCTGCTGGCCTAGGCGCACTCGTCTCGCGATGGCTGTATAACTTCTTACCACGCTTGAGATTGTGTTTGAGCTGTGGTACTGAGAGTGCGGCTGGAGCGGGGCGGGGAGTCTGGTTGGGGGAGGGGCGCGGGGGAGAGCCACCGCCGGGGCACTGGGGGGGATGCGGCAGACTTGACAGCCCACCCGGCGGCGGCGTAGCATCTCGATCCAATCGATTTATGGAATCTTTGTTTCCATATTCGATTTATTGATTGACGAGTAGTTCCCAGGCGTCGCACTCCCTCACCCCCATGTCTCTCCGGTCCATCGAACTGTTCTGCGATATCGTTGCGCACCGCAGCTTTTCCAAGGCGGCGGAGGCGTGGGGGCTGTCGCAGCCGGCGGTCAGCCAGGCGGTGCATCAGCTTGAGGAGCGTCTGGGGGTGATGCTGATCGACCGGTCGAAGCGTCCCTTTGAGCTGACGGCGGCGGGGCGGTTCTATCACGAACGGTGCAGCCGTCTGCTGGATGAGTTCCGCTCCGTCGAGGACGACGTGCAGTCGCTGGGGGGGAAGGTGTCGGGGCGGGTGCGGGTGGTGTCGATCTACTCCGTCGGGCTGTTGCAGATGAAGTCCTACGTCGAGCGGTATCGTCGGGAGTATCCCGAGGTCGAATTGCACCTTGATTACGCCCATCCGGATGAAGTGCAGTCGCGCGTGGTCCGCGAGGAGGCGGATCTGGGGATCATTTCGTTTCCCAAGGATGGGGGGGACGTGAGTTGCCTGGAATGGCAACGGCAACGGATGGTCGTGGCGACTCCCAGCCGTCATCCGTTGGCGGAGCGTGCGAGCCTGCGGCTGGGAGAGCTGGCGGGCCAGGAGTTCATTGCCTTCACGCCGGACCTGACGATCCGCCGCGTGACGGACAAGCTGCTCAAGCGGCACAAGGTGTCGGTGGAGGTGGTCCACCAGTTCGACAACATCGAGAACGTCAAGCGGGCGGTGGAGATCGGTCTGGGGATTGCGCTGCTGCCGCTGGAGACGTTGCGGCGGGAACTGGAATTCGGAACTTTGCGGGCGATCCCCCTTTCGGACGTGACATTCGAGCGTCCGCTGGGCATCATCCATAAACGCCACAAACACCTGTCGACGGCCGCCGAGAAATTCATGGATTTGCTGCTCGCGGACGGCGGCGCCGCACATCCGCACTCTTTGGAGCCGGCCGCCGAGGCGGCCGAGACGCTCGCCCCGCCGAGGCTGGTCGGCGCGGCGATGTAGGACGCACGAGGCGTCCGCGCGCTTCCGGCGACCGGGTCGCCGCCGGCAGTGCACCCCCGGGACGGCCCACGCAGCTCTGGAACCCGGCCGCGGGACGGCCGTTTCACTAACCCGAACAGAGAGTCACATCGATGCCCACCGCCGCTGAGTGGCTGACCGCCGAGGAATCTGCGCGGCCGCCGGACCTCGGTCGTCCCGGCGAACTCGTCCCGGGGGGAGTTCGCGGAGGGGATGACCCCAGTTCCACGGCAGGGACCGAGGTGCCGCCGGAGGTCGCGCTCTCGGCGGCGGAGGAGTGGGGGGGGCCGCAGCAGGGGCCGGGGGACCGCCTCCCGGTGACATCGTTGTTCGAGTGAGGTTCGCCGCGTCGTTTCGCCGTGGCACTCCCCGGCGTCTGGATTGGATTCGTTCCTGGAGTTCCGCACGTTGCCATGACCGGTTTCCCCCGTTTCCCCTCCCGTCACGGACTGTACGACCCCGCGTACGAGCACGATTCGTGCGGCGTCGGGTTCGTCGCCCACATTCAGGGTCAGCCGTCGCATCAGATCGTGCTGGATGCCGACCGGATTCTGCGGCACATGACGCACCGCGGGGCGTGCGGCTGCGAGGAGAACACCGGCGACGGCGCCGGGATGCTCACCGCGCTGCCGGACAAGTTCCTGCGTCGGGTCGCCCGGTCGGAACTGGGGCTGGAACTCCCGCCGCGGGGAAAGTACGGGGCCGGGATCGTGTTTCTCCCCAAGGACGAGGCCGCCCGCCGGGAATTCAAGGACATCGTGAATGAGCTGGTGGCACAGCAGGGCCAGAAGCTGCTCGGCTGGCGGGACGTGCCGCAACGTCCCGAGGAGGCGGACATCGGTCCGTCGGCCGCGGCCGCGGAACCGTACATGGAGATGCTGCTGGTGGGGGCGGCAGAGGGCCTGGACCAGGACGCGCTGGAGCGGCAGTTGTTCGTGATCCGCAAGCTGGCCAGCCACCGCATCCGGCAGAGCGACCATCCCCGCGCGCTGGAGTTCTACGTCTGCACGCTGAGCACCAAGGTGATCGTCTACAAGGGGATGCTCACGCCGGCGCAGATGCTGCCGTACTTCCCGGACCTCGCGGCGGAGGATTACGAGTCGCATCTGGCGATGATCCACAGCCGCTTCAGCACCAACACGTTCCCCTCGTGGGACCGGGCGCAGCCGCTGCGGTTCATGGCGCACAACGGGGAGATCAACACGCTCAAGGGGAACGCCAACTGGATGTTCGCCCGGCAGGGGGTGCTGCGGTCGGAGCTGTTCGGGGAGGACCTGCCCAAGCTGTTCCCGATCGTCGAGCCGCATTGCAGCGACTCCGGCAACTTCGACAACGTGATGGAGTTCCTGTACCACTCCGGGCGGACGCTGCAGGAAGTGGCGATGATGATGATTCCGGAGGCGTGGCAGAATCATCACGACATGTCCGAGCGGAAGCGGGCGTTCTATGAGTATTTCTCGGCCTTGCAGGAGCCGTGGGACGGTCCCGCCAGCGTCTCTTTCACCGACGGGCATTACATCGGGGCGTGCCTGGATCGCAACGGTCTGCGCCCCAGCCGGTATTACCTCACCCATGACGACCGCGTCATCATGGCCAGCGAGGTGGGAGTGCTCGACATCGCCCCGGAGAATGTCAAGTTCAAGGGGCGGTTGCAGCCCGGCAAGATGTTCCTGGTCGACTTCGAGCAGGGACGGCTGATTCCCGACGAGGAACTCAAGCACGAGGTCGCCTCGCGGCGCCCCTACGCGCAGTGGCTGCGCCGTCAGCGGCTGGAGTTGAAGGAAGTGGTGGAAGCGTGGAAGGAGCAGCCTTCCGGCAACGGCCAGCCCCATCACCATCGCATCACGGGAGACAAGCTGCTGCAGCAGATGCAGGCGTTCGGCTACACCACCGAGACCATGCAGTTCATGCTGCTGCCGCTGATCAACGCCAAGAAGGACCCCATCAGTTCGATGGGGGACGATGCCTCGCTGGCATGCCTGTCGGATCAGCCGCGGCTGCTCTACGACTACTTCAAGCAGCTCTTCGCCCAGGTGACCAATCCCCCGATCGACTCGATCCGGGAAGAGATCGTGATGTCGCTGGAGTGCTACATCGGTCCGGAGGGGAACCTGCTGGACACGACCGAGGCGCAGGCGCACCGGCTGCGCGTACCGCATCCCATCCTGACCGACGAGGAATGCGCCGCCCTCAAGGCCCTGAGCGGGTATCGCGGATGGAAGACCCGGACGATCGACATCACGTTCGAGCGGCCGCCGCAGGACGACCCGCAGGAAGCCGGCCGGCGGCTGGTCGAGGCCCTCGACCGCATCTGCCGCGAAGCGGAACAGGCGATTCACGACGGGGACAGCCTGGTGGTGCTGACCGACCGGGCCTGCAGCGAACAGCGCGTACCGATCAGCACCCTGCTCGCCTGCGGCGCAGTGCATCATCATCTCGTCAGCCGTTCGCTGCGGACCCGCATCGGCCTGGTGCTGGAGACGGGGGAGGCCCGCGAGGTGCACCACTTCTGCCTGTTGAGCGGCTACGGGGCCGATGCCGTCAACCCCTACCTCGCCTTCGAGGCGCTCCGCGACGCGCGGACGCATGGACATCTCAAGGAGAACTACACCGAGGAGAAGATCGTCGCCACCTATCGAGAGGGGGTGTTCAAGGGGATGCTCAAGGTGATGGGGAAGATGGGCATCTCCACCCTCCAGTCCTACAAGGGGGCGCAGATCTTCGAGGCCCTGGGACTCTCGGAGGAGGTCATCGACAAGTGCTTCCGCGGCACTCCCAGCCGCATCAAGGGAGTGGGTTTCGACATCCTCGCCCAGGAAATGCTGCTGCGACACGCCCAGGGGTACCCGCTCCGGGAGGAGGGGCAGCGGCTGCCGGTCCTCCCCAATCCCGGTCTGGTCCACTGGCGACACGGCGGCGAGAAGCACGGCTGGAACCCGTTCACCATCGCCGAACTGCAACAGGCGGCCCGCGCCGGCGACCAGGAGGCCTACCACCGCTTTGCGCGGCTGGTCAATGAGGGGAGCCAGCGGCAGGGGACGCTCCGCGGACTGCTGCGGTTCAAGCCCGGCCATCCCGTGCCGATCGATGAGGTCGAACCCGCCCGGGAGATCGTCAAGCGGTTCACCACCGGGGCGATGAGCTACGGCTCCATCTCCGCCGAGGCGCATGAGACGCTGGCCATCGCCATGAACACGATCGGCGGCAAGAGCAATACCGGCGAAGGGGGGGAGAACTATGAGCGGTTCGCCGACAACCGCCGCAGTGCCATCAAGCAGGTCGCCAGCGGACGCTTCGGCGTCACCTCCTGGTACCTCACCAACGCCGACGAGCTGCAGATCAAGATCGCCCAGGGGGCCAAGCCGGGCGAAGGGGGCGAACTCCCCGGCCACAAGGTGGACAAGATCATCGCCGCCACGCGGCATTCGACCCCCGGCGTGGGCCTCATCAGCCCGCCCCCGCACCACGACATCTACTCCATCGAGGACCTGGCCCAGCTCATCTTCGACCTGAAGAACGCCAATCCCTCGGCCAAGGTGAGCGTCAAGCTCGTCTCCGAAGTGGGGGTGGGGACGATCGCCGCCGGCGTCGCCAAGGGGCACGCGGACAAGATCCTCATCTCCGGCGACGGCGGGGGGACCGGCGCGTCGCCGCTCACCTCCATCAAGCACGCCGGACTGCCGTGGGAACTGGGCATCGCCGAGACGCATCAGACGCTGGTCAAAAACGACCTCCGCAGCCGTGTGCGGCTGGAGACCGACGGTCAGCTCCGCACCGGGCGCGACGTCGCCATCGCCTGCCTGCTGGGCGCCGAGGAGTTCGGCTTTGCCACCGCCCCTTTGATCACGCTCGGCTGCATCATGATGCGCAAGTGTCACCTCAACACCTGCCCGGTCGGCATCGCCACGCAGGACCCGGAACTGCGGGCCAAGTTCACCGGTCAGCCCGAGCACGTCATCAATTATCTGTTCATGGTGGCCGAAGACCTGCGGCAGATCATGGCCCAGCTCGGTTTCCGGACCATCAACGAGATGGTCGGCCGCGCCGACATGCTGGAACTGCGTCCCGACATCACGCACTGGAAGGCGCGGCACCTCGACCTCTCGGCCGTGCTGACGCAGGCGACCAGCCCTTATCCCCAGGCCGGGACCTACTGCCAGAAGGGACAGAACCACGGCCTGGAGCAGACGCTCGACCAGACGCTGCTCATCCCCCAGTGCCGCGACGCGATCGAACGAGGGGAGAACATCACGCTCGATCTCGACATCCAGAACATCGACCGCGCGTTCGCCACCAGCCTCTCCCACGAGGTCTCCAAGAAGTGGGGACCCCAGGGACTGCCGGAGGACACGATCCGGCTGCGGTGCCGCGGCTCGGCCGGACAATCGGTCGGCGCCTGGGCCGTGCGGGGGGTGACGATCGAGATCATCGGCGACGCCAACGATTACGTGGGCAAGGGGCTCTCCGGCGGCAAGATCATCGTCTACCCGCCGGAGGGGAGTACGTTCGTCCCGCGGGAGAACATCATCATCGGCAACGTGGCGCTCTACGGCGCCACCGACGGCGAGGCCTACTTCCGCGGGATGGCGGCGGAACGGTTCTGCGTCCGCAACTCCGGCGCCAGGGCGGTGGTGGAGGGCGTGGGGGACCACGGTCTGGAATACATGACCGGCGGCCGGGCGGTGATCCTCGGCACGGTCGGGCGCAACTTTGCCGCCGGCATGTCGGGGGGCATTGCGTACGTCTATGCTCCCGACCTGGACCTGTTCCGCCTCCACTGCAACCTGGAACTGGTGGAACTCGAGCCTGTGGAGGACGTGGACGACATCGCCGAACTGAAGGAGCTGATCGAAAAGCACCACATTTACACCGGCTCGCTGGTGGCGCGGGAGATGCTGGACGAATGGGATGAGCGGTTGCCGAAGTTCGTCAAGGTGATGCCCCGTGACTACAAGCGGGCCCTGGCCGACCTGGCGGCGGAAGCGGCCGCCGAAGCCGCCGGAGAGGAACTCCCCGCCGTTGCCGCACATTGACGGAATCCTGCGAGGAACGATTGATGTCCACCACGCTGTCCTCCCCCACGGACGCACTGCGAACTGTCGCCGATCTGCTCGAGCGACTCGGGAACGTGCCGGCTCAGCGGGTGCGCCTTCATCCCGCGCCGGGAGAGGCGACCGTCGAGGACCTGATCCGCAACAACGACATGGAGCACGCCATCCCCTGCGAGCTGATTGACGGCGTCCTGGTCGAGAAGGCCCCCATGTCCTATTTCGAAGACTCGCTCACGACCGTGCTGGCCACGTTTCTCCATACGTACCTGTGGCAGCATCGTCTTGGGAAAGGTTTCACCGCCGGCGCCATCTACGAGATGAGCGGCGGGAACTTCCGCCTGCCGGACTTCACCGTCTGCCTGAAGGACAAGTTTCCCTCCGGAAAAGTGGAACGGGTCCCCTATGTCGATTTTGCTCCGGACCTTGCCGTCGAAGTCCTCAGCGCCGGCCACACCCCCGCCGAGATCGAGCGCAACCGCCGGGAGTTGTTCGACTCCGGCACGCGATTGATCTGGGTCGTCGATCCGGCCACCCGCACCGTCGACGTCTTTACCAGTCCTGATGATAAAACCACCCTTACCGAGCACGACACCCTCACCGGCGGTGACCTCCTCCCCGGCTTTGAACTCCCCATCCATGAATGGTTTCGCCAGGCGGAAGAGGTGTGACGGGGCGGTCACCTTCACAAGGACCTTCAACACAGATGTCTCATCGAGTTATGGACGCTCCGAGACAAACCGCAGCGCCATCCGGGAATGCTGACGGCTTCCTGACCACAGACAGCACCGACTGAACACCGGCAAGCGACAAAGAAAGACCGACGACTCCCCATGGGTAAACCGACTGGCTTCAAAGAGTATCCCCGCCGCACCTACCGGGAGCGCGATCCCCTCGTGCGCCTCGGGGACTGGAACGAATTCACCGAACCCCTGCCGCGAGAGGAGCTGCGGCGGCAGGGGGCGCGGTGCATGGATTGCGGCATCCCCTTCTGCCACACCGGCGATCTGCTGGCCGGCATGGCGTCCGGTTGCCCCATCCACAACCTGATCCCCGAATGGAACGACCTGGTTTATCACGACGATTGGAAGGCGGCCCTCGATCGGCTGCACCAGACCAACAACTTTCCGGAGTTCACCGGCCGCGTCTGTCCGGCGCCGTGCGAAGGTTCCTGCACGCTGGGCATCAACGAGCCGGCCGTGGCCATCAAGTCAATCGAAAAGGCGATCATCGACCGCGGTTTTGAGGAGGGCTGGGTGACGCCGCGCCCCCCCTTGCGCCGGACCGGCAAACAAGTGGCCGTCGTGGGGTCTGGACCGGCCGGACTGGCCGCGGCCGCCCAGCTCAACAGCGTGGGGCACACCGTCACCGTTTATGAGCGGGCCGATCGCGTGGGGGGGCTGCTCATGTACGGCATCCCCAACATGAAGCTCGACAAGCGGAAGGTGGTCGAGCGGCGAATCCAGCTCCTGGAACAGGAGGGGGTCCGGTTCGTCGTCAACACCGAGATCGGCAAGGACCTTCCCGCTCCCGAACTGATGCAGCGGTACGACGCCGTGATCCTCGCCACCGGGGCCACCGTCCCCAACGACTTCTTCGCCAAAACTCCGGGGCGTCATCTCCGCGGCATTCACTTCGCCATGGAGTTCCTGACCCTCAACACCAAGAGCCTGCTCGACTCCCAGCTTCAGGACCACCGCTTCATCAACGCCAAGGACAAGCACGTGATCGTCATCGGCGGCGGCGACACTGGGACCGACTGCATCGGGACGAGCCTGCGTCACGGGTGCAGGAGCCTGGTGAACTTCGAGATCGTGCCGCAGCCTCCCGCCTCGCGACCGGCCAACAACCCCTGGCCACAGTGGCCCAAAATCTACCGTGTCGATTACGGCCACGCGGAAGCGGCGGCCCGGTTCGATTACACTCTCGTCCCCGGCAAGACGCTGCCGAACGATCCCCGCGAATACTCGATCCAGACGATCGAGTTCCTGGGGGATGAGAGCGGGAACTTGCGGGCGCTCAAGACGGTCCGCGTGGACTGGAACCGTCCGGCCCCTGGCGGGGCGCCCTTCTCGGTGATCCCCGGCAGCGAGCAGGAATGGCCGGCCGACTTGTGCTTCCTGGCGCTCGGCTTCCGCGGCCCCGAGCAGACGATCGCGGAACAACTGGGGCTGGAGGTCGACAAGCGGACGAACTTCAAGGCGGAGTACGGCCGGTATGCAACGAACATTCCCGGCGTGTTCGCCGCGGGGGACTGTCGCCGCGGGCAGAGCCTGGTCGTGTGGGCCATCAACGAGGGGCGCGAAGCCGCCCGCGAATGCGACCGCTACCTGATGGGGGGCACGCAGTTGCCGTAAGCGCGGACCGCTGCCCTCTCCGCTGCGGTCCGTTCCCGGTCGGCCCGTCGGACGGCTCTCTCTGCCACGAGCGGGAACAGGGGGATCGGTCGGAGGCCGTGGATCAGGGCGAACGCCCGCTGTTCGCCGGCTGGCTTGCCAGCCGTGGCTGATCGGTCCTGTCGGACAGCGCCCTCCCACCCGTAGGAACAGTGCGAAGGCGCTGGGGAGTCGGTGCTGTGGGCTTGCTCCGGGCTGGGTGTTGCGGAGGTCTCTGTCATCGAGGAGAGAAAAGGTGGGCCGGCCGGCCCGGTGAGACGCGTTGCCGCCGCGGAGGGGGCAGCCCCAGCGGCCCCTGTTCCGAACGTCGGGATCCCTCAACTCGCGTCCCTCACTGCCGGGAGGCGAGGTGTGGAACAGGGGCTGCCCTCGGCCCGTCGCCGGGGCCGCGGGGAGGCGAGACGTCTCCTACCCCTCCGGGTCCGGTTGCGCGGGAAGGGGACTGTTGGCGGCGGTTGCAGGTCCGGGGAGAGCCGGGGCTGGTTCGACTTCACGGCTGCCGCTGGGAGACGATGTCCAG
Organism: Planctomycetaceae bacterium; assembly: GCA_037445755.1. Classification (GTDB taxonomy): domain Bacteria; phylum Planctomycetota; class Planctomycetia; order Planctomycetales; family Planctomycetaceae; genus JBKECA01. The sequence goes on along the minus strand of JBBIJW010000020.1, from coordinate 71,346 downwards.
GACCATTCCACGTCTGTAAGGTTTTATTTGACAAGGAGTTTTGATTTCCGGCCGACATCACGGCCGACGGGGAGAGGTGAGCGTTTCCCGGGAGGGGGGCATGATCGTCAGAATCGGCAGGTTTGGAAAAATCAAGAATCTCAGGGAACGAGCCAATCGATCCTTGACATCTCCGCGCAAGAACATATAAGAGATCGCTGAAATTCGACGATCAGAGGGAGCGACCCTCCGCTCGTCGCCTGCCGCGGAACACCCATTGTTTCGCACCCCACCCACCTGGGGACGACGGATGGCTCGAATTCGTCGTCCTGCCCGACCGGTCGGCAGCAGGTCTGGTGACCTGCCGCCGATTCCCGCCTCGATGGTGTGGCCCGCGGCCTTCAAGGATTGTCCTTGACCCACCCAGGCCTCCAGCCCTCCAGGACCCAGCCATGAGTCACCACGCTGCTGCTCACGGATGCACCCCCGCTCACTTCCGTCGGCTGTCTCGCCGCGGGTTTTTGCAAGTGGGCGTCCTCGCCGGAACCAGCCTGACCCTCCCCAAGCTGCTCCAGGCGGAACTGAAGAACTATGAGCACTTCGAGGGGACGGCCAAGTCGGTGATTCACATCTATCTCCCCGGCGGGATGGCCCACCAGGAATCGTGGGATCCGCACCCCTATGCCCCGATCGAATACCGTGGGGAGATGGGGCAGGTGAAAACCAACGTCGACGGGGTGCTGTTCGGTGCGACGTTGCAGAAGACCGCGCAGGTCGCCAACCGGCTGACGGTGATCCGCTCGATGACGCACGGCGAAGCGGCGCATGAGCGCGGCACGCACAACATGTTCACCGGCTACCGGCCCAGCCCGGCCTTGCAGTATCCGTCGATCGGGTCGGTGATCAGCCACGAGTTCGGCAGCCGCAACAACCTCCCGCCGTACGTCTGCATCCCGAGCATGCCGAACGTGTATGCGGGGAGCGGGTACTTGAGCTCGGCATTCGCGCCGTTCTCGCTGGGGAGCGACCCGGCGTCGGACGGGTTCCGGGTCCGCGATCTGGACCTGCCGGGGGGCGTGGATGAGAGCCGCTTCGCCACCCGCCGCTCGGCGCTGGAGGCGGTCAACGCTTACTTCCAGCAGCGGGAAGCGTCCGACCAGATCACCGCCATGAACTCGTTCTACGAGTCGGCGTACAACCTGATTTCCTCGCCGCAGGCGCGGGAGGCATTCAACCTGGAGAAGGAAGACCCCAAGCTCCGCGACGAGTACGGCCGCAACCAGGCAGGCGCCCGGATGCTGCTGGCGCGGCGGCTGGTGGAGGCAGGAGTGCGGCTGGTGAACCTGACCTACGGCGGTTGGGACCATCACGACAACATCGTCCGCGCGTTCAACAACACGATGCCGGCGTTCGATCAGGCGTTCGCGCGGCTGATTCTGGACCTGGAGCAGCGGGGCCTGCTGGATGAGACGCTGGTGATGGTCTCCTCCGAGTTCGGCCGCACGCCCAAGATCAACAACACCGCCGGCCGCGACCACTGGCCGAAGGTGTTCAGCGTGGTGCTGGCCGGAGGCGGCGTGAAGCGGGGCTTCGTGTATGGGACGTCCGACGCGACGGCCAGCGAGCCGGACGAGAACCCCGTGACGGTCGAGGACCTGTTCACCACCGTGTACCACACGCTGGGGATCGTCGCCGACAAGGAGCTGATGGCCCCCGGCGATCGTCCGATCGAGATTGTCGACGGCGGCCACGTGATTCGTGAGCTGCTGGCGTAAGGGTGTGAAGTTCGCCACGGAAGGTCGATGTGGCCAGGATGGCGCATGGCCATCACTGATGACCCGTGCCGCGGAAGGCGGCCGGGTCTTCCGTCGGCGAGCCGCGACGTGAGGGGCCTCCTCTCCAGCCGCGGCTCGTCGGCCTGTTGTCCACAGATCCAGCTCACGCTGCGGCCGCGGGAGCGGTCCCGGCGGGGCAATTGCCGACCCTATGCCGAGGGGAACTCCGATGCGCCTGGTTGATCGTGCTCGCTGGGGCCTGACGGCGGCTGCGGCCGTTCTGATCGCCTGCGCGGCTGAAGCGGCCGCCCCGCGGTTCTCGGAGATGCTGCCGCGCGGGGTGCAGCGCGGCACCGAGGTGGAACTGACGCTCTCCGGCAGCAACCTCGAGGATGCCGAGGAGTTGATGCTGTACGACACCGGTCTGGAGGTCGTCAGCTTCACGCAGGGGGAAGGGGATCAACGGGGGCGGCAGATCAAGGTGCGGCTGAAGGTCGCCGAGGACTGCCCCATCGGCACGCAGCGGATGCGGATTCGTACCCGCACCGGCCTGTCCGAAATCCGCAACCTGTACGTCGGCGCCTTGCCGTTCGTCGATGAGAAAGAACCCAACACGGAATTCGCGCAGCCTCAATCGATCCCGATGAACGTCACCGTTCGCGGCCGGGTCGATCGCGAGGACGTCGATTACTTCGTGGTGGAGGCCAAGCAGGGAGAGCGGCTGACGGCGGAAGTGTTCGGGATGCGGCTGAGACATTCCGCCGGCAACAACTATTTCGACCCCTATCTGGCGATCCTCAATGAGGAGCGGTTCGAGCTGGCCGTTGCCGACGATACGCCGCTGGTCTGGAACGACGCGGTGGTGTCGCTGATTGTGCCCGCGGACGGCAAGTACATCATCCAGCTTCGGGACGCGGCCTATCAGGGGGACGGCCGGGCCTACTACCTGCTGAGCATCGGAAACTTCCCCCGTCCGCAGGGGATCATCCCCTCGGGAGGCAAGCCGGGCGAAACGCTGACGGTGACGATGCTGGGGGACGTGCTGGGACCGATCACCCGCGAAGTGACCCTCCCTGCGGAGGTTCGCGATCCGGACCGTTTCGGACTGGAGGCGCGGGACGAGCATGGGCTGGCCCCCTCGCTCCAGCCGTTCCGGGTCAGCCCGCTCGATAACGTCATCGAGCAGGAACCGAACAATGACCGGACGCAGGCGACGCCGGCGGCAGCCCCCGGCGCCATGAATGGCGTCATCGGCGAACCGGGCGACGTCGATTTCTTCAAGTTCTCCGCCACAAAGGACCAGGAATTTGACATCGAGGTTTATGCCCGACGGTTGCGTTCCGCTCTGGACCCGGTGGTCAACGTCTACCGGATGCGGGACGGCGGCGGCGTGGGGGGGAACGACGACAGCCGCGGCCCGGACAGCTACTACCGCTTCAAGGCGCCCGAGGACGGCGAATACGTCGTGGCCGTTCGCGATCATCTCAACCGCGGTGGTCCGGGCTTCCCTTACCGGATCGAGGTCGCTCCCTTGACGCCGTCGGTGACGGCGGAGCCGATCGAATTCGCCCGCTACGTGCAGCCAGACCTGGTCGTTCCTCAGGGGAGCGGCATCGGGATCGTGGCCAACGTGCAGCGGCAGAACTTCGGCGGGCCGATCAGCTTCTTCAGCGACGACCTCCCCGCCGGCGTGCGGATCGAGTGCCCGGAAGGGTGGCGCGGCGCGGGACAGATTCCGGTCGTCTTCTATGCGGCCGAGGATGCTCCCGTGACCGGCCGATATGCGACCATCGTGGCACGACTGACGGATCCCAACCAGCCGGACCGTCGCATCGAGGGCCCGCTCCAGCAGAAGGCCCTGATGATCCGCGGACAGAACAACAACCGCGTCTGGGAGGAGCTCATCACCCGGATGCCGGTCGTCGTGGCCGACAAGCTGCCGTTCCGCGTGTGGATTGAGACCCCCAAGGTCCCCATCGTCCGGGCGGGTTCGATGAACCTCCTGGTCAAGTGCCAGAAAGACGAAGGCTTCGACGAAGAGATTGCCGTGCGGCTTTTGCACAATCCGCCGGGGGTCAATTCCAGCACCTCGGCGAAGATCCCCAAGGGGCAGACCGAGACGGTGATCTCGCTGAACGCCGCCGGGAACGCGGCCGTGGGCGAGTCGATGATCGCCGTCCGCGCCATCGCCAAGGTCGGCAACGGCGAGGTGGAGTGCTGTTCGGAGTTCGTGCCGCTCCGCGTGGAGGAGGAATACGTCCAGTTCAAGTTTGCCCAAGGAGCGGTCAGCCAGGGACAGGAGACCCCCTACGTCGTGACGGTCGAGAAGCGGAAAGACTTTGAGGGTGAAGCGGAGGTCAAACTCGTCGGCCTCCCGGCCAACGCCACCTGTGAACCCCTCAAGCTGACCAAGGAGACGACGGAACTGGTCTTCACCATCAAGGCGGCGGAAAACACGCCGACCGGCCTGACCAAGAACCTGCTGTGCCAGGTGTTGATTCCGGAAGGGGGCGAAGTGATCGCCCACAACCTGGGGAGCGGCGTGTTGCGCGTCGACCCGCCGCCGCCCAAACCCAAGAACCCCACCCCCGCCGCCACGCCGCAGCCGGTGGCCCAGACGGCGCCGGCACAGCGGCCGCTGTCGCGGCTGGAGCAACTGCGGCTCGAGCAGGCCCAGCGGGAGAAAGGGAGCGGAGGCCCGTAGGCATGGCACGGCGATCTCTGAGAGAAGATCGCCGGCAATCCCTCCTGATGTTCCACCACAGCGTCGAGGAATTCGCCCACCCTTCCCCATCCGACTCATCCCGGGGGGGAGGACGTTCGCTAGCCACCTTCCCCATGTTTCGTCGAGGATTCCCACTCATGGCCCTCAGGAACGTCCTGTTGACCGCGTTGACCCTGGCCGGCCTGGCGGCGGCGGCCCCGGCCGCCGAACTGGTCGAACTCCGGGTCTTTCCGCCGGATGTGCACCTGAGCACCAATCGCGACCGGCAGTCGGTGGTGGTGCAGGCGGCCTATGCGGACGGCGTCACCCGCGACGTCACCGCTCAGGCGGAATGGTCGTTCGCACAGGGGGACCTTGTGCGCCGCGAGGGGAACGTCCTCTACCCGGCCAAGGACGGAGACACGCAGCTCACGCTGACGTTCGAGGGGGCCTCCCGGACGATCCCGGTCCATGTCGAAAAGGCGGCGGAGGGGCGGCCGATCAGCTTCAAGCTGGATGTGATGCCGGTGTTCATGAAGGCCGGATGCAATTCGGGAAGCTGTCACGGCGCCGCCCGAGGGAAGGACGGCTTCCGCTTGTCGCTGTTCGGCTTCGATCCCAACGGCGACCATTACCGCCTGACCCGGGAGCAGCCCGGCCGGCGGATTGACCTGGCCGTTCCGGAAGCGAGCCTGCTGGTGGAGAAATCGGTCGGCGACGTGCCTCACAGCGGCGGCAAGCGGTTCGACCGCGACAGCGAGCTGTGCGCCACGCTGGTGGAGTGGATTGCGGCCGGAGTCCCGCTCGATCCACCGGAGCAGGCGCGCTGCATCGCCCTGGAACTGTATCCCCGCCAGGGGGTGCTGGTCGGGGAGGGGACGACCCAGCAGATGACGGTGCTGGCGCGGTATTCCGACGGGACGACGCGCGACGTGACGCGGCTGGCGGCGTTCTTCACCAATAACGAGACCTCCGCCTCGATCAACGATGAGGGCGTGGTCACCGCCGGAGCGCGGGGAGAGGCGTACATCTTCGCCCGCTTCGACGTGCATACGGTGGGGTCGCAATTCCTCGTTCTGCCGAAAGACCTGCAATACAACCCGCCCGCCGCCACGCCGGTCAACTACATCGATGAACTGGTGGCGGCGAAGCATCAGAAGCTGCGGCTGGAGCCGTCGGAACTGTGCAGCGACGAGGAGTTCCTCCGCCGCGTCACCATCGATCTGATTGGTCTGTTGCCGACGTACGAAGAGTACCAGGCGTTCATGGCCGATCAGGACCCGAACAAGCGGGCCAAGAAGATCGACGAACTGCTGGCCCGCAAGGAGTTCACCGAGTTGTGGGTCTCCAAGTGGGCCGAATGGCTGATGATGCGCTCCAGCAACCAGGTGTCGCAGAAGGCGATCGTGCTGTACTACCAGTGGCTGGTGGACCGGATTGCCAACAATGTCCCGTGGGATGCCATGGTGCGGGAACTGCTGTCCGCCAGCGGCGGGACGTTCGCCAACCCGGCCACGAACTTCTACGAACTGGAACGGGATCAGCTCAAAGTGGCCGAGAACGTGGCCCAGATCTTCATGGGGATGCGGATTCAGTGCGCCCAGTGTCACAACCATCCCTTCGACCGCTGGACGCAGGACGACTATTACAGCTTCGCGGCGTTCTTCTCCCAGATCGGCCGCAAGCAGGGGGAAGACACGCGGGAACGGATCGTGTTCAACAGCGGCGGCGGGGAGGTGCGGCATCCGGTGACGGGCCAGAACGCTGTGCCGATCTTCCTGGGGGGGAGCAAGCCCGAGATTCGTCCCGGTCAGGATCGCCGCGAAGTGGTGGCGGCCTGGCTGGCCTCGCCGGAGAACCCCTTCTTCGCACAGAACTTCGCCAACCGCATCTGGCAGCACTTCTTCGGCATCGGGATCATCGAGCCGGTGGACGACGTCCGCGTCTCCAATCCCCCCTCGAATCCGGAACTGCTCGAGGAACTGGGGCGGAAGTTCACCGAGTACAATTACGACCTGCGGCGGCTGGTGCGGGACATCTGCCTGTCGCAGACCTATCAGCGGACCACGCGCCGCAACGCCTCCAACGCCACGGATGAAAAGAACTTCGCGCACCAGACGATCCGCCGCATCAAGGCGGAATCGATGCTGGACATCATCAGCCAGGTGACGAACACGAAGGACAAGTTCAACGGCCTGCCGCTGGGGGCACGGGCGACGCAGATCGCCGACGGCGCCACGTCGAACTACTTCCTGACGACCTTCGGCCGCGCCACGCGGGAGACCGCCTGTTCCTGCGAGGTGAAGATGGAGCCGACTCTCTCGCAGGCGCTGCACCTGCTCAACGGAGACACGGTCAACGCCAAGATGCAGCAGGGGGGCGGGATTGCTGCCCTGCAGAAACAGGGTCTCCAGCCGATGGAGATCGTGGAGCGGTTGTACGTCACCACCCTGACGCGGCGGCCGACGGAGGAGGAGCGGGCGGCGCTGGCGCCGCTGTTCGCCGAGGGGAGCGACGTCAACAAGGCGCTGGAGGACGTCTTCTGGGCGCTCCTCAACAGCCGGGAGTTCCTGTTCAACCATTAATTCCGGATGGCGTCAGCGAGAAGGGGCGGGAGATCGAGCCTGCCAGCGTCTCGAACGTCGGGAAGGCGGACGTCTCCCGCTCACTGATGGCATCCAGTTCAGCTCGTGCGGAGGTCCGAGGGGGCGATTCATGAGTATCAGCGGATTTCGATCAGCGGCTTGCTGCGGTCTGTCGCTCGTGTTGCTCGCGGGGGGCCTCTCCGCCCAGGAGAAACCCCCGGAGAAAGTCACGTTCAAGGACCATATCCTGCCGATCTTCCGCGCCCGCTGCGGCTCGTGCCACAACGGCAACGACCGCAAGGGAGGACTGATCCTGGACGACTATCAGGGGATGATGGCGGGGGGATCTTCCGGCCTGGCCGTGGAAGCCGGAGACCCTGACTCCAGCTACCTCTGGTCGCTCGTGACGCATCAGTCCGAGCCGAAGATGCCTCCCAACGCCGACAAGCTGCCGGAGGGGGAACTCGCCCTGATCCGCAAATGGATTGAGGGGGGCCTGCTGGAAACCGCCAGCAGCACGGCTGCGGCGCCGAAAAAGCCCACCCTCGCCAAGGTGGAGATCAAACCGGGCGAGCGGCCGGCGGAAATCGCCATGCCCAACGCCTATTTGGGCGATCCTCCCGTGGTCACCAGCCGGGGGAATGCCGTGACCGCGCTCGCTGTCAGCCCGTGGGCGCCGTTGGCGGCGGTGTCGGGGCATCGGCAGGTGACGCTGCTCCACACGCAAACGCTTCAGGTGCTGGGGGTGCTCCCCTTCCCGGAAGGGCAGCCGGAGATTCTCCGCTTCAGCCCCCGTGGTGATCTGCTCCTCGTCGGAGGGGGGCGCGGTGGCGCCAGCGGCCGCGTCGTCGTGTTTGACGTGCGGACTGGCGAACGCAAGATCGAAGTCGGCGATGAATACGATGTCGTCCTCTCGGCCGACCTCAGCCCGGACCAGACGATGGTCGCCCTCGGCGGTCCCAAGCGGATGCTCCGCGTCTACTCCACCGAGACGGGAGAACTGCTCTATGAAAAGAAGAAGCACACCGACTGGATCACCGCCGTCGCCTTCAGCCCGGACGGCGTGCTGCTCGCTTCTGGCGACCGTTCCAACGGCCTGGTGGTGTGGGAGGCGCACACCGGACAAATCTTCTACGACCTGCCGGGTCATCGCGGAGCGATCACGGACGTGACCTGGCGGCCTGACAGCAACGTCGTCGCCTCCGCCAGCGAGGACGGCACCGTCAAGCTGTGGGACATGAACAACGGTCGCGAGGTCAAGAGCTGGTCCGCTCATGGCGGTGGAGTCGCCTCGCTGGAGTACACCCGGGAGGGACAACTGGTCTCCGTGGGCCGCGACCGGGTGGCGCGGCTGTGGAACGGAGACGGCAACAAGGTCCGCGACTTAGAGGGGCTGGCCGACATCGGCATGGAGGTCGCCTATGACGCCGAGTCGAAGCGCGTCCTGGGTGGGGACTGGTCCGGCACGGTCGTCGTCTGGAACGCGGAGGACGGAGCGGTCGTGGGGCGGGTGACGTCCAATCCCCCCACGTTGGCGATGCGGATCGAGGCCGCCGCGCAGGCCCTGGCCGCAGTCGAAGCCGAGGCGAGAACCAAGAGCGATCAACTGGCCGCTCTCCAGCGGCAGATGGCGGAGAAACAGGCGCTGGCCGAGAAGCTCGCCGCCGAGGCGGCTGCCGCAGCGGAAAAGGCGAAGGCGACGGCCATGGCAGTGCAGCAGGCGCAGCAGACGCTGCAAAATGAACAGACGGCCCTGGCGAAGTCGATGGAGCTGCTCAAGCAGGCGCAGACGACGGCAACCTCCAACCAGGAGGCCCTGACCAAGGCGAGCGAAACCCTCAAGGCAGCCGAAGAGGCGCTCGCCAAGGCCAAGGCCGCCTTCGAGCAGGCAACGAAGGACCGCGAAGGGGCCCAGCTCGCCCTGAACGAGGCGCAACAGGCGCTCACCGCCGCGACGGAGGCGGAAGCCGCCTCGAAGACGGCGGTGGCCGCCGCTGAGAAGGCGCTGCGGGACGCTCAAACGGCCGAGAAGGGGGCGGTCGAGGCCGCCGCCGCTGCCCGCGCCGCCGCCGACAAGGCTCTGGCCGAGGCCAAGCTGACGGCCGAGCAGGAACAGGCGCTCCAGAAAGCCCAGGCGGAGGCCCAGGCCGCGCAACAGCGGCTGGAAGAGATGAAGGCCCTGCTGGAGCAGCTCCGCGCCGCGCAGCAGAGCCTCGCCGCCCGCCAGGGAAGCTGAGGCAGCCGCGCCAGCCGTGTGAACTCGCCCCGCCCGCCGGGTCGCCCGGCGGCATCGACGGCCTCTCTGTGCCGGTTACAATCGGCGGTGGTCCGCCGGGATACGTCGCGCGGGGCGGACGTCTCACACTCCTGTTCGGGTTCTGCTCATGCCGCCCGCTGGACTGGCCTTGCGGTGTCTGCGTCGGGGATGGCCGTTCGTTCTGCTCGTCTGGACAATCGGGGACCTCTCCCGCCCCCTCCCCGCCGCCCCCCCTCCCAACATCGTCCTCATTGTCAGCGACGATCAGGGTTACAACGACCTGGGAGTGACCAATCCCGAGGTCCTCACGCCGCATCTGGACCGCCTCGCCCGGGAAGGGGTGCGGCTGACGAACTTCTACGTTGCCTGGCCGGCGTGCACGCCGTCGCGCGGAGCGTTTCTCACAGGCCGCTATCCGCAGCGCAACGGCGTCTACGACATGATCCGCAACGAAGCCCCCGACTACGGCTATCAGTACACCCCGGCCGAGTACGAGGTGACGTTCGAGCGGATCGGCGGCATGGACGAGCGCGAGATTCTGCTGCCGCAGATGCTCCGCGCCGCCGGCTACCGTTCCGGCATCTTCGGCAAGTGGGACCTGGGAAGCCTGCGACGGTTCCTCCCCCGGCAGCGCGGGTTTGACGAGTTCTACGGGTTCGTCAACACGGGGATCGACTACTTCACGCATGAGCGGTACGGGGTGCCGTCGATGTACGCGGGGAACGAACCGACCCTGGCCGACCGCGGGACGTACTGCACGTACCTGTTTGAGCGGGAGGCGCTGCGGTTCGTGCGGGAGAACGCCCAGCGGCCGTTCTTTCTCTACCTGCCGTTCAATGCGCCGCACGGGGCCTCGAACCTCGACCCGGCGATCCGTTCCGCCGCCCAGGCGCCGGAGGAGTTCAAGCGGCTGTATCCGCATCTGCCGGACACGCTGGTGGAGGGGAAGCGGTACGGGGAGACGGTGCGAGTGGCCTCGGCGAGCAAGCGGCGATTGGAGTACCTGGGGGCCGTCTCGTGCATGGATGCCGCCATCGGCCGCGTGCTGGATTTGCTGGAGGAACTGGGGCTGGCCGAGCGAACGCTGGTGATCTTCTTCTCGGACAACGGAGGGAGCGGCGGGTCGGACAATTCGCCGCTGCGCGGCCGCAAGGGGCAGATGTTTGAAGGGGGGATTCGGGTCTGCTGTCTGATGCGGTATCCCGGCCGCATCCCGGCGGGGAGCGTCTGCGACGAATTCCTCACCTCGCTGGAGATCGTCCCCACCGTGCTCAAGCTGGCCGGCGTTCCTTTGCCGGAGGGGCTGAAACTCGACGGGTTCGATCTGTTGCCGGTGGTGGCGGAGGGGGCGGCCTCGCCGCGGCGGGAGATGTTCTGGCAGCGGCAGGACGAGTGCGCAGCCCGCGTGGGGGATTGGAAGTGGATTGCCCTCCCGAACGCCCGCTTCCTGTTTCATCTCCGCGAGGATCCTTCGGAGCAGGTCAACCTGCTCGAGCGGGAACCGCAGCGGGCGGTTGAGCTGGAGGCCCGCTTTCAGGCCTGGCGGGCCGAGATGGACGCCGCCGAGCCCCGCGGACCGTTCCGCAACTACTGAGCGGGGGGGAATTCCCCGAGCCTGCGGTCGATCCACTCCGGATCGACGAACCGCCTCAGATGCCAGCGGAGAGCGTGCTCGATCCGCGGGTCGGCCGGCGGGAGAGGCACGTCTGACGGAACCGCTGGAAAGGGACGAAATCCGTCGTCGGTCAGTCGCCACGGCCACTGTTCGACCTCGGCCCGTTGATTGAGCTGGTCGCAGACCCGTCGCGCCCAGACGATGCCGAAGGCGTCGCGAAAGTCGAACCACACGCGGTCCCAGGGGAAGGAGGCGAAGGTGAGTCGCCGGGACTGCCGCTCTCCCCACAGCACCGCCAGGGCCAGAGCGGCGGTCCCCCACAGGCGGAGGGACTCGGGGGGAACGTCCACGGGCGGGGCCGTTTCTGAGACGGGGGCCACCACGAGGCACTCCGCCACGGCCGCCAGCACCGCGCACAGGCCGTAGCGCGTCGGGAGATAGTTCCCCATTCCCATCACGAGGACCACAGCAAAACCGATCAGCAAGGGGAGCGGGACCCGGACCACCGGTGATTGGGGGGAACTCCACAGGGCTGCCAGGGCCGGCCAGCTCAAGACAGCGACGAGCGGCCAGAGGACGAACCAGCTCCAGACGCGGATGCCGGGTCGGCGGGCTCCCAGGACCGCGATCCCAGGGCAGAGGGCGACCACAGCGGCGAGAGACCACAGGGCGTCTTGCCAGGCAGTCAGGCCGGACGGAAGTCCCCAGCGGGTACCCCAGGCGGCCGACCAGAGGAGCGCCCCCCCCACGGCCCAGCGTCCGGCGGTGCGGAGGGTGGTGGCGGCCAGTCGCGGCTGACGGCGGACGATCACACACAGGGCGAGGCCCCAGATGATCGTCACCAGGATGTCCGCCATCGTTCCGGCCCCTTCGACACGCAGGAACTGCCGCTGGGGCGATCGTAACGGCTCGCGGAGGGATGTACCACAGCCGCGCGGCCGGTCAGGAGCGTCAAAGTCGCGCTAATCGCACCGTCCGATACTCGTCGGGGGGAAATGCCGTCCAGCAAGCCTGTCGACGAAAGGGGGTGTGGGCGAGTCGCCGAATTCATACCGCAGGTGGACCCACGCGTATTGGTGTGGGGGACTTCCAGGCACCGGTCGGCGACCCACGACGGGCATCATGGAACGTCTTCCACGGTAACCCGGAACAAGTCAGGAGACCCTCAAGATGAAGTTCACAACCCTTACCGCCGTGGTGGTGCTCTTGTCGAGCATCAGTGCGGCCGACGCCGGCCTGTTCGACTGTTGCCGGAAGCGGCACTGTCCGGAGCCGACCTGCTGTGCGCCGGCCTGCTGCGCTCCGGCCCCGTGCTGTGAGCCGCCCAGTTGCTGCGCCCCCGCGCCGAGCTGCTGCGCTCCGCCTCCGAGCTGCTGCGCTCCGCCTCCGGACTGCTGCTGCTGCCCGTCGACCTGCTGCGACGCTCCCAAGCGTCGTTGCGGTCTGTTCGGCTGGCTGCGGAAGTGCTGCTCGCGGCGCCAGAAGTGCTGCGAGCCGGAGTGCTGCGTCGAGTGCTGCCCGCCGCCGAGCTGCGAAGCTCCTCCGTGCTGCCCGCCGACATGCGCTGCTCCGAGTTGCTGCGCCCCGGCGTGCCACTGAGAACCCCTGGGCGAGTGTGACGAGTTTCCCCTCTAGGCCGCTCCTTTCCCCTCGGAACGGCTGAGAGCGATCCCGACCCGGGAAGACACGTTCTTCCCGGGTCTTGGTCTTTTCCGGGTGGGGTGCGGTGGCTGGAAGCCACGCGGAGGACTCGCATGTTCACAGCCGCCCGTGCCACTCCGGTCCCTCCCTCCCTCGGGCGGGGGAACCGGGGGAGTGGGGAAACGCCCGTAAATCTGCTTGACCGCCCCGGTTTCGGCTTGCTCTAATCGGAGCAGGTTGGGAAAGCCCTCCAGGAGAGTTCCATGTCCACCACGCTCTTGGAAGCGATGCCGCTGCGCGACCGCGTGCGCGAGGCGGAACAGCTTGTCCGGGAACTGGCGGACCATCTGGAGCGCGGCTTTATCCCCAAAATCCACGAGGTGCGCCGGCTCACCCGTCACACGGGGTCCGAGGCCGCGGAAACAATCATGGACAGCACCGTTCGCACCACGGTGGATGCCGCCCTCTCCAGCCATGAATATACGCTGGAGCTGGTCCGTAAGCTGGACCGGTTTCTCATCTCCATCGATCGAGAATTCCAACAGTTGGTGAGCAGCGGCCTGCCTCAAGAACCGGGCCGAAAAGCGACGTAAGCTGTTGTTGGAAATAGAGTTGTTCACATCGCTCCCTGGTGAGCCGTGGGCGAGACGCTCCCGGCGCTCGTCGATCGCAGGAAAAAACGAACCATTCCCGGGTCGACGAGGTGTCTACACTGGGGAGCCCAACGTCGTAGTGGCAGCAGAACGTCGCCGGACGGAGTCCCGGTCGGAACCGTTGTCCCGTCGAATGATCCACTGATCCCCCAAGCACCGCGCCTCAGGAACCTGATCTCGGATTGTCTTCACAGATGGATTTCCCGGCGTCCACTCCGGAATCATCGCGGACCGAATTCCGCCTGCTGAAGCCGATGCCGTCGCGGCAGGAGGCGGCGGAACGGGAGTTCCGCTCCGCCGCACTGGAGCCGTGGGACACCCAGATTCGCCGGCTGTTTCCGCCGCGGGACACGCCGCCGGCGCGGCTGCCGCCGGTGGCGGGCATCCGCCTGGGGCACTTTGAGATTGAGGAACGGATCGCGCGCGGCGGGATGGGGACGGTGTTTTGCGCCCGCGATCTGCGGCTGGACCGGCTGGTGGCCCTCAAGGTGCTTTCTCAGGAGCAGCTTCGCGACCCGGCAGCGGTGCAGCGGTTCCAGAACGAAGCCCGCGCCGCCGCCAAGCTCGATCACGAGAACATCGCCCGGGTCTACTTCATTGGCGAGGACCGGGGGGTGCACTTCATCGCCTTTGAGTACGTGCGCGGGACCACCGTCCGCGAGGCAATTGCCGCGAAGGGACGACTCACTCAGGACGAGGCAGTCAACTACACCCTGCAAGCGGCCGAGGCCCTCCGCCACACCGACAGGGCGGGAGTCGTCCACCGCGACATCAAGCCTTCCAATCTCATCGTCACCCCCTCCGGGCGAGTGAAGCTGGTGGACCTGGGACTGGCGCGGCAGACCGATCCCAACCACGAGGCCGACCTGACGGTCACCGGGACGACGCTGGGAACGTTTGACTACATCTCGCCGGAACAGGCCCGCGACCCCCGCAATGTCGACGTCCGCAGCGACATCTACTCACTCGGCTGCACGCTGTTCCACATGCTGACGGGCAGCCCCCCCTATGCCCAGGGGACGACCGTCGACAAGCTCGTGCAGCACAGCACCGGCCGGCCGCCCGACCCGGCGGAGCTCAATCCCCGCGTGTCGCCGCGGCTGTCGCTGGTGGTGCAGCGGATGATGGCGGCCAATCCCGACGAGCGGTATCCCTCGCCGCAGGCCCTGATCGACGACCTGTCTCAGATTGCGGAAGGGCTGGGACTGCGGGCCACTGCCCCCGAAGGGACCATCTGGCGCAAACCGCTGTACCGCTCCGGTTCGCCCCGGTGGGAGGAGAATCGGGGCTGGATCATTGCGTTTGCGGTGATCATGGTGCTGGCGGTGGTGGGGGATAAGGTCTACCAGCTTGTCCGCAACTTGCGCCACGACTGGATCGCAGCGTCGGACACCCCGGGCAGTTCCGTCGTCCCGGGACTCACCGAAGCGGCCGGGAACCCGACGCCGCGGACGTGGGGTCTCTCGCCCCCCCCTTCGACCGGTCTGCCTCCCAAGGCTCCCGCAGGCGGCCAAGACCACTCCCTGACGGCGCCGGCGTCGACGGGCGGTAATGTCGCCGGCACGACGGACTCGCCGAGTCCCCGTCCGGTCGGAGTTCCCCCTGCGGCGGAGACTCTCCCCTTGCCAGTCGTCGGCAGCGACTCCTCGCCGGACGCCTTGCGGGCCGCGGAGGTCTCCGGATCGGTCCTGGCACAGGGATCGGCGGCGATCCCGGCGGCGGGCGGAGCGAACAGTGGGGCGCCGGAGGTCTCCCGGGGAACATCAGGGAATCCGGTCCCCCCGGCTGCGGGTGAATCCACCGTCCCCTCTCCGTCTCCGTCGCCGGGAACGGAAACCGTCGCTGCGCGGGGGCCGTCCAGCCTCGCGCCCCCCCTCTCCTTCCCCACGGCCGGGAAACCGTTTCTGGTCTATGGTCCGGACGGGACGCCGACGACGCGGTACGTCAGTCTCGAAGCGGCCTGCCATGCCGCCAAGAGCGGGTCGGTCATCGAGATCGACCACGACGGACTGTTGCCCCGGCCGGAACGGCCGCTGCTGATTCAGGGGAAGCGGCTGACGATTCGGCCGGCGGCCCGTCGTCGTCCCGTGATTCACTTCCGCCCGCACGATGTCCACCTCACGACGACCGACGTCCGGATGATCGAGGTCGTCGACGGCACGCTGGAGCTGTACGACGTCGATCTGGTGATGGAGGTCTCCAAGGAGGTGGCGGCGGATCGCTGGGTGTTCCTGTCCCTGGTCCGTCCTCGCAAGCTGGAACTCCAGCGGGTGACGCTGACGATCCACAACGCCGGCTGGAAGCCGGCGGTGATGCTGGAACGCCGCATGCCCGGGAGTGCCTCCGGCGACATGATCATGCCCGCCGAACCGCAGCGGACAGCGGAGTTCGACATTCGCGATTGCCTGTTCCGCGGCCGGGCGACGTTTCTGGTCGATCGGACGCTGGAGCCGGCCACGGTGCGGATGGCCGATGCCGCCGTGGTGGTGGACGGCAGCCTGTTGCGGATCGAGGGGGCGGACCGGGCGGACATGGAGGGGGTCGCGCGGACGGCTCCGGTCTGGCGGTGTGAACTCGATCATGTCACTGCGGTCGTCGGTCGGCATGTGCTGCATCTCTCGACCGAGGAGCTGCGCGATTCGCCGGACATCCGCCTGGAAACCCGCAACTCGATTCTGGACGCAGACGACTCGTGGGTGCGTCTGGAGGGGCACCAGGACAGCGACTGGCTGTTGCAGCGCGTGGTCTGGACGGGGATTCGGAATGTGCTGGTGGGGAACCCCGAGACGGCCTGCCTCGTCCGGGGACTGTGGCCGCAGTCCACCGACGAATGGACCTACTCCCTCAGCCACTGGCCCGACTGGATTCCGGAGTGGAGCGTGGCCGGGGACGTGGTGTCGCGCAGCGGCGTCCTGACGGGCGAGACGCACTTCCGGGAGGCCCCCGAGCAGGCGACGCTGAGTGACCTGGCGCTGCGGCCGATGGAGGGGGCGGCCGACCAGCGGAATCCCGCCCTTGGTCTGGCGAGCGACGGTTCTGACGCCGGCTTTCGCCCCTCGCTCTCCAGCCTCCCCCCCGGTCTCCCCGGCCGGCTCCCCTGAAAGGCCGAACCGGACGTCGCTGACACGGGTCGCCTGCTGCGCAACCCGCAGGACCGGCACAATCGCTTCCATCGCGAAGCCTGATCATCATCGTTCTCACCGGACCTGAAAACGTCGGCAGAGCGCGAGTCCGGGCGGCGGACCATCCGACGTCAACCTACGTTTGGCTACGCGGTGTTCCGTACCCCCTCCAAGCCCTGCCATGTCCGAAGCTAACCCGGCCGCCATCGAACGCTCGTCGCTTCCCTGCGCCGATCGTCCTGTCATGAGCACCACGTCCGGATGGTATCTGTCCGGACGGCTCAGTCCGGGCGACCCGGTGATGCGGATTCCGATCGACACGGATTCCTTTGTGGTGGGGCGGCGGCAAAACGCACAGTTGCAGCTCAAATCGCTCCGCGTCTCCGGTCAGCACGCGGAACTGCTGCTGGTGAGCGGCTTCCTGTTCATCCGTGACCTGGGGAGCACCAACGGCACGTTCGTCAACGGACGGCGACTGGACCGGACCTGCCGCATCCGGGAAGGGGACCACATCGAGTTCGCGGACGTCGAGTTCCGCGTGGAGTTCGAGCATTCGGGCCGGGACTCCACCGACGTGCTGGAAGCCCTCAAGAAGACCAACCATTGTCTGGGCTCACTGGAAGCCGAGTGGGTGTTCAGTCAGTTCGACCGGTTGGTGCGCGAGCGGCTGGTGATTCCGCACTACCAGTCGATCGTCCGCATGAGCGATCTGAGCATCTCGGGGTTCGAGGCGCTGGCCCGCAGCGATGTGCCGGGACTCAATAATCCCAAGCTGATGTTCGACGCCGCCGAGCTGATGCAGCGGAACGTGGAGTTGAGCCTCGTCTGCCGCGAGCGGGCTGTGGAGCTGGCGCAGCCGCTGGGAACCGGCTACATGTTGTTCGTCAACACGCATCCGGATGAGGACTTCGAGGCCGACGTGTTGCCGCAGCTCGCCCGTCTCAGGGAAGTGGCGCCCGATCTGCCGCTGGTCCTGGAAGTCCACGAGGGGACGGTTCACAATCCGCAGCACATGCGGGAAGTGACGGCCCGCCTGACCGACTACGGGGTGCTGTTGGCGTATGACGATTTTGGGGCAGGGCGGTCGCGACTGCTGGAACTGGTGCAGGCCCCGCCGCATGTACTCAAGTTCGACATCAACCTCATCCGCGGGATCGACACCGCCCCCGTCCACCAGCGGCGGATGCTCAAGGTGCTGGTGGAGATGACCCGCGATTTCTCCACCGCCGCGCTGGCCGAAGGGGTGGAGACGGCGGCGGAGGCGGAGGTCTGCCGTGAACTCGGTTTCGACTACGCTCAGGGCTACCTGTACGGCAAGCCGATGAATCTGGAGGAACTGAGCCGCAACCTCATCGAGATCACCCGCTGACGCCGCCGCGCGACTGCGGAGCGCTGAGGATTCGAGCCCAGCCGCCGACCCTCCGGAGCGAAGCGCCGTTCAGGCGATCAGCTCCTCGACGACGTGGCCATGCACGTCGGTAAGGCGGAAGTCGCGGCCGGCGTAGCGGTACGTGAGCCGCTGGTGATCGAATCCCAGCAGCTTGAGCAGGGTGGCATGGAGGTCGTGGACGTGGACGCGGTTTTCCACGGCCTGGAAGCCGAACTCGTCGGTGGCGCCGTAGACCTGTCCCCCCTTGACGCCGCCGCCGGCCAGCCACATGGTAAAGCCCCAGTGGTTGTGGTCGCGGCCGTTGACCTTGCCGGCGTTGGCGCCGGGCGTGGGGAGTTCGACGACGGGGGTGCGGCCGAACTCGCCCCCCCACAGCACCAGGGTCTCCTCCAGCAGCCCCCGCTGCTTGAGGTCCTTGAGCAGAGCGCCGAGCGGCTTGTCGAGTTCCCCCGCCAACCGGCGGTGATTGACCTCCAGATCGTCGTGGTTGTCCCAGGGCTGGCCGGCGCCGTGCCAGACCTGCACGAACCGCACGCCGCGTTCGATGAGGCGGCGGGCGATGAGCAGTTGGCGGCCGTGCACGCCGTCGCCGTAAGCTTCGCGGATGTGCTGGGGCTCGCGCTGGAGGTCGAAGGCGTCGACCGCCTCGATCTGCATGTGGTAGGCGAGTTCAAAGGACTGGATGCGGGCCTCCAGCGCGGGATCGGACCCGCGAGCCTCCAGGTGCCGTCGGTTGAGCGCCTGCACCAGGTCGAGCTGAGCCCGCTGGACGTCCAGCGAGAGCCGGTCGTTGCGGATGTGCTCAATCAGTTTGTCGACGTCCTTGTGCCGGGTGTCGATGTAGGTTCCCTGGTAGACCCCCGGCAGAAAGGCGGACCGCCAATTGGCGGTTTCGGTGATGGGGAGTCCGCCGGGGCACATGGCGATGAAGCCCGGGAGGTTCTGGTTCTCCGAGCCGAGACCATAGGTGACCCAGCTACCCACGCTGGGCCGGATCAGCCGTCCCTCGCCGCAGTTCATCAGCATCAGCGAGGGTTCATGATTGGGGACATCGGCGTGCATCGAGCGGATGACGGCGATGTCGTCGATCGACTCGGCCGTATGGGCGAACAGCTCGCTGACCTCGATGCCGCTCTCGCCATAGCGGCGGAAGCGGAACGGGGAGGGGAAGGCGGCCCCGGTCTTGCGTTCCGTCTTGAGGTTCTCGATGGGGAGGCTTTTGCCAGCGTACCTGGCGAGCGCGGGCTTGGGGTCGAAGGTGTCGACATGCGAGGGTCCCCCGTTGCAGAAGATGTGGATGACGTGTTTGGCCCGCGCGGGAAAATGGGGGGCGCGGGGGGCCATCGGCGAGGTCGCCCCGGGGGTCGCCGCCGCGAGCTGCCCCTCGTCGCTCAACAGGCCGGCCAGACCCAGCGCTCCCAGTCCCAGGCCGGAGCGCTGCAACAGTTCGCGGCGAGAGAAAACTGCGGGGAGACGAGGCCGGTTCATGTCGGTGGCACGCTCGGGGGAGTCGGACGGCGGGAGGGTTGTGGAGGGCGGGGCGCGTCACGCCTGCCAGTGGACGGCTTCAAACTCGGGCGTGGGCACGCGCAGATCAATTGTACCTTCGCCGGGGGTGCGGTCGATAGACTGCCCCCGCGCGAACAGCTCCACAAAGAAGCTCAGCGGATCGCCCGGCTGCACAGCCAGGACCTCAAAGGGAACAGCGACCTCGACGACGCGACCCATCGCCGCCGCCGTTCCCTCCGCCGGCATCGATTTCCCCTGTTTCAGCACCTCCGCCCGCAGCGCCGACCGCCCCCAGCCGCTGACGACGACTTCCGTCTCCTGTGGTTCCACGAACCGCACCCGCAGATTGTCGACGTCCCCCAGCGCCTCCACCGCCGGGCGCACCGTATCGACGCGGACGAACAACTGCCGCAGATCGAACCCGAACCGCAGTTCACGGATGACCCCCTCGCTGACCATCGTCATCGTGCCGCGCTCGCTCCCCGCGATGTATCGTCCGGCGGCGCTCCACTCGAAGAAGCTGGTCTGACGGCCATCGACCCGGACGTTCAGGAAGGCGCGCGGCAGGGTGTGCAGCACGCGCGGCCGCTGGCCGCCGATGGGTCGCGCCAGCGATGTCGGCGGGGGCTCGCCCAGAATCCGGTAGACGTTCTCCAGATGCCGGCGAAAGAGCTGGTCGAACAGGCTGTTCAGCGGGGAGGAGTGATCGTCGCCGTACCACCAGAACCAGTCGCTCCCCTCGGCGATGTCGATCTCCTCCCAGGCCCGGCGGAGTTGCTCCGGCGTATACCGTCCCGACTGTTCCGCTTGCAGGAGGAATCGCCGCGTCTCGTGCAGGGCGTCCCACGCCTGGCGATCCTCCGCATGGCCGATCCAGATGGCGAAGTTGTGAAAGATCCAGCTTCCGGCAAAGAGGTGCGCGAGGCGGTCGGTGGCGGGATGTGCGCTGAGGTGATCGCTGACGCGCAGGGAGCGGAGGTCCTTGCGTCGGGCCGCTTCCTGATACAACCGCCGCAGGAACTTGACGCCGCCGTCGGGATAGTGCTCCCAGCAGTTCTCGCCATCGAGGATGATGGGGACGAGGGGGGGCCGCTCCGACTGCGTCCGCGCCGTCGCCTGGCCAATGGCCGCCACGCGGGCCAGCAGATCGTCCGCCGCCCACACCGGATCGCTGCGCTGGTAGTGGAAACCGATCTGATCGCTGAGGGCGTGATCGCGGAAAATGATCTGCAGCGCGCGGCCCTCGTGCTCCACCCGCCAGGGTTGATAGAGCTTGTCCGGGCGATTGACGAACCCGTGGCCGTCCCGGGCCACAAAACCTTCCGTGGACGCGCTCAGAATCTCTTCGTCGGTGGCGATCCACTCGATCCCCACGTCGGCGATCGGGGCGATGAGATCCTGCGATACCGAGCCTTCCGAGGGCCACAGGCCCCGGGGCGGGATGCCAAACACCTGCTGGTGATAGTCCACCGCGCGGCGGAGCTGCCGCACGACGTCCTCGGGATAGCGATCGAGATGCCGCGGCAGCTCGCAGCCGGGCATCGCCTGCCGGGCGGACCGCTTGTCCCACAACAGGGGCAGGATGGGGTGGTAGAAGGGGGAGGTCGTCAGCTCGACCTGTCCCGCCTGGCTGAGCTGACGATGCAGCGGGATCACTTCGGCGATCAGTTGCCGTTGGCGGTCGAGGAGCCAGAGCTTTTCGGTTTCGCTCCAGCCGCGCCCCTTCTGGCGGAAGGCGCGGAGTTCGGCGTCGCGCTCAAACACCAGCTCGTGAATCCAGGTCAGGTTGCTCCACACCTGCAAGTCGCGGAAGTCGTTGGTCGAGAACCGCGGCAGCGCCTGCTGCGCCGGTTCGGTCGTGGCCCCCCGCCGCTGCCACAGCTCGCGGTAGCGGGGATAGGGACGGATCATCGTCTCCGTGTTGGCCATGAAGAAGTTGTCCAGCAGATAGACCGCGTCCTCTTCGGAGAGGCCGTCCGCCGGCAGTTGCGACACTTCCAGGTGCCGGTCGCTCCCACCCTCCACGTAGCGCTGAAGCTGCACCAGCAGGCTGGGGACGAGATTGATCGTGCAGCGGAACTCCGGCACTTCCTGCAGGTGCAGGGCCATGCCGAGATAGTCCTTGGTCGCATGCAGCCGCACCCAGGGCATCAGCGTCTCCCCGGCGACGTCATCGGGGTAGTACGGCTGGTGCTGATGCCAGACGAGAGCCAGACTGACCGGCGGCATGACTTGCGACGAAGGGGGCGGAAACCGACCCGCTGCGAGGGGCCGGGAACCCTTGTTCTATCGTCCAAGATCGGTTTGCTGAAAGGCGTCCCTGCCGAAAAACTGGGGCTGGAGTCCAGAGGCGTGACGGGGAGCAGTGGTCTGTCCCCTTTTCCCAGCGGCGGACTTACAATCGGGGCGACGGCCGCACCTTGTCCGCCTCGGGACCGACTCATGACCGCCGACGAACTCCGCGCCCTCCAAGCCCCCCTCAAGCAGCGGTACCGCGACGATCCCACCGCCGCCGTGACGACGATCGAGGCTCACGGGCTGCTGGATGTGCCGCACATCGCCTGCCGGATTGAGTCCGGCCGCCGCAACGCCGTGGCGGGGCTGCACCCCCTGGCGGGAGGGGATGGAACGTACGCCTGTTCGGCCGAGATGCTGCTGGAGGCGCTGGTGGGCTGCGCCGGAACGACGCTGTGCGCGGTGGCGACGGCGATGAGTCTCCCGCTGGTGGGCGGCCGCATCACCGCCACGGCCGAGATGGACTTCCGCGGGACGCTGGGCGTGGACCGCACTGCGCCGATCGGTCTGACGTCGATCCACCTTCACTTCCAGCTCGACACGTCCGCCCCGCGCGAACAGATCGACAAGCTGGTCCAGCTCACCGAGCGGTACTGCGTCGTGCTTCAGACGCTGCGCACGCCGCCGAAGATCGTGACGCACATCGACTGAGTTCTGGAGACCCCCGGGGCGCGCCCGATCCCCAGTGGTGACAAGGCACTGCACAGCGGAGTAAAGTGCCGGGAAACCAGAACCGTCGGACGGCGCCGGGTGGTTGGCGGAGGACGGCTGACGGAGGGGTGTGTCCCTTCCCGTCGAGGGAAGCGGCCGCTCCCGCCGTTCTCCTGGTCCTGTTCGTGCCCAGCCCCATGATTCGTGAGCGCATCACCCGCCGCCTGAGCAGCGCGTGCTTTCGCGCCGTGCACGGCCGCAACCTGGTCTACAACACCTGCTGGGAGGATCCGCGACTCGATCGGGAGGCGCTCCGTCTGGGAGGAGAGGACCGGGTGGTGATGATCACGTCCGCCGGGTGCAATGCGCTGGATTACCTGCTGGCCGGCGCCGGGAGCATCGACGCCGTCGATCTCAATCCGCGGCAGAATGCGCTGCTGGAGTTGAAGCTGGCCGGCATCCGCGGGCTGGAGTTTGGGCCGTTTTTCGAGTTGTTCGGGCAAGGACGCTCCCCCCGCTGGGAAACGCTGTATCGAGAGTGCCTGCGGCCGCAGTTGTCGTCCCCCGCCGCTGCCTATTGGGACAAGTTTGGGGGGGCTTTCTTTTCCGGTCGCGGCCGCCGCAACAGCTTTTACTTCCACGGGACGTCGGGCTGGTTCGCCTTTGCGGTGAACGTGTATCTGTCGCGGCTGGCCAAGGTTCGCCGGGACGTGGACGACCTGCTCCACGCCCGCACCGTCGCGGAGCAGCGAGACATCTATTTTGGTCGCGGGGTGGAGGAGCGGATCTTCCGTCCGCTGGTCCGGTGGCTGCTGCGCCGCGACGTCACGCTGGCGCTCCTGGGGGTTCCGCGCAGCCAGCGGCAGCAACTCGACCGCGACGTTCCGGGAGGAGTCGTCGGTTTCATCATCAGCCGCATCCGGTCCGTCTTCACCGAACTCCCCCTTCAGGACAACTACTTCTGGCGGGTGTATCTCACCGGGTCGTACACGGCGGAATGCTGTCCGGAGTACCTGAAGCCCGAGAACTTCGCGCGTTTGAAGGGGGAAGCTTTGGTCGATCGGGTTTCGCTGCACAGCACCTCCCTGTTGGGCTACCTGGAGCAGCGCTCCAGTCCGGTGACGCGCTATATTCTGCTGGATCACATGGACTGGCTGTATGCGCATCACCGGGAAGTCCTGTGTGCGGAGTGGCAGGCGATCATCGACCGGGCGGCGCCCGGCTGCCGCCTCATCTGGCGCAGTGCGGGACAGGATCACGCCTTTGTGGACGAGATCGCGGTGACGGTCCCCGGCGGACGCCAGCCGCTGGGCAGCCTCCTCCAGTATGATCGGGAGCTGGCCGATCAACTGCACAGCCGCGATCGTGTGCACACCTACGGGAGCTTCTGGATCGCGGACCTGAGATGTTGAACGGACCTGTGCTCCCGTGGATGCCGCGGTTCCGCTCGAGCTGCCCCTCTCCTGACTTCTCTGAATCATGCCCCGCGACGGCGCCCGAATTTCGCTGTGGAACGACGTGCGGATTCTGTGGCACCTGCTGGTGCGACGGGGCAGCGGGACCACGCAGGCGGAACGCCTGGAGAGTTTTTACGCCGGTCAGGCCGCGGGGTATGACGACTTTCGCCGGCGGATGCTGCACGGACGGCGGGAACTGATGGACGCCCTCCCCTTCCCGGAGGGGGCGATGTGGGTCGACCTCGGCGCCGGGACCGGCGAGAACGCCGAGCATCTCGGTTCGCGGCTGGCTCAGCTCCACCGGGCGTATCTGGTCGATCTGTCCCCCTCGCTGCTCCGCGTGGCGATGGCGCGGGTGGAGCGGCACCAGTGGACCAATGTCGTCACCGTCCCGGCGGACGCGACGGTGTTCACCCCTCCCGAGCCGGTCGACGTCGTCACCCTCTCCTACTCGCTGACGATGATCCCGGACTGGTTCCGGGCGATTGACCACGCGCTGCAGATGTTGAAACCGGGGGGGCTCCTGGGGGTCGTCGACTTTTACGTGTCGCGCAAGTTTCCTCGGGAGGGGCTCGCGCGGCATGGCTGGTGGACGCGGACCCTGTGGCCGGTCTGGTTCGCCGGCGACAATGTGCATCTCTCTGCGGACCACCTCCCGTACCTTCAGCACCGGCTGGAAACGGTGCGGCTGGAGGAGCGTCGCGGCAAGCTCCCTTATCTGCCGCTGGTCCGGGCGCCGTACTACGTCTTCATCGGCCGGAAACCCGCAGCGGGCGAGGCCGCCGAAGACTTCCCCGCGCGGAGGAGAGATGGGTCCCCCCGGAGCAGTCCGGACGATCTATAATGGAAAGGTGGCGGCTGACGACCTTCCCGCTTAGCCTTTCTCTGTTCAGGGACCGGACTCATGGCTCGCAAGCGCGCTTCCACGACACGCCCCCAGCACCGCCGCGCAATCGGCCCGGAGGCGCCTCATCCCAGTCCGGCCGCCGCGTCGCGGAATGGTACGCCCCTGACGATCGGCCGTTATCTGATCGAGCGGCTGAGGCATTATGGAGTGCAGGACATCTTCGGCATCCCCGGGGACTTTGTGCTGCATTTCTACGGCATGCTGGAGGAGAGTCCCATCCGGGTGATCGGCAGCACCCGCGAGGACTGCGCCGGTTACGCTGCGGACGCCTATGCCCGCGTGCACGGGATTGGGGCGGTGTGCGTGACCTATTGCGTGGGGGGGCTGAGCCTGTGCAACTCCATCGCCGGGGCGTTCGCGGAGAAGTCGCCGGTGGTGGTCATCAGCGGCGCGCCCGGCATGTCCGAGCGGGTCAACGATCCCTTGCTGCATCATCGCGTGCGGGACTTCAACACGCAGCGGGAAGTCTTTGAGAAGATCACCGTCGCCAGCGCCGCACTGGACGACCCCTTGACCGCCTTCCGGGAGATCGACCGCTGCCTCGAGGCCTGCGTGCGTTACAAGCGGCCAGTGTATCTGGAACTCCCCCGCGACCGGGTCGATGCACCGGCGATGTACGATCACCTGCCGCTGGAGTCGAGCGTCCACAGCAACAAGGAGGCGCTGGCCTCGGCGCTGGCCGCCGCGCAGGAGCGGATCGACTCGGCGGAGCGTCCGGTGATCATCGCGGGGGTGGAAATTCACCGCTTCGGCCTGCGGGAGCAGGTGCTCAAGCTGGCGGAACGGAACAACTTTCCGATGGCGGCGACGCTGCTGGGAAAGTCGGTGGTCAGCGAGCGGCACCCGTTGTACCTGGGGGTGTACGAAGGGGCGATGGGCCGCCGCGAGGTGACCGAGTTCGTCGAGTCCAGCGACTGCGTGATCCTGCTGGGGACGTTCATGACGGACATCAACCTGGGGATTTTCACAGCGCGGCTCGATCCGGGGCGGTGCATCTACGCGACCAGCGAGAAATGCCGCATCGGCCACCATCACTTCCACGACATCGTGCTGGCCGATTTCGTCAAGGGGCTGGCCAAGGCGCCCCTCAAGCGGCGAAAAAAACCCACTCTGCCTGCCCGACCCGCGCGGCGGATCGACGCGAAACCCGACGACCCCGTCTCCATCCGCAGCCTGTTCGCCAAGATCGACTCCATCCTGGACGACGAAATGGTCGTCATCGCCGACGTCGGCGACTCGCTGTTCGCCTCCAGCGACCTGACGATTCACAAGCACACCGAGTTCATCAGCCCGGCGTATTACACGTCGATGGGCTTTGCCATTCCGGCCGCGGTGGGGGTGCAGGTGGCGAACCGCCAGCTACGGCCGCTGGTGCTCGTCGGCGATGGCGCCTTCCAGATGACGTGCCTGGAGCTTTCGACGGCGGTGCGGCTGCACTTCAACCCGGTGGTGATCGTCCTGAACAACAAGGGCTACACCACCGAGCGGTTCCTGCAGGAAGGACCGTTCAACGACATCCTCGACTGGCAGTACCACCGCCTGCCGGACCTGCTGGGGGACGGGTGGGGATTTGAGGTCCGCACCGGGCGGGACCTGGAGCAGTCGCTGGAGGCAGCGCTGGCGCGGCAGGACTCGTTCAGCATCCTCAACGTCCATCTGCGGCCGGACGACATCAGCCCGGCCTTGCAGCGGCTGGCCGAGCGGATGTCGAAGTCGATCTGAGCTCCGGCCGGCGGGAAGGCCGGTCGCGCGGCGGCTCTCCGGAAGGCGTTACAACCGCTACCGTTGCAACAGCTTCGCAGCCGCTCCCGGCGGGAATTGCCGGAGCAGCGAATTCCTTCCGCACGGCGGTCAAAGGCCCTTCCCGCGCTGAAGTTCTCCAGCGGCCGCGCCGATATCTGCGATGGGACGGCTTCGCACGATCGCTCCGCACTTCCCGCAGCGCTCGAGCCGTGGGAGCTTCTACGCTCCCGGTGCGAACCGCCCCATTGACGCCCGACTCTTGTGACCCAGACAGACGGATTGCTCTGCGCCTCGAGCGACCGCCCGAGGAGTGGACCCATGTCGCGTATCAGGAAGACAGCGCGCGTGCTCGCGGCTGCGTGCGGGGTGGCGTGGGCCGCCGCCGCGAATGCTCAGGTGTTGCCGAGTCCCGCTGCTCCCGCTGTGACTGCGCGGACATCGACGTCGAGCGGCTCAGGCCAGACCGCCTCGGCGCCCGCACAAACGAGGACCGCCACGTCCGGCGGGATCCAGCAGGCCGGCGCGGAACTCCCCAGCGGCTCCGAAGGCGTAATCAGTGCCGATCACCTGTTCAACTCGACCGCGCCGCAAGCGGTGACGCAGACCGGGCACCGCCGGGCGGCCCGGCACTGCCGCGGGCAATGCACCTGTCCGCGGTGCCAGGCGGCCGCCTGTGGCGGCTGGTGGGGCGAGGACTTCACCACCTGCCTGTTCAATTCCGACGCCGAAAAGTTCGACCTCTCCGACAGCTTCTGGGAAGCGATGGACCTGGAGTCGACCATCGACTTTTCGGCGGGTGGACCCAGTTCGGCTACCACAACAAGTCGGACGGCGTGTTCAACACCAAGCCGAACGACTTCCAGGCCCAGCAGATCTACTTCTACGTCGACAAGGTGGCCGACGGCAGCGAGGGACTCGACTGGGGCTTCCGCACGGACATCCTGTACGGGACCGATGCTCCCAATACGCAGGCGTTCGGAAACCGTCCTGGCCGGTGGGACTATCTCAACGGGTGGGACCGCGGCGCCCAGTACGGGTGGGCGATGCCGCAGCTCTACGGCGAACTCGCCTATGACAAGCTGAGCGTGAAGATCGGTCACTTCTACACGCTGCTGGGATATCAGGTCGTTCCGGCCACCGGCAACTTCTTCTACAGCATCCCCTACACGTTCAACTTCAGCGAGGCCTTCACACACACCGGCGTGCTCGGCACCTACTCCGCCAGCGACGACGTGACCGTCTACGCCGGCTGGACGCTGGGCTGGGACACCGGCTTCGATCAGCTCAACAGCGGCAACAGCTTTCTGGGCGGCACGGCCCTGAAGCTCACCGACGAGCTCACGATGATCTACATCACCACCTTCGGCAACATGGGCTGGCTCGGCCGGGGGTACACCCACAGCCTGGTGTTCGACTGGGTGATCGACGAGAACTGGGAGTACGTCTTCCAGTCGGACCTGGTGACGGTGGACACCCCCGCGGGAACCACCAACATCTTCACCGGTGCTCCGCAGACGCACTATGACACCGTCGGCATCAACCAGTACCTGTTCTACAAGATCACCGATCAGATCAAGGCCGGCGGACGACTGGAGTGGTGGAAGGCCGACGGCATTTCCTTCTACGAAGTCGCCTTCGGCGTGAACATCCTGCCGATTCCGAACATGATCATCCGGCCGGAAGTCCGCCACAACTGGGCGCCCAACGACGCCCTCATCGGCACACCGTATGAGGACCAGACCATCGGCGCCATCGACCTGATCCTGACGTTCTGATCGCGCTCCGCCGCGATCGGCCGTCCACTCCCGGCCCGGGGGGCGTTCCCCCTGGGCTTTCTGTTTTGATGGAACGCCCGCCGTCACAGCGCCCCGCTGCCTGTCAGCACCACCCGGATCGTCCGCAGCAGAATCTTGACATCGTTCCACAGGCAGCAGTTCTGGAGATAGAGCAGATCGTACGCCACCTTGCGGCGGAAGCCCTCGATGTCGTTGTCGTAGCCGTTGACGATCTGGGCGATTCCGGTCAGGCCCGGCTTCAGCCCCAGCCGCGCCAAATAGTCGGGAATCTGTTCGGAGAGCTGCGCGATGAACTCCGGGCGTTCCGGCCGCGGTCCCACGAGCGACATCTCCCCCCGCAGCACGTTCCAAAGCTGGGGGAGTTCGTCGAGCCGCGTCTTGCGCAGGAAGCGGCCGATCGGCGTGACGCGCGGATCCCCCCGGACGGCGAACTGGGCCCCGTTTTTCTCGGCGTCGACCCGCATGGTGCGGAACTTGTACAGCGTGAAATGCCGCCCGTAGCTGTGTCTGCGGCGACGATCACTGGCTGGGTCGCGGCGCTCCCCGAGTTGGAACGGGGGGCCGGCGTTCTGGATGCGCCGGTCCCTCCGCCCCTGCCGCAGGTTGAGGCCGACCCGCGTCTGCCGAAAGATGACCGGACCGGGAGACGTCAGCTTGACCGCCACCGCGGTCAGCAGCATCACCGGGGCCAGCACGATCAGCAGGCCGATCGACAGCACGATGTCCATCGCCCGCTTGAGCACCCGCGTGGCGGGGGAGAGGGAATGCACGTTGACGCGGGGCTGCTCCAGTCGCAGCCGCGTCACCCACGGAACGGTCGGCAGGGAAACGCCGGCGGCGTATTCCACGACGTCGCGGAGAGGTTCTCGGCGGCTCTGCGCAGCGGGGGCTTCCAGGAGGGGCGTGTGCGTCATGGTCGTCATCGTGCAGTGAGGGGCGGCGCGGAGGCCGCGTCGTGGAGCCGGAAGCAGCGGCCGGTCCGCAGGACGCGCAGACCGGGCCTCGGCCCGTCCGGCCGTCCTTCAAGCCTACAATCCGTTCCTCCCGCGCGCCCCCTACGACCGGGCGTCAACCGCGATCCGACCGACTTTGCCGATGAACGCGCCGGCGGCAGCAGTTCGGGGGATCGTCCCCAGCAGGCGCAGAGTAGCCCCGGGATCGGTCTGTTGCCTTCGGGCAACGGGAAGTGATTGGGCCAGCCAGGGAGACGCAGCAATGATGGCAAGCGATCTCCGCGCATCGCCCCCCTGGCGGAAGTCGCTGAGGAACCTCTTCTCCCGACGGGAGACGTTCACTGCAAGCAGCCGCGGGCGGCAATGGGGATGACGCACTCCACCACTCCCTGCCGCACGCCGTAGAAGCGATCGTGCAGCACGGTCGTCAGGTCGCTGTAGCCGGGGCGGAGGAGCAGCTTGTCGCCGATGGTCACATCGCGCGACTGCGGCCCGAGGGTGAGCGTCAGATGTTCCGCCGAGAACTGGGTGATTTCGGCGTCCGGGAGCGCGGGACCGCCGGCCAGTCCCACCACTTGCGGCGGATGGATTTGCGGCGAGAGCGATTTGCGCCCGCAATCGAGGACCGCGCGCTCCAGCTTGGGGCGGCTGACAACCGTGGCCAGCAGCGCCAGGGACGGGCTCAGGCCGACCGCCCGACATTCTTCGAGGTAGAACGGGTCGGCGAAGATGCCTCCCCCGGCCTGGAGTTCGGTGACGGCGGGACAATCGGCGGTGATCTGATAGGAGCCGGTCCCCCCCGCGCTGACGATCTCGCAGGGGAGACCGTCCGCATGGAGCTGATCGCGGACCTCTTCGAGCATCCCCATGGCGGAGGCGATGCGGGCGCGCTTCTCGTCGAGGTCGGGAAGGGTGAGGAGATGCCCCTCGTAGCCCATCAGGCCGGCCAGTCGCAGACCCGGCAGCCGGGCGATCCCCCGGGCGAGATCGCGGGCGTCTGGTCCGGGGCGGACGCCGCTGCGGTGCAGACCGATGTTGATCTCGATCAGCACGCGACAGACGACGCCGCGGGCGGTGCAGGCGGCGGAGAGTTGTTCGGCCTGGACGTAGTGATCGCAACAGACGAGGGGCTCGGCGTGTGCACACAGCCGCGCCACCCGCTCCACCTTGGGGGCGCCGACGACGCAGTGCGCGATCAGGATGTCGCGGATGCCGGCGGCGGCAAAGACCTCCGCTTCGCTGGATTTGGCCACGGTTACGCCGATGGCGCCGGCGGCAAGCTGGCGCTGGGCGATGAAGGGGGATTTGTGTCCCTTGGCATGGGGACGCCATTGCTTGCCGCGGGCCGCCAGCCAGTGCGCCATGGCGGCGATGTTGGCCTCGAGGGCATCGAGCTCGACGACGAGGACGGGGGTGTCGAGATCGGTGAGGGGACGGCCGACGGCGGCGGCCGGGTCTCCCGTGGCGAGGGGGGGCGACACGGCGTCAGTCCTTGCTCACTCCCGCCTGGATGCGTTCCAGCCGCTGACGGGCGTCCCGATAGTCGTAATCGACGACGAGCACTTCGCCGTAATGCACTTCGGCCTTTTCGGTATCGCCGAGTTCCTCCAGGATGCGGGCCAGGTTGTAGTGCGCCTCCTTGAACAGCTTGGGGTCGCGATCGTGGTTGAGGTCCGGGACCGCGCGCTCCAATTGCCCCCGGGCAAGGCTGAGCTTGCCGTCCTTGTAAAAGCACATCCCCAGGTGGGCCAGCGCCTGGGCCCGCAGGCGGCTGTCCTGCTGAGCCTTTTGCAGGCGGGGAATCGCCTCCTGCCATTTCTGGAACCGCATGAACCGGGTGGCGATCTCCATCTTCAGCCGCATGTCCTGCGGGTAGCGCTGTTCGCGCGACAGGAACACCTCCAGTTCGCGCTTGACGAGTTCTTTTTCCAGTTCTTCGTAGTTCTTGCGGGCGGTGGGATCGGAGGGGGCGGCGTCGCGGGCGACGTCGCGGTTGTGACGGAGCATGTCGAGTTCGATGTCCTCGATTTGCTCCCGGTAGCCGACGTCTCCGCCGGACATCTGCAGGGCCTTCTGGAGGAGTTCGCGCGCCTCCTCATACCGCCGTTCGCGGCGATAGTAGGAAGCGAGCTTGGAGTAGTGCTCCAGGCGTTCGGGTTCGCGGCGAATGGCGTGCTTGAGGTCCTCCTCCTCGGACTGTCCGGGGGCGACGAGTTCGCCGGGGCGAGCGGCGGCGGGGCCTTTCTTCTTGAGGTCCAGCGTCGACTCGGCCTCCTCAAAGCCTCCGTCCACGGTGGTCTGCATCGCCTGGAGGCGAGTGATCTCGCGGGAGACCGCCATGTCTTTGGGATCGAGCTTGAGCACGTGTTCCAGCACCGTGGCGGCCTGTTTGTACTTGCCGCGGGACTTGAGAATCTCCGCGTACTTCAGCGCATACTCCTTGCTCTTGAGATCGGCCTTGAAGGCGCACTCATAGGCGAACTCCGCCACCTCCATGAACTCGCGGTTCTGAGCAGCTTCTCCCAGATCGCAGTTGAGAGCAGGGTCCCAGGGGTTGATGCGCAGGCCCTCCTCGGCCGCCTTGTCCATCTCCTCCCAGTCCTGCTTGCTGCGGGCCTTCTTGATGCGGCCGCGAATCCCGATCAGCTTCATCTTCTCCATCGCGCCGGCGCCGGACTTGTTGTCCCCGTACTTGCGCTGGGTCACACCGCGGAGGGTCTGTCGATAGACGAGATTCTCCGGCTTGATGTTCACGCAGGTGGCGAACATCTCCATGGCGTAGTCCCAGTTCTGCTTCTGCATCGCCTCGGTTCCGCGACGCCAGCAGTCGGCACACAGCTTGTCCTTGGGATTCATGGACATGGAACGTCACCTTCCCGCGAATGTCGGCCACCGGAAATGAACTGCGGGGAGTACCGGCCGCGGCTCCCCGGCTTCGTCCTATAAGGATAGCAGAGACCGGCGTTGGGGAAGACTCAACGGCAGGCAGAGCCTTATCTTGGCCGTATGCCACATCGGTGCAGGCCCCCTGTTCGCCGGTCGCCTTGCCAGCCGTGCCGGAGGGGTCCTCTCGGGGAGTGTTCGCGCTCCCGTCTCAAGCGATCGAAGACCCTGGGAGGGTCAGGCGGGGAACGGGGACGGGCGGACCCGGAGGGAAGCGCTCGCCGGGGATGGAACGCGCTCCTCTGCGAGTCGCGGCTCAACTGGCGAGTCGCGGCTCAACTGGCGGGACGCGTCGAAGGGGGGTGCGTCTTGCGACCCCCCCGTCAGCCCCCTAGAATTCCGCCACTTTGGCGGCTGCTCTGGACCAGTGTGTGTGCATGAAACGGATTGCCGTGCTCGGATCGACGGGATCGATCGGGACCAGTTGTCTCGACGTCGTCGCCGCGCATGCGGAGCGGCTGGAGGTGTACGGACTGGCGGCCGGACGGCGGTGGGAGCGGCTTGCCGCGCAGTGCCGCGCCGTGCGTCCGCGGGTGGCCGTGCTGGCGGACGCCGCCCTCGTCGCGGAGGTCGATCGTTCGCAGTTTCCCGCCGGGACGCAACTGCGGTTTGGTGCGGACGCCATTGCGGAACTGGCATCCGATCCGGCGGTGGACGTGGTGCTGGCGGGGATCGTGGGGGCGGCCGGCTTGCGGGGGACCTGGGCGGCGATCCAGAGTGGAAAGACGGTCGGCCTGGCCAACAAGGAGACGCTGGTCGTGGCGGGTCCGTTGGTCATGGCCGAAGCGGCCCGCACCGGTGCGACGCTGATCCCGGTCGACAGCGAGCACAGCGCGGTGTTTCAGGCGCTCCAGTGCGGGGGGCGGGGGGAGGTGCGGCGGATCATCCTCACAGCCAGCGGCGGGCCGTTCCGCGGCTGGCCGGCGGAGCGGCTGCACTCCGTGACCCCTGAATCAGCCCTCGATCACCCCACCTGGCAGATGGGGCCGAAGATCACCATTGATTCCGCCACGCTGATGAACAAGGCGCTGGAAGTCATTGAGGCGCGGTGGCTGTTCGGGATTCCACCGGAGCAGATCGAGGTGGTGGTCCACCCCGAATCGGTCGTGCATTCGCTGGTGGAGTTTGTGGATGGGTCGGTGCTGGCGCAGATGTCTCCCCCCGACATGCGTCTCCCGATCCAGTACGCGCTCAGTTATCCGGAACGCTGGCCGGGGGTCAGTCCGCGGTTGGACCTGACGCAGGGGGGTCGGCTGCACTTTGAACCGCCCGACCGGGAACGGTTTCCGGCTCTGGAGCTGGGGTTTGAAGTGGCGCGCCGCGGTGGAACGTGCGGCGCCGTCCTCAATGCCGCCAATGAGGCCGCCGTGCAGAAGTTCCTCGACCGGAGGCTCCCCTTTCCTGAGATCCCCCGCGTCTGCCGGCGGGTTCTCGATTCTCACCCGTATGAATCGACGCCTACGCTCCAGCGGCTGTTGGAGCTGGACCAGTGGGCGCGCGAGGAGACAGACCGTTGGACATCGTGACGCTTGCCGCCTGGCTCAGCACGGAAGGACTGCTCAGCATCCTGATGGTGGTGGTCGGCCTGGGCCTGGTGATCTTCTTCCACGAACTCGGCCACTTCGCCGTCGCCAAATGGTGCGACGTGCTGGTGGAGCGGTTCAGCATCGGGTTCGGCCCGCTCCTGTGGAGCCGCAAGTGGGGCGAGACGGAGTACGCCCTCTCCGCCATTCCGTTCGGGGGGTACGTCAAGATGCTGGGGCAGGACGACCTCGATCCCGGCCAGGAGACCTCCGGTGAAATCGCCGAGAACCCCCGGGCCTACACCGCCAAAAGCGTCCGCCAGCGGATGGCCATCATCTCCGCCGGCGTGATCATGAACGTGATCACGGGGCTGGGGTTTTTCGTGTGGGCGATGCGGCTGGGAATCCACGTGCAGGGGAATGAGGTCGGTTTTGTGCAGCCCGGCATGCCCGCCTGGGAGGCCGGCCTCGAGCTGGACGACCGCATCCTGGAGATCAACGGCCGCCCGATCAAGGACTTTGTCGATGTCACGCGTGGCACGGCGCTGACCACCGGGGTCATCCGCTTGCGCGGTCGGCGGGCCGACGGCCGCGAGTACACCGTGGAGATCCAACCGGACCAGTCGGGCACGAAGCGGATGATCGGCGTGGGACCGCTGCTGGAGAGCCTCACGCTGCTCAAGGTTCCGCCGGAGTCGAAGATTCCGCTCACGATCCCCGGTTCCCCCGCGGCGGAAGTGTCGAGCCTGCTCCAACCGGGCGACCGGATCGTGCGGGTGGGGGGGGAGGAGGTGCACTCCTTCGCGGAGCTGCGGAACGTGCTGATGCGGCGGCGACACGAGCCGCTGGAGTTTCAGTTCCAGCGCGGGCCGGAGGAGAACACAACCACCGTGGCGGCGACGATCCCGGCGCAGCCGTATCGCTGGCTCGGGATTCGGATGGAGATCGGGGAGATCGTGGGAGTGCAGCAGGATTCCCCGGCGGCCAGGGCCGGGATGAAACGCAAGGACCGCATCACCAAGGTCCAAGTCCAGCTCCCGGACCCCGCGGGCGGATGGGGAGATGTGCTGGAAGTCGGCCGCGATCTGGACCCGGCGCGGCTGCCGGACTGGTTTGCCGACCAGGCCGGCCGGATGGTCCGCGTGACTCTGGACCGCGAAGGGAAGGGGCGCGAAACCCGCACGGTTGATCTCACGCCGCTCGATCGGCGGAACTGGGTGGTCGATCATGGCCCCGCCGCGCCCCTGGCGATTCCTGCGATTGGCGTGGTGTTTCAGTTTGTCCCCCGCGTGCTCTCCGTCGAGCCGGGAAGCCCCGCGGCCCAGGAGGGGATCAAACCCAACGATCTGGTGACGGCCGCGGAGTTCGTCAAGCCGGACGACTGGCCGGAGGGGTTGCCGGACGCACCCGTGCGGGTCGACATCGGCGACAAGGGCTGGGCCCATGTGCTGAGTCTGCTTCAGACCCGCCCCGCTTGGCGGGTGATGTTGACGGTGCGTCCCGGGGGCCAGGAGCCGAGCCGTACCGTCACCTTGAAGTCGGTGATACATCCGGACTGGTACGTGGCCTCCACCCGGGGGTTGCAGTTGATGCCGGCGCTGCAGTGGCGGCAGGCGGAGACCTTTCTCCAGGCGTGCGAGATGGGCTGGACCCAGACGCGGGATTCTCTCACGGACGTCTACCTCATGCTGCGGGGACTGCTGTCCCGCAATATCTCCCCGAAGGAGCTGCATGGTCCCATTGGCATCTTCGCCATGGGAGTGCAGGTGGCCTCGGCCGGCTTTGCCCAGTTCCTGATTTTTCTGGGGTTTTTGAGCGTGAACCTGGCGGTGCTCAACTTTCTGCCGATCCCGGTGCTCGACGGCGGGCACATGGTCTTTTTGATCTGGGAGGGGATCACGCGCCGCCGGCCGAGCGAACGAATCTACGCCGCCGCCATGTACGCCGGACTGGTGTTCGTCCTGGGACTGTTGGGGTGGGTCCTGTATCTGGACCTGATGCGCCGCATTGCCGGGAGTTGAACCCGAGAGTCAGTCCGGACGACCGCCCTTGCACGGTATTGGCGCCGCAGCGAGCGCTTCAGGATCAGGGTTGCGGCCTCTGCCAGGCGCGCAACTGCCGTTCGACCTCCGGCGTCCGCGGGTAGATCAACGGGGGGAAGCCGCGCAGCGGAAGATCGGCGACCCGGAACGCCCCATCATCGGCCACAGGATCGGGACGGAGCGGCAGGATGTACTCCCGTCCCGCCACGGCGCCTGTCGCGGAGAGGTTGGTCACGCGGATGCGGTCCGGTATTTCGCCGGGGGACCAGCGCTCCAGGACGCGGCAGCTTCCGGAAGCTGTGTCTTCCACGACCGCCGTGACCAGGAATCGCGCTTGCGCGAGTTGACGCAGATTGATGAGCGGCGGATTGGCGGTCGTGGCCGCTAAAAAGGCCAGTGCGGCGCACCACAGTCCGAACAGCGTCACCGCCGCGGCCAGAAGACCCCGCCGCGGCGTCTGCGCATGAGGAGTGGGGTCGCGCGGCTGATGTGTCGCCGGGGGGGGCGGCGTCGGTGCGTCCGTCAGCGCCACGGTCGGACCTGTTCAGCTAAACGCCGCCTGCGTGGGAATCTCGTAGGACTCGTCGAGGGCTTCCTCAAAGTCGTACACCCCCAGAAAATCGCTGATGCGGTCGCGATCGGTCTTCCGCATTTCGCCGCGGTCCACCAGCTCAAACACGATCCGCCCGAAATCCTCGGTGGTCGTGACGCCCCAATGGTGGAACACGGACCTGGCCATCAGCCCGAACTTGCGTAGTCCGAGATCCCGGATGCCTTGCAGCAATTCCTGTCCGGAGATGTGAGCCGACTCATCGTTCTCTGCGTTAAGCTTCGGTTTGCGCAGCTTTTCCTGCATGTACTGGAGCGCCTCGAACACGAATCGGTACGCGTCCGGATGATAGCGAAGTTGCGGAGAAAGTTGCGTCAGTTTCATGGCGTCGGCCTGCCGGAGAGCCAAGGCTCCTGCGCGGCGCCGATGTTTCCACTCCCGCACCGGCGCCTCCGTCGCAGTGCCAGCTCCTCTGCTGAAAAGATATCGGCAAGCGGGGTTCAAGGGAAGGGGGGCGCCCCAGCGGACCAGCGGCGTCCGAGGGGAGGGGAGGCGGTGATCCCTCCTACAGACACAGCAGAGAGGGAGGAGAGACCCGCGAGGGGGGAGCAGGGGCCTGGACGCCGGCAGCGCTGATCACGGGGGCTCAGCGCGGTCCCCGGGATGACGGCCGGGAATGAGGCGTCAGCGGTGTGAATGACCTCTGAGCCAGCATCGTCCGCCGGCGCCGGCCGGCCGTCTCAGAGGAGTGCCCGGCCGGCGGCATCGGCGGCAGCGGGTCCGCGACGGGGCCGGGTCAGCGCGCGGCCAGTTGGAAGTGCCCGTAGAGCGTCTCCTTCTCGCGCAGGATGTAGAACTTCAGCGGCGCGAAGGTGCGGAACTGCGGATGTTTGAGGACGTAGTCCACGTTTTCCTGGTTCACCGTCTCCCAGACGTGCAGTCCGACCAGCACGTCGCCGGCGCGGACGCCGTTCTGAGCGGCGGGGCTGCCGGCACGCACTTCCGTCACAAGCATCCCTCCCCGATACGACTGCCCTTCCAGGAGCCCGTGACCGGGTTCCAACCGGCTCAGCCGGACTCCCAGCACGTCCCAACCGATGTCGCCGGTGGTCGTGGCGGCGGGAGTGACGGACGTGGTGGATGAGACAGCGGGCGTGGCAGGAGTGGTGGGCGAGGGGACCGGCGCGGGGAGCGACGGCGCCGTCTGCACGGTCTGCCGGCCGGTCTGGCCGCGCGAACCGTTCAGGCGGGCGATCTGAAGCTGGAGGCTCTCCTCGGTATCTCCCCGTCGGACCAGGATATCGACCTTTTCTCCGGCAGGGCGATTGAGCAGCGCCCGTTCCAGGTCCGCGGCGTCGATGATCGTCTGTCCTCCGGCCCGGACCACGATGTCGCCGGGGCGCAGGCCAGCCTGGGCGGCGGGCGAATTGGGGATCACGCCGTCCACCACCAGCTTTCGCTCCGGCCCCTGCTTGACGTCGTGAGCCGCCAGCCCGTGGTAGTTGTTGTTCAGGCGCTGGATGTCCAGCAGCCGGGCGATCGTGCGGCGGGCGTCGTCGATCGGAATGGCGAAGCCGATCTTCTGGGCACCGGCCCGGATGGCCACGTTGATGCCGACCACTTCGCCGTCATTATTGATGAGCGGTCCGCCGCTGTTGCCGGGATTGATGGCGGCGTCGATCTGAATCAGGTTGCGGTACGACTGTTCGTCGTTCACTTCCACGTCGCGCCCCAGGGCGCTGATGATGCCGCGGGTGACGGTGTGCGGATAACCGAAGGCGTTGCCGATGGCCAGCACGTCTTCGCCGAGCATCAGGTCGGAGGAGGTGCCGAAGGGCATCACCGGCAGGGGACGGGGGGCCGAGATTTTGATGACGGCCAGGTCCTCGCGGCTGTCAAAGGAGACCACCCGGGCAGGGTAGGTGGTATTGTCGTGGAGCGTCACCTGCAGCGAATCGACGTCCTGGACAACGTGATAGTTGGTGACGATGTAGCCCCGTTCGTCAATGATGATCCCCGTCCCCATGCCGTTGACTTTTTTGCCGGCCGGGGTGAGTCCATCGGAGGTGCGGGACCGTTTTTCGCTATGGATGTTGACCGTCGCGGGGACCACGCGTTGGACGGCCCGGACGGTGGCGGTGGTCCGGGCGGCGCTGGGGGCGGGAGTGGTCTCCTCGGCCTGCGCGGGGCGTGCGGTCAGGCTCAGAGTCAACGCCAAGACCCACCCGGCGTGCAGGAGTCGTCTCGTCATCTGCGGACCTGTTCCTGGGCGTTCAGTCGTCTCGACAGGGGCGCGATCCTTCAGCCGACCGGAGCGCAGTCCGTTATGACTCCGCAAAGCCACGAATCGACCCCCACGGGACTGCGGCTTGAACGGTCTCCATGCGACTGGCAGAGCTTCCCCAGGTTGCCAATTGTCAAGCGGCGCAAGCAAATCGGGCGGCGAGACTCCTCCCACCCCCGGTTTCGGCACATCCGTCAAAATCGCTCAACTTTCGGGGCGTCACCGCTCCGGCCGGGCTGCGTCCCCGGTCCGCAAACCTGGACCGGCAGAGTCGGGTCCCCGTCGCTGCGTTGACAGACCAGCCGCCGGGAGACTATTCCCGAACTCACCCCACCGGCGGGAGGGACCCGGAGTCAAGGGCTTCCTCTCAACGCCGGACCGCCGCCCGCCCCTCCCCCATTCCGTCCTCCGCTGGAGCGTCTCCTCATGGCCTCCCCCCTCCCCCTGTTGAAGATGGAGCCGCATGGCGACACGCTGGTCCTGATCACCAGCGGCGACCTGGGAGAATTCCAGTTCCACGAGATCGAACGGGAGGCCGAACCGATCCTCCGTCGGATGGGAACGGGAGATGTCCGTCATGTGGTCATCGACATGGCGATGACGGAATACTGCGGCTCCGCCACGCTGGCGTTCTTCCTCAAGCTGTGGATGCGGGTCCGCGAACGACACGGACGCCTGGCGCTGTGCAACGTCTCGCCCGTGGTGCGGGACGTCCTCGCCGCGACCAGAATGGACACCATCTGGCCCGTCTTTCCCACGCGGGACGAGGCCTTGGCGGCGGTGCATCAAGCCGGTCCCGCGTGACGGTGGTTCCCACCGGTGCGCAGGTTGGTGGCAGCTCTTGGCGCGTCAGGGGGAGGCATCGTCGGGACTGGTTTCCAGTCCATACCGCCGGAGCTTCTGCCGGAGCGTGGCGCGATGCATCCCCAGTCGCTCGGCGGTCGCCGCCCGGTTCCCCCCGTGGGCGGAGAGCGTTTCCCGCAGCAGTTCCGGTTCGATGACTTGCAGCAGGCGTTCATGCATCGGGAGGGGGGCTGATCGATCGCCCGCGGAGAGTTCGGATTGCGCCCAGCGGCGGGTGACGGAGCGAAGCTCCTCCTCGATCGAGCGCGGGGACTCCGGCGCCCCCAGGGCTGGGGGAAACGCTTCCGGCCCGATCTCACGGCCGCGCGCCACAATCGCGGCATGTTCCACTGCGTTCCGCAGCTCGCGGACGTTTCCCCGCCACGGCCGCGCGAGGAGTTCCTCCAGGGCAGCCGGCGTGAATGTTTTTCCCCGGTCTCGCTCCTGACATTGCAGAAGAAAATGCCGCGCCAGTTGCGGAATGTCGTCGCGGCGTTCCCGCAGCGGCGGGATGCGAATCTGGAACACGCTCAGGCGGTAGAACAGGTCCTCCCGAAATCGACCGGACTCGATCAGCCCGGGGAGGTCGCGATGCGTGGCGGCGATCACCCGGAAATCGACCGTCCGCAGGCGGGCGTCGCCGACGCGCTGCACTTCCTTGCGTTCAATCGCCCGCAACAGCTTGACTTGCAGCTCCGGCGGGACGTCGCCAATTTCGTCCAGCAGGACGGTCCCCCCCGACGCCAGTTCCAACACGCCCGCCCGATCCCCCTCCGCCCCCGTGAACGCCCCGCGGACGTGACCAAACAGCTCGCTCTCCACCACGCTGAGACTCATGGCCGGCAGCGACACCGGCAGCAAGGGGGCCGCACGGCGGCGGCTGTGACGATGGATCGCCCGCGCCACCAGCTCCTTGCCAACTCCGCTTTCCCCGGTGATCAACACTGGCACGTCACTGGCGGCTGCCAGAGCGATCTGCTTGAAGACCTGCTGCGTGGCCGGCGAGGAACCCACGAGCAGGTCGCGATCCGTGACGCCCAGCGCATCCGGGACGGACTCGCCCTCCGTGGCCTCCTCCTGAGCCGACATCAGCAGCCGGTGCACCAGCGCCGCCGCCTGATCGAGATCGAACGGTTTGGGAAGATATTCGACGACCCCCGAGGAGATCGCCCGCACCGCCGTCTCCAGGCTGCCGAAGGCGGTCATCACCACGATCGGGACGTCGCCGGCCGTTTCGCGGAACCGCGGCAACGCCGTCAGACCGTCCATTCCCGGCAGCCGGACGTCGAGCAGGATCACGTCGGGACGCCGCCGCCGGGCCAGTTCCCACCCTTCCTCGGCCGAACTGGCGACGGAGACGTCGCAGCCTTCGGCGCTGAGCAGTTTGCGGAAGGCCCAGCAAATCGTCGGCTCGTCGTCGACAATCAGGACGTGCTTCATGACTGTTCCCTGCTCCCCGTCGAGAGTACCAGCGGTCGAGGTTCCTCGGCAGCCCTCCCGACCTCCGGCAATTCTCCACCGGAGTCTCGGGAGGGCTTGCCCGGCGAGGCCGCCTCCCCATGTCCGAGAGCATCCGCCCCTGTGTTCGCCGGCAGAGCAACGACGAAGTGCGTCCGGCCCTCCGCACGAAACCACGACAGCTCCCCCCCCTGCTCCTGCGCGGCTTGTTGCGCCAAGGCCAATCCCAGCCCGACTCCCTCCGGCTTGCCGGTCACGAACGGCTCTCCCAGCCGCGATTGGAGTGCCGCAGGGGGACCGGCGCCGTTGTCGGCGACGACGATTTTCACGCCGCCGCTTCCCTCGTCCCGGCACGACAACTCCACCTCTCCCCCAATGCCGGCGGCCTCCAGCGCATTCAGCACCAGGTTGAGCAACGCCCCCAGCATCGAGTCCCGGTTCGTCAGGGGATAGGGGGACGACAGCTCCTCGCGGAACACGAACCGGATGCGTCGATGTTCCACGTTGGGGCCGACCAGCTGGACCACCTCGCGCAGGACAGCCGAGAGATCGCCGCTCCGCGGGGTCTGCGACGGGTTGCGGCTGAGCGACAGCAAACCCTGCACCTGCTGTTCGGTCAATCGGAGCTGCGCCAGGGCGACGGCCAGGCTGTCATCCTCGCGCGCCGCCCCACACCGCCGCTGATGCAGTTGGACCGCCAGTCGCGCGCCCGTCACGGCGTTGCGCAGTTGGTGGGCAAAGCCCCCGGCAAGCTGGGCCAACACGCGCAGCCGCTCCGTCCGGGCGATCTCTCCTTGCAGCTCCTCCAGCCGCGACGACAATTCGTTGGCCGACTCGATGAGGGTGGCCAGTTCATCGCGGAGAGCGGGGGGGGTCAGACGGGGATGCCGGCCCGCCTCCAGTGCGGAAAACAGATCGCGGACGGCGGCAATCCGGCGTCCGAAGCGGTCTGCCAGCCAGCCCGAGACGAACAGCATCAACAGCAGCGTCACCCCTCCGATCGCCAGGGGAGGCCAGGCGGCTTCCCAGCGGCGCTGCTCCCAGGCGGCCTGCGGAAACAGCACGTACAACTGCCGTGGCATCCCGGACTGGGAGGCATCGACCGCGGCCACGAAATATCGCCGCCCCTCGATCTCGACGGACGGAAATCCACTCAGCGAGAGTGTGGAACCGACGAGCGCCGGGGGATCACCGAACTCCGGCAGCGCCGCCCCCGCCGGAAGGGTGCTGGCGACGACGCGACCGGCCGCGTCCACCACCACGAACTCCGCCCCCGACAGCCCTCGCATCCGGTCCAGCACGCTGGCCGTGTAGGGGAAATTGGCGGCGTCAAGTGCCTGCACCACCCGCGTGAGTTGTGCGATCTCCGCCGCTCCCGTGCGGCGGGCCGACAGCATCGCCGACGTCACCGCCCCCGTGGCGACGGCAATCGCCAGCAGAGCGGCAAACGGCAGAAAGATCTGCAACCGGATCGGCCAGCGCATGGCGGGACCTGGGAGTCGGAAACAGGCAGGCGTCAGCCCGGGAGGGACGCCGTTTCCCCTCATCATAGTGCCGCCGCGGACGGCGCGGCAGCCCGCGGACCCGTGTCGGCCTGCCGGCTGATCTTCGTCGCGCCGCGGCGGAAGTGGCCGCTCAGCGGAGCGCCTGCACGAGTTCCTGGTGCAGGGCTGAACCGTTCGAGGCCAGCAAGCTGGGACGGTTGACGTCGAAGGGGGTGCCGTCGAGGGCGGTCACTCGTCCGCCGGCCTCGGCGACGATCAAGGCGCCGGCCGCCTGGTCCCATGGCGACAGCGAGGAAGACCAGAAGGCGTCGATCCGCCCGCAGGCGACGCTGCACAGGTTGAGCGCCGCCGAGCCGGTCCGCTGGACCGACTGGGCGCGATCGAGCAGGCGGACGAACCGCTGCACGGCGGGGTGATTCTGCCCGGCCCTGACCGGCAGACTGGCCATGCACAGGGCCTGGGCGAGCTCGCCGACGGCACTGGGCTCAATCGGCTGGCCGTTGAGGGTGGCGCCGCAACCGCGGGCGGCCGAGAAGAGTTCCTGGCGGTTGGGATCGTAGATCGCCCCGACGATCAAGGCGTCCTTGCATTCGAGTCCGATCGAGACGGCATAGTACGGGAACTTGTGCACGTAATTCGACGTGC
Organism: Planctomycetaceae bacterium; assembly: GCA_037445755.1. Taxonomy (GTDB): domain Bacteria; phylum Planctomycetota; class Planctomycetia; order Planctomycetales; family Planctomycetaceae; genus JBKECA01. The sequence continues at coordinate 28,521 of JBBIJW010000020.1, read as the reverse complement.
CGTCGAGGGGATCGATGATCCAGCGGTAAGCGGAGTCGCCGGCGCTGCGGTTCAGCCCCTCCTCGCCGAGAAAGCGGTGCGTCGGATAGCGGGCGCGGAGATAATCGAAGATGGCCCGCTGGGAGGCCTCGTCCGCCTCGGTGACGAGGTTGGCCGGGGATTTCTCGCGGGGAGTGAAGCGCGCGGCCCACGATTGCAGCACGCTCCCCCCGAGGCGGGCCGCCTCCTCCGCCGCTGACAGAAGTTCCGCGAGGTCCGCGTTCATGGAGTGGTCCGAACCGGCGGCGCGCGATCTTAGGGAGCCGCGCCTGCGCGGTCCAGACGGCTGCGGCCCCGTCTCGCGCTCGGCTGGTTCCCCGCGGAGGGAGTCAGGCACTCTTCAGCAACTGCCGCAGGACGGTGTGCAGAATCCCTCCGTTACGGTAGTACACCACTTCCACCGGGGTGTCGATGCGGCAGGTGGTGACGAAGTGCACCTCCTGTCCGTTGGGCTTGCGTGCAGTCACCTCCACGGCCTGCCGCGGCTTGAGGGAATCGTCCAGGGCGATGGAGAAGACCTCCGTGCCGTCCAAGTCGAGAGCTTCGCGGTTTTCCCCCGGACGGAACTGGAGCGGCAGCACCCCCATGCCGATCAGGTTGGAGCGGTGGATGCGCTCAAAGCTCTCAGCGATGACGGCCCGGATGCCAAGCTGCTGCGTCCCCTTGGCGGCCCAGTCGCGGGAGGAGCCGGTGCCGTATTCCTTGCCGGCCAGCACCACGAGCGGCGTGCCGGAGGCCTGATACTTCATGGATGCGTCGTAGATCGACATCACCTCGCCAGTGGGGAAGTACTTCGTCACCCCCCCCTCGGAGCCCGGCACGAGCAGGTTCCGCAGGCGGATGTTGGCGAAGGTGCCGCGGGTCATCACCCGGTCGTTGCCGCGGCGGCTGCCGTAGCTGTTGAAGTCCGCCGGCTGGACCCCGTGTTCCATCAGATACTTCCCGGCGGGTGAGTCTTTTTTGATGGAGCCGGCCGGGCTGATGTGGTCGGTAGTGGTGGAATCCCCCACGGAGACGAGACAGCGGGCATTCTGGATACTCTGAATGGGCGGGGGTTCGAGGGGCATGTTCAGGAAGAAGGGGGGCTCCTGCACGTAGGTGCTGGCGGGGTCCCACTGGTACAAGTCCCCTTCGGCCCCCTGGATGGCCTGCCACTGTGGCGGACCTTCGGTGGCGTGGCTGTACTCGCGCTGGAACATCTCCGGCGACATCGCCGCGGCCATGGTGTCGGAGATGTCCTGCTGGCTGGGCCAGATGTCCGCCAGATAGACCGCTTCCCCGGCGGGGTCATAGTCCAGCGGCTCCGTCAGCAGGTCGATATCCGTTGTGCCGGCAATGGCATAGGCGACGACCAGCGGCGGGCTGGCAAGATAGTTCGCCTTGACATGGGGGTTGATGCGGCCTTCAAAGTTGCGGTTGCCGGAGAGGACCGCGCAGACTACCAGGTCGTTCTCCGAAATTGCCTCGGCGATGGGGTCGGGAAGCGGTCCGCTGTTCCCGATGCACGTCGTACAGCCGTAGCCGACGAGGTGGAATCCCAGGGCGCTGAGCGGCTCGGTGAGGCCGGCCTGCTGGAGGTAATCGGTGACGACGCGGCTGCCGGGGGCGAGCGAGGTCTTCACCCACGGCTTGCGGGTCAGGCCGCGCTGCACGGCGTTGCGGGCCAGCAGGCCCGCGCCGAGCATCACCGAGGGGTTGCTGGTGTTGGTGCAGCTCGTGATGGCGGCGATCACGACGTCGCCATGCTTGAGCTTGAAGTGCTGGCCGGCGTAGTCCACCGGCACGCCGTCGAGTCCCGGATCGGCCGCGAGGGCGACGGCGGCCGTCGCCGTGGCGGTCCCCCCTTCGTCGACCATGCTGTTGGCGGTGGAATCGTGAGCGGGGGAAATCTTGCCGAACAACGCCGAGAGGTCCTGCCGCCACTGGCTCTTCATGGCCGCCAGCGTCACGCGATCCTGCGGCCGCTTGGGACCGGCCAGCGACGGCTCGACGGTGGAGAGGTCCAGCCGCAGCGTGGAGCTGAAGCGGGGGAGGGGGGCCTCCGCCGTGCGGAACAGCCCCTGCTCCTTGTAGTAGCGTTCCACCAGATCGATCACTTGCGGAGCGCGGCCGGTCCGCTGGAGGTAGCGGAGCGTCTCGGCATCGACGGGGAAAAAGCCCATCGTCGCGCCGTACTCCGGCGCCATGTTGGCAATCGTGGCCCGATCAGGGAGCGACATGGAATCGAGTCCCGATCCATAGAACTCGACAAACTTCCCCACCACTCCGTGGCGGCGGAGCATCTGCGTGATCGTCAGCACCAGGTCGGTGGCCGTGGCTCCTTCCGGGAGTTCTCCCTGGAGTTCAAAGCCGACGACCTCGGGAAGCAGCATGTAGATCGGCTGGCCGAGCATGACGGCTTCGGCTTCGATCCCCCCCACGCCCCAGCCGACGACCCCCAGACCGTTGATCATCGTGGTGTGGGAATCGGTGCCGACGAGGGAGTCGGGGAAGGCGATCGTCCCGCCGTCGCCCCCCGTGGACCGGGTGAGGACGACCGTGGCGAGGTACTCGAGGTTGACCTGATGGACAATCCCCGTGGCCGGCGGGATGACGCGGAAGTTCTGGAACGCCTGCTGGCCCCACTTGAGGAACTGGTAGCGTTCGCGGTTGCGCTCAAATTCCTTCTCCACGTTGTATTGCAACGCCAGCGGCGAGGCGAACTGGTCCACCTGGACGCTGTGGTCGATCACCAGATCGCACGGAACCAGCGGATTGATCTTCTTGGGGTCGCCGCCCATGCGGACCATCGCCGAGCGCAGCGCCGCCAAATCCACCACCGCCGGGACCCCCGTGAAGTCCTGCAGCACCACCCGGCCGGGGAGGAAGGGGATCTCGACGGAGGGTTCCTCGTGCGGCTGCCAGCGGGCGACGTTGTCAACGTCCTCCTCGCTGACGAGGAAGCCGTCGCAGTTCCGCAGCACCGACTCCAACAGCACTCGCAGGGAATAAGGAAGGGTCTCGATGCCGGTCAGCCCCTGCTTCTCCAGAGCGGACAGGCGGTAAATCGTCACGTCGCCCGCGGCGGTGGCGAGTCGGGCAGCGGCTTGGAACGGGTTCACCACGGACATGGGACAAGGCTCCTCGGACGTTCAGACGGTGCGGATGCTAGCAGACCACCGGCGGCGGGAGTAGCGGCCGGCGAGGGGGGAGAGTGGCCGTGACGGCGGTGAAATCCAGCGGCGCGGATGCAGACCGTTTGCTCCGTCCCGCCCGCCCCCCTCACACCTGTCCGGAACCGCGCAGGAACAGCTCAGCCATCTCCTGGCGGATGCGGGCCCGCAGCTCCCGCGTCAGCAGTGACGCATGGTCTTTCCCCTCGTGCAGTTCCACCACGGCATCGCTCCCCAGTTCCCGCAGCGCCGCGGCCAGCAGCCGCGTGGAACCTTCCAGATAGAAGGTATCCTCCGTCCCCATAAAGACGTGCAGCTTGCCGGCCAGTGAGGGCGCCCACTCGGACCAGTGATCGGTCAGCCACAGGCGAATGTCGTAGGCGGTCCAGGCGGCGGCGACGTCGGCGTCGATGCGTCCGGTCTCGCGGTCCCACAGCCGCCGCGGGCGACCGTCGTCGCCGCGCGGACTGAACACCGCCTCAAAGCTGTGAAGCTGCCCGCCGGGACCGAGCACGTCTTCCATGCGGCAGAAGTCGTCGTACCACAACCGGACCCGTCCCCCCGCGCGGGCCAGCGGCCGGCGCTCCCCCTGCGGGTCCACAAACATGTTCTCCCCGGGACGGTAGAGGTTGATCTGCTGGAAGTCCCGAAAATCGACCGGGTCAGGGGCGGTGCTCCACACGCCCCCGAACACCTCCGGACAGGTCGTCTGGAGCCACAAGGAGCTCCAACCGCCGGAGGAGTGACCCGTCAGCAGGCGGGCGTGCGGTGCGGGGATGGTGCGAAACTCTGCGTCGAGGGCGGGCAGAAAGTCTTCCACCAGGGCAGTCCCCCACGGACCGTTGTTGGCCGAGTCCGCAAAGACGTGGTGCCCCAGGGGACAAGTCGGATCGAGTGTCACACGGAGAAACTCCACTCCCTGGGGGTGACTCTCCGGGATCGGCTCGCGGCGATAACCCTCCCGGAGCGTCCCCCCGAAACCCGGAATGGTGAAGATCACCGGATAGCGTCGCCGCGGCTGATCGAAGTAACTGGCCGGCAGCAGCACCATCCCCTGCACGAAGACCTCGCGGCCGTGAAACCGGCTGAGCCGCTCGGACCGGACGAGCAGCGGCCGCGACCACTTGGATTGCGGCAGCGGCGTCTCGGGAACGAGCCGGTCCACCCCCAGCACGACCACGCGGCCACTGGGAACAAACTCAACCACCGGCCCGTAAGCATTCCCCGCCCCCTGGCCCACGGTCCGCTCCCAGGGGTTGAACCGCAGGACGGCCTGCGCGCAGAATCCCGTCAAGTCGCGCGTTGCCAGATCGCGCGGAAAGCAGAGCGTCTCCGGATCGGCAGGCGAGAGAGAGACGCTGCTGCCGGGGGAGAGGTGGCGCACCTCCTTGGCCAGCAGCGGCTGGGGATCAAACCAGCTTCCCGCGGTCCGCGGCTCGGCTCCCTTTGGCGCCAGAAAGACATACACGCGGCCGGTGAACGGTTCCGTCCGGAGCGAGCGCGGAAAGGAGAGCTCAAACCACAGCCGCTCGTCAGGGGCTCTCCCCGCGCCAGCTCGGGACGGCGACGTGAGCCACCACGCCGCCATGCCTTGCAGCAGCGTGCGACGGGAGAGCATTGTCCGCGGCGGAGAAGCCTCAGCCGCCCGTGCCAGGTTCATCGTCACTGCTGCGGTGGTGGAAGGTAAAAGAGTGTGCCGGTCCCGGTGGCGACCAGGTCGCCGGCGTCGGTGCGGATTTCCCCTCGGGCCACGACCGTCCTCCGTCCGGGATGCAGCACCTCTCCGCAGGCCACAAGCACCTCGCCGGCGCGCGTCGCCCGGACAAAGTGGACATTGAGCTGGATCGTCACCAGGTCGGGACCGTCTGGCGCCAGGCTGCGCGCCGCCACGCCGATCGCCACGTCCAGCAACGTCGCCAGCACGCCGCCGTGGACGATCCCCCCCTCCCGCAGGTGATGCTCCTCGACCGCCAGGCGCGAGCGGCTGCGGCCCCCCTCGGCCAGCTCCACCCGCAGCCCCACGTGTTCATGAAAGGGGTGGGGAGGGGGAGCGTCAGGGGTCGGAGGAACGGCAGACATCCAGAAATGTCCTTACAGGTGGGTGGTCAGCAACCGCGGGGAGATCGCAGACGGTCGGGCCAGTTTATCCAGTCCCGTCCCTTGGGGCGACGAGGGCCACCCGCACATCCATCACGTTGGTATGCGTCGGTCCGGTTTTGACGAGCCCCCCCACCGCTTCAAAAAACGTGTACGAATCGTTGCGGGCCAGATACCCCGCCGGGTCGAGGCCGCGCTCCCGAGCCAGACGCAGCAGGGGGCTGTCGAGCACGGCCCCCGCGGCATCCGTGGGACCATCCTCTCCATCCGTCCCTCCCGACAGGATGGAGATGCCGTGAGCGCCGTCCTCCCACAGCCGCTCGACGGCCGCAAGCACCAGTTCCTGATTTCGTCCGCCGCGGCGCGGCTGGTCCGTCTCCGCGAGGTGGACGACCGGCTCCCCTCCCGTAATGAGACAGATCGGTTCCGGCCAGGAAGAACTGGTGGCTCGCCAGGACAGGCACTGCTCCGCCAGAGCAACCCCGACCTCGCGGGCGATTCCCCGCTCTTCCGCTCGAATCGCCCGGACCTGATAACCGCGACGCCGTCCCTCGCGAGCCGCAGCTTCACAGGCCGTGCGATTGTTGGCGATGACGTGGTGCCGCACGAGTTGCGGCCTCCTCTCCTGTCCCGCAGCTCCGTCAGCCGGACAGCGTTGGCTTGGCCCGGCCGCCTGTTTGGACTCCAGGAGCGACCAGACGGAGGAGGGGAGGGAGGGACGGTCGGGGACGTAGCGGCGGAGGACAGCCAGGGCGTCGGCCGGAGTGGTCGGATTGGGGACGGTTGGCCCGGAGGCAATCGTCTCCAGCGGGTCGCCGATGACGTCGGAGATGATGAGGACGATGACGGTCCCCGCGCGACAGGACCGCAGCAGTCCCCCTCCCTTCACCTCCGAGAGTTCCCTCCGGACGCAGTTGAGTTCTTCAATAGAGGCCCCCCGTTCCGAGAGGAGGCGGGTGACGGTTTGTTTGTCCTCCAGAGTGATGCCCGTCGCGGGGGCCGTGAGCAAGGCGCTCCCACCACCCGACATGAGCACGATGCAGAGGTCATCGGCGTGGAGGGATTCGACGAGGCGCAGAATCTGCCGCGTGCCGGCGACTCCTTCCGGGGTGGGCGCATTCACGCCCGCCGGCCGACCGGCGTGCAGGTGAATCCAGCGGGTGGGACGGAGGCAATCGGCGGGGACGTTGATCCAGCCGGTGCGTCGGTCCGGAGGGAAGATGTCCCCCAAAGTCTGCTCCAGACCCACCGCCATTCCCGCGCCGGCCTTCCCGGCACCGACGACCGCCAGACGCCCCACCTTTCCCAGTGTGAACGTTTCCCCGGCGATTTCCAGATTTGTGCCGCTCACCCGCACGACCTCTTCCATCAGTCGTTCCGCCCGCACCGCCTCCACTCCAGCTTGCCAGATGCAAAGGGCGTCGGTGCGGAGGGACATGGAACGGGGAGCAGCGCCAACGGCCTTGGAAAGCGGGGAAGACTGCTCTCGGATTGTAACCGCAACGGCCTCGGTGGACTCACCCGTTCCGCAGGGTCGCCGATCCCCTCCGAGACGGGGTCACAGCCGGAGGTCTGCCTGCTCACACCGCGCGGCGAAGCGAGTGCTCTGACCAGTCGGAGCACTCCAAGAGAAAACCCTCCCGGAGGTGACCCGGGAGGGTTTCGCGTTTCGTCACGCAGCAGGCGACTGAAGTTCAGTTATTGGGGTTCTCCGCCGGGGGCGGAGTGGTCTCGCCACCAGCCGGCGGCGGAGTGGTCTCGCCACCAGCCGGCGGCGGAGTGGTCTCGCCACCAGCCGGGGGCGGAGCGGTCTCGCCACCAGCCGGCGGCGCAGCGCTCTCCTCTTGCTGATGCGGGGCCGGCATTCCCTGTTCATGTCCCGCTGGAGGGCTTCCGCCATCGGACGGAGCGGGGGTCGATCCACCGCCACCGCCGCAGCCGACCAGCGAAATCGCCAGACAGCAGGCCGTCAATGTTGCGAGCAGCTTCTTCATGATCCTCTCTCCTCAAGGTGTACACCTGTGATCGTCACGCGGTTGGGGGGGCCGCCCCAGGTGTGAATCCAGCGTGACCTGCTCCTCCAGAGTCCGCTGGAGACCCGGTTATTCCCGAGAACGCCCGATCCGGAGGAGGAATTGGCACTGTCTTCGCAACCTCTAATTGTCAGAAGAGATAAGGACGATTTCCAACCTTCTGGCGGGGTGCTCTCCCCGCAGAACCAGCAAAAGTTGGGGAGTCTGCGACGAAGGGGAAAGCGACGCCCCCGGCGGCGTCCTTGGAAGGACAGGGAGACGCGTTCTCGCCAAAAGCCACCAGTCGGGACCAGCCTGCAGCCGCTATAGGCCGAACGTCCGGTAAGGTCTGCCAGACCGGAGTTTCCGCTCAACTTCATTCCATCGGAACGCCGAAAGATGAGGATAACTGCCATCATCGGCAGGACCGTTACGGACGGACTCTCCCCTCCGGGCGGTCGGTGCGTGCGCCCGTGCGCGCCGAGCGATCCGGCCGTCAGGAGTCGACCCTGGTTGCCGCCCCCGCGGCGATCGGGCGATTGTCAGCAGGATGCTGGAGCAATCGATGAAGAGCACACGGAAGTCCTGGCTCGGTTGGCTGGCGTTAACGCTGCTGGTCCCAGCGGCGGCCCGCGCGCAATCTCCCGAATACGACGCGCAGTCCGGCTCCGTGCGCATCAACGGCGGCAACCCGTATGCGGACTACCGTTCCGATCCTGGGCTGGCCCCCATCCCGGACAGCAGCGCTCAAGGGCACGCGATCTATCAGAACTACAGTCCCTATCAGCTCTTTGGAGGCGGATATCTCCCTCCGGACGGCGTGACGGTGGACCCGGCGTTCCGCGCCGCGGCGGGATTGGGGGGGCCTTCACTCTCGGAGCTCGATCGCATCCGTTTCGACTTGTACAAGGTCAGCGGTGAGGTCGCTGGTCAGGGGACCGGGTTCACCAACCTCGGTGCGTTTGTCCCCTTCCGCGTCTTCAGCGACTACAACCTCTTCGCGGTGAACCCCCGCGTCCTGATCGACGATACGGGGAACGCCGGCTTCAACTTCGGGGCGATTCACCGCTTTTACGTCCCGGCCCTGGACCGCATGTTCGGTCATTCGTACTGGTGGGACTTCAGCCGCTCCTACCACGACGACATGCATCAGTTCGGTCTGTCGCTGGAGACGGTCGGCCGGTATCTCTCCTACCGCTTCAACGCCAACTGGGTGGCGGGGAACCGCCAGCGGGTCTTCTACCAGCAGTTCTTCGACCCGGTGCTGGGAGGGAACAACATCCTGGTCCCGGTCCTCCAGAACTTTGAGACAGGGGTCAGCAATTACACCTTCGAGGTGGCGATGCCAGCCCCCTTCCTGGGGAAGTATGGCCTGGAACTGGGCGTCGGACCGTATGTGCTCACGGCCTCTGGTGTGGAAGACACCATCGGCGTGACCGGTCGCGCCCAGTGGCAGATCACCGAGGACTTCTGGGTCAACACGGTTGTCACGCATGACGACCTGTTCGACACCAACGTGTCGGTCAATTTCGAGCTGCGGCTCCCCAACGGGATGCCCTCCCGCATCCTGCGGCCGAACCCGGTCGTGATGTCGCTGACCCAGTCGGTGCAGCGCAACTACCAGGTCAAGGTGGCCCGCGCCCAGCGGATGAAGTTCAGCCCTGAAATCAACCCCAACGACAACCAGCCGTTCCAGATCGCCATTATCGACCCGAACCGGACCACGCCGGGCAACGGCACGGCCGAGAACCCCTACATGTCCACGGCCGACTACATGGCTGCTCCGCTGGGGGTCCGGCAGGGGTACGACATCATCTTTGTCCGCCGCCGCGGCGACAACACCGACTTCAACCTCAACACCACGCTGACGCTGGAGTTCAGCCAGCGGCTGCTGGGTGACGGCACGCTCCCCGACCGCATCCCCCACCTGTACACCTCCACCCGCGGGACGTTCGTGCTGCCGGGACAGACCCCCGGTCCGCTGCCGCTGCTCACCAACAACGGCGTGGGGGTGGCTCCCGGCACGCCGATCGTGCGGCTGAACAACGAGAACGAGGTCTCCGGCTTCCGCATTCAGGGACCGGGGACGGGCGGGGCCGGACAGACCTCCGTCGGCATCCTGGGGGTCGGCACGCGGGGCTTCAACATCAACCGCAACTTCTTCCACAACGTCACCGACGCCGTCCGCATCACCGCCGATACGACGGCCCTCGGCAGGGACAACATCGGCCGGCTCGACCTCAACACGGTCACGGGCGCCTCGGATGACGGCTTTGAAATCCGCGCCGTCGGCGCTGTCGATCCGCTCCGCCTGGACGTCACCCGCAACTACGTCCGCAACGCCCAGGACGACGGCATGCACCTGGTCGTCGTCGGGTCGACGCTCAACGGCCGCATCTCCGACAACCGTTTCGAGGCCAATGGCGACAACGGCGTGCAGATCGACGTCGGCGCCTCCGGCCGCGTGCAAATGGCCAACGTCGCCAGCGGACGCAACATCGCCAACAACGGTTTCAGCGGCAACGGCGCCAACGGGCTGCAAGTCAACTCCCTCGACGGCACCGACACCCGCATCAACCTGTGGCTGACCGGCAACGTCTTCGGCGATCCCTCGGCCGTCGCCTCCGACAACCAGGAGGACGGCTTCCAGTTCAACGCCAACAGCGGCCAGCACGTGGTCCGGATCGGCGACGTCGGCGGCGTCGACCCCGCCCGCGGCAACCGCTTCCTCTCCAACCTCGACGACGCCATCAGCTTCAACCTCTCCGGCTCGGCCGTCGCCACCGCGGACATCGAGGGGAACATCCTCTCCTCCGGCGGCGGCGGCGCCTCCAGCATCGGCACCAACTTCACCGGCAGCACCATCAACGATTCGGGCTTCATCCCGCCCGACACGATGGGGGCCGTCGGCGTCAATCACATCGTCGAAATGCTCAACGGCGTGTTCGCCATCTACGACAAGGGGACCGGCAACCTCATCAGCCGCGTCACCCTGGACAACTTCTTCGACAGCGTGATCGGCATCGCCCGTGCCGGCGGCACGTTTGATCCCCGCATCATCTACGACCCGACCACCAATCGCTGGATCGCCGCGGCCATCGACGGCGGAGCCGGCAACCGCATCTACATCGCCGTCTCCGACACCGGCGATCCCACCGGCACGTGGCGCGGCGTGCAGTTCGTCGGCGACGTGGCCGGCGGCGGCACCCGCTTCAACGATTTCGACACCCTCGGCGTCACCGCCGACGCCGTCGTCATCGGCACCAACAACTTCGGCGCCGGATTCGACATCTCCATCTACTCGATTCCCAAGGCCGACCTGCTCAGCGGCGCGCCGTCCATCGCCAACATGACCCGCTTTGAGAACCTGGCCGGCAGCGGCGAAACGCCCCAGGGTGTGGTCGACCTGTTCGGACCGGCCGACGGCGTCGTCGAGGTCCTCAACAACCTCTTGCCCGGCGGCACCAACCTGCTGCTGCGCAACATCTCCGGGGCTGGCGGTGCCGGCGCCACCCTCAGCGGAGCGAGCAACGTCCCCGTGCCGAACTACGCCGTCGCTCCCAATGCGCGGCAGCCGGGCGGAACCCCGCCGCTGGAGAACGTCTCCCCCCGCTTCAACGGCAACGTCGTCAAGGTGGGGAACAGCATCTGGGCGGTTCACGCCGTGGCCGGCACCTCCGGCAACTCGGCCATCCGCTGGTACGAGATCGACGCCGCCACCAGCACCGTCCGTCAGACCGGCCTGATCGAGGACCCGCAGGTCGACTACCTGGACGCCTCGATCGCCGTCAACCAGCAGGGAAAGGTGGTGATCGGCTTCACCGGCAGCGGCCCCAACCAGAACCCCAGCGCCATGGTCGTCACCGGCACCACGTCCGGCGGGGTCACCAACTTCGGCACGCCGTTCGTCACTCAGGCGGGAACCTCGCCGTACTTCCTCGACTTCGGCTCCGGCCGCAACCGCTGGGGCGATTACAGCGCCACCGTTTCCGATCCCGTCGCCCCCAACACCTTCTGGACGTTCCAGGAATACGCCGCCGGCTCCGCCACCTGGGCCGTGCAGATCACGCAAATCCTGCTGGGCACCGCCGGCCGCAACGGCATCCACATCAACACCTCCGATACCTCCCGGCTCGTCAACTCCCGCATCGTCAACAACCAGATTACGGGGTACGCCGAGAACGGCATCCTGGTCGACGCCCGCGATACCAGCATCGTCCGCAACCTGCTCATCAGCGACAACACGTTCGACGGCAACGGCAACTCCATCTATCTCATCCGCCGCGACTCCGCCGACTTCCGCCTCACCAGCATCCTCCGCAATACCTCCAACTCGGCCACCAACAACGGCCTGTTCATCCAGGCCTTCGGCACGGCGACTCCGTCGATGGACGTGCGGCTGTTCGACAACATCTTCCAGCGCTCCGGAGACAGCAACCTCCGCGTCGAGACCTTTGACGACGCCGTGGTCAACTTCTTCGGACCGCGGGACCGCTTCGACCTCGGCGGCGCCGGACTCACCGCCGTCCTGAACGACAACTCCGTCCAGAACCTGACCTTCGAGAACACCACCTTCGACAACAACACCGGCCACGGCCAGCTCATCACCGTCAACGACACCGCCACCCTCAACTACAGCTACACCAGTCCCCGCGACAGCGCCGCCACCTTCAACAGCTCGACCTCGGGCAACGGCAGCTACGGCCTGCTGGTGCGGGCCTTCAACAACGGCGTCTACAACCTGACCATCGGTTCCGCCGGCGTGCCGGCCGCCGTCGTCTTCAACGGCAACACCGACGTCGGCATCGGCATCGACACCACCGACAACTCCGTCGGCTTTGTGGACATCCTCAACACCAGCGTCAGCGGCACCCGCGACGGCGCCGACCCGGTGTTCAACGGCGAGGGACTGGGCATCCGCCTGCGGAACAACGCCCGCCTCAACCGCCTCCGCGTCGGCCAGGCGACCACTACCGACACCTCCTTCAGCGGCAACGCCGGCGACGGCATCCACATCAACCTGAACCAGACCGCCCGCATCGTCGATCCCCTGTTCGACCGCGTGCTGGTCAACGGCAACGCCGGCAATGGCTTCGGTGCCTTCCTCAACGGCAACGCCTCGCTCCCCAACGCCCGCTTGTGGCGGAGTTCCTTCAGTGGCAACGGCCTGGACGGCATCCACGTCGAACGCAGCGGCGCCGCCGTCATCGACAACTTCCGCATCGGCGGCCGCGACGGCGCCGGCAACGACGTCGGCAACCTCATCAACGGCAACGGCGACGACGGCATCGAACTCATCGCCCGCAACAACAGCAACATCGACGACTACACCATCGGCGAAAACAGCATCCAGTCCAACGGCACCAACGCCACGGCCACCGGTCGTCGCGGCATCCATCTCCGCGCCGAAGGCGACGCCCAGCTCCAGGCGGACATCCTGTTCAACACCATCAACCTCAACGCCTCCCACGGCATTCAGCTCACCACCGAGCAGAATGCCATCCTCGGCGACGGCCGCAGCGTCACCGGCCGCTGGCTGGGCAACCAGATCAACTCCAACGGGGCGGACGGCATCAACCTCGGCGGCGTGCACGGGTTCCTGGGGAACCTGCCCAGCCCGCTGCAGATTGGCGACCTGGGGACCGACGCCTTCGGCCGCAGCTTCGGCAACGAGATTCGCCTCAACGCCGAGAGCGGCATCAACATCACCCCCTTCAGCGACTTCTTCCACGGACCGTTCGGCAACAGCACCTCCAACATCGTCAACAACCTGATCAACGGCAACACACTCAGCGGCATCGACATCGAGCCCTCCGCCTCGGCCACCTTTGCCATTGCCCCGGCGCTGCTGGTCACCAACATCTTCGACAACGAAATCAGCGACAACCTGCTGCACGGCGTCAATACCGAGAACCGCACCACGGGCCTGGTGACCACCAACCTCCAGCGGAACCTCATCACCCGCAACACCCGCGACGGCGTGCAGATTCTCGGGCACTTCGGCAACGGCTCCATCAACACCGTGGACGGCTCGATCCTCGTGACCATCACCGACAACAACATCATCACCAACAACGGCGGCCGCGGCATCGACATGCTCGTCCGCGGCACGGCCAACGCCCAGGTCATCATCGACGAGGCCTTTGTCGCGGAGAACACCGAGGAGGGCATCTACGCCGTCGTCACCGCCTCGCTCGAGCAGGACAACGAGGTCCGCTCCAGCGTCCCGCTGTCGCAGACCGGGAGCATCTTCAACGACGCCTTCCTGGACCTGACCGTCACCAACAGCACCATCGTGAGCAACAACACGGCGGGGGGTTCGGCCGGCGGCGGTCTGGTGCTCCGCGTCGGCACCACCGGGGCCTTCCCCGGTCTGGGCCAGCCCTGGGCCGATCCCAACACCACCGATCCGTCGCTCGGCGGCGGTCTGCTGGCCCGCATCGACAACAACCTGATGGACAACAACTTCGGCGTCGACTTCTTCATCCACACCTTCACCTCGACGGTCGATCCCGCCACCACCGGCGGAACCTGGAGCGACAACAACAGCATCCCCCGCACCGACGGTCCCAACCCGCCGGGCGACAACACGTTCGATCCTCAGGGGTACCAGCAGGACCCGCTCGCCCGCATCACCCTCACCAGCGTCGTCGGCAACAGCGGGACCTCGGCCGACGTCTTCGGACTCTCCCTCGCGGGCGGATTCAACAATCAGAACTTCGCCTTCTACAACAACACCGAAGCAGTGTTCAAATCCCGCACGCAGAACCAGGACGGCAACGATCCGCCGGCCGGCATCGATCCTTTCACCGGCCTGCCGATCGACGACAACGGTCCGTTTTCCAACGCTTCGGCCGGCAACCGCATTCGCAACGCCACGCGTCTGCCGTACCGCGACTTCGATGGTGACGGCAATCCGGATGTCCCGCCCATCCTGCAGATTCTGCACGGTGGCCGCGACTCCAACGACTTCCTGTTCCCCGGCTTGGGTAACAGCACCCTGCGGATCGACGCCTTCTCCGACCTGCTGCTGAGCGGCTTCACCACCGTGATCAGCGACTTCACCGACGTGGTCAACTTCGCCAACAGCGGTGTCCCGGCCGGCATCCTCCCGCCGAACTCGCCCTTCTACGCCTTCGACACCTTCTGAGCTCGTGAGGGCGCAAGGTTGCACTCGTCGGATTGCCGGCAAGTGTTCCCGGGGGATAACATGTCTGTCGCCAGAGTCTGAAGCGGGTCCCCCTGGAAGAGAGAGTGGCCGGCAGCCTCTCTGGACTCTGCGCCTCCTTCACACTGGCCTTTCCCCGGGAGATGAGGGGAGAGAGGCCCCGACGTAGCCGTGTTCCCCCGGCGTGGAGGCCCGATGACACATCGCCAGTTGCTCCACAAGTACGACTGCTTGTCCCGTGAGGCGCAGCGGCGGGTCGATGAGCTGATCACCGCCCTCGCCGCGGAGGCCGCCCCACCGCGGTCACCCCCCCCGCGGCCAATCGCCAAGGAACCGTTCGTCGGCATGTGGCGGGACCGGCCGGAGTTCGCCGACGGTGCGGAATGGGTCCGCTCGCTGCGTCAAGCTCAGTGGAGCCGACGGCTTGGCTGAGGTACTCATCGACACGGACGTCCTGATCGATGTGGCCCGGGGGATTCCGGAGGCCGTGGCCTTCCTCGACGCCGCAGTACGGGAGTCGGCAGCCGCCATCAGCAGCATCACAGCGATGGAGCTGCTCGCCGGCTGCCGCAACAAGCAGGAGTCACGCCAGGTCGCGCGCCTGCTCAAACGGATTCAGGTCATCAAGCTCAGCGAGTCGGTGACAGACATCGCCATGCGCCTGATGACTCGCTACAGCCTCAGTCACGGCCTGAAAATTCCCGACGCCTTGATTGCTGCCACGGCACTCCACGAGCGAGCGGCCTTGGCGACGCGGAACCAACGCGATTACGTCTTCATCCGTGGCTTGCGTCTGGCTGCGTACCCGTGAGTATGCAGCGACGTTCCTCCCCGCTGCGGTGTCCCGGCCGGCATCCTCCCGCCGAACTCGCCCTTCTACGCCTTCGATACCTTCTGAGCCGGTGGAGCCGTTCCTCACTCGGAGCGGCTCAACCATTCCCCCCCGGTCGGCACGCGGCTCCTGGCGCTTCATCGCACCCGGTAAAGCCGGCCGGCTCCAGTTGCAGCGTCACGTGATCGACGTGGAATTGCTGCTGCAACCGCCCGCGGAGCGCCGCCAGATCGCCGGTCCCGTTGCGGCCCGGGTGCAGCACCACATGCGCGGAAATGGCGTGGAATCCACTGGTGATGCTCCACACGTGCAGGCAGTGGACGTCCGCCACCCCTTCCGCACCCAGCAGCGCCTGACGGACCTGCTCCACTTCGATCGAGGCCGGTGAGTGTTCCATCAAAATGCCCAGAGCCTCCCGCAGCAGCCGCCACGCCGAATGCACGACCAAGAGCGCGATTGCCAGCGACACGGCGGGGTCGGCCCACCACCATCCCCCCGCGATCCCTCCTGCCGCCAGGAGCACGGCGAAGCTCCCCAGGGTGTCGGCGGCGACGTGCAGCCACGCCCCGCGGATGTTGAGGTTGTGCTCGCGTCCCCCGTGCAGCACGCGGAGCATCAGCAGATTGACCGCCAGCCCGCCGGCGGCAATCACGGTCATCAGTCCCACGCGGATTTCCCGCGGGTCCTGAAACCGTTCCCAGGCCTCCCAGGCGATCCCCCCTGCCACCAGAACGAGCAGCGCGCCATTGGCAGCGGCGGCCAGAATCTCGACCCGCACAAAGCCATACGTCTGCTGTGTTGAACCGGGGCGCGTCGCGATCCAGGCCGCCAGCAGGCTGAGTCCCAGGGCCGCCACATCGGAGAGCATGTGGCCCGCGTCGGCCAGCAGGGCGAGCGATCCGCTCCACCAACCGCCGACAGCCTCCGCCGCCATGTACGTCGCCGCCAACAGCAGAGCGATGACGAGCCGGCGGCGATTCTCGGTCGGGACGTCGGCGTGCGGGCAGGACACAGAGCACCTCATCCGGCAAGGGGCCCATCTCCTCCCATGGTAGCGGAGTCGGCCGCTTCAGCCCCCCTCGCGTTCCCCGTCCAGTTGCTCAGCCGATCAGGGACCGCCGACCTCCACGACCAGACGCCCGCCGGCCACGCTCGCCACTGGCGGCGGGTACGGATACGGCGGGTACACGGAGAGGGGCGTGGGCGGGAGGGTGCGCGGCGTCACCGGCAGACGAGCGGTCGCCGACGCCTGGGGATCAGTCAGGTCCACCAGCCACAGGTTGCGGTACACCACCGGGTTGCCGTGGTCCTGCAGCAGGATGGGGAGCGGCTGCGGCCCTTCCGGCTTCCCCCCGCCGGTCTTGTTCGGGATCGGGACGTCCTGGTGGATGAGCACGCCGTTGTGCCAGACGGTGATCCGCATGTCGCTGACCTTTTGTCCGGCGGCGTCGAACCGCGGGGCATGGAACTCGATGTCGTAGGTCTGCCACTGGAGCGGCGGCAGGCACAGGTGGACGTCGGGACGGCGGGTCCGGTACAGCGCGCCGCACTCGTTCTCGACCCCTTCCAGCCCGAACGAATCGAGCACCTGTACTTCGTAACGCCGCTGCAGATAAAAGCCGCTATTGCCCCGCGCCTGACCGCGTGCCAGCGGCTTGTAGGGGAGGCGGAACTCGCCGTGCAGCAGGAAGTCGCTCCAGGCCCCGGTGGTTTCGGCCCCCGCCATGAGATGCCCGTCGGGAGAGAGGCGGCCGTCGATGAACTGATCCGTCGAGGAGCCGTCGAACAGCACCACCGCGCCCGGGGGCGGGGGCGCTCCCAGCGTGGGACTGACGCGCTCCACCTTCCACAATTCCCCCACCGACTGGCCGCGGTGATTCAGAATCAGGCCGCGGGTCCCATCCACCACGACGTCGTACTGCTCGCCGCGGAGTTCCACGAGTCCGCCGGTCCGTGCTCCCTGGAGCGGATACCGCCGGCCGTCCTTCCACCCCGCACCGGGAAGCCCCCCGTAGAACTTGACCGCCTGGAACTCGCCGTTCCCCAGCGCCACCACTTGCAATCCCACCGGCTCGGCGCTGCGCAGGGTGCCGAGCGGCGCCTGATATCCGCGATACTCCCCCTGAAAGGGGAAATCTTCATCGACCCGGGCCGGATCGGTGTAAACCGGGCCGTCCTGGGCGTCGGCGGCCGGCAGCGTGCCGCCGCCGGTCGCCGGCAGGCTGAGCAGGAGACATAAGCCGCCCCATCGAAGCCACGCGGGGAGCTCTCGCATGGAACCATCCATCGGTGCAGGGGAACAACTGGAGAGGGACACCCAGGGTCTCTGGAGACGAGTGTGAGGGCTGAACGGAGCCAAGGCAAGCCGGATGGATCTCTCCACACCGAACCGACAGCAACCGCCCCCCGGAGATCCGTCACGATCCGACGCAATGGCCGAACTGGCGGCCGCCCCCGCCGCAGCAGCCTCGCCGGCGAACACCAGCCGTACCCGGAAACTCGCTCTCCCCTGCTTGAGGGGAGGGGGCTCCCACTCAAGCCCGCCGACGGCGTCGGCGGGACTCTCGACCCGTTCCTGGGGAGAGGACCGGGTAAGGAGTGCGCTTTCACCCGGGAAGTGGACCACCCGGCTGCGCGTCGCGCGGGGTGATTCCCCCGCGGGCTGATTCACCGGCCAGTCCCGCGAACAACCGGCTCCCCACGCGCACCAGCGTGGCCCCCTCTTCCACGGCGGTCTCATAGTCGCCGCTCATCCCCATGGAGAGTTGTGGCAGCTCCCACGGGCCTCGCTGGCGGAGCCGGTCGCGCAGTTCCCGCAGTCCGCGGAACACCGGCCGCGCCGCCTCGGGATCATCGCTCTCGGGGGCCATCGTCATCAGCCCGGCGACCTCGACATGCGGGACCGACGTCAGCGCCTCCCACTGCGACCACAGTTGCTCCAAAGCGAAGCCCTGCTTCGTCGCTTCGCCGGAGACGTTGACTTCCAGCAACACGCGCGGCTGGAGGCGGAGCTCGCCTGCAATCAGTCCCACGCGTTCCAGCAGCCTCAAGGAGTCGATCGAGTGAATGAGCCGGGCGACGGGGAGGACCGGCCGCACCTTGTTGCGTTGCAAGTGCCCGATGAGATGCCACTGGACGGGAAGGTGCGGGGCCTCGGCCGCCAGTTGGGCCGCACGATGTACTAGCTGCTGGGGACGGCTCTCGCCCAGATGGCGGACGTCGAGTTCGAGCAAGGCCCGCACCCACTCCCATTCGGCCGACTTGACGACGGCGACGAGCTGAACCTCCCGAGGATCGCGGCGGGACCGCGCGCAGGCGTCGGCGATCCGCCCCTGGACGGCGGAGAGGTTGGCCGCAAGCTGGGCGTGCAGATCGGACATGCGCCGACGTCGGGCGACCACCCGCAAAAGTCCGGGGCGTCTCCGCGACTCCGACGGGGGAACACGGACGCCACCGAGCCGCCCGTCACTCTTCGGCGACGTACGGCAACAGGCCGATGAACCGCGCCCGTAGAATGGCCTGACGCACTGCCCGCTGGTAGATGGCCGAAGTCCCGGTGCGGCGGCGGGGGAGAATCCGCCCCTGCCGGTCGATGAGTTGCTTGAGCGTCTTGACGTCCTTGTAGTCCACGTAGACAGGACGGGGGATGACTCCGTCCGGGCAGAACCGGCAGGTCATCTTCTTCTTGAGGCGCTGCTTCTTGCGCCTCATCTTGCGGATGTCAAACTTCGGTTGGTTCATAATACGTCCTGGCGTGTGGTCAAAGCCTCGAGGACGAGGCTTCGGCCGCGGCTGAGGGCGGGAACCGGTCGAACCGCTCGACCCCTCCTGCCGCCGCGGCACGCAACGGTGACGGTTCAAGCGGCGTATTGTGGCGATCCCGGGACAGTTTGCCAACCGGACCGCGCGGATTCGTTCGAGGGACCGAAGTACCGTAGTTCTCCGGCTGGCTTGCCAGCCGTGCCTGCCTGGTCCGCGCGGATGGCTCGCTCTCACCCGCGGGACTCGAAAGGCCTGCTCTCCCCGGTCCGGTCGAGGGAACGGGGAAAGGCCGGAAATGCTCGATTTCCGCAGCTTGATTTCAGAGGAGTGGGGGGCGATAATCGGTGATCTGCCTCTGATCGACTCCCCTCTGTGACGTGGAAACCGAGAGAATGCTCAGCCAAAAAGACCTCGACCAGTTCAAGGCTCTGCTCACCGAATTGCGAGCCCGGATTCGAGGGGACGTGAAACAGTTGTCTGACGGCGCTCTCGATGATGGGCACGAGTCGAAAAGTCCCACGCACATGGCGGAACTGGGAACGGACGCCTACGAACGGGATTTTGCCCTCAGCCTGATGGAGAACGATCAGGAGACCCTCAGCGAAATCGAGGCCGCATTGAAGCGAATTGCTGACGGAACCTTCGGCCTGTGCGAGACTTGCCTCGCCGAAGGCAAGTCCAAGGCCAAGGCGGCGATTCCCAGGCTCCGGCTCAAGGCGATCCCCTACACGCGCAACTGCGTCGAGTGTCAGGGGAAACGGGAAGGGCGCTATTCGCTCCGCTGAGTCCCGTTGTTTCTGCGGAGGGGGGACGGGTCCGGGACGTCGGGGGGCGGCCGCCGCTGGAAGAAAGGCTGCGGCCCCAGCTCGAACGCTTTCCGCCGGGCCTCTTCCGCGCCGGTGAGGTCCCCCTGGTCCTTGAGCGCTTCGGCCAATCGCTGATAGATGTCGCCGGCGGTGAAGGAGGCAAAGGCGGCCGCCGGATTGGTGCGGCGATCCTCCGAGCGGACGATCGGTTCGATCGAGGTTCCGGCCGCTTGCAGCAGGGTGATCGCCGCGTCGCGCCGCCCCTGTTCGATCAGGAGATCGGCGAGGCTGCGGGAAATCCTCGCCTTCCAGATGAGGTGCAGGGGGGGGTCCGGAAACCGGGCGGCCAGGGCGTCCTGGAGGGCCATCGCCGCCGTCAGCCGTTGTTCGGCCTCGGCGGGGCGTTCCAACCGCCGCAGCACCGTGGCCAGCTTGAGCAGAATCTGCGTCTGACCGGTGGCGTAGGCGGGGATGTCGGGGGCTTTGCTGAGCAACGGCTCGGAGAGCTTCAAGGCTTCCCGCAGCCGCGTCTCGGCCTCGGCGAGGCGTTCCTCGGGCCACCACCGCGGTTCAAAATCGGCGAACGTTTCACTCAGCTCAAAGCGGAAATCGAGCGTCTCCGGCGCTTCGCGGACCAGTTCCCGGAGCAGCTCGACGGCGGTTTCCCAGTCCCGCCGCCGCTGGTCAACCTCCTCCCAGTTCCGGATCGCCGCCCGCTCCCGATAGCAACGGGCCAGCAACAGGCGGACGCGCGTATCGCGATCCCCGTGCGGGAAATCCTCCAGCAGTTGGATGGCGCTGGCCAGATGGCGCCGCGCTTCTTCGCGCGCGGAGAATCCGGACGCTCCCGGCGGACGGGAACCACGCTCCCGATCCGAAGTCGGGGGGGGACCTTCGGACGGCGACCTGGGGCGGTCGCGAGATTCAGCCTGGTTTGGACTCGGAGGGGGAGCTCCCGCTGGGGAGGGAGCCGCCTCGGGAGTACGACGGACGTCGGAACCCTGGGAGTTCTCCCCTCCGCGGTCGCGTCGAGAGCGGGTGTCCCCGTCCCCTCGGGAACGGTCGTTGCGGTCGCCGCGGGAAGGCCCTCCGCCGCGCAGAGAGCCGAAGGAGAGCATATCCCGCTGGCCCAGAAAGTAGTGAGTCCGGGCGAGTTCCAGACGTTCTTCATCGGACAGGACTTCCTTGGAGACGGCCGATAACCATTCCAAAGCCTGTTGATGGGCTTCGCGACGTTCCCGGAACAATTGCGGCGAATAGCGTTCCGCGTCTCCCAAATCGTTGAGGACACGGGCCAGGTCCAGTCGCAATTGGTCGAACGGCAAGGCTTCCTCTTGCCGCAGCGATTCCAGGAGCGCCCGCGCCGCCCAGAAGGCGGTGAGGGCCGCTTCCTGGCGACCGAGCTGGCGATGGATCAGGCCCAAGCGGTACTGGGCGGATGCGGCCCGCAGCCGGACGTGCGGGTCCTGGGCGGTCTCATCCGCCAACCGGCGATACAACGGGAGCAGACGGCTCAACGCCGAGGCGACCTGCGGCGAGACCGTGGCTTGCGCCGGGAGCAGCAAGGTTTCGGCGTTCTCCTCTTCGCCGGCGGCGCTGGCGACCGCCACAGTGTACGGCGCCGCCGGGGCGAACTCGTCGAACACGCGATCCAGTCCCTCCAGCGCGAGGCTGGTGATGGACTCGGCCACTTCTCGGGCGCGGCGTTCCTGGTCGCGGGCCTGGCGGGCGTCAGCCAGGGCGATCGATTCCCGCAAGCGGGCGAGCTGCTCCTTGGAGAGGGCCTCTTGCAATTCACGGTTGTGGAGTCGCGCGCGGAAGTAGCCGACTGTGACCATGCTGGCCACTACCAATAAGAGCAGCGCCACCGAGGCGAGTGCGGCAGCCAGGGCGCGGTTCCGCCGGCACCACCGCCACAACCGCTCCGGGGGAGAAATGCGCCGCGCCACGATGGGCCGGCCGTCCAGAAAGTTCTTCAGATCCGCGGCGAACTCTCCGCAGCTCGCGTAGCGGTGCGCGGGGTCCTTGGAGATCGCCTTGTCGATGATTGTTTCCAGATCACGGGGGAGATCGGGAACGAAGGTCCGCGCCGGCAGGGGATCGTGCTGCGCGATCCGCTGCATCAACTCCCCGGTGGAAGCCCCCTCGAACGCCCGCACCCCCGTGACCAGTTCGTACAGCGTGATCCCCAGGGCGTATTGATCGGTCCGTTCGTCGGCGATACCCCGAAAGCGTTCCGGGGCCATGTACCGCAGCGTGCCGGCGACGTGATCGGTGACGGTATCTTCCCGTTCCAGCGCCTGTGCCAGTCCGAAATCCGTGATCCAGACCTCTCCGGAATGGTCCAGCAGCAGGTTGGCCGGCTTGATGTCCCGGTGCAGGGTGTTGTGATCGTGAGCATATTGCACCGCCTGAGCGACGCGGCGAATGATGTCGGCTGCGCGGCGGGGGTCCAGCGGCTGGCGGCCGTTCCGCTCCATCAGCCGGTCCAAAGGTTCGCCGTCGATCAATTGCATCACGTAGTAGTGCAGCCCGTCCGCCTCACCGACGCCGAAGACCGGCACGATGTTGGTGTGGTGCAAAGCGGCGGCGGTGCGGGCCTCGCGATGGAACCGGGCGACGTGCGACTCATCCAGCAGCGCATGGGGAGGAAGCACCTTGAGCGCGACACGGCGTTCGAGCGACTCCTGCTCCGCCTCGTAGACGATCCCCATGCCGCCGCGGCCGATCTCGCGGATGATGCGGAAGTCCCCCAGCCGCTCGATCTGCCGCGCTCCCAGCGAGGCCCGGCCACCGGAAGAATGCTCCTTTTCGAGCTTCATCCGCTCGATGGTCAGCATGGTGGGAAAGAGGTCGCGGATCTCGTCCGCCAGCTCCGGATAGCGCACGGCGTACTCGTCCAGGGACGGCCGCTCTCCTGCCCGAAAACGCGCCAGAAAGTCCGCAGCGACGGAGTCGAACAAATCCTCGTCCCCGTCCGCCGTCGGACGATGCAGGACCGAAGGTTCTGGAGTTGTGGACATGGCTGCGGCTGTAAAATAAAGATAGCGGCCATTCTATCCTGTTATTGATTAAGAGGGACTCAGGCAGGTCCAGACTCCTCGCCGATGCTCGGGGCGGCTTCGGGAAAAAAGCCCGGCAGCTTCTCCAGGACGGACTTCAACCGCGCCAGGGCCCGGACATAACGGATGCTGGCTGCCTTGCGCTCCAGCCCCAGCACTTCCGCGACTTCGCTGTTGGTCAGCTCCTCGAAGTGTCTCAGGGCCAGGATTTCGCGGTCGGTGTCGCTCAGCCCGCGGAGGGCTTCTTCGACGAGGGCCATCAACTCGGCCCGGGCGGCGGCCTGGCTGGGCGACGTCAGGTGCGCCAGCAAATGAAACGACAGGGAGACCGACGTCCCCTCTTGCAGCCGCGCCTGAATGGACTCCTCGCGGTCGGCGTCGCGCATCTTGGCCCCCAGGTGCCGGCGATGGACGTCGATGAGCGTCTGGGCCGTCACCAGCCGCAGCCAGACGAAGGGGCTGATCGGCTGGCTCTCGGCAAAGTGGGGCAGGCGCTTGACGGCGTCGAGGTACGCCTCCTGGAGAATGTCGTCCGCATCGACGCGTCCTTGCAGCCGGCGGTCGAGCCGAAAATGCACCATCCGCCATAGTCGCTCCCGATGTTCGGCGAATAACTCGGCCAGGGCACGTTCATCCCCCGCCAGCAACCGCGCGACGCGATCTTGCGGTGCACCCTCGTGGGCGTCGGCGCTCATGGCGGCGGGCTTCTGGGCTAAACGGAAACGCGGCGCGGCATCTACGGGAAACCGGCACAGGAAACCGCTTCGATCATACGCGGAAGGCCCAGCCGCGACCAATATCTCCCCAGTTGTCACAAGGCTTTGCAGCTTCAGGGCTGCGCTGTGGGTCCGGGGGGAACGCCACCGCTCCGGGACGCATCCCGGACGCCGCGGCAGATCACGGCTCGCCGTTGTGGCAGTCCCTCCGCCTCCCCCCCGCCGGCCACCAGACTCCTCCCAGGTCCCGCCGATTCTGGATCGAAGCCATCCGCTTCCCGCCAAAGAGGATGATGTCAGCCAGTTTCATAGCCGGCGAGCGGGGGGCGTGAGCCCCCCGATCACCCGCATTCCGATGGATTCGCATCGGTCATGTCCCGGTTATGAAACCGGCTCGTGTTCAAACGGGGGAGAGCGCACTGTCCGCCGGACCCATCACGCACGGCTGGCAAGCCGGCCGGCGGACCGGGGGTCTGCGTCCCTCTGGAGCAATGTGGAAGCCGTACACTTCCCACGGCATGGTCTCTACAACTCCGGCCGGACTTGATAGCATTGGGAAAGAAAGGCCGCTTTCAGGCCGTCCGCTTCGGTGCGGTGGATCGGCCGCAGTTGCCAAGACGGGTTTCCATGCCGCGAATTGTGCTCAATGCTGGTGCGCTCAGCGTCACGGGGAACTTCCGTGAGAACAACGAAGACAATTGTCTCGCGGATGCCCAGTCCCGCTTCTTCCTCGTGGCCGACGGCATGGGGGGACAGTGCGCCGGCGAGAAGGCCAGCGAACTGGCGATTGAACTGATCTCGGAGCGCCTGAGCTCGCAGCTCGACTTCGAACGCGGGTCCGAACGGGACGTCTGCCGGGTGATCGACCAGGCCGTCGCCTACGCCAATTCGGAGATCATGGCCCTGGGAGAGCTCGACCCCAAGTACAAGAACATGGGGACGACGATCAGCTTCCTCGTCGCGGCCGGGGATGGGCTGTACATCGGCGGCGTGGGGGACAGCCGCGTCTACATGCTCCGGGACGGCAAATTCGAGCAGCTCACCAAGGATCATTCGCTGACGCAAGCGCTGGTCGACGCCGGGACCATCTCCCAGGACGAGGCCGCCACGCACCGATATAAGAATGTCCTGTACCGGTACCTCGGGACGAAGGAGGGGGGGACGGGCACCGAGGCCCGGCGGATCGAACCCCGGCCGGGAGACCGCTTCGTCCTCTGCTCCGACGGCGTCACCGACGGCCTGCCGACCGAGACCATTCAGGACCTGCTCGGGCGCATCCACGATCCCCAGGAGGCGGCGGAACAGATCGTCCAGGCGGCGCTGGAGGGGGGCTCGCGGGACAACGTCACCTGCGTCGTCGTCCATGTCGGTGAGTCCTGACCCCCCAGCCGCATTCGCGGCGACGAGCGGTCGGTCGCATGCACCCGCGGAAAGTTGCTCCGGAGGTCGGCCATGACAATTCGACAGCCCGCGGTCGCCGGCATGTTCTATCCGGCCGATCCCGTGGAACTCCGCTGGATGATTGAGGGACTGCTGGCGCAGGTCACACCCCAGCCGGCCGAACCGCACGCCCTCATCGTCCCTCATGCGGGTTACATTTATTCCGGTCCGGTGGCGGCGACGGCCTACGCCCACGTGGCCTCACGGGCCGGCCAGATCAACCGCGTGGTGCTGCTGGGTCCGACGCACCATGTGCGGTTTCAGGGGTTGTCGACCTGTACGGCCGACGCCTACCAGACGCCGCTGGGACTGGTTCCCCTGGATCGATCGATCCTCGAGCTGACGCCGCCGTTGCCGCACGTCCAGCCGCTCGACGCGGCCCATCTGCGGGAGCACAGTCTGGAAGTCCAGCTCCCCTTTCTGCAGGTGGTATTGGGAAAGTTCACGCTCATTCCGCTGGTGGTCGGAGAGGCCCGGCCGGAGGAGACGGCCGAGGTCCTGGAACGCCTGTGGGGGGGACCGGAGACCTTGGTCGTCATCAGCTCGGATTTGAGCCACTATCACGACGCCGCCACCGCCCGCCGCATCGACGCCGAAACCTGCCGCATCATCGAAGCCCGCCGCCCCGACCTGCTCACCGGGGAGCGGGCCTGCGGCTGCCGCGCGATCAACGGGCTGCTGGCCATCGCCCAACGCCGCCAATTGCCGGTGACGACCGTCGACCTCCGCAACTCGGGCGACACGGCCGGCGGCCGAGACCGGGTGGTGGGGTACGGCGCCTGGCTGGTGGGATAAGGCTGCCACTTGCCGGCGCAGCGGGGACGTCGCTGCGGTATGATTCGCCGCGCGGAGTCGGCGGCGCTCCCTGGTGCGGACCGTGGCCGCGCTGCTGTCGTTCCCCACGATCCTTCCGGTGTCTTCCATGTTCCGAAGTGTGATCCTGTGCGTGACGGGCGTGGCGGGAGCGGTGGCCGCGGCCGGTCCACCCCCCACCCCGCGGCGTCCGGTCACCGACGTCTATCACGGCGTAGCCGTCACCGACGAGTACCGCTGGCTGGAGGATGGCGACGATCCCGCCGTCCGCGCCTGGATCGCCGCCCAGAATGAGTTTGCCCGGTCCTTCCTCGACCGACTCCCCCAGGCGGAGCAGGTGCGGAAGGAAGTGACAGCCATCCTTTCGCAGGAATCTCCGCATCATGGCGATCTGCATCTGGCGGGGGGCCGGGTGTTCGCGCTCAAGGAGCAGCCTCCCCGGGAGCAGCCGTTCCTGGTGGTCCTCCCCGCGCTGGAGTCTCCGGAAGAGGCGCGGGTCATCCTCGACCCGACGACCCTCAATC
The DNA here is from genome assembly GCA_037445755.1 of Planctomycetaceae bacterium. Classification (GTDB taxonomy): domain Bacteria; phylum Planctomycetota; class Planctomycetia; order Planctomycetales; family Planctomycetaceae; genus JBKECA01. The sequence continues at coordinate 2,098 of JBBIJW010000020.1, read as the reverse complement.
CCGAGGGGACGACGGCGATCGACTGGTATCAGCCCTCGCCGGACGGCCAGTTCGTGGCCGTCTCCCTGTCCGAGGGAGGGGATGAGTCGGGGGACCTGTTCCTGTACGAAGTCGACAGCGGTCAGCAGGTGTTCGAGACCATTCCCCACGTCAACAGCGGCACCGCCGGAGGATCGCTCGCCTGGACTCCCGACAGCCTGGGATTCTTTTACACCCGGCACTTTCCCGTCGACCCGGACAACCCGGAGGACGACCGGGTCTATCAGCACGTCTACTACCACGAGCTCGGCACGGCGCACACCGAGGACCGCTACGAGCTGGGAGCAGGCTTTCCCCCGATTGCCGAAATCCAGTTGACGATGGATCGGCGCAGCGGCCGCCTGCTGGCCACCGTGCAGAACGGGGACGGGGGCGAGTTCGCCCACTATCTGCGGGAGCCGCACGGCAACTGGCGGCAGTTCAGCCGGTTTGAGGACGACATCCAGCAGGCGGTGTTCGGTCCGCGGGACGACTTGTATCTGGTGTCGTTGGCGGAGGCGCCGCGAGGCAAGATTCTCCGCGTCCCGATTGCGGACCTCAACGTGGCGAAGGCGGAACTGGTGATTCCTCAGGGGCCGGACGCCATTGTCACGGGGGGGGAAGCCTTCTGGGGCGCCCGGACGGTCGTGCCGACGGAGACGCGGCTGTACGTGGTCTATCAACAGGGGGGGCCGTCCGAGATTCGAGCGTTCGACCATTCCGGCCGGCCGCTGCCGGGTCCGCAGCAAAGTCCGGTCTCCGCCGTCTCCGGGCTGCTGCCCCTGGAGGGGGACCGCCTCCTCTTCGAGAGGACGTCCTTCCTCGAACCGCCGGCGTATTACGTGTTCGATCCGGCGACCGGGGAGACGCGGCAAACGCCCCTGGCGATGCCGCCCATCGTCGATTTCTCAGACGCCGAGGTCCGCCGGGAATTCGCCGTTTCCAAGGACGGCACTCGTGTTCCGCTGAACATCATTCTGCGGCGGGGGACTCCTCTCGACGGACACAACCCCTGCATCGCCACCGGATACGGGGGGTACGGAGTGAACATCGAACCGCGCTACCGGCCCCTCTGCCGCCTCTCCCTCGATCGCGGCGTCATCACCGTCGTGGCCAATCTGCGCGGGGGTGGGGAATACGGCGCAGAGTGGCACCGGCAGGGGAACCTCACCCGCAAACAAAACGTCTTTGACGACTTCGCCGCCGTCCTCCGGCATCTCATCGAGCGGAAATACACCGAGCCTTCCCGGCTGGGGATCATCGGGGGGAGCAACGGCGGACTGCTGATGGGTGCCACCCTGGTCCAGCATCCCGAACTGGTCAAAGCCGTGGTCGCTGAAGTCGGCATGTACGACATGCTGCGGACGGAACTCACCCCCAACGGTCAGTTCAACATCACTGAATTTGGAACCGTCACGGACCCGGAACAATTCCGAGCGCTGTACGCCTATTCTCCCTATCATCATGTCCGGGACGGAACAGCCTACCCGGCCGCCCTCTTCACCACCGGCGAAAACGACCCCCGGGTCGATCCCGCGGAGTCGCGGAAAATGGTCGCCCGTCTGCAAGCAGCCACCAGTTCCTCAGCCCCCATCCTGCTCCGCACCAGTGCCAGCGCCGGGCACGGAGGGAGCGATTCCCTCAGCGAACAGATTGCACAAACGGTGGACATCTTGTCGTTCCTGTACGACCAGCTCGGGGCAACGCCCCTCCCCGACGGAGCCAGGCACCGCTGACGGGAAAGGGACCATCGAATCCACGGCCAGAACTGGCTGAGGGAGAGTTGGAGAGGCGCAGGAACCCGCCGGAAGCCCTTCGCGCGGAGTGGGACGGCTTCGGGAGCGATCTCCCGCCTGTTTGCTCTCGCGCTCCGGCACTCGATCCCTCGGTCTGCTGAGGGGATGGGGGTACCTTCTCCATGCTCCGGACACACTCCCGGGTCAGGGCACCGCTGTGGTTCGGGTTGGGCAAGCTGGGCGGTGTGTGTGGCTCTTGACTGCCGGCGTACGATGGGGAGCACCGGCGTGTGGTCGTCGGTCGCGGAAGGAGTCCACGCGTTTCTCCATTCCACTCAACGGAG
>JBBIJW010000019.1:0-96120 GCA_037445755.1 Planctomycetaceae bacterium | reverse complement strand
GCGACGCAATCGCTCCCGCCGCACCCCTGATCCGTCCCTCGGCTCCGCCACCCGCCGACGCCGTCGGCGGGGCTGGGTGGGAGCCCTCTCCCCTGGAGCAGGCGAGCGGAGGATGTGGGACTGCAACACGCCCCTGACCGGACCACCATTCCGCGGCTGCACCCACGTCGGTGCATCGACTGGCCGGCAGACCGCTCGCGTCACACGATGCCGGAGCTTTGCAGAATCGGCAGCAGCAGCGCAATGACCACGAACAGCACGATCGCGGCCATGATGAGCAGCATCAGCGGCTCCAGCATGCGCACGGCCATGTCCAACTCGCGGTTGGTGCGGCGCTCCAGGTTGTCGGCGATGTCCACCAACACCTCTTCCAGGTTGTTGGCCTCTTCGCCGACGGAGATCATCTCCACCACCTCTTCGGGGAAGATGCGGCTGGCGGCCAGCGGCCGCGCCAGCGACTTGCCGGCCGAGATGTTCTCCGAGGCTGCCTCGATCGCCCGGCTGAGGACCAGGTTGCCGGTGGCGTCCTTGGCGATCTTGAGCGACTGCAGGATCGGTACTCCGTTCTTGAGCAACGTGCCCAGAATGCGGCAGAAACGGGCGATGGCCAGGCTCCGCACAATCCGTCCGAGTCCCCACATCCGCAGGCGGAAGCGGTCCACCGCCAGCCGCCCGCGCTCCGATTCCACCCACTGCATCACGCCCCAGCCGGCCGCAACCAGGACGAGGGCGACGATCATCCAGTACCGCTGAGCCGCATCGCTCATCGCCAACAGCGCGGTCGTCGCCCAGGGGAGGGAATCCCGCTCCGCCATGTTGGCGAACATCGGCTGAAACTTGGGGACGAACTTGACCAGCAGTACCGCGACAATGATCGTCCCGAACACCGCCAGAAACGCGGGGTAGATCATCGCCCCGACGACACGCCCCTTGAGGTCCTCCTGATGATCGGTGAAGGCGGCCACGCGCTTCAGCACGTCTTCCAGAAACCCTCCTTCCTCCCCCGCACGCACCATGCTCACCACCAGCTCGCTGAACACGCGCGGATGCCGGCGGAGTGCATCGTACAGCCGCGAACCGTCCGCCACCTCCTCCTTCACCTCGCGAATCACCACCTGGAGCGTCGGGTGGACGGCCTGTTTCTCCAGCAACTCCAGCGACCGCAACAACGGCACGCCGGATTTCAACAGATCGGCCAGTTGAGCATAGAAGACCGCCAGCGCCCGGGCGCTCACCCTCCGATGCGCCACCTTCTGCTCCTTCCGGGCCGACTCAGCCAGGTCCACCTGGATCGGAAAGAGTTGCCGCGCCGAGAGCGTCGCCAGCGCCTCCTGTTGACTCCCGGCAGAAATGACCCCTGTCACCTGCTGACCGGAGAGTTCCCGGGCGATGTACTGGAAATCGGGCATGGTCGGCGCACACGGCGAGCGGACGACGGGGACGGGTCGTTCCCGAGGATAAACGCAAACGACCCGCGAAGGTCTACATCAGTTTACCTCCGCATCGCCGCGGGGGCGCTAATCGTTCCCCGCCAGGAACCGCTGCACGATCCGCCGGTCGAAGTAATTGATGCTCATCCCGGCATCCACGACGATCCCCTGGGCATTGATCCCGGACGACCGGGGACTGAGCAAAAATGCTGCCACATGTGCCACTTCCTCCGTCCGCACCGCCTGCTTGCGGAGCGTGGCCTGCTCGGCGAACAGGTAACTCTCCACGTACCCGGGGATGCCGGCCGAGGATGACGTCTTGAGCAGCCCCGGACAGACGGCGTTGAACCGCACCTTCGAGAACTCGGCAAACGACTTCGCCAGAAAGGCGACCGTCGAATCCAATGCCGCTTTGACCGGAGCCATGTAGCCGTAATTCTCCGCCGCCATCCGCGTCGTGGAGATGGAGATCGTCACCACGCTCCCCCGCTCCGCATCCAGCAGGTCTTTGAGGGCGTTCGCGGTCGCGATCAGCGAATAGCACGAGACATCCACCGCCTGGAGGAACGCCGCGCGGGGCGTTTCATGAAACGGTCGCCAGCCGGCCGAGTAGTCGGCATAGGCAATGGAATGCACGAAGCCGGCCAGATGTCCCCGGTCGCGGGCGATCTCCTCCCCCAGTCGATCGATCTCCGCTTGTCGCTCCACGTCGCAGACATAGACGGGAGCCGCGCCAACCCACTTTTGAACCTGCTCGCGGCGGGCGGCGCTGCGGACGGCGAACAGCACGTCCGCCCCCGACCCGCGGAGCACCTCGGCGATCTTCCAGGCGACGCTCTTTTTGTTGGCCACGCCCATCACCAGGATGGGACGCCCTGTCAGTTGCAGAAAATCCATGCCAGCGGCGGGTTGAAACCTCGGACGGAGCAGACGCGGGACCGAAGTCTCCCGGCGCGGCGGCAAAGGGTCCCGGAGTGCCGGGCCGGCCCGGTCACTGTAGCGAATCCGCCCTCCTCCCGCCCCTGAGGCGAACTCTTCCCACGGCGGGACTCAGGCCCACGGCGGGACTCAGGCCCAAGGCGGGACCCAGGACCACGGCGGGATTCAGGAGCGCGGCAGAGCCAGCGCGTACAGCATCGTCAGGCCCCCCATCCCGACCATCGTGTACGCCGCCCAGTCAGGCGGGTCAATCACGCGGCGGCCGTCCGGCAGCGCAGCGGTCCACTGGACCAACGGCCGTTGCGTCTCCGGCGCGGCCTCACAGGCCAACACCACGCCGTCCACGACGAACAGCGTCAGCCCCCACAGGGCCACAAACGCCCCCAAGCCAAAAAACAGTGCACGGATCATGACGCCGGTGACCTTCACACGCCGAACCGTCCCTCTGGGTGCAAACGATCGATCCGTCGCCCGGCGCGCGAGCGCGCGGCTTCTGCGCAATCCCCATCGACCTGCTCAATCCCCATCGAACAGCCTTCCGGAATTCTTCAGCCGCACTTTGCGAAAGCAGGGCCGGCGGCAGGAGCTTCGCCGTCGGCAACGATTGCACGGGTGACAGGACTCCCCAGTGCGTGAGCTCCCGGCCGGGTCGGCCCCCCCACCCCTCATTCTCCGCGAATCTCAATCTCCACCCCGTCCGTCACCGCATCGCTGGGGTGGAGAATCACGCGCTCCCCTGCGGCCACCCCCTCCAGAACCTGCGCCAACAGTCCATTGGAGCGGCCGATGCGGACGGTGCGACGTTCGGCGCGGCGGTCGTGGACGACAAAGCAGGCCCAGTCGGCTCCTTGCCGGAACAGTGCACTCGTGGGGATGCTCAGCACGTCGTTCCCCTCCCAGATGACGATCCGCGCCTCGATGCGAAAACCGTCCCCCAGACTGCTCCGTTTTTCGACGGGATCAAGAAAATCGACGATCACATTCACCCGCTGCTCCTCCACTCCCAGGGCCGAGAGCTTGGTGAACCCCGACGGTTCCACCAGCCGCACACGTCCGGCCAGAGGCACTTCGCCTCCCCACTGCTCGATCTGCACTCCAGCCCCCGGTGGAATGCGGACGGCATCGGTGGAGAGGACGTCCACTACGATCTCCAGGTCGCTGGGATCCCCCACCTCCAGGAGCGGGGCGCCGGCCTGCACCACGGCTGCACTCTCCTGAAACAGACGCAACACCCGCCCCGTGATCGGCGAGCGGACGAGAAAGTCCCCTTCCCCCGCCTCCCCGCCGTCGGGGAGTGTGCGCAGCAGGGCGGCCTGCTCCAGCTCCAGCTCATATCGGGCGATCTCCTCGGAGAACCGCGCCACGCGGAATTCCTCCGTCCGCTGACGGAACAGCAGCCGGGCCTCATCCACCTGCGTCTGCGTGGCCGCGTTGCTGGCAGCGAGCCTGGTGAGGCGTCCCAGCTCTGTTTCGGCATGTTCCAGGGCGGCCTTGACTCGTTCCAGCTCGGCCTGGGATTGCTGGAGCCGTCCCTCCGCCGCCTTGACCCGGGCATTGGCCCGCGCCACCTCGCGGGGGTCGAGGAGTGCCGGATCGGTCGGTTGCAGTCGGGCCAGGATCGTCTCCCCCGCCGTCACCGCGTCCCCCACCTTCAACCCGATCCGCATCAGCCGCGCCGCCAACGGCGTCGAGACCACGTACTTCTCCCGAATCCGCGTGACGCCGTCCTCGTTGACGGTCACCTGCAGATGCCGCGGCTCAACGCTGCCGACGTCCACGGCCACCGGTTGCGGGAGGAGCGCGGAGACGATCGCCGCCGCCGCCGCGCCCGCCGCCGCCAACAGAAACAGCCGTTTCACCCACAGCATGTCGTCGTGGAATCCGTCGCCGAGTGTGGAAGGACACGGACCTCCCGAAGTCCCTCTCGGGGGAGGCGTCCAAACGGATCACTTCTCCGGAGGAATTCGCGTCGGGGGATCGTATCGGATGCCGCTGGGAAACGCCTCCCCCGTTCGGATAAACTGGGAGTGTCCTGTTGACTGGTCGCCCTCCCCTTGCCTTCTGCCGCCGCCATGCGACTCTGCCGCTTTCAACATCAGGGACGGATTCAGGTGGGCTTCTATGAGGATCGGACGGTCCTGCCGCTCTCAGCCGCCGCGCGGATTGCCGGCGTCTCCCTGGAAGCCGGCGCGGACCTGTTGCCGCTCCTGCCGGGGGGCGCCCTGCGGGGAGCGGTCCTGGACCTGCAAACCCGGCTGGCCCATTCCGATCGGGCGGCGGTGGAACGGGCGGCGCTGGCGGTTTCCGACGTCAAACTGCTGGTGCCGATCGCCCATCCCTCCAAGCTGATCCTGCTGGCGGGGAATTACTCGAAACACATTGAGGAAGGAGGCGGCCGCGCAACCGAGCGGCGGGAGACCTTCCCCTACCTGTTCCTCAAGCCCCCGCTCACCACGCTCACCCATCCGGGCGACCCCATCCGCATTCCCGCCGTCTCCCCCGACCAGATTGACTGGGAGATTGAACTGGGCGTCATCATGGGACGCGAGGCCAAGGGGGTCTCCGAGGCCGAGGCCCTCCAGTACGTGGCGGGCTACACCGTGGTCAACGACGTCTCCGATCGGGCGTTTCACCCCAATCCGCACCGAGTCCCGCGTCCCAAGGATGAATTCTTCGACTGGCAGCACGGCAAATGGCACGACACCTTCTGCCCCATGGGACCCTGCGTGCTGCCGGCCGATGAGACTCCCGACCCCCAGCAACTGCCCCTCCAGCTCCGCGTCAACGGCAACATCGAGCAGGACGCCTCGACGGCGCAGATGATCTTCCCCGTCGCGGCCATCATCGAGTTCATCTCACAGTTCGTCACGCTGGTTCCGGGAGACGTCATCTCCACCGGGACCCCCCACGGCGTCGGCAAGGCCAAAGGGAAATTCCTCCACCGGGGGGACCGCGTGGAGGCGGAAATCGGCGGCATCGGCGTCCTGGTCAACCCGGTCGCCTGACTGCCGCACTCACGAGCACTGCCATGAGTCCTCGTCTTTGCTGGCTGTCGGGATGGATGGGTGGCGCCATCCTGCTGAGCGGCTGCGGGGCGCGTTCCCCGGCCCCCTCCTCCTCCGGATACGACTACGGCAACTACGGCTTCGGCGCCGCCGAGATCACGTTCCTCGACGACGCCCCCGCCAACATCTCCGTCGACGAACACGTCGGCTTTTCGGACCTCACCTTCACTTCTCCCGACGGGAGGCAACAGAAGGTGCGGGACCACCTCGGTGCACACGGGGCCGTCGTCGTCATCACCCGCGGCGCGACCGATCCCATCTGCCCGTACTGCTCGACCCAGACCGCCGGCTATATCCGCGACTACGAGCAGTTCCGCCAGCGCGGCGTCGAGGTGCTGCTGGTGTATCCGCTGGAGACGCGCCAGCAGGAATCCCGGCTGGAGGCCTTCCTGACGAATGCCCGTGGACGACTCGCCCAGCCTCAGCAGTCTGTCCCCTTTCCCGTCGTCTTCGACGTGGAACTGTCGGCGGTGAATCAACTCGGCATTCGCCAGGATCTCTCCAAACCGGCCACCTTCATCGTCGATGCCCGGGGAGTCGTCCGGTACGCCTATGTGGGCGCCCATCTGGCCGATCGTCCCTCGACGGCGGCTGTCCTCCGCGAGTTGGACAAGCTCGCGACCGAAACCACGGCGGCCGCGAACCAGCCGGAGTCGTGAACGGCGCACCTGCCGCCACGGGGCTGATGCGTTGTTCCTGATCGGCACAGGCCCCCGATTCGCCGGCTGGCTTGCCAGCCATGCCGGAGATGTCCGCGGGATGGCGCTCTCCCTTCCGTTGGAACAATTCGACAGCCTCCCGCGGCCGACCGGCTGGAATTCCGTTGCAGGACGCAGACCGCTACGATCCGCTCATGACTGCTCGTCAGGAGATTCTGGAGAAGGTGCGCCAACGGCTGCCGAAGGGGCCCGTCCCTGAAGCCCCCCCTGAACGCTGGACCGTTTATCCACAACCGAATTGTCAGTTCGCTGCCGTGTTGACGGCCGTCGGCGGGCGGTGTGTGGAGGCGGCCGACGCCGACGCCGCCAACGCCGATCTCCTCGCGCTCCCCGCGTACATCTCGGCTGTCAAACGCGTCAGTTGCGTTCCCGGCGTGGGGACATCGAACCTGGACCTGGCGGCCATCGCCGATCCGCACGCCTTGGCGGAGGTGGAGTTCGCCGTGCTCCCGGGAGAACTCGCGGTGGCGGAAAACGGAGCCGTGTGGGTCTCCACCGACTCCGTGCTGGAGCGCACGCTGTTTTTTCTTTCGCAACACCTGGCGCTCGTCGTCCCCGCGGGCCACGTCGTCAGCAATCTCCACGAAGCCTACCGCCGGCTCGACGTGGCGCGACGCCGCTTCGGTGCCTTCATTTCGGGGCCGTCCAAGACGGCCGACATTGAGCAGTCACTGGTGATCGGCGCTCATGGGGCCCGCTCCTTGACGGTCTACCTGCTCGGCCCCCCGCCGGCGTGACTGTCCCAAGCCCGCCGACGGCGTCGGCGGGAACCAATGGTCACGTCCGAGTTCAATACACCCTCGGCTCCCATCCCGGCACAAACCGCCGCATCGTTGCCCCGTCGTCCCGTTCGCGCATGCCGCAGCGCTCATACACCTCATGCGCCCGCGCGAGCTGGTCCGGATCGATCGTCACCCCCAGCCCTGCCCCCGCGGGGACCTGCATCCGCCCGCCGACGATCGGCAGCTTTCCGCCGACGATAACATCGCTCCCGTCCGGCAGCCACACGTAGTGCGTATCCGCAGCATACCCGCAGGCCGGCGTTGCCGCAGCCGCGTGGATCATGGCCGCCATGCTCACCCCCGCATGGTTGTTGCTGTGCATCGACAAGCCCCAGCCCATCCCTTCCGCCACGGTTCCCAATGTGACGAAGGCGGTCAGGCCCCCGAAGTAGTGGTGATCCCCGAGCACGACGTCGATCGGTTCGATGCGGGCGGCGCGGGGAAGGTGCTCGAACCGTGTGACGCACATGTTCGTCGACATCTTCAACCCAGTGGCGCTCCGCACGTCCGCCATCGCCGTCATGCCGACCACGGGATCCTCGTAATACTCCAGGTTCAGGTCCTGCAGCCGTCGTCCCATCCGCACCGCGGTGGGCACGGTCCAGCGGCCGTTGGGGTCAATCCTCAAGGGGGACTCGGCCCCCAGACGCTCCGCCAGGACCTACATCGTTTCGATCTCCGCCTCTGGCGCGAGCACACCCCCCTTCAGCTTGAACACGCGAAACCCCCACCGCTCGCGGAAGCGGACCGCCATCTCACCCATCCGCTCGGGCGTGAGGACCTCTCCCCAGTCGTCCAGAGCCTGTGCACCGCTCCCCCGAGCATCGACCAGCGCCGCATCCTCCAGCACGCAACGATGGTCCGCCGCATACCGAAAGAACAGATACGCCGCAAACTCCACCTCCTCGCGCACCGGTCCTCCCAGGAGCTCACACACGCGCAGCCCTGTCGCCTGACCGAGAGCGTCGAGGCAGGCGGTCTCGATGCCGGCATATGCCGACGTCCCCATGTGGGGGACCAGCCGCGGAAAGCCCCGGTAGGCTGCCGCGCTGCGTCCGACGAGCTGCGAAGCCACCCGCTGCAAGATTCGGGTCACCTGTTCGCCGCCATGCGTCTCACCCACCCCAACAATCCCCTCCTCAGTCTGGAGGGTGACGATGTTGCGGAGAAAGTACGGCCCGTGGCACCCGCTGGCCGCCAGCAACGGTGGATCCGGCAGGGCAATCGGGGTGACGGCGACGGCGGCAATCCGCAGACTCTGCCGCGCCGCCCGCCGCTCGTCCGCGGAAAGCCGGCTCGCGGTCAGCCCGGTCAGGGTCGAACTGGTCGCGGCCCCAAGCAGCATCCAGTCCCGTCGAGTCAGCGCGTGTGGCATCGGACCCCCTCGATCGTCAGGAGGAAGTGGAGCGGAGGCGATGCCAGCGTAGCCGGTGGCAGCGCGACTTGCGAGCTGCGGCTCCTCCCGGAGGAGTGAACCGTCCTGGGCGCGTGGACAGAGTGACGGACTCTGGACTGATCGGCCGACGGAACGACGGCGGGCGGCGACGTCGCGGCCGCCGCGGCGCTCATGGCCGACGGCCGCCCACCTCTTCCACGCGGCAGGGGGGCAGACTCTCCAGGAACACGCGGCCGTAACGCTTGGTCTTGATCCGCGGATCGAGGATCACCACCTGGCCGCAGTCGGTCTTCGAGCGGATCAGCCGCCCGAACCCCTGCCGCAGCTTGATGGCCGCTTCCGGCACCTGGTACTCCATGAACGGGTTCCCGCCGCGCTCCTTGATGCGTTCCACGCGGGCCTCCAGCAGGGGATGATCGGGAACACTGAAGGGCAGCCGCGTGATGATGACGTTCTGGAGGGCGTCGCCGGGGACGTCCACCCCCTGCCAGAAGCTGTCGGTACCGAACAGGACGGACCGCGGTTCCCGCTGGAACGCCTGGAGCATTCGCGTGCGGTCCAGACCGGCTCCCTGCACCAGCAGCGCCAGCCGTTGCTGGGCGAACCAGGGGGTCAGCCGGTCGGCGCATTGCTTCATCGACCGGTAGCTGGTGAACAGCACGAACGCGCGGCCGTCGGTTTCGGTCACGTGCCGCTGAATCCGCCGGCACACTTCCGCCTCGAAGGCGTCCGGCTGGTCGACGGGATCAGGCATGTCGGCGGCGACGATGAGCCGCGCCTGTTCCCGGTAATTGAAGGGACTACCGAGTTGGAGGTCCGTCCCGGTGGTCAGTCCGAGGCGGCTGCGGAAGTAGCCGAAGTCGCGGCGGCCGGCGGCCAGCGTGGCGCTGGTGAGGATGACGCAGGGGACCTTGGCGAACAGCTCGTCCCGCAGCACGGGGCCGACTTCGATGGGGGCGCACACGAGCTTGACGTTCTGCGGCCGTCCCCCCGTCTCCTCAATCCAATAGACGCCGTCCTCGAGCGACTGAGCCAGCCACTTCTCCAGCGCAGCAGCCAGGGCGGCGAGCCGGTCCGCAGCCGCCGTGAGTTCGATCCGCTGCGTCTCGTCGGCGAGGGCCTCGGCGGCGGTGAGGATCAACCGCCGGAGCGAACGGAGTTCGGGGCTGACGGGATTGGGAAGCGGCGGCGGCTGGCGGACCCGGCCGTTGCCGGGGGCATGACGGGTCCGCCATTGCTGCACGTGCGTGAAGAAGTCCTCGACGAGGGAGCGCAGTCGCTGCACAAGCCGCTGTCCCTCGACGAGGTTGTGATGCACGAGCAGTCCCTTGCCGTGACGGTCGTTGTAGAGTTTGCCCAGCAGGTAGCGGAACTGACCGAGCGAGATGCTGATCCCCAGGTGCTCGCCGGCCACTCCTTCCAGAGTGTGGGCCTCATCGAAGATGACCACGTCGTGCTCGGGGAGGATGCTGGCCCCCTCCCGCCGCAGCGCCAGATCGGAGAAGTACAGGGCGTGATTGACGACCAGCACGTGGGCGTTCCACACCCGCCGCCGGGCGCGGTAGTAGAAGCACTCCTCATAAGTGGGGCACTTGCGTCCCAGACAGTTGCCGTGCTCGCTCTGCACCTCGTCCCAGACTTCTGTCAGGGGTCGGAAGGGGAGGTCCGAAAGGCTGCCGTCCCGGGTCGTCGCGCTCCACTCCTGAATCCGCCGCAGTTGCTGCAGCGCTTCGCTCTCCCACAGCGTGGCGCCGCTGCGTTCCGCCGCGGCCCTGAGTCGCCGCAGGCTGAGATAGTTCGACCGCCCCTTGACCAGCACGGCCGAGAACTCCTGCGGCAGGACGCTGGCGAGGAAGGGGAGGTCCTTGTGGACGAGCTGTTCCTGGAGGGCGATGGTGTGCGTGCTGACGACGATCCGCCTCGGCTTCGTCTCGCGGGAGGGGGCGGGGCGCTCGCCGGCGTCCGCGGAGTCGGCGGCGGCCAGGATCGCCGGGACGAGATAGGCAAAGCTTTTGCCCACCCCCGTTCCCGCTTCCACCACCAGATGCTCCGGAGCAGCGATGGCGGCGGCGACGGCCTCGGCCATGGCGAGCTGCTCGGAGCGCGGCTCGTAGCTGGACAGGCGGCGCGCGATGCTCCCCGCAGGACCCAGAACCGCTGCCGGATCGAGGCTCACCGCGCTTCCCTCTGAAACCCGACGATGCAGGTGTCGTCGCGCACCGGCCCGGGACCGACGAACTCCTCAATGTCCGCCACCAGACCCTCCACAATCTGTTGAATGCTGCCGCGCGCCTTCTTCAGGTAATCCATGAACCGCTTGGCGCCGTACACCTCGCGGCGTTCGGACATCGCTTCCGTCACACCGTCGGTGAAGGCGATGACCGAGCAGCCCGGCTCCACGATCATCGTGGTGGAGGCGTAGGACTGGTCGGGCATGATCCCCAGCGGCAGGGAAGACGTTTCCCGCGCCAGGGGAGCGACCACGCCCCGCGGCCGCACGATCACCGGCGGCGGATGGCCGGCATTGACGATCGTCAACTCGTGGGTGCGGGGATCGAGCACCATCGTGACGAAGGTGATGAAACGGTGCCCCAGACCGCTGGTGGCGATCTCGGCGTTCAGCCGCGTCACCGCTTCGGCCGGCGAGGGGGCCGTCAGGAAGTGATATCGCGTGGACGAGTACAGCCGCGCCATGAGCAGCGCCGCCGGCACCCCCTTCCCCGCCACGTCGCCGATGGCGACGGCGATGCGTCCGTCGGGGAGGGTGATGTAGTCGAAGTAGTCCCCGCCGACGCGGAGCGCCGGTTCATAATAATCGGCGAAGGAGTACCCCGGTGCCTGCGGTTTGGACTTGGGCAAAAAGCCGAGCTGCACCTGCGTTGCAAAGTCCAGGTCGCGGGCGATGTCCCGCTGCTCGACCAGCGCCTCGTGCATCTTGGCGTTTTCGATCGCCAGGGCTGCCTGGGCCGCCACCGCGTCCAACAGGTCCAGGTCCTCCTTGGTGAACTGGAAGTCGGAATTGCGGGTGACGATCTGAATCACGCCGATCGATTCGCCGCTGTGGTCGAGGAGCGGTACGCACATCATCGAGCGAATCTGCATTCGCGACAGGCTGGTGCTCTTGTTGAACCGCGAATCGTCCTGCACGTTGCTGCTGAGCAGGGCCTTGCCCGACTCCATCGCCGCCCGCACCACCGTCATGCTCACCACCACCGCTTCGCCGCTGCGAGTGTTCGTGCGGGACTTGGTGGCCATCACCCGCAGCCGCCCCGTCTCTTCGTCCTTGAGCAGGATGAACCCCTGCTCCGCCTGGGGGAAGGAGCCGAACAGCTTCTCCAGCACGGTCGGCAGGACCTTGTCGATGCGGAGCTCTCCCCCCAGCGCCCGGGCGATCTCGAGCACCGCCCGCAGCTTCGTCTCCGCGGTGACCTCGCTCCGCGAATCCTCGCTCCGCCGCGAATCGAGCTCCCCCACCAGCGGAGGTTCAAACGCCGGTTCCTCGATCAGGTCCCGCAGGAGCAGAATGCGGCTGTCATCCTCGATCGTCTCTCCGCGGGGGGGCAACAGCGTCCCCACCACCTCCGCCGGAGTGGAATCCTCGTCCTCCGCGTTCAGCTTCACATCCGCATCCGCCGACGAGACGGTGTTGCTGACGCGCGGCGTCGAGGAGAGCTGAAAGGTCAGGACGACGTCCGAAATCCGAATCTGATCGCCGTCCGAAAGTGCCGCCCGCGCCTCCAGCTTTTTGCCGTTGAGGTAGGTCCCGTTGCGGCTGCGCAGGTCCTCAATGAAGTACGTCCCGTGACTCTCCAGGAACTGGGCATGATGCCGGCTGATGGCCGGGTTGTCGAAGACGATGTGGCAGTTCGGGTGCCGGCCGACAATGCACCGCTCCCCCGTCAGCGGTACCACACTGCCGGGAGCGTTCCCGCGAGCGACGTGCAGCACCGCCACGAGCCACCTCTCTGACCGATCCGAAGTCCGCGGCAACGCTGCCGTGCCATCCCTCCGGCACGGACCAGTTCAGGCAGAGCGGACCCACGACGCAACGCCGCGATTCTACTCCCCCCTGCCAGCGAGGGTCAAATTGCCCGCAGCCAAACACCCTTGAATACAGCCCATGCATGAATACAGCCCCTGCAGCCGCGCGAACACTCACGGACGCGATCCCCTCCGGCACAGGCTTTCATGCGGCCGTGGGATATACTCCCGCATGCAATGCCTCAGACTCGGGGCAGGTCGTCAGCTCCAGTGGAAGTGGCAAGCAGGGCAACGCGGTTGTTCGGGTCGTCGGGTGAGCGAGAAGTGATAGCCCCCTGATCCAGTGGACGTCCGGCATCCTCACCGAAACCACCGCGTTGACCCAAAGTGTCCCGCGGCCGGGGGACGCTGGTGCTGCCGCCGTCCCCTGACGGCACTCGTACCGCATCGGGAGACGCGCCATGCAACGCCGGACGTTCCTGCAGCATATCGCCGGGACCGCAGTTGCCGCCGCCACGGCGGAACAGGTCTGGGGAGTGGACGCGCGGCCGCCGCGCATCCTGCTCCGCTCGTCGTGGCAGGTCGTGAACATTGGCGACATCGCCCATACACCGGGGGTCCTGGCTCTGCTGGAACGGCATCTGCCGGGTGCGGAGGTGCGGCTGTGGGCGTCCGGTGACCTCACCGAGGAGGTCGCCGCGATGGTGCAGCGGCGGTTCCCGGGGTTGCAGATCGTGACAGGCTCCCTCGGCAAAACGGGACAGGCATCGAATGCGGCCTTGCAGGAGGCGATCGACTGGTGCGACTTCCTGTTGCACGGTTCGGGTCCGTCGCTGGTGGCGGCCAATGACGTCGCCACTTTCGTCGCCCACACCGGCAAGCCGTTCGGGGTGTACGGCATCACCTATGGCGGCGGCACGCCCGCGCAGGTCGACCTGTTGAGCCGGGCCAGGTTCGTCTACTTCCGCGATACGGTATCGCTGGCGAAGGCGAAGTCGGACGGCGTGGCCGCCCCCGTCATGGAGTTCGCCCCCGATGGCGCGTTCGCTTGCGACCTCCGCAACGACACAGCCGCGGAGGCGTTCCTGGCGGCACAGGGGCTGGAGCCGCAACAGTTCGTCTGCTGCATTCCGCGCCTGCGGTACACGCCGTACTGGCTGATCAAGCCCGGGCGGGCGCTGGATGCTCAGCGCGACGCCCGCAACCGCGAGATGGAGGAGCATGACCACGCTCCCTTGCGAGCGGCGATTGCCTCACTGGCGCGCGAGACCGACCTGAAGGTCCTCGTCTGTCCGGAAGACATGACGCAGATGGAGGTAGGCCAGCGGCTGATTGTCACCCGGCTGCCGGAGGACGTGCGGGGGCGGGTCGTCTGGCGGGAGAAGTTCTGGCTGACGGACGAGGCGCTCAGCACCTATGTCCGTTCCGCCGGACTGTTCGGACTGGAGATGCACTCGCCGATTATGTGTATTGGCAACGGCATCCCCGCGATCGTCTGCCGTTTCGAGGAGCAGACCAGCAAGGGTTTCATGTGGCGGGACATCGGACTCGGCGAGTGGCTGTTCGACGCCGACGACGCCGAGCGGATGCAGGAGTTCGTTCCGACCGTGCTGCAGATGGCGACGGATCGGGCCGCGGCGGCGGAAAAGGTCGCGCGGGCGCAGAAGTTCGTGCGGGAGCGGCAGGAAGCCTCCCTGCGAGTGCTCCGCGATGCGGTGCGCGCAAGTTGATCGACGTCGAGCGCGAAGGCGCCTCGCGGCGGCGGTTGGGTCGTCTCGCAAACGCGAGTTGTGCGGAGCGGCTGGCGGTCCCGTCCCGCCCGCTCAGCGGCCGTTGGCCGGCGGTGCCGGCGCGAGCGGCCGCAGCGTCACGCGGTGAAACCGATAGGCGCAATCGTACGCACCCAGGAACAGCCGTTCGTCGTGCGGCGTCGCCCAATAGTCGGAGAGGCTGAGCCGCGCCGGGTCCCCTTGCCAGTCGATGACGGTGGCACCGTCGACCCGCACGGTGACACGGTCGTTGCGGACGACGCACTGGATGTGCGACAGGCGTCCCTGCCGGAACAGCGGCCCCTTCCGGGTGGTGACATTCGCGCCGACATTGAGTCCGTCGATGTTCTCCAGGGCGCTGAGGGCGTCGGCCTCGGGGGTGTAGTTCAGCAGCACGAGGAACCGCCGTCCCCCCATACGCTGGCCGAGGATCAATCCATCCGGTTCGTCCAGCGGCTCGGCGATGACGGTCAGTTCGTACTCCGGCGGTGGTTCGCTGAGCTCCAACCGCGCACCATAACCGCGGGGAGCGTGCAATCGACCGTCGATCAGCGTCCATGCTCCCCGGACCGCGTCCCGCTCCGGGTCGATTCCGCTCAGGAGGTTGATTTCCGTGCTCAGGTCGGGGAGCGGATCGGTTCCGGTCGCGCGCGGGAAGGACGCCAGTTCCTCCAGCGGCCGCAGCGGCAGCACCGCCTGTCGAGGTTCCGCGCGGACTTGCAAGTACCCCCACAGTTCCACCGACTGTCCATCGGCCAGCGTGGCGACGACGCGGTAACTGATCGGCGTGGGACGGTCAAAGATTCCCAGCGACGCCCCTTCCGGAGCATCGCCGGTCCAGCTCAGAGGCCGCTCGACCCACGGGCCGAACAGATCGGTTTGAAACCGCACACGGCAGCTTGTGACGCGGCCCGACGCCGGCCAGTCGAACCTCAGCCGGACCTCCTCGCCGGGCCGGGGGACACGCGGCTCCGGCAGGGCGCGAAACCGGCTGAACAGATCCGTCGACAGGTCCGGCTCCTGTTCGGGGGGCTGCCAGCCCAGACGCACTTTCTGCTCGCGGTCGAGCCAGGATTCGCTGATCCAGCCTTGGTACTGGCCGAGGCTCATCACCGAGCCGTTGCCCGGCTCTGGATGCGGCAGACCCACGGTATGCCCGCAGCCTTCGTGATAGACGACGCAGTCGGAACCGCGGTACGGGACGCGCCAGCCATCCGCGCTCACCAGTCCCCAGCCTTTCCCCTCGCGCGCCAGGTAGGTCGCCCGGGCGCCTCCCGACTCCGCTCCGGGGAAGTGTTCGCCGTCGGAAGTGTTGCCTTCAAACTCCGGCCCTCTCGCACCCGGCTTGAGGCGAAAGAAATCATCCAGCGGACGCCAATTGATGTCGCTGAAAACCAGCAGGATCGGAAAGCCGCCGCGCTCGCCGCGGGCGAACTGCAGCCGCTCATCCACCTCCCGCAGGGTGCGGAAAAAAATGTCGTCGCCGTCCCCCTTGCGAAGGGAGGCCACGTCGCGGTCGGAGCGGAACGGCTCCGGGTGGACGCTGGCAACCAGGACCGACTGCCCCTGGAACTCCCGCGCGTGGAACTGCTCGATCCGGCGGCGGAAGTAATCGACCCGCTCGCGCCAGTCGGGCAGCGGCGTCCGCCCCTGCGGCACGAAATAGACCAACGTCAGGTCGATCCGATCGATGAGATGACGTCCGTCCCAGGTGCGGACCTCTGCCCCGCCGGGTGAGGTCGCAAGCCAACCCCAACAGGCGACCAGCAGCGCTGCGGCAAGCCAAATCGGAAGACCGCGGTTGGGCATGGCAACTGTCCCGCCCGAGTTGGGGCGTCAGCGGTGGAATGTTCGCCGGTTGGAGAGAGCCGGCGTCTCCGGGGCGAAACTAACGGCCCGCGAGTTGCCGCAGCTCATTCAGGATGTCCCGCTCCCGGCGGAGGATGTGCTCGAGGAGTTCCGCGGCCTGCGGGTCGTCCGCCGCCTCCCGAGCCGCCTGTTCGCAGGTTTCGACCAACGCTTGCTGGTGGGCAACGATCTTTTCCAGAAGGTAGCGGAGCGAAACGTAGTGCAGGCTGGTGAAGGCTTCCGGATAGACGCCGAACCGGACGGGATGACCGGCGGCGTCCAGGAATTCGGCCAACTCCCGCACCGACTCCTGCTGCCGCATCGCCAGACGCTCGATCGTCCCGCGCCGATCCACACCGTCGGTCTCCGGCGTCCACGGCCAGGCCTCCTGCGTGTACTGCAGCAGGCTGCGGCTGAGGGCGATCAGCAGCTCGTTGAGGCGGTCCAGGTCGAGGGTCGCGGTCATGGATGACGATTCAGGGGGCAGGCGGCGGCTCAGTGCTGCACCAGCAACTCGGCGACACGATAGGCCGCGGAGGCCAGATTCTCCTGCAAAAACGACATTCCCAGGGCCAGGATCGGCAACGTGACGAGCGCCACATAGGCGCTCACCAGTCCGGGCGTGCGGACCGGACGGCGGTCCGTCTCGGGCGGGGCGAGGAACACCGCCTTCAGCACCCGCACGTAATAGAACAGGCTGAACACCGTGTTCAGACCGGCGATCCCCAGAATCACCCACATCAGCCAGTGCACATAACCGGCCCCATAGGCGGACAGGAAGATCATCAGCTTGGCAAAGAAGCCCCCGAACGGCGGCAGCCCCACCAGACTGAAGAAGCTGACCGCCAGACAGAGGCACAGCACCTTCGTCGCGGCGTTGGCATGAATCAGTCCGTTGTAGGCGTCGAGATCCTCCCGGTACGTTTCGTTGCGGATCAGCGCCACGATGGCGAACGCCGCCAGATTCATGAACAAGTACACGGCCAGGTAGTACAGCAGCCCTTCCAGGGTCCGGGCCTGAGCACTCGCCACGGGGTCGCTTCCCACCCCGGCGAACGTGGCCGCAAAGCGGCTGAGCTTGTCAAAGGCCGAGGCTCCCGGCGTCACACTGTCGATCACCAGCAGGGCCGCCACCGCCAGCACCATATACCCCGCATGGGCGATGGTGGAATACGCCAGCAGCCGCTTGAGATTGTTCTGCGTGTAGGCGGCGAGATTCCCCAGCGTCATGCTCGCCGCCGCGACGACCCCCAGGGCAAGACCGAAAAACAGGGTCAGCTCCTTCAGCACCGCCGCATCGCCGGTAAAGGCCATGACGAACCGCACCAGGAGCGCAAACGCCGCCGCCTTGGACGCCACCGACAGGAACCCGCCCACTTCGGCAGCGGCCCCTTCAAAGGCGTCCGGGCACCAGAAGTGGAACGGCACCAGCGACAGTTTGAAGGCCAGCCCCACCAGCACCATCATCACCCCCAGCACCACCGTCACCGAGGTGGCGCTCTTGAGGCCGAACGCCTCCCCCTCCATCAGGAAGGCGAACCGCTCCCCAAGCTGCGACAGATCGCCGGTGCCGAGCAGCCCCGCCAGCAGGCTGACGCCGTAGAGCATCACTCCGGCGGCGCCGGCCCCGTACACCACGTACTTGAGCGCCGCCTCGCTCGCCTGACGCTGCCCCTTGAGGAACCCCACCATGGCATAGCTGGGGACGCTCATCATCTCCACCGCCAGAAATACCATCAGCAGATGGTTGGCCGAAACCGCCAGCAGCATCCCCACGGTCGAGCCCAGCAGCAGCGTGTAGAAGTCGGGACCGTCCTCATTGTCCGGCAGGCCCGTCAGCACGGTCAGCGAGACGACCAGCACGAGGAACAACAGCAACCCCAGACGGAAGAACAGCCCGAACGGGTCGTGCAGCAACATGCCGCCGAAATACGGCGCGCCGACCAGACCCGCGCCCGATTCGGTGAGGTGCAACTGCTCGTACAGCCCTCCCAGCAGCCCCCCTTCCAGCGGTCCGGTCTGCACGACGTACAGGAACTGCCCGAACACCGCCACGAACGACGCCAACGACCCCAACAGCGCCACCCAGGCAGGAGGAATCCGTCGATCCAGGCTGAACAGCCGCACCAGCAACAGCGCCACAATCGTCCCGCACAGGACGAGTTCAGGCAGGAAGATCTCCAGCGACCGCGGGAGGTCGTGCTGCGTCAGGGCGTCGAGGATCGGGGTCGCCGACATGGGCTGCTCAAAGTGCCAGAAGTCCAACCAGGGAGGCGCCGTTCAGGAACGACAGGACGATCACGTTCTCCAAAGGTCTGGGGGGGACGTGCCCACGTCAGGGGGCCAGACGGCTGATCTGCTCGACGAGCGGCTGCACCGCGTCGTAGCCGCGCTGCATCGACTCGGTGAGCAGCTCGATCGAGGGGTTCATGATCCGGAACATCGTGAAGGGGAACACGCCCAGGTAGATGGCAAAGGCCAGCAGGATCATCCCCACCGCCGCCTCCCGGTCGTTCATCGGAGTGAGGTCTTCGGCGTGGGGGCCTTTGTATTCCGGCCCCAGGTACACCCGCTGGATGGTCCACAGGATGTAACCGGCCGTCAGGATCACGCCCGAGGCGGCGATGACCGCCATCAGCGGGTCGTAATTCCAGGTGCTCAGGACGACAAAGATTTCACCGATGAAGCCGCACAGTCCCGGCAGCCCCAGCCCGGCGAAGAAGATGCCCGCCGACAGACCGCCGTACAGCGGCATCTTGCCCATCAGCCCGCCAAAGCGGTTGAGGTCCCGGTGGTGCACACGGTCGTAGATCACCCCCACCATGAAGAACATGCCAGCCGAGGAGATGCCGTGCGCGAGCATCTGGAACATCGCTCCGCTGATCCCCATCTGCCAGTAATGATGCGGATTGACCGTGGCGGCCCCCTCGCTCAGCTTCCACACCGCCAGGCCGATCAGCACGTACCCCATGTGACTGACGGAGCTGTACGCCACCAGCCGCTTGAAGTCCGTCTGCGCCATCGCCGCGAAGGCCCCGTAGATGATGCTGAACGCTCCCAGCGCCACCAGGGCGTAGGCCGCGTACTGCGCCCCATACGGGCACAGCGGCATGGCAATGCGGATGATGCCGTAGCCCCCCATCTTCAGCAGCACGCCTGCCAGGATCATCGAGATCGGCGTGGGGGCCTCCACGTGGGCGTCCGGCAACCAGGTGTGGAACGGGAAGCTCGGCAGCTTGATGGCGAACCCGATGAACAGCAGCACGAATGCCGTGAGCTGCAAGCTGGGGCTGAAGGTCGTGCCGTCCGCCGCCAGCGCCGCCAGCCGGATCAGACTGAACTCGCCGCCGGAGTTGAAGTAGAACATCAGCATCGCAATCAGCATCAGCACGCCGCCGACCAGCGTGTACAGGAAGAACTTGATCGCGGCGTATTCGCGGCGCGGCCCCCCCCAGATGCCGATCAAAAAGTACATCGGCAGCAGCATCACTTCCCAGAAGACGTAGAACAGGAAGAAGTCGAGCGCCAGAAAGACGCCGATCATCCCCGTCTCCAGCAGCAGAAACAGCGTCAGATACCCGCGGACGTGCTCCTTGACGCTCCACGAGGCAATCGCCGCCAGAAACGAGATCAGCGTCGTCAGCAGCAGCAGCGGCAGGCTGATCCCGTCCACACCCAGCCGGTAGTAGACGTTCCACGACGGAATCCAGCTCAACTCTCCCACCAGCCGGTAGTTGCCGGACGTCTCTCCCGCCGCCACTGCGGCCGACTCCGCCCGGTACCACTCCGTGGCCACCACCAGCGACAACAGCAGCGTCACCAGCGTGACCGCCACGGTCCATTTGCGCATGGCTTCCACCGACCGCCGGTCGCACAGAAACAGCGGCACCACGCCCAGGGTCGGCAGGAAGATCGTCGCAGACAACAAAAACAGCGGGTCCATGGCTTTCCGTCACTCAGTGGGAACTCGGTCGGCGTCGGGGCCTTTCAGCCGCGCGGCAAAAACGCGAACAGCAGCACGAACAGGCACACCACGCCGGCCGCAATGAACATCACGTACTGTCTCAACAATCCCGTTTGAATCCGCTTGAAGGCGCGGCCCACGGCGTAGGTCGCGTCCGCGGCCACGTTGACCAGCTTGTCGACCACCCCTTCGTCGAACACGCGGTCCCAGCGGCACAGCCACACCGCCAGCGCGCTGAGCGTATGCAGGAAGTTGTCGATCACCACCCGGTCGAACGTCTGCGCCCAGCGGGCCACGACGTGCACCGGGCGGGTGAACGCCGCGTCGTACAGGTTGTCGAACTGCCACTTCTCGCGGAGGAACTCGTACACCCCCGGGAACTGCCGTTGCACCGACGCCGGGTCGACCACCCGCCGGCCGTAGAACAGCCAGCTCAGCAGGACGCCCACCACCGCCGTGAGGAGCGCGGCGGCTCCGGCGGTGGCATGGCGGGCGTGGATCGCCGCGTGCCCCGGCAGGTTCAGGCCGAGCTGGCCTCCCGCCGCCGTCCCCGCCGCCACGTGGGCCGGTTCGGCCGTCAGCAGCAACGTCGCCAGCGGGCCATCCTCTCCTGTCGGAGACCCGTAGGCGCAGAAGATCGCAAAGAACGACAGCACCACCAGCGGCCCCAGCATCACCCACGACGACTCATGCGCATGCTCGTAGAGGTGGTGGTCCCGCGGCTCGCCCGCGAAGGTCAAAAACCACAGCCGGAACATGTAGAACGCCGTGATTCCCGCCGTCGCCAGCGGGACGAAGAACAGCAGGAAATGCTGCGGGTTCTCCGCCAGGAATGTCAGCGCCGTGGCGATGATCGCATCCTTGGAGTGATAGCCCGAGAAGGCGATCGCCCCGAAGCCGGGAATCGTGATCCCGGGGACCGCCAGACCGCAGATGGCGATCACGCCGATCAGCATGGTGAAGGCGGTCCAGGGCATTTTCCGCCACAGGCCCCCCATCTTCGTCATCTCCTGCTCGTGGTGGCAGCCGTGAATCACGCTCCCCGAGCACAGGAACATCAGCGACTTGAAGAAGGCATGCGTGATGAGGTGCAGCAGCCCCGCGATCCAGCCCCCCAGGCCGATCGCCAGCATCATGTAGCCGAGCTGGCTGATGGTGGAATAGGCCAGCACGCGCTTGATGTCGGTGGCGACGAGGGCGATCGTTGCCCCCAGAAACAGCGTGATGCAGCCGACGTAGGCGATGACCAGCAGCACCTCGGGCGTGAACATGGGGAAGAACCGCCCCGCCAGGTACACCCCCGCCGCGACCATGGTCGCCGAGTGGACGAGGGCGGAGACCGGGGTCGGCCCCTCCATCGCGTCCGGGAGCCACGTCTGGAGCGGAAACTGGGCACTCTTGCCGATGCAGCCGGCGAAAATCCCCAGTCCGGCGACGACCAGCAGCCAGTACGGAATGTGCCGCGGATGCGAGGCGTCGCCGCCGTGCAGTGTGACGGTGGTCGCACGGCCTTCCCCCTCGACATGCAGATGACCGTGCTCGTCCCGGAGCATCTGGAACAGGCCCGCCGGCGGGTGCGCCCCGGCGTGGGCGTCGGCCAGCGCGGGGTCGTTCACATGGGCGAAGGCGAACGTCCCGAAGTAGGTCCACAGCACCATCAACCCGATCAGGAATCCGAAGTCCCCGACGCGGTTCATGATGAACGCCTTGTTCGCGGCCGTGCTCGCCGAGTGCCGCTCGGTATAGAACCCGATCAACAGGTACGAGCAGATGCCGACCAGCTCCCAGAAGACGAACACCTGAAAGATGTTTCCGGCCAGCACCAGCCCCAGCATCGAGAACGAGAACAGCGACAGGAACGCGAAGAACCGGTGGAACCGTCCCGGGCGGTGGAAGTGCCGCCCGCCGGAGAGGTGCACAAAGTGGTCCTCGTAGTTCTCCGTCAACTCATCGCTCATGTAGCCGATGGCGAAGACGTGGATGCAGGTGGCGATGAGCGTCACCATGCAGAACATGGCGAGCGTCAGGCCGTCGATGTAGTAGTCGATCGAGAGCTTGAGGTCGCCAAAGGTGGCCAGAGTGTAATAGGTCCCGGAGAGCGCACCGGCATACGGGTCGTTGGCGTGTGCGGCGTGAGGGTCGGCCTCCGACGCGTGATCGTGACCGGACCCGTGGGTCTCAGCCGCGGCATGGCCGCCCAGCGGGTGCGTCACGCCGGCCCAGGTGACGAGGGCGCACAGGCTCAGCACGAACCCGGCGCCGATGCAGAACACCGCCAGATATGCGGCCAGCTTTGACTTCCGGCTCCCCCACCAGCCGCCGAAAATCTCCACCGCGAATCCCGCCAGCGGCAGAATCCACGCGGCGAACAGCAGCCACTTGAGCGCGGGAGCGATCTGGAGCAGATGCGGGTCCATCAGGGAATCGTCAACAGGCTGAATCAAGGATGACGAAGGGGGCGTCAATCAACAGTCACCAGACATTGGCCGGCGGGGACGAACTCACATCAGGCCGCCGCGTGGCGATGCCTGAGGACTGTTGCTCGATGCCCGATCACCCCTTCAATTCGTTCCCCCGGTCGACGTCGATCGACAGGTGGTTGTTGTAGAAGTTGAGCGCGATCGCCAGGGCCACGGCCGCTTCTGCCGCCGCCAGAACGATCACGAACAGCGCCGCGATCTGGCCGTCCAGACCCAGCGTCCCGAACCGCGAAAACGCCACGAAGTTGATGTTCGCCCCGTTGAGGACCAGTTCGACCCCCATCAGCACGCCGATGCCGTTCCGCTTCGTCGCCATGCAGATCACTCCGCAGACGAAGAGGATCGCGCCGACGCCGAGATAGCCGGTCAAACCGATGGACTGCATGGCAAGTGCGTGAGGGTCAGGGGGGAGGCCAAAGCCCGCCGACGGCGTCGGCAGGTCCGGGAGGGTTATCCGCCCTCCGGTTTCGTCCGCCGGCGCTTGGCCCGGGCCAGATAGGCGGCCCCGATCAACACCACCAGCAGATGCACGGAGATGATCTCAAACGGCAGCAGATACCCGGCCGCCTGTTGATCTTTCGGAAGCGCGGCCGCGTCAAACCGCGCCCCCAGCAGCGCGGTTCCGATCTGCCGGACAGTCGACTGCTCGCCGGTGACGATCGCCCGGGAGTCGATCGCCGGACCGCCGCCATAGTCGGCTTGCAGCCGCGACTCATGCCGGTCCCAGTCGACCTGCATGACCGTTGTGACCAGCATCGCCAGGAACAGCCCCCCCAGAATCAGCGCCTGGATCAGTTCGCCGGGAGACGTCCTGATCTGCAGGAACGGTCCGCTCGACGTGAGCATCACCCCGAAGATCAGCAGCACCACCGTCCCGCCGACATAGATGAGTAGTTGCGTCGCGCCGACGAAGTCGGCCCCCAGCAGGAAGAACAGTCCCGCCGTCGATCCCAGCGCGATGATCAGCCAGAACGCCATCCGCACGACGTGCTGGGTCAGCACCACCCCCAGGGCGCCCCCCGCCGCGCTCAGTCCGAACAGCAGAAACAGCACTGTTTCCATGATCTCAATGCCCCCCGTGGGACGGGAGGGATACGGGGCGAACTGGTTGCTCCACCACGGTCACCGTCCGCGGCCGGCTGATCGACGGCTGGCGCTCCCCCAGTCGCCCGGTCCCCAGCCCTTCCGAGAGGCCGAAGAAGGTGCGGCCCGGCAAGGCCAGCGTCCACAGCGTCGAGCCGAGAAACAGCACGCAGGCGATCGGCACCAGATACTTCAGGCAGGTCGTCATCACCTGGTCAATCCGCAGCCGCGGCAACGTCCAGCGGACCCAGATCTGCACCAGCACCAGCAGGCTGGACTTGGTCAGCAGCACGACGAAGCCCAGCACCCGCGCCGGGTAACCGCCGAGCGACGATGCCACCCACTGGTCTAGTCCTCCCAGCCCGGTCCACCAGCCCCCCAAAAACAGGATCGCCCCCAGGGCGCTGACGAAGTACATGCTCGCATACTCCGCCAGGAAGAAGAACGACCACCTCATGCCGGAGTATTCCGTGAGGAAGCCGGCGACAAGTTCGCTCTCCGCTTCCGCCAGGTCGAATGGCGCCCGCTTGTTGCTCGCCAGCGTCACCACGAAGAACACAAAGAACGCCAGAAACGTGAAGGGGTCCCGGAACAGGAACCAGTTGGTCACACAGCCCCCTTGCAGGTGCACGATCTCGCCCAGATTCATGGTGCCGGCGATCGCCACCGGGATGACGGCGGTCAGACCGAGGGGAACCTCGTAGCTGACCATCTGGGCCGCCTCGCGCATCCCCCCGTACAACGACCACTTGGAGCCGCTGGAATACCCCGCCAGCACCACGCCCAGCACCTCCAGCGACAGGACGGCCAGGGCGATGAACAGCCCCACATCCAGCGCGACGGAGACCCACCCGTCGCTGAACGGCAGAAACATGAACGCGGAAAAGCTGGCCACCACCACGATGTAGGGGGCCAGGCGGAACAGGAGTCGATCGGCCGCGGCCGGGGCCAAATCCTCTTTTTGGATGAGTTTGATTCCGTCGGCCAAGGACTGGAGCCACCCAAACCGGCCTCCCACCCGCGTGGGGCCGAGGCGGTCCTGAATCCGGCCGGAAACCTTCCGCTCTGCCCAGATGAAGACGAACGCCGGCAGGCCGAAGAACAGTCCCACCAGGGCGGCGTGAATGAGCGCCGCCACGACCAGGGCACACTCCACACTGCATTGCACTTCCCCCCAGAAGGGGAGCCAGAACCCTTCCTGGAGGAAGTCCGAAATCGTTTCGGCGGCCAACAGGGGGGACATGCGAACAGTCCAGAGCGCTCGGAAAACCGGCTGGAAGCCGGGCCGGCGTGTGAGTCAGGGGGTACGGGGGCGACGGCGGGCAGCCGACGCACCCTGGGGAACTCTCCAAGGGAGCGTGAGTTATGACGGAGCCGGAAGGGCATTTCAAGCGACTGCGCCGGCGTTTGCCACCGGCGGGAATGGCCGGCCCACCCCTCTTGAGGTGAGAACGGCCGACGTGGAGGCATCCCGAGACTTCAGCGTCAGCCAGGGGAGGCGGAGCCTGGCAGGACGAGCGGCCCCGCTCGCCGCGCGGCCCCCTCCGAAGACGTTCGCCAAACCGAAGACTACCGGGAGAAGATGCTCAGATCGATGTGGCCCTGAGTCGGCACGGGGAGCTTGCCCGTCTGGGCGTAGCCGCTGGGAGTGTACTGGCTGCGGGCGAAGTTGCGGGCGGTGTTGTAGGTCCCCACGCCATCCGGACGGATGAGGAAGATGATCTCTCCCTTGGGAGTCGCGGCGACCCGCTCCAGGAGCCGGTAGAACTCCCCCCCCGCGGCCGTGATGTCTCCGCCGCGGATGCGCACCGGTTCGGGACCGCCGTGAACGACCAGCCCCGTGGCGGTGCATTCCACGAAGGTGGGGGCGATGTCGACCCCGCTCCCGCCCGGACGCACCTGCACCACCGCTTCTTCCGGTCCGGCCTTGCGGCGGGCGATCTCCTGCTGGAGGGCCTGAATCTGGCGATCGAGTTCCTCGGGATCGTGTTCGATCTCCGCCAGCCGCTTGCGTAGCGCGTTGGCCTCGGCCAGCATCCGGGCGTATTCGCTGTTGGCGTCGACGCGCGCCAGCCGGGATTGCTGCTCTTGCTCCAGTGCAGCGACCTCCTCCAGAGCCCGGCGGGTCTGTTCCTGGAGGTGCTCGGCGTCCTGGATCAGTTCTTCGAGGGCGTTCAGTTCACTCTTCAGGAATGCCAGGTCCGCCTGGATTTCGGAGTAGCGGCGGTAGCGGTCGAGCGTGTCGGCCGATTGATCGCTCGCGGTTTGAGTCGCCATCAGCAGCGTGATCATCAGCGTGAGCGACCCGATCAGGCAGACCAGGATGCTCATGAAGGGGAACAGCGACAGCTCGGCGGACTGAGACGCGCGGCGGGACACGGGAGTGGGGGTCTGAACCGCAGGCGGAATGCGGACGTTCCAATCGTGATCGGGGGACGAACCAGTCGCGACCTCCTTGCCGCAAACGCTATTGCTTCCCCTCGGCGCGGCGGGACCACCACGGCAGGCTGATGCCGCCATCCATCAGCACGGTGCTGCCGGTCATGTAGTCGGCGTCGTCGGAGAGGAGGAAGCGGATCAGGCGGCCGATCTCTTCGGGCGTGCCGAGCCGCTTCCACGGGATGTTCTGGGCGCCGGAGGCGAGCTGGTCCTCGGTGAAGAACTTCCGCTCGCCGGGGGTGTCGATCCAGCCGGGGTGCACCACGTTCACGCGGATGCGATAGGGGGCCAGCTCGATGGCGGCGGTGCGGGCCATGTGGTCGATGGCCGCCTTGGCCATATTGTAGGCCATGGCGGTGGGGATGGGGATGACGGCGTGGGGGGAGGAGACGACGACGATGGCGCCGCCCCCCCCCTGGGCGATCATGCGGCGGCTGGCGGCGCGCACTCCGTAGAAGGCCCCCCACATCGAGACGTCGATCGTGCGGCGGAAACCCTCCAGGTCTGCCTCCACCATGAGTTGGCGATCGCTGTAGGCGGCGTTGGAGACAAAGGCGTCGATGCGACCGAACTCCTCCACGAACCGGTCCATCATCTCTTCGACCGCCGCCTGATCGGCGACGTCGGCCTGGAGCAGCAGCGCCCGACCGCCCCGGGCCCGGACTTCCGCGGCGACCTGCTCCGCTTCCTCGGGGTGGGAGCGGTAGTTGATGCCGACGTTGGCGCCCGCCAGAGCCGCCTCGAGCGCCGTCCCGCGGCCGATGCCCCGCGAGGCCCCCGTGATGAGCACGTTCTTCCCGGTCAGTTGCATGAGATCATTCGTGAAACACGTTGAACCCCCCGTGCATGACGTCCATGACGGGGGGCTCGGTCCTGACGTGGGTCCTGATCCGCCGGCCGGCGGCGAAAATCCTCCGCGGCTCAGACCCCGGCGAAGGGGTGCTTGGCCGTGGCCTTCCCCTTGAGCATTTCATCGGCCGAGGGTTCGTCCTTCAGGGCGCGGGCGATGGCGAGCTTCGTCGCCTCGTAGTTGTACTGGAAGATCTTCTTGTCGTCGTTGGCCTCCCAGTGGATGAACACGCCGCAGACGATCACCAGCTTGTCGCACTGGTCCTTGGGGATTACCCCGGCCTCGACGCTGTCGGCGACGGCCTTGGCCACCGCGTACTGGGCGGGACCGAACATCTGCACCGCCTGCTTGGCCCCCTTGATCGTGACCTTGGTGATCATCACCGTCGCCGGCTTGACGGCGAGATTCGGGGTCAGCACCGCCAGCAGATTGCTGTGCCCCTGCGACTGCGTGGCGAGTGCGCTGGCGAACGCGATGCCCGCCGGGCCGGACTTGTCGCCGATGATCAGGTCGATGTGCGCTACCTCATTCCCCTCGCCAACCAGGGCCTCTCCGATGTGAAACGACATGGAACTTTCCTCCCGGTGTAGAGCGTGTGGTTACCCGGCCGTTCTCGAAACGCTAACATTCCGGTCGGCCACTGCGTAGAACATGACGAGTGATACCGACCCCCGCGGCCGATTTCCAGCCTGCCCCCCGTCCCCTGTGCTCGATCCTCACTCCACCCGGGACTGCGAGTCCGCAGCGCCGACGAGTCCCCGGCTCTTGATCGTGGGGGCCTCCGCCCGCGCGGCTGCGTTCTCGGCCCTGCGGGCCGGCTACGAGCCGATCTGCTGCGATCAGTTCGCCGACGCCGATCTCCAGGCCGCCGCGCGTTGCCTGCGCATCGACCGCTTCCCGGACGAATTGGTCGAGCGGACCGCGGGGTTCCCGGGCCTGCCGCTGCTCTACACGGGAGGACTGGAGAACCATCCTGAGTCGATCGCCCGGCTGGCGGAAGGGCGGTTGCTCCTCGGCAACGGCGCCGACGCCGTCCGCCAGGTCCGCGACCCGCTGCTCGTGATGCAGACCCTGCGGGGAGTGCGGCTGCCGTGCCTCGAGGTCCGGCCGAGCAGCGATCCCCCCCCGGCTGATGGCGCCTGGCTGCTCAAGCCGCTGCACTCGGCGGGGGGACAGGGAATCCTCCCCTGGACCCCGGAGGCGGCCAGCTCTCCCACGCTCCAGCGCCCCCACTACTTCCAGCGGCGGGCGGAGGGGGGGGCCTACTCCGCGGTGTTTCTGGCCCGCGAGTCGATCGGCGACGTGCGGTTCGTGGGGGTGACGGAACAGTTGGTCGGTGAAGAGTTCTGCAACGGCAGCGGGTTCGCCTGGTGCGGCAACGTCGGGCCGGTGGCGCTGTCGGTCCGCGGCGAGAGCACGATCCGCCGGCTGGCGAACTTCCTCAAGTGGAAGTTTCACCTGCGGGGCTTGTTCGGACTCGATTTCGTCGCCGCTCCCGATGGCGCAGTCGCCCTGACGGAGGTCAACCCGCGGTATCCCGCCTCGGTGGAGCTGCTGGAGTTCGCCACGGGCGTCTGCCTCCTGCTCGATCATTGCGCCTGCTTTGAGGGGGCTCCCTGCGAGACTCCCGTGGTCGACTGGGAGCCGCTCCCGCATCGGGTGCTGGGCAAGGCGATCCTCTACAGCCGGTCCAAAGTCACCGTCCGGTTCGAGCGGGACTTCCCGGCGGACGGCTATCGCACCTGGCCGCGGTATCTCGACGTCCCGTCGCCCGGGAGCGTGATCCCTCGCGGGGCGCCGATCTGCACGGTCGCCGCCAGCGGCGCCACTCCCACGGATTGCCGGGAGCAACTCCAGCGAGAAGCGCGGCGGCTGCTCGATGCGGTCGAGTAAGCCGTTTGCACCCCGCTTCCACGGACCGGTCGTCTGCGGCGGCTACGCGTGCAGTTCCACCAGGTCCCCTTCGTGCAGCACGTGATCCCGACCGACGCTCTGACCGTCGTGCGCGCTGGTCCCCCACACGCGGGCGTACTTGAACGATGCCGCCAGGTCCCGATGCACCTGCATGGCCAGCTCCTCCACCGTGCCGCCGATGCGGATGGTGAACGGGGCGTCCCGTTCGGCCGGTTTTCCGGGCCGCTTGGTGTAGATGCGCATCACCCCCAGCATCCGATAGATCTCCGTCCGCAGCGCTTCGCGCGACTCCGGACGGTCGAATTCCACGTACGACACCAGAAAGGGAATGGGGGTCAGTTCGCGCAACAGTTCGACCCGTGCGGCGGCGTCGGGATCGTCGCCGCGCGTGACCACCAGCAGCGTCTTGACCCGCACCACCCCCAGGTCCTCCTCATCCAGGGCGGTGTGGTCGGACAGATGGGTTTTTCGCTCTGCGAGGAGGCGCAGGACCTCGGCGGTCTGCTCGGGGGCGTCGTCGGAACTGCCGTCGAAGCAGAGGAGGGCGGCGTCCGCCGCACGGACGAAGCCGGTGAGATACGGTTCGACGTGCCCGGCCAGGATGGGGGGCGTATCGATGAGCTGCACGCGGACGTCCTCCCACGCCATCATCCCGGGCATCGGCTCGTGAGTGGAGAAGGGGTAATCAGCGACGATCGGTTCGGCATGAGTCAGCTCCTTGAGCAGGCGGCTTTTGCCCGCATTCGGCGCCCCCAGCAGCACGACGGTCCCCGCTCCCTGGCGAGGAATGCGGTAACTCGTCCCCCCCTTGGGGGCCTTGGCCTCCGCCTGCAGTTCCGCCCGGGCCTCCTTGAGCCGCGTCTTCAAATCCGCCTGGAGCTTCTCCGTCCCCTTGTGCTTGGGAATGAGCTGCAACATCCGCTCCAGGCACTCCACACGCTCCCGCGGAGTCTGAGCACGGCGGTATTCCGTTTCCGCCTGATGGTACTGAGGTGTGAGATTGGCCGGCATGACGAGGCGAGCGCGAAAACTTCAAGGATGTGTGGCTCGACATCCATGATACCGTCCCTCAGGCCGTGCGGAGACGCCGCTCAGGGAAGAGGAATCCAGCCGTCCCCCCGGTGCCGCAGAGGGGTCGGCACACCATGCAGCAGCTCCGCCAGGATTTCCGCCGACTCCACCAGCCGCGGCCCGGGACGGTTGAAGTACTGGTTGCCATCCGCGACGTACACGCGGCCGGTCCGCACACACCTCAGATGCGGCCA
The DNA here is from genome assembly GCA_037445755.1 of Planctomycetaceae bacterium. Lineage (GTDB taxonomy): Bacteria > Planctomycetota > Planctomycetia > Planctomycetales > Planctomycetaceae > JBKECA01. Next base: position 66,196 of record JBBIJW010000019.1, on the reverse strand, counting down.
GGACGGATGCGCGCGCAGCGGGGTCAGCTCCGCCAGTGTGCGGCGGATGTCAAACCCGCACGGGAGGAGCACCAGCACGTCGGGATCGGCGGCTGGCAGGTCCTCCCAGGTCATCCAGGGGGAATGCCGACCCGCCTCGGCGAGGAGGGGCCTGCCACCCGCGATCTCCACCAGTTCGGGGAGCCAGTTCCCTCCGGACATCAGGGGATCGAGCCATTCCAGGCAGACGACGGTCGGCCGCTGCAACCCGCGCGGGAGTGCCTGCGCCAGCCGGTCGAGACGACCTTGCAACTCGGCCGTCAGTGCCTCCCCCCGCTCGGGAATCTCCAGGGCCTCGGCCACGCGACGAATGTCATTCCACACGTCCGCCAACGACATCGGTGCCAGGGAGATGATCTGCGGCCGGCGGCCGACGAGCCCGCAGACCGCCTCCTCCACGTCCTGAAGACTCACTGCACAGACGTCGCATTGCGTCTGGGTGAGGATGTGCGTCGGTTGGAGCCGCTCCAGTTCCTCCCGAAACACGCGATAGATCGAGAGGGCCTCCGCCAGCGACGCCTTCACCTGCCGATCGATCTCGCGCGAGCTGGCGGCCGGATCGATCCGCGGCTCCGAGCAGACCGGCAGCCGCTGCACCGCGGGGGGGAAGTCGCACTCATGCGACCGCCCCACCAGAGCATCTTCCAGCCCCAGCGCGCAGACCATTTCAGTCGCACTGGCGATGAGCGAGATGATGCGGGGAGAGTCCATGCCACGAACAACCAGGGAGCGAAACGTCTGTCACCAAGTGCGATCTGTCGGTCACACTGCGGAGTTCGAGGGAAGTGAAGTCCCCGCGGGGAGGAATCGAGTCCGCCGTGCACAGACCGGAGGAGGAGAGCTTCCTCCCGGCGTTTCCATCGTCGGACTCCGCCGCCTCAGGTGCCTCTTTACGATCCCAGGCGGCAGGTTATTGACAAATCTCAATCACAATTCTAGCCTCTGGAGACACACGGAGTTCTATACGTTGTATCTCTGGCGGCTCCCTCGCTGGAAGTGACTGTTGCCTTGGGCAACCCGACGTTCCTGTTCCTCTTCGACGCAAAAGGCAAGAAATGACACGGCACGCCCCCCCCCTTCGTCTCCATTGCTGCGAGTGCGACTCTGCTGTTGATTGTCGCGAGCGCTCACGCAGGGCATGTCTGCACACTGCACCCGGAGACGCCGCACGGCTCCAACTATCACGGTCAGTGGGAGCGGATTGAGTTGGAGAGCAATGGCTACGGTGAACCAGTTATCACCGCCGAGGGATCTGAGGTGGTGGTCGTGGAAACCATTGATCGCGTCAATACTTCGTCCGTCACTCTGCATGCGACGGTGAGCGTCACTTCGACCCGCGAGCACAGCGTCACGACGTCAGTGAGCGGGGGAGTGAGCGGGTCATATGAGGAGCAAGCTACAATCCTGTTCCTGCAATTGAAGGCGCAAGTGGGAGCGCATGTCGAGGGTTCGAGGGCATGGTCCGACACTACGACGGTGACGGTGGAGCACACGGACGGATTCGAAGTTCCGCCCTGATCGCATCTGCGATTCACCGTCACTGACACGAAGAACACGGCTGATGGCTTTCTCGAAGCTTGGGATCACAAGGTGATCTGCGCGTGTATGACGTGTGGCAAGACGTCGACGACCTACTGTAACAAGGTGACAATCACCGGATCCGCAGTGGGTTGGGAACAATCCACGGGCACGCTCGACCAGTTGGCCGACCCGCCCAACTGTGAAATGCCGGGTTAGCGGCTGAGACAACTTCACGCTTGTTCAACTCTTGCCTGCTTTCGACAGAATGTGGTCACAATACCGTGGTGTTCCACGAGTGATTTTCGCGAGGGCAAACAAGGAATTGCGTCCCCCCGATGCCGGATTCCAGTATCGGGGAGCGCCGAACGCGACGATCGTCTACGTGGCGTTGTCTGGAGCGTCGGCCGCTCCTTGAACCTCTGCGAGTCGAACCTGCCTCCCTATCGGAAAACACAAGCTTCCGTTATCCTCACGTGAGGGCATCTGCGATGAACTCCGCATTGAAGGCACTCTTTCTCTCCCCAGTTCTCGTATGGAGTTGTGGGAGTCCCGCAGCGGCCCAGGATGCCGGGGCGACACCTCCTGCCGGTCCGGCCGAGGTCGATGTCGGCACAAGCAGCGTGACTGCTCAGGCGGCCACAATCCTCGTCGACATTGACTCAAAATATGGGGTATCGACGGCGTTCGCCCGACTGATGGATCGCGAGGGGGCGATCCGCCGCGACGTGGCGGACGGCCTGCTCGATCCCGATGAGGCAGCACGGGAATTGTATGAACTGGGACAGGCGTTTCGAGCGCAGCGCCGACGCGAGGACTCCTTCCGGGTGTACGAACAGGTCTTTGATTATTCTCCCAATTCGTTCGTGGCGGCGAAGGCCTGGCTGGAGATCGGTCGCATGCAGCTGCAGAGCGGTACTCCGGCCAATGCACTTGATCCGCTGCTCAGCGCGGAGAAGGTCCTGACGGCACTCACGACCGAAGGTTTAACGCCGCCTGCTCGGACCGCGTATTATCGCACGCTCGCCCTAGTCGTCGATCAGACAGGCGACGTGTTGCATCTGCTGGGGCGCGACGTCGAGGCGTGTGAGTACTACCGGAGACTGCTGGAGACTCCTGAGTTGGCGTCCGTCCTGGAGGACAGCTATTACCTCAATGCCAATCGGTTCCTGGCCGATGCAGCTTTGCGTGCGAACGAGCCTGCCGCGCTGTCGCAGTACAACGAGGCGATCGAGAGAATCCTGGCGAAAGGCGAGCTGCCGCCGGACTTGATCGTCAGTCTCCGAATCGACGGTATCGTGCGGTTGTATCCAGACGTCAGCGACCTTCGGCGGATCAAGGCGCTTGAACGATTGTGGCAGGATCCCCAGTTCCAGGCATCCGATGCCATCCTCAGAGCCGGCGACCTCCTGGACCTCGCCTATTACTCGACCGAGCCGAGAAGGTCTCAGGACGTGTTGAGGATCGGCTTGGTGTTGCTGGAGCGGCTCCAACCACGGATTCAGGCCACCCAGCAGGAGACGAGTCGTAACTGGTCCGCGATGTATATTCGGAATGCGCTGATGGTCCTCGATTGCGGTTGGGCTGGATTGGATGCGAAGCGCATTCAGGAGATCAAGTCCCAGTTCGAAGTCGTGGTCGGCGAGCACCCGGTGGAGATTCGAGTTCCGACGTCAGGCTCCTCTCAACAGGCGATACAGCGTGCGGCCCGTCTCTTCGAAAGCTATCAACGGCACTTTCCGGAACACTACCGCAGGCACGGTGCGAACACGCAATAGATGTCCATTCTACGCACGGCGACCGGGCGGCGTGGGGGTCATGCGGTTTTGCCAGTGTGCGGCCGGTGCTGCTGCCGGCCCTCCTCCGCTGGACCCACGACGGCTTCTTTCGCAACTCCCCGCGCGAACGCCGCGGCTGGGTGCTGGTGGACGGAAGCCACTGCTCCGGTCCCCGCGATCTGCTCACGGTTCCCGCAGGAGCGCTGGGCGGAACCGCCTCGCTCGCCATCGCCGACGCCACCCTGGAACTGACGCTTCAGGACGACGTCCCGGGAGAGGGGCCGCTGGTTGCCCGACCCCTCCCGGAATCCCTGCGGGAGAAACTGGAGCGGGAAGACTCCCGGCCGATCGTCCCCCCCGCGCGACGGGCGGAGACGCCCGAGGACCTGTTCCTGATGGCGGGGGGTGATGTCGAACCGACGTTTGTCGCCGCGGTGCGGTGCACGCCGCTCCCTGAGGGATGGGCCATCGACCGCGCCCTGCCGATCCCGCCGACGCTGCACGGTGCGGTGGCCGTCGCCGCATCCTGAGGTCGTTCGCCCCGTCCATCTCGCCGTCGCGTCGGCCTGCATCCCACCGCGAGGCTGAGGCGATGGCGAGGCGGAGGGGGAGAGACCGCCCCCGTCTGTTGAAGCCCGAGCCGAGGTCCAGTTCATCCTCCAAACCTTCATGACTTGACCATGAAACCATTGACAACCATCACAGCCCCTTGCCCGGCCTGCGGCCAGCCTCTCCCCCAAGGGGGAGAGGCTGTTGTTACTTGCGCAACCCCCCCTCCCCACCACGTGCACAGTTGCTCCATTTCTCCCGGCCGTCGATCACTCGTATTTCGGCACCTTGGGTTCCGGAATCTCCTCCAGCAGCCGGGCGATGATGGCATCGCTGTCGTAGCCTTCCGCCTGGGCCTGAAAGTTGGGTGAGATGCGGTGCCGCAGGACCGGAATGGCGACGCGGCGAATATCCTCCAGGGAGACGACGGGGCGGCCATCCATGGCGGCCAGGGCGCGGCCGCCGTGGATCAGATATTGTCCTGCCCGCGGACCGGCTCCCCAGTCCACCAGCTCGCGGATGAACTGCGGCGCGGAACCGTCCACCGGCCGCGTGGCCCGCACGAGACGCGTGACGTAGCTGATGGTCAGCGGGCCGACCTCAATCTGATTGATCTGCTTCTGGAGGAACAGGATCGCCTTGGCGGAGAGGACCTTCCGCACCTCCGCCTTTTCCCCGCTGGTGGTGGCGACGAGGATACGTTCCTCTTCCTCCAGCCGCGGGTAATCGACCTTGATGTTGAACATGAACCGGTCGAGCTGCGCCTCCGGGAGAGGATAAGTCCCCTCTTGCTCGATGGGGTTCTGCGTGGCGATGACGAAGAACGGTTCAGGGAGCGGATACGTCTCCTTGCCGGCGGTCACTTCGCGTTCCTGCATCGCCTGGAGCAGGGCGGCCTGCGTCTTGGGGGGGGTGCGGTTGATTTCGTCGGCCAGCAGGACGTTCGTGAACACCGGTCCGGGGACAAACCGGAACTCGCGCCGGCCGGCGTCGGTCTCCTCCAGTACGTTCGTCCCGGTGATGTCGGAGGGCATCAGGTCCGGCGTGAACTGAATCCGTTTGAACTGCACGTCCAGGATGCGGGCGATGGTGCTGACGACGAGGGTCTTGGCCAGCCCCGGCACCCCCACCAGCAGGCAGTGCCCCCCCGTGAAGATCGCCGACAGAATCTGTTCGATGACGGCGTCCTGCCCGACAATCACCTTATGCAGCTCCTCGACCATCACCTCCCGGTGCTTGCGGAACTTTTCGAGGAACTCGTCGAAATCGCGTTTATCGGCGGCCACGGGAATCCCAGGGAATCGAGGTCTGGTGGAAGAACCGCGGAACGGGCGTCCTTCCCAAGCCGGTAGATTCTATCCGCCCCGCGGCGAATGCCTACCACCGCGTGACCTGCACTCACCGGATGCTCGTTCCCTCCGCCGGCATCGCGTGCGGTCCGGGCGTCGGTTACAAACAGGAGTATGCCCCGGGGGAGTGACAGAGCGTCTGCCGGAGAGGTCGGCGACCGTGATGCACCGGACCAGCCGCGAGAACCGGCGGTGCGTCCGGAGGCGTTCGCCACCACGCGGTGGAGCCTGGTGCGCGCGGCCGGAGCGGGGGAGGGGAGCGGCGGCCGTGAGGCGCTCAGCGTGTTGTGCCGGACGTACTGGTATCCGCTGTATGCGTATCTCCGCCGGCATGGGCATCAGCCGGAGGAAGCTCAAGACCTGACCCAGGGCTTCTTCGCGCATCTGCTGGAAGGGCGGGTGCTGGCCGTGGCCGACGCCGCGCGGGGACGCTTCCGCTGCTTCCTCCTGCAATCGCTGAAGAACTTTCTCTCCACGGAGCACCGCCGGCAGTTCGCGCAAAGACGCGGGGGAGGCCGGCCGGTGCTGTCGCTGGATTTTGAGTCCGGTGAAGCACGCTACCGCGTGGAACCCGCCGATCCGCTCACTCCGGAGCGGCTGTTCGACCGCCGCTGGGCGCTGACCCTGCTGGAGCAGTGTCTCGCGGAGCTGCGCCGCGAATACGAGTCGAGCGGGCGGGGGGCGTTGTTCGCGGCTCTGGAGTCGCACCTGGAGGGGGGGCCGGAAGCGCCGGGGTACGCGGAGGTCGGAGCGCGGCTGGGGATGTCCGAGGGGGCGGTGAAGGTGGCGGCCCATCGGCTCCGGCGGCGCTACCGCGAGCTTCTGAGAGGAGCAATCGCCGAGACCGTCAGCACGCCGGAGGAGGTCGATGCAGAACTCCAGGAGTTACTGAAGGTCCTGTCCTGAGCTCTCCGCCGTCCGGAGCGGAACCATCCTCTCTGTACCCTGCATTAAAGGCTGCGTGATCCGCACGCCTTGTCGGCACGTTCAATACTGAAGCGACATGCGGGCAACCCGGTTCCGTGGCGCAAGGGGGAGCTGATGTCCATAGATCGCTCGGAGTACATCGTCGATCGGGAAGGGGTGGCCCGGTACTTTCTGTGGCTGCATCTGCTGTTGATCCTCGTGGCTGGAATCTGGTTCATGGGAGCGGGCTTGATCGTCGCCCTCATCTATGCGCTGACCTGGGGACAATCCCTGCCGCGTCGTCAGGCGGACGCCTTGCATTACTGGCTGGACGGTACGACGCTTCGCGCCGACTCCGGGGTCTACTTCCTGAAGCGGAAGGCGATTCCGCTCGACCGCATCACCGACCTGGTCCTGGTCCAGGGACCCCTGCTCCGCTGGTGTGGACAGTGGGCGCTCTCCGTCCAGACCGCCGGCACAGGGCAGGGGATGCCGGAGGCAGTCCTGTATGGTCTCGACCGCCCGGAAGAGATCCGGGAAGAACTGCTCCGCATCCGGGACATGGCCGCGTACAACGGCACTGCCTCCGGATGAGCTCGGAATCGACGAGCTGACTTTGAATATGGTCAGTGGGGCGTCATTGGCGGTCCGGAAACCTTCCCTGCGGGAATCTCCAAATCACGCCAACTTCTCCGTAACCTTCCGCGCGAAATCGCTTATTGACCGGTAGACTCATTTCCTCTCACCGGAGATCAGCGATGTCCGAGCCGCGCGCCTGTCCCCAATGTGGCTCAACCCTGCCGGCTGATGCGCCGGACGGGCTGTGCCCCAAATGTCTGCTGCACCTGGGATTTGAGAGTCAGTCCCGGCCGGCGAAGGACGACCCGGCATACAGCCCGACGGTCTACCAGCCCTCTGCGCTGCCGCCGTCGGTCGAGGAACTGGCGGTGAAGTTCCCCCACCTGGAGATTCTGGAGCCGATCGGGCAGGGGGGGATGGGGGTCGTCTACAAGGCCCGGCAGAAGGACCTCGATCGGATCGTGGCCCTCAAGATTCTGCGGCCCGATTTCGAGCGCGACCCCGCCTTCGCGGAACGATTTGTGCGCGAAGCCCGGGCGCTGGCCCGGCTCAGCCATCCGGCGATCGTGACCGTCTACGACTTCGGCCGGGTGGATGGGTTTTACTACTTCCTGATGGAGTACATCGACGGCACGAACCTCCGCGAGCTGGAGCGGTCGGGCCAGCTTCAGCCGCAGCAGGCGCTGGCGATCGTGCCGCAGATCTGCGAAGCCCTCCAATCTGCCCACGACCAGGGGGTCGTCCACCGGGACATCAAGCCGGAAAACATCCTCATCGACAAGCAGGGACGAGTGAAGATCGCCGACTTCGGCCTGGCGAAGATGGTCGGCGCGGTTCCCGAAGCGGCCACGCTGACCGGCGCCTGGCAGGTGATGGGGACGCCGCACTACATGGCCCCCGAACAGATGCAGGGCTCGCACTCGGTGGACCACCGGGCCGATATCTATTCGTTGGGAGTGGTGATCTATGAGATGCTCACCGGCGAGCTTCCCGTGGGTCGTTTTCCGCTCCCGTCGCAGAGGGTGCAGGTGGACGTGCGGCTGGATGAGGTCGTCCTCAAGACGCTGGAGAGGGAACCGGAGCGACGGTATCAAAAGGCCAGCGAAGTCAAAAGCGATCTGGAGACGATCACCGGCGTTTCCACGCCCGCAGCGCAGCGGATGTTCGGCCGCGAGTACCGGTCGCAGACGACCCTGCTGGGCGTGCCGCTGGTGCACATCGCGTTCGGTCTCGATCCGCTGACGGGCCGGCCGCGGACGGCCCGGGGGATCATCGCCATCGGCGACCGCGCCGTGGGAGGTCTGGCGATCGGCGGCGGGGCGGTGGGCGGCATCGCTCTCGGCGGCCTGGCGCTGGGGATGGTCTCGCTGGGAGGGCTGTCGCTGGGGCTGCTGGCGGCCGTCGGCGGCATGGCGATCGGTGGGTTTGCCTTCGGCGGCGGGGCGCTGGGCGTGGTGGCCATCGGCGGGGGAGCGGCCGGCTACTACGCCTTCGGCGGCCAGGCCTGGGGACAGCACGTCCTCAGCAGCCAGGTCCGTGATCCAGCGGCGCTGGAGTTCTTCCGCGGCTGGGCCGAGAACTGGACGTTCTGGCTGACGACCCTCGGGATCGGCATGCCCGTCGCCGGAGGGCTGCTGGCATTGCTGATCTGGCTGGTGTTCTCCCTGCAAGGACGGAGGGCTCGAAGATCGTCCTCGGCACCCGGCGCGAAAGGGGGTGAGGGGAGCTCCGGGGACGAGTCGGCGGTGGCATCAGCGGAGGATGGGGTTCAGCAACTCCACTCCCTCTCAGATGCGCTGTGCCTGCTGATCTCGGTCTTCACCGTCACCGGCGTGGGGGTGTTCGGCTGGCTCGCATTGTCTCCCACGGCCGAACTGGTGTCCCGGAACGTCCGCATCTCGCTGATGGGTATCGCCTCCATGTACCTCGTCTGCGCGATTTTGATCGGCAGCGCGGCGGGCTGGCTTCGTTACGGGCGGTGGCGTTTGCCGGGACTGATCGTGCTGGTCGTGGTTGGAATCTTCCTGCCCGCGGTGAACGCGCTGAATGTGATCAGGGAGTTTCGGAATATCCCCGTTTGGCCGGTGCTGATTCCCTTGTGGCTGGGAGTGCCGGTGTGCCTGTGGGGGGTGCGTGTGCTGTACCGCCGGGACGTCCGTGCGGTATTCGAGGTCGCTCGAACCTCCCCCGGCGTGCAGGCCAATGGGTTGGACCTCCGCGCGCCGGCCCGGGCGCTGGTCGCCGTCGGCATCTTCGAGTGGATCGCCTGCTGGGTGACGGTGATCCTGCTGGGGCTGGTGGACCGGGATGCAGCCGCGGCCTGGGTTGGAGGTGAAGAGGTCCTGGGCCGGATGGTGGTCGCGGTGGCACTCCTGGGGGCCGCCCTGAGCGCGGTCGTGATCCTGGCCGGACTGAAGCTGAGTCGGCGGGAGTCGCGAGGGCTGTGCCTGACCGGCAGCGTCACGGCGATGCTGGTCAGTCCGGGAAACGTGCTCGGGCTGCCGATCGGCCTGTGGGCCCTCTACATCCTCACGCGGCCCGAAGTGCAGCGGGCGTTCCACGAGAACGAGCGCACTCCTGTCCGCACGCCGCAGGAACGCGTCCGCTGGCCGGCCATCGGGCTGATCGTCTATGGCGGGCTGACGCTGCTGTTGGAGGGGATGTACGTGCTGGGAACGCTGGTACAATGGGAAGAGGAAGGGCTGGAAGCGGTCCGGGCCAGTCTGCAGGAACTCGGACCGCTGCTGTTGGCGGGCATGGTCGTGGGCGTGCCGGTGGCGATCCTGGCGATCATCGCCGGCAGACGGCTGTTGCGGTTGCAGTCGCAGCGGTGGGTAGTGGTCGCCAGCGTGCTGGCGATGCTTCCGTGGGGACTGACCTTTCCGCTGGGGCTGCCGGTGGGCCTGTGGGCGCTGTGGGTCCTGACGCGGAGAGAGGTGCAGGGGGCGTTCCAACCGCACGGGGTCGCTCATCCCGCCGCGCCGCGAGGGGAGACAGCCTCAAGCCCGTGAGCGAGCCTCAAGCCCGTGAGCGTGCCTCAGAGTCCCGCCACCCCTCTGCCGCCGGCGCTACGACCCTGAAACCGACATGGGCCGCGCCTTGACCATCGCCGTCCGGCAGGGAAAACTGAACCAGCGACCCACCCGCCCCACGTTGCAGGACTCGTGCGTCGCGCACCTTTTGGCCGACGAGTGACCTACGGGACTTCCCTCTCGGGTTGCCGCTGGGCACTCCCTCCCGGGTTGCCAGTGGGGACTGGGGCGCGGCCGGTCCTCAGGCGGCCGGGGGTGCAGGTGCTTTTGCCTTCTTCGGGGAGAGGGGATCGCTCCCCTCCGTCAGGCGGCGCTCCAGGGAGTCGACGTCATACACGCAGCCCCCCCATGTGCCGCCGCCGAGTTGTTGCAGCAGGGCCCAGAGACGGGTGTCGGCGGGGAGCTGCGGGTCAGGGGTGAGGGGGACGCTGGGGGTGCGGCGGGCGAGTTCGGCGGCGCCTTCCTCCGGCGTCAGGCGCTGTCCGGGCGTGCCGACGAAGTGGAGGCTGCCGGTCAGATGGTTGCGGTCGATCACGATCTCGATCAGGTCGCCGTCGCGGAGCTTGCCCAGCGGTCCTCCGGCGAGGGCCTCCGGTCCGACGTGGCCGAGGCACGCCCCGGTGGAAACCCCGGAAAAGCGGGCGTCCGTCACCACGGCGACATGTTTCCCCCACGGGAGATACTTCAGCGCGGATGTGATTTGATACGTCTCCTCCATCCCCGCTCCGAGAGGCCCGCGGCACATCAGCACGATGACGTCGCCGGGTTCGATGGTCTTGCCGCCGCGCCCCTTCACGGCCTGCACCGCCTCACGCTCGCTGGTGAAGACCTTCGCGGGACCGACCTTGCGGTACACGCCGTCGGGGTCCACCACGCTTGGATCGATGGCCGTGCTCTTGATGACCGAGCCTTCCGGAGCGATGTTCCCGACCGGAAACGTGACGGTACTGGTGAGTCCGCGCGCGCGGGCCTGGGAGGGGGCCATGATGACGTCGTCCGGATCGACGCCGTCCTGTGCGCGCAGCAGTTCGCGGAAGCGGCGGCGGCGGTCGGAGCGTTCCCACCACTCCAGCACGTCTCCCAGCCGTTGCCCTCCGGCCGTGAGGGTGTCCAGCCGGAGCAGCCCCAACCCGCGGAGATGGAGCATCACTTCCGGGACTCCGCCGGCGAGAAAGACGCGCACGGTCGGATGCCCGACGGGACCGTTGGGGAGGACGTCCACGATCCGCGGCGTCTGGCGATTGATGCGGTTCCAGTCATCGACCGTGGGCCGCCGCAGACCCGCCTCGAAGGCCACCGCCGGAATGTGCAGCAGCAGGTTGGTCGAACCTCCAACCGCCGCATGCACGGTCATGGCGTTGTGCAGGGCGTCGTCGGTGAGGACGTCGCGGATCGTCTGGCGACGCGTTTGCTGAGCCACGATGGCCCGCGCCGCCGCCGCCGCGACCTCGCGCCACACCGGTTGACCAGAGGGGGCCAGCGCACTGTGCGGCAGCGCCAGCCCCAGCGCTTCGGCCACCACCTGCGACGTGGCCGCCGTGCCCAGGAACTGACAACCGCCTCCCGGCGAGGCGCACGCCTTGCAGCCCATCTCCGCGGCAGAGGCGAGATCAATCTCTCCGTGGGCGAAGCGGGCGCCGATCGCCTGCACCTTGCCGGCGTCCTCGCCGAAGGTCGGCGGGAGCGTGACCCCTCCCGGCACGATCACGCCGGCCAGATCGTGGGAGGCCGCCAGCGCCATCATCATCGCCGGCAGACCTTTATCGCAGGTGGCGACGCCGATCACTCCCTTCCGCGTCGGCAGCGAGCGGATCAGCCGCTTGAGGACCATCGCCGCATCGTTGCGGTAGGCCAGGCTGTCCATCATCGCGGTGGTCCCCTGCGAGCGGCCGTCGCAGGGATCGGAGACGTATCCGGCAAAGGGGATGCGCTCCAGCCGCGTCAGCTCCTCGGCTGCGGCCCGCATCAGCAGCCCGACTTCGTAATGTCCCGTGTGATAACCGAGCGCGATGGGGCGTCCATCCTCGCCGCGGATGCCTCCCATGGTGCTCAGGATGAGCACCTGATCGCGGAGCAGGTGTTGCGGGTCCCAGCCCATGCCGGCCGACTGCGTCAGCCCGAAGATGTCTCCACTCGGCCGGTCCAGGAGCATCTCCGGAGTGAGCGGGAGCGCGCCGCTGGGCCCGGGGGCACTGGTGCGGACCTCGTACAACGCAGGGTTGTCGGAACCCAGCAGGACATCGAGCACGTCAGACATGGCAGAACCCAGGCGCTGTCCAGACCGAGGGGAGCACTCCCCCCCAAGGATCACAGCAGGTCGCGGAGGTGGAAATGATGCTTGCCCAGCTTGCCACCATAGTTGCCGGCCGTGATCTGGAGGAGGCCCGGCGAGGCGGCGGCGGCGTGCACACCGGCGCGGAGGGCGGACTGCACGGCATCGAACGTCAGACCATCCACCACGATTTCATACACTGCTCCGCATTCTGGCGGCAATTGTGACGGGACCACTCCCCGCAGGGTGGGGCAAAAGGCGTCGTTGGTGCTGGCCTTGAGACGCTTGTACTTCGAGCCCACTTTGCTTCCGGAGCGGACGATCCCGCCGGGGAAGGGGAGGATCACGCCGGGGGTGGCGCGCATCGCCGTCGCCGCGGCGGTCGCCGCCGCCAACGCGGAGGCGACATCCCGACCGCACAACAGCAGATTCCCGCCACCGACCCCCTTGAGCGTGCCGACGAGATGATCGCAGACGAATTCCCCATCCATGACGGGGATGCGCCAGAGGCGCCGTCCGGCGAGGAGCTTGGAGGTCTGCCAGCCGTCGCCGAAGTGCCGCAGTCCCTTCCCCAGCGGGATGCGTTTGTCCCGTTCGGCGTCGGGGAGGCCGTCGTAACAGGCGGTGGTGGGGCAGGTGAGGACCGACTGCCCCACTCGTTTCTGGACGGCCGCGGCCAGGCTGTCGCGGTTGAAGGCGAACAACAGGATCGAGACGCCCGGTCGGCCGTCGGGCGTCTCCTCGCCCGGGAGTTCCCGTTCGATGCCGGCTTCGCAGTCGCAAGCGATGACGCTGGTGGCGTTTCCCGTGGCGGTGGCGGCGGCGATGCGGGCCCAGGCGAGCGTCTCGGCCGTAATCACAAGCCGGGTCCCGGTGACGGTGAAGGCTTCGGCAAAGGTCTCCTCGATCGGGACTCCGTGCAGTTCCGCCATGCGTCGCGTGGTGTGGCGTGGGGCCGGCCGCGGACAACCGATCCGCAGGTCCAGGCAAGGGACATCCAACCGTGGTTCGGAGCGTAACCGCTGACGGGGGGGCTGTCCACGCCTTCGCAGCCGTGAGAGCGTCGTTCGTCAATCTTGCCGGGCGGTCTCGGCTCGCCTAGACTAGGACGCTACTCACGGCTCGTCCGGAAGTTCTGACGCTCGATCGCCGACAACCGGTGTTGACGGCCGGGTGTTCGGTCCGTTTTTTGTTTGTTCATGTATTTGGTTTTCTCCCCGCATGTCCACGGCTCCGAGCAGACCTTCGGAGCGACCGGCCGGAAGCGAGTCCTCCGTGAAGGCGATCATCAGCGATATCCATGGCAACCTCGAGGCGCTCGAGGCCGTGCTGGCTGACATTCGCGAGCAGAACGTCTCCGACATCTACTGCCTGGGAGACATCATCGGCTACGGCCCCAACCCGCGGGAGTGCATCGACCTGGTGATGAAGCATTGCCAGGTGACGATCATCGGCAACCATGACCAGGCGGCCCTGTTCGACCCGGAGGGGTTCAATCCCGGCGCGGAACGAGCGATTTTTTGGACCCGCGCCCAACTGGAATCGGGCGACCCGGCGGGAAACGAACGCCGCTGGGAGTTCCTGGGAGAACTCCCCCGGATGCGACGAGAGCCGCCATTTATGTACGTGCACGGCTCCGCCCGCAATCCGCTCAACGAATACGTATTTCCCGAGGACATTTACAACCAGAGAAAACTCGAACGCATATTCGGCCTCGTAGAACAGTACTGTTTTCAAGGTCATACGCACATTCCGGGCATCTTCACCGACGACTACAACTTCCTGGCGCCCGAGGAGTTCAACTACGTGTATCAACTGGGAGACCGCAAGGCGCTGATCAACGTCGGTTCCGTCGGGCAGCCGCGCGACGGCGACAACCGCGCCTGCTACGTTCTCCTCAACGACCGCACGGTGACGTACCGCCGCGTCCCCTACGACTTCGAGAAAACGGCCCAGAAGATCTACCCGATCCCCGAACTGGACAACTTCCTTGGCGACCGGCTCCGGGATGGACGTTGATCGGTACTGCGGCTCGGCGGCCTGAGACGCCCACGCTGAAGGGCTCCGCGCCCCACCCCCCGCGCCGAGTCTCTTCTCCGACTCCCGAGTGGTCCGCAGCCGGACCACCCTGCCCACGTTTGTGTCACGCATGGATCAACGCCGTCAACTGCTGACGTTCGTCCTCATGCTGGGATTCATCCTGGTGTGGTTCAACGTCGCGCCGATCTTGTTTCCCGGCATCTTTCAGCAGCCGAAACGACCCGGCGCGGCCGGTCCGGCCGCCCCCCCCGCCGCTCCCGGCGCGGCGGCAGCCGCCCCGGTGCCCCCCCCCGACCAACCCCAAGCACCGCTCCCCGCTGCCGTTCACGAAGCCGCCCGTTTCCCGACCCGCACCGTCCTGCTCGGCGACCCCCGTCGCGGCTGCCTGCAACGGCTCCAACTCACCACCCGCGGCGCGGCCATCGAATGGCAGGAGTTGACGGAACCCCAATACCTCACCCTCGACCGCAAGGCTCAACTGAAGCTGCTGGGGAACACGACCCGCACGGCGCATCCCGCCACACTCGCCGTCGAAGCCCCCCCCTTCGATGCTTTGCTCCAGCCGCAGGGACTCTCGCTGGCGACCGTCGATTGGGAGTTCGTCGAGGCGCAGTCCCGGCGGATCGCCGACTCCGAAGCCTGGGAGGAGGTGGTGTTCCGGTATCCCTCGCCCGACGGCGCCTGGGAAGCCGTCAAAACGTACGCCCTCACTCCCGCCACCGGCCGCGACCCCAAGACCGACCCCGCCGGTTATCTGGTGGACGTGACGCTCCGGTTCCGTCACTTACAGGCCGGACCGGCCGAACTCAGTTACGTGCTCCAGGGGCCGACCGGCCTCCCGCTGGAGAACGCCAACAACACCCGCATCTTCCGGAGCGTCAAAGGGGGGACGTTGACCTCCGCGGACGAGAACTCGGTCACGCCCGTCTCGCTCACCGCCGCGGCCGTGGTGCAGCAGGTGCAGAAGGCGAATCAGGCGGGCAACCCCGGCCTGCGCCCCGTCTGGAGGTACCCCGTCCGGTGGGCCGGCGTCGACGTGCAATACTTTGCCGCGCTCCTCATCCCCCGCGACAACCAGGTCCAGGACACCGACCGCGACGGACAGCCCGACGCCTACTTCGAGGAGGTCGTCCCCGTC
Organism: Planctomycetaceae bacterium; assembly: GCA_037445755.1. Classification (GTDB taxonomy): domain Bacteria; phylum Planctomycetota; class Planctomycetia; order Planctomycetales; family Planctomycetaceae; genus JBKECA01. The sequence continues at coordinate 50,996 of JBBIJW010000019.1, read as the reverse complement.
GTGCTGCAGGAGACGGTCCCCGTCGAGCAGAGCGACGTCAGCCTCGTCTTCAAGTCGCGGAAGTTTCAGCTCCCGGCCGAAGCCGGCTCGGAACTGGTCCACCGCTTCCAGCTCTATCTCGGTCCCAAGCGGGTGCAGTTGCTGGACGCCTTTCACGCCGAGTCGCTGATGGACTTCGGCTGGTTCGCCGCCATCAGCCGCGGCATGGTCGCGCTGCTCAATTTCTTCCACAACGCCCTGGCTCTGCCGTTTGGACTGGCGATCGTCCTGCTCACCGTGATGGTCCGCGGAGCACTGTTCCCGCTCTCCAAAAAGCAGGTCGCCAACGTGCAGAAGATGAAGGACCTCAATCCCAAACTTCAGGAGCTCAAGGCCAAGTACGGCGACGACAAGGAAGCCCTGGCCCGCGCTCAATGGGAGTTCATGAAGAAGCACGGCTACAACCCGCTCTCCGGCTGCCTGCCGATCTTCCTGCAGCTCCCGATCTTCATCGGCCTGTACAACGCCCTCAACACGGCCATCGACCTGCGGCTGGCGCGGTTCTTGTGGATCAACAACCTCGCCGCTCCGGACGCCCTGTTTCCGCTGCCGTTCCGCGTCCCCTTCCTGGGATGGACCGAGTTCAACTTGCTCCCCATCCTGACGGTGGCGTTGTTCATCGTGCAGAACAAACTCTTCACCCCGCCGCCGACCAATGAAGAACAGGCCATGCAGTTCAAGATGATGAACTTCATGATGGCGGTGATGGGCGTGATGTTCTACAGGGTGCCGGCGGGGCTGTGCGTGTACTTCATCGCCTCGAGCCTGTGGGGGATCGCCGAGCGGAAGCTGCTCGACCGCCACAAGTGGCTTCTGGAAGCCCAGCGGGCGGCGGGCGGACCGGTGCCCGACGACGCGGGGGGGAGTGGTCCGCCTCCGGGACCGCCTCCGGCCTCCGCGCCACGTCCACCCGGACTGTGGGCCCGGCTCCTCGAAGCCGCCGACCGCGCCAAGCAGGCCACGGATGGTCAAGGCGGCTCCCCCGCGGAACGCAAAGCTCGAAAAGGTTCCAAATCGAAGCGGTGATCCATGCGGACGGCGGTCCTCGGCGCCGGAGGACAACTCGGGGCGGACCTGGTGGACCGCCTCGGTCCGCACGCCTGTCCCCTGACCCGTCGCGATCTGGAACTGACCGACCCCGCCTCCGTCGCCGCCGCGCTCGACCGCTGCGCACCCGAGGCCGTCATCAACTGCGCCGCCTACAACCTCGTCGATCAGGCGGAGGCCGAGCCTCAGATCGCCTTCGCCGTCAACGCCCTCGGGGTGCGTCTCCTCGCCCGGGAATGCCGGCGCCGCGACATTCCGCTCCTGCATGTGAGCACGGATTACGTCTTCGGTCTGAACGCCCCCTCCCGTCCCCTCCGCGAGGAGGACCCGCCCGGACCGCTCAACGTCTACGGGACCAGTAAACTCGCCGGCGAGATGTTCGTCCGCGCGGAAACTCCGCAGCATTTGATCGTGCGGACCTGCGGCCTGTACGGCCGCCCCTCCCCCACCGGCAAGGGGAACTTCGTCCGCACGATCCTGCGTCTGGCCGCCGAGCGCGACGAGATTCGCGTCGTCAACGATCAGCGCTGCACCCCCACCAGCACCGCCGATCTTGCCGACGCCCTGTTGCTCCTGCTCGACAGCCGCGCCTGGGGGACCTATCACGCCACCAACGCCGGCGACTGCACCTGGTACGAATTCGCCCGTGAGATCGTCTCCCTGCGGGGTTTGCCGACGCGCGTCGTCCCGATCTCCTCAGCCGATTTTCCCCGTCCTGCACGTCGACCGGCCTATAGTGTTCTCGAAGGGGCGCGGCTGACGCGGGTCATCGGCCGCCCGCTCCGGACCTGGCGGGCCGCCCTTGCCGACTATCTGGCACACTTCCCGAATGAACCGTCCTGATCCTCAACCCGGCCTCCCCTCGCCGCCGCCCCGCCTCCGGTTCACGCCGGCCCAGCGGCTCCGCAAGCCGGACGAGTTCCAACGGGTGTATGGCGCACGTCAACGGGCCGGCGACGAGCGACTGCTCCTCTTCGCGGCGCCCAACGATCTCGGCTGGACGCGGATCGGACTGAGCGTCTCCCGCAAGCACGGAAACTCGGTCCGCCGACACACGCTCAAACGGCTGTTGCGCGAGGCGTTCCGGCTCTCGCAGCACGAGTTGCCGGCGGGACTCGACCTGATCCTGATCCCTCACGGGGGAGCCGCCGCCGGCGTGGCCGAGTACCGGGAATCGCTCCTGCGGTTGGCTCATCGGTTGGCGCGGCGGCTGAAGCGGGCGGCGGCGCCTCCTCCCGAGACGGAACACCCTCCCCCCCAGACCACGACCTCGAAACGAGAATCCCTCTGATGGCCTGGCTTCGCTGGCTGATGCGACTTCCCGCGCGGTTGTTGATCGGCGGTGTGCGGGTCTACCAGTGGACGCTCGGACCGCTCTTCGCCGGGCATTGCCGCTTCCAGCCCACGTGCAGCCATTACTTCATCCAGGCGGTCGAGAAATATGGGGCGGTTCGCGGCGCCCTGAAGGGACTCTGGCGACTCTGCCGCTGCCATCCGTTCCACCCGGGCGGCTACGATCCCCCTTAGATCGGATGCCTCCTGCTCCCCTGCTTGCGGGGAGAGGGCTCCAACCCAAGTCCGCCGAGGGCCGCAACTGTCCGCTCTCCCCGTCGCCGCGCCGGGGAGGGGCCGCCCCAGTGGTTCAGTCTCCCCCCCGGGGCGCCGTGAGCGCTCCGAGAACCACGCCCGCCGCCACCGACACGTTGAGCGAACCAACGCCTCCCGCCGAGGGAATGCGGCAGAGTTCGTCACACGTCTCGGCAGTGAGCCGCCGCAGTCCCGACTCCTCGTTTCCCAGCACGACCAGCCAGCGTCGGTCCCGGTCGACGTCCCAGATCGATTTGCGGGCATGTTCCGAGGTCCCCAGGACCCACAGCCCCGTCTCCTTGGCGCGGGCCATGCCGTGGGCGAGGTTGGCGACGAAGGCGAACGGAACGTGCTCGACTCCCCCCGAGGCCACATCATAAGCGGCCGCGGTGAGCGGGGCCGACTTGTGCCGCGTGAGCAGGATTCCCCGCACGCCAAAGAAGGCGGCCGTCCGAAAGATCGCCCCCACGTTCTGCGGGTCCTGAATCTGGTCGAGCGCCAGCCAGACGCCCCGCACTGCGGCCACGTCCGCGAACAGGTCGCGCACGTCCACCGCTTCCCGCTCGCGCACCACCCCCCCGGCGGCCCCTGTCCGCCCCGCAGCGTGGGAACTCGGCTCGATATGTTCCTGAGGGCTGACTGTCCGCACACGGACGTCGGCCTCCCGGGCAGCCTGTACGACCGGCTCCCAGGCGCCGGCAGGACCGCCGCGGGCGATGCGCACCTCCAGGACGTCGTGCGGCCGGGACCGCAACGCCTCCAGCACGCTATGGGGGTTCTTCAGGGTGAGCGTGGGCATGACGGCGAAGGGAGCGACGGTCGAGCCGGGGGACCGGCGGACAAACACCGAACAGGAGGAGGTTTCGACGTCAGCCATCCTCTTCCCGGGGGCCTCCCCGATGGCGGAGTCGGGTGCCGAGTGATGAAGCTGAATACCCACTTCCGCCCGCGTCCGCAACTCCCGATCACCCCCAGGCCCCTCGCCGCTCCTTCGTCGTGGGCGGCGGTTGGTCTTCCTCAATCTGCGCGCAACCATTCTTTCTGCGCGCAGAATCCTCTCGCCGGTTCCCCTCCTGCCGGACCTGCACGCACGTTTCGGGTGCGATCAGGGGGAGACGCTCCAGGGAGGAGCCGTCGCGGTGATCGGTTCGCGGTGGTCGAGATCGTTGAGCAGGCGGTCGCGCGCCAGCTCCGCCGCCTGAGCCCACAGCGTCGCCCGACCGGGATGGATGCTCCACACCGTGGTACACCGGCCAACCTCGGACTGATGGTTGACGACGGTGGGCAACGGGGCGCGGCCGGGCATCACCTGATCGACGTGCAGCATCTGTAGCGTCGTCCCGGCCCATTCCCGGACACGGCGGGCTTCCTCCCGGTCAAACGCCGGGAAGAACTCCTTCACTTGCCGCCAGAGGCGATCGACGACGCTCCGTTCCACGGCGGTATCGTGCGGGTTGGACGTCGCGGGGGCGAAGCTGTTGCCGAAGACGCTGGTCTGCAAATGAGGCAGGTGATTGAACCCGTCGGCATCGAGGACGCAGAAGGGGACGCGGCTCAACTCCGGCTGCGTGGCGACCAGGTGAATTTTAAGGATGACGGGGGTGTAGCGCGGCTGGGCGCCGGACGGCGGATGCAGCAGCCAGGGGGCCAGCTCGGGGGCGAGCACTCCCGTGGCCAGCACGATCCGGCAGCCGCGGATTTCCTCGCCGGCGCCCGTGACCACTCCCACTGTCTCGTCTCCGGACGTCAGCAGCCGCACGACGGGTGTGTGCAACAGGATTTCCACACCGGCATTGCGGGCTTGCGCGGCCAGGGCCTCCAGCAGGACATCCGGACGGAAGGCCCGATCCGGCAACCGAAACACCCGCTGCACCCGTGCCGGATCGACGCCGGTCAGGAGTTCGAGCGCCTGATCGTGCGGAACCTCCTCATAGGGGATTTCCGCCTCGTCCCAGGCGCGGGTCCAGGGGGTGGGGCGGGTCTCCATCCGCGAAGTGAAGTACAACATCCCCTCCAGTCCCGGCTCGATGCACTCGGGGCAGAAGGCGAGGGTCTGCCGCAACGACTGGTAGCACCAGCGGGCGAGCTGCGGATGATCGAGGGCGAAGAAGGCCCCGCTGTGCAACCAGCCTTGATTGCGGGTGGAGGCTTGATCGCCGACGCGGGGTGCGGCCTCGAGGAGGGTCACCGGCAGCCCGGACTGCGCCAGCCGCGCCGACAGCGCCAGGCCGGCAAAGCCGCCCCCCACAATGATGATCCGCTCGCAGTCGGCTCGGCATGACATGGGGAACTCCGGACATCAACGCCGCACGTCACTGCATTCCACGGACCGGGGCAGCACTCCCGGATGCCGAGTGGATCGCCTCCCCATCCTCTCCGAGTCACCGCGGAGCAGTCGGACGGATCATCAGGGGAGTCGGGGTGAGAACCTGCACAGCAAGTCCTCGACCGGCAGAGGCCACACGACTCTGCCCGGGCTGTGGGAGCTCACCCCGCTCCCCCGAGTCACCAGGCGTACCTCCGCAACGAGGTCCGCATGGGCGGCTCAGTTCCGGCCGCATACTCAGGACTTGACCGTGATTCTCTGCCGCTTGCTCTCCTCCGCCTTGGGGAGCGTGATCTTCAGGACTCCGTCCTTGAGCCGCGCATCCACCTTGTCGGACTTCACCGCGCACGGGAGCCACACGGAGCGCGAGAAGCTCCCCCAGCGACGTTCGACGCGATGGTACTTGCGGCCGTTCCCTTTCTCTTCATGTTCCTCACGGTGTTCACCGCTGATGGTGAGCACGTTGTCGGCGACGTCGATCTGCACCTCCTCCGGCTTGAAGCCGGGCAGGTCCAGTTCCACCTGCACGGCGTCATCGGTTTCGGAGAGATCGAGCCGCGGCGACAGCGCCGGAACGCCTTCCGCCATCGGACGGCCGAAGATGTTCTCGAACGCCTGTTCCATCTCCGTCCGCAGCGCCTCCAGGGGCGATCCCTCGAACCAGCGCTGCAACCAGGGACGATCGAACCGTGTCAACGCTTGAGTCATGGCACACCTCCGATTGTGTTGAACGACGTTTCTCCTGAATCTCCCCCCCAGAGACTCTCTCCCTGCGAGTATTCGCGGGGAATCCCTCGGTGTTCGCCTCACGAGCGGCGATTAATGCAGCTTTCGTGCCAGTGCGTTCGGCAGTGAGGGGGAACGGCGACTCCCTGTTTCTTTACATTCCCGCCGTAACCCAAAGTCTCGTCGGCACGTATTATGCGGAGTGATCGGCCGGAGCGAGACCAAGGAACGTCGGAGAGATGCTAACATCGGGCGATGATTCGTCATGCGCCGTGTGCCGCACCCATCGGTCAAACTGGCAGACGGCGCTGTCGGGGCGTCGCCTTCTCAAGCTTGGGGGACTCCATGAACTCCGCGACGGGACTCCCGCTGCCGGCCGCGCTCCTCAACCCGGCAGCCTATCCGCACACCCCGAGTGTCATCGATGTGCGAGAGACGCACATCTCCTGGGTGTTTCTCACCGGTCCGTATGCGTACAAGGTCAAAAAGCCGGTCGTCACCCCCTTTCTGGACTTCAGCACCCTGGAGCGCCGCCGGTTTTTCTGCGCGGAGGAAGTGCGGCTCAATCAACGCTTTGCACCGGACCTCTACCTGGAAGTGGTCCCCATCACCGGATCGGCCGAGCATCCCCGGGTGGGGGGGACCGGGGAGTCGCTCGAGTACGCCGTGCAGATGCGGCAGTTCCCCGAAGCAGCCCTGCTCAGTCGCCGGATCGCGGCCGGCGCTCTCTCGGCCCATGAGATCGACGTTCTGGCCCGCACGGTCGCCGACTTCCACCAGCAGGCGACGCCCGCCCCCCCGGATGCCCCCTGGGGACGTCCCGACGAAATCGTGAAACCGGCCCTGGACAACTTCGACCTCCTCGCGCAGGACCTCGATGAGGAGAGTCGGACGGCGGCCGAGGAGCTGCGGCAATGGACCCGGGAGACCGCCACCCGATTGCGTCCCGCCTGGGACCAGCGTCGCGAGGCCGGCTGGGTCCGCGAGTGTCATGGCGATTTGCACCTGGGGAATCTGCTGTGGTGGGCCGGGACGAATGTTCCTCCCGGCGGCGGAGCGGAGCGGGTCATCCCCTTCGACTGCATCGAGTTCAATCCTTCCCTCCGCTGGATCGACGTCGTCAGCGACGTCGCCTTCACGGTGATGGACCTGGCGGATCGGGGCCGGCCCGACTTCGCGCATCGGCTGCACAATGCCTGGCTGGAGGAGACGGGCGACTATGCCGGGCTGAGCGTCTGGCGGTGGTATCTCGTCTACCGGGCGATGGTGCGGGCCAAGGTGGCCTCGCTGCGCGCAGGACAGGAACAGGACGCTCCCGAGACCCATCGCCGCCTGCTGCGCGAGGCGGCCAACTACATTCACCTCGCGAAGACCTACGCGCATCCGGTCGCTCCGCGGCTGATCATCACTCACGGCGTCAGCGGCAGCGGCAAGACGACCGGGGCGCAGGTCCTGGTCGATCGACTGGGGGCGATCCGCATCCGCTCGGATGTCGAACGCAAGCGGCTGGCGGGACTGGCCCCCCTCGCCGCCAGTCAGTCCGGGATCGAAACCGGACTGTATTCTCCGGAGCGGACGGAGCAGACGTATGCCGCCCTGGCCTCCGCGTCACGACAGACGCTCCGCGCCGGTTATACTGCCGTGGTCGATGCCACGTTTCTCCGCCGGGCGGAACGGGACCAGTTCCGGCGTGTGGCGGAGGACTGCGGCGTACCGTTCGTGATCGTCCCGTTTGAAGCGCCACAAGCGGTGCTGGTGAAACGTCTGGCGGCTCGTCAGGGCGACGCCTCGGAAGCGACTCCCCCCGTACTGGCCCGGCAACTGGCCGTCCGGGAACCGCTGGGCGCCGACGAACGACCGTTCTGCCGCCCGCTCGAACAACTCGTCCCCCCTCATGACCGAGCCGACGCCCTCCCCTGACCCGCAGGCCGCGATGGAGCAAGCGGCCATCCTGCGGGCGATCCTCAATACCGCCGTCGACGCCATCATCACCATCGATGAGCGGGGGACGATGCGGCACGTCAATGCGGCCACGGAGCGGCTGTTCGGCTACAGCCGTGATGAGCTGGTGGGGCGGAACGTCTCGATGCTCATGCCCTCTCCCGACCGGGAGCGGCACGATCAATACATCCGGAATTATCTGGCCACCGGGGCGGCCAAGATCATCGGCATCGGCCGGGAAGTGCAGGCCCTCCGCAAGGACGGCAGCTTGATTCCGGTCGACCTCGCCGTCAGCGAATCCTCCATCGCCGGGCAGCGATTGTTTACCGGTATTATCCGCGACATGAGCGAGCGGAACCGGGTCGTCAACGCGCTGCGCGCGGAACGGCACTTCTCCGAAGATCTGTTCCGCACGGCCAACGCCATCATTCTGATCCTCGATCTCGACGGGAAGATCATCCGCTTCAACCCCTTTATGGAGCAGCTTTGCGGCTACAGCCTGGAAGAGGTCCAGGGCCGGGACTGGTTCGAGACCTTCCTCCCCCCCGCAGATCGGCACGCCATTCGCTCCCTGTTCCAGGAGGTCGTGCAGGGTTGCGCCATCCAGGCCCACGTGAATCCGATCGTCATCCGCAGCGGAGAACAACGGATCATCACGTGGTCCGGGCGCAGACTCCACACCGACGAGACCGAAAGGAGCGGAGTGCTCGCCATCGGCCATGACATCACCGACCTGAAAGAGGCCGAGCGCCGGCTGATCCAGGCGGAGCGGCTGGCGGCGATCGGCCAGATGGTCACCGGCCTGGCGCATGAGAGCCGCAACGCCCTGCAGCGGGCCCGCGCCTGCCTCGACGTGCTGGAACTCGACGCCGCCGACCACGCGGGAGAATTGAAGCTCATTCGCCGCGCCCAGCAAGCCCTGGATGAATTGCAGCGGTTGTACGATGAAGTCCGCAACTACGCCGCGCCGCTCAAGCCCGATCTGGCGCCGTGCCACCTGCTCCAGCTTTGCCGTGAAACCTGGGATGCGATCTGTGAGGCAGACTCGAAACCGGCTGTGGAACTCCGTCTGCCGGAAGACCCGCCCGAGACCCTCTGCCACTGCGACCGGTCCCGGATGCAACAGGTGCTGCGGAACATTCTGGAGAACGCCATTTACGTCACCCCCCCCGGTGGTGCGATCACCGTCGGAGTCGAACTCGTGGAGCCCGCGGGAGACCCCCCCCGCGTCAGACTCCGCATTCAGGATCAGGGACCGGGGATGAGTCCCGAACAGCGAGCCCGGATTTTTGAACCGTTCTACACCACCAAAACCAAGGGGACGGGGCTGGGGATGGCCATCGCCCGGCGCATCGTCGAGGCCCACGGCGGCGAAATTGCCGTCGGAGATCCCCCCGGCGGCAACGGCGAATCGACAGGGGCCGAGATCGTGCTGACGCTGCCGGTTGTGCCCGACCTCTCCCCTGACGAACCGGAGTCGCCGGGACCGCCCGCCTCGGAACGTCCCCCGGAGAACAGCAATTGAACTGAACGGAACCGGTCGGACTCGAAGGAGACCCGAGCGTCTGGAACAGGGGAGTGTCTGGAACAGGGGAGGAACAGGCTTTCGAACGCCCCCCCCCGGCGCTGCGCGTGGTGCGGCGCGCGACCGGCTCGCGTGGGAGTTCGGGCTGCCGCTGGGGGGAGTTCGGGAAGGGGCGTTCCCGCGACGAATCCACGAAGGGACGGCCCTTCAGTCAGCCACCAGGCCGTCCATGCGCAGCACCTCCAGGTCTTTCCCGCGGACGCGCTTCAGGGCGCGGAGCGTGTCGTCGTTCCAGCGTTCATCCGGAGCGCCGGTGATGAACCAGTCGCTCCCGTTGTCGGCCAGGATCATGCCGTAGGTCTTGAGACACTGGAGAATCACCTGCACGTCGGGGGGAAAGCCGCTGATGTCGTAATCGGCCCGGAGCCGCACGCGCATCCCCATCGGAGGCAGGAGCGGACTGCGATCGGAACTGGCCCAGTGCGAGGCGGGAGGGACGTAGGCCCGGCGCGTGCGGGCGGCCGTGAACCGCAGGGCGTGACGGATGGCGCCGGCGGCCACTTCGTCATATCGCACCAATCCGGGAAAGATCGGGAGTCCGGCGGCGTCGGCGCTGGTGGATCCCTGCGGACGGGTCTGGTTCGTGCGCAGGTCCCACACGGCTCCGGAGTCGGCGCGCCAGCCTCCGCCGACTTCAAACGCCCGGAACAGCTCATAGAGCTTCCACTCGTCCCGGTCGATGACGAGGACGTGCCGGTCGCCGTCGTAGCCTGGCTCTCCTTCCACTGGAGCCCCGGCAGGAATGGGATAGGGACCGGGGTCGCTCTCTTCGGGATAGGCAACAAACTCGATGGGGGCGCGAGGCTGAGCGGACGACACCACCACATAGGGGATGCCATTGCGCTCGCCCCCGGGTTCACCGCGGCCAAAGCAGGGGTGCAGCCCCGTCTCCCAGCCGATGCTGCGCAGCAGCACTTCGGACCGGGGATCGACCGGCGCCTGGGAGATGTCCTGGTTCCAGGGATTGTCGTCCGGAAACGGGCGGAACCCTCCCAGGCTGGCACCGTCGCCGAGGGAGATGTGCTGCTGCCTCCGGGCCACCGCCGGATCGGGAGAGGGAGGCGACTCCGGGAGGATGAGCCGTCGCCCCCCTGACCATGAGGCGATCGTCCTTCGCGGCGATGGCGTCCCGGACAGGGCCGCGGCCGGAGCAGGTCTCCCCGCAGCCGCGCGGTCCGATCCGTGGGCAGAGGAGAGCGGCGCGGCCTCCTCCGGAGCGTCCCCGGCGGGAGTGATCCAGCGGCGGTCTTCCGGTGATTCCAGGAATGCCGCCGCGGCCCCGGGGGGAGGCATCCGCCAGACGGCTGACAGGGCCCAGGCCACCACCCCGTACGTCCCCAGCAGCAGGACGTTTGTCACCACAGTTTTTGAGATCACGGCCGGACTCGCTTCTCTGGGACGAAAGGATGTTGCGGACCACCGTATCCGTGCCTGCCGAGGGGGAGCAATCCCCATTGGCTTGCCCTTGCGCCTTGGTCGGGTTGCCGCGTCCGTGAATGCCGGCATGTTGTCGCCGGGCGACACTCTTGGCGGGAGAGGCGCTGCGGCGCCGCCGCAAGGGTGTGCGGAGTGTGCCTCCGGTCTATCATGGGGCGACTCACACATACCGTCCGAGGCGGTTGCGCCGGAACTTCCGTACCAGACTCATGAGCGACCACATCCACATTCGCGATCTGCTGGTGAGGACGATCATCGGCATCAACGACGAGGAACGGACGAATCGACAGGATGTCGTGTTGAATCTGACGCTGACGGTCGACACCCGCGCGGCCGCCCGCTCCGACGACATCGCCCACGCGGTGAACTATCGCACCCTCACGAAGCGCGTCATCGACTTCGTGGAGGCGTCGCAGTTCCTGCTGGTCGAACGGCTGGCGGAGGCAGTGGCGCGGCTGTGCCTGGAGGAGGAACGGGTCGAGGCGGTGGAAGTGACCCTCGACAAGCCGGGGGCGCTGCGCTTCGCCCGTTCGGTCGGTGTGACGATCTTTCGCACCCGCGAGGATCTGTGAAGCACGCTCCCGATGCCGTGGCGCCGCGCGTATCTGTCGCTGGGTTCCAACATCGAGCCGGAACGGCACCTTCCGGCCGCAATCGCCGCTTTGCGGCGCGTGGGGCGCGTGGTCGACGTCTCCCGCGTCTGGGAATCGCCGGGGGTGGGGGATGCCTCCGGACCTGACTACTGCAACGCCGCCGTCTGTGTGGAGACTCCGTTAACCGCCGAGGAACTTCTGGCGGCCGACGGCCCCCTGCGGCAGATTGAAGCGGAACTCGGGCGGGTCCGGGACCCGCACCACAAGTCCGCCCCGCGAACGATCGACATCGACCTGTTGTTGCTGGGGGACGAAGCACGGACGATCGGTGAGCATGTTCTGCCCGACCCGAGTATCCGGACCCGTTCCTTCGTGGCGGTCCCGTTGTCCGAACTGGCGGGAGCCCGATTGCCCGGCGGAGAGGGACAGACGCTCGCGGAACTGGCGTCCGCGCTCAGCCGCGCGCATCCTCTGGTATGGCGCACGGACATCTCCCGCGCGCTTCGCCGTGCCGCACGGGAATAGTCGGGAGCCTGTTCCGCACTGGTCGGGTGCCTTTTCCGCCTCGTGCTCTGCACGTAGGATGCTGGAGTCCGCGGAGGCGGGAGCGTCCTGGTTCCGCATCTGGTCATCGGTCTTGAGAGTTCGCCGGAGGTGTCGTCATGTCCGCTGCCCCCCGTCCTGAAGGTCCGGTCTCTGCCTCCATCGAGCGGCTGCGGAGCGAATTTGAACGCTGGCTCGAGGCGGCGTGGTCGCAAGGGGAACGGGCGATCGACGCGATCGGGATTCGCGGGCGGTGCTGCCTCCCCGCCGCCGACGTGATTGAGGACGCCGAGAGCGTGCGGGTCCTGTTCAATGTCCCCGGAGTCCGCCCGGAGGCGATTGAACTGACGCTGGCCGGCCACATGCTGACGATCAGCGGCGTGTTTCCGCCGGTGGACCTGGGGGCGGACGGTGAGAAGCACCTCTCGGAACGTCCGGAGGGAGAGTTCCGACGCTCGATTCCGCTGCCGGCCAGCGTGCAACCGGAGACGATCTCCGCCACCTGCGCGGACGGGGTGCTGACGGTGAGGGTGGCCAAGACAGAGCAGCAAAAGGCGCGGAAGATTCCAGTGCAGGGGGGAGCATCGCCGGTCTCGCCGCAGATGTGATCCACCGCCGCGGTTGCTGCCAACACGTCCAAGCTGCCGAAGTGCCGGGGGGGCAGTGGGCGCGTGGCACGGGCGGTGCGGTTCCGATCCCGCGCGGTGCTGATCCCGCGGGGATTTTTTTTCGTGAGGGCCGTATTGACAGAATCTGCCGGTAGCCGATATCAACCCGCCCTCACGTCTCTCCTCTCCTTCCAACCCTTCCCTCCCCCCTCGACCCGGACGGCCTCACGACCGGCGTCCCGCGTTGTGCCCTCCCCTCTCTCAGGCCGACGCAGGTGGTGATCGTGAGTCGCATCAGGACGATGCGAGTGCCGGCCGCGGCCGCACGTCTCTCCATCACCAGGACGGTCCACTCATGGTCTCAGCCACCTCTCTGCGCGCCGCCACGATTCGTCCCGGCGGCAAGTTGCTTGTCTGGTCTGCGAATGAAGCTTCGGGCGCCCGCCTCATGCAGGAGGCCCGTCGCGGCGGGTTTGAAGCCTCGTACGTCGGCAACCTGACCGAGGCCCGCCATCGCCTGACGCAGGATCACATTGCCGTCTGCATTCTGGACGAGCCGAGTTCCATCCAGACGGTCCGCGACCTGGCCAACGCCTGCGCCGCTGCCGGAAAAGTGGTGCAATTCGTGGTGTTGCCGCCGGTCGGGGCGGCGTACATCGATGCTCCCAATGCCCCTGACTGCTGCGACATCCTGCGGCCGCCGATGTCGGTCGACAAGCTGGCGGGAGCCCTGTTTCGGGCCGCCGCGCGGGCCAGCATCATCGACACGCCGGAACCGGCCCCGGAACCGGCCGCCACATCCGCCGCGGTTCAGGACCCGCTCATCGGGCACAGTCCCGCCATCACCGCCGTGCGGGAGAAAGTGCGGGAGGCGGCCCAGTCGGCCGCGCCGCTGTTGATCGTCGGCCCGCGAGGAAGCGGAACCAACGTCGTCGCCCGAGCCGTCCATGCCCGGCAGTTCGGCCCGGAGGCGCCCTTCGTCATCGTCCGTTGCGCGGTGTTGACCGGCGGCGCCCTCGAACAGGAGTTGTTCGGCGACTCCCCCGTGTATGCCGGCGTGGATAGCGGCCTGTGGGCCACCGCCGCCAACGGCACGCTCCTGCTGGACGATATCGACCAGGTCCCCCTCTCGATGCAGGGGAGGCTGGTCAAGCTGATCGCCGCGCAACTGGCGCGACAGGCAAAATCCGCCGATGCCTCCGCGCGGGTCGGTCCGCGCATCATCGCCACCACGCACGTCGACCTCGAAGAACGGGTCCGCGACGGTCGGTTCGACTCCGAGTTGTATCGACTCATCAAACCCATGCGGATCGAAACGCCCCCCCTGTCGCGGCGGCTGGAGGACCTCGTGCCGCTTGCCGGCGAGATCCTGTGCGAGATCTCCCGGCAGGACGGACGTCCCCTCTGCCGGCTGACGGCCGACGCCGCCGACCTGCTCCGCCGCCATTCCTGGCCGGAGAACGTCCGCCAGCTCAAAAACGTCCTCAACCGCTGTTGCGCCCTGTACATCGGCGGTGACGTCACGGCCGACATGCTGCGCCCCTGGCTCGAAGCCGCCTCCGAGGAACTCGTCGAGGAGCCGGGCATGACCCTGCGGGAGATGGAACGTAAGCTGATCGAAGCGACCTTCAACCGGTACGCCGGCAACCGCGAAATGACGGCCAAAGCCCTGCAGATTGGTCTGCGGACGCTGTCGGGCAAGCTCCGCGAGTACGGCTACCCGCCGCGCGGCGGCCCCGGCTCGAATCGCATCCGCCGCGCCGCCTGAGGTTCCTCAACCCCTCCCGCCACGGCCACGGAGGCGGCCGGCGCCCCTCAGCGGTTCCGGCCGTCTCCCGCAACAGCGGAGGATGCCGTCTCCCGGCCGGTGGACCGCACGGCGGCCGCACCGTTTCCCAACCTCCCTCCTCCTTCGCCCGAGAATCCACCTTTACCAGTGCGGACCCGGAGCGCAGTGCACCGGCCGCCTTGGCGACGATCATGGCTCCGCGAGCATCCCTGTCCGAACGGCTGAGCCGGTGGCTGAACTCCCCCCGGCGACGGCTGGCGATTCTGCTCGGGGCGGGAAGCCTCCTGGCTGCACTCTTCGTCGCCGGACCGTCGCTCACACGGCAGACCACCGAGGGTGAATACATCCCCCTCGCGCCGGACAGGCGATTTTCGGCGGCGGAGTTTCGCGCGGCCCAGGCGGCGTGGAAGCAGGCGGGGCTGACGGGGGCCCGCTACGCCGAGGGGGTCATCACCATCCCCTCGCGCGCAGCCTCCCGCTATCGAGAGGTCTGGGCTCCCGCCACCACCGATGGCAAGGCGCATTGGGCCGACGTCTGGCAGTCCGCCGCCGCCCGGTTGAGCCAGTTCTCCGGAAGCCGTGAACGCGCTGAAGCCCGCGAAATCTCCCGCGCGCAGGTCGTCAGCCGACTGTTGGAGGAACTGCCGGACATCGCCGCGGCCGACGTGGTCTGGGACGAACTCCCCGCGGAGGGGTGGCGCTCGCCCCCCCGGGCCCGTGCCACGGTGTACCTGCGGCCCGCCGAGGGGTGCGCCATCACCCCCGACATCGTCGACGCCGTCCGCCGCGCCGTCTGCGGAAGCAAGGCCAACCTCGCTCCGGCGGACGTCGCCGTGATGGATCAGACCCGGATGATCACCTATGACGGCACCGAGACGACCGCCGAAACAAAGCGGGCCGTCCGGCTGGCCGCGCTCTATCGCTCGCGGCTCGAAACCGCCCTGCAACACTTTCCCGGCCTCGACATCCTGGTGCAGGCCGATCCCCTTCCCCCCTCGTCGTCGGGTGCGGGCGCGCCACGCGGGTCCTCCACCGATTCGGAGTCGGCATCCGAACCATCCCAGCCCCCGCTGTCCGCCACGGTGCTGGTGACGATTCCGGAGTCAACCATTCGCACGCTCGCCGGGCTGAGCGACCAGGCAGCGGGCGGTGATGCTCCGGAAGCCGCCACCCGCTCCGCCCGCGAAGTCTTCCGCTCCGTCGAACAGCACATCGCTCAGGTGATTCGCACGAAGGCCCCATTGCTGCTCCCTCCCGGTCTGGTGCTCGCCTCCCCGGATCACCTGCACATCGAAACGGTTCCCCTGCCGGTTTCGCCGACGGCGCCGCCGCGGGCGAGCAGGGACACAGAGGCGGCGGCGCTCGCACGCTGGCTGTTCCCGTTGATCGCCGTCATTTGCGGCGGAGGGGCGCTGTGGATGCTGCGCCCTCGACGGTCAGCCGGCCCTGCGGCTCCCCAGCCGGCCTCTGTCGTCCCTCCCCCCACGTCGACTGCGGACGTGCCCTCCACACCCGAGTCGCTCGCGCACCCAGGGGACATCGAACTTCCACCGGGCCGACTGGCGCCGGCCGCGGACGACACCCTCAACACCGCCGTGACTTCGCCCGGGGAGTCTGCAGGGTCGGTGTCGAGCACTCCAGAAGAGCGGGGCGACGATCTCACGCTCCCGGAGCCGGAACACGACACCGCTGCCGCGGAGGGGCTGGATCCTCTGCTGCGTTCCTCGTCCGTCATTGCGGAACGGCGGTCTGCCGGTCGGACGGCCGTGTTGCATGACATCCTCGCCCGACTGCAATCCCGCACAGACCGGTCGGCGACCACTCCCCCTCCCCGGCAGACCGGCCCGTCGCACGAGCCGCCTGGAGACGTCCTGCCTCCTGCGGAACGGCGTCGGTCCCGCCTGACGCATGAGGTTTACCCGCACAAGCCTGCCGTCCCGGAGATCGCCGGCGTGGAACAACTGGTGGGGGAGCCGCCGCAGTTGCTCCGGCAGGTGATTGAGGCTGTGGACCTGGAGACGTGGGGCCGGGCCCTGTTTGGGACTTCACGGACGGTGCAGGCGCAGCTTCTGCCCTACTTTTCTCCGGCGGACGCCGACGAGCTGACACGGCTGCTGAGCTCCTCCCGGCCGATCCGACTCCGCGACCTGGACGCCGCCCAGGAGCGCGTCCTGGCGGTGTGGCGGGAGTTGCGGCAAGAGCTGCCGCTCGACCACCACGAACCGGCTCAGACTGCGACCCCGGGAGCGGCGGCCTGAACCGGACATTGACCCTCCTCCGCTCCCTGCGGGATAAACGCCGCCGCCCGGCGGTGCGCGGCCGGAAGCCGGCTGTCCCTGACCGTACCGCCCCTGACCGCCCTACCTTCCCGATCGAAATGTCCTCATTTCCGCGCCCCTTCGCCGTGGTCGTCGTCCTGGCGCTGGCGAGCGGCTGCCAGGAACTTCCCAGCATCAGCGACCTGCGCCTCCCCTTCTCCGACCCCGAGGAACAGGTGGTGCAGAACGTCAAGGCAGCCCTGAGCGGGAAGGAGGGGCATTCGCGGCTGGTGGGGGACTACATCGCGGTGCGGCGGGGACTGAGCTACTACGTCGTGGAAGGAGTCGGACTGGTGACGGGGCTGGACGGCACCGGCTGGGACGACGGGCCTCCCTACCGCGAGCTGATGCTCGAAGATATGCGTAAACGCCGCTTTCCCCGGCCCGAGGAATTTCTCCGCTCCAAGACGACAGCCATCGTGTTGGTGCGGGTCTTCATTCCGCCGCTCACCAAACGCGGCGACCGGCTGGACGTGGAAGTCTACGTCCCCGAAGGGAGCGGCACGACCAGCCTCCGTGGCGGCACGCTGCTGGAGTGCCCCCTGACGGAGGTGGCCTACGCCCCTGGCAGGGGCCGCCTGCAAGGAAAGGTGCTGGCCAAGGCCAAGGGGCCGATCCTCGACGCCCAGGTGACCAGCGCCGAACTCAATGCCCCCTTCCTGCGGGGACAAATTCCGGGTGGCGCAGTGTACGTGGGGGAGGATCGCGACCTGTCGATCGCCCTGCAGCGCGAATACGCCAACTACCGCATGTCCACCCGGATTGCCAAGCGGATCGGCGAACGCTTTTATGATTACGACGACGCCGGCATCCAGCGGCCGCTCGCCGAAGCCAAGACCCACTCACGCATCGACTTGAAAGTTCACAGCCGCTACCTCGACAACTACCCCCGCTACCTCCAGGCGATCCGCCACATCCACCTCTCCGATACGCCCGTGGAGCGGAACCTGCGGATGCAGGAACTGGCGGAACAGCTTGCGGTGGGACCGACTGCGGCCCGCGCCGCCATCCAGTTGGAGGCCATCGGCCGCGAGGCCGTCCCCTACCTCAAGACGGGACTCAAGGCCGACTCCCTGGAAGCCCGCTTCTATGCCGCGGAGGCGCTGGCCTATCTGGGAGATGCCTCTGGTGCAAAGGTGCTCCAGGAGGCGGCCGAGCGGGAGCCGGCGTTTCGGGTCTTTGCCCTGGCAGCCCTCTCCGCCACGATGAGTCCCGAGGCGGTAACCGCCCTGTTGCCGCTGCTTCACCAGGAAAGCATCGAGACCCGCTACGGGGCCTTCCGGGCCCTCACCAACATTGCTCCCAACGAACCGAGCGTCGCCCCGCTCAAGATCAAGGGGGAGTACAGCCTGCACGTCATCGACAGCCAGGCCCCCCCGGTCGTGCACCTGACACAGCGTCGGAAGATGGAAGTGGTGATCTTCGGCGCCGAGCAACGTCTCCAGACCCCCGTGATGCTGCGGGCCGGGCATTACATCCTTGTTCGCTCGCAACCGACCGGCGACCGCCTGACGGTCACCTTCATCCCTCCCGGCAGTCCCGAACAGCGCCGCGAGGTCTCCACGCGACTGGTCGATCTGCTGCTGGCGATGGATGAATTCGGCGCCCAGTATCCTGATGTGGTGCAGATGCTCATCGAAGCCGATCGCCAGGGGAATCTCGTCGGCAAACTGGCGATCGACGAGCTCCCCCGCGCCGGGCGCGTGTACGTGCGGCCAAACACGGACGGCCGCCAGGATCACCCCGCCGAATCCCAGATCGGCGGCGCCGGCGACGTCCCCAACCTGTTCGATGCGTCCGATCACACCCAGGGGGCCGTCGAAGGACCGATCGATCCGGACGATCCGCCCCCGGCGGACAACCTCGGTCCCGTCGGATTCACCGTGAACTAGCCCTGGGAGGTCCGACTCGAACCGTGGGCCCGGCCACGTGCGTTCTCCCCCTCGCGACTCGACGCTGCGTCCCTCCCCCGCATGTTGACCTCCCTCGAACTGTTCGGATTCAAAAGCTTCGCGGACCGAACGTTGTTCGAGTTCTCGCCGGGAATCACTTGCGTCGTCGGACCCAACGGCAGCGGCAAAAGCAACGTCGTCGACGCCATCAAGTGGATTCTGGGAGACCAGAGTCCCAAGAGTCTCCGCGGCAAGGAGATGGCGGACGTCATCTTCAATGGCTCCTCCGGCCGCAAACCGAGCGGCTTTGCCGAGGCCACGCTCGCCTTTGACAACTCCGCCGGGCTGCTCCCTCTCCCCGACTCCGAAGTCCGCGTCGGCCGACGCCTCTACCGCAGCGGCGATTCCGAGTACCTCCTCAACGGCGCCGTCGTCCGTCTCAAGGACGTCCGGGAGCTGTTCCTGGGGACCGGTGCGGGCACCTCCGCCTATAGCATCATCGAGCAGGGGCGGGTCGATCAGATTCTGCAGGCCAATCCCACCACCCGCCGCGTCGTCTTTGAGGAAGCGGCCGGCATCCTCCGCTACAAGTCCCGCAAAGTCGACGCGGAACGGAAGCTCGAAAAGGTGGCTCAGAACCTGCTGCGGCTGACCGACATCGTCGACGAGGTCGAAACCCAGCTCACCGCCGCCCGCAGTCAGGCCTCCAAGGCCGCCAGGTTCCGCGAGTTGTCCCAGGAACTCAAGACCCTCTGGACCGGCCTGGCTGCTGACGACTACCGCCTCCTCTCGCGCGACCTGGCGCGGCTGGAAGCCGCTCAGCACCAGCACGCCGCTGCACTCGAACAACTCTCCGGACGGATTGCCGCGGCGGAAGCCGGCCGCGCCGATGTGGACGCCCGGCTCGCCGCTCTCGAAGTCGAACTCCGCCGCGAGGAGCGCCAGGCGGCTGCCGTCCGGGAGCAACTGGCCGCACACGAATCGACCATCCGGCATCAGACTGCCCGCGAAGCCGAACTCACTGCCGAGATCGACCGTCTCCGTGCCGATCGCATGGCCCTGGTGGCACAGGCCACGGCCATCGCCCGCGAACTGGAGGAGACCAGCGCGCGGCTGGGGGAGTTTGAGCAGCGGGTCGCCCGTCAACGGCAGGCCCTGGAGAGTCGCTCGCAGCAGTGCGAGCAGCTCGCGGCGGACGCTCAGGCGCTGGAGGCTCAGGCCGAGGAGCGACGCCGACAACGACAGTCGGCCGATCAGGAACTGGCGGCCCACGAGCGACGTCTCACGCGGCTGTACTCCCAGCAGGAACTGCTGGAGCGCAACCTGCGGGAACTGCGATCTCAACAGGATCAACTGGAACGCGCGGCAGCGGCGGCTGAGCTCGAATTGCAGACCCGTCAGGCGGCCACGGCCGCAGCGGACGCCCAATGGCAGGCGGCGCAGCAGGAGGCGGACGAGGCGCGTGCACACCGCAAGCAACTGCGGGAAGCTCAAGCGGCGTTGGAGCAGTCGCTGGCTGCCGCCCGTGAACGCCGCAGCGCCGCCGTGGCGCGGATTCACGTTTTGGAGGACCTGGAACGTCGCCAGGAGGGGATCAGCCTCGGCGTCCGTGAAATTCTGCGGCGGGCTCACGATTCCCCGCATCCTCCCTGGAATGAAATCCTGGGCAGCGTCAGCGATCTGGTACAGGTCTCCCTGGAGCAGGCACCCCTCGTGGAGGTCGCCCTGGGGGGGCGGTCTCAACTCGTCGTCGTCAAGCGTCTCCAGCCGATCGTGGAGTATCTGCATCGCCAGCCGGCTCCCCTCGCAGGGCGGGTGGGATTCCTGGAACTCGCCCCCCGTGACATCAGCCAGCACCGAGTGGCTGCCGAGCCCGATCTCGCCGGCCAGCCCGGTGTCGTCTGCCGCGCCGACGAACTGCTGGAGGAGATCACCGAGGCCGCCGGTCTGTCCGCGCAGCTCCTGGCCGACACCTGGATCGTCAACTCCCTGCACACGGCCCTCCGCTTGCGGGCCGACCACCCCCGCCTGCGGTTCGTCACCGAGCAGGGAGAGCTCCTGGACGCGGACGGCACGGTGTACGCCGGCACGATCCCGAATACCACCGCCCTGGTCTCCCGCCGCAGCGAACTGAGGGACCTCAAGCATGAGGTGATTCGGCTGGATCGCGAACTGGAGCGCGGCGGCGAACGCGCGGAACAACTCGCGTTGGAACTCGACGCCGCCGACCGCCGTCTGGCCGAAGCGGAAGGCCAGGTCCGCCGGCGGCTGGAACTCGCGGCCGACGCCCGCGCCGCCGTCGATGGACAGCTCCGCGAAGTGGAGCATCTGGCCGCGGAATGGACCCGCCTCGAAGACCAGCTCCACTCCCACGCGGCCGAACGATCCAGGCTGGCCGCGGCGCTGGAGGAGGCTCAGCAGGAACGTCAACGGCTCGAAGCGCAGCGGCAGCGGCTGGACCGGGAGACCGCCGAACTCCAAGCGCAACACGCACAGGCCTCCGCCGACGTCGCCTCCCTGAGAAACGAACTCAAGGAACACCAGCTTGAACTGGCCAAGCACGAGGAACGTCTGGCGGGCTTGCGCGACGTCCTGAACCGTCTGACGGCGGAGCAGCAACAGCGCCGCCAGCGCCGCGAGCAGGCCGACCAGAGACTGGCCGATGCGGTCCAGGCGCGGCGGCAAACCCGCCTCACCATCCTCCGTACTCGCAGTCAGCTCGACCTGGGAGTGCTCACTCTGGAGGAGCACGGCCGGAAGGTCGCCCGACTGTCCGCTGAACTCCGCGAGCACCGCCAGCACTCCGCGACACTCAGCCGCGAGGAAGAGCAGCTCCACCGTCAGCGCCGCAGGCTCCTCGACGAACAGCACCAGACCGACATCCGCCTCCGCGAGGTCCGCGGCGGCCTGGCCGCGCTCGACGAGCGGATTGTGGAGGAGTTCCAGCGCCCGGTCGCCGAGTTCGCCGCGGAAGGAGCCTCGGCCTTTCGCGCGTGGCTGCAAGCGCATCATCCGGAGTCCGCTCCGCCCACCGCGGCGGGCGACGAAGCGGCCATGTACGACTCCGCACCCGTCCCCTTTGCGGAACTGCGGCCCGAACTCGAGGAGCAGGTGCAGCGCGTGCGACGCAAGCTCAAGCTGCTCGGCAGCGTCAATACCGACGCCCTGCAGGAACTGGACGAGCTGGAGACGCGGTTCGCCTCGCTGAGCGCCCAGCGTCAGGACTTGCAGGCCGCCAAGGAGGCGCTGGAAGAGATCATCCGCCGGCTCAACAAGGAATCCCGCCGCCTGTTCCTGGAGACCTTCGAGTCGATCCGACAGAACTTCCGCGAACTGTTCCGCAAAGTCTTTGGCGGCGGCGAGGGGGACATCATCCTGGAGGACCCCGACAACGTGCTCGAATGCGGCATCGAGATCGTCGCCCGTCCCCCGGGAAAGGAATTGCGGAGCATCACGCTCCTCTCCGGCGGTGAAAAGACCATGACCGCCGTGGCGCTGCTGCTGGCCATGTTCAAATGCAAGCCCAGCCCCTACTGCATCCTGGACGAGGTGGACGCCGCCCTCGACGACGCCAACGTCGATCGCTACGTCAGCATCGTCCGTGAGTTTGCGGCCCAGACGCAGTTCGTGATCATCACCCACCGCAAGCGGACCATGACCGCCGCCGACGTCCTCTACGGCGTGACGATGGAGCAGGCGGGCGTGTCCAAGCGGATGTCCGTGCGGTTCGAGGACGTCAGCGAAGACGGCCACATCCGCTCCCGCAGCGCAGCCTGAGCCGTCCGCCCGCGGCCGTTCCCCGCTCGGTCTCTCGCGTGGCGTCGCCACCCGCCCCGCGTCTTCGTCTCACGGGACGAACACGAACTCCGGCAGATTGGTCAGGACCCAGGCGGCGTCCTCGGCCCGGGCGCGCCAGTCCGGATCGAGCCGCGCCGACGGCGGATCACCCCGGAGAATCTGCCGCTGGCGGGCGATTGCCTCCTCATCGGAGCGGGGGTCGAAGTGGTTGGCCCAGGTGACCCCGCTGCGGAACAATCTCCGCGGGGGGACCGCCTCCGGACCCGCCACGATGCGGTCGGAGTATCCCGGCGCCAGCAGTGACAGCAGGGCTTCCCGCTCCTCCGTCGTCGGCGGTCGCGTGAGCAGCCGCAGAAACAGCCCTTCGACAAACTGGTCGAGCGACTGCGACCGCAGGGCCAACTCCGTCAGTGCGCTGTCGTCCGAGAAGTCGAGCGCGCGGTTGGCGGCGGTCCCGTGCGCAAGCGCCATCGGCTGGAGCGGGGTCAGGGCCTCGGGTCGCACCGTGAGCGGGTCCTGTCGCTGCTGACGCCAGCCAAACGCCGAGAGCAGATCGACCATCGACTGCGCCACCGGCAGATTGAGCGAAGGACGATCGCGCTCGTTGCTCACCGCCACGAACTGCCAGGCGCGGCGGGGGAACCGCAGGTGCAGGAAGCGGCTCGACTCCTGCTTGCCGTCGCGGTCCATGGTCAGTTCCTCGCTGCCATAGTCCTTGCCGCTGGCGACCATCAGCGAATCGGCCAGTTGCTCGCCGGTCATTCGCCGCCGCGTCGGACCGGCGAACAGCTCCGCCGCCTCCGTCTCCGACGCGGGGACGCAGATGCGCTGATAGACGTCGCTGGTGAGGATCAGCCGGGCCAGGTGCCTGAGGTCGTAATCGTGCGTCACCAGTTCCCGCGCGAGCCAGTCGAGCAGTTCGGGATGCCGCGGCTCGACCCCTTCCCAGTCGTCCACCGGCTCGACCAGCCCCCGCCCCAGGTACCGCTGCCAGAGACGATTGGCGATCACCTTCGCGAACCGCCGGTTGTGAGGGGAAGTGATCTGCGCTGCCAGCAGCTCGCGGGTGTCCTGGGGATTCCGCAGCAGGGCCGCCGGCAGTCCCTCCGCTGCGGTCCCTGCCTCCTCCTCCGCCACCGGTGTCAATTCCACGAACGGCCAGGCAGGCTTGACCGCTGTGCCGGGCAACAGGGAGACGGTCACATGCATGCGGGCAAGCTGCTCGGGAGAGGCGGGAATGCTGCTCGTTCCCGGAACAGGCTGCGGCCCGCGCTTGAGCATGGCCGCCAGGCTGAACAGGTCTTGCTGCTTGAGGTCGTGGTAGGGGGCGTCGTGGCAGCGGGCGCACTTCATCTCCACGCCGAGGAACGCCGTTCCCAGAATGTGCGCCTTGGCCGCCATCGGCACATCGTTTTGCGAGGCGATGGCGAAGCCGGCCGGCCCCCCTGCGTAAGGACTCCCCTCCATCAGCACCAGGTCCGTGACGAAGCGGTCGAGCGGCTTGTGATCGAGGATCGACTCGTACAAAAACCACCGGAAGGGGCCGGTGTTGTTGAGTTCCGGCTTCGTCAGGCCGGGATTCTCGGCCAGTACGTCCTGCCAGTAGCCGACCCAGTGATCGGCCCAGGCGGGGTCGGCCAGCAGCCGGTCGACCACCAACTGCCGCCGCGTTTCGGGCGGATCGGCAAAGAACCGCTCCACCTGTTCGGGCGTGGGGATGACGCCGAGCGTGTCGAGTGTGATGCGGCGGAGGAAGGAAAAGTCATCGACGAGAGGCATGGGGGCGATCCCCGCCGCCTGCAGCCGCGCCAGCACAAAACGGTCGATCGCGCTGAGCGGGGGATGAGCGTCGCCGGCGACGGTCGGGACGGGAATCTCCGGTCCTGCGTGGCGGCGGGCGTACTCATGCCGCTGAGCCCAATAGGCCTCCTCCTCGAGATCGACGACGGCGCGAAGCTGCCGCTCCCACTCACGCAGCCGCAGTTCGTCCTCCTCCAGGAACGTCAGCCAGCCGTCGTCCGTGAACGGCAGCTCGCGGACGGGACTGAGGAACCGGTAAGGTCCGCCGGGGGGACCGAAACCGACGCACGTCTCTCCGGGGTATGCGCTCTTCCCCTTGTTCCCCACCAGACGGTACAGCGAAATCACATGCGCGCCGGCGGCGAGGGTGATCCGCCCGCGCCGTTCCGAGTGCCCTCCCGCCAGCGACAACAGGTCCGGTCCCGGATCGGCTATCTCGTAGTACGGACCATGCGCATCCCCCTTCAAGTCCATCCAGGGGGTCTCGACCAGCAGCTCACCGTCGATGTACAGCCGCGCGGAATCGAGCGACCGCACCAGGAATTCGTATTCGCCCGCGGAGAGCTGGACCCGGGCGACCATGTGGACCAGCAGCGGAAGCTTGCGATCGACGATGAGGGCCTTGGTGTCGTACTTCCGCGGCAGTTCCTTGAGGGCGAACACGTCGGTCTCGTACAGGAGCTGCGGCTCGCGGACCCGGAAGTTCCAGGAACGCGCAACGGGGACGCCTTCCATGATCTCCACGCGGACGCGATCGTCCGGAACGACGGCGGCATCGACCCGCCCCACCGCCTCCCCGGAGGCCTCCAGATTGATCCGCACGCGCTGTTGAATCTCGTCGGCCGTCAGGGCGCGGCGGTGCAGGGCGACTTCGTCGATCTCGCCGGTGAAGGTGGAATTCCCTCCCATGGCCGAACCGATCCACAACTGATCGTTGTCGACCACCGGTGCCTGGGTGGTGGGCCCGCCGGCGTCCCACCCCCCCTTGACTGGCCGGCCGTCCACGTAACCGCGGATGCTCTCCGGGTCGCCGAAGGTGTAGGTGACGGCGACGTGATGCCAGCCGCCGTCCTCGACGATCCCCTCCGAGGCGGTCCAGCGATGCCAGGCGGCGTCGTCCGGCTGGGGGCGGGCGGCAGACTCGGCGTCGGCGAACAGGAAGCTGGGGAAGACTCCTTTGCTACTGTTGGCCAGCCGCAGGGCGTAGTTGTGATTGTGCGTGGTCCCCGGCCCGGAATGCGTTCGCCCCTTGCCGATCAGGTAGGGATAGCTCCCCTTCAGCGGCTCCTCCCAGCGAACCCAGCACTCCAGCGTGATCGAGTCGCCGTTGGTGAAGTCGAGGAGGCTGCCGTCGCCGGGATCGTCCACCGCCAGGAAGTTGGGACCGGGGATGAGGCGGAGGGCGGTATTGCTCGGAGCGAAGTCGGGATACACGGAGGGCCGCGGGCCGGGAACACCGAGTTGCACCTTGCCACGCGGCGTGAGGACCAGTGACCCGGCGCCGGGAATGGGGGCCGTGAGCCGGGCGGCATCGGCGTCGCCATCGAACGACCAGCGGATGACGGCAGACTCAGACCTTGCCGGAGTGGCAGGCGGCGGGGGGGAGTCATCGCCGCGGGCGACAGCCATCGAAACCGCCAGCAGGAGCAGCGTCAAGAGGCGTGGCAACATGGGCTGACTCACAGGTCCTGGGCTGGAAACATCCCGTCCGGACGAGGCAAACCGTCCTGCTTCTCCTCGGCACCGACTCTCAACTCTCTCTCCGTGTCCGCTCTCTTACACCAGTTTGGTCACTCCGGGACGGGCGTAGTCCGGGAACGTGACCGGCGTCTCGAACCCCTGCGGCAAATCGGGAACGAGTTTCTCCTGCGAGTTCAGGGCGAACTCCCAGGTGACCTGCTGCCCGGTATACGCCGCCATCCGGCCCATGATCGCCATCAGTGTGCTCTTCCACATCCGGTCGCCGTCGTTGACCGGCTTGCCGTCCCGGATCGACTGGAACAGCACGTCATGCTCGATCTGGTACATGCTTTTGGCGTTCCCCTCATACCGCCAGGGTTGCTCGCCGGTGATGAACACGCCCTTGGAGATCGAGCCTTGCCCCTTGGTTCCGAGCAGGTAGCAGTTGTTCTCGTTGTGGCAGCCGGTGATCTGCCGCTGAGCGAGGAATCCGCGGCTGCCATCCTCCCACACATAGTTGACTTCGCAGTGGTCGTAGATGTTTCCCCCCTCGGCGGGAATCTGCCGGCCGCCGACCGCCGTACAGGAGACCGGCGGCACATCCCCCTTGGCCCACGCCAACCAGTCGACGGTGTGGCAGGCCTGCTCCACCAGGCCGTCTCCCGACAGCCAGGTGAAGTTGTACCAGTTGCGGAGCATCCACTGGAGATCGGTGATTCCGGCGGGGCGCGTGTGGGCGGCCGGCATCGGCCGGACCGGGTTGGTCAGATAGGTCCCGTAAATCGCCAGCAACTCGCCGATCTGACCGGCCAGCACCCGCTCGAACAGTCCGCGGCGCGACTCGTCGTACCGCCAGCAGAACCCCGCCACGACCGAGATGGGCTTGGTCTTGGACAGCTCCACCGTCTCACGGATAAAACGGACGCCGACGGCATCGGTGGCCATCGGTTTTTCAATGAAGATGTGCTTCCCCTGCTCGACGGCGTAACGGAAATGCTCCGGGCGGAACCCCGGCGGCGTGCACAGCAGCACCACGTCCACGTGGTCGATCACGTGCTTGTAGGCATCCAGCCCGATGAAGCGCAGCTCCTCGGCCACGGTCACCCGCTCGCCCAGCTCCTTCTGCCGTTGCAGCGTGCTCAGGCTGAATTCGAGCTTGTCCTGGAAGACGTCCCCCATCGCCACCAGTTTGGCATAGGGGTCGGCGGTGAGGGCGTTGCGGGCGGCGTCCGTCCCACGTCCGCCGCACCCCACCAGACCGACGCGAAGCGTCTGCTGCCCGTCGGCAAAGGCGCCGGCCGCCGCTGGAAACGCCGCCAACAGGCTGCTGGCCGTCATGGCGCAGGACCCGGTCTTGAGGAAGTCGCGGCGATTGGTTGTTCCAGGGGGCGACGGTCGGGGCATGAGGACGAGCTCCTGGGATGTCTGGCAGAGGCGATCACAACGAGTGAGAGGAACGGGAGATGCCGGTCAGCGGCGCAGACCCTCCTCCCACGGACGATGCTCAAACGCATCGACGAATGCTCTCCCCAGAATACTGATTGGCGGTCACTGTTCCCAGTGATTTCTCCGCCAGATCATCGAGAGTGCAGGATTGGGAATCGCAGCCACGGCTCCCCGGCTCCTGGGGAGAGGGCTCCCGACCCAAGCCCGCCGACGGCGTCGGCGGGACTCTCTCCTTTTTGAAAGCTGCTCGTCTCCCGACTCACCGCCCCGGGCAGCCCTGCGGCAAATCCCCTCGGCTCACTCGCCGATGCAGTACAGAAACTTGTCCGAGCGGATCAACAGCCGGTCGCCGGCCACGGCCGGACTGCCGTTGAAGAGTCCGCCGTCCTTCAGATCGTTGACGGCCAGCGACTCGAACGCCGGACGGGCGGCAAGGACAAAGGTGCGGCCGTCGCGCGTCAGATAGTACACGCGGTCCCCCGCGAGCAGAGCGGAGGCATAGACCTGCCCGGCCCGGTCGAGCCGCTGTTCGTACACCATCTCCCCGTCGCTGGCCCGGACGCAATACGCGATGCCGCGCTGGTCGTTCATCCAATACAGATGCCCGTCGTGGTAGACGGGCGAGGAGACGTTGGACCCCTTGTGCGTCCTCCACATCAGATGCGTTGCGGAGACGTCGCCCGATCCCCCCGCGCGGATCGCCATGCCCGTGATCCCCGAGCGCCCTCCCAGGCAGTACACGATGCCGTCAGCGGCAATCGGACTGGGGACCATATACCACGTGATCCCCGTCCGGCAGGACCACAATGGCGAGCCCGTGGCTGGATCGAACGCCAGCACGGTCCCCTGGATCGCCACCACCAGTTCTTCGCGACCCGACTCGGCCGTCACCAGCAGCGGCGTGTTCCAGGCTTCGCGAATTCCCCCCGCCCGCCACCGCTCCCGGCCGGTGCGGCGATCGAGCGCCACCAGGGCTTCGCTCTCCACGCTGGCGTTGACGATCACCAGGTCGCGATACAGCACCGGCGAGGCGGCCGTCCCCCAGCCGTTCGTTCGCGAACCGACGTCCGCCTCCCATTGCGGTTCGCCGTCGTGATTGAACGCGATCACGCCCGACTTGCCGAAAAAGACGTACACGTGATTGGCGTCGGCCGCGGGGGTGTTCGCGGCGTAGCCGTGGTCGGGAATCTGCTCCTCCTCCGGCAGTTTGGCTGGGACCGACCGCTCCCACAGCACCTGCCCATCCTCGAGTCGGACCGCCAGCAGGTGACGCTGGAGGTCGTTCAGGCTGCCCCCCCAGTCGATCCGGGACGAAGTAACCGCTGTAGCAGGTGAGATACACCCGGTCGCCGAACACGATGGGGCTGGATGCGCCGGGACCGGGGAGCGGAGTCTTCCACACCAGGTTTCGCGTGGCGCTCCACTCCAGCGGGGGATGTGTGGCCGCCGTTCCCAGTCCTCCCGGCCCGCGAAAGCGGGACCAGTCGGAGTTGCTCACGGCCGCAGGAGCGCCGACCGCGGAGGGGCTTCCGGCGGGGGAAGATTCCGCGGCCCGGGCGGCGGGTGTGGCGTCGGGAGCGGCACCGCAGCCGCCCAGCATCGTTCCTCCCGCCAGCAGACCTGCAAGCCACAGCCTCTGCACGTTCCACGTCTTCAAACTCGGTACTGACTTGTGACCACAGGGGTGAGAGGATGGCATGGATGGCGAATCTCTCTGGCAAGCTGGCCGGTCGGTCGTCAGGGCTGCACCTGGATGATCGCGCGGCGATAACTGGTCAATGGCGGCGTCCCCTGATCGGTCAACTCCAGGACAACGTGAATCGTTGCCGGTTCTTTGACTGCCGGGAGCGTCAGCGACGTCTCCAGACCGGTCTGGGCCGAAAGGGACGCCGGCTCCGTGCAGGTTCCCGCTTCCCGATAAATCCACCAGCGGCTGACGAGGGGCTGGCCGTCGGGATCGCTGCTCCCGGCGCTGGAGAGTGTGACCGTTTGGCCGCCGCGGGCGGAGAGTGTCACGATCTGCCGGGAGGCGTCGCCGTTCAACCGCGCGACGGGATTGTGGTTGGCCCGGGAGAAGTCGGTGGCGACACACCAGTCCATGCGGGCGGCGAATTGATTCTGAAAGGCGGGCCGCCAGCGCCAGACGGCGGCGCGGGGGTCGGTTTCGCCCTCAACGGTATCCGGTGCGTCGCGAAACAGCCCGGCTTCCTGTCGGACGTACCGCCCCCCCCAGCCTCCCCATTCGGGGTGTTCCGGGTCGCTCAGCCCGGTGGGGAGAAAGAAGAACCAGGACGGCGTATCCCCTTCCTTGAGGGCCGAGTGAGGGTTGGGGGCGGTCCAGGTGCGCGGCGGGTAGAGGGCCCCCAGCGGGCCGTGTCCCTCGCGGACGTGCTCATTCAGCCAGGCAAGCGAACTGAGGGACTGCTCGCCTCCCAGGTACATCCCGCGGTAGGCCCCTTCCCGCTTGTCGCGGCCGGGAGGAGCCTTGGAGAGGATGTAGAACAGGTCGGGGAATTCATGAAAGATCCAGGACTGAATCCGGTCCTGGTCGTCGATGTCGAACACCCGCAGGCGAGACAGGAACCGTGCGAAGTCAGCAGGGCTGCGGTCGTGCCGCACGCGCCACAGCGCCTGCGCCAGGTCGGTCTGCCCGCCCCAGATGACGACATGGAGCGGTCGGGGATCAGGTTTGTCAGCACACGCGATGATCCACTGCGATCCCTCCGTCTCGTGCTCGGCACCGATGAACTCCCGTCCCCGGTTCGGGTTTCCGGCTTTGACAACCGAGAGGAGTTGTTCCGCCGCGGGGAAGCCGGGGGCATGACGGATCAGATTCGGCCGGACCTCGCCGTAGGCCGCGACCAGTTGGCGGATCAGATCGGGACGGGTGACTCGCTCCCGGAGCTCTCCGGGCGTTCCCGAGGCGCTGGCGATGAGTCCTTCGATGTCGAATTCGTTGCTGTGGACGAGCAGCCGGATCAGCGACTGCTGATCGTCCGGATCGCCGCCGATGTCGGTGAGGACGAGCAGTCGCGGCCGGTCGTCACCCGCGGCGCCTGAGACAACCGCGATCCCGAACACCAACACCCACCGGCAGAGGATCAGGAGTCGCAAACGGTGCATGGTGACCTCCCGGCGGCTGGTGTTGCCTGGTTCCGCGGTTGCGCCGCCCCCCCGGGTCATCGTCTCGCGGCTGCTTTGATCCGCAGTGCGGGGGAGGACTAGCGGCGACGCTGCATGGCACGTTGCATGGCCGCTCCCATGTCGGCGGGGCTTTCGGCGACTTCCACGCCGGCGGCCTGGAGGGCGGCGATTTTCTCCGCGGCCGTCCCCTTGCCGCCGGAGATGATCGCTCCGGCATGTCCCATGCGTTTGCCGGGGGGAGCGGTCCGACCGGCGATGAACGCGGCCACGGGCTTCTTGACGTGCGATTGGATGTACTCGGCCGCCTTGATCTCGGCGTCGCCGCCGATCTCGCCGATCAGCAGGATCGCCTCGGTGCCGGGGTCGGCCTCGAACAGCTTCAAGAGGTCGATGAAATGCGTGCCGATGATCGGGTCGCCGCCGATGCCGACCGCCGTCGACTGCCCCAAACCGAGGCGGGAGAGCTGCCAGACCGCCTCGTAAGTGAGCGTGCCGCTCTTGGAGATGAGTCCGACCCGGCCCGGTTTGTGAATGTACCCGGGCATGATGCCGATCTTGGCGACGCCGGGGGTGATGATGCCGGGGCAATTCGGGCCGATGAGCCGCGTCTGGGGATAATCCTCCAGGAACTCCATCACCTTGACCATGTCGAGGACGGGGATGCCCTCGGTGATGCAGACGATGAGTTCGATGCCCGCGTCGGCCGCTTCCATGATGGCATCGGCGGCGAAGGGGGGCGGGACGAAGATCATGGAGGTGTTGGCGCCGGTGGCGGCCATCGCCTCGGCGACGGAGTTGAAGACGGGAAAGCCGTCGACGGCGGTGCCTCCCTTGCCGGGGGTCACACCGCCGACGAGGACCGGCTCCTGGCGGCCGCATTCCTCGCGGGCGTAATCGCGGCACTTCTGCGAATGGAACAAACCGGCGTTGCCGGTGATTCCCTGGGTGACAATCCGGGTGCGTTCGGTGACGAGGATGGACATCGGGAGTGTGATCGTCGGTGGAAGATGTTCAGCCGGGAATCAGTGATGCTGCATTCACTCACGCCCCGAGAGTGGCCACGACCTTCTGCGCCGCGTCGGTCAGGTCGACCGCCGTGATGATCTGCTTGCCCGAGGCCCGCAGCATCTCGCGGGCCTGTTCGACGTTCGTCCCCTCCAGCCGCACCACCAGCGGGACGGTAATCCCCACGGTGTCGTAGGCGGCGAGCAGGGCCTCCACGATCACGTCGCAGCGCATGATGCCGCCGAAGATGTTCACCAGGATCGCCTTCACGTTCGGATCGGCCAGGATGATGCGGAACGCCTCCGTCACCTGCTGGACGTTGGCCCCGCCGCCGACGTCGAGGAAGTTGGCCGGCTCGCCGCCGTGCAGCTTGATGAGGTCCATCGTGCTCATCGCCAGCCCCGCCCCGTTCACCAGGCAGCCGATGTTGCCGTCGAGCTTGACGTAACTCAGCCCGGCGTTGGCGGCTTGCACTTCAGCCGGTTCCTCCTCGTTGAGGTCGCGGAGCTCCGCGAACTCCTTGTGGCGGAAGAGGGCGTTGTCGTCGAAGGTCACCTTGGCGTCGAGCGCGAGCAACTGTCCGTCGCCCGTGACGACCAGCGGGTTGATCTCCACCATGCTGCAATCGTGGTCGACGAAGAAGCGGCAGAGCCTGGGGAAGAAGACAGCCGCCGACTTCTGGGCCGCGGCGTCGAGTCCCAGAAAGTAGCTCAGCTTGCGGACCTGAAAGGGATACAGGCCGTCGGCGGCGTCGTAGTGCTGGCGGAAGATTTTCTCGGGGTGCTCGGCGGCGAGTTCTTCAATCGCCATCCCCCCCTCGGCGGAGGCGATGATCAGGGGCTGGCCGACCTCGCGATCGACGACGACGGCGAAGTACAGCTCGCGGGCGATGTCCAGCCCCTGTTCCACGTACAGCGTCTGCACCCGTTTGCCCGCTGCGCCCGTCTGAATGGTCACCAGCGTGGAGCCGAGCATGCGGGCGGCGTGGGCCTGCGCCTCCTCGGCGGATTTCACCAGCACGACCCCCGGCTGCTGCGGATGTTCGCGGAACCGACCCTTGCCGCGACCGCCGGCGTGGATTTGCGACTTGACGACGCAGACCTTCGTCCCCAGTTCGGCATAGGCGCGGGCAGCCTCATCAGGAGTGCGCACGACCACGCCGCGTGGAATGGGGATGCCCGCCCGGGCAAAGAGCTGCTTGGCCTGATACTCGTGGATCTTCATGGTGGAGGGGAGGAGGCTGTTGGTCGGGAAGTTGTCCGGGTGACGCGATCCATCGGCGGTCGAGATGATAGTGCCCCTCGTCCGCGGGGCCAATCACCACAGCCCGACGGCGCGGCGGAACAGCCATTCCCCCCCCGCCCACAGCAGTAACAGCGTCATCAGCACCCCGTGGTCCCACACAGACTCCAGTTGCGGGGGAACCAGGGTTGCCTCGCGGTGCCGCCGCAACGACTGCCGCAGATCGGCCGCGGCAGCGGCGTCAAACGCCGCACCGCCGGAGTGCTCCGCCAGCATCTGCAACGTGAGGAAGTTTGCCGACGTTTGCAAGCGTTCCAGGTTCACCTCGTAGACGTTGATTTTCCGGCTCAGGGAGGGGGGAGTGGAACCAGGCGTGCGGACAAGCACCTGATGCACCCCCGTCTGTTCGGGACGGAAATTCGCCCGAAACCGCGGGGCTGGTCCCGGCAGGGGGTGCAGCGGGAGGTTCATCCGTCTGCCGTCGGGACCGGCCACCTCCAGGTGCGGGTCGGCGCCGCCGGGGGGAGGTTGCTTGTAAGCGATGTCCAGCAGGAGTTCGTCTCCCAGCCGCACGCTCGTTCGACTGAGCTGCAGCGAGACCTGTTGCCCCGGGGGGAAATCGCCGCCCAGAGCCAACCACCGCACGAGGTTGGACCAGAACGTGTCATAAAAACCGCGCAAGTCGTGACGTTCCGGCGGAAGCAAACTCCACCGCCACAGTCCCTCTCCGAGGATGGCGACCACCTGTCCGCGACCGTAGGTCATGCGGGTGATGGCGGGCCAGCCTGAGGCTTGCGGAGTGCCGACCGGCAGGGCGCGAACCAGCGTCAGTGCGCCGCTCTTTTCGCGGACCACCTCCCGCATCTGCTCGAAGCCGGGCAATTGGCGGAGGGCCGCCTCCGGGTCGGTCCCCATCTTCGTGGGGGCAAACCACGCGGCCGTGCGCCCGGAGGGGGTGAGCATCAAGGCGAGTCCTTCGACCGAGGCGTCGCCCCACACCACCGGTTCCAGCACCGACAGGAGTTCCGACAGTCGGGCCCCCTGTGGAGCAGCGGGGTCCCAGGCCGGTCCCCGCGCAAACACCACGTTGCCCCCCGACGATGCCACGCACGACGCCAACGCCTCCGCGGCCCGCGCGCTGAGCAAGCGCTCCACGTTCCTGCCCAGCACCACCACGTCGTACTCCCCCCATTCCTCCGGCGTCTGCGGGACGACGCCGGCGGCCGCGGTCGCGCGGGTGATGATCCGCTCCTGTTTCGTGGCCGCCACCTGCGTGATCTGAGTCAGCTCGATCTGCTCATCCTTGCGGAGGGATTGCGCGAGGAACTTGCTGTCCCAGAAGGGGTTCCCTTCCAGCAACAGCACGCGGATGCGGCGTTTCATCACCTCGACGAAGACCGTCTGTGCGTTGTTGGCCAGTTCCGTTTCGCCGGGGAGCGGTTCGAGGGAGACTTCAAATTCGTACTGGCCCGGCTCGTCGCGGCGGATGGTGATCTGGGCCTCCGTCGCCTGTCCCCGCCGCAGCCGCACCGGAATCCGCTGCGTCTCCGGGCCGGAGACGACCCGCAGGTACGAGGGCTGGTCGTCCAGTCCGGATTGATACACCTTCACGAGAATTCCTCCCGGTTCGCCGGGCAGCAGGGCGTCTTGTTGGGGGACGGCCAGCAGTGCGGCGTCGACCGCGGACTGGGCGCCGCCCACCCCGACCGTGAAGATCGGAATCCCCTTGCCGGCCGCCAGGGAGGCGGCAGGTGGGACCGGGGCGTCTTCGGTGTCGCGGCCGTCGCTGACCACCAGCAGGATGTGCCCTTCATCCAGACTCCTGATGCGCGAGACAGCGGCCGTCACCGACGCGGCCAGCCGCGTCGATCGCCCTGTGGCCAGTTCCCGTGGACTGTGGTGCAGGCGCGTCAGCGACAGCGGATGCAGCGTCTCATCGAACCCCTGAACGTCGAGTTCGAACTGTTCGGACAGGGCCTGCAACTGGGCCGGCCCGAGAATGTGCCGGGCCACGTAGTCGATCCGCGTGCTGCCCGCGCAGTCCCCCGTGAGCATCGACTCGGACGTGTCGACCAGAATGCTCAGCCGCGGCCGCTGGGAACTGGGCGACTGCGGGATTTCCCGGCTCGGACCGAACAGGAGCGTGCACACGGCGGCGATGACCCCCAGCCGCATCAGCAGCAGTGCCGCAGCCGCCCGACGATGCTCGGGAAACACCCGCAGGTACGCGAACACCGCCAGCGCGGCCAGCACCACACCGCCGGAGACGATCTTGAGCGGCGAGGCGATCGGCTGCCAGACGATCGCCGTCAACAGGACCGATTGCATGTCCTGATCTTATCCGCTTGGCGGCGGTCCGTCCCGCCTGGGGCTGGTCCGGAGGCAGCGGCTCAGGAGCGCACCATCTCCATCAACCGGCGGTCGTAAGTCCGCATGGTGTCGCTGTCGCAGGCGCCGGCCATGTCGAGCAGGGAGATCTGATAGAGCTGCTCTCCGGCGGGAGTGGGATACTCTGCCGTGAGGCAGGCCTGACACAGCCGCGACGGGTCGATCTGAATCGCCTCGGCCACCGTCGCCACCGGGAGATAGCGCAGCGACGTGGCCCCCAGCTCGCGGGCCATGCGGGTCTCGGCCTCGGGAGTCAGCACGCCATGCTGCAAAAACGGCGGTGCAAACAGCTCGCGGACCCGCGACATGTCGATGCCGTAAAAGCACGGCGCGATGATCGGCGGACAGGCCACGCGGACATGCACCTCTTTGGCGCGGCCCCGTTCGTAAAGCTGCGAGACCAGGACCCGCATCGTCGTGGACCGCACGATGGTATCCTCCACCACGAAGACCTTCTTCCCCTCCAGCACTTCCCGCAGCGGGGTGTACTTCAGCCGCGCCTTCTCTAGCCGGTTGCTCCCTTCGATGAATGTCCGCCCGATGTAACGGTTGCGAATCAGTCCTTCCAGGCAGGGGACGCCGAGGGCATAGGCCATGGCGCCGGCGGCGGCCTTGGCCGTATCCGGGACGGGGATGACGATGGTGTCGCGGTCGATCGGGGTCTGTTCCTGGGCGGCCAGGGCCTCCCCCAGCCGCTTGCGCGTCAGGTAGACGCTGCGGCCGTCGAGCGTGCTGGCCACATTGGCGAAATAGATCCACTCAAAGAAGCAGTGGGCCGTTCGCGTCCCGGAGGCGAACTGCACGGTTTGCAGCCGGCCGTTCTGGATCACAACGGCGTGCCCGGGTTCGAGATCGACGATGCTCCCCTCCCGGAAACCGAGGTTGGAGAGCGCGACGCTCTCGCTGGCGGCCGCGAAGAACCCCTCCTCAAAGGCCCAGCACAGCGGCCGCAACCCCAGTGGATCGCGGGCCACGAACATGTCCCCCAGGGCGTTGAGGAAGACCAGGTTGTAAGCCCCGTCGAGCCGCCGGCTCAGGTTGGTCAACAGCCGCGGCAGATCGAGTCCATTCGGTTGCGCCGAGATTTCCTGACTGATGAGATGCATCAGGATCTCGGTGTCGGTGTCGCGGGAGAGGTGAAAGTCATTCTGCGACAGAATCTCTTCGCGCAGCTCCGGGTAGTTGGCCAACTGGCCGTTGAAGCCGAACCCGAACCACTTGCGCTTCTCGATGTGTTCGCGCTCGAACGGTTGGGCGTAGTTGGGATCGTCCTTGCCGCAGGTGGCGTAGCGGACATGCCCGATGGCCGCCGGTCCCCCCAGCCCGCTCATGAGCTTTTCCGCGGCGTCGGGGTGACTCAATTCAAAGACTTCCGTGACGCTCCCCACGTCCTTGTGGGTGGACAGCAGCCGCTGGCGATTGGGCTGCCAGACCGTCAGCCCCGCCGCCAACTGACCACGGTTCTGAATGTCCAGCAGCAACCGCGGAATCAACCGCGATACGGCTTGAGCGTCGGCCCGCGGTGCAAAGCGGCTGGGGGCCTCCTGAGCCAGATGGTACACCGCCGCAATGCCGCACTCGTGATGCAGATCGGCCATGAAACTAGGGTCCGGGCTGATGCACGGCGCGCACCCGGTACGGGGCATCCGGGCGTGTGTCGCGCCGCAACTGGGGCCAGGGGAATCATATCGCCCGGCAACCCAAACGCCAGCCGCTTCCTGCTCAGGCCGCCCGCCGCCGCGACGCTTCGGGAACCAGTTCCGGAGACTCGTGATACAGCACGCGCAAGGGAGTCTCTCTGCCGATGCGGTAGTGCACGCCGCGCCACATCACCCGCCGCGCCCCCAGCGCCCGCACCACCGCCGCCCAGTGCAGCAGCAGCGTCGCCGGCACGGCGACGATGGCGTGCCACACCCGCCGCAGGCTCCACGTCGGCAGCTCCTCTTCGCGGGCCTCCAGCAACCGCCGGACCTCCGCTCCCAGTTGCAGCGACTGCCAGCCCAGCGTCAGGCTGTAGGCGAGAAAAGCCGCCCCGACCCCCTGGCCGGTGGGCATTCCCGCCAGCCGCGCAAGCGGATAGGCCAGCAGGGGCAGACTGGTCAACCCGTGCAAGGCCATCCACTTCCAGCAGCGGTGCTGGAGCCGCACCGCCAGCAATTGCCGGATCTCAAACCGGAAAAAGGAGCCCAGGCCGATCTGCTCGCGGTTGAGAATGATCAACCGCGGTTCGATGTGCACTCTCCCCCCGATCTCCTCCACGAACTGGCCGAGGGTGGTGTCTTCGCTGAAGGCATGCCTGAGCCGCTCCCGCACCCGCTCGTCCTGGATCACCTCGCGGCGGACCGCCATCGTCCCTCCCCAGGGGATGCGGAACACCGTCATCAACAGCAAAGCGCTGGCGCCCCACACGGAGCGCACCATCGCCGCCGGCGAGGAGACCTCGGGAAAGAACCAGCGGTTCCCCGTGGAGCAGAGCGCCCCTCCGCGGATCAGCGGCGTGGCCAGCTCCCGCAGCCAGGTGCGGTGCGGCACCGTATCTCCATCCATCAGGGCCACGAACTCCGTCCCCGGCGGCAGTTCCCGCGTCCCCCACAGGATGCCGCTCATCTTGTACGTGCAGGTGGGATGCCGCTCGGCCAGCGTGACGACTTCGACGTGCGGCGGACGCAGCTCCGCCATCACGCGGTCCACGAACTGCCGCGCGGGATCGTCCGCCGAGTCCAGCACCACCCGCACCCGATACCGCGGATAATCCTGCCGGAACAACAACCGCAGCGAGCGGTCCAGGAACTCGTCTCCCCCGCGCAGACACAGGACCACCAACCCCGGAGGGCACTCGTCGTCGCTCAGCAGCGGTGCGAGCGGCCGACGCAGCATGCGCACCACCGCGCACGTCAATCCCACATTGAGCAGTGTCAGCAGCAGCAGGATCACCGCCGCCGCTGCAGGCAAGGAGAGCATGGAGAGAGCCGATCGAAGTGAGCCGGGAGGGGAATGCCAGAACCACTCGCCGAGGGCCGCCCCGGAACGTGAGTCGGGCGGCGGTTGGTACTGGAGCCGCGATTCCACGGTCAATTCGGATCATCGCCTGCAAGCTCCATCCGCCTGCCGGTCGGCAAACTTGGCCGAAGCCGGGCACCGTACGGTTGGTCTCTGCCGATTTGCCCGGGCGTGGACGCGATACAAGTCCTCCCCTCGGGGCCAGAAGCACCACGGCACGGAGGCCGCCCCCGGATCAACCAGGGCGATCGCTTTGGTCAAGCTCGGCGATCAGCGCCTGTTCGCCGGCTGGCTCGCCAGCCGTGCCTGATTGGTCCTCTCAGACAGCGATCTCCCTTCAGTTTGAACAACGCGAAGGCACCGACGGATCAATGTTCGACGATTGCACGTCGCCGGCTTGCGCGTCACACTGCCAGCCGCGCCAGCAGCCGCCGCGCTCCCCTGCGGCTGAACGCCAGAGAGCGTCGTTGGTCTTTCCGAGTCCTACCACCCTCCTTCCGACATGAGCCTGCTGATTTCCGGCGTCCACGGCCGACAGATTCTCGACTCCCGCGGCAATCCGACCGTCGAGGTCGATATCCAGCTTGAGGACGGCACGATCGGCCGCGCGGCGGTCCCCAGCGGCGCCAGCACCGGCGCGCATGAGGCCTGCGAACTCCGCGACGGTGACACATCCCGTTACCTGGGCAAGTCGGTGGAGAAGGCCGTCGACCACGTCAATGCGGAGCTGACCGACGTGCTGCTCGACAGGGACGCCTTTGACCAGGCGGCCATCGATGCCGCGATGATCGAATGCGACGGGACGCCGAACAAGTCGCGGCTGGGGGCCAACGCCATCCTGGCCTGTTCGCTGGCGACGGCCCATGCCGCCGCCCGGGCCTGCGGCTTGCCGCTGTTCCGTTATCTGGGGGGCGTCGGGGCGAACCGGCTGCCAGCCCCGATGATGAACATCATCAACGGCGGCGCGCACGCCAACAACGGCATCGACATGCAGGAGTTCATGGTGATGCCGCTGGGCTTTGAGACCTTCAGCGACGCCCTCCGCGCCGGAGTGGAGACGTTCCACCACCTCAAGAAGGTCCTGCACGAGAAGGGGATGAGCACGGCCGTCGGCGACGAAGGGGGGTTCGCTCCGGACCTCTCGTCCGGCGAGGAGGCGATCCAGGTGATCCTCACCGCCATCGAGAACGCCGGCTATCGTCCCGGCGAGCAGATCAAGATCGCCCTCGACTGCGCCGCCACCGAGTACTACGACGCCAAATCAAAGACCTACACCATCGAGGGGAAGATGTACGACGGACCGGCCGTCGTGGAACTCCTCTCCCGCTGGGTCGACCAGTACCCCATCTGCTCCATCGAGGACGGGTGCAGCGAGGACGACTGGGAGACATGGAAGCTCCTGACCGAGGCGCTGGGCGACCGCTGCCAGCTCGTGGGAGACGACCTGTTCGTGACCAATACCCGGCGTCTGTCGCAGGGGATCGAGCAGGGAATTGCCAACAGCATCCTGGTGAAGGTGAACCAGATCGGCTCGCTGACGGAGACGATCGAGGCGGTGACGCTGGCGTTCCAACACGGCTACACCGCGGTGATGAGCCATCGCTCCGGCGAAACGGAGGACACGACCATTGCCGATCTGGCCGTGGCGCTGGGGACGGGACAGATCAAGACCGGCTCTGCCAGCCGCACCGACCGCATCTGCAAGTACAACCAGCTCCTGCGGATCGAAGAGATTCTGGGGCCGAGTGCCGTCTACGGCGGGACGCTCTGAGAAACG
The DNA here is from genome assembly GCA_037445755.1 of Planctomycetaceae bacterium. Classification (GTDB taxonomy): domain Bacteria; phylum Planctomycetota; class Planctomycetia; order Planctomycetales; family Planctomycetaceae; genus JBKECA01. Next base: position 11,285 of record JBBIJW010000019.1, on the reverse strand, counting down.
TGGGGGGGCAGCCGGCGGGGGGACTCTGCATCGCTGTCGAAAGAATCTCCAGAATCTCGAATCTCCGTGCAAATGGAGATTTGTCTCCCATCGGCGGTCGTGATCGGGTATAATCCTATCCGTTCGGACCTGGAGCGGCGTGCTCAGGGGCGCGCGTTCGGTCCGACCTTTCGCTCCGACGCAGCCTCGGAGCCAGACTCGGGGGAGCCGTTCCCCCGGTGATTCCGTCAGAATCTCCTCCCGCGGGTGGAGCGAGAGTGCTCGGGCTGCTGCCGTCGATTCGGGATGATGACGCGTCCACCGCTGTTTCGCCCGGATGAGCACCGGGCCCTCTCCGCCGACGAACTCGCCCTGTTGCAGACGGGCTACCCGCGCGCCGTCGAAGCGCTCAAAAAGAACATCACCCCCAAGGGGTTCACTGCCTGTTCGCTGACCGACAACGAGGTCGTCGGCACGGATGCCAATTACCGGGCCGTGTGGGCGCGGGACGGCGCCAAGACCATCGTGTGGACGCTGGTGCTCGACGATCCGGACATCCGCGAGTGTCAGGCGGCAACGTTCCGGACGCTGCTGTCGCATCAGGCGCCGGGCGGACAGATTCCCGGCAATGTGCACATCGACACGGACCAGCCCGAGTACGGCGGCGTGGGGGGGATCACGTCGATCGACAGCGGCCTGTGGCTCATCATCGCCCTCAATCGCTACGCGGAGGCGACGGAGGATTGGTCGATCGTCGAGGAATACCGGCACGGTTTGCAGCGGGCCATGGACTGGATCGGGGCACACGACTCCAACAACTGCGGCCTGCTGGAGATCCCCGAAGCCGGCGACTGGACCGACCTGTTCGCCCGCAGCTATCACGTCCTGTACGACGAGGTGCTGTGGTATCGGTGCCTGGTCTGCTACAGCCGGACGCTGCGGCGACTGGGGGACGACGCGCGGGCCAACGACTATGAGCGCTGGGCCGAGCACGTCCACAGGACGATCCTCCGCAAGTTCTGGCCCTCGACCAACTGGTCGCAGCACGAACATGCCCCGAGCTTTTCCGACGTCCAGTTCGGCCTGGGGGATGCACGGTACCTGGTGAGTGAAATCTCACCGTTCAGCTTCAGTTGGCGGTGCGACGTGTACGCCAACCTGCTGTCGTATCTGATGAATCTCGTCGACCGGACCCGGGCGATGATGACGTTCCGCTTCCTGTGGGGAGTGGGGGTGAGCGACCCCTTCCCCGCGCGGAACCTGTACCCGCCCGTCAACGCCGGCGATCCGGAGTGGCGCCCCTACTTCACGGTCAACCTCCTGAACCTCCCGAATCACTACCACAACGGGGGCATCTGGCCGTTCATCGGCGGCCTGTGGGTCCGTTACATCCACAAGCTGGGCATGACCGACCTGGCGCTGCACGAGATGGTCAGCCTGGCGCGGCTGTGTTCCAAGGGGATCAACCGCGAATGGGAGTTCAACGAGTGGCATCACGGCATCACCGGCCGCCCGATGGGCAAGGCGTACCAGGCCTGGAGCGCGGCCAGTTTCATCCAGGCCTGCCACGATCTGCACCTCGATCCGGAGTCCATCAAGCATCAGGAGTAACGTTCCCAAGCCCGCCGGCGTCGGCGGGACCATCCCGGCCCTCTCGCAGGGGCCCCATCATCACAGGAGGAGGAGAGGAGATGCTCACCCGACCTGCCAAACGGATTCTGATGATCTCCACGCACGGCTATGTGGCCGCACACCCGGAACTCGGCAAGCCCGACACCGGGGGACAGGTGGTGTTCCTCCTCAAACTGTCGGAGTGCCTGGGCCGCATGGGTTACAAGGTCGATATCGCCACACGGCGGTTCGAGGACCAGCCGGCGATCGAGTCCCTCAACGAGAACGTCCGCGTGCTGCGGTTCCCGTGCGGGGGCCGGGAGTTCATCGGCAAGGAGTGGCTGTGCGACTTCATTCCCGAATGGGTGGAGCACGCGGCCCGGTTCATCGCCGCCCGCAAGCTGCGGTATGCGTTCATCAACAGCCACTACTGGGACGCCGGTCTGGCCGGGATGGCCCTGGCCGAGCGGCTGGGACTCCCGCACTTCCACACGCTGCACTCCATCGGCGCCTGGAAGCGGGACAACATGGACGAACCGCCCGACGTCCTCGAACGCAAGTACAACTTTGCCCGCCGCATCCGAGATGAGGCCGCCATCTACGCCGCCAGCGACCTCGTCCTGGCAACGACCGAGGAGCAGAAGCACGTACTCAGGACTCCGGAATACGACGTCCCGGAGGAGAAGATCCGGATCATCCCTCCCGGTTACGACGACTTGCAGTTCTTCCCGGTCTCGGCGGCGACCCGCGAAACCCTCAAGGCCGATCTCGACGCCACCGGCCCCATCGTCCTCGCCCTGGGACGGATGGCCCACAACAAGGGGTACGATCTGCTCATCGAAGCCTTCCGCGTGGTGGCCCGCCGCGTGCCGGAGGCGCGGTTGCTGCTCGCCGTCGGCTCCACCTCCCCCTCACCGCGGGAGCTGGAGCAGATCGACGAACTGCGGCAGCTCGCCCACACGCACGGCCTGGCGGAGCGGGTCCTGTTCCGGGACTACATCCCCGACGACCAGCTCGCCGACTACTACCGCATCGCCGACGTCTTTGCCCTCAGCAGCCGATACGAGCCGTTCGGCATGACCGCCGTCGAGGCGATGGCCTGCGGCACGCCGACCGTCGTCACGACGCACGGCGGTTTGTGGAAGATGCTCCACTGGGGCCGGGACGCCCTCTACGCCAATCCTTTTGATCCGGAGGAGTTCGGCCACGCCCTGGCAACCGTGCTCCAGTATCCGGAGGTGGCGGCCCGGCTCGCCTCCCGTGGCGCCGAGACCGCGCGGGCGAAATTCACCTGGAACGGCATTGCGCAACAACTGCTTGGTGGTCTGGAAGAGGTGTTGACCGACGAGCCGACCGCGATGGCCGCCCCGCGGGCGAACCCTCGGCCGGGCACCCCTGTCCAACCCAGCAAGGTGACCACATGAGGCCCTCGGCCGGGGGCAACACCGTTCCCTCGGCACTGTTCCCACGGCACCGTTCCCTCGGCGGCAGTGGCGAGGCGCCCCGCCCCCCGCCGCTGACCAGACCCTGGTTCCCGACGGAAACTCTCACCCTCCCTTTCAGCAATCAGCAATCAGCAAGGAGGCCGCCATCACTCACCGGTTTCAGTATTTACTGGTCTGCGACCTCGACGGGACGCTGCTGGGGGACGACGAGTCGCTGCGGCGATTCGCCGAGTGGCTGTCGGTACGGAGGCAGACCGTCGCCCTGGCCTACAGTTCCGGCCGCCTGCACTGGTCTATCCTCAAAGCGATTCAACAGCACCCGCTCCCGGACCCTGATTTCGTGGTGGGGGGCGTCGGTACGGAGATTCGCACCGGCACCGCCGGAGAACCGTGGCAGGAATGGCAGGCGCGGTTCCTCGCCTGGGACGAGGCCCTGGTGCGGGACTTGCTCCCGCGACGGTTCCCGGTCCGGTTGCAGCCCCCCGAGGTCCTCTCCCCCTACAAGGTGAGTTTCTTCGGCGAGAACCTCCCCGCCGCGATGCTGGACGAGATGGCGGCGACGTTGCAGGAGGGGGGGGTGGAGGCGCGGCTGGTGTACAGTTCCGCCCGCGATCTCGACGTCCTGCCGGCCGCCGCCGGCAAGGGGGAGGCGGCGCGGTTCCTGGCCCGGCATCTGGGCGTTCCGCCGGAACACTGGATTGCCTCCGGAGACTCCGGCAACGACCGCTGCATGTTGGAACAGGCGGGACGGGGGATCGTCGTCGCCAACGCTCAGCCGGAACTGCATGATCTCCGCGGACCGACGATCTACCACTCCCTCGAGTGCTACGCCGCCGGTGTGCTGGACGGCGTCCGCTACTGGCTGCGCGATCCCCCCTCCCACGGCGAATCGGCGAGTCGCCGCTGCTGAGGAGGCTACTTTTTCTCCACCGCGCGGCCGCGGGCGGCCTCCAGCTCCAGCCGCTGACCCCACAGGTAGAAGATGAACCCGGCCACCACGCCGACGGCGCTGGCCGAGAGGACCGCGGCGGGACTGCCGGTGAAGGTGGAGTTCTCGGCGGCGGCCTGCGTCGTCAGCACCAGGCCGGTCAGGCTGATGACCAGACCAAGGGCGTCGGAGAGAATCTCCTTCAGGCTCAGGCTCAGCCGCGTCAGCACTACCAGCTTGGCAAGCACGAGCTGCAAGGCATAGCTGACGACTCCTGTGGCCATCACGGCGAAGGCGATCCAGTGAAAGGCGGGATGCGCCATGGCCTCCGCCAGTCGGTAGATCGGTTGCAGAATGCCGGCGGTCACTTCACGGGCCCGGGGGGCCTGGTCGACCTTTTCCGCCAGTTCGCTCACAGCCTCCGGGACGCCGGGCGCCGGGGGAGCGCCGTCGTTGGCCGGCGAAACGTCCTCGGCCGCCAGCGGCCCTCCCCACAGCCACGCGGCCAGGCAGGGGATCAGGATCCGCCAGGCAGTTCCGGTCTTCAGGAGTGGGGCGTGAGTCGGCACGAACATGGCAGTGCTCCCAGGGACAGCAAGGCCGCGCGGGAAGAGGAGTTGAGAGTCGCTCTGTTACGATTCCACGAATGCAGCGGGAAATCAAGGGGCGGGCGGACCTGCCCGAGTTCAAGCCGGGCGAAGGATTCCGGTTCGCCGGCTGGCTTGCCAGCCGTGCGCGGGTGGTTCGCTCGGGCAGCTTTCTTGAGTTTGAACACAGCGAATCCCCTGGGATCGGAGGGAGGGCCGGCCCCGGCGCCCTTCTCCGTCGACCCGGCGGCTCAGCTCCTCTGTTCGCCCGCGTTGGTTCCTCCGTACAATTCGTCGTCCCTGACGATTCCTTGACGCTTCCTTGGTCTCGACGGATCGGGATTCCCCATGCCCATCACCACGCACCGGCCGCTTCCCCCGGACATCAAGGCGGTCCAGGACGAACTGGCCGGCATCGCCGCGAGCTACGGTCTGGACTTCTTCGAGACCATCTTCGAGGTCCTCGACTACGAGGAACTCAGCATGTTTGCGGCCTATGGCGGATTTCCGATCCGCTATCCCCACTGGCGGTTCGGGGCCGAATACGACGAGCTGATGAAAAGCTACTCGTACGGTCTGTCCAAGATCTACGAGATGGTCATCAACACCGACCCGTGCTACGCCTATCTGCTGAGCGCCAACTCGCTCACCGATCAGAAGCTGGTCATCGCCCACGTCTACGGGCACTGCGACTTTTTCAAGAACAATGCCTGGTTTGCGCACACCAACCGCAAGATGCTCGATCAGATGGCGAACCACGCAGCCCGCGTCAACCGGTACATCGACCGGCACGGGTATGAGACGGTGGAACAGTTCATCGACGCCTGCCTGTCGATCGAGGACTTGATCGATCCCTACGCACCGCACATCCGCCGCCGCCCCGATCCCCGTCAACAGAAGGACGACCTGGAACGCCGCCGGCAGGAGCGCGAGGAGCAGGAGCGTCACGGTCTGGCGGAGTCCCGCGAGAAGTTCGCCGCCAAGGAGTACATGGACGTGTTCATCAACCCGCCGGAGCTGCTCGAAGCCCGGGAACGGGAACGGCGGCGGCTCCAGGAAGAGCAGGAGACGCTGCGGAAGTTCCCCGAGGAGCCGCAGCGCGACGTGCTGCTGTTCCTGCTGGAGCACGCCCCCCTCAAGGACTGGCAACATGACATCCTGGCGATCATCCGCGACGAGGCCTACTACTTCGCCCCGCAGGGACAGACCAAGATCATGAACGAAGGCTGGGCCTCCTACTGGCACAGCACCATCATGACCCGGCACGGACTGACCGACGCCGAGGTCATCGAGTACGCCGACCATCACTCCGGCACCATGGCGATGAGCCCCCAGCGGCTCAATCCCTACAAGATCGGCATCGAACTCTTCCGCGACATCGAGGAACGCTGGAACAAAGGGCAGTTCGGACCCGAATGGGAAGCCTGCGACAACCTCCATGCCCGCGCGGAATGGGACCAACAGCTCGGGCTCGGACGCGACAAAATCTTCGAGGTCCGCCGCGTTCACAACGACATCACCTTCATCGACACCTTCCTGACCGCCGATTTCTGCCGCAAGCACAAACTCTTCTCCTTCGCCTACAACGACGCCACCGGCAACTACGAGATCGCTTCCCGCGAGTTCGAGGAGATCAAGCAGCAGCTCCTCCGCAATCTCACCAACTTCGGCCGACCCTTCATCTATGTGGAGAACGGCAACTACCACAATCGCGGGGAACTGTACCTGCGGCACCAGTTCCAGGGGATCGAACTGCGGCAGGATTACGCCCGCGACGTCCTCGTCAACCTTCAGAAGCTGTGGGGCCGCCCCGTCCACGTCGAAACGGTCGTCGATGAAGAACCGACCGTCCTCTCCTTCGACGGCAAGCATCACGAGGTCCGCCGCGCGTGAGTGCCTCCCCGCCACCGCCTCCCGCCGAGATTCTCGTCGCCGAACGTGAACCGTTCTGGCTGCCGGAGCTGCAGCGTCGTTTTCCCGACCGACAGGTGAAACCCTGGGAGGACGCGGAATGCGCTCCCCTCCCCGACGAGGCGAGGCTCCCGGAGCCTGATCGCCTCATCGTCGTCACCGGGGAGTGTCTGATCCCGCGGCTGACGGAATGGCACCCCCGCCTGACGACGGCCGCGATCCGCGGCGTCCCCGTGCTGGCGCTCCTCCGCCGCTGCGAACTGGCGTGGGAATGGCCTCTTCGTGAACTCGGAGTCACCGCCGTGCTCGAGGAATTCCTCGGCGGCCGCCGCCTGGCCGATGCCTGCGAGCGGCTCCTGGCCGGGGCGCGCCCGGTCAGCAACCAAACCCCCTGAAGAGGGCGGCCGCGCCACCGATCCGGTCGTTGCGATCGTCGCCGCCGGCTTGAAACCTGCAATCGCTTCCACCAGCACCGGCGGCTGTTTCCCGGAGGCAACATGCACCGAGTACCGCGGCGACGGTGTTGCCTTTCGCCGACAGCCCCGCGGCAAGCTATATGCCCACAGCCGACTGCGCCTCCGCGGTCCGCGCCGTGATGCGCGCCGCCGCGGGCCGGACCCGGTCGTCCCGGCAGCAGGGGCGCGCCACCCACGGCCCATGCGCACCACTCCCGACCCCTCCGGCGAGGGAACAATCCAATGCCTGGAACATTGACTCGTGGAATTCAGGAAGGCCCTCACGTCTCCCCCGGGACCCGGTGCGTCCATCTGCGGCCGTTGCGGAATGAGTCCGGACTCGAGCCGATCATCATTGGGCTGGGAGAGGTGGTCCTCGGCTCCGATCCCCAGGCGAACGCACAGCTTTCTCTGGAGGGGGTCGCCGGACGACACTGTGCGATTCACTTTGACGGTCAGCAAGCTCTCGTCCACGCCATCAGCCCCTTCACATGGCTCAATGAAGGTCCCGTCCGCGAGGCGCCCCTCAAGGAGGGGGACCTGCTGGCCATCGGTCCGGCCGAGTATCAAGTCCGCTACGTGGACGTCCCCCTCCCACCTCCCCCCCCGCGAGACGAGCCTCCACCTCCTCGGGACGAACCTACGCCCCCTTCCTCTCGATCGCCCCTCCCCGAGCCTGCCAACCCGTCCGCCGACACGTCCGCCGCGCCGCCGGTTGCGCCACTCTCCGTCGTCCCCGTGCCGCCACCGGCCGCCCGGGGACCCGCACGGCGACCCGGACGCGGTTCCTCGCGGATGCCCGACGCGGCCGAGGACGTTCAGCCCCTCCTCGACGAAGCCGAAGCCGCACGCCGACTCCAGGAGAGCTTGCAGCGGCTGGAACGTGATCTCGACCGGCACCGGCGGCGGGCGACTGCTCCCCCCGCAACGCCCCCCTCTCCTTCCCAGGAGCACCGCTCACAACGGGAAGAGCGACTCCGCGAACGAGAACAGGCAGTCGCGCTCCGCGAGGCGCAATGCACCCTCCAACAGCAGGAACTGGAACAGCAGCGCCGCACCATTGTCCGGCAGGTGGAGCAACTGAAGGCAGACAGCCGCGAGTTGCAAGCGCTGCAATCGCGCTGGCAGGAACGGTTGCGGACCCTGGAAGCCCAGGCCGCTACCCTGGCGGCGCATCAGGCCGAATTCGACGCCGCTGTCGAGACCCTGGACGCCGACCGTGCCGCCCTCGAAGCGGAACGGAGGGAATTCGAGCGGTGCGCCACTGCCGAGCGGGACCGCCGGGACCAGGACCGCCGGGAACGAGATCGCATCATCGCCGAAGCGGCACGTCTCCGCGAGCAGGCGGCTCGGTCGCTGGAGGAACTGGCCGCCCGCGAGGCTCAACTCGCACGCCACGCCGCCGATCTCGCCGCCCGCGACGAGGCTCAACGGCAAGCACAGGAGCAACTCGCCAAGCGTCAGACGCAACTGGAACAGGAGACCCAGCGGCTCAGCGCCGAGCAACAGGAGTGCGACCGCCGTCGGGCGGAACTGACCGCCGCTGAAACGGACCTGCAGCGGCGCGCCGAAACGCTCCGCACCCGCGAGACACAACTGGAACGCCATGCCCGCGAGCTCGACCGGCTCAAAACCGAGCTACTCGCCGAGCGGGACGCGCTCCGCAAAGAGTCCCAACGGCTCGCCGACGCCGCCCAGGAACTCGTGCAGCACCGCACGGAGCTGGAACAACGCGAACGCGACCTCGACAGCCGCGCTCAGACACTCGCCGAGCGGGAACGGCAGTGCGACGAGCAGGCTGCCGCCAGCCGGCAGCAGATGGCGCAATGCGAAGCCCGCGCGCGGGAACTCGACGCGCAGCGCGAGCTCCTCGCCAGACAGCGGTCGGAATGGGAAGCCGAGGTCCTCCGCCACCGGAACGAGCTCGAGGCGGAACGGCGGCAATTGGCGACCGACCGAGACATGCTGGAGCAGCTCACCCAGCGGTGGGATGGTTTGCAAGCGGAATTGGAGCAGCGTGACGCGCAGCTCAAGGAGCGGGAGGCGCGCCTGCGGGAGCAGGCGCCACTGACCGCCGAACTGAAGTCCGCCGATGAGCAGCTCGCCCGCCGGCGAATCGAATTGGCCGCAGACGCCGAACAACTGGCGGTCCGGACCCGCGAACTCGACGCCCGCGAAGCCGATCTCGCCCGCCGGGCGGAGGAACTCGAACGGCAGCGCGCGGAATTGCAGGCCCGGGTCGACGCACAGGCCGATCGCGAGCGCCTGCTCACGGACCACCTCCACGACCTGGAGCAGCGGGAACGCCGATGCGCCGAGCGCGAGGCCCTCGCCTCCGTTCCGCCGCCTCCCGACAAAAACGGCGACGTCGAGGCACTGCTGGAGCAGATCCAGGAACTCCAGACGGAGATGGACCGGCTGCGCAGCGACCGCTCGCACGCCGCCGACCGGCTGCACGAGTTGCAGCAGGCCGAGGCGGACGTCCGTCGCCAACGTGCGCAACTGCACGCCGATGCCCAGGCCCTCGACGAGGAACGCCGCCGGCTGGGCGATCTGGCCGAGCAGTTAGCCATCGTCTCGGACCAGCTTCTCGCTTCTGCCTCGCCACTCCCTGTCCCCCCCGGCGGGGAACTGCCAGCGACTCCGGATGAACCAGCCGCTGCGATCAGATCGGCCGATGCACCCTGTGCTCCGTCGGCCTCTCACCACGTTGAGCAGGAGCATCACGGACTCCGCTGGCAACTGGCAAACCTGTTCGGCATCGCACCGGAGCAGCTCGAAGCCTCCGCACGCCAGCGGGAGCAGCTCTCCTCCCCTCCGGAGGAGACCCACCACACCAGCGGGGCAAACGCGGTGCAGACCCACTGCCCGCTCGAGGCCGACGGGGTCCCCGAGGGGAAAACTCCCTCCGAGCGCGACGGCGGACTCCCACCGTCGCAACCACCGTGTCCTCTCGTCGCCGATCCCCCCTCGGCCCACCGGAGCGATTCCCCGACACCGCCGACCGCGGCCGCCGAGGACTCCGTGGAACTGTACATGCAGCAGTTGCTGAGCCGTCTCCAGACGCGGGAACCAGCCGCCGCGGAGGAACCGCGCTCCACTTCTCCCGGAGATGGTTTCCCAGAGTGCTCGCGGACCGCGCCGACCGCGGATCAGGCCGTCACGGCAACGGCGGCGTCTCCCGCGGAGGAGGCGACCGTCCCCGCCCCCTCCCGTCCGCCGCGGCGGCTCGATCCGCGGGAGCTTGCCCACCTGCGGGCCAATCTCGACTCCATGCGGCAGATCGCCAATCTCTCGGCCCGCTCCGCCGTCGCCCGTCACTATGCACAAAAGCTGGAAATCTCGCTCAAGATCAAGGTCTGGCTGACGATCGTCGCCGCACTGGTGAGCCTGGTCCTCTTCTCGGCCAAATCCTGGGGGAGAAACTCTTATGACTGGCAGGCCTTTGCCGCCTTCCAGATCACGCTGATCGCCAGCCTGGAACTGGTGCGGACCCTCGTCCGCCTGCGTCGCGTGCAGAAGATCGCCGCCAGCGACGACGGGAACGAGTCTTCCCCGTCGCGACGCCCCTCAGCGGCGGAGATCGCCTCGACCGAGACCGTCCGCTAACGTCGAGGTCCGCCGTCGCGGGGACTGCGGCCGTCCCCTCTCGCCTCAACAACCTTCGGCCCATCAGCCGGCAGATGTTCGCCTGCGGCGCACGCAAGGAACAACGGAGCAATTGCCCGGCGGGACTACCGGCAGTCCCTTCTCCCCCTGCCCCCTTTCGACTGAGCGAACACCGGCCGAGGTCGTCTCCGCCTCCGTGGGGAGGGAATCTCTCCGCAGCCGCATCCGATCGGCTCGTTCCGGTCGCCCTCTTCTCTGTGGGAATTCTCTGTGGGAAGGGGGCAATCCCGCCGCGGTGCGTGATGGACGCTTTGGCAGCCGCGCGGTGGAGATCGTGGCGAGTGCGGCCTTGACAGGGGGCCGCTTGTGTACTGCACTCTCACAGTAGTACAAAACCATGCTCCTGCACATCGACGCCGAGAACTGAGTTCCGATCTACGAGCAGATCGCCCGGCAGGTGAAGTTTGCCGTCGCCGCGGGCGCCACACACTGAGCTACTCGCAGGTCTCCGTCCACGTCCTGTTCCACAAAACTGATTCATCCAAACTCATCCCGATCGCTTGATGAACTGAGAACGGTTACGGAGAATCCCATCTGAGGTTCCGCAATGCGGGACTGACGTGGTGAAAACATCTGCACTTTCCCACATCCGGCTAACGTCAAGATACGAGGGCCGCGAGTTGGCTTACGAGTCGGCTGATTTTTCGACGGAGGTGCTGTGCGGCCCCACGCGCCGAAATTGTTTCGCGCAGACACGCAC
>JBBIJW010000018.1:0-100763 GCA_037445755.1 Planctomycetaceae bacterium | reverse complement strand
GACCGTGGGAGCGGCGATCAGGTCGCAGCGATCATGGCCGCAGCGCTCATGGCTCCGCCGCGGCGTGCGATGCGGGACGGGTGTGGAGCCCCTCTCAGGCACGGCTGGCCAGCCCGCCGGCGAAGAGGGGCCTTCTCCCCCTGGAAAGAAACGAACACCCGGTTGCTTTGCTGACCGATCTGGCAACACCGGACGGCGTTGGGCATAATCGGCGTCTGTCTTGTTCTCGGCCGATGTCCTCGATGCGGCCGGCCCATGATCCGAAGGTCACCGTGGTCATCAGACGCCGCTGGGGGGGGTGAGCTTTCTCACTGATCGCCTCGTCGAGGGCTGCCGTCTGGTGATGCCCTGTCGTCCCGTGAGGCTGCCATCATGTCCGATACTTCCGCTTCTCGACCCACGAACGATTCCTCCACATCCAGCGATGCCGCGACGAAAAAGACCACCCAGCTCGGCGATTTTGTGTTGAAGAAAAAACTGGGCCAGGGGGGGATGGGAACGGTCTACCTGGCCCATCAGATAAGTCTGGACCGGGAATGTGCGGTCAAGGTGATGTCGAAGGAGTTGGCAGCCCGGCCCGGATTCGTGGAGCGGTTTTTGCGCGAAGCCCGGGCGATGGCCAAGATCGACCATCCCAACGTGGTCTCCTGCTATGCGGTGGGGGAGGAGAAGGGGCACCACTACGTGGCGATGGAACTGGTCGAGGGGCGGAGCGTGCAGGACTGGCTGGACCAGTTGGGGAAGCTCCCGGTTTCCGACGCCGTGCTGATCACCCTCGTGGCTGCAGAGGCCCTGGCCTATGCCCACTCCCTGAAAATGATCCATCGGGACATCAAGCCGGACAATCTGCTCGTGACCCACAAGGGGGTGATCAAGGTGGCGGACCTGGGACTGGCGAAGGCGACGGACGAGGACATGTCGATGACCGCCAGCGGGACCGGCCTGGGGACGCCGCACTACATGCCCCCCGAACAGGCGCGCAACGCCAAGCACGTCGACCATCGCAGCGATATCTACGCCCTGGGCTGCACGCTGTACCACATGGTGACGGGGCAGTTGCCGTTCGCCGGAGAGACGATCATCGAGCTCATCACCAACAAGGAGCAGGGGAAGTTCAAGCCGGCCCGACGGATCAACAGCGAGGTTCCGGAGAAACTGGACCTGATGATCGACAAGGCGATGCAGAAGGATCCGGCCCATCGCTACCAGTCGATGGAGGAGTTCATCGCCGACCTGGCGTCGTTGCACATCGCGGGGGAGTCGCTCAGTTTCATTCAACAGGCGCAGAAAGTGGTGGTGCGGGGAGGAGCAGCGGCGCCGACGGCCGCGAGCGGGGCGACCCGTCCCGCGGTGAAGCTCCCCCCTGCGACGGCCGCACCGACCGCGAGTCCCTCCTCGCAATCGGGGATCGGCGACCCGCAGAAAATCTGGTACGTCAAGTCACCCGATGGGAGCGGCAAGGTGAAATACGCCAAGATGTCGACGGTGCAAATCCTGGCCGCCCTCAAGTCGGATCAGCTTGATCCCAAGTCCCAGATTTCCGGGGCGGCGCAGGGGCCGTTCCTCCCCGTCGCACAGGTGCCGATCTTTGAGGACGAACTGAAGAAGATGCTGACGCGGCTGAAGGTCGCCCAGCGCGATCAGAGTCTGGCCGCCGCCTACAAGGAGATTGAAAAGCAGTACCACCGACAGAAGTGGTGGCGGCTGTTTGCCCGCTTCAAGGAGGGGACGCTGGGTCTGGTGGGGCTGATTCTCTACCTGGGAGTGATTGGCGCCGTCATCGCCGGGCTGATCTGGGCCGCCCCCAAGGCCGCTGCCTGGATTGCCGCCTACTTTGGTTTGACCTCGTCCTGATGTGCTGGCTGCTCCAGAGCGGGACCGGCGGCTGGTTGTCCAGGCGGTCTCCCTCGGGAACATCGCCGCGGCCTCCTTCTCCTTCAGCACTTTTCGGCCGCTCGCATGGTCTCCGTGATTGTTCCGGTTCTGAATGAGTCCGCCACCCTGGTCGAACTGCATCGGCAGCTTGAGGGCATCTGCACGGTCCACGGCCTGGACTACGAGCTGCTGCTGATTGACGACGGCTCCAGCGACGACTCCTGGAGCGTGATTCGCGAGCTCTCGCAGGGGAGTACGCATGTGATCGGCATCCGGTTTCGGCGCAACTTCGGCAAGGCGGCCGCACAGATGGCCGGCCTCCGTGCGGCGCGCGGCGACGTCCTCATCACCATGGACGCCGACCTGCAGGACGATCCCGCGGAGGTCCCCCGCCTGCTCGCCCGGCTGGACGAGGGGTACGACGTCGTCAACGGCTGGAAGCAGCGGCGGCTCGACCCGTGGCACAAGACCTATCCCAGCAAGGTCTTCAACTGGCTCGTGGGACGGTTGACGGGTTTGAAGCTCCACGACCACAACTGCGGCCTGAAGGCCTTCCGCCGCGAAGTGGCCCAGGAGCTGCGGCTGTACGGCGAGTTGCACCGCTTCATCCCGGTGCTGGCCCATGCCCGCGGCTACCGCGTGACCGAGATTCCGGTGCACCATCGCCGCCGGGAGCATGGGGTTTCCAAGTACGGCATGGGGCGTTTTTTGCGAGGGTTTCTCGATCTGCTCACGGTGACGTTCATCACCGGATACGGGCATCGTCCGCAACACCTGCTGGGGGGGATCGGGATGCTCTTCTTCGCCCTGGGGGCCGTCGGACTGGTGTACCTGGCGGTCCTGTGGGTGCTCATGAACGTGCTGGGAGTGGTGGTGGTGCGGGAGATCGGTACGCGGCCGCTGCTGGTCTATTCGATCGCCTCGCTGCTGCTGGGGGCTCAGGCGCTCTCGCTGGGCTTGATTGCGGAGCTGTTGATCCACCGGACAGGCCACGAAGCCGATCCCTACAGCATCGCCGAACAGACAGGCCCGGCCACCGCCGCGGAGGCGGTCGATCGACCGGACTCTGAGCTCTGACTTCTTACTGCCGGCCCCCGGAGAGACGCCTGGAAGATCTGCCCGGTCGCTTCCCAGAGCAGGCGGCAGTATTGTTTGAAGTTTGAAGTAGTGAACTCCTTGGTTCATGCGGACGGATCGACCCATGCCGCAGCGACTGTGGTTCCTGTTGTTGTGCCTCGAAGTGTGGGGGGCCGGTGCCCGTGTGCAGGGGGGCGACTGGCCTCAGTTCCTCGGCCCGCAGCGCAATGGCATCTCCGCGGAGAGCGGTCTGCTGGAGGCGTGGCCCCCCGCGGGGCCGCCGCTGGTGTGGAAGAAGCAGGTGGGGACCGGCTACAGCGCGCCGTCGGTCCTGGGAGAGCGGCTGGTACTGCACCACCGGATCGGCGAGGAGGAAATCGTCGAATGCTTTCACGCCCACACCGGGCAGTCGCAGTGGAGGTACAGCTATCCCAGCCGATTCAGCGATCCCTACGGCTACAACAACGGTCCGCGTTGCACGCCGCTGCTGACCGCCGACCGCTGCTACACCTACGGCGCCGAGGGGAAGCTGGTCTGCCTGTCTCTCGCCGACGGTCAGCCTGTGTGGACCCGTGATACCGCCCGCGACTTCCGAGTTCCGGAGGGCTTCTTCGGCGTCGGTTGCACGCCGCTGCTGGAAGGAGACAAGCTGATTGTGCTGGTGGGGGGACAGCCGAACGCCGGCGTGGTCGCGATTGACGCCGCCACCGGCCGCACCCTCTGGCAGGCCGTCGGACAGGAGACCTGGAACGGCGTCCCCGACGAAGATGGGATGCCCTACCAATGGACGGGTGAGGAGATGGTCGTCAGTTACTCCTCGCCCGTGGCAGCAACGATTCATGGCGAGCGTCACCTGCTGTGCCTGATGCGCCAGGGGCTGGTGTCGCTCGACCCTCAGACCGGCCGGGAGCGGTTCAAGTACTGGTTCCGGTCCACTCTGCACGAGTCGGTCAATGCTGCCGCTCCCGTGGTGGTGGACGATACCGTGATGATCTCCGCGGCGTATCGGGTGGGGGCGGCGCGGCTGAAGATTCGACCCGACGGGGGGGGATACGACCTCGTCTGGCGCGATCGCCAGAACCTCCAGACGCACTGGTCGACCGCCATCCCCTGGAAAGGGCACTACTACGGTTTCAGCGGCCGGCACGAACAGGAGGGAGAACTGCGGTGCATCGAGGCCGCCACCGGCCGGGTGGTGTGGTCGACGACCGGCTGGGAGCAGCCGCTTGATCGCCTGGGTCAGAACCCCCTCACCGGCGAGATCATCGACCGGACGACGGGGCAGGTCGTCCCCTGGCCCTTCTACGGCCGCGGGAGCGCCATCCTGGCCGAGGGGAAGTTCATCGTGTTGGGGGAGCGGGGGACGCTGGCGCTGGTGACGGCGACGGCGGAACGGTTTCAGGAACTCTCCCGTTGCCGCGCTCCGGACATGAGCTATCCCAGTTGGACTGCTCCCGTGCTGGCCGACGGGCGGCTGTACCTGCGGGACGAGGACTCGCTGGTCTGTCTCGATCTCCGTCGGCCGCGGGATTGAGCCGCAAAGTCCGGGGACCGTTCGCGGACGTCGGACTTATCGCCGGGCGAACAGTTGCGGGAGCGTCAGCAGGGCATCCAACCGCGCCGCTGACAGCGCGGGAGAAACCGCCACCCGCGGAAGGTTGAACGGCTCGACCTGTCCGGCGGCCGCGTATCCCCCGCTGAAACTGAACGCCCAGCGATAGCCGGCCCGTTCGAGGCAGTGCTGCGTGACGGCATCAAAGCAGTCGGGGGCGCCGACCGGATAGCTGAAGGCCTCGATCGGTTCTCCCAGTTCCGATTCCATGCGGGCCTTGCACTGTGCGACCTCGAAGGCCTGCTCTTCCGGCGAGAGCCGCGCGAGAATCGGATGCGTCACGGTATGCCCGGCGACGTCCATGCCGGCCTGCCGCATCTCGCGCACCATCTCCCACGTCATCCAGGTGGGACCTTCGACGTCGATGGGACAGCGGCCGCTGCCGGTCGCTTCCGCCAGAAAGTCGAGCAGCGGTTCCGTTTCTTCCCAAGGGAGCCGTTTGAAGAGGGTGAGCAGGGTGGCCACGGCCGTCTGGCGGTGCGGTTCATCAAACTCCAGCGGGCTGCCGGTCCAGGGATTCTCCGGCAATCCTGGCGCGCGGCTGGAGCGAATCATCCAGGCAATCTCATCCCACCAGGCGACCCGGCGGTCGTCGAGGAAACCGGTGGTGAGGCAAAAGACCGCCGGCAGTCGATGACGGCGGAGAATGGGGAAGGCGATCTCGTAGTTGTCGCGATAGCCGTCGTCGAAGGTGATGAGGGCATAGCGGCCGCGACGATCGAGCAGTGCGCGATCCAGGTCCTTCAAACCGATGACGTCGCAGGACCGGGCGAGTCGGGAGAGTTGGTCGTCAAACGCGGCGACAGAGGCGCTCCACACGCCGTGATCGAGCCGCGAACCCGCCGGGTCGCCGACGCGGTGGTAATTGAGGACAATCAACCCGCGCCACGTCCCCGTCGCGTGCAGGACGCTCCGCACGCCGCTGTAATGCAGCACCTGAGCCAAAAGGTCCTTTTTTCCCATGGAATCGGGGGGAACTCGGGCGACCGGGGACCGTCGGCACCCGGGGCAAGGTTCACTGCACGCAAGGGATCGTATCGTTCAGCGAACGCTGTTCAGCCGACACGGAGTGCGGAGGACGGCGCCGGTCCTCGCGTCCTCCGCGCGTCCGAACCCTCTTTCCCCGTTGGGCGATCGGCAAATAGAATGTGCCATCTGCCACCCCGGAATGCGTCACTGGGGCCGAGGAGTGGGATTGTGCCGATGGCAACGGCGTGGAGAGGGATCATCTTCGGCGTGTTGATTCTGGGGGGGACGTTGCCGGCCGCTCCTCTCCCCGGGGCGCGCAACCGCATCCTCTCCGAACGGGAGATGCTGCACACGCGTCTGGTCGCCCAACTGGAGGAACTGGCCGCCCGGTGCGAGCAACGGGGACAGACGAATGCTGCCAGCGAGATTCGTCGTCTGGCTGCACCAGATGTCGACCTGGATGATCTCCCCGGCTCGGTTCGGCCGGCGGTTACGCTGGCCTTGCCCGCGGATGAACGGGACTGGCAGGCGGTCCTTCGCAAGGCGCAACAGGAATACGCCGCGGAACTGTTTCGGCTGTCGCAGCAGGCGGTGCGTGAGGGGCTGCCAAGCCTCGCCTTCCATCTCGTCCGGGAGACCGCCTTTCACGACCCGGATCATGCCGTCGCGCGGCGGTTGCTGGGGTACGTGCGGTCGGGGGAGGAATGGACGACGCCGTTTGCCGCACTGATGCAGCGGCAGGGGCACGTTTGGCACGAACGGTTCGGGTGGTTGCCGCGGTCTCACGTGCAACGTTACGAACAGGGAGAGCGCTACTACCAGGGACGGTGGATGTCGGCGGAAAAAGAGGCCGCCCTCCGCGCCACCATTGCCAACGGCTGGGTGGTCGAGAGCGATCACTTCCGCGTCAAGACGAACGTCAGTCTGGAGCGCGGCGTCGAACTCAGCCAGGCCTTGGAAGACCTGCATCGTTTCTTCACCCGGAACTTCGCCGACCTGTTCAATACGCCGCAGCAGATGCAGCAGCTTTTTGACGACGGCAAGCCCCGGACCGTCGGCGGGAGCGACAAGCACGAAGTCTGGTATCTGAGGTCGCGGGAGGAGTTCGTGCGGCTGTTGCGGAACAAACAGACGGGTGTGGAGGGGATCAATGGTCTGTATCTTCCCCGGGACCGCCGGGCGTATTTCTTCGCCAACCCCGAGGATCCCCAGGGCAACCTGGAGACGATGTACCACGAGGTGACGCACCAGCTCCTCAGTGAAAGCAGCCGCACCACCTTCGACATCGCGA
Organism: Planctomycetaceae bacterium; assembly: GCA_037445755.1. Lineage (GTDB taxonomy): Bacteria > Planctomycetota > Planctomycetia > Planctomycetales > Planctomycetaceae > JBKECA01. The sequence continues at coordinate 93,939 of JBBIJW010000018.1, read as the reverse complement.
CGGAGCGGGATTTCTGGGTGGTGGAGGGGCTGGCGTGCTACCTGGAATCGTTCGACCGTTCGGGGGACCGCCTGACGGTGGGAGACCCGACGCACATCCGATTGTACTGGGCGCGGGAGCGGGTGGTTGCCGAGCAGTGGTTCCTGCCGCTGCGGGAGTTCGCCTCCCTGGGAATGCGGGAGTTCCAGTTCGGCAGCGACTATCCGACGTTGCAGAAGTACTACAGCCAGGCGACCGGCCTGACCCACTTTTTCCTGCACTACCAGGAGGGGCGGTACCGGGACGGATTCATTCAATACGTCGCTCAGCTTTACAGTCCGGACAAACGGGTGCGATTGAACCCGCAGAGCCTGGAGGAGATTTTGGGGGTCTCGTCCGAGACGCTGGACGCCCAGTATCGGGAGTACATTGTCGCCCTGCCGACGCAACCCGCCGCTGCGATCCCGGTCGGGACAGGACCGTAGGGGGCTGGCGGTCGCCTGGCCGAAGCACCCTCATCGGGGCGGCTGGCCTACCTGCGGCCCGGATGTTCACGGTCTGTCATCATCCCCCGTGGGGGACGATGCACGCCCCCTGCCGCTCATTCGCGGAGGAACTGCCTGTTCCGGTAAACTTTGGGATCGTCGGGAATAATCGGCCCTGCTCTCGACTCTACCCCTTGAGGACGGCATGTCCCACGGCCCGGCACAAAACGCCGTAACCGATCTGGTGCAGCAACATTACGTGTTTCTGTACCGGTTCGCCTACCGGCTGTGTGGATCGAGCCACGACGCGGAAGACCTCACCCAGCAGGCGTTTCTGGCAGCCCAGCGCCATCACGATCAGATTCGGGATGCCGGCAAGGTGCGGGCGTGGCTCGTGGCGATCCTCCGCAACGCCTACCGTCGATCGTTTCGACGGCAGGCGGCAGGTCGCCCTCTCCCCCTGGACGACATTCCGGAACCGGCTCTGGAACCCCCTGACGACCAGCCGTTGGACGAAGCCCAGCTTCAGGCCGCCCTGGCAGAACTCCCCGAAGAGTTTCGGTCTGTGATTGTGTTGTATTACCTGGAACAGCTCAGCTACCGCGAGATTGCGGAGCTGCTGGAGATTCCGATCGGTACAGTGATGAGCCGCCTCTCCCGGGGGAAGGCGGCGCTGCGTCGAAAACTCGCCCTGCATCTGGAAAGCCTGGTCCTCCCCGCCAGCCCGGCTTCCTGATCCTTTCCGGTTCCTTTCGGTGATGACGATGGACTGTCAACACGCCCGACAGACGCTCGACGCCTCGCGTCCACGGCGACGCGATTGGAGCGAGCCGGAATTGCGCGCCGCCGCCGCTCATGCGACTGACTGTCAGAGTTGTCGCATCCTGCTGGCGGAGCGAGAGCGGTTCGACGACGCATTGGCCAAAGTCCTGCAAGACGTGGAGGTACCGTCCGGGCTTCAGGAGCGGCTGCTGGCGGCGCTCGCGGCGGACCGGGCCCTCGTGATCCCGGCTCCCCACGTTCCGCCACTGCACCGTCGCCGCTGGTGGCGCTGGGCTGCGGTCTGCGCCTCTTTGTGCTTGTTGGTCTTCGCCGGCTGGTGGTGGGCGGTCCGCAGTCCGAAACCGCTGTCGATGGAGAAGGTGTTTGAGACGCTCAGCGCCCGTGCTCTGGAGTGGCAAATCACCCCTGCGACCTCGACGGCCGTTGCACCCGCGGGGCCGCACGCATTTGACGGCAGCTTCGAGGTCTCGCTGCCGGACACCGTCTGGCGAGATGCCGTTGGAACGTCCTCGGCCGGAGGGCTGGATTTGGACGGCCGGCCGGGGCATGAGGCGGCCTGCTACCGCTTTGCTGCCGGTCGAGTCGCCGGTGTGCTGATCATTCTTCCCCGCTCTCGCGTGCTCGATCCACCGTCCGAGACCGTCCCGCGGCGCAACAATTCCCGTTATCTGCCGCAGCCTCAGGTGGCATGGTCCGTGGGGGCATACGTCTACGTCTGCGTCCTGGAGCGGGGAACGCTGGAGGACTTGCAGCATCAGTTTTATGGCGGCGCGGCTTGAAGGCGGGTCCCAACGCATTGGAGTAGGCGGCTGCGGAGGAACACGCCCCGGGAATCCCAGCGGCGAGAAACCGGCCGGCCCTGTCCGCTTCCGCTGGCTGGAACATCTTGCAGCCGCTACTGTTCCAGTGAATCTCATCTCCCGGTGACCCGAGACCGATGGCGGGGATGCCGGGAACCTGGACAGTCTCTCTCTGCGGATGGCAGGAATCTCCCCATGACGATCTCCGTGCATGAGTATTTCCGGACCCGCAAAGACGACCGGAAGAAGGAGACGCGGTATCTCAACGTCATCAACAAGGACTCGTGCACGAGTTGCCAGTCGTGCGCGACAGTCTGCCCCGTGGATTGCATCTACGAAGTCCCCAGCCCGATTCCCGGGCAGAGCTACCATCAGATCGACACCTCCCGATGCATCGGCTGCCAGATGTGCTACCGCTCGCCCAACGACAGCACGGAGATCTACACGCTGACGATCTGCCCGTGGAACGCGATCGACATGCTGCACAACCCCAACGTCAATCCGGACCCGGAGTCCATCCTGGCACCGTATTGGCGGGGACCGGAGAACACTCTCCCCTGGCCCAAGCTGGAGGAATACGGTTACCAGCTCTTTCTCGACGGTCAGGTGTTCCTTCCGGCCGGGCGGCAGGATTTGCGCGAGGTTCTGAACCGGTTCTGTCAGCCGCTCTGGCTGTATAACCTCGAGGGTGACACGGTCGCCATCGCGGAAGTCTCTTCAGAGGAAGAGTTTAAGGTCTGCTACGTCTGCACCCCGGCGGGGCGTGCCCTGCTTGATTGCATCTATCCGGGCTGGCAACGCATCTGGATGGATTGATCCCGTCCCCGTCGGCAGAACCGTTGCGACCGGAAAAGTCGCCTCATCCGGCATAACCGCTTTTGCCGATTGATGCTTATCCCCGCCGCTCTGAGTCTGGGTACTCAGGCGGGGCAGAGACCGATCGCGCCGCTAGATTTGAGGACCCGCAGAGCATGACAGCCCGGTGGTTGGCATGGAGCTTGGCTGTGTGGGGGGGCGTGCTCTCCGTGGCCCCCCTGGTCGCGCAGTCGTTTGATGACCAGACGGCCGCACTCCTCCAGCGGTTGGAAGCCGCCGAGGCCCGCATTCGCGACCTGGAATCTCGACCGGTCGCGGAGGGACGTTCAAGTGGCGAGAAGGACGAGAAGTCCGGACCGGACTGGACGGTCGGCTATGACAAGGGCTTCGTGATCCGTCCCGCCGATGAGGAGAAGCACCCCTTTGAACTCCGCATCAACGGACGGATGCAGTTCCGGCACACCGGCTTCGTCCGGGAGGTGACCGCATGGCGCGACAATGCCGGCGTCATCCGGCCGGTCACCAGCCGCAACGACTTCGAGATCGAACGTGGGCGGTTGGAGTTCCGGGGATTCTTCATCGATCCCGCGCTCCAGTTCTACATAAACATGGACAGCGACACCGACGACGGTCACGTGGTGATCTTCCACGACTTCTGGGTCAACTACGAATTCAGTGAGGCGTTCAACCTGTTTGTCGGCAAGGCCTTCGTCCCCGGGAGCCGCGAATGGCTCAACGGCTCCACCCGTATGAGGTTTGTGGACCGATCGCTGGCCACGACGTTTTTTCGACCCGATCGGTCTGTGGGTGTGTGGGCCATCGGCGAGCCGGCGGAGAAACTCCATTACCGGGTGATGATCGGCAACGGATTCAACACCAGCGACCTGACTCCGGATCAGATCGATACTCAGTTTGTCTACTCCGGATCGATGTGGACCGATCTGGGCGACTACGGTCAGGGCTATTCCGACCTGGAATGGCATTGCGAGCCGGCGGCGCAAATCGGTCACAGTTTCACATTTGCCAGCGCCCGGGGTCGCGACGCCTCCGGCGCACCGCTGGCCGAGGAAGCCTTTGTCCGCCTGAGCGACGGAACCCGATTGACACAGACCGGCGCCCTCGCGCCGGGAGTCCAGGTGGACCACTTTGACATTTACCTCTACAGCCTGGACGCCGCCTTCAAGTACCGCGGTTTCAGTTTCAACGGGGAATACTATTTCCGCTGGTTGCAGGACATTCGCGGCAACGGACCGCTACCGCGCGGCCAGATGTTCGATCACGGCTTCGCTCTCGAAGCTGGTTGGTTTCTGGTCCCCAAGACCATCGAGCTCAACGCCCGAACGTCGCAGATTTTCGGCGCCTTGGGCGACGCTCAGGAGTATGCCGGCGGCATCAACTGGTTCATCAAGCAAAGTCACAACTGGAAAGTCACGTTCGACGTCACGCGGCTGATTCAGACGCCGACCAACAACAGCGGCACGAACTATCGTGTGGGGGATACCGGCGTGATGTTCCGCACGCAGCTGCAGGCCGCGTTCTGAGAACCCGCCGACGCCTCAATACGACCGCGGCCGCACCCGCCCCTGCACCCGCAGCGGCAGGCCCATGATCCGCAAAAAACCCTCGGCGTCGGTCTGGTCATACGCGCCGCCCGCCTCCATCGACGCGATCGCCTCGTCGTACAGGCTGTGCGGGGACTTGCGGCTTTTGACCCGGACGTTCCCCTTGTACAGACCGAGCGTCACCTGGCCGGTCACCGGCTGCTGGGCCTCGCGAATGAAGGCCATCAAGGCGTCCATCTTGGCGCAATACCAGAAGCCATAGTAGACCATCTCGGCCACTTCCGGGCTGAGCCGGTCGCGGAGGTGCATCAGGTCGCGGTCGAGGGTGAGCTGCTCCAGCGCCCGATGAGCGGTGTACAGACAGGTCATGCCGGGGGCCTCATACACGCCGCGGCTCTTCATTCCCACGAAGCGGTTCTCGACGATGTCGATGCGGCCCACGCCGTTCGCGCCGCCGATCTTGTTGAGCTGGGCGACGAGCTTGTTGGCCGGCAGCTTCTTGCCGTTGACGCTGACCGGCACGCCCGCTTCAAAGCCGATGAGGACGTCGGTCTCGCGGTCGGGCGCCTCCTGAGGGGAAACGGTCATGCCGAAGTCGATGATCGGGATGCCGTCCACGGCGGGGTCTTCCAGTTTGCCGGCCTCGTAACTGATGTGCAGGCAGTTCTCGTCAGACGAGTAGGGTTTTTTCGCCGTCGCCTTGACCGGGATACCCTTCCGTTCGCAGTAGGCGAGCATCTCCTTGCGGCCGGGGAACTGCTCGCGAAAGGCGGGCATGCGCCAGGGGGCGATGATCTTCACCTGGGGGTTGAGAGCCTCGGCCGCAAGCTGAAAGCGACACTGGTCGTTCCCCTTCCCCGTGGCTCCATGCGCGAAGGCGACCGCTCCCACCTCCCGCGCCCGCTGGAGACAGGCCTTGGCGATGAGCGGGCGGGCGATCGACGTCCCCAGCAGATACACCTGCTCGTATTTCGCCTGCCATTGCAGGACGGGGAAGGCGAAGTCGCGGCAGAGTTCCTCGGTGACGTCGACGGCCACGGAGGTCTTGGCGCCGATCTTGAGCGCCTTGCGGAGGATGGCCTGGCGATCCTCGCACGGCTGCCCCAGATCGACGTACAGGCAGTGGACCTCGTACCCCTGGTCGATGAGCCAGCCCACGATCACCGAAGTATCCAGACCGCCGCTGTAGGCGAGAACGACCGAATCAGCCATGAGTGCAGGACCTCAACCTCAATCCATGTGGGAAACGGATGCGCCCACCCACGAAGGGTTCCACGTCGACGAGCCAAAGGAGGCAGAATAAAGAACGCGCGGGGGCGCGGCCAGCCGAGTGGCCCCCCGCTCACACGGGGAGCCCCCTCACACAGGGAGAGGGACCTGCGTCAGAATTTCTTCAATCACCTGTTCCTTGGTGAGATTACCGTACTTCGCCTTGCTGGTGAGGACGGTCCGGTGAGCCAGGACGGGGATGGCGAGGCGATGGACGTCGTCGGGGAGGACGTGGTCGCGGCCGTCGGCGAAGGCGGACGCCTGCACCGCCCGGAAGAACATCAACGACCCCCGCGGGCTGACCCCGAGCTTGAGCTGATGGTGCTGGCGCGTGGCCTGCACGATTTGCACGATGTAGCGCGCGATCGAGCGATCGACGTAAATCTCCCGCACCATCGACTGGATGCAGAGCACCTCTTCCAGCCGCAGCACCGGCTGCAAGCGGTCGACGGGAACCTGCGTCGCCTGGCTCAGGAGCATTCCCACCTCGGTGTCCGCATCGGGATAACCCAGCCGAAGCTGGACCAGAAAGCGGTCGAGTTGAGCCTCCGGCAGGGGGTAGGTCCCGTGGAAATCGATGGGGTTCTCTGTGGCCAGCACGATGAAGGGGCGAGGGAGGTAATAGCGATGTCCCTCGATGGTGGCTTGCCCTTCGCTCATCGCCTCCAGCAGGGCGGACTGGGTCCGGGGCGAGGCACGGTTGATCTCATCCGCCAGCAGGACGCTGCAGAAGATCGGCCCCTCGCGGAAAGTGAAGGTCCCCTCCTGCGGGTTGTACACCGACGCTCCGAGGATGTCCGACGGGAGGAGATCCGGGGTGAACTGCACCCGCCGGAACTCGACGTCGAGCGAACGGGCGAGGGCCTTGGCCAGAGTCGTCTTGCCGACGCCGGGAACGTCCTCCATCAGCACTGACCCGCCGGCCAGGAGGGCGATCACCAACGTCTCGATCTGTTCCGTCTTGCCGTGAATGACCGCGGCGAGATTGCGCTTGAGTTCCAGAATTTTTCGCCGCGCCAGGGTGGGGCCGTCCGCAGGTGAGGGCGCCGCCCCGCGGGGAGGAGGAGAGTCCCCGGACAGTGAAGCGTCGCCGGTACGCTCGCGCAGTGGGACGTCCGGGGTCATACAGGGCCTCGCCAGGGGAATCGCGCACTGGGCACGGCATTCAGGTTAGAGGAGACGCCGCTTGGAGCAAAGCGCAGGGGCCAGCGCTGGAACGGCCGGGCCGCCTCCACTACGCTGATCTCATGTCCAAGGTCCCCTGGATCATTGAACCGACGGAACAGACGTTTGAGGCCGACGTCATTCACGCCTCCGCCCAGCGACCGGTGGTGGTCGATTTCTGGGCCCCGTGGTGCGGGCCGTGCCGACAGCTCGCGCCGGTGCTGGAACGCCTGGCTGAGGAATACGCCGGGCGTTTTCTGCTGGCGAAGGTGAACGTCGACGATCAGCCGGGGCTGGCCGCGGTTTTTCAGGTGCAGTCGATTCCCATGGTGGTCGCCATTCGCGACCGGCAGCTTGTGGACGGTTTTCAAGGAGCGCTTCCGGAAGCGGCCGTCAGGGAATGGATCGAGCGGTTGTTGCCGTCCCCCGCTGATCAGTTGACCACGGAGGCGGCTGCACTGGAAGGTCCCGCTCCGGTCGAGGCCGAGGCCAAATACCGCGCAGCACTGGAGGCTGACCCGAGGCATGACGCGGCCAGGATCGGTCTGGCGCGCACGCTGCTGGCCCAGAATCGCCTGGACGAAGCGGGGCGTCTGCTGGAGGAATTGGAAGCACGGGGTTTTCTGGAGCCGGAGGCGGAGCGGCTGAAGTCGCAGCTTCATGTGCGTCAGGCGGCCATCGCGACCGGCGGTGCGGCCCGACTCCGGGCCGAAGCGAACGCTCATCCCGACGATCTGACGCTTCGGGTGCGGCTGGCGGAGGCGCTGGCCTCCGAAGGCCAAACACGCGAAGCGCTCGAAAAGTGTCTGGCCGTGGTGGCCCGCGACCGGGCCGGAGTCGGTCAACAGGCCAAGCAGGCCATGCTCGACATCCTCAAGACCCTCGACGATGCGGACCTGGCCAGCGATTACCGCCGCCGTCTCGCCACGCTGCTCTATTGAGCCACGTAGAGCCCGTGACATTCCATGCCTCAGGCGGGGGTTGCCGGAACCTTGGCCGTCGATGTCCGGGTGAGTCGGGTCATGCCGCGTCTGACGGTTGCAGCGGCGGCAACGGCTTCGGCGAGGGGGAGGCGGCGCCAGAACGCCAGATGACGTTTGTCCCCGTGGCGGGATGACCTACGGTGTCGGTGCAGTCTTCCCTCCTGGCCCGGATTTCGATCGCTCATGGCGCACGACGTTCCCCGCCGCCGTCCAGCCGACATCCTGGCGCGCATCAGTCGTTTGGTTCCCTCCGCTGCCGGTGGAACGGCCGTCGCCGAGAGTGCAGTCGTCGCCGAATCAGCAGCAGCGACTCCGCAGAGGGGAGCAGACGCTTTTGGCGACGCGCCGCAAGCCGCGGCCGCCATGACCCCAGAAACCGCCGTGGACGATCGCGACCCCGCCGACGGGGAGGAGGGCGAACTCTGGAAGGAGCGCGTCCCCTACGACGAAATCAGTCGTCGCAATCGCTATCTCGAAGCCCTGTTCGACCGGGTCAATACGCTCCTGGGAGATTTGCAGCCCGATCCGGGAGAGGCGTTCCGTCCGCGGGCGCCGCAGTCGCTGGACGACGCGCGGCTGACGGAAGAGGACGTGGAGCGGCTGATCTTCAAATTCCTGCTGCTCAAGGGGGCAGCCACGGGGCGGGAAATCGCCCTCCAGATCAAGCTTCCCTATCCGCTGATTGAGCCGTTGCTGAAGACCTGGAAACAGCAGCAACTGCTGGCGCTCAAGGCGTCGGCGGAGATGGGGGACTACGTGTTCCTGATCACCGATCCCGGCCGCGACCGGGCCCGCCGCTACGCCGAGGAGTGCACTTACTGCGGCGCCGCGCCGGTCGCCCTGCCCGACTACCTGCGGGCCATGGCCGCGCAGAGCATCGCCGGCCAGGAAGCGACGGAGGAGGACCTGAAGCGGGCCTTCGCCGACCTGCTCGTCAGTCCCGAGATGCTGGAGAAGCTCGGTCCGGCGATCAACTCCGGTCGCGGGATGTTCCTGTTCGGTGCCCCCGGCAACGGCAAGACCAGCATCGCCGAACGGATCACCGCCTGCTTTGGCAGCACGGTGTGGATTCCACGGGCGCTGGGGATCGACGGCGACATCATCCGCTTGTACGACCCCGGCCTGCATCAGGAAGCGCCGGTGGAGAGCGGCGAGGGACTGTTCGACCTCTCGGGAGTTGACGCCCGCTGGGTGCGGATCGTCCGACCCACCATCGTCGCCGGCGGCGAACTGACCATGAATGAACTCGAAGTCACGCAGAACCTGCAAACGAAAATCTGCGAGGCGCCGCTGCAGCTCAAGAGCAACTGCGGCACGCTGGTGATCGACGACTTCGGCCGCCAGACGATGCCCGTCGACGTCCTGCTCAACCGCTGGATCGTCCCCCTGGAAAAGCGCTACGACTTCCTGAATCTCCCCAGCGGGAAGAAGATTCAGGTCCCCTTCGACCAGCTCATCATCTTCTCCACCAACCTGGAGCCGCGGGACCTCGTGGACGGGGCGTTCCTGCGGCGGATTCCCTATAAAATCCACGTGCCGGACCCGACGCGGGAACAGTTCAAGCGACTGTTCGAGATCATGGCTCCCAAGCTGGGAGTGATCTACGACGAGGCCGCCGTCGAGTACCTGATCGAAAAGCACTACGTGCAGGCGGGCCGCCCCTTCCGCAACTGCCAGCCGCGCGACCTGCTGTTGCAGATTCGCAACTACGCCATCTTCAAGCGGCTGCCGCGGCGCATGACCCCGGAGGGGTTCGACTTCGCCGTGGAGAACTATTTCTCGGTGATGTAGACCCGATCTCGGTGATGGTAGAGCCAGTCCCCCGCAGGGGGTGATGGTTCCGGGTCGCTGTCCCCGGGGGTCAGTCCCCGCCGCCGATGTCGGTACACATGGCGGACTGGAGCAACTCCGATTCGCGGCGGCGGTGCTGGACGAAGGCGTCCATCCATTCCTGGAGGCTATACCGCAGCGCGTTGACGGCCATGCGGTCCCGCGTCTCGACCTCCAGTTCATCGCGCAGGTCCGAGAGCCGGTCGTACAAGTCGTAGTGCTGCGCCTCCAGTCGGTCGACGTGACCGGTCCAGTTGGGGAATTCGGCGAGCACCTCGGAGAGATAGCCGTCGACCGACTTGAGCCGATGCTCGTGCGGAAGCATGTCCAGCAATGTGTCGACGACGGCCAGCATCCAGTTGCGTCCCTGCGGAGTGACCGGTTCCTCCAGCATCTCGCGCAGGTCCCCCAGGAGCAGGTACTCCAGTTCGGTGCAGCGGCGCAATTGCGCAGCCGGGGCAGGGGCTGTGGAGCCGTGCATGGGACACCTCTCAGTTTGTTGGGTCAGGGAGGATGGCGGCCGAAGAGGATTCAGAGGTGCATACTTCCGCGAATCGGCCGCGACCCGCGACGAGTCCATCGCATGGAGCGGAACGCTCACAGCCTCCAGCGTAAACGGACGGAATGGGAGAGTCAAAAGGTTTCTGGGAAAGTCGCGCCGCAACACTGTGCGAGGACAAGAGAACCGAATTCGATCTGCTACAATGGGGACGTTCCTGGAGCCTCCGGCCTGCGAGGCTGAAGGAGGTTGCACCGACCAGTGACCGGGCATTCCGAGCCACGGGGTTGACATGCACTGCCGCCGATTTCTTCCGCCGCCCCTTTCGCGCCGGACGCTGTTGCAGCAGGCGGCGTCAGGTTTCGGCGCGGCGGCCTTGACCGCGCTGTGGGCCACCGATCGCGCCGATGCCGGACCGTGGGAGAGCAAACTCCCCGGCCCGCTCGCCCCCCGTCCGCCGATGTTCCCGCGGCGGGCGCGGAGCGTGATCTTCCTGTACATGGACGGCGGACCCTCACAGGTCGATACCTTCGACCCCAAGCCGCGACTGCAAGCAGAACACGGCCAGCCCTTCAAGATGGCGATTCAGCCGACGCAGTTTGACAACAACGGCCAGACACTCGGCTCGCCGTGGACCTTTCGTCCCGGCGGGGAGAGCGGCCTGCCGGTGAGCGACCTGTTCCCGCACCTCCGCCGCTGTGCGGATGAGCTCTGCGTGCTCCGCTCCCTCACCTCGCAGTTCTCCGAACACACCAATGCCAACTACTTCCTGCATTCCGGTCACGGCTTGCAGGGGCGTCCCAGCATGGGGGCGTGGGTGACGTACGGACTGGGGTCCGAGTGTCAGGAGCTTCCCGGCTTCATCGTCCTCAACAGCGGGCTGATTCCTCCCGGCGGGCTGGAATGCTTTGGCAGCGGTTTCCTTCCCGCCACGTTCCAAGGGTCGATGTTCAAGCAGGGGGCCGCACCCGTGGCCGACATCGCCCGTCACGAGCCGACGGTCGAAGCCCAGCGCCGCAAACTGGCGCTGATGCGGAAACTCGATCAGGGGCTGCTCGAGCGCATCGGCCCGCAGGACGCCGTCGAATCAGCCATCGCCAACTATGAACTCGCGTTCCGGATGCAAACGGCCGTCCCCGACCTGATGGACATCTCGCAGGAGACTCTGGCGACCCAGGACCGCTACGGCCTCCGCCACGAATGGAAGGGGACGCAGACGTTCGCCCACGCCTGCCTGGTCGCCCGACGGCTGGTGGAGCGCGGCGTCCGGTTCATTCAGCTCACCTGTCCGGGAGGCAACGGTGATCGCTGGGACCAGCACTCCCACCTCAAGGATGGCCACGAGAAAAACGCCCTCTCGGTCGACCAGCCGATCGCCGCGCTCCTCACCGATCTCAGGCAGCGCGGTTTGCTCGACGAGACGCTCGTCATCTGGGCGGGAGAGTTCGGACGCACCCCCTTCGCGCAAGGCTCGGACGGCCGCGACCACAACCCCTTCGGGTTCTCCGTGTGGATGGCCGGCGGCGGCGTGAAAGGCGGCATGACCTATGGCGCCACGGATGAGTACGGATATCACGCCATCGAGAACAAGCTCGAAATCCACGACCTCCACGCCACCATGCTGCATCTGTTGGGGATCGACCACGAGAAGCTGACCGTCCGTCACAGCGGCCGCGACATGCGGCTGACGGATGTGTTCGGCAAGGTGATCCACGAGATCATCGCCTGACGCCTCCTCCCGCCGGCGGAACCTCCGTCTCAGTCCCCGCTCGCTTGCCACCGCAGCCGGAGGCGACCGCGCGTTTCGAGTCAGGCAGCGCACCCATCCTCACTCGTAGCGCAGCCAGGCCGTCGCCCGACAGTCGCGGTCAGCGACGAGGCGCACCCAGTGAGCCGAGTAGCCTGCCGGGAACTGGTGCTCCACCGTCTCCCCGGGGGGGACGCTGATCGTTCGATACTCCTTCCAGAAGTCGCGCTGGGAGTAGTCGATCTCCACCCGGAAGCGGACCGGGTGGTCGGCGTCGTGCGAGAGCGCCAGCCGCTTGCGATCAAACCCCGTCATCAGGTACGGATCGGATGGGACGTCGGCGGCGACGGGGGAGTCCTTCCACGGTCCTCCTTCGCCCACCGGTTTGCCCAGCCGCCACAGGTCATCCACCATTCCCAGCCACACTTTCGGTCCAGCCGCCCCGCCGAAGATGCGGCCTCCGAGCGGCGCATCGTCGCGCACTCCGGCCAGCACCAGCATCCCGCGCCAGTTGCAGAAGTCGCTGATCGCCTGCCGGTGCGCGGCCACGGGACGCATCTTGCGGTACTCGAGAATGTGCTTGCCCAGTTCGCCGCGCGGGACTTCGTAAAAGATGTTTCCGATGTGCGCCAGCGAGCGTTCCGACTGCACTTCCCGCAGGTCGCGACCGAAGGGGGACGTACCCGGGACGCGCGGCAGCCGCAACCGCCGGCCGTCGTGGGTGACGACGATGGCGGAGACGGCATCGTACATCGCCGCAGGAGCCGGCGCCTGCAAGAGTGCCAGCGACTGAGAAACGACGGCGGGATCGTCCAGCGGCGTCAGTTCCATGCGGCCGTCGAGTTCAAAGGCTCGGACCGATGCAGATGCCGCCGTGGTGGAACCGGGCTGCGGCGGCGCTCCGCACAGGAGTTCGAGCCGGCCGTTGCGGCTTGAGGGCCGCACCAGGACCGGTTCGCCCGGTGAGGAGTTGTCCCGCAGTGCTGCGAACAACTCTCGATCCTGCGGATGCTCACGGTGCTCTGCTGCCGCGTAGTGAAAGTAGGCGGACACCCGCGCCGGTCGAGAGAGACTCAAGCGCATCCACTCTCCCGGTTCGTTGTCCTCGAACACGCGCCAGGTGTAGCCACTGGAGGGAATCGTCACTGCTCCATAAACCTCCCACTGGCCGGTCCCCTCCCGGTCGATCTCGACCATGACGTCGACCGGTTCCCCGCCGGCCGCCGCCAGATGCAGCATCCGCCCGCGGAAACCGGCAAACAGATACGGGTCCGAGGGGGTCTCGGCGGGGACGTCGTCTCCCAGCCAGACGCCGCCGTAACCGCTGCCCGCTCCCCAGTGGTGGAGGTCGTCGAGCCTGCCGAACCAGAGGTTGGACTGCGACTGTCCGGCCAGGGGGTTCTCCAGCAGCGACACATCGTCGGCCGCCAGCACGAGCCGATCATTCCAGCCGCAGAAATCCGGCACGTACCGCAGGTGCGAGGCAATCGGTCGGATGCCGAAGGCATTGCTCCGGTGAAAGTCGAGCGGGAAGTCGTAGAACATCCCGTGCATGCACAGGAGTGCGCGGTTCTGGCTCACTTCGCGGAGTCGCGGCCACTCCGTATACCAGCCGTGCGAAGGGTCCATCGCGTGACTCGCCTTGGGGAGACGATACAGGGACCACTCCCCCTCGTCGCACAGAGCGAGCAACACGGAGCGGCGGTCCCAGCCGATCGCCCACAGGGGATCGCCGGGGCGGAATGTCCCGCGAATGCCGCGCGGTCCGGTGACCTCGACGAACTGCCGCCGCTGGACGATCCGCCACTCGGTCCCGTCGTATTCGGCCAGGACGCCCAGGTGCTCTCCGCCGGAGGGCCATTTCTCGCGCGGCAGCTCCCACTCGCGGGGGAGGTCTCCGGCGGCGGAATGCTCGCCGTTGTTGGCGATGACCAGCCGATTCTGCCCGGTGTAGGCTCCCTTGCCATGCCATCCGGGGGCCGGCTTGACGAACAACCGCCGCCCGGCGAGCGTCCGCACGTCCACTTCCCAGATTGGCCCCTCCATGTCGAACAGGTAGGCCTTCTCGTCCGGGTCGGTCAGGTGGGTGGCCCAGGCGGTGTAGCGGCCGGGAATGTTCTGCACGTCGAGCGCCCGGACCTGACCCGCGTGGGAGATGACGTACGGACCGAGGAGGAGTTGGTCGCTCGGCTCATGGATCATTCGCGCCGCATGTGTGCCGCCGACCGATTCCGGGTGGATCGTCAGCAGCAACGATTCGTCGATCGAGTAGAGTTTGTCGTTCGACCCGCGGCGCATGTGGGGGGGATAGGTGATCCACCACAGCCGCCCGGCCCAGGGAACGACCGCGCCGATGCCGCACTCCCCATGACCGTTGAATGCACACAGGTGGGGGTAGATACCGGCGATTTGCAAGGGACGCCCCTGGGCATCACGCGCGGGAGTGGACGCGATTTCCGCGAGGGAGCGGTTGGCGATCTCGACCGGAGCAGGGCTCGGCTGTGCGGCCGCACGGCACACCCCCACCAAGGCGGCCAGGATGCAGGCCGTCAGCCTTCTCAAGAAGGGCCGCCACGCGGATGCGAACCGTCTTGAAGTGGAGCGGAGGCTGGTGCAGTTGTGCATGGCTTCATCGCAGGACGTCACTGCTGCTCCTCAGCAGGCGAAGGCGTCGGGGGAGAAACCGCCCAGACTTCCCGGAGCAGCTCGAACATGGCCGGGTCCACCTCGCGCAGCTCCGCCCGCACAAAGGGATAAAAGTCGTTGGTCCAGAAGTAGGCTTCGCTCATCTCAGCGAAGTATTCCTTGTGGTTATTGAGGCCGTAATGGCGTTGCCGCTTGCCGCTGATGTGCAGGACTGCCTCGAATTGCCGCGAAGCGACTGCGGCTTCCCAGAGTGCTTTGATCCGCGGCTCATCGTCCCCCACAACCTGATGGTGCCAGGCGTGGGCCAGCTCGTGCAGGATGGCGGCAGGCTGATCGTCCGCCCAGGCGAGAAAGTTTCGCGCCACGCAGATCTCAATCCCCCGCGCCTTGTCGGGATTGAAGCCGTGCGATCGCAGCCACGAGGCGCTGGGATGATAACAACACCCCGGCCCGGCCCGCCGATTGTTGTGTTCGATCCAGATCGGAACCGTCGTCAGGTGTTCGAGGGCGGTCTTGGGGAGCACCCGGCGCGTCTCGATCAACTTGGCCCGCAGCAGGGAGAGGACCTGCGCCCCCAACTCGGCCTCGGAACCGTCAGGTCCCAGACGGGGATGCAGGCGAATGCTCCAGCCTTCGACGTCGATCGTCCGAAACTCCGAGGTGGGCGTGAAGGCCGCTGCCGGAGGAGGGGAATCGTCTCCCACGCTGCGGACGGCTGCGGCCAGCATGAGGAGATTCGTGACGGACAGGCCGGGGAGTCGCGGAGGCATGACAGTCGTCAGGGGTGGGGTCCGAGGAGTGAGTCTAACTCACCCCCCACTTCCCTCGCGATGCCGCCGCACCCGCGCGCCGGGGAGTCTACTCCCCCGGCCGACCGGCCGACCGGCCGACCCAGGAACCTCGGTCGCCTTGACGATCCTCAGGACTGATGTTCCCCACTCGTCCCCACTCCGTTCAGCCATGACACCCGTGACGGATGGCCGTCGATGCGTCAAAATGGGACGCCGTTGCCCGCTCCGATCACCCATGGTGGGATGCATCTCGTTCCCGTGGAGGAGGGGCGGGCGCTCGTCCGGTCCGGGACGAGTGAGACGAGGATCGGCATCCTGCTTCCTCCCAGACTCCAGACTCCTCTCCCGGGAAGACCCGGAGAGGGTGATTTCGACTCCTTATGGTCCGATGACTTCCGATTCGTCCGAATTCCCCCCCGACTTTCCCCCACCCGAAGGGCCGCGCCGTTCGGACCCGGACCCTCTCCCCCTTTCGCAGCTCCCCAGCCATGCCGCGGGAGTCAGCGCCTGGGTGGTGCTGATCCTGCTGGCAATCATCGCCCTGTTGCTGTTCCGCTACCGGTCGGGCGTGTGGATGGACCTGAATGATCCGCAGGCGGTGGCCCGGGCGGTCACGCCGCGCGGCGAGCTCAGCCCGGCCGAACAGTCTCAGATTGCGATCTTTGAACAGGTTTCTCCCTCCGTGGTGCACATCACTTCCATTGGCGCGCGAGGGAGCGGCACCGGTACGGGGTTTGTCTGGGACCGCAACGGCTACATCGTCACCAACTACCACGTGGTGGCCGGGGCCAGCCGCTGGCACGTCACCCTGGCAGACAACACGACCTACGAGGCGGCGTTCGTCGGTGGGGAGCCGTCCAGCGACGTGGCCGTGCTCAAGATTCCCGCCGAGCCGGGAAAGCTCATCCCCATCTCCATCGGCTCCTCGGACGACCTCAAGGTGGGGCAGAACGCCTACGCCATCGGCAGCCCCTTCGGACTGGACCAGACGCTGACCACCGGCGTCATCAGCGGTTTAGGGCGGCAAATCCACTCCGTCGATGGTCATCCCATCAACGACGTCATCCAGACCGACGCTGCCATCAATCCTGGCAACTCGGGCGGACCGCTGCTGGACAGCGCCGGCCGCGCCATCGGCATGAACACCGCCATCTTCAGCCCATCCGGAACTAACGCCGGCGTCGGCTTCGCCATTCCCATCGACACGGTCAACCGCCTGGTGCCACAGTTAATCCGCACCGGTTCGGTGGAACGTCCGGCCATCGGCGTCACGTTTTTCCGCGAGTCGATCCTGGAGCAGTTGCGGCGGCGGGGCGTTTCCGGCATTCCGGACCAGGGGGTCGTCATCAGCGAAGTGCTGCCGGGGAGCAGTGCGGAACGGGCCGGCCTCCGGGGTTCGGAGTTCGACCCCCGCCGCGGGTTCCGGCTGGGGGATGTGATCGTCGGTGTGGACGACACGCCGATCGAAACCGGCGACGACCTGTTCCGCGCGCTGGAACGATATCACGTGGGGGACACGGTCGTGCTCTCGATCATCCGTCAGGGAGAGCCGATGCAGGTGACGATCACGCTGCAAGCGCGTCCTCCGGCCCGACCCTGACCTGCTGGCTGGTCTCTCCGTCAGAAGAGACGTCGCGGCTGTGCCATGCGGCTCAGGGAGTGGCAAAGGGATTACCCCCCTCGGGGGCGGGTTCACCGGTGTCGGCGACGTCCGGAGCGAGCTCGGCGCGGATCGGCTGACGATCGGGGAACATGTGCCACAGCGGTTGTTCGCGCGAACGCTCCCGGATGCAGACGATCAGGCCGGTGGAGCTGGCGAGATAGAGCCGGTCGGTGCGCTCGTTCTGCACGCGGACGTTGAGATGCCCGTAGGGGAGCGAGCCGATGACCGCTCCGTTGACCCGGTTCAGAATCAGCACATTGCCCACGCGATCGGAGGCATAGACCGTTTCGGGGGTGGCGGCCAGAAATTCGGTCGCCTCGCGTTGCCGCCAGTTCTGGAAACCGGTCATGGTCCGCAGCGAGTACATGCCGCTTCCAGAGGGGACGATGAAGACGCTGTTGCCGACGACGCGGGGCTGCTGCCGCACCGGCTGACCGGCGGTGAACGACCACCGCCGGTTGCCGTTGATCATGTCCAGCGCAAACACCCGATCGTCATCGGAGGCGACGAAGATGGTGTTCTGGCTGCGGCCCACGGGGACGCGAATGGGCGCGCTTCCCTCCGTCTCGAACTGGTAATTGAGGACCCCGTCCTTGGCCACCACCGAATACAGCAACCCCGTGAAACTGGCGAACACCACCGCTTCGCCGTTCGAGATCGGGGGGGAGACGATCTCCGACGGGGCCTGGTAACGCCAGCGGACGGTCAGGCCGGAGTACTGGGGAAGCAGGCGGCGATCGTACAACTCCTTGATCTTCCGCAGGTCGAGACAGTAAATGCTGCCGTCCGTGGTGCCGACGTAGGCCTGGTCCTCGTCCACCTCGGGCGATGTGGACGGGTGGTGGTCCAGCCGCACGCTCCAGATCGTTTCCCCGCTGGGTTTGTCGACGGCGTACAGGTTCATCCCCACCGCCATGAAGATGGTGCTGTCGTTGCTGGTGAGAGGATAGGAGACCTGGTCGGGAGAACCGACCAGCTTGGACCACATCAGCCGCCCGGTTTCGCTGTCAAACGCCGTAATGTTGCCGGAGGTGGACTGAACATACACCGCCTGTTCGTCGGTGGAGATGGCGCGAATCTTGTCGCGATAAGGGTTGAAGACCGCCTGATTCCACCAGGCCCGCATCAATCCGTAGCGCGCGAGTTCGTCATCGGACGGGAGGGGGTTTCGCCGCAACTGCGCGGGGAGGGACGCCGCGCCCCCCCCAGACGCCACCAGCAACGCGAGCAGGAACAGACGGCGGTTCAGCATGGCGGCACTCGCATCGAGAACAACTGAGGAGTGACGGAAGTCCGGGGTCCACGATCCTGCCGGGACCGCAGGCCCGGGACGCCGACCCCGATCCGGAGGGATTCAGCCGTACTCCTCGATTCTATCCGTTGCAGGACGGTTGTCGCGGAGAAAGTCATCGGCCGGGGGGATTGGCCCGAACCGTCGAACCCGGAGAACGATGACAGGGTGGCGGGGGACGAACCAGGGGCATCCGGCCGGAGAGGACGCCCCGGCATCTCGTTGACGCCGGCCCCCACCGGTCTCCCCCCGGGAACGTCCCCGACCACCCTGCCAGCCGTCTCCAAGCGGTAGAGGCGACGTCCTCATTACTTCGGCCGGGAAGTCGATACCGGTCTGCTGAAATTGACCGGCTCTGCCGGGCGCGGCGCGACTTCGCCTCCCGGACGACATGGAATCGATATCTCCGCTGTGAACCTCGGCCGGAATCACGGGTACAACCACTACGATTGCGCCGGCCGTCCTGTTCGTTCCGCCGTGCATGATCGACAGCGACCACGGCGAGGACCTATGATCCCCTCAGGATGACCTCCGAGTGTGCCTTCCGCGAGCGGCGACTCGCCCCGTTTCTGACTGTCGTGACCCGGCGATGACTGGTTCTCCGCGCCTGCTGGCCACTGCCTGTTGCCTCTTGCCGCTGTGGCTGTCCGGTTGCGGCGTCTCAGCCTATGAGGACCGACTGCGTCGGACGAACGAGCGGAACCACTATCTGGCGCGGCTCGACGAACACCTTGACCCCTACTGGAGCCATGCCGCCTACGGCTTATGGTTGCGGCCTCCCAAGGGGTTCATCACCCTCCCTGCGCCGGCGCCGCCCAAGGAAGAGGGGGCCTCGCCGCCTCCCGATCGCCGGCAGGAGTTCCAGGGGACGCCGCTCGATCTCCCCGGAGTCATCCACGCGTGGGACGGTGTATTGCCCTTGGCAGGAGGCGGAACGGGCCCCTATCGCCTGTATGTCTTGGGGAACCACGAACGGTTCCTGGCGGCTGATCGTTACGGCAAGCCGGCAGACTTCTATGGGGCCTTGGAAGCATCGTTGCAGACGCTCTACGGAGTGGAGCTCCCCCCGGGAGATACCGGCCGTGGCGACGAGAACAATGTCAAGTACCGTCAGACGATCCCCCCGGCGGAGCAATACAACCTCCCCAAGCTGTTTCAGGGGGTGAACTTCGCCTCGGCCAATCCCCGCCGGGCGGTCCCGTTCCATGCCTGGCTGTACGAGCACACCAGCGGTCAGGTGCAGTGCGCCGTGCTCCTGCTGACGCCTCCCAACCCCTCCCCCGCCGTGCGGCAATCGCTGCTGCTGGCTCTGGAGACGCTGCGGGTCTCGCCGCAGCCTCCGCGGGCTCAACCGGGAGGCGGCACAACGTCCACACCCGGCAGAGCCCCTCAATTCTGACCGTCCCGGATGAGTAGTGGCCGCCTCATCGCTGTCGGCGACGTGCATGGTTGCGAACTCGCGCTGGAAACGTTGCTCGCCGTCGTCGCCCCGCAACCGCAGGACTGCGTCGTCCAACTTGGCGACGTGATCGACCGCGGCCCGAACTCCCGCCGCTGTATCGACCTGTTGCTTGAACTCCGGAATCGCTGCCGGCTCATCCACCTCATGGGCAATCACGAGGAGATGCTGCTGGACGCGCTGGCCGGGGGGGAATGGTCGCGCGGAGGCTGGCTCTCTTACGGCGGAGAGGAAATGCTGCATTCCTACGGAGGGAGCTTCGACCTCATCCCGGCCGCGCATCTCGACTTCATCCGCAACGGGAAGGACTATTTTGAAACCGAGACGACCATCTTCGTGCATGGGAACCTGCGTCCCGAGGTGCCGGTCGAGCAGGAGACCTCCGAATGGTTGCGTTGGGCACGGTTCCAGCCAATCTCCCGTCCGCATTGCTCCGGCAAGCGGGTGATCTGCGGTCACACGGCGCAACGGCACGGCCGGCCGGTGGGCGGGCCGTACTACCTGTGCCTGGACACGTGTGCTTACTGCCGCGAAGGCTGGCTGTCGGCCTTGGATGTCGGCACCAACACTCTCTGGCAGACCAATCAGCGGGGGGAGACGCGCGGTCCCGCCCCGTTGGACGACTTGCTCAACCCGGCGTGAGTGCGCCCTGGACAGCGAACGTGGCGGGCACACAGCCGGCCCCCCTGAACCACTCAGCGTTACTCAGGATTCGGCCGCGCCCGCGGACCATTCCAGCACCAGCCGCCGCAGTTGCGTCAGCTCTCGCAGCAGCCGCGGAATCTCGGAGAGGGGGAGCATGTTCGGGCCGTCGCTCAGCGCCCGGTCCGGATCGGGATGCGTTTCCAGAAAGACCGCGTCGGCCCCGGCGGCGACCGCCGCCCGCGCCAGTAGGGCGATCATCTCGCGCGCTCCACCGGTCCGGCTCCCTCCCGGCCGTTGGACGCTGTGGGTGGCGTCGAAGACCACCGGCGTCCCGTGCTCCTGCATGATGCGAATCGCCTGCATGTCGTTCACCAGCCGCCCGTAACCAAACGTCGTGCCACGCTCGGTCAGGAGGACGTTCTGGCAGCCGGCTTCGGTGCATTTGTGAACCGCGTGAACGACATCCTCCGGTGCGACGAACTGGGGCTTTTTGATGTTGACGGTCCGGTCGTGACGGCCCGCGGCCTCCGCGGCGGCAAAGACCAAATCCGTCTGCCGCGCGAGGAACGCCGGAATCTGCACGATGCCGCACACCTCGGCCGCCGGGGCTGCCTGGTCCGGGAGGTGAATATCGGTGGTGACCGGCAGGCCGATGCGATCGCGCACACGGGCCAGAATCTCCAGACCCTCGTGCAGTCCCGGCCCACGAAAGCTGTGGAAGCTGGTGCGGTTGGCCTTGTCGAAACTCGCCTTGAACACGAGTTGATACGACTCGCGGGCCGCCAGCGCCGCGAGTTCCTCGGCCACCTGCACGACCAGTGCTTCGCTTTCGATGACGCAGGGACCGGCGATGAACAGCAGCGGCCGGTCACGACCGCAGAGGCAGGCACCGATGGCAACGGGGTTATTCGGCATGTCCCCTCCCTGGGAAGGCGCGGGATGGCGCGACAAGGTCTGACGGCGGGAATCATCGCCGCTGACGCCCTGGGCTACAAGAGGACCCACCCCCCAGGAACCATCCACCACTCTCCCCCACGGACTCGCCCCGCATCTGCAGGACTGCGGAACGGCCTGACGCACGAGGGGACGGACGGCGAACACAGGCAAGGCTCCCCGCAACCGCCAGGAGGGGACACGGAGGTTTCTCTGGGGAGAGAACGTCTCGCCGATGGCCGCTCCGGATGGCGGGTGTCTCCACGGATGCATACACTTACGCACGGAGGGAGCCGAGGCCCGCCGGCCGCAGGCCGGAACACCATCGGGAGAGGGAGGTCCAGACTCGCCTTCGGGAGATACCGATGCATCCTCTCGGCCGACGCGTCCTCGCTGTCGCAACTGCGGTGGTCCTGGCGAGTACTTCGTGCGGATTGCCGCTGGCGGGTTCTCGCCCGGAGTCGCACGGACCGTGCGGTTGCGGCACGGGATGCCGCTGTTCGCTTGCCAGCATTCTCACCGGGAAGTGTTGCTGTGCGAGGCGAGGCGGCGGCGTGCCTGCGACGGTGCCGCAGTCCTCATCGGCTTTGCGCCCTTGTTGTGCCGCACGCTTGAAGAAGACTCCGCTCGCCCCAGAGACTGCTGCTGCCGGTCGTTGTTGTCGCGCGCAAGCACCGGGGACCTGTGACGCTGAACCCGCGGACCGGGAAACAGCCCCTCCCGACGGCGCCGCAGACACCCCCGCGGTGGGGTGCGACTGCGGTTCACAGCCGCAGAACGGTTGGATCGTGATGGCAGAGCCTCGACTGCTCTGGGGCACGACGGGCGTCGTCCACAATCGAGCGATCTCCTCCTGGCTGAGGGTGGAGTCGCAGGTCGCTCGCTCCCGTCGCGTGAAACCGGCGGTGCCTCCTCCCCGGGACGAGCCAGTCTGACCTCGCGGTGTGCCGCCCGATCAGGGGCGGCCGGTTCTCGCATCTCGTCCGTCCGAGGACGCGGGTCCCCTCGTTGCTGCGCGGAGAACAGCTCCGCATGGAGGGGGACTGCGCCTCGGGCCTCTTCCCTGGAGGATTCTGCTCATGTCTCTCTCATGGTTGCGACGGGGGTTCACACTGATTGAGCTCCTGGTCGTCATCGCGATTATCGCGATTCTGGTGGCGCTGTTGTTGCCGGCTGTTCAGCAAGTCCGTGAAGCAGCCCGCAAGACGCAGTGCCAGGACCATCTGCACAATCTCGTGATTGCGGTTCACAACTACGAATCGGCGCACCGGACGTTCCCTCCCGGAACGCTCGGATTCCCCTACGTCTTCTCCGCTCAGGCGCAGTTACTCCCTTTTGTGGAGCAGGGGGGAGTGCGGAACCTGCTGAACTTCAATGTTCCCCCGCTGACGTTCAACGGGGCCTATCCGCAGGCGGCCGGCAATGAAGCCGCCGCCCGCAACACCATTGACCTGCTCCTCTGCCCGAGCGACCAGGAAGGGGTTCCCGGCTCCGGTTTCGGAGCCATCAATTACCCCGCCTGTGTCGGATCGGGGACGGTCAACAACGGTTCTTCCAGCAACGCAGACGGCGTGATCTTCACGCGGTCGAAGGTTCGCTTTGCCGACGTCACAGACGGAACGTCGCACACGGCGATCTTCAGTGAGAGTGTGCAGGGAGACGGTGCCGACGTCGTCCCCACCACACCCGCCCAGCAGTTGCGGCGGACGATCGAACTCCCCCTGGGAACAACCACAGACGCCGCCAACTGTACCGCCGCCTCCACCTGGTCCGGCCAGCGGAGCGCGAAGTGGATCAACGGCCACTACGCCGACACGTTGTACAACCACTTCTACGGGCCGAACTCGCTGACGCCGGACTGCAACAACGGCTGGCACAACATGGCCCGCACGGCGGCCCGCAGCCTCCATCCCGGCGGTGTGCACCTCGCCCTGGGAGACGGCAAGGTTCGCTTCGTCTCTGAGAACATCCATCTCGGGACGTGGCGGGCGCTGGCCACGCGCAGCGGCGGAGAAGTGGTCGGAGTGTATTGACCATCCTTCCCCCCAGTTGCTGAGGACAACTCCCCCCGCCCGTCGGTGCAGGACGCCGGCGGGCGGCGGGGGGGCGAGGGGCGGGCAGTCCCGCCGTCCTGGGGTTGGAACCGGGGTCTATGGTTCCACGACCACCGTCGCATCCGAGAGGACTGCTGGCGGCGATTGGCCTGTGACCCACCACGAGGCACCGCGGCGGTGGACACGGCGGTAGAGCGTGTCCCGCTCGACAGGTTCACGGCCGGCTTCGCGGATCAGCCGATGGAGCTGGGCGACGGTGAGTCCCTCGGGCGTTTGGGCCCCGGCGTCGTGATAGATCAGCTCATGCACGACCGTCCCGTCGAGGTCATCCGCTCCGAAGGCCAAGGCCACCTGGGCCGTCGGTTCGCCCAGCATGATCCAGTACGCTTTGATGTGGTCGAAGTTGTCGAGCATCAGCCGCGCCAGCGCGATCATCCGCAGGTCCATGTGCCCGGACGGCTTGGGAAGGTGCGCCAACCCGGTGTGCTCGGGATGGAAGGCGAGGGGGATGAAAGTCTGAAATCCGCCGGTCTCGTCCTGGAGTGCGCGGAGGCGGCAGAGGTGATCGACGCGGTGTCGGGCCTGTTCCAGGTGGCCGTAGAGCATGGTGGCATTGCTTCGCAGGCCGAGCGCGTGTGCGGTGCGATGCACCTCCAGCCAGGTCTGGGAATCGGCCTTGTGTTCGCAGATCTGCGCGCGGACCTGTTCGTCGAAGATCTCCGCGCCGCCGCCGGGCAGGCTCCCCAGTCCGGCATCGATCATCTGCCGCAAGACCCACTCGTAGGGCTTCTTGGTGAGGTAGCTGAACCAGTGGATTTCGACGGCCGTCCAGGCCTTGATGTGGATTTCGGGGCAGGTTTCGTGCAGCACGCGGATGACGTGCAGGTACCAGTCGAAGGGCATCTTGTGATGCAGGCCGCCGACGACGTGGATTTCCGTCGCTCCGCCGGCGCGGCCCTCGAGAATCCGCTCCCGGAGCATGTCGTCGGTGAAGACGTAGGCCTTTTCCGCCTTGAGGTCGGAGCGAAAGGCGCAGAACCGACAACGGTAAACGCAGACGTTGGTCGGGTTGAGGTGGATGTTGGTGTTGTAGTAGGCGACGTCGCCGTGGCGGCGTTCGCGGACCAGGTTGGCGAGGCGGCCGAGGGTCAGGAGGTCGGCTTCCTGGTCGAGGAACAGGCCGTCGTCGAATGAGAGCCGCTCACCGAACTCGACCTTGGCGGCGATCTCTTCGAGGCGGGCGGAGCCGGAGGGTGCGAGCACAGGCATGGCAGTGAGGGCGGGAGGCGAGTCGGACGAGGGACATTCTATCGAGTGGAGCGGCGCTGTCTGCCGTCGCCGTCCCAACCGTGAAATCGGGGAGAGATTCACCCCCTTCCCTGGCGAACCGCCCTCCCTGGCGAGCAGCAGAGGTGCGTCCTCCGCAACCACGGGAGAGGTCGAGGGAGAGTCGCCCGGCTCGCCCATCCATCTCCCATCAAGATGTCAGCTTCCCGCGGGCACTGCCGAGTTTCAGCGTTCGGCGGCACGGATGGAGTGGGCGAACCGCAGCCGTCCGGTGCGGCCGTCGTAGTAACGAAAGATCACCTGCGGCCGCGGGAAGGCGACCCAGCGGGGGGGCGTGTTGCCGCTCGGCTGGCCGTACACGAGGGGGTTATTGAAGACGTTGTTCACCTGCACCACGCAGTAACTGGGGTGCAGGAGCTGTGTGCGGTCGATGTCGGTGCGGAAGTAGGTGGACCAGAGGATGTCGACCTCGCGGGGGCCATATTGAAACCTCCCGTTGGGTGGGCGGTCCCCCTCGTCCCGGACCCAATGATTGTTGGAATTGTGCGGACCGGAGGCGAACTCATAGACGTTGTCGGTGATCTGGATGGCGAAGCTGTTATGCAGGTCCCCGGTGAGGACAAAGACCGGCTGCGGGAGGGCATCGAACGCCTCGATCAATCGCTCCCGCTCATCGAAGAACACGGTCCAGGCGTCGTCCTTGTTGTCGCCGCGGATCGCCCCGCCGCCGACGTGCGGCACCATGAAGTTCACCGACGAGACGACGAAGATGAAGTCCGCGTCGGAGTTGCGGACGCCCTCCAGCAGCCAGTCGCGCTGCTCCCGGCCGAGCATGGAGACCTGCTTGAAGGGATCGCGGGTGTCGTGCATTTCGCGCTGGCCACGGGTGTCGAGCACAAAGAAGTCACAGTTGCTGATGCGCATGTGGAAGTAACTGCGCCGGCCGATGGAGTAGCTCGCCTGTCCGTCGGCCTTGGCGGGCGGCCAGAGGCGGAGGCGATGGGGATCGAGAACCGCCTCGATGCGGTAGACGCCGGCGTTGGGAACGCCGTCGTCGAGGTCGTCCAGAGCGTTGTCGTTGACGCCGGCCGTCGGCGTCCCCCAGTGGACGTGCAGGTTGTTATGGTCGGCGAGCCGCAGGCGGGTGAAGTCGGCCTGCTCATCGACCAGCACGTCGCTGCCGGCGGTGAATGTGCCGCGCCCGAAATGAATCGGACTCGTGAACGGCGTGGGGTTCGACCAGCCGAGATAGTCGTACCAGGCCCGGACCCCGATGTCGCGAAAGACGGCCCGGCGGTCGCGCAGACCCGGCGTCCCCGCTCCCCAGATGTCGTTGAGGCACTCATGGTCGTCGTAGGTGAAGAAGCTCGGCACGCGGCGGTGCCAGTGCGCGAGCGGCTCTCCCTGATCGAGAAAGAACTTGTAGTTCTCCCACACACCGGCCAGCGTGGGGGCGATTTCCAGTACGCGGGGGAGGTGCGCTGCGGGAACATTGTGATGAGCGGCCCATTGCTGCGGTGTGTAGTCGCGGCGGACCTCATACAGCCAGTCGCCGTTGAGGATGGCAAAGTGCACCTCGTCGGCGATCTCGCGGAGCATGGTGGTGAAGGTCGGCAGGGCCGGCCCCAGGGAGTGCCGCGGGTTCTGGTTGTTGCCGCAGGCGAACTCGAAGGTGAAGTTGAACAGCCCCCGGGGATTGAGTTCCGGATCGCGGACTGATTCCGCATCGGGGAGGGTGCGGAAGGAGCCGCCGCGGCCGGTGCGGCCGGTGGAGTCGGGATTCTTCAACTCGTACCAGTAGCGGGTGTCGGGCCTCAGGCCGGTGATGTGGACCCAGCCGGTGTTGTCGTGTTCGAGAGTGGTGACGACGGGGCCGGCCGTCTGGTCGAGTTGATCGGGAGCAGTGCCGTAGAGCACGGTGAACGCTCCGGGTCGGAGGGTCCGGGCCCAGACGCCGACGCCCGTCGCCGACAGCCGACCCAGGATCGGCCCGTGGGTGATCATGTTCTCATCAACGAAATCGGGCGTGGCGGGAGGAGCCTCGACCGAAGGGGCGGACGCCTGTTGAGCCAGCGCTGCGCTTGGGCCCCAGAGAAAGAGAACCAGTGCCGAGGCGCACCATCGCCGCACAGCCTGGCGGACGGTCCGGGGTGGGGTGATCGACATCGCCGGAGAGGGGAGCAACGGAGCGGAGAGCATGGGCGTTCAGCCAGCGGAGGGGACGACATCATCCGTCGTGTCACGGGTCGTGCAACGATCACAGGGAGGAGGGTAGAAGAGGACCTCTGGCAAGGAAAGCGAGCCGTTCCTTCCCACGGCCCTGCTCCGGGGGCATCCTCCGCCACGGCGCCTCAGCGGTCGGCTGCTCCTCCGCCGCCGGCCGCTGCCGGACGAGCGGCGCGCAGATAGGCGCTCAAACTCGAGACATTGCGGCTGAAGGTCTCGCTGCTGAGATACTTCATCCCGGGCGAAAACTTCGGCTGGCCGACCAGTCGTTCTCCTCCGTAGGTCGAGACCCACCGGCCGTCTGCGTCAAGGGCGGCGATGATCTCGCGCGCCTGTCGCTCCAGATCGCTGAGCGTCGCCGGCTCCTCCAGCGGTCGGCCGGACCGCACCCGCTCCAGGCCGCGCCGCAGTTCGGCGATGCGGCTGTCGACCTTCCAGCCGTAATGGTCGGGGAGGTTGGAGTCTTCGTAAGTGAGGGTGTAGTTGTCGCCGCGTCGCTCCATGTACAGGGGACGATTGGTCTGAAGCTCGTAGTACCGGGCGAGGCGGCCGTCCGGCAACAGCGACCGTTCCAGGTAGTCCAGCGCGCGGGGAATCGGCTCCAGATACCTGGAATCGCCGGTGGCGTGCGCGATGAGCAGCAGCGTTTCGACCGCTTCCTGAGTCTCGTCGCCTGTGACGGCGGGGGGTTCGAACTTACGGGCCCAGATCGGCTGCATGTCGTAGTTGTACTGCTGGGCCCAGCCGGGTTGCGGGTCGGGCATCTGGGCGAGCAGCAGGAAGTCCCCCAGCTTCTGGAGGGCCGCGAGGAACCGCTCCTCACCAGAGGTTTCGTGGGCGGCCCACAGGGTCCGCGCAACGTAACCGGGAACGTTGTCGTTGAGCGTGTACATGTCCCAGTAGTTCTTGACGCGACCCTCGGTGCGCCAGTCGTGCGGGGGATAACTGGCGCGGCGAATCGGTTGTGGTGAAACCGGCCCGGACCAGACCTGTGGAAAACCGCCGTTGGGAAACTGTGCGGCCAGCAGCGCGTTCAGGCCGTACTGCACCGCCTCATGAATTGCTGCATCCTCAAACCGCAAGGCCGCGTCCGCCCGGACCAGGAACAGCAATGCCGATTGCGTCTGACCATCATCCAGCGAGGAGTAGTTCTTGCCCCCTCCCCGACCGTTGCGGTACTGGTGGACCTTGTCCCCCCGCGGATTGAAGTCCACACAGTTCTGCCACCCGCCCGACTGAAGCTGTCCGTAGAGGAGGGCGCGGGCGGCGTCCCCGGCGGCAGTGAGGTACCGGGCGTCTCCCGTCGCGGCATAGGCCTCGAGGTATGCCAGTCCAACGGTCGGCGTCCCCGGCGGTTGCACCCAGATTTGATCGGGGGTGGCGAGCCCTTCCCCCCACCGCTGCTGGAGGTCCAACGAGTAGTGATAGACATACCCGCCGTGCGACGCGACCCGGCCGTGAAAGAACTTGACGGCACGGTCGAGCGCCGCTGCCGCGTCACGGACAACATGGGGGTCCGCGCTCCCGTCGGCGGCGGAGAGCAAACGGCAGGACCACCAGCTCACACTCAGCCAGCTCACACTCAGACAGACGACGGCGCCCAACAGGGAACGGGACATGGAAGGCCCCTGGGAGAAGGGTGCGGAAGGGATGCCGGACAACCGGCCTTTACTCGAGGCAAGACGCCCAACAGCCAGTTTCGGCATGGCCGGGGTGACGTCAAGCTTCGGCCAGTGACCGCCTCGGGTTTTGGCCGGGTTCCCTCTCAGGACCCGGGGACCCATCCGGCACGGCTGGCAAGCCAGCCGGAGAAAAGGCAGCCGGAAAACTTGGACCTTTCCAAGCTTGAGCTGGTATCAGGCCACAGCCCGGGGTGACGGCGCTGGAAATCAGGACTGCGGCGGTCGTCACTACGGCAATGGCGGCGGAGACGTTAGAATCCTCCGGTGCTGTGAATCCAGAACTCGCACCCCTTCGTCCCTCTGCCGCCCGCCATGATTGCTGTCGCGTCTCCCTGGTCCGAATTGGCCGATCGCGTCCTGTCCGGAGCGACGCTGACTCGTGCGGAAGCGGCAAGCGTGCTGGCAGCGCCTGACACGGAGCTGTTGGACCTGCTGGCGGCGGCGTTTCGCGTGCGGCGGCAACACTTCGGGCTGGTCGTGCACCTGTACTACCTCAAGAACGCCAAGAGCGGCCTGTGTCCGGAGGACTGCGGCTACTGCTCGCAGTCGGCGATTTCGGAAGCCAACATCCCCCGCTACCGCTGGGACAGTGCGGAGACGCTGCTGGCGGAAGCCCGCAAAGCCCAGGCGAACCAGGCCCGCACCTACTGCATCGTCGCCAGCGGGCGCGGACCGACCGATCGGGAGATCGAGCATGTCGCCTCCGCCGTTCGACGCATCAAGGCGGAACTTGGCATGCACATCTGTTGCTGCCTGGGGCTGTTGACCCCGCAGCAGGCTCGCACCCTCGCGGCCGCAGGAGTCGACCGCATCAACCACAATCTCAACACCTCCCGGCGGTATTACCCCTCCATCTGTTCGACGCACACCTATGACGACCGCTGGGAAACGCTCCGCGTGGTGCGCGAAGCAGGGATGGAACTCTGCAGCGGGTTGATCGTCGGCATGGGGGAGACGCACGACGACATCGTCGACGTCCTGCTGGAGCTGCGCGAGCTGAAGGTGCATTCGATCCCGGTGAACTTTCTGCATCCCATCGACGGGACGCCGCTGGCGCGGGAAGACCACCTGGACCCACGTTTCTGCCTGAAGGTGCTGTGCCTGGCGCGGCTGTGTCATCCGGCGACGGAGATTCGCATCGCCGGGGGACGGGAGGTCAACCTGCGGTCGATGCAGGCGCTGGGGCTGTACGCGGCGAATTCGATGTTCGTCAGCGATTACCTGACGACCAAGGGCCAGCCGGCTGAGGCCGACTTCGCCATGATCCGCGACCTGGGTTTCGAAGTGGTGATTGGCGGCGTGGAGGCGTCCGTCCCCCCCGAGCCGACGGCTGCCGCCTGCCCTTGAAGTCCTCCGCGGGCATTCCCCTCGGCACAACTCCGCCCGACGGCCGGCGCAAAGCGAACACCTTTCATGAAGTCGGAGCGTCGCTTCCCAAAGTCTTCGCTCCCCTCCCTCATGCTCCTGCGTTAACGCCACTCAAGCCCGCGCTTCGCGGTCGTGACCCTCGCGCGGGGAAGTCACTTCTTGATCACCGGATCTTTCCACGAAAAGCGGTTGGCGATGGCGGTCTTGGCCAGGCGGCGGAGCATCGTGCGGTCCACGTGCGGGCAGGGGAGGTCAGGCAGGGCCCAGTTGGTGTTGGTGCAGTCGAACTCGGGGTCGTCCCGCCAGTAAGAACGGTACACCTCCATGTGCTGGTAGAAAATGTTCTCCGCCTCGTTGGTCTCTTCACGGCGTTCTCCCGCTCCATAGAAGCCGGTGCCGTAAAAACCGACCGCCTCCTCGAACACGTCCCGCACCAGCCGCATCGTCACCGGCAGCCGCGGCGTCAGGTGGTACGTCTTGCCGTGCAAGGCGGGGGTGGTGATGATCCGGGCCATCGCTTCCGAGACCCAGTCGACCGGCACGAGGTTCTTCCGCTCCGAGCCGTCCACATTGAACTGCACCTCCGGGGCCGGGCATTTGCCGGTGAAATTGAACTGACCCATCTGATTCACCAGCGTGGTGGCCAGTTGCAGCATCACGTACAGGTTGTGGTAGGTGAAGGTGATGCCGGTCTGACTGTCGCCGATGATGATCGCCGGGCGAAAGACGGTGGCCGGCTCGAGGAACTCCGCCCCCAGCACCAGTTCTTCCGCTTCCACCTTGCTCTCTTCGTAGCAGTTGGCGAACTCCTGGCCGACGTTCAGCTCCGACTCCAGAATCCGTCCCGATCGTTTCCCGCACACGTACGCCGTGGAGACGTGGAAGAACTTCCGGATTCCGGCGGTGCGACAGAACTCCAGGACGTGTTGCGTGCCGGTGACGTTCGTGCGATACGGTTCTGATTGCCGCCCCGTCGACACGAAGGAGAGACTCGCCGCGTTGTGGAGCAATCCCGTGCAGTGCTTCCGCGCCCACGCCAGCTCGTCTGGTGCCAGTTGAAAGTCCGGGGCGGAGATGTCCCCCGCCAGCACGACCGGCCGCGGCAGCTCGCGCCCCAGCTCGCGTTCCCAGGTCCGCATGGCCGCCTCAACGCGGTCGCGCGGCTCAAAGCGCCGACTGCGACGCACCAGCACCGCCAGCGGCACCTCTTTGAGCAGCAGGTCCCGCATCAGATAGCGACCGAGCAGCCCTGTCGCACCCGTCAACAGCAGATGACTCATTCCGTCCTCAATGCTCCGAAACACGAACCGTTCGTCCGAGAACCCCTCTCACGACTCTAATCCTGACCGCTGCCCTGTACAACCCCTTCCCTGCGGCCCCCCCACAGTCGGGTGCAGCCGCGGAATGGTGGTCCGGTCAGGGGCGCGTTGCAGTTCCACATCCTCCGCTCGCCTGCTCCTGGGGAGAGGGCTCCCACCCAGCCCCGCCGACGGCGTCGGCGGCTGGCGGAGCCGAGGGACGGATCAGGAGTGCGGCGGGAGCGATTGCGTCGCGCGCGGGGGCCACGTCGGTCCTGACGGGACGGTCCGGGGGCTGACGCCCCCGGCTCGCCGGGTGACGTTCGCAGAGGCGAGCCCGGGCCGTCAGGCCCGGGGCCGTTTGAGCGGTGATCGGGACTCAGCGATCGTGGTGATGCCGCGGCGGGTTTTCGGACGGTCCGGGCCATCAGCGGAGACCCGTGGGCTGACGCCCCCGGCTCTCCCACGGCCTCCGACGGCCTGGGGAATTTCGATCTGCCGCCAGCCTCCGCCGCCGGCCGCGATCGTCGACCACGCCCAGCCGCAGATGACACACGGTGAGCAACGACCTCCCGGGATGGCAAGAGAGAAGGAAAGCTCGCGGAGCGGCCCCGGCCACCGATCGACGGCTGCACCCCCCACAGACAAACCGGGAAGACCTCCGATCCGCGCTCCGGAGAGTTCCGCATGCTCGGGGCCGCCCCGGGGCTGTTCTGCTTCAGCTCCCCTCAGCCTCTCACCCCTGAGCCGCTGGTCCTCCCCGGACGCGGTTGAGTTGCCTTGCCGTCCTTCCCTTGCAAGGATGCGCGAACTCTCCGGCTTTTGGACCCTTGCGTACGTCTCGCCCATGCCCAGCTACGACAAGTTCGACCCCCGTGTCGATTCCCTGGTGGTTGAAACCAGGACAACCTTCTCCGAGGAACTGAAGGACCTCTCCGAGGAGGACCGCCGCTGGCTGGCCGTCGCCATCCATCAAAAGCCGCATCTCGCCACGAACGTCAAATATGAGCGGGCGCACACCGGATTCACCCGCGAGATTCTGGTGACGGCTGCCGATGTGGAGCGGCTCTACGCCGACCGCTTTGCCAGCCAGTAAACTCCTGCCCCACGGTCCGCTTCGGCTGGCGAACATCCGGCAATCGGGACCGGTCTGCGGGCGAGGAGGCGGTCTGCGGTCCGCGGGCGGTTCCGCTGGGGCTCATCGGCTACGATGGAGGATGGAGTCCATCGGGCCTGACTGAGGGACGCTATGCCTCGAAAACGTCGTGGCGGGCTGGCTGCCTGGCTCAGCGAAACCTCCACGCCGGTCTTTGTTCTGGATGCCCGCCGCGTGGTGCTCTTCTTCAACCATGGCTGCGAGGGTCTGACCGGCTGGAGCGCCGCCGAGGTCGTCGGGCGGACATGCGATTACGCCGCCGAACCCGACCCCCAGAACGTGGAGAGTCTCACCGGCGCCCTCTGCCCGCCTCCGGACCTTCCTCCAGACGGCGCCAGGACCGTGCCCGCCCGCCTCCTCCGCCGCGACGGAACTCTGCTGACGCGCAACATCCACTTCTTTCCCCTCCCCGCGCCCGCCGGCGAAGGGATGCATTGCCTGGGAGTGATTGTGGAGGGGCCGCCCGCGAGGCCAACGGCCGGCGATGCTCCGCCACAGCTCCACGCGGAGCTGACGACCGTCCGAGCTGATCTTCTCCGCCGGTTTCACCTCGACACCTTCATCGCCCGCAGTCCGGCCATGCTCCGCGCGGCCGAGCAGGTCCGACTGGCAACGACCGCTCCGGTCGCGGTTTTTCTCACCGGTGAAGAGGGCACGGGGCGGGAATATGTGGCGCGGTTGATCCACACTCACAGTCCGCGACGGCTGCAAGCCTTCATCCCGCTCGATTGCGGCCGACTCACCGACTTTGAACTCCAGCGGACGTTGCGACGGCTGGCGGCCGCCCCGCTCGATGAGCCGCCCGACCCCGCTTTTCGACCCGGCGCCCTGTGCCTGCGCCAGATTTCCCGCCTGCCACGCGAGCTCCAGCAGTTCCTGTTGGACCAGTTCCTCACGTCGAACGGTGGGGCTGGCGAGCCGCCACGACTGTTTGCCTGCGACGTCGTCGCGCCGGAGACGTCCGTGGCGGGAGGGCACCTCCTTCCAGACCTCGCCTTTCGCCTGACCACGCTGCGAATCGACCTTCCTCCCCTTCGTGAGCGATCCGAAGATTTGCCGCTCCTGGCGCAATTCTTCCTCGAACAAGTCAACCGGGACGTCGATCGGCAGTGCGGCGGCTTTTCGCAGGACGTGCTCGATCAGTTCCGCCGTTACCACTGGCCCGGGAATGTCCGGGAGCTGCGGAGGGTCGTGGAGGAGTGCCACGCCGCCGCGCGGGGGCCGATCATCGTCGAGGCCGATTTGCCCTTCCGCTTCCGCACTGGCGTGGACGCCCAGAAGGTCGGTCCGCCCCTCCGTCCGCGACCCTTTCATCTGGAGGAGTATCTGGAGTCGATCGAGCGGCGGGAAATCGAGCGCGTCCTGGGAGAATGTCGTCACAACCGCGCCCTGGCGGCCCGCTGCCTCGGTCTGACCCGCGCGCGGCTGTACCGCCGAATGCAGCAACTCGGCCTCGACACCCCCTCCAGCCCACCGGGTGAACACACTCCCCCCCCCTCTCCTTCCGCCGACGATCCCGGCTGAATCATTGCAACCTCTGCCACACCCGCGCGCCTGCTTCCAGACGCGGCCCCGTCCCGTGCGAGAAGGGGAGCTGATGCAGGGCTTTGGCTTTGGACCAGAGGAGGACAGGCCGCCTGTTCGCCGGCTGGCTTGCCAGCCGTGCCGGATTGGTCCTCTCTCAAGAGCGCTCTCCCCTCAGGTTGAACCTTCAGTTTGAACCAGTCGAAAACGCGGGGAGCTGATGCAGACAGGTATTGATCTTGGCAGGACGTTATACTCCCACCGGCTCGCGCGGGTGCTGTGCCGTGGAGAGCGTGGTCACGCTCTGGGAGCCGCGGACGGTGCCGTTGTCGGACCCCCTCGCCTCTGCAACGCTACTGGACAAGCCGGTGGCAGTGCGTGCTATTGCAGAAACATCAGGACCCAAACTCACCCCCCGATGGAGATCATCATGCTGCGACAGACGCCCTGGAACTGGACGAACAGGGGGCCTTGGATTGCCGGCATCGTCCTGTGGGCGACGGCTATGTGGGCGGGCGATGACGAGTACCGACTCGGCCCGGAATCTCAGCCGCAGGAGGGAGTGCCGCGCGGGCAGGTGATCGAGCGCGTCCATGCCGAGAGCCGCGTCTTCCCAGGGACGATCCGCCGCTACTGGGTGTACGTTCCGGCCCAGTACGACGCCTCCACGCCGGCTGCGGTGATGGTCTTTCAGGACGGCCATGCCTACGTCGATCCCAACGGGCAGTTCCGGGCCACAGTCGTGATGGACAACCTCATTCACGCGGGAGCGATGCCTGTGACGATCGGCATCTTTGTGGACCCGGGGCACAAGAAGTCGCAGCTTCCCGACAAGCCCGGCTGGAACCCCCGCCCGGAGAACCGGAGTGTCGAGTATGACACCCTCTCGGACGATTACGCCCGGTTCCTCTTGGAAGAGATTCTCCCCGCGGTCGGTCGGGACTATGTGCTGACCGAGAACCCGGAGTTACGCGGCATCTGCGGCATCAGCTCGGGGGGCATCTGCGCGTTCACCGTGGCGTGGGAGCGGCCGGACGCCTTCCGCAAGGTCCTCAGCCACGTGGGGAGCTTCACCAACATTCGCGGAGGACACGTCTATCCCGCACTCATCCGCAAGACGGAGCGCAAACCGCTGCGGGTATTTCTCCAGGACGGTTCCGGCGACCTGGACAATGCCCACGGGAACTGGCCGCTGGCCAATCAGGAGATGGCGGCGGCGCTGCGCTTCGCCGGGTACGACTATCAGTTTGTGTACGGGACGGGGGGGCACAACGGCATCCACGGCGGGGCGATTCTGCCGGAGTCGCTCCGCTGGCTCTGGCGGGACTGGCAGACCATCGCTCCGCCCGCCAAATGACTCTCGAAGCCGCCGTCGCCCGCCGCCTAAGCGGGAGCTCCGTGCAGGGGAAGGGGAGGGCGTCCTCACCGCACCTGCCCGGCACCGTGCACGACGTACTTGTAGCTCGTCAGTTCCTTCAGGCCGCAGGGGCCGCGGGCGTGGAACTTGTCGGTGCTGATGCCGATCTCCGCACCGAGTCCGAACTCGCCGCCGTCGTTGAACCGCGTGCTGGCGTTGACCATCACCGCCGCAGAGTCGACGTGGGCGGTGAAGGTGCGGGCGGCGGCGAGGTCGCGGGTGACGATGGCGTCGGTGTGATGCGAGCCGTACTCGTTGATGTGTTCGATCGCCGCATCCAGCGACTCGACCACCTTCGCCGAGAGAATTAGGTCCAGATATTCGGTGCGGTAGTCCTGCTCGACGGCGGGCTTCGCGTGGGGGATCACGCGCCGCACCGCATCGTCCCCGCGGATTTCCACCTTCCGCTCCCGGAGGGCCGGCCCCGCCAGGGTCAGGAACGGCTCGGCAATGGCCCGATGCACCAGCAGCGACTCCGCCGCATTGCAGACCCCCGGCCGCTGGCACTTGCTGTTGAGGAGGATGTCGAGCGCCATCTGCAGATCGGCTGACTGGTCCACATAGACGTGGCAGACGCCGTCGAAGTGCTTGATGACCGGCATCGTTGCTTCCGCCGCCACGCGTTCGATGAGGCTCTTGCCGCCGCGGGGAATCGTGACGTCGATGCGGTCGTGCATCTTCAGGAAATGTCCGACCGCCTCGCGGTCGGTGGTCTCCACAAGCTGGACGGCGTGCCGGGGCAAACCGACCTCCCTCAGCGACTCCGCCAGCAGCCGGTGCAGCGCCAAGTTGCTGTGGAGTGACTCTTTCCCCCCCCGGAGGATGACGGCGTTGCCGCTCTTGACGCACAGGGCGGCGGCATCGGCGGTGACGTTGGGACGCGACTCATAGATGAAGAACACGACCCCCAGCGGCACCCGGACGCGAGTCACCAACAGGCCGTTGGGACGGATGTTGCTGTCGATGATTTCCCCCACAGGGTCGGGGAGGGCGGCCACTTCCTCCAGAGCGGCGGCGATGGCGCGAATGCGTTCGGGCGTCAGCCGCAGACGATCGAGCTGTGCGGCGGAGAGACCGTAGTCCGGTGCGCGAGTCAGGTCGCGCTCATTCTCAGCGACGAGGAACTCCGTCTCCCTTCTCAAGCGGTCCGCCGACTTGCGCAGCCAGTCGGATTTCTGAGCCCCGGTGGCCAGGGCAAGTTCGCGCGAGGCGGTTTTGGCCTGGTCGGCCACCTGTCGACAGTACGCAGCCAGGTCCATGAGACAATTGAGACAATCAGGTCAGCCCGACAATCTTGGCGTTCCCCTTGCCGGGGCGGTACTCGATCTTTCCCTCCCGCGCCAGCCAGCCGAGTCCTTGCAACACCGTCTCCTTCGGCTGATCGAGTTCCTTCACGAGCTTGGAGATCGGTACCGGGCCGTGCGCGTTGAGGAAGTGCCAGATGGCTCCCGCCGTTTCACCGATTTGATGAGCCGCGTCGATTCGTACTGGAGGCATCGTCGAACTCCCTTCGGGGCACTATCGCGGGCAGGCCCACCAGGCCTGCAGCCAGACGCAGCCGAAGTATAGGCATCGCCGCGGCGGAATTTCAAAGGGGTGGTTTGCATTTTGCCGCAGGAAAGTGTTGCGAAACGCGGATGACGCCGCTGGGCGGACGGGGCGCGGCGGCCGGGAGCGGAAACCTTTCCCCATTCGCCCGCTGGTCCTTCCTGTGGTTCCTGCCAGACTCGCCTCGGGCAGCCACAAGGAGGGAGAAGAAACGACAAGAGGGGAAACATCGAGGTTCGGGACCGACAGGATCGGCACGGCTGTCAGATCAGCCGTCGAACAGGCCACGATGTCGGAGCTGGACAGTTCCAAGGCCTTGTTTCGCCGCGTCTGTGCGGTCGCCCAGTTATCGGCAAACACTTATGATAATCGAGGATCTCCCAATGGACGGAGGAACCTGTGTCCGCTCCCCTGCGCCTTGCCGGAATTCGCCGCCGCCGGAGTGGCGCTGCGTCTTGCTGGTGGGGGCTGGTGGTAGTCGTCGGTGCCTGGGAACCAGCCGCTGCAAGCGACGTCGACTTCACTCGGGACGTGCGGCCCATCCTCTCCGAGAACTGCTTCCAGTGCCACGGCCCGGATGACGCCGCGCGGCAGGCGAACCTGCGGCTGGACACCCGGGAGGGCCTGCTGGAGCGCGCGGGCGATGAGCCTGTCGTGGCGCCGGGAGACCCTGGCCGCAGTCTCCTGTACCGGCGGATCGTCGCGGCCGATCCCGAAGAGCGGATGCCCCCGCCCGACTCCAAGCTGGTGCTGAGTCCGGCCGAGGTCGAGACGATCCGCAAGTGGATCGAGGGGGGGGCCGAGTGGCGCGAGCACTGGAGTCTGCGTCCCATCGCGCGGCCGGAGATCCCGCGTGTGTCGCGGCCGGACTGGGCGGCCAACCCGATTGACGCCTTCGTATTGGCCAAGCTGGAGCGAGCGGGTCTGGCTCCGTCACCGGAGGCAGAGCCGTTTCGCCTGCTGAGGCGCGTGACGCTGGACCTGACCGGTCTGCCGCCGACCCCCGCGGAGACCACCGCCTTTCTGGCGGATCAGGCCCCCGATGCTTACGAGCGGCTGGTTGATCGTCTGCTGGCTTCCCCCGCCTTCGGCGAACGGATGGCGTGGGACTGGCTCGACGCCGCACGGTACGCCGACTCCAACGGGTATCAGGGGGATCGCGAACGGACGATGTGGCCGTGGCGCGACTGGGTGGTGGAAGCCTTCAACCGCAACCTCCCTTACGACGAGTTCACGATCGACCAGTTGGCGGGGGACCTGCGGCCGGGGGCGACCTTCGATCAGCGTCTGGCCACTGGCTTTTGCCGGAATCACATGATCAATGGCGAAGGGGGGCGAATCCCGGAAGAAAACCGCGTCGATTACGTCATGGACATGACCGAGACGATGGGGACGGTCTGGCTGGGACTGACCCTCAATTGCTGCCGCTGCCACGACCACAAATTCGATCCCCTCAGCCGGCGGGACTACTACGGACTGTTCGCATTCTTCAACCAGACACCGGTCAATGGCGGCGGCGGAGATCCGCAGACTCCCCCCATCCTGACCGTCTACCGTGCGGAGCAACAGTCCCGCTTGGAGCGCATCACGGCGGAGTTGCGGGAGATCGAAGTTCGGCTCCGCTCACGCACCGAAGAGCTTGCCCAAGTCCAGACCGAGTGGGAGGTTCGCCGTCGAGCCGAACTGGAACAGACCGCCTGGACGATGCTGCATCCTTCCCAGGCCGCCGCCGAGCGACAGACGCTCCAGGTGCTGCCCGATGGCTCGGTCCTCGCCGGAGGACCGCTTGCCGATCAGGACGCCTACACCGTCGCTGCGCCCGTCCGTGCCGGCCGGCTCGCGGCAATCCGGCTGGAAGCCCTGCGACACGAGAGCCTCACCCAGAACAGCCTCTCGCGCGCCGACAGCGGGAACTTCGTGCTGACCAACTTTCGTGTGACGCTCCAGACCCCCGCCGCCCCGGACTCGGCCGAGACCGCCGTCACGCCCCTGCTGTTTCGCGCGGCCCAGGCCACCTTTGAGCAGGGAGCACACACGGCGGCAACCGCCATCGACGAAGATCCGCAAACCGGTTGGGCCGTCTGGGAGGGGCGGATCGTCGATCGCGAACATGCCGCGGTGTTTATCCTCCGCGAACCGGTCGCCGTTCCGCCCGGGAGCGTGCTCACGTTCTCCCTGCGGCACGACTCGCCCCACGTGCGGCACAATCTGGGGCGATTCCGACTCAGCGTGACCGCGGCCGCAGAGCCACAGGTGACGGTCGGTGAGTCCGCGCTGCTGGCTGCGTTGCGAACGCCCTTGGCGGAGCGTTCCCCGGAGCAGCGGCAGCTCATCCGGGGAGATCATCAGTCGACCGACGCCGTGTCTTCCGGACTCGTGGCGGAACAGAAGCGCCTCCAAGAGGAGCGGGAGGCAATCGAGAAAGCCGCCCCCAAGGTGATGGTCATGGCGGACCAGCCGGAGCGGCGGCCCACCTTTCTCCTCGAACGCGGTTTGTACAACCAACCCGGCGAAGAGGTGGAAGCGGCTGTCCCCGCCTCCCTGCCGCCGCTTCCCTCCGAGGCGCCCCGGAACCGCCTCGGACTGGCGCAATGGCTCGTCTCCCCCAACAACCCCTTGACCGCGCGGGTGACCGTCAACCGCATCTGGCAGCAGTTCTTCGGAATCGGACTGGTCAAAACGCCGGAAGACTTCGGCGTGCAGGGGGAGATCCCCTCGCATGGGGAGCTTCTGGACTGGCTGGCGGACGACTTCCGCAGCCATGGCTGGGACGTGAAGCGACTGGTGCGGCAGATTGTCACCAGCCGGACGTACCGCCAGTCGTCGCGGGTGACTCCCGAACATCTGGAGCGGGATCCGGAGAACCGTCTGCTGGCGCGCGGTCCACGGTTCCGGATGCCGGCCTGGATGCTGCGCGATCAGGCGCTGGCGGCCGCCGGCCTCCTCTCGCCGGTGCGCGGCGGGCCACCGGTCAACACCTATCAGCCGCCGGGAGTCTGGGAGGAAGCGACCTTCGGCAACAAGAAGTACGTGCAGGACCACGGAGAGGCGCTCTACCGCCGCAGTCTGTACATCTTCTGGCGGCGGATCATCGGACCGACGATGTTTTTCGACAATGCGGCGCGGCAGGTATGCACGGTCAAGGTGGTTCGGACCAACACCCCCCTGCACGCTTTGCTCACGCTCAACGACGTCACCTACGTGGAGGCGGCCCGCGCTCTGGCCGAACGGGTGCTGCTCTCCGACGCCGACAGCGATGCCCGCCGCGTGGATCAGGTGTACCTGCGAGTGCTGGCCCGGCCCCCCCTGGATGCTGAGCGATCTGTGCTGCTGGCGGGGCTGGAGCGTTCCCGCCGGGAGTTTGAGCGCGACCCGCAGGCGGCTTCGGCACTGCTGGCCGTGGGGGAGTCTCCCCGCCGGGAGGAGATTCCGGCCGCCGAGCACGCGTCGTGGACCGCGCTCTGCCTGACCGTTCTCAATCTCGACGAAGCCCTGACCCGGGAATGAGACGCGTCCTGATCGCCGGGGGGGGGCGACGCGCCGCTTCAGCCCGGTGAGGAGGAGGATTGGCCGGCACCCACGGAGGTCGCCTCCGTTCCGCCCTCGCCGGGCGTCCGCCCTCGGGACAAGCGGAACAGGACGTCCGACAGGTCCCGATCCAAACGGCCTCGAGAGAGCACCTCGTCGCATCCCGCCGTGCGGGCGGCCGCGAGACGCTCCGTTTGCACGTGCGGGCCGGTGGCGACGACCCAGCACTGTTCCCGCCGGGGAATCCGTTGCCAGAGCTCGCTCAGGTTGAGCCCCGGGTGCTCCAGGTCCAGCAGCAGACCCGTCACCTGTTCCGTCCCGCAGGTCGTCGCGCATTGATCGACCGAAAGGACGGTTTGAAGGGCGATGCCAGCGCCGGACGCCGCGCCCTGGATGCGGCTGGCCAGCAGCAGATCCGTCGTCAGCAGGACCACCATGAGCCAGCTTTCCCAACACGGACAGGGACTGGACTGTCCAGCCCCAGCCCCGGCCAATCACAAAAGTTGCGGAAACGCCTCGCGCAGATCCAGACGGTCGTCCAATTGCTCCTGCAGTCGAAGCAGTTCGGCGAACAGACGCTTGATGCGTGGTTGTTGCTCCGGGTCTGCGGCCAGATCGTGCAGTTCGTGGGGGTCCTCCTCCACGTGGTACAGACGGACCGCACTCGCCTGCGGGTACACGATCAACTTCCAGCCTTCACAACTCACCATCCGCTGAAGTTGAAGATAGGCCCCGTAGATGGACGTGTATACCGATTCCCGCTCGCCGCGGAGGATGGGGAGCAAATCCTGAAACTCGACGTGAGCAGGACGGTCGATGCCCGCCAGCGCCAGGGTCGTCGGTACCACGTCCTGCATGTAGATGGGGGTGGTCAGCCGCACGCCGGGAGCCGCTCCCGGACCGGCCAGCAGAAACGGCACACGGACACTGGGCTCGTACTGATTCTGTTTGCCCAGCAGTCCATGCTGACCGACGGAGAGTCCGTGATCGGAAGTGAAGATGATCCAGGTGTTGTCGGCGCCGGGGGATTGGGCCAGCGCATCGAGGATGCGGCCAATCTGGGCGTCCAGGTGCGAGATCAGCGCGAAGTATTCCCGCCGATGGACCCGGACGGCAGATTCCGTGCGCGGGAAGGGGGCCAGCCGCTCGTCGCGGAGCGTCGGGCCGCAACCCATCGCTTCCTGGAAGGGATAGACGGGGAGAAAGTTGACCGGCACCGGGACTTCTTCCGGGGGATACAGGTCCAGGAACTCCTGGGGAGATTGCCGGGGGTCGTGCGGCGCATTGAAGGCGATGTACAGAAAGTAGGGTTGCGGATGACGACCGGCGTCCTGAAGAAACTCGATGGCGTCCTCGGCGACGACCTCGCTCCAGTGGCGGCCCCCCTCCCAGTAGCCCCCCCGCGAGCGGTCAGAGGGCGACCAGGGATCCGGTTGGCCTTCCACGGGACGGTTGTAGGCGTCCGGTGTGTCCAGGGGCATTCCCGGCCGCACATGACTGACCACGTCAAAGGCCCGCTCGGCGCTGGCCTTCACATGCCATTTGCCGGTCAGGTAAGTGCGATAACCGGCCTTCCGCAGGTACTCGCTCCACCAGCGCCCCGCCTGGCGCTCCTGCTCGGAGGCATCATAAACGGCCTGGGCATGCCACAGAGAGCGGCCGGTATTGAGCATCGTCCGACTGGCAATGCACACCGCTCCGTGCCAGCTCCCCATGTTGTAACAGCGATCAAAAGCGGTGGCACGCGCCGCCAGGCGATCAAGGTGCGGCGTGCGCACCGGTTCGTTGCTGAGGGCGTGCACTCCCTGATACGTCAGATCGTCCGCCAGCAACAAGACAATGTTGGGTCGCTCAGCGCCCCGGCACAGCCCGGAGAGACAGAGGGTCAACAGGCCAAACAAAGCCAGTCGTCGGGGGGAGTGGAACATCATGGGACAGGCAAACATGCGGTGTCAGGCAAGGGCCCGGTCGTTTCACCACGGCAACCGGCCTTCAAGGGTTCAAACCCTTCATGCTCATCGGCTGACGCTGATCCGTCAACCGTCACGGCCATCAGCGAGGCCGTTTCCCACTCCTTGACAGGGCGCCAGCCATGCCGCTAGGATGCCTCCGCCGGTCGCGGGTTGTGCTCCGCGCCCCGAGAGGGGAGGTAGTCTCCGCGTGTGCGCCGAGGCGTCGGAGATGGCTGATCGTCACGGCACGCTGCCGTGTCGCATCCCACCAGACAATTCTGTATCGGCCACGGTCAGATGAGGAACGGATCATGGCGGTCCCCAAGCGGCGATCATCCAAAGCCAAGCGGCGTCAACGTCGCAGCCATCATGCCGTCACGCGGCTCAAGTTGCAGTACTGTCCTCAGTGCGGCACCGCCGTCCCCTCGCATGTGGTCTGTCCCAACTGCGGACACTACCACGGCCGGACGATGACCATGCTTGAGGATTCCGACCGGTAGGCTCTTTCCGATGCGAATCGCCCTCGACGCGATGGGTGGCGATGACGCCCCAGGGATCAACGTCGAGGGGGCGATCGCAGCCGTGCGCAGCCAGCCCGACCTGGAAGTCCTGCTGGTCGGCGATCGTCCCCTGCTCGAACGTCTGCTGGAGGCCAGCGGTTACAGCGGCGAGCGGCTCACGCTCGTCCCCGCCGTCGATTTCGTCGGCATGGGGGAAAAACCGACCGACGCCCTCCGCAAGAAACCCGACTGTTCCATCGCCGTCTGCTGGAAGTTGATGGCCACCCGCGAGGCCGAAGCGGTCGTCAGCGCCGGCAACACCGGCGGCGTGGTGGCGGCCGGACTCAGAACCCGGCTGTTTCTCAAGGGAATTAAACGGCCGGGGATCGCGGTCGTGCTCCCCACGTTGACCGGCCGGGCGGTCTTGATGGACGTCGGCGCCAATCCCGGCGCCCGCCCGGAGCATCTCGCCCAGTACGCCGTCATGGGTTCCATCTATGCCCGGGAGTTCCTGGGGGTGGCCGCGCCGACCGTCGGCCTGATGAACATCGGCAGCGAGGAAGGAAAAGGGACGGACCTCGTCCGCGAAACCCATCAGATTCTCGCCGCCAGTCCGCTTCGCGACCGCTACATCGGGAACGTTGAAGGGCGGGACCTCTACCACGGAAAAGTCGATGTCATCATCTGCGAGGGCTTCGTCGGCAATGTTGTCCTGAAGGTGAGCGAAGGGATTGCCTCGATGATGCTGCGGCGGCTGAGCGAAGAGGTGGTCTCCGCCCTGGACGCCGAAAAATCGCGGGCGCTGGCCGCCTTTCAGCAGGCGGGCCGCAATTACGAATACAACGAGATTGGCGGCGCGCCGCTGTTGGGCATCGACGGCATCTGTCTGATCTGCCACGGCTCCAGCGATCATCGCTCGATTGCCAATGCACTGCGCGGCGCCCTGCTCCTCCGGGAGCACCGCATCAACGCTCAGATCGTGGAGCAGCTTGGAGCGGCCTTCGGCACCGCGGTCGCCGGCTGAATCCCGGTCTTCCCAGGGTGCAGCAGCGGCTGGCCTCCCCCGGGACAATGGCCGACGCTCCGCAGCACCACAGCCCCGTGGCTTGGCGGGTCGTTGCCTCTGGTGAGTCGGATATCCGTCCGTGTTCTCTCGGCGCTGCAAGCCATGGCGTGGCGTTGTCAGATGGCCCTCCGGGCGTCGTCGGCAGGCAACACGTTGCCGCAATGCATCATCGCCTGTAACTCAGGATCGAAGCGGCAGTTACAGGCGGCCCCAGGCTTCTCCCCGCCAGTGGGGCGTGGTGGACAGGCATCACGCGTCGTCAAGAGATGTTGTCGGCGGACGCAGTTCGTCGAATCCTCTCGCAATTCCTGAAGGCATTGATTTCCAAGAGATTGGGAGAACAACGGCGGCGTCGCGTCAAGAATTCTGAACGCCTGCCCGCGGAGTGGCATTCAAACTGCTTATCACCCGGTTGCCTCCGAACCGTGGAGCCGACCAACCAGCACACGGTTGTAACCCCACCTCGAACGACAACGATCAGGATTGAACATGTACGCCCTGTTCCATCAATTCAAGCACGACGAAGCCGGCTTCGTGGTTTCCGCAGAACTGGTACTGGTGGCGACGATCGCCGTCCTGGGCATGATCGTCGGCCTCAGCGAACTGGCCTGGAACGTCAATGAGGAACTGGAGGACGTCGGCGCGGCCTTCAATCACATCAAGCAGAGTTACGTCATCGTCGGATCCCACGGCCACAAGGGCTGTCTGCCGACGTCCCGATTCCACGATTACGTCGACTTCTGTGGCGACGAAGGGGATTTGACCTGCGGCAATTGACGGCCGCCGCCTCCCCAGGCTGACCACCTGTCCTCTCCCGGCGACCGGTCTGACCAACCGGTCGCTTTCTTGCGCGCGGGGAACGAAACCGGCTTGGTCGCTGAACCCGAAGGGTGGCCTCTCTTCGCCGGCTGGCT
Organism: Planctomycetaceae bacterium; assembly: GCA_037445755.1. Classification (GTDB taxonomy): domain Bacteria; phylum Planctomycetota; class Planctomycetia; order Planctomycetales; family Planctomycetaceae; genus JBKECA01. The sequence continues at coordinate 49,074 of JBBIJW010000018.1, read as the reverse complement.
GGCCAGCCGTGCCTGAGCAGCCGCCGGCTCCTGAGCAGGCGCACCGCGGTTCGAGACTGCGGTTTATCGGGGTCGCCGATACAATCCGCTCTCGGGCAATGCTCTCGGTCTCCCGCAATTCAGTCGCGACGATCATGCGTTCCCTGGGTTTCGGAATCCTGCTGCTTCTGCCGCTGGTTCCTCCGGCTGCACGGGGAGAGATCGGTGACGCGACTCTCACGACCACTCATCCTCACTATCCGGGAGAGGGGGCGTTTCAGACGCCGGAACAGTGCGTCCAGTGGGCGACGGCCGCAGGCGGCAACTCCCGGGAGCGCGCCCTGGCCGTCTACAACTGGCTGTTGACTCATCAGTGGCATCTGCACTCCCCGCAGGAGTGGAACATCCCCGGTCGGATCCCCGGCGCGCAGCCCGAGGACTCCGAGATGATGGTCTCGGACGCCAACCGCGGTCGGTTCTCTTATGGCTATGGATTGTGCGGAACCGTTCATGCCTGGAACGAGGCCTATTGGAGAGCGCTCGGCCTGGAGGCCCGCCGGCGCGCCTTCCCCGGCCACACGAACAGCGAAGTCCTGATCGACGGCCGCTGGAGAATGCTGGACACCGACATGGCCGGAGTGGTGTTTCAGCCCGACGGCAGCCTCGCGGGATATGACGAGATCGTCCGCGATCTCTCGCTGCTGACGCGCTCCCAGTCCCCCTGGCCGAGATATCCCTTCGCCTGGCCGTCCGACTTCCGGACGATGCAGCGCGGCTGGGAGGAAGTCGCCCGGGGGGGGAACTGGTACAAGCTGTATCACGGCGGCTATGCCGCGCACCCCGGCATCGTTCACCTGCGTTCCGGCGAGACGTTCACGCGCTACTACGATCCCGACGTGTTCGGTGGTCCGTCGCGGCGGCGATTCTGGCATCGTCAGCCCGGCGGCCCGGCCCGCGACTGGACCTTCTTCGACCAAGGAACTCCGTTCCACGACGGGGCAACGTCCAATTGCCGCAGTCATGTCTCCTTTGGCAACGCCCTGTTCGACTACCATCCCGACCTCACCAGCGACCGCTTCCGTGAGGGGGTTGCCGCTGCCAGTCTCAACCTGAGTTCCACGGCACGCGGACTCCAATCAAGGGACGCACAGCCGGCCTGGGTCGTGTTCGAACACTTTTCGCCCTATGTCATCTGCGGCGATCCGATCGATGACGAGAATCCGCTGACCCACCCGGCCACCGAGGGGCTGGTGGTGAGGGGCGAGGCGGCAGGACCAATCCACCTTCAGGTGAGTCCCGACCAGGGGCAAACGTGGTCCCCGCTCCAGGAGCTGTCGGGGGAGTTCCAGCTCGACCTGACGGAAGCAGTCAAGGGGCGCTACGGGTGGCAGTTGAAACTCCTGCTCCCCGCCGGCAGCCACCTGACCGCGCTGCAGACCACGACCACCTGCCAACTCAACCCGGCGATGTACCCGCGGCTGACCGCTCACGGCACCACGGTGACATGGCGTGCTGCCGGTCGCGCCGTGGAACCGGTGTTGCCGCTGCTGGTGGACGAACAGGCGACCATCGAGCGATTTGAGCGCCGCGATTTACGGTCGGAAAACATGGAGTTCGTGGGACGTGGACCTCAACAGCGGCTGGCGTATCGCGTGCTGGGGCCGCGCCGCGGCTGGGTCGTGTTTCGAGTGCCGGCCCGAACGCCCCTCGTGGGGGTGGCGGGGGCAGCCCGCTTCGCCGTGCGGTCTCCCACCCCGGAAGGGGCGGAGTTTGCCCTGACCTATTCACTCGACGGGGGTGTGAACTGGTCCCCCCTGGGGCGCGCCGCCCCTCCCACCGACAACGAGTTCTCCAGCGGCTGGGTGTTCGGGACGGCCCAGTTCGACAACGCAATCGAGCAGGAGGTGCTGGTGCGCGTGGACCTCTTCGGCGGTGGAGCAGCGACGGGATTGCTGGCGGTTGAACTGTACGGGCTGCGGCAGACGCAGTGCGATTCTCCGGCAACCGTCACTTACGAATGGCGGGAAGGAGACCAACTGCGGCGACACGCGTTCACCCTCCCGGCGGGAATGACTGAAGCGACGGCCGAGATACCGACCGGGGCCGAGGTTCGCGACCACGCGGTTCACATCGCCGTGGAGTAAGGAACCGGCGCAGTACGCCCCGCCGTACCATGGGACGGGTTGACGGCGATGCGAGCGGGACTCATCCTCTATCGATCCACCGCGGTGGATTGATTGTGAGCCCTTCCCCGATGATCCCCTGAGCCTATGCACCCCACTCATCGCCACTGCTTGTTTGTCGGCTCTTTTCTGGCTGTGCTGGTGAGCGCGGCGTCCGACGTTCGCCTGCGGGCCGACGATGCTGGTCGTCTTTACCGGCAGGTTGCGGAGGTGCTCCCTGCCGTGGGTCGTACGGAGTCAGGCGCGGGCGACTTGACCGCGGCGCCCGAGGTGGACTGGTCTGCGGGACCGGCGCCGGAGTGGATCTGGGGGGGGAGGGGAGACGCCCCCTGCCTGCTGAAGACGACATTTGCAGGGGGCGTCCGCGCCGCCTGGCTCAAGGCGACTTGCGACAATGAGATGAAGCTGTTCCTCAACGGGCGGCCGATCGGTGAAAGTCGCGAATGGGAGGCCCCGCTGGAGATCAACCTTCAGGGGCATCTCCGACCGGGGGACAACGAGCTCGTCGCCGAGGTCCGTAATCGCGGGGGCGATGTCGGCTTCCTGGCCAAGCTGGTGCTCGAGCTGCCGGATGGATCGCGGCGATACATCGTCTCGAACAGTGCCTGGCAGGGGGCGACGCGACGGGCCCCTGAGGAATGGTCTCCCGCCCGCTCGATCGCCCCTCACGGGGCCGCACCGTGGGGAGACGTCCTCGCCCGCTCCTCCCGGCTCCGGGTCTCCGTTCCCCGTGATGATTTCGAGGTCCGGCCCGGTTTTCAGGTCGAACGGCTGTTCACCGTCCCCAAGGAGCAGCTCGGGTCGTGGGTCTGCCTCACGGTCGACCCCAAGGGGCGACTCATCGCCAGCGACCAGGGGGACAGAGGCCTCTGCCGCATCACGCCCCCCCCGGCGGGTCCAGGGTCCAGGGACGAGGGTCAAGGGCACAGGGAATCGCGTGAGACGGTGGTCGAGAAGCTGGACCTCAACATCACCGCGGCGCAGGGATTGTTGTTCGCGTTCGGACACCTCTACATCTCAGTCAATGGGGGTCCGGGGAGCGGGCTGTACCGCGCGAAGTACGACGAGGTGGCGGACACGTTCGGCCCAGTGGAGAAGCTGAAGGAGTTCCGCGGCGGCGGCGAGCACGGCCCGCACGCTCTGCGGCTCAGCCCCGATGGACAGTCGCTCTATGTCATCGCAGGCAACCACACCAAGCCCCCCTTCGATCCGATCCTCTCGGGCGAGCCGCAGACAATGGGAGGCATCCGCACGAGCGTGCTGACCGCCACGCTGCCGGAGGGGATGTCCAGCCGCATCCTCCCCAACTGGGATGAAGACCTGTTGTTGCCGCGCGTCTGGGATGCCCGGGGCCATGCCCGCGGCATCCTCGCTCCGGGGGGATGGATTGCCAAGACGGACCCCGAGGGGAAGACGTGGGAGATCATCTCCGTCGGCTATCGCAACCCGTACGACATGGCCTTCAACGCCGATGGCGAGCTGTTCGCCTACGACGCCGACATGGAATGGGACATGGGGATGCCGTGGTACCGTCCGACGCGGGTGGTCCACGCCACGAGCGGCAGCGAGTTCGGCTGGCGGAGCGGCAGCGGCAAATGGCCAACGTACTACCTCGACAGCCTGCCGCCGGTGGTGGACATCGGCCCCGGATCACCCGTCGGTGTGGAGTTCGGTTACGGAGCGAAGTTCCCCGCCAAGTACCAGCAGGCGCTGTACCTGGCCGACTGGACGTTCGGGACGATCTACGCGGTCCATCTCTCGCCGCAGGGGTCGACATACGTCGGCGAGAAAGAGGAGTTTCTGGCCCGCAACGCACTGCCGCTGACGGACCTGGTCATCGGCCGCGACGGCGCGATGTACTTCACCATCGGCGGGCGGGGAACACAGTCGGAACTCTTCCGGGTGACGTATGTCGGCGAGGAAGCGACCACGCCGGTCGACGCGCGGGATGCGACGATGGCGAATGCCCGGGCCGAGCGTCGGCGGATCGAGGAGTTGCACTCCGGATTGACTCTGGAGGACGGGATACTCCAACGGGGCGACGACCTCGCAGCCGCCTATGAGGCGCTCGGTTCTCCGGATCGGTTCCTGCGTTACGCCGCCCGCATCGCCTTTGAACAGATGTGCCGAGGGCTGACGCGCCTGCCGGAGGGGATCGAATTTGCCCAGCACATCCGCTCGCCAGGAGACCTCGCGCAGTTCGCCACGGTCATCGCCCGCGTCGGATTGACAGACCTGCGACCGGAGATGCTGCGAGCGATGCGGGAGGCGGAGCTCCCGGCGTTCTCCGAGCGGGAGACGCTGGACTATCTCCGCGCCCTGTCCTTGCTCTTCATCCGTCTCGGACCGCCGGACGAGACGACACGGCAGGCCTTCATCGCCAAACTCGAGCCTCTCTATCCGAGTGAATCGGCCGCACTCAACCGCGAGCTGGTGCAGATGCTCGTGTTTCTGGAGTCCCCCACGATCGTCGCCAAGGCGATCGCGACACTGGCCCAGCCGGCGCCGCAGGCGACGTTCACCGCCATCGACCCCGTGCTGGCGCGCAACCAGGGGTACGGCGGGACCATCGCCGAGATGCTGGCGAACCAACCGGACGTGGAACGCATCTGGACCGCGTTCGTCCTTCGCAATGCCCAGACCGGTTGGACGCTCGACCTCAAGAAACGGTTCTTCCAGTTCCTCTCCGATGCCCGCCAGTGGAAGGGCGGGGCCAGCTACCAGGGCTTTTTGACCTTCATCGATGCCGCGGTGTGGGAAGCCACGCCGGAGAAGGAGCGGCTGGCGATCGAAGGGGCCGGCGTCCGCAAACCGTTCCTGCTCCCCGAACTCCCCAAACCGAAAGGACCGGGACACAACTGGACGATCGAGGAAGTGCTGGCGAAGGCAAACGGGGCTCTGGACCGCGGCCGCGACTTCAAGAACGGCGAGCGGACCTACGCCGCCGCGCGGTGCATCGTCTGCCATCGCTTCGCCGGCGACGGCGGCGCCACCGGTCCCGACCTCACGCAACTCGCGGGACGGTTCAACCTCAAGGACCTGACGGAGTCGATCCTGGATCCCAGTAAGGTCGTCTCCGACCAGTACCGGGCGACCACCGTCGTCACCAGCGGTGGGAAGGTCTACACCGGCCGCGTCCTCAATGAGACTGACCAGGCCGTCACCATGCTCATCGACCCCGAGGACGCTTCCAAGGTCCTTGACATCCCCCGGTCGGAGATCGACGACATGCGGCCGGCCGCCGTGTCGTTGATGCCGGCCGACCTGCTCAAGCCCCTGAACGATGACGAGGTGTTGGACCTGCTGGCGTATCTCCTCTCGCGCGGCGACCCGGGACACCCGATGTTCCGCAAGCGGTGACCGCGGAGAAATCCCGCGAGGAAGCGGCAGGACGAGGGGGGAATGCCGGTGAGGCCCGGTCCAGGGGCGTTCGGCCCCGAGGAGGCTGCTGCGCCGCGGGAGCCGCCCGGCTCTGCCGCACTTGAGTTGACGCCCGGCCGTCGCGGCTGCCATGATCGAGGTCCACGCGCGATCACCTTCTTGCGCAGTCCCGTCGATGCTTCAGCCACCTTCCGTTCCTCGCGAATCGCCTGATGAGGTCCGCGTGCCGGTCGAACTCCTCCGCGAGTTCATCGTCCGCGTGCTGGTCAAAAAGAGCGTCTTCCAGTACGACGCCCAGACGACCGCGGACCGGCTGTTGGAGGCCGACCTGCGGGGAATCTCCGCGCACGGCGTCCGTTCGCTCCCCGCTCTCCTGGAAGCGATGGACCTGGGGGACGTCGACCCGCGGGGGCGAGTGCTGATCGAGCGGGAGACGCCCGCCATCGCCGTGCTGGACGGCAGCCGCGCGCTGGGGCATGTCGCCGCCACCAAGGGGATGCAGACCGCCGTCGCCAAGGCCCGCGAGGTGGGGACGGGTACCGTCTGCGTCCATCACAGTCAGCACCTGGGGGCGGCCGCAGTGTATGCCCTGCTGGCGGCCGAGGAGGGGATGATCGGGTGCTGCACGTCGGCCAGCGGCGGAGCGATTGTGACGCTCCCCGGTTCGACTCAGCCCGCTCTCCCGAACATGCCCTGGGCGTGGGCCCTTCCCGCCGGAGACGGCCCTCCGCTGCTGATCGACCTCGCCTGCGGAATGATCCCCCCCGGACAACTGGAACTCCTGGCCGCTCTGGGATTGACTCTTCCGGCCGAGAGCGCCTGGGATGCGCACGGTGCGCCGACGCTCGACCCGGCGGCGGCCCGACGGCTCGTCCCCGCAGGCGGCGCGCTCGGCTTCGGTCTCGGCCTGGTGGCGACGCTCCTCGCCAGTGGACTGGCTGGCGGCAAACTCCCGCACCAGAAGACGCGCTCCCCCTCGTCGGATTGTGCCGAGCACCTCTTCCTTGCGATCAACGTCGCTCAGTTCACCGATGCGGAGCGGTTCCGTGTTCGTGTGGCCGAGGTGCGGCAGACGATCCAGGCCCACCAGTCGTCGCTCTCCTCCCCACCGGATGCCCCCCCGGCCGGCAATGCCGAAGCCGCCGAGATCGAAGATCGCCGCCTCCGCGGCATTCCCCTCGCGCCGGGGGATGTCGAGCAGCTCACCTACTGTGCGACCAGGCTCAAGGTCGAACTCCCCTGGCCCGCCGCTCGCTGATGGACCCCTGCTACCACATCGCGGACGCCGATCGACTCCTCAGCCCCAGTCTCGTGGTCTTTCGCGAACTGGTCGAGCGGAACATCGACCACATGATCGCAATCGCCGGCGGCGTCGCCCGGCTTCGCCCCCATTGCAAGACGCACAAGCTCAGGGAAGTCGTCCGGATGCAGCTCGACCGCGGCATCACCCGGCAAAAGGCGGCCACCATCGCGGAAGCCGAGATGCTCGCCCAGACCGGCTGCCGCGACGTCCTCCTCGCCTACAACCTCGTGGGACCCAATCTCGCGCGGGCAGCCGAATTCCTGCGACGGTATCCGGAGGTCCAGTTCGCCGCGACTGCGGACGACCCCGAACAGGTCACGGCGCTGGGAGCGGCGGTCCGGGCCACCGGACGCACGATGGAACTCCTTCTCGATCTCAACCCCGGACGGGACCGCACCGGTCTCCCGCCCGGCGAGCCGGCGCGCCGGCTCTACCAGCGCATCGCCAAAACTCCCGGCCTCTCGCCGGGAGGCTTTCACATCTACGACGGTCAGCAGCACCAGCGGGACCTGGATGACCGCCGCCGCGCCGTCACCGACGCCTGGGAACCGATCCTCGCCCTCCGCGACCAGCTCCTCCGCGAGGGACTCCCGGTCCCGCGACTCGTCTGCGGCGGAACGCCCACCTTCCCCGTCTATGCCGCCATGCACAATTCGGGGATCGAACTCAGTCCCGGCACGTGCCTCTTCCACGACGCCGGCTACGGCGATAAGTTCCCCGACCTGTCCGGGTTCACGCCGGCCGCACTCGTCCTGACCCGCGTCGTCAGCCGACCGACCCCCCGCCGCGTCACCTTCGACTGCGGCACCAAGTCGGTTGCCTCCGACCCACCGCTGGGGCAGCGGCTCGTCTTTCCCGACATCCCCGACGGCGTTCAAGTCCTGCACAACGAGGAGCATCTGGTCGTGGAGACCGAAGACGCCGCCCGGTGGCGCGTGGGGGACTGGACACTCGCCATCCCCCGTCACATCTGCCCGACGACCGCCCTGCACCGGACCGTGTACGTCGTTGCGGAGGGCCGATGCCAGGGAGAATGGGAAGTCGTCGCGCGGGACCGCCGGTTGAGCCTGTGAACTCACCGACGGCTGTCAGGGCGAGAGCGCATCGAGCCGCACTCGTCCCGGTGGGTCCAGAGGAACGGAGTTCTCTCGCACAGGGAGTTTCTGATCCCGAGGGGACTGCGCCAGTTCGGTCGGAGGGGCGGCCTGTTCGGGGAAGGGCGGCGGACCCGCTGCGCTCACGCCACTGGGGGGGCGTTCGGGAAACGGTTTGGGGCCCCTGTCGGGGGCGGCGGCCGAGGGACTTGCTCGGGGTGGTGCAGCGGCCGGCGCCTCATGTTCCACGTACTGGATTTCCCCTCTCGAAAGCTGCTGCCGCGCATAAGCCCCCATGTCCAGCCGCCGGTAACCTGCTTTCTGCGGCACTTCCCAGACCATCGCGGGGAGTTCCCGCGGATTGATCTCCAGATGCTCCAGCGTGATCTTCAGGTCCATGTCGGCGTCCGGCCAGTGGATACGGATTCGCCGCGGCGTGACGATCTGCGTGGCGGGATCGACTCGATGGTCGCTGAGGCTGGCACTGGCGATCAGTCGTCCCGTCGCCCCCCACAACAGATGTTCCACCACCCGCCCATGGCGCGTGCTGACGCGAATCACCTTCCGTACGGATTCTCCGCTCGGCGCCACGCTGGAGCCGCTCAACTCCACGTAAGGCTTTCCAGGGACGACGTGCAGTTCATAGCGACTGCCGTCGATCGGGATGACTCCCAGCACCTCCATGATCCAATCAGGGTGAAACGGCACCTTGAAGTGTCGCAGCGCCAACGGCATGTCCTCATGATGCGCCGTCAGCAGGTAGGGGGGATTCATGTCCTTCTGCCAGATCCAGAATTCCTCCGCGTTGGACCCGACGTCGAGCATGTCCCCCCCGCCGATGGGGTGCGAGACCCGCAGCCGGAAGTTCCGCGGCGCCTCCACCACCAGCGTCCCGGTGGCCCAACCCGGCGTGTGCGCCATCTGGAACTTGGCCTGCATGCAGCTCCAGGACATCAGGCCGCCGCTCTGGTCCGTGCCGGTGATATTCCGGTTGACGAGCGCCACCACCTCGTCCTTGGAGGCCGTCGGCGCCACCACGTCGCGACCCCCGAAGGAGGGGCGAAGCTGAAACGACTGGCAGCCGCTCGTCTGGAACAGGCACCACAACAGCACACACACGCGCAGGCCGGCCAACTGCATGGGGGCTTCCCTTCCCTGGTTCTCGCCGCGGACGGGCGCGACATCCTGCGCGCCCGCTCCCTCACGCGGCATTCCATTCCGACTGCAAGGCGAGTTGGATCTCCCCCTGCAAGCGCTGAATCGTCTCGTCGTTCAACTGCTGATCACGGACCTCATAGGGTCCCTCTCCGCGGCTGCCGGAGAGCTGCAAGTATTGAATTCCGTCCTCCACCCGCGCCCCCTCCAGACGCAACCGCCGTCGCTGCAACAACGCCAGCGCCAGCACGTACGCCATCTGCTCCTGGGCTGGATTGGCATCCTCCAGCACCTGCTCAAAGAACGTCAACAGCGCCTCGGGGTCCGCCGCCGGCGTGGAGGTCGTGGCAGGGGGGACGCGGCACCGCCACTGGCCGATTGTCCCCTCCGGGGGACCAGTCCACGCTTCCGCCAGATAGTCCAATCGCACCAATTCGCCGGCGCGCTCCACCAGGACGGAGACGACCGCGGCCCCCGGCGGCAGCACCGCGCCGGTCGCCGCACAGGTCTTCCCCAGGGGACGTACGTGATACTCCATCCAAGGATCACCCCGACGTCGTTGCGCAGCCGCTCCCTCGGAGGGCTGTCTGCGCACCGACCCTCCGAAGACAAGGGGGGGATGTTAGCGGTCCCGGCCGAAACGCCTCAAGACGGGTTGCACCGCGGCGGGTGGGCGGGATTGTCCCTGGAAGACAGGCGGTGTTTGACGAGCCAGTTTCACAACCGGCGAGCAGGGGGCGTGAGCCCCCCGATCACCCGGATTCTGGAGGATTCGCATCGGTGATGTCCCGGTGATGAAACTGGCTCACGTTTGCCGAGTGGTTTGCCAGCCGTGCAGGATCGGACTTTTCGGTGAGACACTCCCCTGGTCGTTGAAACCACGCGACAGCTCTGCGGGGGGACGCGAATCACGGCGAGCTCGCGGAAGCCGAGTGAGAGGGCTCGCCAGACTCCTCGGTGGCATGGGAGGGAGGCTCACTTTTGAAGGATGAGCTTCCCCTGCCGCGTCACCCGCAGGCGGTACAGCTCGGTTCCGTGGCGAATCAGGACCTCGCGGTCCCCTTCGAGGAGCTGCTCGGAGGAGAGGATGCGGGGGGAGTCTTGGGGCGTATCGGGCCGTGGCTGCGGGGGCGGCGGGGGGGGATGAGTCGTCACGGCGGTGAGGTGAGCGTGTGGTTGCGGGAGAGTTCGGGAGGATGTTACATGAGACTGAGACTCAGTGTCAAATGATCCTCCGCAGTGCTCAGCACGCCGCGCTCCCATCCAGTCCGGTCCCCTCGCCCTCCGTTCCTCGCCCAACAGACGGAATGCGGCCTCTGGAACAGGAATCTCCCCCAGACCGGCCCCCAGACCGGCAAGGGTGTTCCCACAAAGCCCGATTGCGCCCACTCCTCCTGCATCACGGCCATCACCGATCAGGGGAAAGCACTCTCACATCGTGGAGCCGAACACTTCGACCTTGCGTGGTGCCTCACCCGACCACCCCGCCGGGGACGAACTGAACCTCGGCAACTCCTCCCGGGCGTGAACTGCGCCGTGTCTGAGTTGTTCCACACTGGAGCTGACGACTAACCTGCATCCTCCCCGAGACAACCACGCGTTCATCCAGCGAGCGGGTGTCTCACGATTTTCTTCTGGGAGGGAGGCCGGAGGTGGAGTGAAGGTGGAGGCAACACGGCAATCCATGCGACGATTTTCGTAGGGGAGAAGTGGAGCAGGGGGTGTGGAAGTTGCCTCTGGTCTCACAATGGAGATGGTCTCTCAGGGAGATTCTGCCGCGGGGAAGGAGGTCGGCCTGCCCCGCCGGCGGATCGCCTCTCACACTCTTGGGGGCTGAGTCTCCAGAGGGGAAATCTTTCGCGGCGAGTGCCCGACGATGACCACCCGCAATCGAGCTCGCGGCTGCATTCTGTGGACCGTCGCTCTTGTTGGCGCCGGTGCCATTGGCGGGGGGATGGGGCACTGTTCGGCCGCGGAACCTGACCGGGACGATGCCACAAACGCCAGCGGTCCGCGCCGCCAGTTGGCCTTTCCCTCCGCCGAGGGGTACGGCCGTTTCGCCCAGGGGGGACGCGGCGGACGCGTGTGGCATGTCACCAACCTGAATGACGACGGCCCCGGCACTCTCCGGGCCGCCGTCGAAGCCGAAGGTCCCCGCACGGTGGTGTTTGAGGTCTCTGGCCTGGTGACGCTGGAGTCCCCGCTGATCGTGCGGAATCCCTATCTGACAATCGCCGGTCAGACGGCTCCCGGCGCGGGCATCTGCCTGCGGAAGTTCAACTTGGGACTGTACGGGACGCATGACGTCATCATTCGCTGCCTGCGGGTGCGCCCGGGGGACATTTCCGGAGAGACCCTTGACGGGATGGGGATGGCCTATTCCAACGACTGCATCATCGACCACTGTTCAATCAGTTGGACGATCGATGAAGCCTTCAGTTCCCGTGGCGCCGGAAACATCACTCTGCAGCGCACATTGATTTCCGAAGCGCTCAACTCCGCCGGGCACCGCAAGTATCCCCCCGGAACCGAGCACGGCTTTGCCGCCAGCATCGGGGGCATGATCGGCAGTTTCCATCACAACCTGCTGGCTCACTGTGCCGGCCGGAACTGGAGCCTCGCCGGCGGACTCGACCGCAACAAGCGGCACACCGGACGTCTCGACATTCGCAACAACGTCGTCTTCAACTGGAAACATCGGACGACCGACGGCGGCGCGGCCGAGGTGCAGTTCGTCAACAACTACTATCGGCCCGGTCCCGCCACCCTTCGGTTCCACGCCATTCGTCCGGAACTGGAGTGGGTCCATCTCTACGGACCACAACGGTATTACATTGCTGGCAACGTTGTGGAGGGGCACGTGACGGCAGCCGAGCCTCTGGGTGGACTGCATCCCTGGCCGGGCGTGTCGCTCGCAGACTACATCGTCGAGCAGCCCTTTTTCGAGCCGCACATTCGGACGCAGACCGCTGCCGAAGCCTATGACGACGTATTGAACAACGTCGGTTGTACGGTGCCGCGGCTCGACCGCCACGATCAGCGGATTCTGGCCGAAGTCCGTTCCGGCATGTGTGCGTACCGGGGGAGTCGCACCGGGCTTCCGGGACTGCCGGACTCGCAGGCAGACGTCGGAGGCTGGGAGGATTATCCCGTCGTGCATCGACCTCCCGACTGGGACGTCGACGGCGACGGGATGCCGGACGACTGGGAGCGATCCCGGGGACTGGACCCACGGGACCCCGATGACGGCTCCGCCGATCGCGACGGCGACAGGTACACAAATCTGGAAGAGTACCTCGGCAGCTTGCTGGGAGAATTCCCGACTCCGGAGGCTGTAACAGCCAGGTGATGATCAGTCGCCGGAGCAGGCCATCGCCGTGTGAACACCCCGCCCGTCTGTGACGTTGTTCGGTGGGCCGCTCGCGTCGCGTCCCACCGTGGCCGGGCGAGATTCCGCAGCTTCGAAGGGAGGAATTGAGGCCGCTGCGCGTCGTGGGTCTGGACCGCGGAGCGTCACCTGCTCCCTTGCGGGTTGGCGTCACAGGCCGCGATGTCCTTCTGTTGGAATCAGACGTCTCCGGACGTTCCTGACGGGACTAGTGGGAGTTCCATTCCGAGAGTAAAAGTTCCGTAGCACAATGGCCGGCGGACGTCCGGCCGTTCTGAGCGACGCTGGGGCTCTGCGGGGAACACAGCGATGGGGCGAAAGTTCGGTTTTTCCTGGTCCTGGAAGCGGGCCCTGGGACTCTCCGGGGCCAAGGCGCGGCTCTCCCGCCAGCTCGGGATTCCCCTGACGCGCTCCGGTCGACAGCGGAAGCTCGGCCGTTCGCTGGGCTGCTGCCTGCCGCTGGCGATGACGCTCGCCGGCGGAGCCGTGATGATCGCGTGGCTGTGGACGTGACTCCGCCACCCCAGGGGGGGCTGCCGGACGGACTGCCGTGGTGGGACGATTCGGTCCAGGCATCACACGTCGGTCAAAGTATCACCTGCGGCCCGAGCCGGATTTGAAATCCGGAGTCGGACCCGGCAACATTCGCACGGCGGCGATGTTCGTTCATCTCCGCGGCCAACGTGGATTCTGAGGCATGGAACTTCTGGAACAACTGACGCAGACCCCCGCCGTTCCGGGCCGGGAGGATCGGATTCGGGATGTCATTCGCAACTACGTCGAGTCCCACGGCCTGTGTGACGAGTTGCGGGTCGATCCCCTCGGCTCGTTGATCGGGGTGCGCCATCCGCGTCCGCGTGCCGGCCAGTCGGTCGCGCAGCCGCTGAAAGTGATGCTCGCCGCGCACATGGACCAGATTGGCTTTCTGGTCAGCCATGTGGGGGAGGACGGATTTCTGCGCGTCAACCCGGTGGGGGGCTTCGACCGCCGCAACCTGTTCGCGCGGCGGGTGCGGGTCTGCACGTCCGGGGGAGACCTGTGGGGAGTGATGAACCCTTCCGGCAAGCCGATCCACATCGCCAGCGAGGAGGAGAAGCGGAAGATTCCCGAGATGGCGGAGTTTTTCGTGGACGTCGGCCTGCCTGCCGATCAGGTGGCCGCCCGCGTGAAGATCGGCGACATGGTGGTTCTCGACGGGCCGTTCACACAGGTGGGGGACTCCGTCGTCTCGCAATGCCTCGACAACCGCGTCGGCTGCTGGGCGGTGATCCGGGCCCTCGAGCGGCTGGAGCACCACGCCTGTGAGATCCATGCCGTCTGGACCGTGCAAGAGGAGGTGGGCCTGCGGGGAGCGTTGCCGGCCGCCTACGGCGTGGCACCCGACATCGGCCTCTCCTGCGACACCACGCTGTGTTGCAAGACCCCCGGCGTCCCGGACGAACAGCGGATCACGGTCCCCGGGGCGGGCGTCTGCCTGAAGGTGATGGACTCGTCCACCATTGCAGACATCCGGCTGCTGGAGGAGATCGAGGCGGTGGCGGCGGCGCGAGGGATCAAGTGTCAGCGCGGCGTGCTTCCCAGCGGAGGGCAGGACGGCGCCATGATCCAGCGCTCCCGCCGCGGCGCGCGGACCGCCGTCTTCGCCTGCCCCATCAAATACATCCACACTGTCACCGAGATGGCTCACAAGGACGACCTCGCCTCGTATCCGGCGTTGCTGGCGGCGTACCTGGAACAGCTCTGACCCCCTCTCGGCACCGCGGTGTCCGTGGTGAGCAGCCGGTCTCAAGGAGCGGCCGCGGCCGGCGGGACGACCTCATACACTTCGATCGACCGCAGGAATTCTTCTCCACCGTGCCGCAGGTGCAGTTCCGGCGCCCAGCGGTCGATCTCTTCGCGTTCGGGCCGTGAGAGGTCGCTCCAGGCGATCGAGGCAACGAAGGGAGTTCGCCGGAGCACGCCCGCCTCGCACAAGGTCTCGAACCGCCGCGGGTGCACGAAGTCGGTAAAGCCGTAGCTCCCCGGCAGGCGATAGCGGAGAATCTCCTTCCAGTGGACGCAGACGTGGGTAACCCCCGCGGCCGTGAACGTGCGGCGGATCTCCTCCGCAGGGCGCAGCCCCCATTCCCCGCGAGGGCGCCCCTCGACCGGTGCGGCGCACCACTGCTCAAAGATCGAGTCATCGAAGACGGTGTTGTAGAGGCAGGGGAAATCGGCGTCGAAGACGGCGGCCTCGCCGACGAACAACGCCTTCCCCTGACGTTTCAGCCCGGCGGAGTCGAGCAGACCGATGGACTGCCCGGTGGCGATTCTCCGCGCGACGGACTCATCCAGCAGATAGCCGCTAAATCCGCATAACCCCGTGGTGATGAAGCCCAGGTTGAACAGCAGGATGCTGGTGAGGATGAGGACCCACAGCCCCGTCAGCAGCCACGGCCCCAAGGTCACGGTCGATTCGCGCCATTCTCGCAACCGGGCGGCCAGCACGGCCCCTCCCGCACCAGCCAACAGTGCCAAGAGGGGGAGCAGCGGCACCCAGAAGCGATCGATCCGGTGCGTCAGCCAGCACCAGGTCAGGAACATCCACGCTCCATAACCCGCCAGCGGGAGGCAGCGACGCCGGGGCGAAGCAAGGAGCAGCAACGGCATCAGGCCGAAGCCGAGGGGGCTTTGCCAGTCACTGCGACCGGCGACGTCGAGGACCCGCTCCCAGAGATCGAGAGGAATGAGCAGCGGCTCGCGCCACAGGTGCCAGGGGGGGGCATGGGCGGCCTTCCAACGCAGGTTCGTTTCCGCGTCAAAACTGACGCCGCCAAACAGGTCCCACAACAGCGGATAGACCGGATTGCCGGTCTCCCAGAGGTTCTTGGCCAGCCACGGGCCAAAGGCGGTCAGGACACCGACGCCATACAGCAGACCGTCCCTTGTCACGGCGCGCCAGCGTGACTCATGGGGCTGCGGAGAGCGGGCCGCTCGCACCAGCACTCCCACACCGAGGGGAATCACCACGGAGACGACACCCGGATACTTGCAGGCTGCGGCGCTGCCGGCCAGCAGTCCCGTCAGCCACACGATTTGCTTCACGGACTCGCCGTCACGACGGGCAAGGACGAAGGCCAGGAGGCTGAGCAGGACATAACAGGCCAATCCCCCTTCGACATAGGGGATGATCGCAAGGCGATAGACCCACGGCGTCGACAGGAAGACGATAACCCCCAGCCACGCAGCAGTGGAGGGAACGGGGTCCGTCGTACCGCCGGCGTCCTCCGGATGTCCGGTCCTGGCCCAGAGGCGCAGGGCGGCGGCCCACACCCCGCAGGCCGAGAAGATCGCAAAGCTCATCAGCACCACCTGTCCGGCGAGTGCGCCCCGGTACCAGTCGCCGCGGACCACCATCGCCGAGAGTGAAAGCATCTCCGTGAGGAACGGAAAGCTGGTGTAGACGTTGTGGGGGAGAAAGGTGATCCGTCCGGCCAGCCAGTATTCCTTCGGCCCCTGCAAGTGGTATTCCTTGACGTCGAAGTCGGTGGGAGGGAGCATCGCTCCCAGGAGCATCGCGAGGACGAACGGTGTGCACACGGCAAGCGCCGTCCAACGGCCCGCCGGGGACGACGACGGCCCGAGGGAGGAGGGGGTTGTCGTGGAGGCTGCTCCACGCAGAGTCGCCAGGCCGGCGATTCCTCCTGCCGCCAGCAGCAGCAGGAACACGGGGCGGGACAGCAGACCCATCCACCCCAGGCCGAGCGTCAGCAGCGACCACAGCGACAGCCCCACACCGCCGGCCAGTGCCAACCGCTCTGGCCCCGATAATGCCTGCGTGAGGCGCAATCCGCACAGGAGACAGCGGCCCAGTCCCCAGGCCCCCGCCAGGATTCCCCCCGCGGTGGCGAGGAGGTCCAGACGCTGAGGGAAGTAACGCCAACCCGCCTCAGGGGAGGAGGCGAAGTTGGCGGCCAGAAGTTCCGGGAGCAGGCCGGCCAGCGTGGCGCGGTTGACCGGAGGTGTTCCGGAATTGGGGAGGTCGCGGGTCAGGAACCACCCGACAAACAGCAGCAACCAAGCGATTCCGATCGTCGCCCGGATCAGGGCACGCCCGCCGGAGGCCAGCGTCGGCGGCGCCGACGTCGTACGCGGGGGCGTGGGCATCAGCGTCAGCGGAAGTAGGTCTTGCGGGCCTGCTGCACGATCTCAGGGTCCTCGGCCTCGATCCGCCGCAGGAACTCCTGAGCCTGCTTCACGTACTCCGGAGTCGGTTGCGCGTCCTTGGGGCGAGAATCTTCCGCCGCCCACATGAAGTGCAGAATCTTCCGTTGGACGAAGGGGACGTCGTAACCCGGCGTGCCGTAGAGCTCGATCAGCCGCGGGGTCGAGTCCCAGTCCTGCCACCGCGCCAGGTCCGCAATCACGAGGTCGGCGATCTTGGGGTTCTCCACCATCAGCCGCATCGCACGTTTCAGCCGTTCCGGTGGAAAACGATCCTTGGCATAGGTCCACAAAAACCGCAGCGTCTGCATGCAGGCGACGTGTTCGCTGAAGTTCTCGGACTTGTCGGTGATCTTTTCCCGCTCGATCAGGGCCAGTCCCTCCTCGCCGGTCAGGAGCACATAACCGGCCATGATGCCGTCGATGCCGATGCGGAACCCCTCGCTCGGTTCGAGAATCTTCTGCCGCATCAACTCGGCGTCCTCGGCATTGCCGCACAAACCCAGCATGAGGCCGAACAGTCCCAGTCGGTTGACCGGCGTGGCGGGGTTGGTGATCCAGGTGCGGAGTTTCTCGCGGGGCATGAGGTCCACGATGGTGACGACATCCTCGTAGGGGGCCTGGGCGAATTCGGCATAGGCGTCGTCGGCGATGACGCGATCGCTGAACTCGAGGAACCGGACGAAGTAGCCCAGCCGCTCCCGGGTAGAGGCCTCTTTGGTGGGGGCCATGCGGATGTAGTTGAGTCCCGCCTCGCTGATCTCGATCGGGCTCCCCCATTCAATGACCGTGGTGTAGGAGCCGAGCATCAGGAACAAGTCGCCCGGCCGCCCCGCCCGGTAACGGACGATGTCGAACCGGCCCCCCTTGCGGAGCGTGCCGGAGGCGTCGTGCAACACGTCGACAATCTGATAGGTGGTGGAACCGGGGAAGTTGGTCTCACGGTTGACCGGCTTTCCCTCGACCCACTGGACGAAGACGGCCACGTCCGACTGCTGCACCTGTTGCGTGAGCGTGACGTCCGGCGCTTCACAGAAGGGGCAGGCGCCGGCGTGGGCCGCCGCCCACAGGCAAACACCGGCCATCACTCCCCACAACAGGCTTCGCCTCCCCCACCGGGTCCGGGTCTTCAACGGCATCGTCGTCACTGTTACTCTCCCGACGGAGCGCGGCCGAGCAGTTCCCCCTCACCGCGCGATGATCTCGGCGTCTTCAATCTCGTACAGGTTTTCGAGCTGTCCGCGAAAGGCCTGCGGCCGGATCACGAATCGCCCCACCACGTCGAACGGCCGATTGGGAATGTAATCTGTCGTCGTCCCCTCCTTGAGTTGAACCGGGATCACGTCGTACACCTTCGGATCACGTCCGAAGCAACAGATCTGATTGTCCCGCGCCAGGGTGAAGGCCGGCAAGCCTGTCTCCCGCAGCGGAGGAATCATGAATCCCCGAATCCGAATCCGGGCCCCATCCAGCGACTTGAGCCAATCCGGAAAGTAGTCCACGCAATTGACAGGGACGGGCTCCATATTGAGCACCTTCAGGAGGTCCAAGTCGTCATAACTCACGCGGAGCACTCCTCCCGGAGGAACCTTCGGGAACTCTTTTTCCGGAATGAGCAGTTGCGGCTCGCGCGGGGTAGAGGGAGGAGGCGTCCCTCTCCGGGTGGCAGCGAAGGCCAGGGAACCATTGCTCCCCTCCCCGTTCCCGGAGACCAGCGCGATCCGGATCGGTTCGGGAACGCGGGGGGGACGGACCGGCCTTGGAATCTCCCTGCTTGCCGGAGCTGGGAACGAAGCCCCCGACTGACTGGACAGAGCGGCCGGGGACTCCTGCAACGGGGGAGTCGTTGCCCCGTTCGCAGAAGACCCCGGCAGCTCAGCGACCGGCGGGACGGCGGGCTGAGGAGGGGGAGTCGCCACGGCCGGCGTGGTTCCCGGCGTTCCGTTCCGCTCCGCCGCGCCACCTCCGGCATCAACGGGGGGCTCGGCCGTCTGGTCGTCTGCGGCGGAGAAGGTCCGATAACGTTCGGGAGCCGGGGCGCATCCCAGCACCGTCAGCAGAACGCCGCACAACAGCCATCGACACCTGAGGAGACTCACCATCGCTCCGGTTGGCTGGGCTGGAGAGGAAAAAAGGTCCGGGAGGGAGACAAAGCAGCGGCCTGTTCGAGTTTCTCCCAAGCAGCTCCCCCACGCGGTCATCTCGTCCGGACTGGCGGCATCACAAGGAGGTCTTGGCTGGCGCCACATAGTCGGCTTCCAGCAAGTAGATCGGCTCCAGGTTCCCCCCGCCATAATGGGGGTTGATTTTCAATTTGCCGGCCACCCCCATCAGGGCCGGGTTGTGATCCGTCGTCTGGTTCCTGGTCATCACCACGCCGATCATGTCCTGCAAGGCGGGCTGACCGCCGAAACAGCACTGGGCATTGTCTTTGCAAAGGAGGAATTGCGTCAGGGCATACGGCCGGCCAGTCGGGTACATGAAGCCCTTGAGGTAAATGTTCTTCCCTTCCAGCGCCCGGACTTCCGGAGGAATGACGAGGTAGTCCCTGCCCCCTTCCGACTGGCGTCCGATCCCACGGGCGGAAATGTCGTGAGCAAAGCTGATTCGCTCATACCCGGGGGGAATTTCCGTCTGGTACCGGTGGATGGTCAGCAGCACTCCCGCCACCCCCATCACCAGCGAAAGCCCCAGTCCGCCGGCCGCGAGCCACATGCCGGCAAACTCCCCCTCCGAGCGCGCGATGCGGATCACTGCGACAAGGGAGATGACGGTCGCCACCCCCGCCAGAGGGATCGTCAGCCACGAGATCAAGGCCGAGATCGACAACAACCCCAGCACAAAGCCGATCACCGCCGACATGGGCATCGGACGGTAATCAAATTCCATCTCCGCGGGGTCCAGGGAATGCACGAAACCGGCGCCCTGCACGGGCTGTTCCACCATCGGGGGATCCGCAAGCTGGGGCATGAACGAACCTTCGAGGACGACCAAACCGGACACAACCTCGATCAATGACGGGAAAATTATACCACTCCGGGGAGCGCCCGCCACCCGGAGGATTCCCACTCGCCAGCAATTCGCACCGGACAAGCGACGGAAGCAGCCGGCGGCGGAGGCTGGCGGCAGATCGAAATTCCCCAGGTCGTCGGAGGCCGTGGGAGAGCCGGGGGCGTCAGCCCCCGGACCGTCCCGTCAGGACCGACGTGGCCCCCGCGCGCGACGCAATCGCTCCCGCCGCACCTCTGATCCGTCCCTCGGCTCCGCCACCTGCCGACGCCGTCGGCGGGGCTGGGTGGGAGCCCTCTCCCCTGGAGCAGGCAAGCGGAGGATGTGGAACTGCAACACGCCCATGACCGGACCACCATTCCGCGGCTGCACCCGCGCACCGCTCTCATTTTCCGGGGACTTGATCGACTCGCCTCGCCGCCTGATACAGCCCCCACCCCAGCGCGGCCGCCAGCACCACGATGACTCCGGTCAGCACCCACGGGTCATTGATCCAGCGTCGCCAGGACTGGCCGACGCCCCCCGGCGGAGAAGCCACCAGCTCCGCCTGCGCCCGGAGAGAAGCAGCCAGGGGAACGGCTTTCACCCGCAGGGCCGCCTGAATGGCTGCCGTATCATAGCTGGGGGGACTCCACCCCTCTCCGCCGCAGGCCAGCCGGTACGTGCTTTCCGGAGCGGCCAGAAAGAGCACTTCGTGCACCGGCCCGCGAGCGGTGATCCCCTGGATCGTCAGGGGAGGGCTGTCACGATTGTCGATCACCAGCCGATACCGCTCCGCCCGCGTCTCGGGGAACTCCAGCGTCAGCTCCGACGTGGAAAGGGTCCGGAAATCGAGCCGAACGAACTGACCCGTGCTGAGCGTCCGCCACCGCGACTGCGGGCCGAGGCGCTGTTCCACCTCCAGACGTGCCGCGCGGCTGAAGTTCCGGTCCGGCGTTTGGAGGGTGAAGGACGTCAGCGGCGGGGTGCGCGTCTCGATCAGCACCCGCGTCGTCTTGGTCTCCGCATCCTCCGTCACCGTGAACCCCGCCAGGGGATACTCCGTCGTCTGGATCGCGGTGGACCTCTCTTCCGCCTGTTCCGTCCAGAATTCCACGCGGTCGATCCGGAACGGGCGGCGCTCGATCCGGACCCGCTCGCTTCGATCGGTCTCGCGGTTTCCTTGCAGGTGGCGCGTCAATTCCAGCAGTTCCGATTCCTGCTCGGCGTTGATCTGGGCCACCACGATCCGAAAGAACCTGTGAACCGTCCGCGGGAGTTTCACCGCCGTGTTACGGACGTCCATGTACCGCGAATAGTCGAACAACAGCGACTCCGTCAATGGCGTCCATGCGACTCCATCCGCCGAGGTCGAGACCTGCACGTGCTGCTCAAAGTTGGTCAAGGGCGTCACCAGCCGCAGACCCTCCGGAACAGAATCCGACTCTTCCAGTTGCAGCGTGATTTCCAGTCCCTCTCCGGGAAGCGGACGGAGGGAGCGTTGACGCGGCGTCCAGGTGCGGCGGACCCGTCGCGACGTGGTGGTCGGAGCGGCCCGCAACAGGAACCCGACCTCGCGTCCCGCGGCATCGAGAATCCGGACGTCGGCCAGATTCGGCAGGGCCGCGGCGTAGACGTCCGCATCGAGGGGAACCGCGACCAGTTCCTCCTGCGTTCGCGCGGGGAGCTCGATGTCGCGGGCCTGACGCGGGCGGGGTTCCGCAGCCTCGGCACCGACCAGACACGTCGTCATCCACAGTCCCACCAGCCACAGGCGGTTCATTCGGAGGTCTCCGGAGTCGCAGAGGGAGGAACGGCGGAGGATTTGTCACCCGGAGGGGTAAAGGTCTCACGATAGCGCAGGTACAGGAAGGAGCCGCTCAACACCAGCACCCCCAGAATGATGAAGGCGACAATGCGGTAGAAGTCGTCCAGCCGCGCAAGGTCTACGAAGAACACCTTCCAGGCCACGATGGCGAACAGCGCCAGTCCCAGATACCGCAGGCTCCGGGCATTGCGGGCGATGCCGCGGATCAGCAGGGCCAGGGCAAACAGCGTCCAGAGGATCGACACGCCGCCGGCCCGGAACCCTTCGTTGTAGTAGCGGAGGAACGTGTTCACCTCCAGCGTCAGGTACACGAACAGCGTCGCCAGCGCCGCCCCGCCGAACAGGACGCGCGTGCCGGCCACGCTCACCGGCCGCGCCAACAGCACATAGGCCGCCGTGAGAAAGGCCACCACTGCACCGAAGTCCAGCAGCCGCAACCCGGCGTCCCGGAAGGAGTACGGCCCGTCATACAGAAACCGCTCCGAAATCCCCCAGCTCGGCAAGTCGAAAGCGATCAGCTTCAGGAACAAGCCCCCCAGGAACAGCAGCGCGAGCGTGAGCAAGGCGCGGCTGTCGCGGACCACCGCCTCGTAGAGGAGCAATCCGCACATCCCCAGCCACAGGAGCGTCAGCACTGGCAACCGCAGCGGCGCGTAGAAGTAGCCAAAGGACCGGTTCAGTTCGAGATGCAGATAGACAAAGGCCATCGCGAGCGCCACGCCGACCCCCCACCGCAACACTGACGACGCTCGCAACCACTCCCGCGTATCGTTTCCCGGTGTCAGCAGCCCCTCGGCCGCTGGCCGCGCCAGCAGCCGCGCTCCCGCCGCGATCGATCCGATCGGCACGCCGAACATCACCAGCCGCTCGATGAGCAGCCGCGCGTAGTCCCCCAGCGGCAGTTCCGCCGTGAAACCGGCGGCGCCAAACTGCCGGGGGAGATCGAGGAACCCGAACCGGAACAGGACGATGGCATACAGCACGTAACTGACGTGCCGCAGAAACTGGCTGCCAATCTTTCCGGCAATCCACAGCAGCACCAGCGCCTGCAAGGCCCAACTGGCGGTGATCCATTCGGGGGAGAGGAGCAGTGGCATCGTCACCGCCAAAAAGAACGCTGCCAGCCCCAGGAAGCTCACCAGCAGGTCACGGTCCACCAGCCGTCGCTGCACAAAGTAGACGACGTGCAGCAGGTAGAAGGCGGTCAGCGCGAGCGTCACGGCCGCAACCCACTGGTGGCGGGAGTACATCTCCGTGATGAGACGATGCGACTCGGTGTAAAACACACCGGCATTGAGCACCAGCGCTGCCAGATCAAGCAGGTTCGACCGCAGGCCGCTCGCGATCTTATACAGGAACTGCATCGTCGAGAAGAGGACGAAGAAGGCCATCAGGAACGGCAGCACGTCCCAGAAATAGGCCGGCTCATACTGTCGCATGGCCGCGTAATACAAGCCGTAGGTGCCGAAGAAACTCAGGTAGTTCACCAGCGGCCAGTCCTTCCAGTAGCACATGGCCAGCACGCCCACCCCCAGCACCAGCAGGTAGCCGTACAACCCGACGAAGTTGACCTCCCCCGTAGAGAGCATCACCGGAGTCCCGTAACCGCCGAGAATCCCCAGCACGGCAACCAGGATGGAATTGAATTTCACCGCGATCCCTCCGGCCAGCACCGTCACCAGCGTCATCAGCCCGAAGGCGAGTGCGGCGCTCTCAATCAGCCGGTAGAAGTTGAACGCCGCGAACACGGCGAAGTACAGCACCGCCAGACCGCCGCCGAGCAGACCTTGTCCCAGCACGTGATACCGCCGTCCCAGCAGCCGCGTCCCGCTCACCAGCATCGCCAAGCCTGTAATGACGGTCAGGGCGACGCGGGCCTGCTCATTCAGCAGCCCCTCTTGGATCGAGTACCGCACAAAGAACCCGATCCCCACTACCAGAATCAGAATGCCGATCCGCAACAGCCACTGGCTGGCGACCGCGTACTCCATCGAGACGCCGGTCGGCACATGTTCCTCCCCCACGATGATCCAGTTCCAGATCTTGCGGAGCGTCTCCTTGGCGGCAGTCTCGAAGCGGCTCGGTTGCCGCGGCGGAGGCGGAGGAGAGGAAGGAACCGCCTCGATCGCTGCGGGGGCGCCGGACGCGACCGCTGCTTCCTGCTCTGCCGCCGCCTGCGGACGAACCGTGCGGAGAAACTCCTCCACCCGCCGCTGAGCGGCCGCCTGCGGAGTCGGCGGCACCGTGACCGCCGCTTCTTCCACAGCCTCCTTGAACGGTTCCCCAGGTGCGGCTACCGGAAGGGGAGGTGGCGAGACAGCAGCCGGCGCGGGTGGGACGGCACCGGCAGGGGCAACTGTCGCCGGAGAAGGGGTCGGAGCGGCCGGGGGAGCCGTCCCTGCCGGATGCCTCAGCGCCTCGACGTCGCGGATCAAGTTCCGCAGCTCGTGGCGGATGCGATCGAGGCCCGCCTCCTGCTCCCGCCTCAGCCGGACGACCAGTGTCAGCGTGACGATCGGCAGGATGGCCACGGCGAAGAAAACGCACGAACCCAGCAGAATAAAGAAGAGTTCGTCCATGGCCTGGGCTTTCCACAGCGGGTGAACGTCTTGCTGCACGCCGGCAGCACGCTGCCGTCAGTCAGTAAGGCGAGGTTGAGAGGAAGAAGTAACTCGCGAACGCCAGCGCCGGAGAAGAATCGACGCAACTATACCATGGGAATCGGTATGTGGCTTCTGTGAGACGTTTCCGACGAGGGGGTGAGACCTCCCTCCCGGTGCAGGGTTCATCCGTCGGCCGGGAAAAAACGGCCTGCGACAGGAATCCGAGGCGGCCTGACACTGGCAAACCGGTTCCTGACGCCTAGACTTTGAGGTTTGGACGCTCCCCCCTGAGTTTGATGCGAGTGCGATGCCCAAGGACCATCTCAAGGACTGCCGCGACCATTACGACGTCATCGTCATCGGGTCCGGTCTCGCCGGATTGACGGGCGCCAACGTGCTGGCCAAACAGGGCTACTCCGTCCTGTTGTTGGAGCATCACTACCAGCTCGGCGGGATGGCGACGTGGTTCAAACGCCGTGGCGGGCACATCTTCGACATCTCGCTGCACGGCTTTCCCTATGGGATGGTCAAGAGCTGCCGCAAGTACTGGACTCCCGAGATCGCCGAGTCGATTGTGCAGCTCAAGGGCATCCGCTTCGAGAATCCCCAGTTCTCGCTGTGGACCACCTTTGACCGGCAGGACTTCACCCGCATCATCACGGAGAAGTTCGGCATCCCGCACGCCACGGTGGACGAATTCTTCACCGTGGCCCGGAAGATGAACTTCTACGACGACCAGTCCACCACCACGCGGGAGTTGTTCGAGCGGTTCTTTCCCGGCCGCACCGACGTGCAGCGGCTGCTGATGGAACCAATCACCTACGCCAACGGTTCGACCCTCGAAGACCCCGCCATCACCTACGGCATCGTCTTCAGCAACTTCATGAGCAAGGGGGTGTTCACCTTTCAGGGGGGAACCGACAAGCTCATTACCCAGATGCGGGCGGAACTGGAGCGCAATGGCGTGGAGATCGCCATTCGCGCCCTCGTCGAGAAGATTGACGTCTCTCCCGATCGGCAGGTGCAGGGGGTGTGGGTCAACGGTCGGCGGATCGGCTGCCACGCGGTCCTCTCCAACGCCAACATCAAAAGCACCATCCTGCAGCTCGTCGGCGCCGAGCACTTCGATCCGAACTTCGTCGAGGAGACCCGCGCGGTGCGGCTCAACAACTCGAGCTGCCAGGTGTACATCGCCCTCCGACCCGGCGAGGGGTTCGACTACTGCGGCGACCTCCTGTTCCACTCCGAGCATCACGGCTTTGACATCCAGGCGATGCTCTCCAAACACGTCAGCAGCCGGACCTTCTCCTTCTACTATCCCGAGACGCGGCCCGGATCGAACCGCTGGCTGATCGTCTCTTCCACGAATGCCCACTATCGCGACTGGGCCGACCTCCCGGAAGCAGAGTACCAGCGCCAGAAACAGCACCTGTGCGAGACCACCCTCGACTGTCTGGCCCGGTACGTCCCGAACCTGCGGGAGCGGGTCGACTGGGTGGAGGCCTCCACGCCGCGAACCTTCAAGCGGTATACGCGGCATCTGCAAGGGGCGAGCTTCGGCACCAAGTTCGAGGGGCTGAAGGTCTCGCAAACGCTGCCGGAGCAGATCGCCGGGCTGTTTCACGCCGGATCGGTCGGCATCATCATGTCCGGCTGGCTGGGGGCGGTGAACTACGGCGTGATCGTCGCCAACGAGGTGGACAAGTACCTCACGCCGGCAGCCGCCACGGTGTAATCGCCCCCGGGAAAACGCGGCCCCCGCAGCTCGTGGGGAGCGGCCGACGGCATTCGCCCCCCGCCGAGCCAGGTGCCGTCATCTCCCGGCGGCGCCGCAGCCGCATCAGCCCGCGCCTGATCGCGGACGCCGGGGGGCTTCCCTCGCCACCCCGTCACCACCCCAGCACATGGGCGAAGATGAGCGGGGCAACGATCGTGGCGTCCGACTCGATGATGTACTTGGGGGTTTCGACGCTGAGTTTGCCCCAGGTGATCTTCTCATTGGGCACAGCGCCGGAGTAGCTGCCGTAACTGGTGGTCGAATCGCTGATCTGGCAGAAGTAGCCCCACAGGGGGACGTTCTCCCGCCGCAGGTCCTGATGCAGCATGGGCACCACGCAGATCGGGAAATCGCCGGCAATGCCGCCGCCGATCTGGAACATTCCCAGCGAGTGCCGGCGGGTGGTCTCGGTGTAGAAGTCCGCCAGCCACGTCATGTATTCGATGCCGGTGCGGACGGTGTGGACGTTCTTCACGTCCCCGCGGATGACGGCGGCGGCATACATGTTCCCCAGCGTCGAGTCCTCCCAACCGGGGACGATGATGGGGAGGTTCTTTTCGGCCGCGGCCAGCATCCAGGAGTCCCGGGGATCGATCTGGTAATACTCACGGTACTTGCCGCTGCGCAGGACCTGATAGAAGAACTCGTGAGGGAAGTACCGCTGTCCGGCGCGGTCGGCGGCGGTCCAGACCTCCAGCATGGCGGCTTCCATCCGCCGCATCGCCTCCCCCTCGGGGATGCAGGTGTCGGTGACGCGATTCATGTGCCGTTCCAGCAGCGCCTGCTCGTCGGCCGGCGTGAGCTGCCGGTAGTGCGGCACGCGTTCGTAGAAGTTGTGCGCGACGAGATTGAACACGTCCTCTTCGAGATTCGCGCCGGTGCAGGAGATGAGGTGCACCTTGTCGCGGCGGATCATCTCGGCCAGGGAGAGGCCCAGCTCCGCCGTGCTCATGGCCCCGGCGAGGCAGACCATCATCCGCCCGCCGGTTTGCAGATGAGCGGAGTATCCCCGGGCCGCGTCCACCAGGGCCGCCGCATTGAAGTGGCGGAAGTGGTGCTCGAGGAAACGACTGATGGGTCCGGGAGTCGTGGCAGCCGTCATGGCGGGCCTCCGGGGAGTGTCAACCAGTGTCGGAGAGCATGGTATCCAAGCCGCCGGTCCTCCGACACTGATTCGTGCGGCGATGGGACATGCTCACGGGCAGAGTGCCTCATGTCGGCGCGGGGCTGGGAGGAGGAAGGCAGCTTCCGGGCTCAGCCACGGATTCCCTCCGGTGAGAAGCGACCGTTTTCGCTGCGGAGAAGTGCTCGTGACCGCTGTGGAAGGGGCGTCTACAATGCTGGCAGTGAAGCGTCCGGCTCCAGGTGTTTGCCGCCATGCCGATGGAGAATCCGATCACCCGGGAGCCGAGTCCGCCCCCTGCGCCCCCCCCGCCGCTGACGAGAGCGGGGCGCAGCCACATTCCGGGGGTGTCCCACACCCGGGAGCGAATGCAGCGCTGGGCGCGACGGCTGCTGACGCCGGTGCTGGTGCTGACTGCCTTGGGGGGTGGGCTGTTTTTGTTTCTGCACTTGGCTTCGCTCAAACGGCTGCCGTCGCAGATCGAGCCGGCGGCACGGGTCTTCCGGGTACCGGTCTTTCTGGTGCAGCGGCTCGACATCCGTCCCTTGCAGACGAGCTTTGGCACCGCCCTCGCGGACCGGCAGGTGACGGTCGCCGCGGAGGTCGTCGGCCGGATCATCGAGACCCACGGGCTGCAGGTGGGAACGGTGCTCTCCGGGCCGCCCCCCGCCCCGGGAGACGGGTCCCCCCCCGCCTCCGCTCCGCCCACGCCCGTGATCCGCATCGATCCCGAAACGTATCGGGAGCGTCTGTTGCAGGCGGAAGCTCTGCTGGCCCAGGATACGGCCGAATTGGAACAGATCAGCCAGGAAGTCCAGAACAATCGCGAACTGCTGGCGCAACGCCGGCGGACGCTCGCCTCGGCCGAGGAGCAACTCAAGCTGCAGCGCCGCTTGCAGGAACAAGGGGCCGGCCGTGAGACCGAACTCCGCCGCGTCGAAATCGAGTACCAGCAATACGCGGAAGCGGTACTCCAACTGGAGACAACGCTCAAGCTCGAGGAGGTCCGTCGCAAGCAGGTTCAGGCCCGTCAGGCAGCGCATGAGCGGGACCTGGCCTTGGCGCGGCTGGAACTGCAGCGCAGCGAGGTCTTCGCGCCGTTCCCCGGAGTCGTCAGCCGGGTGATGGTGGAACACGGACAATACGTGCGTCCCGGAGAACCCTTATTCGAGTTGACCGATTTGTCGCGGGTGGAGGTCCCCCTGGCAGTACCGCTCAGCCGCTCGGACGAGATCGTCTCCCTGCTGGCGGCCGGCGAGCAGCCACGCGTGCAGTTGTCCGAACATGAAGCGGCTCACTGCCGCTGGGTGGGCCGCGTCACCCGGATGGCCCCCGTGGCTGACGAAACGACCCGCACCGTGCGGGTTTATGCGGAAGTGGACAACACGCAGACGGTCGATCCGCTGCGACCGGGAACCTTCGTCCACGCGCGAATTGAACTGGGGGAAGTGGGGGGGATTCTGCTCGTGCCACGGGACGCCATCGTGGAGGGCGGGGTCTACGTCGCGGCGACTGCTCCGGCCCCTCGGAACGAGGTGGGGGGGAATTCGGAGGAGCAGGAGGCCGCTACTTCAGAAGCACGGAACTCGGCAGAATCGGCCATTGCCGAGCGACGCGAAATCACCGTGGGGGGGACGCTGGCCTCGTTCGCCATCGTCACCGCCGGCTTATCTCCCGGGGACCGCGTGGTCCTCACCAATCTCGACGTGCTGCGTCCGGGCACCTTGCTCTCCGTGGTCGAGGTCCGCGACGTCCAGCAAGAGTTGCAGCGAGAGACGTTACCGTTGTTTGAAGTGGTTGAGGCAACGCCGCTGGCGGTCTCGCCCGGCGAGCGGCGTCCCTGAACAGAGGACTCGCACCGCTGCCATCAGCCGGCCACGATCTGCTGCTCCAGCGTCTGCAGCACGTCTCGCAACGTCCATTCCTCGGCGGCGATGCGGATGGTCTCGTTTTGTTCCAGTTGCCGGGCCACCTTCCGCTCGGCCGAAAGGACGGTGGAGTGGTTGCGTCCGCCGTAGAAGCGTCCAATCTCGCTCAAGGCGGTGTTGGTCATCCGCCGGGCAAGATACATGGCGAGCATGCGCGGTTGAGCCACGCTCCGGGAGCGGCTCTCGGACTTGAGGTCGCGCGAGGAGACGCCGAACAACCCGCACACCGCCCGGTCGATGTCGTCCAGACGGACGATCCGCAGGCAATCCCGCTCCAGGCTGGCCAGCACTTCGCGGGCGATGGTCTTGCCGATGCGTCGCTGGTGAAGGGACTGCCAGACGGCCAGACAATTCATGGCGCCCACCAGTTCGCGGATGCTGCTGGTGAATCGCGTGGTCACATACTCAAGTGCGCCGTCGGAGACTTGCAACTTACGCTCAGCGGCAATCCGTTCCACCACTTGCCGGCGAGTCTCGGTGGAAGGGGGTGCGATGCGGCACACGAGACCGGCGAGGAACCGCGTCACCAGCTCGTCGGACAGCCGCGTGAGCAGGCGGGGATGACGGTCCCCCGTGAGCACGATCTGACGGCCGTGGGCGTCAAGCTGCTGCAGGGTGTGCAGGAACTCTTCCTGAATGCTCCGTTTGCCCTCGAGGAAATCGACGTCTTCGACCAGCAGGACGTCCGCGCCGCGGAACTTCTGGCGGAAGCTGGGAAGCGATTTCTCCCGCAGGGCGTGGGTGAAGAAGTTCGTGAAGTTTTCGGCGGTGAGATACAGCACCTGCAAGGCCGGAAAGCCGCGCTTGATCTCCCGGGCGATCCCCTCCAGCAGGTGGGTCTTGCCGTTCCCGACGGCGCCATACACGTACAGCGGGTTATAGACCATGCCGGGAGACGCGGCCACTTCGCGAGCCGCCGTGTACGCGAGCTGATTGCACGGGCCGACCACAAAGTCCCGCAGGTCATACTGGCGACGACCGGAAGCGGAAGGGGAGGACCGCCGCCCCGCGTCCGCGGTGCGCTCCGTCGCACCGGGACGGGTGGCGCGGTCCATCACACCCATAGGCGCCGTGCACTCCGTCGCACCCGAACCACCGGCCGAGGACCCCGGCTCCGGACGCGTCGTGCGCCCGACGCCATTGGCCGCCGGCCAGAGACGCCCCTCCTGAGTTCCCGTCGTCGCCGGAAGCAGCGTGAGGGCGGCGTCGACCTCAAAGTGGACTCTCAGCCCCGGATGCACCAGTTCATGCGCGACGGCCAGCAGCGCATCCCCATACTGCCGCTGAATCCAGCTCAACAGATAATGGCTGGCGGCCTCGACGCGGAGCAGATCCCCCTGGAGCGACAACCGCGTCTTCCCCTCGAACCAGTGGCGGAAGCGGCGCGGACCGATTGTCTCGGAGAGCCGCGCAAGGATTCTCTGGACATCATGATCCCCCGAATGCTCACTGGGCAGCATCGTGCAACCCCCGGCGCGCACTCCGCACGGACTGCGATCCCGTCCCACAACGGGGTCACAACGTCCGCCGGCGACCCCCAGAGACGTCCTCTCAGGAGTCGCCGGTCATGCGCGACTGATGGACTGAATGATGATCGAAACGCCGCGGAGTGGCGTTCCGGCGGCAGGTGAAACGACACGGACGCGTCTTCACGTCCTCCATCCGTGGCCGCGATCCTACACCTCTTGACCAGCGAGTCAAATCAATCCGGAGCGGATTTTCTTCCCGGCTTTTGAACGCCGATTTTTCGCGAGTTTTTTGCGGCCTCTCGACGCCCCGCCGCGACGGCCGCCCCACCCCGCTGTCGATAACTCGTCGACGAGACTCAACCACTGGCGGACACCTCTTTCCCCCGACACAATCACCACGTTGACCCAATCCCCCCGTCTCCGCGAGACGCACCCTCCGCCGCACGCGCCCCGCCGTCCCCCACGCGAAACTGGAACCATGATCCGGCACACCTTCCGCACCGTACTCCTGGGCCTGATTGCGCTCTCCGCTGCGCCACTGAGGGCCGACGACGGGAATGCCGACATCGCGTCCGTGCTGGCCGACTTCGAGCGGCCAGGGATGATTCGACTCCCGATCGGCGTCACGCGGCAGGGAACGTTGATCTGGTGCCTCGTGGAACCCGCCGCCTTGCTGCCCGCCGAAGGAGTGACACGCGTCGTGATCGTGGCCGGCCTGGACGGCGATCCACAGACCGTTGAGACGTTGCGAATGCACCGCCGCTCTCCCCTGCTGGGCGAGGACCTTCCGGGTCGATACGTCCGCGCCTGGATTCCCCTGGCTCATCCGGACGCCTGGCGGGCCTGCCGGGAGTCTCAGGCGCAGCCGCGCCCGTTGTCCTTCCCCCCCGCCGGCGCCGCCGACAATACGGAGGGAGAGGTGGAGGCCGCGGTGCTCACGCGGTTTTTCGCCTGGTACGCCCCGGACGCCGTGCTGGAGATCACCTCGGCCGACGACCCCGACTACGAGCGGACCCGTCGCGAGCAGCAGGTGGTTCGCAATCCGCACAGTCTCGCCGTCAGCCTGGCAGGAAACGGTCCGTCGTCCCGCCTGGCAATCCGCGGGGCCTGGCTGCCGGCACGATTGCTCTCCGTCGCTCGAGAGGCGTTCGATCCACTGACCCGGGCCTATACCACTCTCGACCAGTTCGGACCCGACGTTCGCGAGCACTCCCCGACCGCGCGTCAGGCATTGGCACGGATGCAACGACCGCCGCTCGAGGTTGCCCGGCGATTGCTCGATCACTACGGGCAGCGGCTCAGTCCCGTCATGTATCAGCCTGCCCTCGCCGTCATGTCGCGACTGGCCTACGGCGAATTGACAAACGAGCCGACCCACCAGCAGACCGTGGCGCGAATCCTGGAGCCGTACTTGTCGGGGGAGCGTGACACGCTCGACGACAAATCGGGCGGCAGCCACTTCGCCGGGTGTTTGGTGTTTGCCGAGTGGGCCCGGCGCACCGGCGATCCCCGGGCGGTGGAACTGGTGCGCCGCGCGGCCGATCGCGCCTTTGACGCTCACGGTCAGCCGCGCGACGCGATGCCGACCCACAACGAGATGAGCGACGCGGTGTTCATGGCCTGCCCTCTCCTCACGGCGGCGGGTCGGCTGACCGGTGAGGCGAGGTATCTCGATATGGCGGGGCGGCACCTGGCGTTCATGCAGCGACTCTGCCTCCGCGAGGACGGCCTGTACCGGCACTCCCCCCTGTGCGAGGCGCCGTGGGGGCGCGGCAACGGATTCCCCGCACTGGGGCTGGCCCTGGCCCTCACCGACCTGGAGGAGATTCTCCAATATCCCCGGGACGCCGCGGCCGTTGAGGACCCGCTGCGGGAGAGCGCCACCCGGGTGCACACCCAGATGCTCGCCGCCTTTCGTGCCCACATGCAGGCGCTCTTGCCGCACCAGGATCCCACCGGGATGTGGCGGCAGGTGATCGACCATCCGGGGGCCTATCGCGAGCTGACCGCAACCTGCATGATCACGTGGGCGCTGGCGCGCGGGGTGCGTCACGGCTGGATCGATCCCGCCGTGGGCCGTCCTGCCATCGAGCGCGCCTGGCCGGCGCTGCAACTGCGGATTTTCGACGACGGCGTCCTCCTCGACGTTTGCACGGGGACGGGCAAGCAGAGAACGCTCCAAGACTACCTCGACCGCGAAGCGATCTGGGGGCGGGACGAGCGGGGAGGTGCGATGGCGTTGCTGGCAGCGTTGGAGATCGAGGAACTGAGCCGGAGCAGCCGCCAGGGGCTCAAAACAGGCGGAGCGCTCCGTTCGCCTTAGGTGGGCTGGTCGTGCCGGATTCGTCTGCTCTGCCGGCGATCTCCGCCTGTGTGAACCGTTCCCCCCGGCCGCGCACCTCGTCCGTCGTGCCGACTGGCGGGGAACCAACCAGGTCAGCGGAACTCTTCGCGCGGACCTTCCAGACGGAGCGGCTGCTGGGACTGTTCCTGAGGAGAGAGGGGAGGAGCCGGGATGGCGGTCTCCTCTGCTTCACTTTCACTCCCGCGCAGTCGGGAGAGCAGGCGGCGCGGAGGGGGGGAGGGGTCGCGGTGATGTTCGTTCGCCAGCGAAATGGTCTGCTCCCGCGGCCGTGAGTCACTGATTGTCTCCAGCGTCTTGCGGCTGGCCTTCGGTTTGGGGAGCGAGAGGTTCAGTCCGAACCACGGCATCCGCGAATTGCTGTCCATCTGAAAGGCGCCGCTGGTGGCGCGGCAACCGGAGCCGGCGGTCATCAGGCCGCAGCAAACGAGCATCACAGACGCCGATCGCATCGCAGACATGCGGGAGACGATTTGTCTTGTCTCACAGGGAAGAAGCTGAACCGCAGCCGGTCGGAGGTCTATTGGGTGGAGGTTTTGACCTCCGGTTCCCACTGGCTGGGGAGGCCGGCGGTAGAGCTCCACGGCAGCAAAGACGTCCCGGGCCGACGGAAGGACTGGCAGCCGCAGGCCGTCAACACCAGCGCCAGCCCTCCCAAGAAGCACAGGTGTTTCCAGGTGGAAAGACGTCGGGACATGTCGGCCTCGTGCCGAGGTTCAGGAACGGACGGCATCCTGCCGCCCGGGTCATCAGGCAGGAACGAACGAGGAGACGCAGCCGGAGCCACGAGGGGAGGGGGCTGATAGCAAAACTCACGGCGGCAAGTAAAGGGGAATCTGCGCGAACTGGAGGGCTTTCGGCGGCTTCCTGCGGCGGCTGTCCCCGGGCGACCTCCCTTCAGCGGCCGGCATCCCCCTCCGCCCGCGGCAACCGGGAATCGAGGTATCCCCGGGCACGGTTGATCTCCGCGGTGACGGCCGCAGTCGTCTCCAGGATGGGGACACCCCGAGGAACGGGGTGCATGAAGACTTCCGTCCAGCCGTGATAATCCATCTCCCGCAGTGCCGCCAGCAAGGGTCCAAAATCCAGGTCTCCGCGACCCGGCAGTTGCAGAAGCTCCTGCTCCTTGGGGAGCTTTTCCATGCAGCCCATTCCATGTTGCCAGGCGTAGAACATCTGCAACCGGTCTCCCGCGTCGCGGATCAAGCCGGCGAGGAGTTCGCCATCCTGCGGCAGGTGATAGGGAGCCAGAGCCAGCCCGAGGTGCGGCGAAGGGGCCAGCTCCAGCAGCCAACGGACGGCATCGGGGGAATCGATCAGGTTGTGGCTGTGATTCTCGATGGCGATCGTCACGCCGGTCTCTTCGGCCACGGCCAGGTGGGGCCGCATCTGCTCGATGAAACTGGCCACGGCCTGCTTGAGTTCCTCCCCCCGCAGGTTCTTCGGTCCGACGGCGCCGGTCACGATCAGCGCACATCCCAGCCGTTGCGCCAGACGCATCTCGTTCTGGAGCGCAAAGGGGCCGAGCTTGTACTGTGTCAGGCATCCCAGCCGGACGCGGTGTTCGCGGAGCAGAGCGGCAAAGCGTTCCTCCCCCAGCTCGTCCAGTTGTTCGCGCTGGTTCCCGTGGACCTTCGGCCAGAGGTCGATGGCCGTGGCGCCGACCTTGGCGACCTCGGGGAGAATCTCCGCCAGCGGTGCGTACCCGTACAGGCAGGAACCGAGGATGTACCGAAGCTGAAACGGGGGGTGGGTTTCGGCGCCGGCCAGAGCTTGCGGCGCCACTGCGGCTGCAAGGACTCCCGTGCCAGAGGTCGCCAGGAACCGACGACGGTTGAGAAGGTTGAGGGACATCGGGAGGTTCAGGAGAGAGGGGGAGCGAGGACGGTTACTCTCAGAATAGCGGGGAGGGAACCGGTGAGGGAGGGACGACGACTGACGGCGGTCCGCCGCTCATTTATCATCCCTCACACGTCTCGGCAGCGGATCGGTGAGGTTCGTACCGGGACGGGCAAAGATCCGCTTCCGCCTAAAAACCAAGGTTGTCTCATGAGAACTGCCCTGCGAACGTCTGATTCCCCGGCGCTGGCGGTGTGGCTGCTTCTGGTCGTGGGTGGGTCGACCGTGCTGACAACTCCGGCGGAGGGGGCTGCCACGGTCGTCACCCTCGCCGGAACCGGCGAGAACCGTTATTTCGGCGACGGCGGCCCGGCGACGCAGGCAGGCTGCGGAGGACCGTTCGGACTCGTGGTCGGACCCGATGGCGGCTTGTACGTGTGTGAAACGACCACTCACGTCATCCGTCGCATCGACCTGGCGACCGGCATCGCCACAACGGTCGTGGGGACCGGCCGGAAAGGGAACTCGGGCGACGGCGGACCGGCGACGGCCGCCGAAGTGAACGAACCGTATGAGGTCCGCTTCGATGCGGCAGGCCACCTGTACTTTGTCGATATGCAGGCAGCGGTCGTCCGCCGTGTTGACGCCCGGACAGGGCTGATTACGACCATCGCCGGCACCGGAACGCCCGGCTTCAGCGGCGACGGAGGACCGGCGACGTCGGCCCAGCTCAGGCAGCCTCACTCGATCTGTCTGGACCATGCCGGGCAGCTCTACATCTGCGACATCGGCAACCATCGCATCCGGAGAGTCGATCTGGCGACGGGAATCATCACCACCTTCGCGGGGACCGGAGAAAAGAAACCGACGCCGGACGGCGCCCCCCTGGAAGGAACGCCGCTGAACGGCCCGCGGGCGCTGGACTTCGACGGCCGGCACTCGCTGTACCTCGCGCTGCGAGAAGGAAACGCCATCTATCGCATCGATCTCGAGACGCGCACGCTCCATCACGTGGCCGGCACGGGCAAGCAGGGATACAGCGGCGACGGGGGACCCGCACGGCAGGCGGCGCTCGCCGGCCCCAAGGGGGTGGCCCTCGGACCCGGCGACGATCTGTACCTCGCCGACACAGAGAGCCACACCATCCGCGTGATCCGCGCCGCGACGGGAATCATCGAGACGGTTGTGGGGACCGGAGAACGGGGGAATGGGCCGGACGGCGATCCGCGGCGCTGCCGCCTCGATCGTCCCCACGGCGTCTTCGTTGATCCCGGGGGTCAGGTCTACATCGGTGACTCCAACAATCACCGGGTTCGGCTGCTGCGGGTCGAATAGCTCACGGGTGGAATCAGATGCGTGCAAAACGCGGGACGACAGGCACGGTTGCGGCAGACAGGAACCTTTCCATCGGCAATCATCGCCCCCGCGCATAATCACACCCCGGCAGCAAGCTGCCGGGGTGCTCATTTTCCCTGCGTCGCGCTGAGGGACGCCTGACCATGATTCCGTTCGCTTACGGCAGCGGGAGCGACTTGAGATGGAGCGCTCCGCCGTCGGTCTGCGTCAACACGAGGGCCAGTTCGTCGTTGAGCTTGTCGAGCTGGACGACCCCCTTCCAGGCGGGGTCGCGTTCATCGATCCGCTCGTAGGGCTGGCCGGCCGTTCCTCCCCCCCGAATCGGTTCATTGATCCCCGGATTCTCACCGATCCGCTCGGTGTTGATCTTCATGATGCCGCGAGCCGTGTTGGCGGAGAGCAGCCAGGTCTTCCCATCCTTCTGGTAGACGATCATGTCCAGCGGCTGGTTGCGGTTGCCGAGCTCGGCGACCGTCGTGCCGCGGACCTTCTCGCCGGGCTTCAGCTCCGAGAGGGGGAACCGCACCAGCGGAGTGCAGGTGAAACCGGCCAGGACGTTCGGCTCGCCGTTGATGATGAACGGGACGAAGGTCCGCACGGTGGCGTTGTTCTCCACGCGGCCGTGAGCCCCGTGGTAGATCTCCAGGCTCGCTCCCGGCTTGACCTCCGAGAACGGGAATTCAATCGACCGGACGGCCGAGGGATCGGCGGCGCTGCTCATGCCGGAGACGAGCAAGTACCCGTCGACGAAGGCCAGATCGGTGATGGTGGCGGTGCGTGGATTGCGGGCGCGGGGGCCTTCTCCTTCGGTGCGATCCGGCGGCACGTCGACGAGCTGCGCCTTGGCGAAGGGAATGTCCTTCAATTCCACCCGCGAGACTTCGTTGCCGGCGACGCGGATCAGGGCCGGCTGACGCCCCGCCATCACCGACACGTACACGTTCCCGGAGAGGGGGTTGACCACCACGTCCGCAATGGCGACGCTCTGCGAGTCGGCCCCCAGGACTTCCGCGATCTTCACGTTCAGCCCGGGGATGTCATAGCGGGCGGCGGAGGGGTCGCCCGATGCGTCGCCGGTCTGCAGGGCGAAGACCGCCCCCGACTGCGAGTCGCCGGCGAAGAGGATTCCCGCCGGGCCGAAGGCCAGGGCGCCGATGGACTTCAGGTCCGGCGTCCCCTTGGTCAGTCCGTACTGATCGGCCGCCCGGAGCGAGGCCCCGCT
This sequence comes from Planctomycetaceae bacterium, assembly GCA_037445755.1. GTDB lineage: Bacteria > Planctomycetota > Planctomycetia > Planctomycetales > Planctomycetaceae > JBKECA01. Next base: position 11,893 of record JBBIJW010000018.1, on the reverse strand, counting down.
CGCCAGCCCGATCAGCGCCAATCCACACGCGATCTTCCAGAGTGTGCGCATGACTTCCTCCCGGAAAAGGTGTTGAACCGTCCCCGACCGTGCTGGAGGCCATGCTACCCCTGCGGGGCGCCCTTCGGCAAGGAACAGCCGGCGGGATTGGTCCTGAGGATGAGGATGTGGGTGCGTGAAGTCCCCCGCCCCGCGATCGAGGGGAAGTATCCCCGGCAGGATTCGAACCTGCAGCCTTTGGCTCCGGAGGCCAACGCTCTATCCATTGAGCTACGGGGACGAAACAGCCGTGCGCGGCGGCAGGGCGTCTACGACGATCCCGAACCACGGGTCCTGGGACCAGTCGCCTGGACGACGCCACCCTGCGCTCACAGGATGGTACCCGAACGGCTCGCAAACACAACGGAGCAATCCTTCTCTCAAGCACAACGGAGCAATCCTTCCGGGGTTTCGCGCGAGAAGCTGAGGTTCATTTCCCGCGGGGCTTGCGGTATGGTCCCCTGCGTGGAAGTCCGACGCGGGCCGGGCGGCCTCAGGGAGCAGACATGGCGGAACTGATTGATCTGAGCGCGCACGGAATCACGGTGGGCATGGTGCTGCGGAATCCCTCCCCGGCCATGTTGTACGAGGAGTCGATCCGGCACGAACGCCGGTCCGCCATCTCGGACACCGGAGCGCTCATCGCTTACTCCGGGGAAAAGACCGGTCGCTCCCCCAAAGACAAACGGATCGTCCGGCACCCGAACTCCGAAGGGGACGTCTGGTGGGGACCAGTCAACTTTCCGCTCGAGGAACGCTCGTTCATGGTCAACCGGGAACGGGCGATCGATTACCTCAACACCCGCGAGCGGCTGTATTGCGTCGATGGCTATGCGGGGTGGGATCCGGCCACGCGGCTCAAAGTGCGGGTCATCTGCGCACGGCCGTACCATGCACTCTTCATGTTCAACATGCTCATCCGCCCCACGCGCGACGAGCTGGCCAGCTACGGCGAACCGGACCTGGTGCTGTTCAACGCCGGGGGCTTCCCGGCCAACCGCTATACCACCGGCATGACCTCGAAAACGAGCGTCGATCTGAGCCTGGAACACCGCGAGGTGGTGATTCTGGGGACCGACTATGCCGGCGAGATGAAGAAGGCGGTGTTCACCTACATCAACTACATCATGCCCAAGCGGGGCATCCTCTCGATGCACTGTTCCGCGACGGCCGATCCTGTCACCGAAGAATCAGCGGTCCTGTTCGGCCTCTCCGGCACCGGCAAAACGACCCTCTCGGCCGACCCGTCGCGGCAGCTCATCGGGGACGACGAGCACTGCTGGAGCGACACCGGCATCTTCAACATCGAAGGGGGCTGCTACGCCAAGGCGGTCTATCTGACCCGCGAGGCAGAGCCGCAGATCTTTGACGCCCTCCGGTTCGGGGCCGTTCTGGAGAACGTGGTGTACGATCCGGCCCAACACCACGTCGATTTCGCCGACACCTCGATCACCGAGAACACCCGCGGTGCCTATCCCATCGAGTACATCCCCAATGCGCGCATCCCGTGCGTAGCGGGGCATCCGCGGCACGTCATCTTCCTGACGTGCGACGCCTTCGGCGTGTTGCCCCCGGTCTCGAAACTGACCCCCGAGCAGGCGGAGTACCACTTCATCAGCGGCTACACCGCCAAGGTGGCTGGCACCGAAATGGGCGTGACCGAGCCGGTGGCCACCTTCTCCCCCTGCTTCGGCGGTCCGTTTTTGGTGTGGCATCCGACGGTGTACGCCCGGCTGCTGTCGGAGAAGATTCGCCGGCACCAGTCGCACGTGTGGCTGGTCAACACCGGCTGGACGGGAGGGAGCTACGGTGTCGGACAGCGGATCGCCCTCAAGCACACCCGTGCGATCGTTCACGCCATCTATTCGGGCGACCTGAACAACGCCCCCACGGTGCAAGACCCCGTGTTCGGCCTGAACATGGTGACCCGCGTTCCCGAGGTGCCTTCGGAACTCCTCATTCCGCGGCAAACCTGGTCCGACGGGGAGGCTTACGCCGCCACCGCTCGCAAGCTCGCCGCGTTGTTCGAACGGAACTACCATCAGTATTCAGGCCAGGGCCGCGCGGACGGCACCCCCGTCGGTCCGATGGAGGGATGAATCCTCTGGAGGAAATGAATCCTTTCCCGTGGTCGCTCCCTCAGACGCGCCCCTGCATTCACACTTCCCTCCCCGCAGCGCATGGCCGTCTATCTGCTGGCGACGCTCGATACGAAAGGGCCGGAGGTGGCCTTTGTGCGGGTGTTGTTGAACCAGTACGGAGTTTCCACGCGATTGGTGGACGTCGGCTGTCTGGGGGAGGCGACGACGCCGGCGGATGTTCCGCGCGAGGAACTGTTCGCGGCCGGCGGCGTCCCCCTGGCGGAGCTGCGGGCCAAACGGGACCGCGGCGAAGCGGTGCGGGGGGCGGCGCAGGCCGCGGCCGCATTCATCGGCCGTGAACATGCCGCCGGACGAGTCTCAGGAGTCCTCGGTCTGGGGGGGTCGGCCGGCACCACGATCGCCACCGCCGCCATGCGATCACTCCCGCTGGGCGTTCCCAAGGTGATGGTCAGCACGCTCGCCTCGGGCAACGTCCGCCCCTGGGTCGGGGACAAAGACATCCTGATGCTCAACTCGGTCGTGGATATCGCGGGGATCAACCGCATCAGCCGGGCGGTACTGGGGGAAGCAGCCCGCGCGATGGCCGGGTTGGTGGCCCTCCCCCCTCCGCCAGCTCCCGCGGAGGAGAAACCGCTCATCGCCGCCACCATGTTCGGCGTCACGACCCCTTGCGTGCAGGAGGCCCGGCGCGTCCTCGAAGAGGCGGGCTACGAGGTGCTGGTATTTCACGCCACCGGCAACGGTGGTCAGGCGATGGAATCGCTGATTGAGGAGGGCCTCATCGCCGGCGTCCTGGACATCACCACCACGGAACTGGCGGATGAACTGGTGGGGGGCATTCTCTCGGCCGGTCCGGACCGCTTGACCGCCGCCGGACGTCGCGGCATCCCGCAGGTGATCTCGGTCGGCGCTCTCGACATGGTCAACTTCGGCCCCCCCGAGACAGTCCCGGAGAAGTTCCGGCCGCGGCGTTTCTACCAACACAATCCCACCGTCACCCTGATGCGGACGACCGTGGAGGAGAACCGGCAACTGGGGGAGATCATCGGCCGCAAGGCGGCGGCCGCTCGCGGACCGACCCTGATTCTCCTCCCCCAACAGGGGGTCTCGGCGATCGACGCAGCCGGTCAGCCGTTTGACGACCCCGCCGCGCGGCAGGCGCTGTTCGAGGGCATCCGCGCCGCCGCCGGTGCGGTTCCGGTGGAGGAACGGCCGGAGCACATCAACACCCCCACGTTCGCCCGCACAGTGGCGGAACGTCTGCTGGCGATGCTCGCCACCCGCGCGGTGCCAGCGTGTAGTCAGGCGGAGTCTCCCCACCCGAACCGGTAGAGTCCCCCACCCCCATCGGAGGGAATGGCGCCCCGACCGTCTCGTGGAAAGTTCCTGAGCCACATTCCACACCCTCTCCCCGGAAGCGGGAGAGAGAGGTTGTGCATCTGCTTCCTTTTTCAGGCAGGCTCGGTGATGGTCCTGCGAGGGCGGCCACGCGGGGTGCCCGTCAACCATTGCCTCATTTCGCCAACAGTCCGAGGTCGATGAGCTTCTGTCGGCACTCGTCCCGTTCGCGGCAGCGGGTGAGGGGGGCCCAGGCCGGATCCTGCGCGGCCAGAAACGCCTCGTTCGAGAAGGGGGGGGCTGTGCCGCTGGCCGCGGCCTGCGCCGTCAGCCGTGCGATCACCTCCCGATCCAGCCGCGTCAGAAAGGTCGCCTGCAGCCGGTAATCGACAAAGGCTTCCCAGGCGCAGGGGAACAGGGGCCGCACGATCTCTTCTCCGATGGTGCGGGCGTACTGGCGGATTTCCCACTGGGCATGCTCGTCCATCCGCAGCGAGAGGAAGTGCAGCAGATTGTGCAGATCGATCTTCCAGTAGGCTTCGGTGTAGGTGCACAGGGGGAGGTCCTTGCGGGCCTGTTCGCGGGCGACGCCGGCTTCGAGCCGCTCCTGGTACAGGTGGGTCGCCGCCTGCTGAAAGGCCCGCTCGTCGGCCGTGAGCCGTTCGCCGAGTTCCACCGGCAGCATCTCGCCGCTCCCCTGGCGATTGTGCTCCGCCTGCGACCGCCATTCCGTGGGGGGAGTGGTCTGCATGGAGTCGATCGCCACCGAATACCGTGTGCTGTACTCGTTGACATTGGCCGTGCGGTGGCGAATCCACTGCCGCCAGCAGTCCATCGGGACGCGGACCAGGAACTTCAACTCCGCCATTTCAAACGGCGTCGTGTGCCGGTGGCGCATCAGATAGCGGATCAAGGTGCGGTCGTCGGAGACCTTCTTCGTCCCGGCGCCGTAGCTGACCCGCGCGGCCTGGACGATGGCGTCGTCGTCCCCCATGCAGTCCACCAGGCAGACGAACCCATCATTCAGGACGGGGAACTTTCGCCAGCGGAGCTGTTCCAGGGTCTCGCGATTGGAAGGCATGGGAGAAACGCACGGGGGACGGGAGGTCGAGGTTCGGACGTTGTTGTCGGAGGTGAGGCGGCGGCGGTCAAGCGTCGCTCGTGCCGAACGTTCGGGAGGCGGCGGGAGCAGACTCCAGACCGGCGGAGTTCCCCGCTCGCCGGCCCGGCCGGCCAGCCGCGTCGTTGGCCTGCGTCCGGATGATCTTCCACCGGTCTGAACACCGCACATGCCCCGCGATTCGGGTGATTGAACTTGAATCTTGCCGCGCATCGGCCGACACTGATCCTGCGCTCGCCATTCCCACACTCCAGACCGTTGAACCTTGTGGTTGTCCCATGCTCAGCCGCTTCGACTCCCCCCTTTCCCCCCTTCCGCGACGAGCGCTCCTGTCTCGGGGTTTGATGACCCTGGGGGGACTGAATCTCACCGGCTGGCTGCCGCGGTTTGCCCGGGGTGCCGAGGGGGAGGGGAGTTTGCGGGGGCCGCATGAGACCCCGCGGGCCAAGCGGGTGATCTTCCTGTTCATGCACGGCGGGCCGAGCCACGTCGATACCTTTGACTACAAGCCCCGGTTGCAGGCGGAGGACGGCCAGCCGCTGCCGTTCGACCCCGCCCCCAATATCGACGCCAAACCGGTGCTGATGAAATCCCCCTGGAAGTTCGCCCAGCACGGGGAAAGCGGACTGTGGATTTCCGAACTCTTGCCGCACCTTGCCCGCCACGTCGACAAACTGTGCGTGATTCGTTCGTTGCACAGCAAGGGACAATCGCACGGACAGGCGGTGTCGATGCTGCATACTGGCAGCGACAACCTGGTGCGGCCGAGCGTCGGCGCCTGGGTCTCCTATGGACTGGGTTCCGAGAACCGCGACCTCCCCGCCTTCTTTTCGATTGCTCCGGCCAGCGGCCACGGCGGTCCCCGGAATTACGGCGCGGCGTTTCTGCCCGCCGTCCATCAGGCAACGACCATCGGCCGGCAGGGAAAGCTCGACCAGATCCAGATCGACTTTTTGGGAAACCCCGACATCCCCGAAACGGATCAGCGACGGCAACTGGAACTGTTGCAGGAGTTGAATCGGGAGCACCTCGCCCGCGCGGGGCGTGATGAACAGATCGCCGGAGCCATCGAAGCGTTCGACCTGGCTTATCGGATGCAGGCGGCCGCGCCGACCGTCCTGGACCTGTCACAGGAATCGCAGGCCACTCAGGCGCTCTACGGTTTGGACGACCCGGCCACGGCGAACTTCGGCCGGCAATGCTTGCTGGCCCGTCGGCTGGTGGAAGCCGGCGTCCGGTACATCGAATGCTCCACCGGCAACGTCTGGGACCAGCACGGCAACCTCAAGGAGGGGCACGAGAAGAATGCCCGCGCCACCGACAAGCCGATTGCCGGCCTCCTGGCCGACCTGGAAGCCCGCGGCCTGCTGGACGAAACGCTGGTCGTGTGGGGGGGCGAGTTCGGCCGAACGCCCATCGTCCAGGGAACCAACGGACGCGACCACAACCCCCAGGGCTTTACCATGTGGCTGGCCGGCGGCGGCGTCCGCGGCGGCCTCGCCTACGGCGAAACGGACGAGTACGGTTACTACGCTGCCGTCGACCGGGTCCACATGCACGATCTGCACGCCACCTTGCTGGCGCTGCTGGGGATCGACCACGAGCGGCTGACTTACCGTTATGCCGGCCGCGATTTCCGGCTCACGGATGTCTACGGCCGGGTGGTCCGGGACATCTTCGCTTGAAGAGCGTTCTGAAGAGCGCTCCAGCCGGCGCAGACGCTCCCGGCACATCGGTTGTGAAACGGCTTCCTGAGAAGTCAGTCCGGCTCGCTGGTCGCCAGCCTCGGGGTGCAGTCGCTGCGTTGTGGAGGTGCAGGTGTCTGAATGGAGCCTCCCATCGACCAGATAGAACCTCTCACCAACCAGAGCGCGCGAACCAGCGAAATCCTGCCTTTCCGGGACAACGGCTCCGGAATCGCTCCGCTCGGCTTGTGGTTCTGTTAGGTGTCTCCAAGCGGCGGGTGTCTCTCAGCGACAGCCCGGACTTCTGCGGTGCCGCAGCTCAGCTCAGATTCATGGTCATCAGGAACTCCTCGTTCGTCTTGGTCCGCTTCATGCGGTTGACGAGGAGTTCCATCGCCTCCACGGGGTTCATGTCGTTGAGCACCCGGCGGAGGAGCCAGACGCGCTGGAGTTCGTCCTCGTGCAGGAGGAGTTCCTCGCGGCGGGTGCCGGACTTGTTGACGTCGATCGCCGGCCAGACGCGCTTCTCCACCATGCGACGGTCGAGGTGCAGTTCGGTGTTGCCGGTCCCTTTGAACTCCTCGAAGATCACGTCATCCATCTTGGAGCCGGTATCGACGAGGGCGGTGGCGATGATCGTCAGGCTCCCCCCCTCTTCAATGGCGCGGGCGGAGCCGAAGAACCGTTTGGGGTTCTGGAGGGCGTTGGCGTCGAGACCGCCGGTGAGGATGCGTCCGGAGTTGGGGCATTCGGCGTTGTAGGCGCGGGCCAGGCGGGTGATGGAATCGAGGAAGATCACCACGTCGTGGCCGTACTCGACCATCCGTTTGGCCTTCTCGATGACCATTTCGGAGACCTGGATGTGCCGCGTGGGGGCTTCGTCGAAGGTGCTGGAGATGACCTCGCAGTTTTCGGCCTTGACCTGCCGCTCCATGTCGGTGACTTCCTCGGGGCGCTCGTCGATGAGCAGTACGATGACGTAACACTTGGGGTAATTGGTGAGGACCGCCTTGGCCATCTTCTGAAGGAGGACGGTCTTGCCGGCACGGGGGGGAGAGACGATGAGTCCCCGCTGGCCGAAGCCGATGGGGGCGACGATATCGACCACGCGGGTGCTGATTTCCGACGGCGTGGTGGCGAGGCGGATTTTGTCCTTGGGGTGCAGGGGGGTGAGGTCGTCGAAGGGGACCTTCTCCGGGAGGAGGTTGGGGTCCTGGCCGTTGATGGCCTCGACCCGCAGGAGGGCGAAATAGCGTTCGTTCTCCTTGGGGGGACGGATTTGCCCCGCGACCGTCTGACCCTTGCGGAGGCCAAAGCGGCGAATCTGGCTGGGGGAGACGTAGATGTCGTCGGGGCAGGGGAGGTAGTGATAATCCGGACTGCGGAGGAAGCCGAAGCCGTCGGGAAGGATTTCGAGCGTCCCCTCGCCGAACATCAGGCCGTTCATCTTGGTCCGCTCCTTGAGGATGCGGAAGATGAGGTCCTGTTTCTTGAGTCCGGTGTATTCGGAGATGTTCTCCTTGCGGGCGAGGTCGAGGAGTTCCTTCATCGTCATCCGCTGGAGGGCGGCGATGTGGATGTCTCCCTTTTTGATCTCTTCGTACTTGAAATCGGCCGCGAAGTAGCCTTCCTCCTCAAGGAGGTCGGCGTCGGCCTCGGCGGTAGCCGGAGGAGCCGCGGGAGGGGGAGGATCGCCGGCGTCGAAGTCCACGTCCGTGGGGAGATCGGAGCGGGATTTGGTGGTGCGGGTGACTTTGGGCATGGTCGCGCCTCCGGAGAGGGGGGCTTGGCCAACGGGCGGGAAGGGGGGGGAGAGGGAGAAAACGTTCAGGCCCAAGGGAGGTTCAGTTACGGCAGAACAGGGGACGCGGGGGTCCTCGCCGGCACCGTCGCGGCGAGCCGGTCGGCCAGATGCGGAAATCGGTGTTGCAAAAACTCCAGCAACTGGCGTCCGGCGGCCTCCAACTCGCCGGAGTTGTCCACGACGAAGTCGGCCGCGGTTCGCTTGTCGTCCAGCGGCCACTGACTGGCCTCGCGGTGTTCCAGTTCCTCGGTGGTCCAGCACCGCATGGCCTGCACGCGGGCCTGGCGTTGTTCGAGAGGGGCGTCGACAAACACGAGCACATCGCACAGGTTGTTCCATCCGGCTTCGAGCATGACCGCGGCATCCAGCAGGATCAGGTCGTACTCACCCCGCTGGCGATAGTTGGCGATCGCCTCTTCCAGCCGGCGGCGAATGACGGGGTGGACGATCGCTTCGAGCATCTGGCGGGCTTCCCGGTGCCGGGGCGTGGCGCCGAACACGCGCACCGCCAGTCGAGAGCGGATCACCTGCCCCTCGGGATCGAAGATTTCCGGACCGAAACGGGCGCGGAGGGCGCGGCGAACCTCGGGTTCGAGCAGGGCGGCATGACCGGCGGCATCGGCATCAACCACGGCGACGCGCAGCCGCTGGCCCAGCCAGCGGGTCAGGGAGGTCTTCCCGGACCCCACGCCGCCGACGAGGCCGATGATCGGAATCTGTGGCTGGCTCAGGGGGGGCATGATGCAGCCGTCTGGACGGAATTGAGGGAGGTTGGCCTGGGGACTCCCTCCGGAGGGCGGAGCCCGCTGGGGCGACGCACCACCGGGGGAACGAGTCCCCACCTCCCTGACAGGTTTGCCGACGGGGACCGGTTCGTCTGGGTGGGAGGATCGAGGTGGGGCCCGGACAGGCCGTTTCACCGGCGAAGGATGCCTGGCCGGCGCCGGGGGAGGTGAGGACTCGGTGTGGTGATTCCATGCTCGCCGACTCACCCGCGATTGTCAATCACCTGCTGCAAATTTCCGGGAAATGAGGGGGTCCGGTCCGCGACATGGCAGCCGCGGGGACCAGTAGCGCGGTGGACGGGGCACGCGGCAGGGGTTGCGGGACCGCCGGCCGCTCTGAGCACATTTACGCAGCGGCGGACCGCCGGGCGGCCCACGATTCATGGATCGCTTTGGCGAGCAGGATCGCCAGGGCGACTCCCCCCGCCACACAGCCGTTGCGGAGCTTGTCGGTCTGGGATGTGACTGCCAGGATGACACCGGTCAGACCGGACAGAATCAGGACATTGAGCCAGCCCAGCACGCCGGGGAAGAACCGTTTTTTCAGTCCCCCGCCACCGCGGAGAGCGTTCACGGCGACGGCAAGGACGACCAGCATCCCCACCACCAGTCCCTCAAACAGATCGGGCTGACTGCGGAACAGTTTGGCGACGGAGTCGATCACGAGCTGGAGGAAGAAAGTCCCGAGGATCACGCCGCCGACGGTGCCGACGCCGCCGGTGAGGCTGCATCCGCCGACGACGGCCGAGGCAATGGCCTTGAGTTCGTAGCCGGCGCCGTCGGTGGAGGGGCTGGCCGTGCCGATGTAGCAGGCATACAGGACCCCCGCCGTGGCGGCCGTGACGCTGCCGATGCAGTAGGCGAGCCACTTCAGGCGATCCGTGCGGATGCCGCTGAGGCGGGCGGCCGTCTCGTTGCCTCCCATGGCGTACATGTGACGGCCGACGACCGTTCGCGCCAACAGCAGCCACATCCCCAGACAGAGGACTCCCCAGACGAGGCACGGAACCCACCAGTTCTGCCGGCCGATAGAGGTCAACAGGTCGTCCGGGATCGTGATCGTGGACTGCCGCTGACCGTAACGGACCTCGGTGATGTCCTGAATCAGGAGCCGGGCCAGGCTCCGCAGTCCCACCAGGGAAGCGAGCGTGGTGACGAAGGGGGGGAGGTTGAGCACCGTAATCAGCCAGGCGTGCAGGCTGCCGATGAGCGCTCCCACCGCCAGCGTCAACACCAGAGCCACGGCGGGAATCCACAGCGCCAGGTCCGAGGTCTGGGGAAAATGTTTGTCGGTCGTCCCCGGCCAGCGGGTGAGGGGGTCATCCGGCGCGAGCAGCACAATGAAGCCGAAGAACAGTGTGCCGCTGAAGGCGATCACTGAGCCGGCGGAGAGATCGATGCCGCCAGAGATGATGACCACGGCCGCGCCGAGGGCGAAAATGCCGACGAAGGCCGTTTCCCGCGCCACATCTCGTCCCGTGCGCAGCAGTTGGTCGCGCGAGCGATACGAGCTGCTGAGCGAGGCCGTGATCGCCAGGACCAGCACGATCGCCCCCAGCAGGCCCAGCTCATTGCGATGCTTGTGCAGAAAGTGGGACACGGGGGGCCGAGTCTCGGAGACATCCACAGGATGGGGGCAGGAGAGTCCGGAGCACCGCCGCTCAACTCGACCAGACGGCTGTTCGCGCTGCCGGCCAGACACCCGAGCGCCGCGAGCGGCGGCAGGGGAACGTCAGGAGCTGACCAGCCCGCGGTCGGCCAGCCACTTCCGGAACTCCGAATACTTGAAGAAGATGGTCGAGGGTTCAAACAAGTCTGGGGTGAGGGGCGAACCTTCGTCGGGCGCCACGACGCGCAACTCCGTCCGGTAGACGTCGCGCTCCCCCTCCTGGGCATAGTCGGGGAACATGGCATCGATTGTTCCCTGGTCGCCGGTGACGAGCGCCCGCATCAGCTTCACGCCGTCGTAGCCCATCTGATAAGGGTTCTGGACCACCATCACGTCGACGTTTCCCTTGTCCATGCCGACGAGTGCATCCTGGGCCGCATCAAAGCAAATCACCTTGGTTCGGTCGCGGATGCCGCGGTCCTCCACCACCTTGACGATCTGGGGCGTGTTATAGGCCCAGATTCCCACGAGCATGTTGCAATCGGGATGCTGGTTGAGGACGTCCTCGACGTTTTTGCGGGCCTTGGGACGGTCGCCGCCGTCAGACAACCGGGCCAGTTCGACGAAGTTGGCATCCGGACCGACCCCTTCCAGAAACCCGGTCATCCGCTCGATGGCATTGGAGACGCTCAGGTCGCCGACAAAAAAAGCGAACTTCGCCCCCTGGGGAGAGATGGCCTTGGCGGCGCGGCCCAATTCGCGGCCGCCAATGATGTTGTCCGTCCCCAGATAGGCGAACCGGGCGTCGCGGTAATTGGTCCGGCTGATGTCGCTGTCGATGGTGACGACCTTGACCCCCTTCTCCTGGAGGTTGCGCATCTCGGCGGCGAGATTGCGGCTTTCGGGGTTGAAGACCGAAATGCCGACCGCCGCGACGTCGGAGGCGATGACATACTGCTTGAGCATGTCGATCTGCTTTTTGTCCGTGAAGTCGCCGCGCTGAAAGTCGACCCTCAGACCCACCGCGGCCAGTCCCAGTTCCTTTTCCGCTGCCTTGGCACCGGCCTCGCAGGTGTCCCAGAAGGGGTCGGGTCCGTTGGTCAGAATGATGATCCGTCGGAGCGTTCCGGAGGCTGTCGGGCCGGCCGCGTCCGGGGTACCAGACGGGCTTTCACCACAGCCGGTCAGTATCAACAGGCAGGCCAACCACAGGCGGACCCGCAGCAGCGGCAACAGCAGTCGCGGCATGGAGGTTCTCGAGGGCAAGTGGAAGGAAAACATCCACCGGGACGGGAGCGAGCAGCTAGCCTAGCGCGGGCGGGAGCCAAAGTCAAACAGGGCCGGCCGGCCCGGCCGGTCCCCTGGTCTTCTCGGTTGTGAACCCGGTCTCCCCGGGGGGGGGGGGGGGGGG
>JBBIJW010000017.1:0-104942 GCA_037445755.1 Planctomycetaceae bacterium | reverse complement strand
ATCCGCACCACGGTGCGGGTCCAATACCCCTCCCTGTCACCGGACAAGGGGGCATGAGTCAGCGCGACCGGACTAAACCCGCAATGCGCTGGAAACACGAGGCAAGATTGACCCAGACAGCCGGTATTGACCGATGGCTCTCAGTGCGGTTTATAACATCATTCGGCCACCAGTGGCGTAGGGTGGGCAGCGCCCACCATTTGGGTGGTATTGAAGCCAGTGGGCAAGACCGGTGCCACATCGCGGTGGGCACAGCCCACCCTACGGAACGACCAGCGTCGCCGTGCGGATCGTCAGCGGAGGACCAAGGACGCGGTTCCCCATCAGTCCTGGCTGCGGCCGCGGGTCGGCCGTCGGAAACACCAGGAACTCCCCGGCGTACTCTCCTGGTGAAGTAGGACCGAGGATGCGCATGAATCCGTAGATGGCATCGGGCGACTGCTCCTTCGGCGGTGCGGGGAATCGCAGCGACCGTGGCGGGCCTCCATTCACGGAGACAGTCTCCCGGAAAACGCGCTGCTCCGGGAGCGGGTAGGGCTGCAGCGAAGCGAACACCAGCGGAGGTCGGTCGGCCCCGGCGTCGCCGTCGCGTCGCACAATGAACATCACTTCCCAGTCTTCCGGCCTGGCAATCGGCCTTCCCTGATACTCGCGAACAGTCGCGGTGTCGGGCTTCAGCCGGCACCGCAACAACACTTCCTCTCGCACGCCGACGGTAATCCGATCGCTGACAGTTTCTCCCTCTTCCGTGCTGACCTCGAACTCGTCGATCAACTTGCCCGCGCTCATGGCGGGCGCCGGGGGCTGTTGCGCACAGCCCGACCACACGGCAAACCACACAGCGAAGATTCTGTTCGTCCAGTGCATGCTGCGCCTTGCGCGTTATCCACCAATCCGGGCCGCGGCTTCATGGGAGGCAATCGTTCCAGCGGCGCTCCAGACGCCTGCATCAATTGCCTCGCTCACGAACCGCACTGCCCCGTCGCACATCAGGACGTTGACACCGCCTGCATGCAGGCTGCTCGCCGGCACCGCCGAGTGAAACACCGAAAACCCAGACTCTGGACCATTCCAGCAGCCAATCTCATTCGGCATCAGAAAATGGTCGTACGTCGTGGAAACGGACAGTCCCGGTGTAACCCAGGACTGTACAGCGATCGTCGGCAGACGGCGCTTGCCGCGGCACAGCGCGATGAAGCGCACCTCCTCTCCGTGTCCCAGCACAGGCTCGGGCGTGAACCAGAGGATGCGCCGCTCGTGCCCGTTCACCTGGCTCGGGCCGAACGGTTCCGGCCGGCGGTCCACCAGGTGCTCGGAGATCATGGCGGTGGTCGAGGTTCCATCGGTGATGTCCCGAAACCGCCGCAGGCCACCGCTTGTGATACCGGCCACGAATCCGTTGCGGACGAGCTCATGGTCGCGGAACCGCGTCCCGTCGTTCATGTGGTAGGACCTGAAATTCTGGCCGCCACCGGCCCAGCCGTCCTCCGGACAGGTCAGCACTTCCGGAATGGATTCCGTTTCACGGAGACTTCCAGACTGCGAGGGAGTTGCCAGTTCGCCCTGTTCCAGCGCGGGCAGGATCTGCCGCCACGTTTGGTCGGAGCGGGTCTCTACGGCACCCTGCGTCGACTCGACATGCAATAGTGCGACGCCCACCTGATGCAGGTGATTGGAGCAGGTCGTAACGCGCGCGGCCGCGCGCACACGCTGGACGGCAGGTACCAGGACCGCTACCAGGAGGACCATGATTGCGACTGAGACGAGAATCTCAGTCGCGGTAAAGCCGCGTCGAAGCGAACGTTTTCTGGTCCGCAGCCGCATCGTTCCTCCCTGAATCGTGTCGCTCAGTTGATGTATTCCTGCCACGATGTACAAGGCTGCCAACAGCCGCAGGTGGCGTTCCATACATCTCTGCCGAACAGGTACCAGCTACCGCTGTTGAGGCCGTTGACAGTCACGTCGTATGTGTGGTACCAGGGCTGGCCCGGCACGGGACCCTGATCAGTGTACTGTTTGGATCCAATGTACTTCCAGGTTGGGATCCCGTTGACAGTCACATATTCCCAGTAGTTGATTCTGTAGGTCTGGCCACCAGCATAGGCGAATGCGTTGTAGTAGTCGGCAGCCCTCAACTCCGATGCTGTCAGCAGACTGGTCACCACACCCAACAGTCCCACGCAGAGACAATGTTGAACACCGAAGGCGCGCCACATCTTAGTTCCTGCCGGGAAAGGGACGGCTGAGGAAAACTCGACAGAGGCGATTCTGCACACACACACACACACTGTCAAGCAGAATCGCAAAGATTCGCCGCGTGGTGTGTGTATCTCGAAAGTCGGTGGAAAGTTTGGGACAATGAGAGTGCGGGCGTATCATCCACGGGAGTGGATGGATCTTTCCAAGGAAGCGGCGTCGGGTGGGCTGCGCCCACCAGTGCGATGGCATTGAAGCCAGTTGGCAAGACCGATTCCATATCGCGGTGGGCACAGCCCACTCTACGGAACTACGGAGTTTCGCGGCGAGTGCGTGCCCAAGCCGGGAGCTGGGGCACGAGGGCAGATGTCCTCGTCCAAGGGCGGTCTCTACAAGCAAGCGGAGAGGGGGGGATTCGAACCCCCGGTACCCTCATCGGGTACACAGCATTTCCAGTGCTGCACAATCGGCCACTCTGTCACCTCTCCGGAAGACGCCGCACAGGCGGCGATGGGGAAGTATCCCCACCGGGGGAATGATGTTCAAGCCGGAAGAGGGACCGTGCCAGCGCGCAGGTTGCCGGTCCTGAGTCGCGCGGCGTGGAGGCCGATTCCGCCTTCTCACAGGGCGGGGAGTGAGATTTCCGGTGGCGGCCCCTGCTGCGTTGACTAGACTGTTGCATGAGCTTGAGTTGATGTCTCCACGTCGACTGAACTGTTGTGCGACATGCGACCAGCGTCCGTTCCTCGCGACTTTCGGAGAGAAGCCACTGGTTGCCGAGGGGGCGGTCTGATCGCGAGGTTGCAGGTCCGGGAAGGCTGTCGCAGGCAGACTCGTCCGGGGTGGCTGGTGGGGATGGTACTGGGGATCGTCGGCGGATGGGCGGGGCATCTGGCGGCGGAGGAACCGGCGGCCCCGGTCCCGACTCCTCAAGCCCTGGATTTCTTCGAGTCACGGATTCGTCCGGTGCTCGTCGAGAGGTGTGAGAAGTGCCATTCCGCGCGCAGCGGGAAGCCCAAGGGGGGGCTCTCGGTCGATTCGCGCGCCGGATTGCTGCGCGGGGGGGAGAGTGGTCCGGCCATCGTCCCCGGCCATGTGGACGAGAGCCTCCTGATCCGCGCGCTGGCCCATGACGGCACGTTCTACGACATGCCCCCGGACGGGAAGCTGCCGGAGCGGGTGATCGCGGACTTCCGCAGGTGGGTGGAGCTGGGGGCGCCGGACCCGCGCGGCGAAGGACCTCCCGGCCGGGAAGTTCCGCCGGCGGCTGTGGACCTCGCCGCGGGTCGGCAGTTCTGGGCGTTTCAACCGCCCCAGAGGGTCCCCCCGCCGTCAGTCCGTGAGACCACCTGGCCGCGGACCACGGTCGATCGCTGGATTCTCGCCGGACTGGAGCGCGAAGGGCTCACGCCCGCTCCGGACGCCGACCGCGCCACGCTGCTGCGAAGGCTCACCTTCGACCTGATCGGCTTGCCGCCGACGCCGGAGGAGCTGGCAGACTTCCTGGGAGATTCGTCGCCTGACGCGGTCGAGCGGGTCGTTGACCGGCTGCTCCATGCGCCCCAGTTCGGCGAGCGGTGGGGGAGGCACTGGCTGGACGTGGCCCGGTATGCCGAGTCGAGCGGCGGGGGGCGGTCGATGGTCTTCCTGCAAGCCTGGCGGTACCGCGACTACGTCATTCGCTCGTTCAATGCCGACAAACCCTTCGATCGCTTCGTGACGGAACAGTTGGCGGGGGACCTGCTCCCGGCGGAGAGCCTCGAGCAGCAGCAGGATCAGCTCATCGCTACGGCGTTTCTGATGCTGGGGGCGACCAACTACGAGGAGCAGGACAAACTGCAACTGGAGATGGACGTCATCGACGAGCAGTTGGACCTGGTGGGGAAGGGGCTGTTGGGGCTGACGATCTCGTGCGCCCGCTGTCACGACCACAAGTTCGATCCCATCCCCACGCGTGACTACTACGCACTGGCGGGGATTTTTCGCAGCACGGACCTGCTGCGGCACTCGAACGTCTCGACGTGGACCGAGCGTCCCCTGCCGCTGCCCCCCGACGAGGCGGCGGCCGTGCAGGCGCATGAGCGGCGCGTGGCCGCCCTCGAGGCCGAATTGAAGGTCACCCGGGCGCAGGCCGAACCGGCCGCGGGGAAGAGGATCGCGGCCGTCGCGGATTTCCCCGGTCTGGTGCTGGACGACGCTCGGGCCAAACGGGTCGGTGAGTGGGTTGAGTCGACCAGCAACCGACCGTACATCGGTGCTGGTTACCTGCACGATGGCAACGCCGATCAGGGTTCCAAGACCCTCACTTTCGTCCCGGAGTTCCCGGGGGAGGGGCTGTACGAAGTCCGGCTCGCCTACACTCCCGGCGCCAACCGCGCCACCAACGTTCCCATTGAGATTCTGCACCGCGACGGCGAATTCAACGGCACGGTCAACCAGCGGGAGGCGCCGCCGATTGACGGCCACTTCGTCTCCCTGGGGACCTTCCGCTTCGACGCCTCAAACCAGTGGTTCCTGCTGATCTCCAACGCCGGGACCGACGGACACGTCATCGTGGACGCCGTGCAGTTCCTCCCCGCGGGAGCAGCAGCGGCGAGGGGGGATCGGGAAGCAGCGCCAGAGTCCCGCTCGAACCAGCAGCAAGAGGCGGCCCGGCGCGTCAACGCTCTGGAACAGGAACTGAAAACCCTGCAGGCGCAGGCCCCGCCGCAGCCGATGGTCATGGCGGTGGCGGATGCCCCGGAAATCACCGACTGCCGCATCTGCCTGCGCGGGAACATTCAGACCCTCGGGGAAGTGGTTCCGCGCGGTTTCCTGCAGGTCGTCTCGCCTTCGGTGTCCGGCCCTCTCCCGCAGGACGAGAGCGGCCGCCGCGAACTGGCGGCCTGGATCACCGACCCCCGCAACCCCCTGACGGCGCGGGTGTTCGTCAACCGCGTCTGGCAACGGCTGTTTGGCGCCGGGCTGGTGCGGACGGTCGACAACTTCGGAACCACCGGCGAACCTCCTTCCCATCCGGAACTGCTGGACGAGTTGGCGTTGCAGTTCGTGCAGGAGGGGTGGAGCGTCAAGAAGCTGATCCGTGAACTGGTGTTGTCGCGGACGTATCAGATGAGCACGGCCGACGATCCGGCGGCGCGGGCCCGCGACCCCGAGAACCGGCTGCTCTGGCGGATGAACCGCCGTCGGCTGGATGCGGAGGCCCTACGAGACGCCCTGCTCGCCGCCAGTGGAGAACTCGATCTCACGGCCGGCGGACCGACCATCCGGCCCGACGGCCCCAAGGGACTCTCCGCCGATGGCGAGTATGGTTACGTCTTCAACGACGTTCGCCGCAGCGTCTACACGCCGGTGTTCCGCAATCGCCTGCATGAACTGTTCGAGGCATTCGATTTCGCGGACCCCAACGCCACGCAGGGGGCGCGGAATGTCAGCACGGTGGCGCCGCAGGCGCTGTATCTGCTGAACAATCCCTTTGTCATCGAACGGGCCCGCAAGGCCGCGGAGCAACAGTTGGCCGTCGAGGAGTGGGACGACGCCACCCGTGTGGAGCAAGCGTTCCGGCGCGTGTTGGGGCGGCCGCCATCTCCCGGGGAGCAGCGGATCGCGCTCCAGGCGGTGACCCTTCCGCCCGCTGCGTCGTTGCCGGAGCGACTCGCCGCGTGGGAACGGCTGTTCCAGGCCCTGTTCGCCAGCCTCGATTTCCGTTATTTGAATTGAAGGGCCGCCGGAGGATGCCGGCCCCTGTCGATCGGAGCAGAGTCTCGATGTCTGCCATGAAGCCGTCTCCAGTTCGCTTTCCGCCTCTCGTCACGCGTCGTCAGGCGCTCCAGTCGGCTGGTTGTGGCTTCGGCCTGTTGGCCCTGGCCGGACTGGCGGAGTCGACGCGGGCGGCGGAACTCAACGCCCCTCGGCCGACGCACTTCCCTCCCCGCGCCAAGCGGGTGATCTTCCTGTTCATGGCGGGAGGCCCCAGCCATGTCGATACGTTTGACTACAAGCCGCTGTTGGCGGAGCTGGACGGCCAGCAGCGCGAGTTCCGCGACGCCCGGACGCTCGCCAAGACCCGCTCGATCGAACGCCATCGGGTGATGAAGTCCCCGTGGGAGTTCCGCCCGCATGGCGAGTGCGGCCGGTGGGTCTCCGACCTCTTTCCACACCTCGCCCGGCATGTCGACGATCTCTGCTTCCTGCACGGGATGCATACGGAAGGGGTAGCCCACGGACCGGCCACGATCTTCCTGCACACCGGCGCTACGGCGTTTGTCCGCCCGTCCGTGGGAGCGTGGATCAGCTACGGACTGGGGAGCGAGAACGCCAGCCTGCCGGCGTTCGTGTCGATCTGCCCGGCGATGGGGAACGGCGGACCTCGCAACTACGGTGCGGCGTTCCTGCCGGCTGTCTATCAGGGGACGGCCCTCGGCCGCGTCGGCATTCCCGCGGCGCAGGCACAAATCCGGGATATCGCCAACACCGCCCGCTCGCCGGAGGCCCAGCGGGCTCAGTTCGAGCTGATCCAGGCCCTGAATGCCGAGCAAATCGCCGCCCGGCCCGGAGACAGCGAACTCGAAGCGGTCATCCACAGCTACGAACTCGCCTGGCGGATGCAACAGTCGGCCCCCGACGTTCTCGATCTGAGGCAGGAGACCGCCGAGACGCTGGCCCTGTACGGCATCGGCGCGAAGGAGACCGACAACTACGGCCGGCAATGTCTGATGGCGCGGCGGCTGGTGGAGGCCGGCGTCCGGTATGTGCAGGTCAACTACAGCGACAACACCAACAATCCCGCCTGGGATCAGCACTCCAACCTCCCCAAGCACGCCGATCATGCGCGGGCCGTCGACAAGCCCGTGGCCGGACTGCTGGCGGACCTCAAGCGCCGCGGACTGCTGGACGATACCCTCATCTGGTGGGGGGGCGAGTTCGGCCGCAATCCCTACGCCCAGAGCAACGGCACCGGTCGGGACCACAATCCCGACGGCTTCACCGTCTTCCTGGCCGGCGGCGGCGTCAGACCCGGTTTCGCCTACGGCGCCACCGACGAATTCGGCCATCTCGCGGTCGAAAACAAGGTCCACATGCACGACCTGCACGCCACGCTGCTGTATCTCCTGGGGCTGGATCACGAGCGGCTGACGTATTGTTACGCCGGCCGCGACTTCCGTTTGACCGACGTCCACGGCCGAGTGATCCACGACATCCTGGCCTGAAGACCGGGGAATCTTCCGCGGCCCGGCCGCGGGTCTCGACCCCGCGGAGGGCCGGAGAACGGCCCGATGCCTCTCCGCCGCGCCTCGGTGCTGGGGTGCGCGCCGCGTCCCGGACGCTGCGGCCCGCGGCTCCTCGCCTCCCGTCGAGATGCCCGCGCCGCAGGGATTGCACATCGGTCGCGGCTTTTGCCATAGTCTCCGCGGCAGAGAATCCCACCTTCGTTTTCGCTGTGAGTGCAGAACATGAATGCGTTACGACCGACGCTGTGGGTGATCGGGCTTTGGGCCGCCCTCGGGAGCTGTCTGCGGGCCGACGGACCGGGCGACAACAATCCTTCCAGTGTCCGTCCGATCCCCCCGCCCGGGATCGAAGTGCCGCCAGCGGATCGAATGCGGCTGGAGGCGGGTCTGGCCGCGCTCCAGGGGATGATCGAACAGGTCCGGGCACAACCCGCCAGTCCCGTGGCGCACCTGCTTCCGGACGTGGAGGTCTTTTACCGGGCGGTCGATCAGGCGCTGCGGTACGGTGAATTCTTCGAGGAGCGCGACCTCCGCACGGCGGATCGGCTGCTGGCGGAAGGGCTGGCCCGCGCGCAGGCCCTGCTGGAAGGTTCAGCCCCGTGGACGCGGCAGACCGGTCTGGTGGTGCGCGGGTTCCGCTCGCGGCTGGACGACACCGTGCAGCCTTACGGGCTCGTCATTCCGAGCGGCTATGACTTCGACGGCCATCGCCTCCATCGCTGTGATCTCTGGTTTCACGGCCGGGGAGAGAAGGTCGTGGAACTGCAATTCCTCCAGCAGCGGATGACGCAGGTCGGACCGATCGCTCCTCCGGATGCGATCGTGCTGCATCCCTTCGGGCGGTATTCCAACGCCTTCAAGTTCGCGGGGGAGGTGGACGTCTTCGAGGCGCTCTCCCACGCGCAGCAGCAGTACCGCATCGACCCGCGCCGGATCGCCGTCCGCGGGTTCTCGATGGGAGGAGCGGGCTGCTGGCACTTTGCAGTTCATTATCCCGATCGCTGGTTCGCGGCCACTCCCGGGGCCGGGTTCTCCGAGACGCCGGAGTTCCTCAAGTCGTTTCAGGGGGAGACGCTCAGCCCTCCCTGGTACGAGGAGAAGCTCTGGCGGTGGTACGATTGCCCCCCCTGGGTCGCCAATCTGCTGCACTGCCCGACCATTGCGTACAGCGGCGAGCTCGACCGCCAGAAACAGGCGGCCGACGTGATGGCCGAGGCTTTTCGCCAGGACGCCATCAATGAACTGGAACTCGTGCACATCATCGGCCCCCAGACGGCGCACAAGATTCATCCCGATTCGCTGGCCGAGATCGAGGCGCGGTTGTCGCAGATCGAGGCCCTCCCCCGCATGCCTCTCCCCCGCCGGGTCCGGTTCCACACCTACACGCTCCGCTATCCGGGGGCGCACTGGGTGGCCATCAACGGCCTCGACCGGCATTGGGAACGGGCGGAGATCGACGCCCGCATGGACCAGTACGGCCGGATCACGGTCTATCATTCCAACGTCAACGACGTGACCATTCGCTTCCCTCCCGGGGCCCTGAGCGACGATTCGCTGCTGGGGGACATCATCTCTCCGTTGGCGGTCTCGTTTCATGTCCCCCAGACCGACGGGAACGAGTGGCCGCCGATCCAGCCGGCGGACGACCCGCGGTTGCGCGTGAAGTCGGACGGTTCCTTCGAGTGCCGGTTCGTCAAGGTCGGCAATCAGTGGAGACTCTTCGAACCGGCCGACGACGAGGGGCTGCACAAACGACCCGGTTTGCAGGGACCGATCGACGACGCCTTCCTGGACTCCTTCCTGTTCGTCGCCCCCGGCGGGGAGGCGCGACATCCGGCGGTGGAGTCGTGGGTCCAAGCGGAGCGGGAGCGGGCGATTCGACACTGGCGGCAGCAGATGCGGGGAGATGTGCGAGTCAAGACCGATGCCGAAGTGACCGCAGACGACATCGCCGAGCACCATCTGATTCTCTGGGGGGATCCGCAGTCCAATTCCCTGTTGGCCCGGGTGCTGCCGCAGTTGCCGCTGGAGTGGACGGCCGAGACGCTCCGCATCGCCGGGCGAGAGTTCTCCGCGGCGGATCACGTTCCCGTGATGATCTATCCCAATCCGCTCAACCCCCGGCGGTACGTGGTGCTCAACAGCAGCTTCACGTACCGGGAGTACGACTACCTCAACAATGCGCGTCAAACGCCCAAGCTGCCGGACTGGGCGGTGTTTGACCTCCGCGAGCCGCCCGGGCCCCGCTGGGCGGGGAAGGTAGTGGCGGCGGACTTCTTCGACGAACAGTGGCGGCCTGTGGAGACGCTGCCCTAGCGGATGCGCAGTTCTCAGTGGCCGCAGCGCGAGGGCCGGTGGATGTCAATGGGCCGCCGGCTCGTTACGATGGGGGGGCCTGCGGCGCTGTTCCCAGCGGCCGCGGAGGGGAAAAGCCTTTGCACAGGGAGCATCATGACTGACCGGACCATGGGAGTGTTGTTCGCCGCGGCGACGGCGCTGTTCTGGGGAGTGTACGGCCCGGCCCTCAGCGAGGCCCGCAGCAGTACCAACGAGTGGAGTCCCTTCAAACCCTACGTCTTCATCGGCGTCGCCTACCTGGTGTGGGGCGTACTGGGAGGCCTGGCGGCGATGAAGCTCGTCCCGGCGAACCCGGACAATCTCTCCTTTACCGGCAAGTATCTCCCCTCGATGAAGTGGGGATTCATCGCCGGTTCGCTGGGGGCGTTCGGGGCGCTCACGCTGACGTTTGCCATGTTCAAGGCGAAGAATGCCGGACTGGTGATGCCGATTGTCTTCGGCGGGGCGGTGACGGTCACGGCCCTGACCAATTACGTCGTCCTGGGACTGGTTCGCAAACAGGAACTGCACGTCGAGCCGGGGTTGTGGGTCGGCATGGCGCTGGTGGCCGTGGGGATCGTGCTGGTGGCCCACTACACCCCCCATGCCGTGGGCAAGCCGGCAGGCGGGGCAGCACCCCAGGCCCACCACGCCCCCTTGGGAGAACGGTCTCCCCCATCGACGTGAGGACACGCTGAGGTTGCGACGGCCAGAGCGGCTCAGTGGTGTCGGTCGCTGAAATCGAGTGACAGCCGATCCCGCCGCACACTTGACGTGGACGCCGGTTCGGCAGCCGCAGGCGATTCCGGCAGTTTCCTGATCCGGGCGCGATCCAGCTCGTCTCCCTCAGTTCGTCCCGATCATGCCTTCCTGTGACCCAGCCCGGTTCTGGCAGGCGCTCGAGGAGGCTCTGCGGAGTGGGAAGTTCCTCTCGCTGACGCTCAGCCGCCCCGTCGCGGGGGTCGACATGCCGGAGCGGCAGCAGCTTCGGCCGGTCGAGCTGCGCGGGGAGCGCCGCGTGCAGTGGGCGGCCCGCCGCGGAACGCAGGAGACGCACCAGAACCTCAGCCTCGCAGAGACCTCCCAGCGGTGTGGGGAACTGGTCGGCACCGCCTATCGCCATGCGCGAATGCTCACCACGCAGTCCGAGTGGGAGCTGCGCCTCACGCGCCGCGGCAAACAGCAGGCATTTCAGCGGCCGGTTGCACTCCCTCCTCCCCGCCCCCTCCATGATCGGCCGGCGGCGCACATCGTGCCCGCCGGCGTCCCCTGCCCGTTTCTGGCCGAGATCGGCGTGATGACCCCGGAGGGGAAGGTCCGCGCCGCGCAGCAGCACAAGTTTCGGCAGATCAATCGTTATCTGGAGTTTGTCCGGGACATCGTGGGAGAACTGCCCGCGGACGGCCGGCTGGAAGTGGTCGATTGCGGCTGCGGCAAGAGCGGCCTGACCTTTGCCCTGCATCACTACCTCACGCAGGTCTGCCGGCGGGACGTCCACGTCGTCGGACTCGACCGGAACGACGCTGTGCTCCGGAAGTGCCGCGAGATCGCCGCGCGGCTGCATCTTTCCGGGATCGAGTTTCGCGCCGCGGACATCGCCAGTTACTCTCCGTCCGGGCCGGTGCATCTGGTGGTGTCGCTTCATGCCTGCGATACGGCCACCGATGAGGCGATTGCCCAGGCGATCCGCTGGAGGACCGACGTCCTGTTCGCCGTCCCGTGCTGCCAGCATGAACTCGCTCCGCAGCTCCAGAGCCGCGATCTGGAGGCGCTGCTAGTGCACGGCCTCCTGCGCGAACGATTGGCGGCCGACGTCACGGACGCCCTCCGCGCGGCGTATCTCGAAGCCGCCGGTTATCGGACCCAGGTGCTGGAGTTCATCGAGCTGGAGCATACACCCAAGAACCTGTTGCTCCGCGCGGTCCGCCGCCAGACGCCAGACCCCCAGGCCGCCCACCGGGCGCGAGAGCGAGCTGAGCGGCTGCGGGGGTTGCTGGGGATCGGTTCGTTCGCGCTGGATCGGGACGTTGCTGCGGGCGGAGCCACCGTGAGCCGCTCCTGAACGGAACGATCCCGCCCCCGCGAAACTCAACCACCCCCCCTGCTGCGGAATGTGTCGATTGCCCGCTGCACGCAATTCCACGAAGATAACGGGAGTCTACTCCCGTTGTGTCCGTTGATTAGGAATGCCTCGTGATCCGCTATGCCATCATCGGCGCCGGCGCCGTTTCGGACTATCACCATGTGCCGGGAATCCGTCTCGATCCCCGGGCTCAGCTTGTGGCGGTGTGCGATCCCAATGAGACGCTGCTCGCCCAGCGGCGCAGCGACTGGGGAGTGGAGAAACTCACCACCGATTATCGCGACATCGCCGCCGATCCGGATGTGGACGCGGTGATCATCGCCACGCCCAACGACACCCACGAGGAGATTTCGCTGGCCTGCTCGCGCGCCGGCAAGCACCAGATGTGCGAGAAGCCGTTGGCCCTCAATGCGGCGGACGCCGCGGAGATGTACCGCGCAGCCCGCGACGCCGGCGTGCGGCACATGACGGCGTTCACGTACCGGTTTGCTCCGTCGATGCGGTATCTGCGGCACCTCGTCAAGAGCGGCGCGCTGGGAGAGCCGCGGCACTTCCGCAGCCAGCGGTTTCTGGACTGGCCGGAGACAAGCTGGGGCTGGCGGCAGTATCGGTCCCGGGCGGGGGCGGGCGACCTGTTCGACATGACCATCCACCGCATCGACTTCGCCATGGACCTGTTGGGGCCGATCGAGTCGTTGTGCGGGGCGGTGGCGCAGTTCTGCCCGCGGACGACCACGGCGGACGGCCGCCCTTGCCCTCCCTCCGACGTGGACGACTGGTCTGCCCTCATCGCCCGTTTTCAGTGCGGCGCCGTCGGTGTGTGGGAGGGGACGACCGTCGCCAAAGGGCATCACAACAACGGCTTCGGGTGGGAGTGGGCGGAGATCAATGGGAGCGAGGGAACGGCGGTGTACCGCCTCACTGAACCGAACACGATCTTGCTCGGCAAACCCGGGGGGAGCCTGGAGCAGGTGCCCGTGCCGCGGGACTTCCTCGTCATCGCCGGGAGTCCGCGAAATCCGGATGTCGGAGTTCCCAGCACGGTATTCCGGTACGATCTGGTGTACGAGCTGACGTCGGCGATCGTCGAAGGGCGTTCCGCCGTGCCCGGATTCGATCATGGCATGCTGGCCCAGCAGGTGGCGGATGCGGTGCTCCTCTCGCATCACCAGCGCCGCTGGGTCGATGTGGAGTTGTCCTTGTGAGGGAGACGGCGGGGAACTGTTCCTCTTTGGGGTGGCTCGCGGCAGCAGGAAAGGGGGCCGGCCATGGTCCGCATGATGCGGTTGGGAATCGTCAGCGACACGCATGGTCACGTGGCGAATGCGCTTCAGGCGGTGCGGCTCCTGGAGGGCAAGCAGGTCGACGCCGTCCTGCACTGCGGCGACATCGGCTCGCACTGGATCGTCCCACTCTTCGCCGGCTGGCCGACGCACTTCGTCTTCGGCAACTGCGACGACGACCTCCCCCTGCTGCGCGCCTCCATCCGCGACGCCGGCCTGACCTGTCACGACTGGTTCGGCGAACTGGAACTGGCCGGGCGGCGGATCGCGCTGCTGCACGGTCACGAACGGCGCAGACTCAGCGGGACGATCGAGTCGGGTGCGTACGATCTGGTGTGTCATGGTCACACGCACGTCGCCGAGGTGCGTCAGGCCGGCTCCACGCTCGTGCTGAATCCCGGAGCTCTCTACCGGGCCGACCCGCACACCATCGCCCTCGTGGAACTGCCGGCGCTGACGGTCCGGCATCTGGAAGTGAGGGATGAGGGGGGCGGAGAATCCGGAGAGGGCCGCCGGAGAAAGTCGCCCTATGGGCGCGAGGCGGGGGGACGGTAACATCCCCGCGGCCGCCCCCTTGGCGCCTCGGTGACTGAAGGCCGATTCCCAGCTCTCGCCCAGCAGGGGGAGGGGACTGCAGTCCAGGTGCGGGGGATGAAACTTGTTCACGGCCTACGATCCCTCTCGACTCCTTCCCTCCCATGGACGATCTCCGTGACGCGACTGTGACGGAGCCGCCCCCCCTGGCGCGCGATCCGGCGTTTTGGGGAATGACGCTGACCCAGTTCCTGGGGGCGTTCAACGACAATGTCTTCAAGCAGCTCGTGCTGCTGATCGGCCTGGATTACGCGCGGCTGCGGGGAGTGACGGGCGACCCGTATCAGACCTATGCGCAAGGACTGTTCGCGATGTCGTTCGTCCTCTTTTCCGGGCTGGCGGGTTGGCTGTCGGATCGGAACGTCAAGCGGTCGATCATCGTCGCCAGCAAAGTGGCGGAGATCGTCGTCATGGGTGCGGGGCTGGCGGTCTTCGCGCTGCTGCGGTTCGGCAGCGACGCCTACCTGTGGGGTCTGCTGGCGGTCCTGTTCCTGATGGGGATGCAGAGCGCGTTCTTCGGGCCGGGCAAGTACGGCATCCTGCCGGAGATGCTGCGGGAGCGCGACTTGCCGGCGGCCAACGGCGTGATCCAGATGACGACCTTTCTGGCGATCATCTTCGGGATCGCGCTGTGCGGGTTTCTCAAGGAGCACTGGGGGGACGGCGAACCGGCCCTGTGGAAGATCAGCGCCTTGTGCATCGGGATCGCCGTGGTCGGGACGCTGACGTCGCTGCTGGTGCGCCCCACGCGGATCGCCGCGCCGGGTCTGGCGTTCCGATTCGATGCGCTGCTGATCGACCATCCCACCCGCCAGATGCTCCGCGCGGATCGCACGCTCCGCGGCGCGCTGGGGGCGACCGTGCTGTTCTGGTTCCTGGGAGGCGTGACGCTCCCGGTGGTGAATGCCTTCGGCAAGGATCAACTGGCGCTGGGAGACGCGGGGACATCCGTGTTGACCGCCTCCGTGGGATTCGGGATCGCGGTGGGGTGCCTCACGGCGGGGACGGTTCGCACCAGCCGCGCGGGGATGCAACTCGTCCGTGGGGGCGCGGCGGGGATGCTGGTGATGTTCGCGCTGCTGGGACTCTTGCCGCAGTTGGGACTGGATTCGGGAACCACCGGACGCCTCGCGGGGGTGGGGCTGGTGTTGCTGGGGGTATCGGCCGGATTGTACGCGGTCCCCTTGCAGGTGGTGCTGCAATCCCGTCCCCCCGCCTCCGAGAAAGGCCGCATGATCGGGGCGATGAACCTCTGCACCTGGATCGGGATTTTCGCCTCCGCCGGTTTCTACGGGCTGTGCGCGGCCGTGTTCACCCGCACACAGATCGCCCACAGCTTCTTTGTACTCGGCGCGCTGATCTCCCCGGTGCTGCTCTGGTATCGCCCCGACGAGAACCTCCCGACCACTGACGCTTCACCCCTCTGAACCGCCGCATCGCCCGGACAACCCGCGCGGCCGTTCCACCATTGCCGGGAACGTGGGACGGGGCGTCAGCGGGAGGGGGCCGAAACCCGTTGCGTCCCCTCGGTCGGCTGCGGCCGCAGCCACTCCCGCAGGTCGAACGTCTGGAGCGGATCGTCCGAGACCGGTCCGCGAGCATTCATCGCCACGTGCAGTCGCAACGCTCGCGGCTCAAAGATCATCGTCTGCAACGTCAGCGCCCCCTGGTTGACCTCGTGCAGGGCGCGGTGGACATCCTCCAGGCCGAATGCCGGCTGGGTCTGCTCGAGGCGATTCAGGACCTGGATGCGGCGGCAGGTCTGATCGGTGCACAGACCCTCGAGCTGGAAGTGGTTTGTGCAGCACAGCACATCGCGCGGCGGGCGGCGCACGCCGACGGTCTGAGGCGTCAGCTCAAACACCACCGCTTCCTGGGCGTCGGCGACGGCGAGGTTCATGTAAGTCGTGATGTGCGTCTCCTTCAGCAGGCGTTCGGCCTCGGCGACGGTGGCGCACTCCTCCAGAATCCTCCGGTAGGTGAGGGCGAGCGGGACACCCGCGGGGTCGAAGATCGGCGCCCCGTCGGCCGACTCGTACACGTCCAGCGTCGCCACTGCCAGGCCGGCGTCGTTCATCCCGGACAACACACCGATCATCCCCGGATAACCGATCGAGACGAACGCCCGCTTCCCCTGCGGCCGCACCACGCTGAGGCAGCCGTATTTGTCCAGCACGTTGAACGAGGGGAAGTCGAAGTTACGGCCGAAGATCAGTTCTCCGGTGCGGCTGCGCGGGGGGAGGACCAGGAAAGAGGAGCAGCCGCCCATCCGCCGCAGCTCCACCAGGCTGTTGCCGACCAGCAGGCCATCCCGGTCGAGCCGGCCGGTCTCGATGAACGTCTCCAGCTCAAGGCGGTATTCGGCGGGGGCGTTGCGCATCAAGACTCGCGACAACGCGGCGACGAGGGGCCAGACGCGCTCATAGCCGTGGTGCTTGACGACGTCGCGGGTCAGACCGAGCAGCGGAGCGATCGTGTTGCCCACCAATTCCGCCTGCTGACGCCCCAGTTCCTCGGGAGTCCCTTGGAGGAACATCACCGGCAGGCCGTTCACGTAGGTGAGCCGCGCGGGACCGGAGACCGCTTCCGGGAAGGGGCGCGGTCGCTCGGCGCACCACCCGGTGGAGGGGACTGGCGAGAGGGCCGCCAGCAGCCAGATCGTCACAGCAAACCGCGTGGAGACCATCGCAAGCGATCCGCGAAACGGGGCCTCGTCCCGTGGTGAAGGGACTAGTGAATCTGGACCTCGGCAAGCGGCGACCGCCTCGGCGGTCGTCAGGCAACACGGGACCGTTTCCAGAGTTGCAAACTTGCAAACCTTGCAGTTTTGGAGATTCCGGGTTGTAGACAGAGCATGGTATCATGCGTATACCCAAATGAGGAGGCCTTCTCTTTCAGCGCCGGTCCGGCCGGTGACGCGATTCCGGGCGCCGTGGCACGGCCTCCCGCGGCGAGATTTCAGGAGTTGACGGATGCTCAAGCGTTCTGCCTTTCCCACCGTCCGGCGGCGGCGCGGCTTCACGCTGCTGGAAATTCTGATTGTGCTGGCCATCATCGGCGTGATTGCGGCGATGGTGGTGCCGCGGCTCCTGGGCCAGCAGCGGCAAGCCTATATCGACGCCACCAAAGTCTCCATCAAAAACGCCCAGAACGCTCTCGACCTGTACGCCAAAGACAACTTCGGCAACTACCCCCAGGCCTCCGGCAACGAGGATGTCTGGGCGCTGTTGATGAACCCGCCTGCCAAGGAGGGACGCCGCGTCGAGCCGTACCTGGATGAGCCGATCAAGGACGCCTGGGGACGCAAACTCTACTATGAGTGGACCGGCAACGAGACCACCGGCAAGCCGAAGATCTGGTCCGCCGGTCCGGATGGCGAGAACCAGAACGGCAGCGGGGACGACATCAACAACTGGACCATCACGGAAACCAAGTGAGCGATCCGCCCTCCCGCAGGCATCGTCTGCGGAACGGGATCGCTGATGCTCAGTTTGCACCCTTGATGCCTCCATGCGACGATCCGGCGAGGTGAGCGGCTGTCCGAAACTCGGCGCCCCCCCCTCACCGAGCGCGGACCGCTCCTCTCTGCCGCCAGTCATTCATGGAAAAGGCGGCCGGTCGTTCCGATCGGGCCGGCCAGCAGGACCTGCCAAGGTCTCCCCCGTCGGCTTCACGCTGCTGGAAGTCATCGTCGTCCTGTCGATCGTGGTGATGGTCGCCAGCCTCGCCTGGCCCCCCCTGATGCGGTACGTCCGCGAACGGACGATCCGCGAGCAGGCGCATCTCGTGCGGATCGAACTGGCCGCTGCGCGGCGGCGGGCGATCGACGCCGGCCTCGTCTATCAGTTCCGATACGAACCGGACGGCCGGCGCTTTCTGGTGTTGCCGCACGATCGCCCCGACATCGGCAGCGGTTCCAACTCCTCCGAAGAGACCGCCGCCGCACAGGCCGCCGCGGACGGCATTGAAGTCGTCTCCGGAGAATTGGCCGCCTCGTGCCGCTTCGGGGTCCTCAAAGCCCAAAACCCCCTCACCCACGCCGAGCAGGCCGTGTTCACGGAGCGGTTGCCCGAAGAGTGGCTGACCCTCGTCCCGGACAGCCAGGGCTTGCGGGAAACCTCATGGGCGCCGGCGATCTGTTTCTATTCCGACGGGACGGCCGACAACGCCACCGTGACGATCCTCGATGCGGAGGATCGCCAGATCGAGATCACCGTGCGGGGTCTCACCGGGACCATCGAGGCCGGACCGATCCGGCAGGAGCGACGGCTATGAGAACTCCCCTGCCGCACCGCGGGTCTCGCCGACGTCCGGCCGTTCCCCGCCGGGGGTTGTCTCTGCTGGAGGTCCTGCTTGCGCTGGGTATTTTTCTGGTCGCACTGACGGGGATCGGTCAGTTGATCGGCAACGGCAGCCGCGCCTCGGTGGACGCGCGACTGGAAGCGGAGGCGATGCTGCGGGCCGAGTCGATTCTCCAGGAACTGCTGGCGGGGGTGCAGCCCCTCCAGGCCACGTCTGCCACGGCGTTTCCCGACGATGCCAACTGGGTGTGGTCGGCGGAGGTGCTGGAGGGTCCGCACGTGGACCTGCTGCAGGTCGTGGTGACGGTATCACGGCAGGACCTGGATCACCCCGACCGGGGGACCGTGAGGCTCACGCGACTGGTCCGGGACCCGCAACTCTTCCTCGATGCGGCCTTGCAGGCGCAGTAACCATGCTCTGTGCGGTTTCTCCCCAGCGACTCCCCGCAGCTTCGCACCGGGCCGGTGCGGGGTTTACGCTGCTGGAAGTGCTCACGGCCCTGGGACTGACGGTGCTGCTGGCCATCGCCATCTATGGAGCCGTGGCGATCTATCTTCGCGTCTCGGCGGGAGATCAGGGGGAGTTGGAGCAGTCGCGGCTGGTGCGAGCGTTGCTGCGGCAGATGACCCTCGACTTGCAATCGGTGGTCTTTCGCGTGGCTGAGGAGGAGACGTCCGCGGGAGAGTCGTCCACGGGGGAGACGTCGGGGCAATCCGCCTCAGGCTCCGGGAGCAGCAGCAGTAGTTCCAGCTCGTCCAGCTCCGACAGCGGCGAGACGCAGACCATCGAAGTCGCTTCGATCGAAGCCGCCGTGCAGTCGACCAGCGTGGGATTGATCGGTGACGCCCAGAAGCTCACCGTGCATGTCAGCCGTCCGGCGCGGGGGATGAACTACCAGCCGGTCCTCTCCGCCGGGGGGGCGAATGTTCGCACCAGCGACTTGCAGTCGATCACCTACTTTCTGGCCAATCCCTCGGCGGGGGGGCTGGAGGGGGCGGTGGGCCAGCGGGCGACGTCGGGCCAGCCGACGGCGAGCGGACCGCAGGGCTTGGCGCGGCTGGTGGGGGACCGGATGGCGATCGAGTCCGCCGACATCGAGCGCGACGTGGAGACCCTCGCCCAGGCGGCGGAGATCATCGCCCCCGAGGTGATCTCCCTCCAGTTCCGCTACTTTGACGGCCTGAACTGGCTCGCCGAGTGGGACAGCGTCTCCGCCCAGCGGTTGCCCAACGCGGTGGAGATCACGCTGGGCTTGCGGCGACTGATCTCCGAGGAGGAGCAGCGGGCGAACCTGTTCAATTCCGAACTGCGCGCGGCGGCGAGCGAAGTGATTGAGACACGGCGGCACGTCGTGGCGCTGCCGCTGGCGGAACCGTACACGGGGGGCCTGTGATGCCACGACCGATCTGTGCCCGTGCTTGTTGGACACCGCGGCGGGTTGACCGGCGTGGCCGCCGGGGTTCGGCGCTTTTGGTGGTGCTGGTGACGGTGACGTTGCTGGCCCTGGCGGCCTACTCCTTCTCGGAACTGATGGTGAGCGAGTCGCGCGCCACGCGGCAGTTCCTGCAGGACGCCCAGGCCCGCGAGCTGGCGAATTCCGCGATCGAGTACGTGGCGGCCTGGCTGGAGAACCCGGAAGTCGAGGAAGGAACGAGTCCCAACTACTACCACAACCCGGCGCTGCTGGCGGGAGTCACCGTGGTGACGGCCGACTCCCCCCAGGCCGAGGGCTGGTTCAGCGTGGTGGCGCCGGCCGAGAACGATCCCGCTTCCCGCACCGTGCGGTTCGGGCTGATGAACGAGTCGGCCCGCATCAACCTCAACACGCTGCTGAACTATGACCTCGATGAAGTGGAGCAGCGCGAGTTTCTGATGTATCTCCCCGGCATGACCGAGGCTCTGGCGGACGCCATCCTCGACTGGATCGACGAGGACGAGACCCCCCGTGAGTTCGGTGCCGAATCGGACGTCTACCAGGGGCTGGTCCCCCCCTACTTCTCCAAAAACGGCCCGTTGGACTCGATCGATGAACTACTCCTTGTCTCCGACGTGACGCCGGAACTCCTCTACGGCGAAGACGCCAACCGCAACGGCCTGCTTGACCCGAATGAGGATGATGGAGACCTGTCGTTGCCGTTGGACAATGCGGATGGCGTGCTCAACCTCGGGTGGTCGGCCTTCCTCACGACCGACAGCCGCGAATCGAACCTGCGGGCCGACGGGTCCAGCAAGATCAACGTCAACCAGTCGCTGCTCACCGACCTGTACGACCAGATTGAACCGGAGTTTGGAGAGGATGTGGCACGGTTCATCACGGCGTATCGGTTGTATGGGGCGACGAACGTCGAGCCGCTGGAAGACACGGGCGTCAGCAGCGCGAACACGACCGGCAATTCCTCGACCGACACGGCCCTCAAGAATCTCGCCACCAACCTCGCCAAGGCCCTCACGGGCAACGCCCAGGGGACGGTGACCCGCGGCGGTCTGGACTGCTCACAAGGGGCGACCACCAACATCGACTCGCTGTTCGAGTTGATCGGGGCCGAGGTGGAGGCGGAGGTGGACGGTCAGCCTCAGACCCTGGTCAGCCCCTTCACCGCCGATCACGCCAGCCTGACGCTGTTGTTCGACAACTTCACAACGAACGCGGCCACGAGCATCGATGGGCGGATCAACGTCAACGAGGCCCGCGCGGAGGTCCTGGCGGGCCTGCCGGGAATGCCGACCGACCTCCCGGCGGCCATCGTCGCCGCCCGGCCGATCAATCCCGACGGTACGCCAGTCGAGGACGTCATCACTCAGCGCAACAACACCGGCTGGCTGTTGCTCGAGGGACTGGCCGATCTGACCACCATGCGGCGGCTCGACCGTTACCTCACCACGGGCGGACAGGTGTATCGGATGCAGGCGGTGGGGCGGTTCACCGGCCGCGGACCCACGGCGCGGGTGGAAGCGGTCATCGACGCCTCCCAGGCTCCCGCCCGGATCGTGTTTCGGCGCGACCTGGGAGACCTCGGGCCGGGATACTCCCTGAACCAGTTGCGCCCCGCGGCAGCACCATGACGCGTCTCGGCAGGCCCGCTACATCCGGCATCTTCGGCGTGAGCGGCGTCTGGTGAGGAACATCCCGAGCGGATTGGATGCCGCACAGGCATCTGGCCGCGGACCACGGTCCGACTACGATTTAGGATCAACAGACCAGCACTCAGCGTTCCAGTCCCTATCGCCTAGTCGGCGATTGACACCAATCCCTGTCCTTTTGCCTGCGTCGAATCTCACGCTCCCCACTCATGCCCGGCCTGATTGCCATCGACTGGAACCACGACGCCTGCGACGTCGTGGAAGCCGAATTCGCCGGCGGGCGAGTCACCGTCGAGCGAGTGTTGCGGCTCCCCTGGCCGGCGGCGGTGGACCGCGAGACCGATCCGGTCGGCATGGGGGTGTGGCTGCGCGAGCAACTGACGGCGGCCGGCGTGGGGGCCCGGGCGGCCGTCCTCGTCCTCCCCCGCGAGGACGTGGTGACGCGGCGGCTGGACCTCCCCAACGCCCCCGACGAAGAACTCCCCGAACTGGTGCGGTTTCAGGCCGCCGCCCGTTCGGCCACGCCGGTCGATCAACTGGTGATCGATTTCATCCCCCTCCCGCCGGTCAGCGCGGAACTGGGCCGACCGGCCTTGATGACCAGTATTGAACAAAGCGACCTCGAACGGCTGCGGCGCGTCTGTGAGGCGGCCGAACTGGAGCTGCTGTCGTTGCAGGTCAGCCCGTTTGCCGTGGCCGAAATCGCCGTCCGCTGCGAGCGGCAGCATGGCGAGGACCCCAACGCCATTACGCTCATCGTGTTTCAGGCCGGGACGCGCGTGGAGCTGTCCATCCTCCAGCAGCTTGGCCTGGTCTTCACGCACCAGACCCGCATCACGCCCAGCGACGAGCGGTCGATCCGCGGCACGATGGCCGAGATCAACCGCTCCACGGTGACGCTGGGGCAGATGATGCACACTACCATCGAGGTGGAGCGTGTCTGTCTGATTCACGACCGGGATGTCGAGCCGGGCCTGGAGCAGGCGCTCGCGGAGCGGTTCGGCGGCAAGCTGGAAGTGGTGGACCCCGCGGCGGATGCGGCCGTCTCAGTGCGGGAGGCGGCGACGGCCCGCCAACTCGCCGGAATGGCCCCCGCGATCGGCGCGCTGCTGGCGCACTGGCAACCGACTGTTCCCAAGGTGGACTTTGTCTCTCCGCGGCGTCCGCCTCCCAAGAAAGACGTCCGCCGGGAGCGGCTGGTGAAGTCCGGGATGGGCGCGGCGGCGGCCGTGCTGGTCCTGGGAGGGGCCGCCTGGATCTACGCCAGCCGACTCGATGCGCACATTCGCACTCTGGAAAGTCAGAACCGTGAGTTGACGGACACGCTGCAACAGGCCCAGGAGCCGCTGGAGGCCCATGCCCGCGTGCTGGCCTGGCAAGGCGAGATGGTCCGGCCGCTCTCGGAACTCGATCGCCTCCAGAAGCTGTTGCCCGGAACCCACCGCGTCCTGCTGCTCAACATCCGCGTGGATCGCCCCCGCAGCGGGGGACTGGCTCACATCAAGGCCGACGGCATCGCCCGCACTGATGCCGACATCAGCACACTGTTCGATAACCTGACCACCAACGGCTACCTGGTCCAGCCGCAGGTGACCGAACCGTATAAACTCGATCCCGACTACCCGCGAAAGTTCACTCTCGACGCGACCCGTTTGAAATAACACACCTCCCCTGGGTGCAGCGCCGGTCCGGTTGTGGGACCTGCGCTCAGCACCGATGTCGTCCTCCCGTGCATTTCCTGCGTATCTTTGCCCTTGCAGCGTTGAGATTTCATCGTGCAGCAGCGTGAGAAAATTCTGCTGGCCGCTCTGCTGGGAGTGCTCGCCTTCTTCTGGGTGGTACTCCCGGGGATCGAGAACGTCTTGTTGGCCCCCTTCGCGAGCCGGTACGACCGCATCGAGACGCTGGAAGACGAAGTGGCCCGCAAGCAGAAGGAGGAAAACCGGTACCTGGCCGCCAAACGCGAGTTGCAGGAGTGGGCCGCCGAAAGCCTCCCCCCCCAGCCGCTCGATGCGCAGCGCGTCTACGCTGAGTGGCTGGTCGACCTGGCGCGGCTCTCCGGACTGCGGAACGTCCAGCCACGTCTCGGCAGCCGGACCCCCCTCGGACGCATCTACACCGCCGTGACGGTCACGCTCACCGCGGAGGCCACGCTCCAGGAACTGGCCACGTTTCTGTTCCATTTCGATCGGACCCGGTTATTGCACCGGCTGTCGCAGTGCGACGTCGTCTCTCCCGAAACCGAAGGGAACCCGCTGCTGAAGGTGACGTTGACAGCCGAGGGCCTGTCGCTGCCTCAGGCGGAGAATCGCCCGCGACTGTTCCCGCGCACTCAACTCGCCCAGCCGCTGGACCCCCGGCAGACCGAACTCCGCGTCGAGTCGCCGGAGGCCTTTCCTGAACGGGGGCCGTTCCGCATTCGCATCGACCGGGAATTCCTCCTCGTCACCCCGATTGCCGCAGGTTCGTGGCGCGTGGAACGGGGGGCCAGCGGCACGACCGCCGAACGCCACGACGCCGGCGCCATCGTGGAACTCGCTCCGGAACGTCAGCCGCTCGATCCCCAGGCCCCCCAGTCCGTGGCGGAGTATCGGCAGCTCCTGGAGCAAGGACCGTTCACCAAGCCGCGGCCTCCCGTCGTCTACCGACCGCAACTGGCGGCCATCCCCAATCAGACGCTGATCCGCGGCACGCCGCTGACGGTGCAGGCGCGGCTGACGGGCTGGGACCCGGCGGACGGCCCGCCGATCTTCCTGCTGAGCGAGGATGCTCCACCCGGGATGCAGGTGGATGACGACGGACGGATCATCTGGTCCCCGGGCAACGATGTTCCCGCCGGCGATTATCCCGTGACGCTCGCCGTCACCTCCGCCTTGAACGAGGATCGCTACCTGTCCGCCTCGTTCCGGGTGACCCTTCGCGACCGCAACCTGCCTCCCCAACTCACCCCTCCCGCACAGCTCCCCACCGCCTGGATCGGACGCATCTGGACGGCGAAAGTGACGGCTGTCGATCCCGATGAGAGCGGCAAACTGAGCTACCGCTTGACGGGCCAGCCCCCCGCTGGAGCGTCGATCGACCCGCAGTCCGGCGTGCTCCGCTGGGAAGTGCCCGAAACTGTGGAACCCGGACAGGTCTCACTGACCGTCGAAGTGAGCGACGGCGGTTCGCCCCCGCAGACGGCCTCCGCGACGTTGACCGTCACCGTCGAGGATGACGCCGCGCAGTTCACCTACCTCGTCGGCTGCATCCGCGATGGCGACCGCTGGACCGCCTGGCTGTACGACCGTTCCACCAACCGCAGTCTCTATCTGCAACCCGGTGCCGAGTTCACCGTGGCGGACATTGCCGGCAAGGTGGTGGCGATTGATCTGCGGTCGATGGAGTTTGAGGATCAGGAGGGGCGTTGGCGGCTGGAGCACGAACGACCCCTCCGCCAGGCCGAGCTGGTGGCACTGGCGGCGGGAGATGAAACCGGGGCCGCAGTTCATCCCGACCGTCCCCCCTCTCCCAGTCCGCCCACGCGCGGCACTCCCCCGGAAAGCGATTGAACCGGCAGCGACGGCCGCGGTGTCACACTCGCGTCGGCGGAATGGCGGTCGGGCGAGGTTCCGGAAAGAGTTGCGAGACGCTGGTCCGGTCGTGGATCGACTGGATCGCCTCGGCGAACAACCGCGCCACCGAGACGACTTCCACGGCGGGCGTGAGGGGATCGGGGCGGCTCTCGATCGAGTCGGTGATGAAGAGTTTCTTGATGTGGCTGGCGGCAATGCGGGCCGGAACCCCGGCCGAGAGCACCCCGTGCGAGACCGCAGCGTAGATGTCCCGCGCCCCGCGCTGCTTGAGCAGATCGGCCATGGCGATGAGCGTTCCGCCGGAGATGGTAAAGTCGTCTACGATCAGGACGTTCCGACCTGCCACGTCGCCGATCAGCTCCAGGATCGTCGCTTCCTCATCATGGGCGGTGCGGGTCTTGTTGCCGATCACGACCGGCACCCCGAGGAGCTGCGCATAGCCCGAGGCCCCCTTGGCGAACCCGACGTCGGGGGCGCACACCACCAGGTTCTCCAGCCCCAGATTGCGGATGTGGTCGCACAGCACGTACCGGGCGTAGAGATGATCGACCGGGATGTGGAAGAACCCCTGAATCTGCGGGGAGTGCAGGTCCATCATCAGGCAGCGGTCGGCGCCGGCGGCCTCGATGGCGTCGGCGCAGACGCGGGCCCGGATGGAGACGCGCGGCTCATCTTTCTTGTCCCCCTTGGCGTAGCTGAAGAACGGGATCACCGCCGTTACCTGCTGGGCGCTGGCCCGCTTGAGGGCGTCGATCCAGAACAACAGCTCCACGAAGTTGTCGTTCACCGGGTGGTGAATCCCCTGGATGATGTAGCAGTCCTTGCCGCGGACGTTCTCCAGCACCCGGACGAACACGTTCCCTTCGCTGAAGTAGTGGGCCTCGCAGGGGGTCAGCGAAACGCCCAGATGCTCGGCAATCCGGCGCGCCAGTTGAGGATTGGCGGAGCCGGCCAGCAGAGCCAGCTCTCCCTGGGGGGGCTGAAACGGTTGGGCGCGGGGACCCGTGGAAGGGCGGGGTGGCATGCCGGTCGAACTCTCCGGGCGGCGCGATTCGAGTGCGAGGAGGTTGACCGGTCCCGTATCAACAGCAGACCCTCCTCCCCTCCGCAACCGGTCGTCCAGCCCTCGCGAGAGACGGAACAAGGGCCGTGCGGCGCGGCTCCCCCATGATACAGCCTCACCCCCCCGATGCCAGCCTGCCCGAACGCCCACACCATCGCGAGGGAAACGATTCCGCCGCCCCGCTCTCACACGGGCATCCCCCTGGCTCAGGGGGGCAGCCGTTGACGTTTTCGCGCCGCCGGTCCCCGTGGGAACTTGCCTCGCCGCTGGACCTCAGGTAATGGCCGACGCGCCGCACCGGCTCCCCCGCACGACCAGCCGGTTGAGGACCTGCTCCACCCCTTCCACCTGGCGGGCCAGTTTGCAGAGGTCCGAATCGTCGGTCATCTCCAGCACCCCTTCCAGACAGACTCCGCGGGGAATCCTCCGCACCACCAGCGATGAGAATTTCAGGTTCGGCTGGGCCAGCAGCTTGCGCTGCACCTGACGCTCAATCGAGTGCGTCTTGAAGCTGCTCGTGGAGGACAATTCCCGGAAGACTCCGGAATCCGCGGGAACGGGATCGTCAAAGGCGACGCTGGACCACTGGTCGGGATGGACTTGGAGCACTGAATTACGGGTGGAACTGGGATTCATCCTCCCCTCCTTGCAGACATCGTGCGGCACGAGCGCCTTCATGGGCCGAAACGATGGCGGCGATCCCTGCCCCCTTCACGAATGGATCAGTCTATTCCGGTCTGTCAGTTTTTCGAGTCCTTTTTGCGAATTTTTTTGAAGTGGACTCAGGTCTCGAATTCAAGAAGGGGCGAGAACCCGCTCCCGCGCTTGAGGAACTTGGGGAAACCGCACACGATGGGACGGATGTCCGGCCCATGAAGATCGCCTGCACTCGGTTCCTCAAAGGCGGTCCCCTCTCCCCGGAAACCAGCAGCAGCTCGGCAAAAACGGGAGACGCTGCATCAAGTTGTGGCAAGCGACCCGACTGAATGTTGTGTCACATCCCTCCCTGGCGGACGATGGGCCGGCGGGGAACTCGCCACCAATGACTCTCCGTTGGAAAGTGCCCGACGCCTTGTTCCTTCGGTGTGGATTTCCTGAGAGGCATTCTCTTTCCATCGGTAGATTGTTGTCTGCCCAGAGCATCTGCACAGAACAGAGGAGCGGCTGCATGACCCGGATCCTTGGTCGCCGCATGGCATGTGGGACGTGGATCATGGCGATCCTGTGCGCCTCGAGCTCGCCTCTGAGCGCCGCGGAAGTCTCCCTCCCCACCCAGTTTCAGTGGCGTTCGAGCGGCCCGCTGCTGACGGCCCGCGACGTCGATGGGTGGCGCTGGCACGCCGTCAAGGACCCGTCGATCGTTCGGCACAATGACCGCTGGCACCTGTTCACCACCGTCCGGGGGACGGACCGCAGCCACGCCATCATGTACTGCTCGTTTGGCGACTGGTCCGTAGCGGAGACCGCGCCGCGGCGGATTCTCCCCATGCACGCGGGGTACTTCTGCGCCCCGCAGGTGTTTTGGTTCACGCCGCACCGCAAGTGGTATCTCATCTGCCAGGCGTCCGACCCCGCGTGGGGAGAGCCGGCTTATCGCGCCGCCTTCAGCACCACGGAGAAGATCGAGGCCCCCGATTCCTGGTCGCCGCTGAGTCCCTTGTTCACGCCCGAACGGGGAGAGAAGATCGGGCTCGACTTCTGGGTCATCTGCGATGACGCCCGCGCGCACCTCTTCTCCACTACCAATGACGGCCGCATGTGGCGGCGGGAAACCACCCTCGCCGACTTCCCGCGAGGCTGGTCCCGGCCGGTGCTGGCCTTGCACGACGACGTCTTTGAGGCGAGCCATACTTACCGGCTCGTCGGAACCTCCCAGTATCTCACGATCATCGAGGCGCAAGGAGGCCATGGCTGGCGGTATTACAAGGCCTATGTGGCCGATCGACTTGACGGCGCGTGGCAGCCGCTGACTGCGACTCGCGACAACGCTTTCGCCGCGCTCAACAACGTACGTCAGTCGACCGGCCGCTGGACCGACTCCATCAGCCATGGGGAGCTGCTGCGCCACGGAGTTGACGAACGATTGGAAGTCGACCCCGCGAACCTGCGGTTGTTGTATCAGGGGGTCAGCGACGCCGACCGGGCGGGCAAACAGTACGGGGACATCCCCTGGCGTCTGGGTCTGCTCGAGCCGGAGGCCCCCTGACCGAACCGGGGCTCAGACCCCTTCTGCCTCAGGGGGAGGACCTGCGGATCAGTCCCGGCGCCACGTCGAGGTCCAGCGGGGCTGTGCGTCCTGCGTCGAGCAGTTCCCAGGCGACGGCTGCCATCGCCGCGTTGTCGGTGCAGTACTCGTGCGGGGAGAGGAACAGCTCGATCCCTTCCTTGGCGGCCATCTGTTCCAGCCGCGCGCGAAACGCGCCGTTCGCCGCCACGCCCCCCCCGATACAGAGAGTCCGCCGTCCGAACTGGCGG
This sequence comes from Planctomycetaceae bacterium, assembly GCA_037445755.1. Taxonomy (GTDB): domain Bacteria; phylum Planctomycetota; class Planctomycetia; order Planctomycetales; family Planctomycetaceae; genus JBKECA01. Next base: position 76,722 of record JBBIJW010000017.1, on the reverse strand, counting down.
AGCGCCTGGCGGCACTTCTCCACCAGCACCTCCACCACCGCCTCTTGAAAACTGGCGGCGAGATCCGCGCGGCGTTGTGGGGTCAGGGGCGGGGGAGGAGCCCCGCGGGAACCGGGGGTCCCCTGCACTTCGTACAGCACGGCGGTTTTCAGACCGCTGAAACTGAAGTCGAGCCGCGCGTCATTCAGAAACGATCGCGGAAAGCGAAATGCCCGGGGGTCCCCCTCCCGGGCGAGACGTTCGATCGCCGGTCCGCCGGGGTAGGGGAGTCCCAGCAGGGAGGCCACCTTGTCGAACGCCTCTCCCGCGGCGTCGTCGATGGTGGCACCGATCAGCCGGCAGTCCGTGGCAGCCAGGCAGTCGTAGAGGTTCGTATGTCCCCCGCTGACCACCAGTCCCACCGCGGGGAAGATGTCCCGACCCGCGGCGAGCCGGCAGGCGTACAGATGCGCCTCGACGTGATTGACACCCACCAGCGGGACGTTGAGAACCCAGGCGAGCGTCTTGGCCGCGGTCAGCCCCACCAGCAGCGATCCCACCAGGCCCGGCTGGGTCATGACGGCAATGGCGGAAAGGTCCGCCAGCGAGACGCCGGCTTGGCGGAGGGCTGCATCGATCACGGGGAGAATCCGCGGCACATGGGCGCGGGAAGCAATTTCCGGCACAACGCCCCCCCACCGCTGGTGCAGTTCCGCCTGTGTGGCGACGACGTTGGACAGGACCTGCAGCTTGCGCGAAACGACCGCCGCGGCCGTCTCGTCACACGAAGACTCGATCGCCAGCAAGAGCGGAGCAGGACTTGCAACATCCTCGGACATCAGAAGTTATGATTGCACACCCTCTCAAAAGGCAGGCCGGCGGCGCCGCGGGGGCGCCAGGTCACATTGCCGCCCAAGCGGGTGCCAGGGGACTCGGTAATCCAATATTCTAGCGAGCGCCAACATGGACGGCGCGGCTGGCGTATCCTCTGGGGGCCAGGACAGCCGATGTCGGCTGTCGGCCGACTGCGCGGTCCGTCCGGTGCAGCCTCTCTTCTTTCACCTGCCCAGGTCGCCATGATCCCTGCCCAGGTCACCCTGTTCGGTTCGTCTTTTTGTGGGAGGAGCTGGATCGGGGGGCTGGTGTTACTGGCCGGGACTGCCTTCGGGGCGGGGATCGTTCGTTCACCGGAGTCGCTGGGATTGCAGTTCGGACCGGAGACGACGTACATCACGGCCCCGCTCAATGTCGAGGGCTACCCCGATTATGTTGCCGCACTCAATGAGCGGCTCTCTGCGGGCATCTCTCGTGATGAAAACTTCTGGGTGCTGATGTGGCCGGCCATCGGCAATGCCGAACGCAGCCGCGAGGAGTTCCTCCGACAAGTTGAACAGCGGCTGGGGATCTCGATCAGCCCCGAACCCCGACTCCGGGATCCCCTGCAGATCGCAGGAGTCCAGTGGAACACGCCGGAAGGAGACCGCCTGAATGCCCAGTGGACGGAAGCGATGCAGCGCCCCTGGCGGGCTGAGGAGTTCCCCGAGATCGCCCGCTGGATCGAGGCACACGCCGACGTGCTCGAAGAGGTCCATGCCGCCTGCCTGCGGCCGAAGGCCTACGCACCCCTCGTTGCCGGGGGGGACCAGGGTCCCCAGTTGATCTCCGTGCTGCTGCCTCACGTGCAAGCGCTGCGCGGGGTGGCCCGGCTCCTCTCCGCACGGGCGATGTTGCGGCTGGGAACCGGAGACCTCGACGGTTCCTGGCGAGACCTGCTGGACATGCAGCGTCTGGCGGGACACTGCGAGCGCGGCTGGACCCTCATCGAAGCGCTGGTCGGCTATGCCATCCGTGCGATCGCCTTGCAGCCGACCGCCCATTGGTGGGACGCCTGCCGCCTGGAACCGGAGGCACTGGCTGCGCGATGGGGGGAGTTACAGCCGCTGCTGCAGCCAGCCCCGCTGGACTACGCCCTCGATACCGAGCGGTTCATGTATCTCGACACGGTCATTGCCATCATCTCCAGTCAAGCGCCTCCGCGCGAGGTTTCCCAGTGGCTCAATCTCGATCCTGTTGCGGGGGGCGAGGAGGACGAGTCTGTGGATCGACTCCGCCAGGTGCGTCAGTTGATGTTCCAGATGCTCCTGATGGCGGGGGACGTCAACGAGACGCTTCGCTACGGGAACCAGATGTACGGGGAGTTGATGGCGGCGCTGAAGCCGACCACCCACCAGGAGCGGGCGGCGCTGTTGAAGGTGATCGACGAGCGGGTGGCGAAAGACGGCGCGCTCAGCCGCGACACGACGGCCCTGCTGACGACGTACCTGTTTGCCTCGCGTCAGGAGGTGCAGTCGATCCCCGGTCGTGTGCTGACGGGCCTGCTGATGCCGGCGATCTCGTCGGTCGAACGCGCTCACACGCGCGCTCAAACCTGTGCCGTCCTGTTGCAAGGAGCGATGCAAGCCGTGCTCTACCGCGAGCAGCAGGGGAGGCTGCCGCTCACTTCGTCGGAACTGGCTGAGGCCGGCCTGGCCGGCGAACTGATCGACCCGTTCAGCGGCGAATGGCTGCGAATCACATGGGACGAGGCGGGGTGGATGCTCTACAGCGTTGGAGGCAACGGCCAGGACGACGGCGGTCGCGCCAACGGCGAGGGCCTGAACTGCGACGACCTCCGCGTACTTCTGCCGGTGCGGGAGTGAGCGCAACGCTGGCCGGGTTCGGCATGTTCGCCACCCCCACTCCCGAGGAGGAACTGTGGACTTGAGTCGCTCTCAGCGGCCGGGGATAGGGGTGACGATGCCGGTGTCGGGGCTGGAAGCGGTGGCGTACAGTTTTTTGGGAATCCGCCCGGCGAGGTAGGCCCACCGTCCGGCCAGGCAGGCGTGCCGCATCGCGTGGGCCATCGTCAACGGGTCGGCGGCCGAGGCAATACCGGTGTTGAGCAGCACGCCGTCGCAGCCAAGCTCCATCGCAATCGAGACGTCGCTGGCCGTCCCGACGCCGGCATCGACGATCACAGGATACTCGGGATCGTTCTCCTTGAGGTACTCCAGACAAATGCGGATGTTGTTGGGATTCAGGATTCCCTGCCCGCTGCCGATGGGGCTGCCGGCCGGCATCACCGACGTCGCTCCGGCGTCCTTGAGACGCCGGGCGGTGATGGGGTCGTCGCTGGTGTAACAGAGGACCTGAAGGCCGTCGGCCACCAGTTGCCGCGTCGCCTCCAGCGTGGCCACGGGGTCCGGCAGGAGGGTCTTCTTGTCCCCCAGAACTTCGAGCTTGACCCAATCGGCGCCGGGATTTTCGAGTCCCAGAAGAATCTCACGTCCGAGCCGGGCCACGCGCACGGCATCCTCGGCGGAGAAACATCCGGCCGTGTTGGGGAGAATGGTGTATCGCCGGAGGTCGATATAGTCGAGAATGTTTCTTCCCTGGGCGTCGATCAGCCGCTCGCGGCGGACGGCCACCGTGATCACTTCAGCCCCGCTGGCGGCCAGACAGTCGCGCATCAGGTCGAAGGTGGCGTACTTGCCGGTGCCCACGATCAGCCGCGACTGGAACGTATGAGAGCCGAGGCGCAGCGGAGCATCAGAAAGGGAGGGATTGGGCATCACACGCATGTCGGTTGGAGGATCTGGCGATTGATTGTAGGTTCCGAACCGTTGAGCCGCGACCCGCCGGAGAGCGTTCTGGGTCACTGGCGGAACGAGTGTCGGACGCTTCGCGGCCCCCTTCGCCGCAAAGCACCCCACCCGCCTCCCCCGGAGCGACGGAGTGCTCCCCCTGAAAGTGGCGGCGGGCGGGAGAATCGCAAAGGATCGTTGTCCGGTCGTATGATCGGGTGGACTGGGCAGAGGGACTTCCATGCGTCGAAACCTCAGGATCGTTCTGACTGTCGCGCTTCTCTGGGGGGAGGCCGCCGCGCGAACGGGACTCGCCGCCGAGAGCGATCGCGATCTGCGCGAAGCCGCCCTGACCGCCATCACCCGGGCGCAGCAGTTCCTGACAGGGAAGCAACTGGCGGACGGTTCCTGGCCGCACGAGGGACATCCTGTCGGGGCGACGGCGCTGGTCGTGCTGAGCCTGCTCTATTCCGGCCAGCCGGCTCAGGACCCCACCGTCCAGCGGGGGGTTGAGTTCATCGCCCGCAGTGAAATCCCCGACAGCACCTACGACGTGTCGCTGATGGCGATGGCACTGGCGCTGGCCGATCCGCAGCGGCATCGAGGAAAGCTCGAAGCGCTCAAGAACTGGCTGGTGGCCGCGCAACTCAAAGAGGGCTCCCCCTCCCCCGGCGCGTGGTGGTATCACCGCGATGAACACGGAGGGTGGGACAACAGCAACACCCAGTTCGCCCTGCTGGGGCTGCGGGAGTGCGCCCATGCAGGGATCGACGTGCCGCGCGAAGTCTGGTTGCGCGCTCAGCAGCACTTCCTGCGAAATCGCGCGGGGTCGATCGACGGCAACGGGAGCGTGACCTTTGGCTACAGCGGGCGCGGTGACGCGCGGGGGAGCATGCAGGTGGCCGGCATCTCTTCCCTGATGATCACCTCCTCCATGCTGGACGACGATCGGGACGTGAAGTCCGGACAGATCGACTGCTGCGCCACCCGCGACGACGAAGTGCACCGCACCATCGAGGCAGCCTTCCGCTGGCTGGGGCAGCGCGGCACCTTCACCGTGCAGGCCAACCCCGCCGCCGGGCCAAGCTGGTATCTGTACTATCTCTACGGGCTGGAGCGCGCCGGCCGCTTCACGGGACGACGGTTCATCGGCGAGCACGACTGGTATCGCCTGGGGGTGCGGCACCTGATCTCCCTCCAGAACCCCCGCGACGGAAGCTGGTTCCGTCCCAACAGCTCTGAGCAACCGCTCGTCGGCACCGCCTTCGCGCTGATGTTCCTGGCCAAGGGGAACTCGCCGGTGCTGGTCAACAAGCTCAAGTATGGCGATCCGCAGGGGAGCCACTATGGCCGCGGCTGGAACCGCCATCCCCGCGACGCCGCCAATCTCTGCGATCACGTCGCCATGCGGCCACGCTGGCCCCGCTTGCTCAGTTGGCAGGTGGTGGACCTCCCCCTGGCCGCCCAGCAGCAGGACGGAGCGGCTCTGCTGCAAGCCAAGGTGCAGCTCCTGACGGGCGACGGTCCGCTGGACCTGCTCTCCGACGAGGAAGTCCGCCTGCTCCGCGAGTACATCGATCAGGGGGGCTTTTTGCTGGCCGTGAACACATGCGGCGGCCAGGAGTTTGAACGAGGAGTGCACGAGCTGGTGCAGCGGATGTTCCCGGAAGGGGATCACAAACTAGAACTCCTTCCCGACACGCACGACGTTTACCGCAGCGAACACGTCCTCACGGCGGCGGAAGGGGTGCCGGTCCCGCCCCTGTGGGGCGTGGACGTCGGCTGCCGCACGGCGATCATGTACTCTCCCGAGGACCTCTGCTGCCGCTGGAACAAGTGGATGCCCCGCGATCCGCCGCGGCGGGATCTGGCGGTGCGGCTGCAGATCAAGCGGGCCATGGACCTCGGGGTGAACATCGTCGCCTATGCCACGGGGCGAGAACTGCTCGACGCCCTCACCGAGCCGCTGCTGCTGGCCCGCCCCGATCCCAATGCCTCCCGCCGGGGGAAGCTGGAGATCGCCCGGCTGCGGCATACCGGCGGGTGGGACACCGCCCCCGCGGCGCTGCGGCATCTGCAGGTGGCGCTCAACAACGTGGGCATCAGCACAGCCGCCGACGCTCCCAACGTCGCGGCCACCGACCCGCTGCTGTTCGACTACCCCATCCTCTATATGCATGGCCGCCGCAACTTCCAATTGACCGAGCCGGAACAGGTTCAGCTCAAGCACTATCTGGACAACGGCGGCTTCCTCTTCGCCGACGCCTGTTGCGGCGCATCGCAGTTTGACGAGAGCTTTCGCACGCTCGTGCGGCAGATGTTCAACAAGGAACTCGAGGCGATTCCGCTCGATCATCCCCTATTCCAGTCTCCCCTGGGCTTTGATATTCGCAGTGTACGGCGGCGGTTGCCGCTGGCCGCCGCTCCGGGGGCGCCGCTGCAAAGCGAATACTCCCTCGGTCCGCCGGTGCTGGAGGGGATCGCGGACCAACGCGGGCGATACGTCCTGATCTACAGCAAGTACGACCTGAGCTGCGCACTCCAGCGGCAGGCGACGGTCAACTGTGCCGGCTATGCCAGCGAAGACGCCGTCCGCATCGCGACCAATCTGGTGATCTACGCTCTTTCTCAATAAGCTGTCTCGATCGGCCGGTGCGACGGTGCGCCTCACTGCTCCGCGCGGCCGACGGTCCACATACTCCCGATGCGCCTCCCGGACGCCCTGCCATGCTCGCTCACAACGTCTATTTCACCCTGCACGATGCCAGCGACGCCGCCGCCGATCGCTTGGTCGCCGCCTGTCACAAGTACCTCAAGGATCATCCGGGAGTGGTCTTTTTTGCCGCGGGGAAAGTGGCGCTGGAATTGGCGCGGCCGGTGAACGATCGGATGTTCCACGTGGCACTGCATGTGGTGTTCAGCGACTGGGCGGCGCACGACGCCTACCAGGCCGCCCCCTCCCACAAGACGTTCATCGAAGAACAGCAGGCCAACTGGCGTCAGGTACGCGTGTTCGATTCCGAGGTGACCGGCTGAACTCGGCCGTGCTAAACGGGGAGCTGCAAAGAACATGGCCCGCTGGCCCGATCACTGGCGCGCCAACGCCTTTGCCCTGGTGGTGATGATCATCGTGCTGCCGCTGTTGTGCGTGCTGGCCTGGTGGTATGTGCAAGGGTGAGCAGGTTCCGAGCCAGTTTCACAGCCGGCGAGCGGGGGGCGTGAGCCCCCCGATCACCCGTATTCCGGTGGATTTGCATCGGTCATATCCCGGTTAAGAAACTGGATGCCGACTCGCAGGAGGAGCCATGCAGATTCGCTGTCCTTCCTGCGGCCGGCCGCTCGACATCGCCGTCCCGGAATCGACCCGCGTGCTGGGCAACCTGCTGGACCACCTCTCCAGCGTGCAATGCCCGGATTGCGGTCTGGTGTCGCTGGAACCCAGCCTGGGGCTGACCAAGTCGATGCCGGAGCCGCCGCCGGAGCCGGCGCCCCAGCAGGTGGCTCACTTCACGCTCCTCCGTCGCCTGGGACAGGGGGGTTTCGGGGAGGTGTGGCTGGCCCGGGACAACCATCTGGGCCGGGATGTGGCGCTCAAGCTCCCCACCACCCAGGGGCCGGAGATGGCCAGCCTGTTGTACGAGGCCAAGACGGCGGCCGGTCTGCGGCATCCGCACATCGTCTCCGTGTACGAGGTCGGCACCGACCGCGACCGGATTTTCATCGCCTCGGAGTACATCGACGGGTTGACGCTTCGCGACCTGCTCACGGCCGGCCGGCCGACGCGCGCCCGCACCGTCGACCTCGTGATCACCATCGCCCGCGCATTGCATTACGCCCATCAGCGGGGGATTGTGCACCGGGACATCAAACCGGCCAACATCCTCATCAACAAGGAGGGGCAGCCCTTCATCACCGACTTCGGGATCGCCAAACGCCTCAGTGCCGACGCCACCATCTCGCTGGAGGGACAGGTGATCGGCACCGCCCGTTACATGGCGCCGGAACAGGCGGCCGGCAAATCTCGCGAGACCGACCATCGGGCCGACCTGTATTCCCTGGGGGTGTTGCTGTTTGAGATGTTCACCGGGGACGTCCCGTTCCGCGGAAACGTGCAGGCGATCCTGCACCAGAAACTGACCGAGGATCCCCCCTCGCCGCGGACGATGGCGCCGGACCTCGAACGGGACCTGGAGACCATCTGCCTCAAGTGTCTGGAGCGCGAACCCGACAAGCGATACGCCTCGGCCGAGCTGGTGGCCCATGAACTGGAACGCTTTCGCGCGGGGGAACCGATCGTGGCCCGCCCCATCACGCGCCTGGAGCGCGGCTGGCGATGGTGCCGCAAACGTCCCGACGTTGCGTCGCTCCTGGCCGGCCTGTTTCTCACGCTGACCATCGGCCTGGCAGCGGCGTCCACGCTCTGGCGACGCGCGGAGGCGAATCGCGCCGAGGCTGAAACAAATTGGCAGCGGGCCGAGAACAATGCCGACTCGTTGCGGCGGTCGCTGTATCGCGCGCGGATGAACCAGGTGGCGATCCATCACACCAGCGGCAATTTGACCAACGTCCGCACGTTCCTGGACGAACTGGCTCGTGATCCCTTTCTCCAGACCCTGCGGGGGTTTGAATGGCGGTACTACGCCGGACAGGCCGCACTCGTGCAGACCGTTGCCAATCATGGCAACGTGGTCACCGATGTCGCCCTCTCGCACGACGGCGACTTGTGCGCGTCGATCGGCCGGGATCCCGAGCACGTGATCCGCGTGTGGGACGTCCGCACCGGAGAGCTGGTGCGGACGCTCCAGGCCGGCTCCGGCCAGTTCCAGACGATCGAATTCTCCCCCGTCAGCGGACTCCTCGCCTCCGGTTCGACGGATGGGTTCGTCCGGTTATGGAACCCGCGGCTGGACGCGCGGCTGGCGGCGGAAGTCAAGCACGGGCCCAGCGTCAAGCGGATCCGCTTCTCCCCCAACGGGAAACTCCTCGTCTCCTGCGGTGACCACGGCGGGCTGCGAGTCTGGAGCGCCCGCGACCTCTCGGCGGTCGATCAGTTCCCCGGCGGACAAAGCATCGAGGACGTCCGCTTTCTCCCCTATGGGGAGTGGCTCATCGCCGCCGTGAACAACGGTCAGCTCCGGCTCTGGAACGTCGGGGACCGCCAACCCACCCCGCCCCGGTCGATCCCCGAAACGGTCCAGGCGATGGCCGGCTCCGACAACGGGAACCTCCTGGTCGCCGGCGACTACCACGGCGGCCTCAGCATCATCTCCCTCGAGGTCAACGGCGACCAGCCGCCTCCGCCGCCGGACCGCATACAAACCTTTTGGGGCCGCATCGACGACGTGGAGTTCATCCCGCGGACGAACTGCGTCGCCGTGGCCGCCAGCGACGGGCGGACGCACGTGTTCGACGTCCACAGCCGCCGCGAAATCCGACAGCTCGAAACCCACCATCTCTCGGTCGGGCTGCTGGCCCTGGCCGCGAGCGGCCGGGTGCTGGCCACCGGCAGCATCGACGGTTCCGTGTCGATCATCCACACGCACCAGCTCACCAAGCCGGTCATCTTCTGGCATGAGTACCCGGTGCGGGATGTGGCGTTTCTGCCCGGAGGAGAGGAACTCCTGGTGGCCGACAACTCCGGCCGATTGTGGCGGTGGCGGCTCAACTCCGGTGAAGCACAACTCACCAAAACCGGGGAGGAGCTGCATTCCCGCACGCTGTCGGTGCATCCCGGCGGTCGGTGGGTGGCCACCGGCGGACAGTCTCCGTGGGTGGCCGTCCGGGACGTGGAGTCGCTGGAGGTGATACAGAGAGTCGCCGTTCCTGCGGCCGGCGTCTCGCTGATCCGGTTCTCCTCGCAGGGGGGGTTGCTCGCCATCGCCACCGTCGAGGGGCCGCTCCGCGTCTATCAGACCGGCGACTGGAGTCGTCCCGCGTGGGAAGCGGCCCGCCCGCCCTCGCCGGCGACCGCGCTGGCCTTCTCTCCCGACGACCGCTGGCTGGCCGTCGGCTGGCAGGGAGGAGATGTGGCTCTGCTCGAAACAGCGACGGGAAAGGTGAGCGGGGTCTTGACGGGGCCGAACTCGTTCCCCTCAGCCCTCGCCTTTTGTGACGAGGGGCGTCAACTGGCGGTGGCAACCGACAACGGCGAAGTGCACCTCTGGGAGGTGGCCTCGCGCACCCGGCGGCGGCTCATTCGCGCCCACACCGGCCAGATCAAGGCGCTGGCCGTCCTGCCGGGAGGGCAAACCCTGGCCAGCAGCGGACGCGACCGCGACCTGAAGCTCTGGGACGTCGAGAGTGGCGAGCTGCTGACAACTCTCGCCGGACACCTGCGGCAGATTTTCACCCTCGCCGTCTCTCCCGATGGACACACCCTCGTCTCCGGAAGTCTGGAGGGGGATGTGCGTGTCTGGCGGGCGCCGCCCGTGGAATGAAGGGGAGGTGGGAACGACACTGCTGACAGGCGGAACGTCAGGGGCAGCCGAGATCAGAGGACGAGCCTCTGCGAAGGCGCTGACTCTGGCGGTTTGATTGGCACGGTTGTTCCTCGCCGCCCAGCACGGATTTCAAGCCTGGATTACTGAACTTATGTGAATGTTCTGTTCCCAACGGACTCCAGCTAAATAAACCGGGACTGTGGCCGCAGGTGTTGCACTCTGCGCAGCGCTTCCCTATTGTGCGCATGTTCTCCAGTCTTTCAGGCAGCCACTCTCTGTGGCTGGCGCAAGACCACTTCGATCCTCCTTGGGAGAAAGCTCATGGCCCGTAAGCTCGTCGTTGGTCAGCGGAGTGGTCGATTCAAGATCGAAGCCGAACCGGCGGATGACATTGTGCTCAGCAAGGGGACCGGCGGCTTCCTCTATCGGGTTCTCAACTCCGGCAAGAACGACTTCCAGGTCAACTACGGCGGCACCAACATGACCGTTCCCAAACGGGGCTGCCTCGACGTGCTCGTCTCCTCGGCCACCGGCAAAAACGAATTGAAGGTGCTCAAGGCCGCGAACATCAGCGGCATCTACGAGATTCCCTCCCCCGGGGCCGAGGGACGCAGCGGACGCTTTCACTTCAGCTCCAACGACAACCCCGGCGCACCGCACCCCATCATCGACTTGAGTCAGGGGCCTGCGAGTCGTCTCTTCGTCTACCGCTTGTTCAACGCCGGTGAGAACCCCGTGGAGATCTCTGAGGACGGTACGCTTCTCCATACGCTTCCGCCGGGCCAATCGACCGATCTCACTCTGAAGGGGACGAGGACCTACTCCGTCAAATGTCAGGACCTGGGGGGGGGAAACGTCGGCCCCATTGCCGGCGTGTATGATCTGTTGAACATGAGGTGAGCGTCCCTCCGCGGTTGGACGGAGCATGCCAGTCCGCTGACTTCCCGCTCCCAGACTTCTCTCATCGCCGGGTGCGCCATGTCGGACGAGGAACTGAGATTGACGCGGCGGCGGTTCCTGCGGCATTCCGCGGTTGCCGCGGCTGCCACGGGGGCGCTCCCCAGCATCGCCCTCAAGACGGACGCCCTCGCCCAGGTGCAGCCGCAAGGGGTGCGACCCTTCGGCACCGACGACAGCTTCCCCTATCCCTACGCCGATCCGTAAGAGTTTCCCGTGGCTGTCGCCAACGTCCTGCTGGTTGCCGGCTCCGCCAACTTCTCCACCCGCGACGTCTGGGACGGATACCGGCTGGCCCTGGAGGGGGAAGGGCTGCGCGTCGTCCCGTACCCCACGTTTTCCTACCTGCACGTCCTCAGCGCCGAGTCGGTCTGCAACGACATCATCGGCACGGCGGTGGACGTCGAGCAGCGGTTTGACTGCGTCATTTTCGTGGATGGACTGTACTTCCGCGGCAAGCGGGCGCGGGTTCCCCTCTCCATCCGCCGCGCCGGGATGCCCACCGTTCTCATCGCCACCGACGACCCCTACGAGGAGCTCCCCAACGTCGAGGCCCTGTACACGGTCCGCTTTACCAACGAGCTGCGTTCTGCGCGGGACGGGGCGGTCTATCTGCCGACGGCGACGCTGCCGCTGCCTGAGGCGCCGTGCATCGCCAGCCCCCGCTACGACGTCTCCTTCCTGGGGACGGTGTTTGAGGATCGCCGACCGCTGCTGCTCGCCGTCGCCGAGTATTGCGAGCAGACCAGCCGCAGGTTCCTGATCGCCGGCAAGGTGTTGGGGGGAGGCGAACCGTTCCGGCCCTTCACCTGCACGGAGATCCGCAACCGGACCATCGAGCCGCTGGAGAAGTGGGAAATCTACACGCAGTCGCGGGTCACGCTCAATCTGTTCCGTCACAGTGAAAAACCGGCGGACTCCCCCAACCCGCGGCTGTTTGAAGCAACCGCCTTCGGGCACGCGGCGGTTGTCACCGGCCCGCGGCGGTCGGAGGTGACGCGCATCTGGGGAGAGACTCTCTACCACTTTGACGACGCGCCGTCCGCTCTGGCCGCTGTCGACGCCGCCCTGGCCGATGAGACGGACCGCCGGAACCGTGTCGCGCAGGCGCAACAGATCACGCTCCGCGAGCATCTGTACGAGCACCGTGCCGCGCGGCTCGTCGCGGAGCTGCAGTCGGCCGAGGCCGCCCGCTCGCCGGTCGGCGAAGCCCAGCACCGGCTGGCCTGGATCATCGGCTGTGGTCGCACGGGGTCCACCTGGCTGGCGGAGATGCTCGGCGATCTCCCCCGCATCCGCCGCTGGCACGAGCCGTACTTCGGCCGGTTCCTGCGGCACCTGCACGAGCGGCCAGACGAACTGGACCGCCATTCGGCCTTCTTTTTCCGGCGGCATCAGAGCATTTGGCTGGAGGGGCTGCGGAACCTCTTCTTCCAGATGGTCCGCGACCGCTATCCGCAGTTCGGCCGGCAGGCTTTGGTCGTCAAGGAGGTGAATACGCCGGAGTTCTACGAGTGGCTGCGGCCGTTGTTCCCCTCCGCGCGGATGATCCTGCTGGTCCGCGATCCCTTCGACGTCCTGGATTCCTACCTCGATCTGCAAAAGCCCGGGAGCTGGAATCAACGCTTCGGCGATGCCGCCGATCCGCTCTCGGAGGCGAACGTCCGCCGCACCTGCGAGCACATCCGTGCCACGACCACGCTGGCCCTCGCAGCCTACGAGGCCTTTCCACTGGAACAACGGCTGCGGCTCTCCTACGAGGAACTCCTCCGCGATCCGGTGCCTCATTTAGTCGCCTGTGGAAAGCTGGTGGGGGTTGAAGTGGACCCGGCCGCCGCCGCGCGCGTTGCTGAAGAGCGCGCGTTCCACCGTCATGCGCAGACCGGCCCGTTGCAGTTCCGCCGCCGCGGCCAGGCCGGCGGCTGGAGGACGTCCGAGAATTTCACCCCCGAGGTGCGGGCGATCGCGGGAGAACTGCTCGGTCCGCTGCGGGCGCGACTCGGGTATCGGGAATAGGGAGTTGCGAGGAGGGTGAGAGTTGAGCGCGGAGAGGCGCGGGGCCGCCTCCGCGGGCGCTCCTTCGTCACACTCGCCGGCCACGTTCCGGTTCCGCGGCAGCACTCTCCGCGGCAGCGACCGGTTCGGTCATCAGCCGCGATGATTCACCACGGACGGCACAGCCGACACGGAACACAGGCGGACGACCTCGAAATCAAACCGGCTGAGCAGGTTGCTCGCCAGATTGGGAACAGTTTCACAACTTCCCTCCCTTGTCCTCCCAGGGGAAGGGGGGAGGGAGGCACGATACTCCGGGGATTCTCCCTCTCATCCGGACTGCGGCCGCCCTCTCCCCCAGGGGGACAGAGTGTTGAACCTTGCTCTGAGCACCTTCGGCCAAACTTTTTCAGTTGCCTTCCTGTGGTCCCGATCCTTCAGAATGATCCGGATTACATCTGCTGGAGCAGGTGATCGTAATCCGCGTGCGAGCCGATCCAGAACCAGACCAGGGTTTCTCCAGCGAGCACGCCAATGGCTCGATAACCGATGCCAATGCGAGCGGAGTAGATGGGAGGGTCTGGATGTACCTTTTTGAGGTGCAGTCCCGGGTGCGATGGGTTCTGGGGAACAGCCGGGAGGCGTCCCGCGCCTGCTGCCGAACGTGGGTGGGGAGGTTCGCGAGCAACTCCCGAAACCGTCGCGTGGTGCGCGAGTTCATAGTTGCTCGGGGTCGAGATCCTCCGTCCGTCCGGAACGGTGCTCTGCGAGCGCCTCCTGCGCGAGAGTCGTCAGCTTGTCGACCGACCGAGCGATGGCGCGGTCAAAATCATCCTCGGCGGCCAACTCGGCCAGCAGGCGTACGGCCAGCAAATCCTGCTCCTCCTGAGGGAGCTTGGCCGCTTCGGCGAATGCCTTTTCGAGCAACGTGGTCATGTCAACAGGTCCTCACTCCCGCGTTGTATCGGTACCGCTGAGCTAGTGAGAAGGCCGTCTGGCTGACGTCCGAGGGCCTTCACATTGTTCATACTGGAGGGAGATCGTTGGCTTTGAAGACCGATCAGGCACGGCTGACAAGCCAGCCGGCGAACAGGGGATGATCGCCAGTCGTGAACAAAGCGATGGCCTGTCTGACGTCTGACGGCCCGACGGCCCCGACTGTTTGTGCGTGGCGATCAGCAAGCCGGCTCGTCAGGCCGTTCGCCGGGCAAGCGTTTGCCCGCAACCCCCGCCGGTGAACGTTGAGGGGGAAGCGCTGAGTGTTGAGCGGTCGAGGCGTGGGACCGCTTCCGCGGACGGTGCCGTGGCCGGCAGTGTCCTGCGGGGGGGTCAGGTGCTCAGAGCGCGGCGGAGGGCAACAAAGCCGATCACCGCCGAGACTCCCTGAATGCCGCTGAAGACCACCGCTGCGGGGGTGAGCCAGTCCGGACCTCCAAGGAGCCTCAACCCGACCAGGGCATAAAAGGGATACTTGGTCCGCACGGCCCACCGCAGCGGCCGCCGTAACAGATTGAGCGCCACGATCATGGCGATCGACATCGTGCCAGTGCTGAGGTAGGCGGCCGCGGCCCCCGCCGAGAGCTCTCCGCTCATCGCCAGGAGCGTGGTGATGATGAGGAACCCCGTGTGATCGGCGCACATGTCGGTGATGGCGCCGGGGGCGCCGGGGGCGCCGGCACTGTGGGTGGCCCGCGCCAGCGGACCGTCCAGCCCGTCGAGCAGTACGTGGAGCGTCAGGCTCAGCACGGCCAGGGGCGCCCCCCACGAGGTCGCCGGCGACAGCAGCCCCACGCCGAAGGGGATCAGCATCGCCAGCGCGGCGGCGCTGACGAGATCGGCCGTGACGCCCGTTCGCCGGCATGCGCGGACGAGCGGCGCCGCCCAGCGGTCCCGCCAGCGACGAAACTCTGTCTGCAACGCTTGTTCTTCCGCCGAGAACCAGTTCCACCGCTCGACCGCGGGGAGCTCCGGCCGCTGATGCGGAACGTCGGCCGGGGACGAGGCCGGGGTGCCGGAGGGGGGGGGATGCGCGGCATCGGCGGCTTCGTCGGAGGGAGAGGGCGGACTTGCGGGGACGTCTTTGCTCACTCGTCGGGTTCCTGGCGGCGCGCTCCCGATCCCCACCGCCGATAGTCGCGCACAATCACCTGAAAGGCGACGAAATCGTACAGGGCGTGGGCGATCATCGGCCGCAGGAGATTGGGGGGACCGAACGGGCTGGGAGATCCCGGCCAACCGGCATGGAGCCAACTGAAGTAGATACCGATCAAGCCGGCAAACAGGAAGTACCGCGGCGTGACGGCGTGCGCCAGCCCGAACAGGAGGTTGGTGACCACCAGTCCCACCCAGCCGTTCCAGCGGCCGATCCACCCTTGCAGCACCCCCCGGAAGAGGAGTTCCTCGCCGATGCCGGCCAGCAGGGCGAGGGCGGCCAGATCGTACCAGCGGCAGGCGTCGAGCGACTGGCCGAGCAGTTCGCGCACCTGCCGGCGAAGGTCCGGGGCGAGGACGATCACCCCCAGCATGGGGATCACTGCGACAGTCCCCCAGCCGGCGCTGGGGAGGTCCAGCACCACCGCATCGGCCTGAAAGGTGCCGGTCGCCCAGCCGAGCAGCAGACCCACCAACAGGGTCCCTCCCTCAAACGCGGCCGCCAGATTCAGAAAACCTCGACGGGTCTGAAGTTCCACGAAGCGCGCCTGCTGGGGAGGGAAAGCCGGAGTTGAGAGCCTCGATCGTATCGCACGGAAGCGGTCGCACAAACAGAGCCGCCCGCCTTGTGACAGGCGGGCGGCGCTCGTCCTCGTCCCTTCGCCCCCGGAACGCTCTCAGAAGATGTCCAGGATAAAGTGATGTCCGGAGTGATAGGGCCGTTTGCTCGGGTAGAAGTTGTGCCAGTCCGCGTTGTACACCGGAATGCGCCGCTCCGCCGGATAGCGGTAGTACAGGTCGTCGTAGCTCTCCGGGTAGCGCTGGTAGTTGTGCGGATAGTAGACGTACGGATAGTAGTAGAAGCGTCCCCAGTCGGCCGGCTGGCCGGGACGCGCGGCCTGGCAGGTCCCGGGTGTGCTCGCTGCCAAGGCACCCAGCGACAGCACGACGGCAGCCAGCAGCGCTCGTTTGAGCATCGACAGACTCCTTCGGATCCGCGGAATCGGCCTGGGCAGCACGGTGGTCCGCCCGACATCGGGGCCGGTCCCGATTAAGATCGACCCGGCGCCCTGGGAACATCAGGATTTTCCGCGCGAATCCGCACTCTCGGCAAAACCGGTCCGCTGGTCCTCCACGGACTTCGTTCAGCGAAGGCCTGTCGCGGCCCGCGACACGCATGGCGAGCCGTCTATGGGTGTTGCGCGGAAGGGCGTTCTCTAAAATGGGGGTATGTTCGCCGCCGTGGTTCGATGTCCCCTCCTGCCCTGGGGGACTCTCCTCCTGGGCCAGCCGCACTGGCTGTGGCTGGTGGGGGGGACCGTGTTTCTTGCGGCGTTGCTGCTGGCGGTCCTGTACCGGCGGACACGCTGGCCGGCGCGACTGCGGTGGGTCGCTGGAACACTCAAGGGGACGGGGCTGGCATTGATCGCTGCGTGCCTGCTGGAACCGCTGTGGAGCGGAACCCGCGCCCGGCCGGGGGAGAACCTCGTGCTGGTGGCGGCCGACGTCAGCGCCAGCCTGACCGTGGAGGATGGTCCGGGGCGATCTCCGCGGTGGCGGCAGTTTCACGACGTCCTCGCGGATGACCAGCTCCCCTGGCAGGTGCGGTTGGGACAGGACTTTCGCGTGCGGCGGTACACCGTGGCCTCGACGGCGACGGCCGTGCAGACCTTTGAGGGGTTGAGGTACGACGCCCCGCAATCCCGGCTGGGACGCTCGTTGACGTCGCTGCTGGACCGATATCGCCAGCAGCCGGTCGCTGCCGTCCTGCTCCTGACCGACGGCGGCTCCACGGACGATCTCGAACCACTCCTGACCCGGCGGGATGACGGTCCGCCGATCTATCCCATCCTGCCGGAGACTCCCACCGAGATTCGGGACGTCTCCATCGAAGGGACGTCCGTGAGCCTGTCCTCTTTTGAAGACGCACCCGCCTTGATCCAGGCGGACGTGCGATGCACGCTGAACATCACCGAGCCGATCATCGCCCGGCTGCTGGAGGAGAGTGGCGCGCTGGTGGAGGAGCAGACGCTCACGCCCGGGGCCGATGGGGGGCCCCTGCCGTTCCGGTTTCAGGTGCGGCCTCCGGGGCCATTGACGGTGTATCGGTTGCAGGTCCGGGCCGCTTCCGATGTGCGGGCGTTTGCCGATCCGCCGCTGGCCAATGAGGCGACGTTGGCGAACAACGAGCGGCTGATCTCGGTGTCGCGGGCCCCCGGTCCCTACCGGGTGTTGTATGTCGGTGGACGCCCCAACTGGGAGTTCAAGTTTCTCCGCCGCAGTCTGGCGGAAGATTCCGACGTGCAGCTCGTCGGTCTCATTCGGATCGCGAAGAAGGAACCCAAATTCGAGTTCCTGGGGCGCGAAGGGGAATCGACCAATCCGCTCTTTCGCGGCTTCCGCAAGGAGGCGGACGAAGAGACCGAATCGTACGACGAAGCAGTGGTGATTGCCCTGGGAGTGAAGGACGAACGGGAACTCGCCGGAGGTCGCTTCCCGCGCACGCCGGAAGAACTGTTCCCGTACCACGCCGTCATCCTGGACGACGTGGAAGCGGAGTTCTTCCTGCATGAACAACAGACGTTGTTGGAACGATTCGTCGCGCGGCGGGGGGGCGGGCTGCTGATGCTGGGAGGGCCGCAGTCGTTCCATCACGGCGGCTGGCACAAAACGCCCCTCAAGGACGTCCTGCCTGTCTACTTCGATCGGGCGCTTCCTCCTCTTTCCGGACGGATCGATGCCGATCCTCCTCCCGAATGGCGAATGCAACTGACGCGCGACGGCTGGTTGCAGCCGTGGGTCCGGCTGCGCAAAACCGAAGAAGCGGAGCGTCTCCGCATCGGCGCGATGAGCGGGTTCCAGGTGATCAGCCGTGTGAGCGGTATCAAGCCGGCTGCGCAGGTCCTGGCCAGCGTGGTGGGTGCGGATGGAACCAGTGCGCCGGCCCTGGTGGCGCAAACCTATGGAGACGGCCGCAGCGCCGCACTGTTGATCGGCGACCTGTGGCGATGGTCGCTCAAGCGGGCGGCTGGCACCGAGGATGATCTGGGGAAGGCCTGGCGGCAATTGGTGCGGTGGCTGGTGACGGAGGTTCCCCAGCGTGTGCAGGGGAGTCTGGCATGGACCACCGCCGGGGATTCGGAAGCGGTGGCGCTTCGAGTCCGGGTGCGGGACGAGCGGTACGATCCGCAGGAGAACGCCGCCGTCCGCGTCACGGTGGCCGCCCCGGACGAAGCACCGCTCACACTGTCGCTGGAGCCTTCCCTGTCGGAGCCGGGGTTGTTTGAGACGCTGTACGTGCCGCGGCGCGCGGGGGCCTATCGGGCCGACTTCGAGGTGACTGATTCCGATGGTCGCCCGCTGGGGACGACGCAGGTGGGCTGGGTCTTCGAGCCGGCCGCGGAGGAATTCCGCCGCGTCGAGGTCGACCGCGCGGCGATGCAGCGGCTCGCGGAAGCGACCGGTGGAGCGGTCCTCTCTCCCCGGGACCTCTCCGCCCTCGTGGAAGACCTGCCGAACCGGGACGTGCCGCTCCAGGAGTCCTGGACCACCCCGCTGTGGCACTCGCCCTGGATGCTGGCGGCGATCCTGCTGACGTTGGCGGGAGAATGGGGGCTGCGGCGCTGGAGGGGCTTGCCATGAGGCGGCCATTCTGCCCGCTGCGGGGCGGCCGGGGACTCCCGTTTGGGGCTGTGGCGCTGCTGTCGATGGCCGCTCTCTTGGGTTTCGGCCGCATTCCCCAGGCCGCGGACGGCTTTGGGCCGCTGCCGCGTCCTCCCCGTCCGTCGCTGCCGCTCCGGGCGGCCGTCAATGTTCCCCGCGGGGATGTAATGCTGGTCCTTGGGGCGGAGGGGACGCCGGAGTATGGACGGATGTTTGCAGAGTGGGCGGCTGCCTGGCGCCGGGCCGCGGAAGGGGGACCGTGGCGCGTGTGGACGATCGGCCCGGTGGACGGGGAACCGTCCGACCTCGATGCGGCCCGAAATGACGCGCGGGTGAAGGAACTGCTGCGGCGTGCTCTGGAGACGGCCGCGCGGGAGACCGACCTGCCGCTGTGGATCGTCCTGATCGGGCATGGAACGTTCGACGGACGTGCGGCCCGGTTCAATCTCGTGGGCGAGGACGTGACCGAACAGGAGCTGGCGCAGTGGCTTTCCGCGCTGCGCCGGCCGACAGCGGTCGTGCACTGCGCCTCTGCCAGCGGGGAGTTTTTGCCGGCCTTGTCGGCCGCGGGGCGCGTAGTCATCACCGCCACCAAGAGCGGCGCGGAGACCAACTTCGCCCGCTTTGGCGGGTTCATCGCCGCGGCAATCACCGATCCGGCGGCTGATCTCGACAAGGATGGCCAGGTGTCGCTGCTGGAAGCCTTTCTGAGGGCGGCCCGCCAGACGGAGGAGCATTATGCCGCTCAGGGCCTGCTGGCGACCGAACATGCACTCCTGGACGACAACGGCGATGGACGTGGCACGCGGGCCGAGGCGTTCGCCGGCATCCGGCCTGTGCGGCAGGCCGACAGCGGCAATACCCTCGACGGCTACGTCGCCCATCAATGGACCCTCATTCCCAGCGACGTCGAACGGCAACTGTCGCCGGAGTTCCGACGGAGGCGGGATGCGCTCGAACTGGAGATTCTGCGGCTGCGCGAGCTCAAGGGGATGCTGACGGAAGAGGAGTATTACGCGCGCCTGGAGCCGTTGCTGATCGATCTCGCCCGGCTCTACGAGCAGGCGGAAGGGGAACAGTCGGGGGCTGCTCGTCCTGCCGGTGAGGGACCGTGAGCGGCAGGCTGAGCGGGTGCCTCTGTGTGAGCATTCGGCGAAAACGGATGTTTCCCTGACTGGCGGGGCAATTCGTCTTGTCCCCTGGGGGGGATTGCCGTAGAACCCGCCGCCCGATCTGAACTGTTTCCTGCGCGGGGACTTCATCCGTCGCCGCGCGGGACGCCCTTCCGGGGGACCTGCCGATGTCATCGTCCAAGTGGCCCAAGACGTTTCCGCCGCTGACGCCGGAGCAGCAACGCATCAGCGACGACTTCATGAAGCACTGGCACGAGGTGCTCCCGCGGCGGTTTGGCGTCATCGACCGCTTCAATCACGCCTATCCGGTCCGCCATCGGCCAGCCCGATTCCTGCGCACGCTCGAAATCGGCGCGGGGATCGGCGAGCACCTGGAATACGAACAGCTCACTCCGGAGCAGCTTGCCAACTACTACTGTCTGGAACTGCGGGAGAACATGAGCGCCGAGATTCGCCGGCGGTTTCCACAGTGTCAGACGATCACCGCCGATTGCCAGCAGCCGCTGCCGTTTGCCGACGGATTCTTCGACCGGATTCTGGCGATCCACGTGCTGGAGCACCTCCCCAATCTCCCGGCGACAGTGCGGGAACTGCACCGCGTCTGCCACCCGAGGGAGGGGGGGCTCTCAATCGTGATCCCGTGCGAGGGGCGGTTTGCCTACACGCTGGCGCGGCGGATTTCGGCCCAGCGGATCTTCGAGCGGCGCTATCGCCAACCCTACCGCTGGTTCATCGAGCGGGAGCACGTCAATCGTCCGGAGGAGATTCTGGAAGAACTCGCACCGTACTTCGAAGTGACCCACCGCTCGTTCTTCCCGCTCGGGGTGCCAGCGTTTTTCTGCAATCTGGTCGTCGGTCTGACGTTTCGACCGAAGGAGGCGGCGGGTGCTCGTCGAGCCGCCGCGTGAAACGGCCTTGGGACTCGCCTTCCCCGCCTTGCGGAGAGGCGATCGGCCCGACCTGCTCCTGCGGCCCCCGCAGTTCCGCCGTCAGAGGACCGCTTCCTCCGGGGAGGGGGGCTTGGGCTGCTTCGGCAGCGGCGGGAGGGGCAGAGGCCGCGGAGACGACTCTGGCACTTGGAGCGTCGGCCCGGGCCGCTCCTCCGCGGACTCCGGCTCTTGGGGAGGACGTGCCTGGGGCGTCTGTTCCTCCTCCGCCTCAGAGGCCATCGACTCCTCCAACCGCCGGAGCGAAACCTCTACCGGCTCCTGACGATAGGCGGAACCGGCGGTCCAGGCGCCGCAGCGAGAGACGCCGGGAATCTCGTAACTCTGGTCCAGGCTCCGAATGGCCCGTGCCAGATCGAGCAATTCCTCATTCAGGGACGTGGAGAGGGCCTTCAGGCCGACTGTCGCTCCTACGACACCCAGCGTCCCGACGAGGACCATCTCCGTCGACAGCACGGCACCGGTTTCATCCGGCCACAACGTCAGCAAGCAGCGCATCGTCTTTCCCCTGTGGAAGTTCTGGTGAGACCTCCACGGGCGCGTCATCCAAGGAGGGGCATCCCCTCTGAGGCCGCAGCCGGCCAGAGAACCTGCGGCCCCATCTGCATCAGGAGTCAGCGAACCCGTGACCAACGCTGCGTGTGTGGCGGCTGTTCAGTTCGCTTGACTCGGAGTTTAGCGATTGAAACGTCTTTTGTCAATCTGCGAATCCTGCGAGATTTGGCGAGTTTAGGGAATGGTGAATGCAGTCTCCTCGGGGGGGTGAGAGCCCTTCCGGGGCAGGGAGACTCTGAGGCGCGTCCCTCCCCGAAGGGTGGGGCGTCCGAAGTCTGCTCGCCGGCAGACCATCAGACAATCGTCGCCGGCAATTGAGCTTGCCGGAAATCCCCATTCGCGAGACGATCCCGACCGGCGCCACGAGAGAGGCGGGAGTCCTGGTGAGTCTCACCAGGAAGGAGGCAAGGATGCGTTATGCCGGGGAACTGTGGCTGCAAACATTGGCGGGGCTGGGACTGCTGGGACTCATCGGCGGCTGGACGCTGATTCCGTTCCGCCGGGACGATCGCCCCTGGCTGTGGCTGTGCGCCCCGGTCGCGGGAATCGCCGTCTTCTCGCTGCTGATGACCGGGCTGTGTCGGATGGGCGGAGCATCGGTGGCAGCGGGGCTGGCCGTCGTGGCGGCGGTCAATCTGCCGCTGACGCTGGTTGTGCTCCTCCGCTGGCTGCGCGGCAATCGGTCGATCCGCTCGTGGCTTGATCCCCTGACGGTGGTACTCGTGGCGACGGTCTGGGCGACCTTCGCCTGCAACCGCGCTTCCCTCGACGTCGGCGAGCCGGCCCTCTTCACCCGCGACGGGAGCGACATGGTCGGCTATGCACAGATGGCGGACTGGTTTTTGAACCATCCGGGGGTTTCGCCGACATGGGCCCCGGCCCATCCGGAACAAGCCTTCACGCACATCCTCTATCAGCGGGACCCGCGGTGGGGGACGTTCCTGCTGCTGTCGTCGGCCGCCTCGCTGCGGGGGACGACGGCGCTGATGTCGTACGACTTCCTGAGCGGCGTTGTACTGGCAGCGGGAGTGCTGGCGCTGGCTGGGGCTTATGCCTCCACGCGCGCAGGAGTCGTGCTGTTGACAGCGGCCGGCCTGACTTGCCTGTGGTTGCCGATCAGTCGGTCGGGCTACCTGGGCAAGCTGACGTGTTATCCGGCCTGCGTGTGGCTCTGCTCGTTGTACTTGCACAGTGCGGCAGCGCCGACGCGCACGCGGTGGGGAGTTTTGACGCTCCTGGCGAGCGGAGTGGGGTTGTGCCACACCCTCTCGGCGATGCTGTGCCTGGTGGGATTGGCGGCTGGACCGGCCACGATCTTCGCCATGACGGCGTCTCTGAAAGGGTGTCAGCCGTCCACCGATCTTGTCGCCACTCTGAGACAATTGGGCCGGACCTGGCTCCGACACACGGCGCTGTACCTGGTGATGGCTGCACCCCTGGGGCTGCTGTATCGGTGGTTGGGACTCAACCTTCTCGCTGGCGGCAGTCCCCTGTCCCGTCCTTTTGACCGCGTTCTGGGCATTGCTCTCGGCGTGGATGGACTCGGCGTGCCGGTGTTTGAGGAGGGAGGGGGCGTCTGGATGTTGCTCGCGGTGGTTGCTTCCGGGATGGTGCTGTGGGGGGCGTGGCGCAAGCGTTCGCTGGAAGCGGGAGCACTCGCCAGCACCGTCTGGGTGTTGCCGCTCGCGTTCTTCCCGAAGACTCAGGGGCACTTGTATCAGGTTCAAGGGTATTTCTTCCCTCTCGGGATGGCTGCCGCAGCCACCACGCTCTCGCCGGCGAGCGCCGCTGTTCCGGCGCGCTGGTGGCGCGGGGTGACCCTGGCGGCCGCGGTCCTGGCCCTCATGGTCCGGCTGCCTCGGACGTTCCACACGTGGGAACGGTATGTCCGCGCAGCGGTGACGGATGACCACCGCTTCACGCAGTCGGAGATCAACGCTCTGCTGGCTCAGGTCGATCGCCAGTTGGTGCGGTTGGCGACGACGAGCGTCCATGCCGGACTCGTCTTCATGCAGGAGTTCGCCGCCCGGAATCAGACGTTGCAGTATTCGCCATACACCTGGCGACAGTTGTTTGACTACACCGGCTGGCAGCCACCGGAGTACGCCCTGTCTCCGGACTTCGTGGTCTGTTCGGAGGAGCACTCCACCCCGGTGGCCGCCGTGGTCGCCCAGAGCCGCCGCTACCGTGTGCTGGACCCTCGCCGGGGAGTGATGCTCCTGCCCCGCGAGCTGTCACAGCGGTTCCAGCGGGACGAAGCGGGGCGGGAGAGTTTCTGGCAGGGATCGACCCCATCGACGTGGGAAGCGCTCAACTGCACCGGCGAGACCGTCCCCCTCGTGCTGACGGCAGTCCTGAAGCGTGGCCCCGATCATCCCCGCGACCGCGAGCTGGCCGTCCAGGTCCGTTTCGAGGGCCTCACCTGTGTGCAACGACTTGCCCGCGACAACGAATGGACCGTGCAGTTTCCCCTGGGAATTCCTCCCGGCGCTCACGAATTGGTCATTCGGGCTGATGATCCGCAGGGAGACGCGGCCGCGACGGGAGGCGAACAAGTCTTTTTCGTCCGCGAGCTGCAATTGGTTCCGGTGCATGACCAACCAGACCTGGTGCTCTCGCCGGAATCCGTCCCTCACCGCCTGGAGCGGGACGGGGAGGGGCGGAGCATCTTCTGGCAGGGGGCCGCTCCCACCCGCTTCGAAGTCCTCAACTGGTCCGGCCGAACCCAGCTTGCGGTCCTGACGCTCGAGGCTCCCCGCGGACCCAATCATGCCGATCCCGCCGCCGGACAATTACACGTCGGCTGGCTCGGACGGACCAGCACTCATGAAGTCCGCGCCGCCGAGCAGTGGCGGTTGCGCGTCCCGCTGCCTGTTCCTCCGGGGCGTCATGACCTGCGGCTCTGGTCGGACGATCCCGCCGTCCCGCTGCCCAACTCTCCCGATCCCCGCGATCGGCTGTTTCTGGTGCGCAATGTGATCCTCGAACCGACCTCCCGGTTCCAGGAAATCACCTGGACTCACCGGACCGTGCCGCATGGACTGGAGCGGGACGCCGAGCGGCAGCCGATCTTCTGGCAGGGGGCGCAGCCGACCATCTTCGAACTCCACAATCCCTGGGACGAACCAGTGGAGATGGTCCTGCAGGCCGAGGCCCCGCGCGGCCCCAATCATCCCGCACGGGGCGAGGGGACGCTGCATATCGCTTTCCACGGGGAAACGACCCTGCACACCGTCAAGGCCACCGAACGGTGGCAACTGACGATTCCACTGCGACTGCCGCCGGGACGGCATGAGCTGCGGCTGTGGACGGAGGAACCGGCCGTGCCGACAGCAAATGGCCGAGACCCCCGCGACCGGTTGTTCCTGGTCCGCAAGTTGGCGCTCGAGCCGGCGGAGGCGGAGACCAACGTGGCTGCACGGCCGTCGCCGGATGCACCGCCGGCGCGATGATGAAACTCATCCCCGACGCTGGGCCGGTTCCCGAAACGTCCCCCTCTCCGGCCAGCCCGAGGGAGCAGCGGGGGGTCACGTGGCGGCGACTTCTTCGCGGGCCTGGGCGGCACGCTCCTCCGCGGCGGCCTCGGGATGTCTTTCTCGCACGCCGGCATAGCCGTGTGCATGCAGGTCGTGGGCGAGCGAGGCATCGCCGGTCTCAACGATGCGGCCGGCGAGCATCACGTGCGTGTACTGCGGGATGTTGTACTCCAGCAGCCGCTCGTGGTGGGTGATGATCAGCGTCCCCATGTGCGGGCCGCTGAGCTTCTGCAACCCCTCGCTCACCACGCGGACGGCGTCGCTGTCGAGCCCGGAGTCGGTCTCGTCGAGGATGGCGAACTTCGGCTTGAGCATGGCGAGCTGGAGGATTTCCATCCGTTTCTTCTCGCCGCCGGAGAAGCCTTCGTTGAGATAGCGACGGGCGAACTCGGCGTCGATGTTGAGCTGCTTCATGGTCTCTCGCAGCTCGGTGCGGAACTCCCGCATCCCCATCAGCTCCTCTCCCTCCTTGCGGTGGGGGTTGCGGACGTTGGTGACGGCGTGGCGGAGGAAGTCCGCCACGCGGACGCCGGGGATCGTCACCGGGTACTGGAACGCGAGGAACAGCCCCAGCCGGGCGCGCTGGCAGGGGTCGAGGTCATTCAGGACGATGCCGTCGATGGCGATGGTCCCGGCGGTGATCTCATATTTGGGATGGCCGATCAGGGCGTAGGCCAGGGTGCTCTTGCCGGAGCCGTTGGGCCCCATGAGGGCGTGTGTTTCCCCCTGGCGAATCTCCAGATTCACCCCCTTGAGGATTTCTACGTCGCCGACGGAGACGTGCAGGTTTTGGATGGACAGGGTCGCAGGCACGGTGGTGAGTGGATGGTTGATGGTTGCTGGAAAGAAGCCGGGGGATGGTCACCCCCGGGTGTGGTGGTCATCAGGCGACGTCCGCTCCCCGGACGGTGTCCGGGGAGCGACCGGTGGTGATCCAGGCGTCGTTGGTCGTGACGCGGCGGGCCCGGGCCCCCTCCGCCCAATTCCCCAACAGACGCGCGATCTCAAAACAGACCCACCCCTGCCCCGGGCTCGGCCGCGCCATGCCATCTTCCCCAGAGAGGGAGACGATCTCCCCTCGCACGAGTTCCACCGGCTGGTCGAAGTGCATCCGGGCGAACTCTTCGGCGGTGATGAGCGATGTCGTGGCAGGCATGGCATGATCCTCCAGCAGTCATGATCGATGACCACAGGAGATCGACGGGTCACTCGAACAGTTCCTGGACCTGGAACTTCAATCCGGGGAGATGCGGGTCGCCGCACACTTCCTGATGGCCGGAGAAGGTCACCGGCCCAGCCCCGGCCGATGGACCGTGAGGGTCTGCAGGTCGGGGTCCACCACCCACACCAGCGGGACCTCGGCCTGTAAGTAGGCCTTGATCCTGCGGTTGATCTCCTCCACGGTGTCGCTGGGGGAGAGAATCTCCACGGCGAGGACCGGTGGGCCGACCAGGAAGGGGGAGTCCGGCGGCTGGCGGCCGAGGGTCGCCTGATCGAAATACGCGACATCAATGCCGACCCGCGACTCGACTTCGGGCAGATCGCAACCGACTTCGCCGGAAAAAACTTTGCCCAGTTGTTTCCGCAACGACTTGTGCCAGTCGCGCAGGACGGAAGCGACAGCCGCCTCGACGCCGGCGTGTCTGTGATTGTGCACGGTCATCGGCTTCTCCACCACTTGGCCGAACAGCAACATGCGGTCGACTTCGGGATCGTCCGGCAGCGCGTCGAACTCGGCGAGCGTCATCCGTTTCGTCTGGACTGCGCTCATGGTGTTCTCCCGTTCCTCCCTCTCGCTGGCAAACAGTCCCCTGAGGCGGCTCAGGCCGTCACCACGCCCGGTTCCTGCACATAGCCGGAGTGATGCGGGACCGGCAGCGTCGGGGCCGCCCCCTTGGTGATCTTGTGAGCCTTGATCTTGTCCTGAATCCGCATGATCCCTTCCAGCAGTGCCTCCGGACGCGGTGGACAACCCGGCACGTACACGTCGACCGGCACCACCAGGTCCACCCCTTTGACGACGTGATAGCCCCACTTGAAGTACGGGCCGCCCCCCACCGTGCACGCCCCCATCGCAATCACGTACTTCGGATCGGGCATCTGCTCATACAGCCGCCGCACGCGGCTGGCCATCTTGTAGGTGACCGTGCCGGCCACGATCATCAGGTCCGCTTGCCGCGGCGTGGCGCGGAACGCCCCGGCGCCAAAGCGGTCCAGGTCATACCGGCTGGCCCCCGTCGCCATCATCTCGATGGCGCAGCAGGCGAGGCCGAACGTCATCGGCCAGATGCTGGACTCCTTGGCCCAGTTCATCGCCTGTTCCAGAGTGGTGGTGATGACGTTCTCCTCAAAGCGTCCGTCGATCCAGGTCATGGCAGTTCCGAGGGGGGGTGAGTCCGGCTCCGCCGCATCGGTCGGTGCAGAGCAAGCTGGCCGCAACTTCATTCGGTTCAACATCTTCATCGTAGCAACGACCCCCGGGGCTGGAAACCGGCCGGAGGGAGTTTGTTCAAAGTCGGGAACCGCGACGCCCCGGCCGCGGCGGGCCGGGAACATCCCCCGCAGAATCGGAACAATCGTCACGATTCATCCCGCCGGCAGAGTGCACTCCCCACCGTGTGACCGGGCTGCCGAGGAGCGGACGCCCGAATTCTCCGGGGCATACGGGTTGTAGCGGAGACTCCGCCAATTCCTGTTGTGAAACTGCCGATGGGTTCCGTTGCCTCAAACCCGCTCACCGCCGTCGTCCGATCATCCTGACTGTCGGTCCGTGCGCGCGGACCACGCGCCCGGACGACGCCGAATCGCCAGGGAGGATCGCCACGGTTGGAACATGGAGGATCGCCAGGGAGGATACGGGTGGCGGTATGCCGGGCTGGCCTGCCTGTGGCTGCTCGCCGTCGCAGGTTGCAGCAGTTGCGGCCCCGGAGGCTGCGGACCGTCGATTTGCGTCGAGTGCGGCTGCTACTGCCGACGGCTCGACGATCTGCATACCGCCTGGGTCGCACGGCACTGCGCCGGACGCGCCCTGGGGAACTGTGGCGGAGCCTCGGCCGATTACCGGGCCGGCTTCACGCAGGCCTATGTCGATATCGCCCTCGGCAAGACCGGCGTCCCCCCTCCCATTCCCCCCCGGCGGTACTGGAGGGTCTGTTTCCGGTCTCCCTGGGGAGGCCGGCGGGCGGAGGAGTGGTATGCCGGATATCAGGACGGCGTCGCCGCGGCACGAGCCTGGTGCGGGGGAACGTGCGACCGGATTCCCTCCTCCGGCGCCGCTTACTCCCTCGGACCGGGCCGAGACCACGCGGCGTGGAGTTCCCCCGGAGGGGTGAGTCCCTGCGGGGGAGGGAGCGCCGTTCCTGCGGCGGGGTATTGAGTTCCAGTGTGAGAGTGAACGCCAGCGTCGCCCACGGTGGCCTGGCACACAGAGGCGACGAGCGTGACGGGGAACGCACGGACGCGTCCCCCGGGGCCACACCTGACGAATCGCATCACGGATGATGCTCACCAGCGACACTCGCACCGTCACGGTCTCGGCCAGGACGCGCCGCAGCCTGCCGATCCGCTGTGGGAGCGCACTGATCCTCGCACTGGCCTGGCTCTCCGGATGCGCCGCCATGCATCCCATTCATGGGATTCCGGCCAGCTATCTGCCGCCGGAGTTTCTCGGGCCCAGCCGGGACGGGTTGAGACCGATCAATCCCATGCTGCTCACTCGCTCTCGCCCTCCGGAGCATCTGGTGGACGCCGGAGACGTGCTGGCGGTGTACATCCCGGGCATCCTGGGGACGGCCACGGCGGAGACGACCACCATCGGGGAGATTCCCCCCATCAATCTGCCGACCGATCCGGACATGCCCCCCACGATCGGGTTCCCCGTGACGGTCCGTGGCGATGGAACCCTCTCGCTGCCGCAGGTGCCGCCGATTCCCGTTCGCGGACTGACGATCACGCAGGTCGAGCAAGCAGTGCGGCAGGCCTATACGTATCCGAAGCAGATTCTGGCGGTGGGGAAGGAGCGCGTGCTGGTGAGTCTTCAGCGGCCGCGCGAGTACCGGGTGCTCGTGGTCCGCGAAGACGCCTCTCCCACCGCGGAAGTGAGCGGACTGGGAACGATCAACATCGGCAACGCCCGTCGCGGCACCGCCCGCATCGTCAGCCTCAAGGCGTATGAGAACGACGTCCTCCATGCCCTGGCCCGCAGCACCGGTGCGGATGGGCTGCCCGGCCTGGACGCCGAAGGAGCGGTGTACGTCATCCGTCGCCGGGGCCGCGGCGGAGAATCGTGGGGAATCCCTTGTCCCTCCGGGACCAACGGTTGGGGAATGCCCGGCCCCCCCACCGGCTCCTTCCCTCCACCCTCGACGGGATCCCCCCAGGGATCGACCAGCAGGGGCGATGTTGTCTTTCGCGGCCAGTCGTCCGATGCGAATTATCGCAGCCACGCCGCGACGACGTTCGCCGGACGGACGGTGCCGGCATGGCCTGCTCCGCGAATGGGCGGGCAGCCCATCGGAACAGCGATGACCCATCCCCCCGCCGGTCCCGGGTGGGGAGGCCCGGTCTCGCCGCGGGGCTATGCCCCTGCGGGATCGCTCGGCCTCTCCGGCTCCTCCACCACCGCGGCCTTCACCGGAGTAGCCAGCGGCGCGGGTTGGCCTGTGCCGTCCGCCCCAGGGACGATGCCCCGACTGCCGGCGGTTCATCCCGGCCGATATCCCTCTCCCCCCTCCGCGGGATGTCCCGTCCCTGCGGCGGACTCCTCCGCTAGACCACCGGCGGCGGAAACTCTGGGCTGGGCGACGCCCATCGTGGCAGAGGCTGTGGCCGCGCCCTCGGCGCATCCGCCGGCGGCCTCCGTCTGGCCGGCCGGCTACGATCCCACGAGTCCTTGGGGGAACCCCTCTCCGCTGCCGGCGAACGCCGAGTGGAGCGCCTCCTCCCCGGTCGGACAGCCGACATCAGGTCCAGGCTGGCCACCGCCGGCCGGAGGCATGGTCTCTGCATCTGCCTGCCCGGCGGGTCCGATGCCGGGAACGGGCCCCTTTCCCGCCACGTTCGCTCCCGCCTGGGGAGATGAGGTCGATCTCTACTTCCGCTCCATCCGCGATCAGGGACTGGACCCCACCATCGACGGTCCCAACGTCGTCCGCATCCCGATTCGGATTCTTCCCGGCGAGACGCCGGTGATCCGGGAGAGCGACATCATCCTGGAAGATGGAGACATCGTGTTCATCGAAGCGCGGCACAGCGAGGTCTTCTACACGGGGGGACTGCTGGGGGGGGGACAGTACACCTTGCCGCGCGACTACGATCTGCACGCTCTGGAGGCCGTCTCCATCGCCCAGGCGGCCGGCGTGCGGGGGGGCGGAGGGCGCCTGACCTCCACCGGCGGCGTCTCGGCCCTCAATCAGGACGTGACGATCTCGGCCAGCAAACTGATCGTCGTCCGCCGGCTCGCCGACGGCACGCGCGTGCCGATCGAAGTCGACCTGAACCGGGCCAAACGCGACATGACCGGGCGGGAGAACATCATCATTCAGCCCGGCGACTATCTCTACTTGCAGTACACTCCCCTCGAAGCCCTCGGGGCATTCCTGGAGCGGAACCTGTTGGAGGGTGCGCTGTTTGGAGTCGCGGCCGCGGCCTTCACGACCGGTCGCTGACTGTGGTCAGCCCCCGCCTGACTCCGGTCTGGACCGTTGCACAACCCCTCGTGGGAGTGATCTCACCCTCGTCACCCTCGTTCCCAAGCTTCAGCTTGGTCAGGACGATCGCTGTGTTGAAGATTGGCGATCACCCCTTGTTCGCCGGCTGGCTTGCCAGCCGGGCCTGATCGGTCCTCAAAGACAGAAATCTCTCTCCAGGGCCAGTTTCACAACTGGCGAGCGGGGGGCGTGAGCCCCCCGCTCGCCCACATTCTGGTGGACTCGCATCGGTCATGTCCCGGTGATGAAACTGGCTCTCGTTGCGAAGCGGAGCTTCGCGGCGAGTGCGTTCCCAGGCCGGAGCTTGGGAACGAGGGCGCAAAGGGTTCATTGAATTGCGATTCCGCCACCTGAATCGATTGCATTCACTGGATAATACACCTTGATATTGACACTTGCGCGATTTGGTGGCTAAATAATGGTTAGCTTGTTTGCATTATGTGGTTGGCTCGGACGATCTTGTTGAACTATAAACTCCGCCGTCCCCATGTTTTCAAATGCGTTTTGACGGAACTGATCGACGAGGCCATTTGCCAACAAGTCAGATGCACGACGTGTTCCTGGCGCAAGTAGTGATGCTAAATCAAACCGATAAACACTGCCAGCAACGAGAAGACCATAGCCAGTAGATTGACAGGCGTACACCAACAGTTTTTCTTCGCCATCAGTGAGATCGTCATCGTCCAACGGATTAAATAACAAACTATCGCCAAACTATCGCCCGTTTCGACCTCAAACGGAAGCTGAATAAATCTGCTCGTACAACCTTGGAAGTCGCGCACGTTGATTGGAAAAATGATGCGCGTATCGGCATCCGAACGACTCGATTGGACGGTGAGGTACAGCTCAGCCGTGCCCACCACCTCGCTGTCATCAATCACATCGACTTGGATTGCCGGTCGCGTTGCTTGCATGGAGGAAACCGGCGTGTTAAATATTGGGTGCTGTTGCGCGTTTGCTAGGCGAGTTGGCCAGAAAAAGAAGACCGCAGCCAAGAGACAGATCAAGACAAGAGTCGCGACAAAAATGGCGACTTTAGGCTTGCGCACGAACGACGCCCGTTGGGTAGAAGCGTCGGGCTGATTCGGGGGTGGCTGAGATATGTCCATGAGAAAAGACCTCCGTGAGATTGGGGCTAACACCACGGTTTATCGGAACGGCGGGCACCAACCATGTTGGACGCTAAACGTCACTGCGGAGGCAAATCTTGCCAGCGGGCTCCGGTGACGAGTTCCCTCAGAATGCCTTCCAGACATTCGCGCGGCTACTCGGGGCCCGCCACCGGCGGGGCCGACGGGTGGATCGGGGAACAAGTCCGCGATCAGAAGCCATTGAAAGTCAGAGAGAAAGGGCTTGGGGGCTGTCTTGGACCCTGTTGTATTGGGCTGCCGGCGTGGCGGCCACCGCAGCAGGGTGATGACCATGAGTTCCTCCTGGAGAAACGGGACGTCTCTTCAAGAGGCACGCCGTGTGCCGTTCTGTTCATCATTTAACCCGTTGTGAAACTGGCTCATAGGACGATCAACGTATCACCTGTAGGCTGCAACCTTGCCAGTCTCACGCGCGGGACGTCAATCGTTGCCAGGGTCATGCTACTCGGCGGTTGAGTCTTGTTCAAGTGGCGAAGGGTGGACTGCGCCCACCACTTCGGTGGTATTGAAGTGATGTAGGGTGGGCTGTGCCCACCACCGTCCTCGAAGAGAGGTGAACCAGACAACCCGGCAACCGGCCGTCCTCACTGGGTCGTGTCAGGCAGGAGTCTGACCTACGTCACTGTACCGCGGTCCCGATGGGGAACGTCCCCACCGGGGTGGCGTGCTCCCCAGGCAGGATGCTTGGCTCAGCAGCGTTCCACGAGCATCGCCACGGCGTTGCCGCTCCCCAGGCACAGCGCCGCCACTCCTGCCTGCAAATCGCGAATCCTCAAGGCCGACAGCAATGTGACCAGCACTCGCGCGCCGCTGGCCCCAATGGGGTGCCCGAGGGCGATCGCGCCGCCGTGGACGTTCACCCGCTCCGGCGACAACTCCAGCCCCCGCAGACAGGCCAGCATCTGGGCCGCGAAGGCTTCGTTGATCTCGAACAGATCGACGTCCTTGAGGGAACGGTGCGCGCGGGCGAGCACCTTGCGAATGGCCTCCACCGGCGCGGTGAACAGTTCCTCCGGAGGTCCGCCGGCGGTGGCCGAGGCGACGATTCGAGCCAGCGGCTTGATACCGTGCCGCCGCGCGGCCGCCTCTGATCCCACCACCACTGCCGCCGCCCCGTCGCTGATCATCGAGGAGTTGCCGGCCGTGACGAGCCCATCCTTGCGGAACGCCGGCGGGAGAGCGGCGAGTTGTTCGAGGGAGGTCCCCTGCCGCGGGCCTTCATCCTTCTCCACCGTCCGGGACCGCTCGGAGTCGCCGATCGTCAGGGAGATGAGCTCATCGCGGAAATGTCCGGCCGCAGCCGCGGCACAGGCCAGGCGGTGACTCTCCAGTGCGTACTCGTCGAGTTGCCGGCGCGTGAGACCGAGTTGCCGCGCCAGTCCCTCGGCGATGTCCCCCATCGAGCGATCGGAGGCGGCGCACATCAGTCCGTCATGCTTGAGGGTGTCGATGAGGGTGCGGTCCCCCAGTGAGCCGGAGTCGCGCGGCAGGACGTAGGCCGCCTGACTCATGCTCTCCATGCCGCCGGCGACGACGATCTCCGCGTCGCCACAGCGGACGGCCTGGGCGGCGAGGGCGACTGCCCTGAGACCGGAGCCGCAGACCATGTTGATGGTCAGAGCGCTGGTCTCCGGGGCCAGTCCGGCCCGGAGGGCGGCTTGCCGCGCCGGGGCCTGCCCCAGTCCCGCCGACAGCACGCAGCCGAGAATGACTTCGTCCACGCCTTTGGGCTGGAGCCGCGCCCGTTCGGCGGCGACCGCCGCCACGCGCGCCCCGAGATCCACAGCCGAGACCGAAGCCAGCTCCCCCCGGAACTTGCCGATGGGGGTGCGACAACCCGACAGAATATAGGCGTCTCGCATGGCGTGACTCGTGGTTGGAGGTGAAACAGTGAACCGTGTTCAGAGGTCTGCTGAGCCAGTTACGTAACGAGTCAATGATCGATGTGAGTCTGCTGGTCCATCGGTGAGGGGGGCTCACGCCCCCCGCTCGCCAGTGATGAAATTCTGGTGAATCCGTTTCTCCTCAATCTTACCCGACAGGGTTTCTCAACCGGCAGGAATTTCGCGCCTTCGGATTTGCCATTTCACGCCTTCGGATTCGCCCTGGAAACCGGGACGGTTTCTCGTCCCGGCCGGTTTTCCTCCCGGTATAATCATTTTGGAGCAGACCATCAGGGGGGTGAGCATGGGTGCCAGCCGCAATCCCAAGCTGTCTTCCACCGTGGCGGAAGAGGGGCCTGGTGAGGGGGAGGCCGTCCGACCGGAGAACGCCCGGCCGCCGTGGGTCGAGGGCCTGACGATCGGCCAGGTGCTGCGAGAGACGGCCCGGCGGCATCCCGATGGCGACGCCTACGTCTTCTGCCAGCTCGACGAGCGGCGGACGTGGTGCGAGGTCGATCACGACGTGGACCTCGTGGCGCGGGGATTGCTCGCGCTGGGCTTCCGGCCCGGGGATCATTTCGGAGTCTGGGCCACCAACGTCCCCTCGTGGGTGCTGCTGCAATACGCCACCGCGCGGATCGGCGTGGTGCTGGTGACGATCA
Source organism: Planctomycetaceae bacterium (assembly GCA_037445755.1). Taxonomy (GTDB): domain Bacteria; phylum Planctomycetota; class Planctomycetia; order Planctomycetales; family Planctomycetaceae; genus JBKECA01. Next base: position 42,339 of record JBBIJW010000017.1, on the reverse strand, counting down.
ATCCCGCGTACCGGGCGCATGAACTGACCTATGCGCTGCGTCAATCGGATGTGCGGGGGCTGGCGCTCGTTGACAAGTTCAAGTCCTCGGACTACGTCGCCATCCTCAACGAGTCCTTTCCGGAACTGGCGACGGAGCAGCCGGGACTCATCTCCAGCCGCACCTTCCCCAAGCTGCGGACGATCATTTCGCTCCGGGGCCAGCGTCCGCCAGGGATGCTGAGCTGGGAGGACCTGCTGGCCCATGCGGATGAAACACCGCCGGAGAAGCTGGCCGCGATAGAGCGGAGCCTGCGTCCGACCGACCCGATCAACATTCAGTATACGTCCGGCACCACGGGCCACCCCAAGGGGGCGACGCTCTCGCACCGCAATATCCTGCTCAACGCCTACTATGCGGGCGTGTGTCAGCGGCTGTCCCATCGGGACCGCATCTGTCTGCCGGTGCCGCTGTACCATTGCTTCGGCTGCGTGCTGGGGACGCTGTGCGCCTTGGTGCACGGAGCGGCGATGATCTTCCCCGCGGAGGGGTTCGACGCCGGGGCGACGCTGCGGGCCATTGAGCAGGAGCGTGCCACCACGCTGTACGGCGTGCCGACGATGTTCATCGCGCAACTGGAACATCCCGACTATCCGCAGCGCGACCTCTCCTCCCTGCGCACGGGGATCATGGCCGGCAGTCCCTGCCCCATCGAGCTGATGAAGCGCGTGACGCAGGAGATGGGGGCGCGGGAGATCACCATCGGCTACGGGCAGACCGAAGCCTCGCCGCTCATCACGCAGACCCGCACCGACGATCCCATCGAGCTGCGGGTGGGGAGCGTCGGCCGGCCGCTTCCCGGCGTGGAAGCCAAGGTGGTCGATCCCCAGACCGGCCAGGACCTGGGGGACAACCAGCCGGGTGAAATCTGCGGACGCGGGCATGGCGTCATGCTCGGCTACTACAACATGCCGGAAAAGACTGCCGAGGTGATCGACGCGGAGGGCTGGCTGCACACCGGCGACCTCGGGATGCGCATGCCCAACGGGTACTATCGCATCACGGGCCGACTGCGAGACCTGATTATCCGCGGCGGGGAGAACATCTATCCGCGGGAGATTGAGGAGCGGCTGTACGCACACCCCGCCGTCGAGGAGGTGCAGGTGGTGGGGGTTCCCGATCGCAAGTTCGGCGAGGAAGTGCTGGCCTGGGTCAAGCTGCGAGCGGGCCATTCCGCCACGGAAGAGGAACTCCGCCAGTTCTGCCGGGAAGGGTTGGCGCACTTCAAGGTGCCGCACTACTGGAAGTTCGTCGACAGTTTCCCGACGACTGTCACGGGGAAGATTCAGAAGTTCAAAATCCGTGAACAGGCGATCGAGGAACTGGGACTCCAGGAAGTCGCGAAGATGGAGACTGCATGATGGGTCTGTTTCCCCACCGCGTCTTTCGCAGGCAGACACGGCCTGCCGATGTCACTGTGTGTGACGAGGAGACCTGCTCGTGAACATTTCCGGCGCGACGGTGCTGGTGACGGGGGGGAGTTCGGGACTCGGGGCGGCGTGCGTCCGGGCGATTGCCGAGCGCGGCGGCTGTGTGCTCAGTGCCGATGTGGCGCCGCCGGAGGCTCCCCTCCCACGCGAGTGGTTGGAGCGCGTCCGGATGGTCTCCTGCGACGTAACCAGCGAGGCGGCCGTCTGGACCGTCCTCGAAGAGGAGCGGCCCGCCGGGTGGGGGCCGCTCCGCGGCGTCGTCCACTGCGCGGGGATTCTCCATGCCGAACGGCTGGTGGGACGTGCGGGACCGGCGTCGCTGGAGGACTTCCGCCGCGTGGTCGAAGTGAACCTGGTGGGGACGTTCAACGTCTGCCGGCTGGCCGCCGCGGCCATGCTGACTGGCGAACCGGGCGAAGAGGGGGAGCGCGGCATCATCGTACTGACTTCCTCCGTCGCCGCCGAGGAGGGGCAGATCGGCCAGGCCGCCTATTCCGCCAGCAAGGGGGGCGTGGCGGCGATGACGCTCCCGCTGGCACGGGAACTGGGGGCCCACGGCATCCGGGTTGTGAGCATCGCCCCGGGGGCGTTTGAGACGCCGATGATGCAGTCCGCTCCCGAGAAGGTCCGGCAGTCGCTCATCGAGCAGACCCCCTTTCCGCGGCGGCTGGGGCATCCGGAGGAGTTTGCGTCACTCGTCCTGCATGTGCTGGAGAATCGCATGCTCAACGGATGCGTGCTGCGGCTGGACGGCGGACTGCGGATGGGACCGCGCTAGCAGTCCCCTGCCCCCTGACACCGGCTCATGCGGAGCCGGCTTCACGCCCGGTGATAGGGATGCCCGCTGAGAATGCTCCAGGCCCGGTAGAGCTGTTCGGCGACGATCACCCGGACGAGGGCATGAGGGAGTGTGAGGGGGGAGAGCGACCAGCGGCATTCCGAGCGCTGCAGGCAGAGGGGGTCGAGTCCGTCCGGTCCGCCGATGAGGAAGGCGACATCCCGCCCCGTCTGTCGCCAGCCGGCGAGCTTGCCGGACAAGGCTTCAGTCGTCCAGCACTCTCCGTCCACGCAGAGGCTGATGACTCGGTCGCGCGGTCCAAGGGCGGCGAGCAATCGCTCCCCTTCCTCGCGACGGGTGCGGGCCACATCGCCGGTCCGGCGGGCCAGCGGGATTTCCACCCGTTCCAGCCGGCAGTCGCGCGGAAACCGCCGCAGATAGTCGCGCATCGCCTCCTCCACCCACGAAGGCATGCGTGTGCCGACGGCGAGAAGACGGAGCCGCATCGACGTGGAGGGGAAGGAGCGGGAGACGGGATGATGCGCTCACAGGCTCGACGGCGAGCGGCCGGCGTTCACCTGCCGATACAGATTCAGGGGGCCGACGCCCCCGCTCGCGCAGGCATCCACCCTCCTCTCGCAGCACCGGATCGCTACGGGCCCGCCGGAGGCGGGGCCTCCTTCAGTGTCGTCATGTATTCCACCAGGTCCACAAGGTCCTGGACGGCGAGCGCTTTTTGCAGGTCAGCCGGCATCAGCGAAACATCCTGTTTCTGGAAGATGTCGATGCTCCCCTTGGGAATCGATCGCACCAATCCCTTGGCGTCCTTCAGTTCCACCGCTGCATCGGTGTCGCTGACGAGCAGTCCGGTGTACTGATTGCCGTCGACGTCGACGATGAGCCAGCTTTCGTAGTTGTGGCTGATGGCGGCGGAGGGATAGAGGATCGACTCGTACAGCGCCTCCTTGGTGAGTTTCTTGCCGATCTCGGAGAGATTAGGCCCGACGTTCTTGCCCAGCGTTCCGACCTGATGGCATTGGGCACACGTGGCGGTGGAATGGAACAGCACACTGCCGCGCGTGGCATCGCCGGTGCGCGTCGCCAGTTCGGCGATGGGGGGGACCGGCTCGCTGTCCTTGCCGGGGGGGAGCGGGAACTTCCGGGAGGCGTACTCCTTGATGTCCTTCCACTGGGCGGTGTGCAGCGCTGCCGCCAGGGTCTCGGTCAGACGATCGTCATACCCCCCCTTCTCCGCCAGTTCCTGGAGCAGCACCGCCCCCTGTCGGATGGCTCCCAGGGCCTTGAGCGCCCCCCGCCGCTGAGCGATCGGCCGCGCGGGATCGAGCATCACTTCGCTGAGCAGCTTGACGCCTCGGCCGTCCTGCGCCGTCGCCAGTGCGGTCACGGTCGCCTCGAACCGCGGGGGCTCCTCTCCGCGCAGCGCCTGCCGCAGCAGCTCGTGCTGTTGTTTGCCCAGCAGCACGCGGACGGCTTCAACGGCAAGCTGAGATTGCGGGTCGGCCTGCGCCAGGGCCAGTAGATCGCCGTAACGCTCTTGCACGCTGAACTTGTCCACCAGTCGCACGTACTGCGGCGTGCCGCGGTTGGCGTCCAGAACGCGGAGGATGGTCTCCTTGCGTTCGGGATGCTGGCTGATGTCGAAGCCGTTCAAGCGATGGAGGGCTTCGGCGTTGACGAACGCCGTCCGCTGGGGGTCGGCCAGGGTGGCGAAGGCCAGGGTCTCGAGCGCCCGCTGGCGGGAGTCCGCCGGCTGGAAATCGAAGGCCCGGAGAGTGCGCGGCAGTTCCTCGGCGGGGGTCTGGGGGTCCAGCACGAGGTGCGCCAGGAGGTCAGAAGTCTGTTGAGCCCGTGAGCGCCAAACGATGTCCCGCGCGGCCTTGCTGCGGGGCCAGTCCTCCCCAGCCGCCAGCAGATACGCTGCCAGGCAGGCATCCCAATGGTCGTGCGCGGCAATCCCCAGGGCCTCGAGGTACCAGCGGTCCCGGCCGTCGTGCTGCCGGGCCAATTCCAACCAGGCGGCGATCAGCTTGAGGTCCGAGTGGTTCGCCAGGCGTTCCCGCAGACCGATGAGGAGTTCCCGCCGGACGGCCGGCGAGGGATCGGCCAGATTGATGACTCCTTCCAGTTCTCTCAGGCTGATGAGCTCCCCGAGTTGACGCCCCAGCCGAATGGTCCAGCAGCGGATGTCGGGATGGTCGTCCTGGATTCCCTGGGCGAGGTAGTTGAGCCGCTGACCGGCGTCGATGTCGAGCTTTACCAGCACGCCGAGCGCGCGGGCTCTCAGGACAGGGTCGGACGATTTCCAGAGTTGCTCGAGCGCAGGGACGGCCCTGGCCCCCATTTGATGCAAGGCGGTCCAGCCGAGCGCGCGTGCGGACATGTTGGGGGAGGCGAGGGAAGCAATCGCTCCCTCGACCGTGGTGACGTCCCACCTTGGTGCTTCGGACCTGGCCGCAGCCGGTCCCCGCGGTGCAACGCGGAAGATGCGCCCATGTTCGATGTCCTGCATGCGGTGCCCACCGACGCCCGGGTCGTACCAGTCGGCCACCAGGAGCGAGCCGTCCGGAGCGACGCAGACGTCGCTGGGCCGGAACCATTTGTTCCGCGCCCCATCGAGGATGTTGACGATTTCGGCGGTGTAGCCGGCGCCGTCGGCCTTGGGGACGTAGGCACGGCAGATGTTGGGACCGGCGTCGCAGTGGATGATTGCGCCGTGGAAGACCTGCGGCAGCAGGCGCCCTTCATAGACGCAGATGCCGGTGGGGGCCCCCGCGCCGGTCTGGAGCAGGTTCGGAATAACGCCCGGGTCGTTGAGGTGCCAGTGCTGGAGAGGGATGTCGGCTTCCAGGTTGGTCCGCGGTTCGCGCCAGCCGGCGCCGGTCAGTTCGTCCTTGTAGCCGTAGTTGCCGTACTCCATGACATAGTTGATGCGGACGCCGCGGTTGCCGTCGTCGTCGTTGTCGGACTGCCACAGCGTGCCGAAGCTGTCGACGCACACTTCCCAGTTGTTGCGGAAGTTCCAGGCAAGCGTCTCGAATTCACTGCCGTCGAGGTTGCAGCGGAAGACCATCCCCTCCTGATAGGGGCGGCGGGAATCGTTCACCTCGTTCCCCAGCTTGTCGATGATGGGCTTTCCGTGCTTGTCCTTGATCCGTTTGCCACTGTTGCCGAAGTTGAAATAGAGCTTGCCGTCGGGTCCGAAATGGAAGGCGTGAATGCCGTGGTCGTGCTGGGCGCCGTCGATGCCCGTGAACAGCAGTTCCTTGCGGTCGGCCCGGAGATCGCCATCGTCGTCGATCAGGAAGAAGACCGAATCGAGGGCGGAGACGATCGCCCGCAGACCCTTCCCCGTGGGGGTGGGGAGGACCAAAATACCGTGGGCGGAATCGACGTCGTGTCCCTGATAGAACACCGTCCCTCGATCCGCTTTCGCATCGCCGTTGGTATCTTCCAGGACGAGGATGCGGTCCCCTTCCTTGCGGTCGCCGATGACGTCGGCGTTGCGGAAGGCGCGGTAGTTGATCGCTTCGCAGACCCACACGCGGCCGAGGTGGTCGACGTCGATCGCTGCCGGGTTGGTCATCATCGGTTCGGAGGCGAACAGCGTTGCCTCGAGGTCGGGATGGACGTCGAGCTGTTCGACGGCTTCCGCGGCGGCATGACTGACCGGCTCGGCACCGCCGTTGCCGGCGAGGCGGGCGAAGACGTCGTGGCCGGGCCGCTGAGTGAAGACGAGGAACTGCACACTGGTGGAGTTCCCACCGGCCTGGTCGGTGCCGCCGTTGTCGAGTCCGCCGCGGGCCTTGAAGCGCGTGAATCCGTGGTCCTTGGGCAAGGCGAATTCAATGACGGAGTTGGCATGCGTGCCGATGCCGAATTCGACCGGTTTTCCCGCGATCCGCAGGGGGCCCCCTTCGGCGTTCCGGCCGACGCGGACCTGTCCCCATTGCGTGGTGGCGGCGGTCCATTTGAGGTCGGTCAACCGCAGCTCCTCCCCCGGGGTGGGACTTGCTTCTGGCTGCCGGTCGGATCGTGCGGGTCGACCCGCTAAACGGGGTTCCGCCCAGTCGGCCCAGTCGCAGGCAAAGCCGTTGCCGCCGTCGGTGACGACCAGCCACAGCCCTTCCGCGCCGGTGATGTCGACGTCGATCTCGACGGCATGGCCCGGAGTCCTGGTGGTCACCACCGGCGATTCAAACACCGGTTTGACGGTGCTGGTCTCGCGGTTGCGGCGGGGGGGAGCGACGTCGCTGACCGGGTTTGGCTTGGGAAAGTCCTGGTTCTGCTCGAGTTCTTCCTGAGTGGGGGTGCGGGAGGGGACGCCTTCGGGCGGAACGTCCAACCCCGCCGCCCAGACGATGGCATTGAGCACGATCTTGCGGAAATTGTCGTCGGCCCAGTTCTTGTGGAAGTGGCCGCCGGTGAAGCCGAACCCGCGACCCTTGCCCTGGGGACGCTCATACGCCCAGGCGACGTGCTGCGGTTCCATCCGCTCCAGCACCGCCGCCCGGACGTGCGGGTTGCCGCTGTGCGGGCCGTCGGGACGGGTGAGGGTCTCCCGCGGCGGGAGATCGGTGAGGATCGGCGTCACCCCCTGCATCCCCTCGACAAACCGCATGTGGTAGTACCATTCGTCGTTGATCTCGAACGGCTGCACGCCGCGGGTGATGGGGTGCTCCGGCAGCTTGGTGAACCGGGCGGTCCAGTGGGGGTTGACCGACCAGTGCGGCTCGAAGTAACCGCCGATCCATTTGAGAAATTGCTCGCCGCATTTGCCGATCGTCGTCTCCACCGCATAGTGGATGCAGACGAGGCCGACGCCGCGCTCCTGCACCAGTTGATCAAAGTCTTCCAGGCGATCATTGAGGTAATGCCGCGCGCCGCCGTCACAGTAGCTGACGACGCAGTCGGCGTTGTCCATGGCAGTGGGGTCCTTGGGCCAGCCGTTCCTGTAGACCGTGGCAATCACCGGCAGTCCGTGCTCCCTGGCCGCGGCATTGAGCCGGCCGGCCAGCAGCAGGCAGCCGGCGTTGTGCTCATGGGCGAAATAGCCGTGGCTGGGGGTCCCGGCGACGAAGACGATCTTCTTCCAGCCGTCGGAGAGGGGGAGCCGCTTGAGCTGGATGTCCTTGAACTCCACCTTCATGGGGGGGCCGCTGTGGAGCTGGAGCGCGAGCAGGCCGGAGCGATCAAGGCCGTTCGGATCGTTGTCGATCAATTCGACCGTTTTGTGGCCGTTGATGGCCAGGGTGATGACATTGCCGCGGGCCCGGATGGTGTAATCGTTCCAGTCGTCGCGTTGGACGTGGGAGAAGAGTTCGGCAGCGTCCGCCACCTGTTCAACCTGGCGTTGTCCCTGGGCATCGACGACCACCTTCTGTCCGCGGGTGGCCAGGATGCCGCGCTGGGCCTCGTCGTACAGGCACCCCACCCACTGACCGGCGCGGTCGATGTCGGCCTGGTAACCGATGACATGCCCGTCCGGCCGCTGGATGCCGCGGAACTGGATGCCGCTGTTGGCCGCATTGCTGCCGGTGATCCGGAACTTCAGCCGTAGCTCAAAGTCGTCGACCTCCCCCAGATCCCACACCAGGAAGGTGTTGTGCTGACAGGGGTTTTCGGGGGTCGATTCGGCGACGATGGCCCCGTCCTCCACGCGCCAGAACTTCTCATCCCCGCTCCAGGGTCGCCAGCCGGTGAGGGTCTGGCCGTCGAAGATCGGCCGGAATCCCGGTTCCGCGGCAGTGAGTTCTCCTCCTCCGACGGCGAGGAGCAACGCCAGCAACAGACGCGATCGCAACATGCCTGTCTCCTTCTCCCTGCCCGGGCCGCGCGGGCTCACGGGCAGACTCGCGGACCACGGAACAACCTGGGTGAATCCGTAAACTACGGTCTACCGGGAGCGGCGTGCAATCGACCCGTTTGGAACTGACCGCGCGGCGTGACAGGCGAATCAGGAACCGACCTGGGGGGAATCTTCACCCGCTCCGGCCGTGATCAAGGGAGACAAGCCGGCGAGTTGCCGCACCAGGGGATGGACTACCTCGCCCCCATGGGTCACCAGCGTTCCGGCCAGGATCTCGTCGGTCAGGTTGAGCACCAGCCGCCCCTCTTTGATCAGCAGCTTGAGGAAATTGACGAGATTGTTGGAGTACATCTGGCTGGCGTGGCGCGGGAGGTCGGAGGGGAGGTTGACCGGTCCGGAGATGGTCACGCCATTGTGCACGATGGTTTCGCCCGGCCGGGTCAACTCGCAGTTGCCGCCGCGCTCGGCGGCGAGGTCCACCACCACGCTGCCGGGAGGCATGGCCTCGACCATCTCGCGCGTCAGCAGGATGGGGGCCTTCTTGCCGGGGACGGCGGCCGTGGTGAGGACCACGTCCATCCCCGCCACCACGTTGCGCATCAGTTCCCGCTGGCGGCGGTAGAACTCCTCTCCCATCGCCTTGGCGTAGCCCCCTTCTCCCGCGCCGCTTTCGAGGTCCAACACCACAAACCGCGCCCCCAGGCTCTCCACCTGCTCGCGGGTTTCGGGACGGAGGTCATACGCATGGACGACGGCCCCCAGACGCTTGGCCGTGGCAATGGCCTGGAGGCCTGCCACTCCCGCGCCCAGCACCAGCACCTTGGCCGGAGTGAGGGTCCCGGCGGCCGTCATCAGCATGGGGAACATCTGCGGGAGCTGATTGGCCGCGATCAACACCCCCTTGTAACCCGCCAGTGTCGCCATCGACGAGAGCACGTCCATCGACTGCGCCCGGGTGATGCGGGGGATCAGCTCCAGCGCGAAGATCAGCGCTTTCCGCGTGGCCAGGGCGCAAGTCCCCGTCGGATCGCTGAGCGGATCGCATTGCGCGATCAGGCACTGTCCTTCTCGGAGCCGTGCCAGGTCGGCGCGGCCGGCCTCGGGATTGGCCCCTGCGGCGCGGACCTGGACGACGACGTCGGCGGTGCGAAAGAGTTCGTCGCGGTCGGCGACCAGCGTGGCGCCGGCCTGGGTATAGGCGGCATCGGGAAAACCAGCCGCAGTACCGGCGCCCGTCTGGACGCGGACCTCGGCGCCCAGCCGGGCCAGCGGCTTGACCGCGGCCGGGACGAGGGCGACGCGGCGTTCACCGGGGAAGGTTTCCGCAGGGACGGCGACAATCATGGCGCATCGGGATGGGGGAGAAGCTCGGGCGAAGTGGCGGGCCAGCAACCGGAGCTGCCCACCTCAGTCCTGGCCGGGGAGCCAGAGTTTCTTGGCGGGTTCGGGGCCGACCGCCGCCGCAGCCGGAGTCCAACCGGCCTCGGCCGTGACGATCGTGCTCTCCCAGGGAGGGTCCATGTCCAGGCTGTGGGCCATCGCCGCCAGTTGCGCGCGGAGGTTGGGCAGCTTGGCGCCGAACCGCTCCCAGAGTTCCAGCAACAAGGCCCGGACGTCCGCCAGCGGCGAATACATCACCCGCACCCGCAGTTCGCGCAACTTCCAGAGGAGTTCCCCTTCAAAGGTATGCCCCTCAAACTGTCGGGCCGTCTCCAGGCCGCGGGCGATCCACTCCAGAGCTTCCCGAGGCCGGCGGGCGTCGGAGGCCAAGGTGGTCAGCAGGGAGAGGTTTCGTTCCTGATCGGGCAGCATCCCCTTTCCATTGGCCTCGCCCACCGGGTGCCGTCGCTGCCACTCCTGCAAGGCTTCATACAGCAGCCGCAGGTGCGGGGAAATCCGCAGGCGATTGAGCAACTCGTTCAATTGCGAATCGCTGAGCGTCGCCGGATCGAGCCGCTCGAGGTCGAAGGCCGAGAGTTTGCTCATCTCCACGTTGGGATCGACGGGGTAGGGTTCCACCGCCGGGAGCCCCAACCGCTCCCGCATCTCGCGGACGGGAAGGATGTCCCCGCGTTCCTCGCAGAAGGCCTCCAGCAGGTGCAGGGCGGCTTCCAAAGGGGTTCGGAGCTGGGGGTCCTGGGCGGCGTCGCGCGGCGATTTCCCCTGCAGGGCCTGTTGCGGGGTGGAGGGCCAGATGTTCTCCAGAATCCGCCGCCAATGATCGTCGACGATCGCGGCCCGCACGTCGCCGGGTGTTCCCGGCGGGACGAAGTAATTCCGATGTAACGGGAGTTCCTCCTCGAAAATCTCTCCGATGACCTCCAGCTCCGCGTCGGTGGGATTGGCGGCCGCGGCCTCTGCCGGGGCTTCCGCGGCGGCTTCGTCGGGGAGGGTCGACCGGACTCGTTCCACCAACCCGCTGGCGGCCGTGGTGAACGCCGCCTCTGCCGCGCAAAGCTGTTCCCCTTCCAACCCGGTGAGGTAGGCCGTGGCCGGCAATTGGTCGTCGGGAAGGCGGTCGAACACAAGCACCCGTCCCAGGTACAGCGGCACGTTTTCGGGGGTCAGCGTGGAGTACGCGCTGCGCGGCGGGAGGGGGCGGTCGAGCACCAGGTAGACCGCCACCGGCTGCGTTTCCATCTCGCCCATTTCGCTCGTCGTCGGTGCGTCGCTGCGGACGAAGTGCGGTTCGTCGTCGAGCCGCGACAGGAGTTGCGACACGGACGACACGGTGTATCGCAGCATCCGCATGGGGACGACGCGGTCGCTGCGGGAGTGGTCCAGGAATTGCGCGATGGTCTCACACTCGACGGCCGCCGGTCCCTGGCCGTAGAGCGCGGCGGCCCGGTGCAGGGCCTCAGCCGCGGCTTCCTCGTCACCATCCCACGCGCGGAACAATCCCAGCATGTGCCACAGCGGAGCGGACGCGGAGTCCTGGGTCTCGGCGATTTCTTCGAGCAGGTCGGCCGCCTCCTCCCAGCAGGCGAGCAGACTGAGGCGGCGGGCGCGTTCAAACGTTTCGCGGGCCGCGGCGGGCGGCTCGTAGGCCGGGACAGGGTGTCCGCCGCGCAGCAGGTAGGGAATGCGGGCATCGGAATCGAAGCGGATGATGCCGCGGATGATCCGTTCGCCGTCCTCGGGGGTGGCGGCCAGCCGCGCCGCCAAAACCAGATGCGCCCGGGCCGCCATCAGGTTCGCCTGCATGTAGTGATACTCGCCGAGCGCTTCCATCAGGGCGCAGCAGATCCGCGGACTTTCCGTCACACACCGTTTGAAGGCGCGATGGACCGCTTTCTTGCAGGCCGGGAAACCATCGGCATGGAAGGAGGCGAAAGCGTACAGGGCATTGGCTCGCGGGTGGTCCGGGTGCTCGCGCAAGAATTTCAACAGCGCAATCTTGGCGCTGGCGAACTCTCCTTGCTGCATGAGTGTGCCGGCCTTGGTGGTCACCACCCAGGGATTGCCGCTGTGGGCCTGCTCGAGTTTGTTCAGGAGCGCCAGCGCGGTTTCCGGCTGGTTCTCTTGCAGCCGCTCAATCCGTTCCATCTCAGGGAGCAGCTTCTGGCAGCAGAACTTGACCTTCTTGCCGCTGCCGCAGGGACAAGGTGCGTAGGGGTCCATCGCCGGAGAATTCCTTGATGAGGGGACGGCCTGGGACGTGGGCCGCGGGGAAACAACCGACCGTCGGCGGGGATTTCCGGGCACCGGTACGCGAGACGGGAGGTCCCGCCGCCCGACGGGCAACCGGGCCGAATCCGCACCGTATCGCCGGCGGACTGGCTGTCAGGCCCCGACTGTACCGGAACGTACCCGCGAATCACAGTGCACGCCGCCTGCCAAGTTCGTGGAGCGTGCAGTCGCGGAATGGTGGTCCGGTCATCGGCGCGGGGAACCGCCAGGCTCCCGCTCCCCGGTGGCCGGGGGGAGGGTCCCGCCGACGCTGTCGGCGGGCATCCAGGACCGAGGTCGGCTCATTGCAATGAGGAGAGGTAGGCCAACAGGTCCGCAAGCTGTTCGGCCGTCAGGTCCCGATAGAGCAGGTCCGGCATCAGCGACCGCTGCTGCGGAGCGAGCCGCTCGATGGCCGCGGCGGGAATCTCCAGCATCTTGTTGTCGGCCGTTCGCAGGGTGACGTGCGCGGCTTCCTGAGCCGCGAGCAGTCCCGCGTGCACCTCCCCCGCAGTGGTTTCGACGAGGTAGGTGAGGTACTTCGGCTCGATCGTCCGCGACGGATCAAGGATGCTCTCCAGGAGCTGTTCGCGCGACCGCAGACGTCCGATGGTCGTCAGGTCCGGTCCGATGGGCGTTCCTTGTTCGCCGACGCGGTGGCAGTTGCGGCAGGCGAGAGCCTGCGACTCCCAGAAGAGAGCCCGGCCCCGTTCCGGTTCGCCGGACAGGGAGAGGATCGCTTGCGGATCAACGCGGCTGCCGAGCCGCTGGACGCGCTCGGAGGCCGGCAGGAAGGTCTCGAACAGGTCCCGAATGATCGGATCGGAGTGGCGGCCGGCCCGCTGGAGGAACTCCTGCCAGCGGGGGTTGTTCAGCCGCCCTGGATCGGCCGCCAGCGTTCGCTGGAGCGCCAGGGCCAGCACCGGATTCGCCAACCACTCCTCGAGGTTGGCCGCAGCGGGGTCGGACGGAAGAGGTGGCGAGGAAACGTGACTTTGTCGACGGGCTTCCCCGGACGAGTCAGGACGACCGTCAACGCCCGCCGGCAGGCTCCGAATCCAGTCATGGATCAGCGACAGCCCGTGCCAGTCCACTTCCGCCGAACCGATGTGCGGCATGCGTCCGCGGCCGGTCTTGGCCATGCGGTAGTACAGCACCGAGGCGAAGGGCTCCCCGGGACGGACCAGGGCAGGAGACGGTAGCTGGAATGTCCCCTGGGAAGGTCGTTCGCCCAAGAGCCGGGCTTGTTCGAGAGGCACGCCGGCGTCCAGTTGCATCAGCGATGTCCCCCCACCGCCGACACGGTGGCAGTGGGCGCAATTGACGTGCAGGTAGGAGCGAGCCCGCCTCTCCAGCGGCTGGTGCTCGTCAGCAGGATCGACTAGCACGACGGCGGCGTCCGGAGCATCTCCGCCATTCCCCCCCTTGCCGGCGGAGGGGGAACGCGACTCGGCCAGTTCCACGACGCCCATCTGCTCCAGGGCCTGCAACTGGTCGACCGGCCCGCCGCCATAGTCGTGCAGGCGGTCGAGCTGCGGTTCGGTGAATGCCAGCCGGTAACCCGCCCAGGGGTTGTGGCAGGTGTAGCACTCAGAGCGGCTGTGCACCCGCCAGAGGAGGGTCCGCTCGCCGCCGGGGGCAGCGGGATCGGCAACGGTGATGGGGAACTCCATCCCCGCTGCGGAAACCAGCGCGGCGTCGGTCTGCTCCTCGTTCCAGAGATAGGTGTAGCCGAACCACTCGCCACCGTTGTTCTGCCAGTCCAGACCGGAGAAGTACAGAATCTGCGTCTCGATGCGCCGCCGGGAGGCAGGGTCGCCGGGACGGGTCTCGAGGGAGATGGTCTTGACGAGGACGCCGTGTTCCGGATTGACGACGCCGCGCGGCCGTGGTCCGCGCCGACGGGCGAACTTGAGGGTCCCGTTGTGCGGAAAGGCGACGAACCGTTCGGCGACGGCCCCGTCCATCCACCGCGGGGCATTGATCGAAAAGGGGAGGACGCCCGGCGCCGGCTGGTGGTCGGCGGTGGAGGTGAACAGCCCCGTTTCGCTGAGGAGTCGGGGAAAGGCTGCAGCCGACTCCGGCGTCGCTTCGTGGGGGACGAGTTGATGGATCGTCCCGGCGTTGTAATCGAGTAACGCCAGTTCGCCGTCCGGGGCCTCATAAAAGCAGATGATGGCGCGGCGGGTGTCGGCCAGTTCGCGATGGCTGACGACGCGCGCGCCGTCGTGTCGCAGTGCCCAGATTTTTCCCGTCACCCAGTCTCCAAAGATGTAACACCCCTGAAGTTCGGGATGCTTTGAGCCGTGGTACACAAAGCCGCCGGTCACGGAGGCGGCGTCGGCCCGGTCGAGGACGTGCGTGGGGGGGAGGATGGGAGTGGGGCCGCGACGGGCTTCCGTGCGCACAAGCTGCGGTCCTTCCATGACGCTCCAGCCGTAATTGCCGCCGCGCTCCACGCGGTAGACCATCTCGAACCGCTGCCAGCCGACGTCACCCAGCCACAGGTCTCCCGTGGCGCGGTCGAAGCTCATCCGCCAGGGGTTGCGAAAACCGTAGGCCCAGAGTTCCGGCCGCGCACCCGCGACGCCGACGAACGGATTGTCCGGCGGAATGGCATAGGGGCGGTCTCCCTCGGCCCGATCGACGTCGATCCGCAGCACGGCCCCCAGCAGGTCGCTGACGTCCTGCCCGGTGTCGAGTCCGTCCGGCGGATCGGGTCCCGCTCCGTCCCCCGTGGAGATGTAGAGGCAACCATCGTGCCCGAACTTGAGACTCCCCCCGTTGTGCCCTCCCGACAAGAACGTCAGCAGGATCGTCTCGCTCGCCGGGTCGATGATGGGAGGATCGTCGGTCGTGAGCCGGAACCGTGATACCCGCGTGCCGTCCGGCCGACCGTCTTCCAGAATGTAACAGAGATAGCAGCAGCGGTTTTCGGCAAACCGCGGGTGGAAGGCGAGTCCATAGATCGCCTTGAGTCCGGGAATCTGCCGGGCGCCGTCCAGCACGACATGCACGTCTGGCGCCGGCGAGGCCACATCCGTCCGAAACGACAGCACTCGTCCCCCCCGCTCGACGACGTAGGCCCGGACACTCTGGGACGGTTGAGTTCCGCCCGCCGAGTCGCCGGACGCTCCTTCGACAGGACCGGGGATCATCTCCACCGGTTGCCGAAACGACAGCTCAGGAAAGAGTCGCTCGGCGCGGAAGGGAGGGGGAGGCTCCGGACTGCCCATGATGCGGGAAGTAGTCCAGGGGACGCGCTGCGGCACCGCTTGGGCCGCGACTCCGGGCGGGATGGCCAGGCAGGCCAGCGTCCCGGTCAGGCTCGTGAACAGGAACCGTCGCATGAGTGAGACCCTTGCTCGCCCGGTCGGTGCGACACCAGGAGATTCAGTCCTGGGTTCGGCCGAGTGGGGAGGGCGACCGGCGCGTCCGGGCCGAGCATTCCTCCCGTGGGAGCATCCAGCATCGCGGCCGGCGGCGGGAGTGTCGAGTGAAGCGCGGGGCTTCTCGGCGGAAGGGAACAGTCGCCGAAGGGGGTGTGGACCGGGTCTCCCCGACATGGCCGGCGGGGAGATGCCACCCCGGTTGACGATGTGGGGCGGCAGCTCTTGTGTTCCGCGCCGGCGGCGGGGGGCGAAAAGATCCACGGGCGCCGGGGCACAGGCCCCGACGCCCGCAATTGTCGAATCCTGTCGTGTAGCCGCCGCGGAAGTGATCGACCCAGAGATCACCAGGTCCCGCGGCGTTTCATGCTCCCGTCCGAGACGCCCGAGGACGGCGCTCCGATTTCCCGCGAAATCGAAGCGGCACGACAGGATTCGCAGGAATGGCTCAGGAACACGGTGGAGGGAAGTGACGGAAGGGGCCGAGTTGTATTCACCGACCGGCATCCCGCCAAGAGGAATTGACCGCCACCGGCCGAATGCGCCAATGCCACTCAGGCCGCCCGGCGATCCTCGCCGGAGACGGGCTGCAACTCCGCCTCGGCCCGCGCGCGAAGGTGGTCGACGACCCGTTCCATCCGCATCCCCCGGGAACCTTTGACCAGCACCACATCCTCGGGTTCCAACCACAGGTCCAGCAGCACGAGCGCCGTCTCCAGGTCGCGGCACGCTCCCAGGCAGCCGGCGTCCATGCCGTGGCGACGGGCGCTCCCCGCAACGGCTGCGGCATAGGTCCCGACGGCGATCACCCGGTCGAATCCGCACTGGGCGGCCGCTTCTCCCACCTGCTCATGAAATGCCGCGGCCTGCGGACCGAGTTCGAGCATATCTCCCAGCACGAGCACGCGCTGCCGGCCCCCCTCCCAGTCCCGCAGCGTCTGACAGGCGGCCAGCACCGAAGCTGGATTGGCGTTGTATGTATCGTCGATCACGGTCCAAGGGCCGAGGGAAAGCTTTTGACAGCGTCCGGGTGCCGGCTGGAACTCCCGCAGGGCGGCCACGATCTCGGCATCGCTCATGGCGAGTTCGCGCGCCGCGGCCACCGTCAGCAGGGCGGAGGTGAGGTGATGTCGGCCGATGGCGGGAAGCTGGAACTCCACGTCATCCACGCGGAACCGCAAGCGGCGATCGTTCACCCGCACCCGCGTCGCCACGACGTCGTTATGGATCGACTCGCCGACCAGAAGCACGCGACAACTCGCCCGCCGCGCCAGCCGCCGCACGAGGGGATCGTCACCATTCAACACGGCGAATCCCGAGGGGGGGAGCGCCTCTAGCAATTCCCCCTTGGCACGGCAGATCGCTTCCAGACTGCCAAAGCCTTCCAGGTGCGACGGGGCAATGGCGGTGATCAGACCGACTTCGGGCTGCATCCATGTGCACAGCCGCGCGATTTCACCCACCCCGGAGGCGCCTGCCTCCAGCACGGCGAATTCGTGTTCGGGCGTCAGGTCCAGAAGACTCAGGGGCACGCCGAGGTGGTTGTTGAAGTTGTGGGGGCTCTGGATGCCCCTGTACCGCGCGGCGAGCACGCCGTGCAGGAGATGCCGCGTTGTGGTTTTGCCCACGCTGCCCGTCACCCCGATCACGAGAGCATCGCTCCGGGCACGATGCCAGGCGGCCAGGTCCCACAAGGCTTGCCAGGTGTCGGGGACTACGATGCACTGTCGTGCGGAGCGGCGCTGCTGTTCGCGCCATGCGCGGTTCACCACGGCCCCGACGGCCCCGCGCCGCAGCGCCTCAGCGATGAAGTCGTGACCGTCCGCACGCTCCCCGCGCAACGCCCAGAACAGATCGCCGGGCGAAACCTGTCGCGAATCCGTGGCGATCCGTGCGATCGTCCCCCGGCCGTCGAAGCCGATCGCCTCGCCCCGGACGGCCGACAGCAGCGTGTTGAGCGGCAGCGGATGCATGGCACTCGAGGAGAACGCTCAGGCCGGCTGGGAAATCGACCGACGGAGGGGCAAATGCGGCCGGTGCGCGGAGAGAGCCAGATACTTGCGGCAGACGGCGGCGTCGTCGAAAGGGATGCGCTCGCGGCCGAGGATCTGCACTTTTTCGTGTCCCTTCCCGGCGATGAGCACGGCGTCGCCCGGCCGCGCGGCCTGGAGCGCCCAGGCAATCGCCTGCTCCCGATCCGGATCCACGTGCACGTGAGAAGAGACGCAACCGGCCAGCAGGTCGTACAGAATGGTCTGCGGGTCCTCGGAGCGGGGGTTGTCGCTGGTGAGCACGACGACGTCGGCGAGTGCTCCAGCGGCGCCCATCCCGGCCCGCTTGCTCCGGTCACGATCGCCTCCGGCCCCGAACAGGCAGATCACCCGCCCCGGGGTAATGCCTCGGACCGCGGCGATCGCCCGCCGCAAGGCATCCTCGGTGTGGGCATAATCGACGAACACCCGGAAGGGTTGTCCGCATTCGATGGGTTGCAGCCGACCCGGAACGCACGGCAGCGAGCGTATTCCGGCGGCGATCTCCTCGAGACTCAGTCCGAAATGCAGCCCCGCACCAATCGCCGCCAGACAATTGGAGACGTTATGGCGGCCCAGCAGCGAGGTTTCAAATCCGGCCGATGCGGCACCGACCTGGACGCGAAACCGGGAGCCACCGGCGTGTTCTTCAATCTCGCGAGCGCACAGGTCCGCGTCGGCCTCGAGAGCGAACGTCAGCGCGTGTGCGGACGGCGGCGTTTCTTCCAGCAGCGATCGGCTGCCGGGGTCGTCGGCATTCAGCAGCAGGCACCCGCCGCGCTTCAGCAGCCGGACGATCTCCGCCTTCGCTGCTCGATAAGCGGCGTAGCTGCCGTGATAGTCAAAATGATCCTGTGTGATGTTGGTGACGATGGCGACATCCAGTTCCAGCCCGTTGGCGCGCCCCTGATCGAGGGCGTGGCTGGAGAGCTCCAGCGCCATGTGGGTGGTTCCGCGCGTCCGGGCGGCGGCCAGCCAGCGGGCCAGCGACCGCGCATCCGGCGTCGTCAGGTCGGCGTCCACGGCCTGATCGCCGTCGTGATACTCAATCGTCCCCAGCAGGCCGGTTTTGCGTCCTGCCCGTTGCAGCATGGCCCGCACCAGCCACGTGACCGAGGTCTTGCCGTTGGTCCCCGTGACCCCCACGACCCCCATCCGCCGTGAGGGCCACTGGCAGAGGGTGTGGCACAGCCGGGCGTAGGCCGCCCGCGGGTCTGGAACGATGCACTGGGGAACAGAGAGGTCGGGGAGGGGACGATCCGACAGCACGGCGATCGCCCCGCGTGCCACTGCCTCGGCCACGAATGCGCGTCCATGCACCTTCGTGCCGGGCAGTGCTGCGAACAGACACCCCGGCCGGCAATCGCCGCTGCGTTCCGTCGCATCGGTGACGACGATCTCTCCGCAGCCGACAAAACTGGCGTCCGGAAACAGACGCCGCAGGCTGATGGGAATCGACGCTGACGCCGGAGGGGGAGTCATGAATCAAAGGGCATCCCTGCCCAACGGCCAATCCCGTCGAACCGACCGCGACCATCCTGGTCGATGAACAGGCGGACGAGAGCATCCTCCCATCAGCCTGGCGACGTCCGATTCGGAGACGATGCCTCCGAGACCATCGGGGCGGGATTCTCACCATTTCGGCTGGCCGGTCAAGCGCGATTGACCTGTTCACTCACCAACCCACCGGTCGTTTGTAAGAGTTGCATCGCGCCGGCCCGCGCTCTGCGCGAGGGGAAACGCTCAGGTGAACATCAAACCTCCGTCCCGCTGCGGTACACGGAAGTCCACTGCTTCGGGACACGGTGGTCCTCTTGATGCTTCGACTCGTCCCCCCTCTCCAGCACGACGCCCGCACTCCTGCCGCTGGGGACGGTCGGGAGGTCTGGGAGATCCGACTGATTGGCGCGGGGAGAGTCATTGTCGAGGGGGAAGCCCCGCCAGGCCCTCCGCAACCACCATCCCCACGGCCGAATCTGCCGTGATTGCCGCGACTTCCGAGCCAGGCACAGGCGGGAGGAGCGCGCCGGTCTCAGCGCGCCCCTTGTGAGTGAGCACGAATTCGGGTAGGCTAAAGACCTACGGCAGGAACGGACGGCGTTGCTGTCGTGAGTGACTGGGACACAGACCAACGTGCGCCCCAACCGCGCCAGGCAGGCGGGAGGCGAGGGACATCCGTGTGCCGGGTGTTCTGCTGAGTCCGAAGGCCTGGAAGGCGGGTCATGCGGAGAGGGCGGCGGAGGGTACGGGCCCATGACCGATCGAGTCATGTGTCCTTTCTGTGGCCGATTTCGGAGGTGAGTTTATGGCGTCGTCACGTGCGGCTTTGGTGGCGGAAGTGTTGTGGGAACTCAAGCGGGCCGACAAAGTGGCAACGTACAGCGCCATTGCGGCGCGGGCGGGGTTCAGCGCGGGGACGGGGGGGCGCACCATGAAGACCTGCCTCAAAACCGTCCGTCGCGACTGGCCGCACCTGCATTGGTGGCGCGCCATCAACGACGACGGCGTCATCAAGAAAGGGGGCGAACAGGAGAAATACCTCAAATCCCTCGGACTGGACGTCGAGGAGGAAGACGGCGATCGGCTGACCATCGACCTGGAGAGCGATCTGCTCATGGTCTGGAGCGAGCCGGCCCAGCAGGCGTCCGGCAAGAACCAGGATTGATGCCGGATCGCCGGTGCCCCCCTCCGTGAGGAGACCTCCCGGCCCGGGAGGTCTCACGACAAACCGACCGACGGGGAATGCGCCCCCTCTCGGGCGAGACTGACTGACATCATGACGATTTCCGAAGCTCAACAACTCCAGCGGCAACTGACCGACAAGTACGTCGTCGTGCGGGACGGCGTTCCCGAATTACGACGCTTTCACGGTCTGACGGGGACGGTCAAGACGGTCAACATGAACGGCCGCGCGCTCGTGCAATTCGACGGGCCGGTGGATATCGGGTGGTATGACATCGATCCGGCCTATCTGGAGGTGGTCCCGCAGCCGCTTCCCAAACAGAAGTCCGCCGATCACGAAGCGAAACCAGCGGCCAAGACCGCGGAGGCTTCGGCCCCTGCCAAGGCGGCCCCGGCGGGAAAAAGCCCGCTGGATCTGATCCGTCAGCAGGCCGCGGCCAAAGCACCGGCGGCGGAGTCCGCAGGCGGCAGCGGCCGGCCCTCCCCGCTGGACCTGATTCGCCAGCAGGCGCACAAGAAGTCCCCACCGGCCGCTGAGGCCGAACCGACTCCCGCCGGCCAGCCGGCATCGGCCGGCGAACCAGCACCGGCGGCGTCGGCGAGTCCTCCCGCGGCGGCACCGGCCAGGACGGCCGGTCTGTCTCCGCTGGAGATCATTCGGCGTCAGGGGGCGGCCAAGCGATAGTTCCTCTGGGACGCCTGACCTCGTTTCCCGTCCGGCGACACTCCGTCAGCCCGATGTCTGAACGGCGGGAGGTCGTGCGTGGGAGGCTGCGGCGCGCGAGGCGGGAGGCTTTCCGTCGGAACTGCTCGTGATCGCCATGATCTTCGTCGTCGCGACGATTCATATCAACGCGGGTCAGCGGGACGCCTTTCTGGCGGAACTCTTGGAGATTGTCGATCTCGTGCGGGCCGAGGAGGGGTGCCTGGAGTACGCACCGGCCGTCGAGGTCGAAAGCCGCATTCCCGTGCAAGCCGCGCCGCGTCCGGACGCCGTCACCATCGTGGAAAAATGGGCGAACGTCGAGGCGCTGGCGCGGCACCTGTCCGCCCCGCATATGGTGGCGTATCGGGAGCGCGTGCGCGATGACGTCAAGTGGGTGGACCTGCGGATTCTGGAGCCGGTGTAAGTTGGACACCCCCCTGAAGATGCTGATGCCGGTTGTGCTCTTGGGGGAGCGCCGACCGGACTGGGTTCCGGCGGCGGCGGTGGGGGCGGGGCTGGTCCTGCTGGGGGGCTGGTTCATCGGCCTGCATCTGCGGACCTACCGGCGGGAGAGAAGCAGGGAGAGCGCGGACGCGGCCGAGCGCGCCTATTACCAGCGCCAGTTTCGCCGGCGGATGCAGGCGTCCGGCCTCATCATGGTGATCGGTGTACTGCTGCCGATCGGCGATTCCGTCATCCCCTGGCCTGCGGGCCAGGGGGGACTGATTGCCTGGGCTATCTACTGGCTGTTCGTCCTGGGCCTGACCGGCTGGGTGATGCTGCTGGCCGTGGGGGATCTTGCCGCCACCCGCACGCACGCTCAGACGGCGTTCAACCGGTTGCAGCAAAAACAGCGCGCGTTGCAGGCGGAAGCGGATCGGCTGCGGGGCTTGGCTCGCCCATCCGGCAGCAGCGAGGAGCAGCGGCCTTGAGCGGCGCGGCGGGGGCGTCCTCCGGAATTCTCGGTCTTCGCGGAGGACGTTCCTAAAACAGCAACGCAGCGGAGGAAAGAGCTCCCCCGCTGCGTGCGGATTCCGGACAAACAAGTCGAAGAGTGGCTGGAGGTCCCCGCCGGCCCAGGCCGGCGGGGGGAGACCTCAGGTTGGTGCACCGCGTTGCGGCTGGAGGCGGACTGACCCGACCGCCTCAAGCCGGACGTCGACCGTTCGGCGGCGCCTCAGAACGGCCGTCGGCAGCGACGCAAGCCTCGGCGGTGATGGCGTCCCCGCCGCGGATTGTAGTCCCGCTTTGGAAAGAACCCGTCCGTGATGTCCACCTCCCACTGGATGCCGGCGTTGAGAAACAGCGTCCAGTGGTCCTGCCAGGCAAAGTGATCCAGGTACAGATACTCCGCTCCTCCCACCAGGGCGAGCGAGGACCGCTCGTACGCGGCCAGCCGGATAGCGGCCTCCAGACCGCCACCGCCGGCGAACGAATCGGTGTTCAGTTTCTGCACCGAGATGATGTCATGGGGGAAGGTATAGAACTCGAAATCCTCGTTGAGCAGCGAGTAACCCACCTTCCCGTAGATGCCCACGTAGAAGTCGAAATCACCGAAGCTGCGGCTGATGTAGGCCCCGGGCTTGAAGGTGTTGACGCTCATGTTCCCCAGGCCGTACACGCGGCCAAGGGTGTCCACCACGTTCTTCCCGTCCGCCGGATAGTAGGTCTGGTTGACAAACGCGACCGACACAGCGAAGGCGTCGATCGGACCGTCTTCCACTGCCCACTGCTGGCCGATCTCCAGCTCGAACAGAGACCCGGCGTTGAACAGGTCGTCCACCGTCCCATCGATCGGCAACGACGCCCCCAGCACGAACCCGGCGAAGGGAAACGAACCGCTCCCCGAGCTCGCAGCAGAGCTGTAGTAATACCCCTGCATGGGTTGGTACTGGACCGCCGCCGTCCCCCCTTGCGATGGCGTCTGATGGCCCGGCGCAGCGCCGTTCGTGCCGGAATTGAACAGCGCTTTGGGAGACAGCTCGGTCGGCGGCGGCGGCACGTCGTCCGCGACGGCCACGCCGGTCCCAACCACGATCATCCAGCAAACAATGTGAGCGCGCACACTGACCTCCCTGTGAAGGCGGGTCCTTGCAGACTCCAGGCAGGGATGGATTCGACATCCCGCTGTGCATCGCCGCCGCGATTCAATCTCCCCGCCGACGGCTGTCGAGGGGTCGCGGCAGACATGACGATTGGGAAAGTTGTGCCTCCCCCCCTCCCCCCGAAAAGGCGCGAATTCTGCTGGTCAATGCGTGGGGATGTCCTAACTCCAAGGGCTGAGAATCGCTCCGCGGACTCACTCGACCGGCCTCTCCCGGCCGACTAGAGTCACCCATGGTTCCACGAGCCGGCTTCACCTCTGGCGAGCGCGGGGCTTGAGCCCTCCGCTCACTTGCCTACCGGCAGACTCACACCGGTCATGTCCCGGTGATGAACCGGCTCGCGTCCTTCCCCACCAAGCGAAAGAAGTTCCCCTGTGCAGGCGCGCATCGTCTTGCTCCCCGGCGACGGGATTGGTCCCGAAGTGGTGTCTCAGGCCCAGCGAGTCCTCGCCACTGTCGCCGACCGTGGCGGCCGCCGCTTCGAGTTTGATTCGCGCCCGATCGGTGGCTGTGCCATCGACGCTTGCGGCGAACCGCTCCCCGCTGAGACCCTCTCCGCCTGCCGGGAGTCGGATGCCATTCTGCTGGGGGCCGTCGGTGGTCCGAAGTGGGATGACCCCACGGCCAAGGTCCGCCCGGAACAGGGCTTGCTCAAAATCCGCAAGGAACTGCAACTGTTCGCCAACTTGCGGCCGATCCGCACCTGGGACTGCCTCATCCCCGCCTCTCCCCTGCGGGAGGAGATTGCCGCCGGAACGGACATTCTGTTCGTTCGCGAACTGACCGGGGGCATCTACTTCGGCGCCTCCGGTCTGGAAGCCCTGCCGCAACCGGGACAGGAACGCGCCTGGAACGTGATGGAGTATTCCACCGCGGAAATCGAACGCGTGGTGCGGGTGGCGGCCCAGGCCGCAACGCAGCGCCGCGGCAAGCTCACCTCCGTCGACAAGGCCAACGTCCTGGAAGTTTCGCGACTGTGGCGGCGGACGGCCGAGCGGGTCGTCCGCAGCGAGTTTCCCGCCCTGACCTACGAGAATGTCCTCGTCGACGCGATGGCCATGCACCTGATCGCCCGACCGCGGGATTTTGACGTCGTGGTGACGGAGAACCTCTTTGGCGACATCCTGACGGACGAAGGCTCCATGCTGCCGGGGTCGTTGGGGCTGTTGCCCTCGGCCTCGCTGGGGAGCGACGGTCCGGGACTGTACGAGCCGATTCACGGCTCCGCCCCCGACATCGCCGGGAAGGGGGTGGCCAATCCCCTGGCGACGATTCTGGCCGGTGCGATGCTCCTGCGGCATTCCCTGCGGTGGGACGAGGGAGGGGCGATGATCGAACAGGCGGTGCAGGCGGTCCTGGATCGAGGATTACGGACGCGGGACATCGCCCGCGGGGGTCCCAGTGTCGGGACGGTCGAGATGACCGACGCCGTCCTGGCCGCGTTGCCTCGGTAGCTGGCCGGTCCTGGGCGGTCGGGTCGGAGGGGACGAGCTGCTTCCCGGCCGGCCTCTCCTCGGGGCCAGGTTCGCCGGTGCAGAGTTTCTCCCGGCGAACTAGAATCCGGAAGACATGCGGACGTTTCCAGATTTGCCTCTGACCAGAAGGGGGAGAGGCAAATCTTCCCAGAGTCTCGCCAGCAGGCCCCTCTCCGGAACAAGACAACCAGACCAAACTGTCTCGGCCAGGCTTCCCCTGCGCCCGGTGGGGAGCCTCCGCTGCGCAGTCCAGAACCACATGTGGTGACGCAGAGATGTCCATCGCGATCAAGGTCCCATCGGTGGGAGAGTCGATCTCGGAGGTGTTCATCGGGGAGTGGTACGTCCCCGAGGGGACGTGGGTCGACGTGGATCAGAATGTCGTCGGCCTGGAGACGGACAAGGCGACGTTCGACGTGCCGGCCCCTGCGGCGGGAACGCTCAAGCGCGTGTTCAAGAAGGCCGGCGAAACGGCCGCCATCGGTGAAGTGATCGCGGAGTTGGAGGAGGCGCCGCGGCCGGCAACCGTCGCCGCGGGGGGTGGGAGCGGTCCCGCCAAAGGAGCCTCGGGAGACTCGGCGGCGACGTCGGGAAAAACCTCCCCACGCGCAGGTGATGGGGTGCGCGTGATGCCCTCGGCTGCCCGGCTCTTGGAGCAGGCGGGTTTGCAGCCCGGTCAGGTGGAAGCGACCGGGCCGGGGGGACGGCTGCTCAAGGAGGATGTGCAACGACAGCTCGCTTCCGCTCGCCCGGCCCCCGGCGGCGCTCCGGTTCGCCCGGCAAGCGGCGGTGGGTTTCGGGAGGAGAAGCGCGTCCCCATGTCCCCCATCCGCCAGACGATCGCCAAGCGGCTGGTGGAGGCCCAGCACAATGCCGCGCTCCTGACGACCTTCAACGAGTGCGACATGTCGGCGGTCAAGCGGCTCCGGGAGCAGTACCAGGAGGCGTTCAGCCAGAAATACGGGATCAAGCTCGGCTTCATGTCCTTCTTTGTGAAGGCGGTCGTCGACGCGCTCCAGCAGTATCCCGCCCTGGGGGCTGAGGTGGACGGCACGCACCTGATCTATCGCAACTACTGCGACATCGGCGTGGCGATCGGCGGCGGCAAGGGGCTGGTGGTGCCCGTCCTGCGCAACGCCGAACGAATGAGCTTCGCCGAAATCGAACTGGCCATCGCCGATTTCGCCCGCCGGGCCAAGGAAAACAAGCTCGGCCTCGAGGAACTGGAAGGGGGGAACTTCACCATCTCCAACGGCGGCGTATACGGATCGATGCTCTCCACGCCGATCGTCAACCCCCCGCAGAGCGGCGTGCTCGGAATGCACGCCATCACGGATCGACCCGTGGCAGTGAACGGACAAGTGGTCATTCGCCCCATGATGTATCTGGCGCTGACCTACGACCACCGCGTCGTCGACGGCCGCGAAGCGGTCTCTTTCCTCCGCCGCATCAAGGAAGTGATCGAAGACCCGACGCGGATCATTCTGGAACTGTGATACCGGGCAAGTTCGGTGCTCGGCATTCCGATCGATCGAGGCACGATCGCACCGCACTCAGCCCACCGGGAGTCGCCTTCATGCTGCGACCGTTGTGGAACAGAGGGCTGGTCAGCGCGTGTAGTTGGCTGCTGCTGACCTTGGCTGCAACCGCGGCAGACCTCTTCCCCCCTGCCGTGCCGCTGACGGCGCGGGACACACTGCACGTCGGAGAGGAACCCTCGGCCGACGCCCGCGAATGCCTGGAGGGACTCTGCTGGTCCCCGGCCGAGTTCGAGGTCCGCTGCGAGGCGGGTCGGCCGGACCGCGGAGACGTGCTGGTACGGTTCCCCTCGTCCGTCCCGAGCGGCGTGGCATCCAACGATCTCGTGGCGATGGAATGGTATGTGGCGCGGGATGAGGACAGGCAACCGGTCCCGGCGCGGCCGGTGGTCGTCGTGCATGAGTCCGGCAGCCAGATGACGGTGGGACGGATCATCGCCCGGGACCTCCGCCAGCGGGGCCTGCACGCCTTCCTCATCCACCTCCCCTACTATGGAGAGCGGCGGCAGCCGGAACGACGCCCGCAGGGGGAGCGGATTCTGACCGTGCTTCGTCAGGCGATCGCCGACGTCCGCCGCGCGCGGGACGCCGTCGCCGTGCTGCCATTTGTGGATGCCCGCCATGTCGCCCTCCAGGGGACCAGCCTGGGTGGCATGGTGGCGGCGACGACGGCCGGCCTCGACCACGGTTACGACAGCGTCTTTTTGATGCTGGCCGGCGGCGACCTCGCCAGCGTGATTGAGCACGGGCAGCGCGATGCCGCACGGTTTCGCGAGGAACTGGAGCACGGCGGGGTGACGACCGAGCAACTCCGCGACATCGCCCGACGGATCGAACCGCTGCGGCTGGCCCACCGGGTCGATCCCGCCCGCACCTGGTTGTACACCGCCACCTACGATCAGGTCGTCCCCCAGCGGAACTCGTCGCTGCTGGCGGAAGGGATGCGGCTCGACCCGTCGCACCGCGTCAGCCTCGCTGCGGACCATTACACGGGGATCGTCTTTCTCCCCTTTGTGCTGCAACACATGGTCCGGCAGATCGACGCGCTGGCCGCGGAAACCTCCACCGGTGATTGAGCCGGCTTCGCGAGGAGACTTCTCACGGCGTCGATTCCGGGAATGGCGGCGGCTCCGACGGCGCGGGGGGCGAAGCAGCGGACGGCTGTGAGGGGGTGGGGAACTCGGCCGAGACCTGTTGAATCTCGGTGGGAGCCTCCCCCGCGATGGGGCGGGCGTTGGCGTCGGCCGTGATCAGCCGCGGGGCCTCGCCACTGCTTCCCCCGGCGCTGCCGGAGGACGTTTCCGAATTGGCCGCCGGCGGCGTGGGGGTGGCCAGCAGCGTTCCGCTGGACGGGGGAGACCCGGCAGCGGCCGGATAGAAGGCCGGCCGTTCATAGGCCGTGAACTTCGGATTCTCCCGCGGGTTTGCTTCGGGATGGAAGATGGCGCCCAACCTCGTGCCGGCAAACCGGACCCGGTCGCGATGGATCGTTCCGCTCTGGAACGGACCAGCGCCGAAAATCCAGGTGTCGCGGGCCGTGCTCCGCGCCAGGGAGAGTCCCGACTGCCAGACCCGTTCGCGGGATTCACGATCGTACGCAAATAAGGCCAGCTTGGCCGCGCCGTGGCTGGCGACCTTCTTGGCCAGCGCCAGTTCTGGAATGGCGGGCAACTGGGGGCTTCCGGGGACCACGGCTGCCGCCCCCGAGAGGGCGTTGTTTTTGGGAATGCCGTACACCACATCGTGCTGATCGGAACCGAGCGTTCCCAGCCGCCCCTCAATCACGTATTCCGCCTCGTCTTTCTTTTCTTGCAGATAACATCCCGCGGCCAGAATCTGCTGCCGCAGTCCGCTGATGACGTAATTCGAATTCACGAAGCCCACCCCCTTGTAGTCGCGAATGTAGGTGTCGTCCAGGTAGACCTTGTGCCCGGACAGCGGGGAGAAGTCCACCTGGGCGATGGCGGCGTCGATCGCGTCCGATTCCAGAAGCTGCTGGGTTGCCAGATTTTGTTGCGTGGTTCCGCATCCGGCACACAGAGCACTCATACCCCACAGCAGCAGGACCGCGCACAACCTCCCCCGGCGGCCCGAAGTGGGGGGGACGGCAGTGTCAGTGAGTCCAGGCATGAACGAACAATACGCTGCGACCTCTCCGCCAGCGACGCAGAAGTCTGAACCGCGACTACGGCCGAGAAGGCGGGAGGGGAGGGGGGGGAGAGGGAGGGAGGCCCGCAGGGCGGCGTAGCATACGGAACGCCCCCGATTCGTCCAAGATGGATT
Source organism: Planctomycetaceae bacterium (assembly GCA_037445755.1). Lineage (GTDB taxonomy): Bacteria > Planctomycetota > Planctomycetia > Planctomycetales > Planctomycetaceae > JBKECA01. The sequence continues at coordinate 14,388 of JBBIJW010000017.1, read as the reverse complement.
CCTCCCGGGTGGCAGGGGGGCAGGGGGGTGAGCGGAGCGGGGAGTAGGGGCCCCTTGATCGGCAGGTTAGAATAAAAACAGCGGCAGGGACCGTGCCGCCCCATCGCATCCGCCTCCCCTTTCGGAGCGGCGCGACCGGCGGCGGGGGGCGAAGTATCGAATCGCGGCGTTCTATGGCTGTACGCCCGCAACTTCTGATCGTCGAAGACGAGGAGGCGATCGCCAAGGGCCTGAAGTTCAACTTTGAACTGGAGGGCTACGAAGCGATCGTTGTGGGAGATGGTCCGTCCGCGCTGCGGCACTTCGCCGAGCATCCCGGACAGGTGGACGCCGTCGTGCTCGATCTGATGCTCCCGGGGATGAGCGGCTATGAAATCTGCCGCGCCATCCGGGACGTCGACCCCCGCGTCCCGATTCTGGTCCTCAGCGCCCGGACGCTCTCGGAGGACAAGGCACACGCCTTCGACTGTGGCACGGATCAGTACATGACCAAGCCGTTCGCCCTTCCGGAGCTGCTCAGCCGCGTCCGCAACCTCCTCGATCGCAAGCGCCGCTTTGCGGCGGCCGGGGAGACGACCCCCGATGTTCCGGACGTCGTTTGCTTCGGCGAGGTGGAGGTGGACTTCCGCACGTTCCAGATTCGCCACCGCGGTGAGGTGGACACGCTGACGACGATGGAGGCGCAACTGTTGCGGTACTTCATCCAGCACGCCAACCGGGTCCTCTCGCGTTCGCAGCTCCTGCGGGACGTGTGGGAGCAGGATGCCAACATCACCACGCGCTCGGTGGACAACTTCGTGCTGCGGCTGCGGAAGTACATCGAGACCGACCCTGCCAACCCGCGCTATCTGCTGTCGGTGCGTGGGACGGGATATCGCTTTGTCCTCGATCCCGAGGGGGACGGTCAGGGATTGGCCCGCACGGACTAACGGCTGGTGATTCCTGCCTGCGGGAACGTCGCCACAGCCGTGCAGAGCGTCCCGGGAGCCCCTGTTCCGCCGTAACTGCTGGTTCAGATTGGCGTTGCGGCCTGTGACGCAACTTTGACACAAGTTCGACTCCCCGGTGACACAAGGGCGTCGAAGACTCTGCTAGAGTCCCGCCCGCACCCAGGCTGGTCAGTCCTGAAATCGCCATGAGTGACGGTTCCGGCCCCGGGAAGCTCGCCCGCCTTGTTCCACCTCGCTGCTGGAGTCACACCTGTGTCCACCTTGCTGGAAGCCCCTCCTCCCTCCCCGAGCAATACTCGCCGCCGCCGCACCGCCTCCCTTCCGGCTGCGGCAATAGCAACCGCCGATCGACTGGTGACGCGCCATGAGATTCTGAGCTGGTTCGGTCCCGAACGGCTGAAGCTGCGGAACGTCGACTGGACGATCCTGGCCTGGATGGCGGTGATGCACGTGGGGGCGCTGGCCGCGCCGTTCTTCTTCACGTGGCAGGCTCTGGGCGTGGCGGTGCTACTGCACTGGTTCACGTGCAGCATCGGCATCTGTCTGTGTTATCACCGCTGCCTGTCGCACCGCTCGCTGAAGCTCCGGTGGCCGGCGCGATTCGTGGGGCTGGTCGCCGCGGCACTGGCCGGGGAAGGCTCGCCGCTGCGGTGGTCGATGGTCCATCGCATCCACCATGGCCACTCGGATGAACCCGGGGACCCGCATTCTCCCCTGGAAGGGAAGTGGTGGTCCCACTTGTTGTGGATGTTCGTGCGCCAGCCGGAGGAGGTGAACGACGCCGCCTATCAACAGTACGTGCCGGACCTGATGAAGGACCGGCTGGTGATGTTCTTTCAGCGGACGTGGCAGTGGTGGATGTTCGGTTGCGGGGTGGGATTGTTTGCCGTGGGGGGATGGCCGATGCTGCTGTGGGGGCTGTGCGTGCGGATGGTGTTCGCGTATCACAGTACGTGGTTCGTCAACTCGGCGACGCACCTGTGGGGGTATCGGAACTATGCGACGACCGACGAATCCCGCAACTTGTGGTGGGTGGCGCTGTTGAGCTATGGTGAAGGTTGGCACAACAACCATCACGCCCACCCGCGGTTGGCGCGAGCGGGCCATCGCTGGTGGGAGTTCGATCCGACCTGGTATGTGATTCGGTTCCTCCGGGCCGTGGGACTGGCCACCGCCGTCGATGACCGCCTGCCGGTTCATGATTGATCACGATTGACGCTGGCTCAGCCGCGCCCCTTCCTTTCCGGCTTTCGCTGATGTCCTCACCGATCCGAGTGCGCCAGATCGATCATGTGACTCTGGTGGTCCGGGACCTGGAGCGGAGCCGGCGATTCTATGTCGACGTGCTGGGGATGACGCCGGTGGAGCGTCCCGCGTTCCGGTTTCCGGGTCTGTGGTTTCAGGCGGGGACGACCCAGATTCACCTGATTGAGGAGCACCCGGAGTCGGGTCCGGCGCGGGTCTTTCGACCGGAGCAGTGCCTTGTCAGCCGCACCGCACATTTCGCCTTTGAGGTCGAGGACGCCTTGGCCGCGCGGGAGCGTCTGGCGGAACTGGGAATCCCCTTGGCGGACGGTCCCAAGACCCGTCCGGACGGACCGACGCAGATCTACGTGTTTGATCCGGACGGATACCTGGTGGAGCTCTTCTCCCGTTGAGCAGGCGGTTCCGCGGGGGGGGCGAGGAGGTTGCAGCCGCCGGTTTTCCGCGGGTTTCAGCCGATTCGCTCCCATCAGGACTGGCGTTTGGTCGGCCGGTTTCGCTAGATTTCCATCTTCCCGGCTTGTCGACACGATGACGAGCAGCCCTTCTCCACCTACGGCGAGCAGGACATCAGGACCGATGTCGGACACCTCGCGGAAGATGATCCTTGGATCGATCGTCGCGGCCGGACTGGTCGGCCTGGCAGCCATTCTGGACCTGGTGACGGGGATGCCGTTTGGGTTCGGGTCGGGCAAGACGCTGGTGATGGACATCCTGTTTCTGATCAGTGCAGGGATTGTTGTTTACCTGGGGCTGGATGCCCTCAAGGACCTGCGCTGAGGCTCGAGGGGAGCCCGTCGGCGAAGGCGCTCCAGTGCCGAAATCGTCCCTCCCCCGCAACGCTTCCCGCGCGACGGTGAAATCATCATCGGGATCATCGCCCGCGCTCACGGCCCGGGGGCTCACGCCCCCGGCTCGCCGGTCCGTCGCTGCGCCGGTCCGTCGGCGTGCGGGGGGCGTCAGCCCCCCGGCCGTCCCGTAATCACCAACGGAGCGCACTCGAACTTGAAATCCCGCCGCCGCCTGCTGCGGCGTGAACAGCGTGATCTGCACTTCGCCGTCGAGCTGGCTCGACGTGCCGGCGGTGAGCGCGGGCACGGCGGGCAAGCCCGCCGGCAAACATGACTCTGCCCCGTCTGGAACCTGCTGCGCCCTCTTGAAGAAAGCAGTTCCCCCGGCCCCTCCCCGCCCGACCCGGTGTCCGTCCCTCGGCTCCGCCCCGCGCGGCGAATTCTGATGGAACTCCAATTGCTCCCCGGCGGCGATTCTGGTATCAACCCGCCCCCACCCGTATTCCGACGGGCCTCCCGAAGCCGATTCAGAATCATTCGATTCTCCGGAACCTCAATGCCGGCCTTCGGTTGCCGTGACGGTGCAGGTGGGGAGATCAGGATTTCCATTCACCGCCGCCGGGTTTTCCCCGACGGCCTTGGTCAAGGATGACGCGCTCGCAGCCGGATCGCTGCGAAAGGTCGTCAGGGAGCGACGACGTTGACCCCATCTGCCACTCAGGGACTGCGGGTGCTGTTTGTCGATGACGAGGCCCCGATCCGTCTGGTGATGAAGAACGAACTTCCCCGGATGGGACACGAGGTCACCATCTGTGAGGATGGCGCCCAGGCGCTGGCCGCCCTCAGTGAACGGGCCTTTGACGCGGCGATCATCGATCTCAAGATGCCGGGACTGTCCGGCTGGGACGTGGTGGACAAGCTCCGCGAGCTGGCCCCCGAGACCGAGTTCATCATCTGCACGGGGCATGGCTCGCTGGATGACGCCATCCAGGCGCTCCGCAAGGGGGCCCATGACTTTCTTCCCAAGCCGGCGCGGCTGCCGGAGATTCAAGCAGTCCTGAAACGGGTGGCCGACAAGAAGGCGCTGCTCAACAAGACGATCGCCCTCGAACACGAACTCACAGCGGTCCGCGGAAAGACGGAGCTGGTGGGGGACTCGCCCCCCATCCAGCGGGTCAAGACGCTCATCACCCGGATCGCCCCGACAGACTCGACCGTGCTGATTCTCGGCGAGACGGGGACGGGCAAGGAGCTGGTGGCCCGGTCGATCCACGAACACAGTCTGCGTGCCCGGCAGCCTTTTGTCGCGGTCAACTGCGGGGCGTTGCCGGAGAACCTCGTGGAGAGCGAGTTGTTCGGGCACCGCAAGGGGGCCTTCACCGGCGCCGACGCCCCCCGCAAGGGGCTGATCGAGGTCGCCAACGGCGGCACGCTGTTCCTGGACGAACTGGGCGAGCTCGACAAGGCCATGCAGGTGAAGCTGCTGCGGTTCCTGGAGAGCGGCGAGGTCCGCCGCGTCGGCGAGAGCGAAGCCTTTCACGTCGACGTCCGCATCGTCTGCGCCACCAACCGCGACTTGCAGGAGATGGTCCACGAGGGGACGTTCCGCGAGGACCTGTTCTTCCGCGTGAACACGTTCGAGATTCACCTCCCCCCCCTCCGCGAACGCAAAGAGGACATCCCCGCGCTGGCCCGCTCACTCGTCGCCCGGCACCTCAAACGCAAAGAGCTCCCCCCGGACATCCTCGACCCCGCGACGATCGACGTCCTGCGTCGGCACGACTGGCACGGGAACGTCCGCGAGCTGGCCAATTGCCTCGAGCACGCCTGCATCCTCTCCGGCGGCGAGACCATTCTCCCCGAACATCTGCCGCGGAGCGTGAGCGGCAAGGTTTCCGCCGCCGACCGCCCCTTCCTGGTGACGAACTTCGCCCGGCCGATGACCCTCCGCGAGATCGAGCAGGAGGTGATCGAACAGACGCTGGCCAAGAACGGCGGCGACAAGCCCCGCACCGCCGATGAACTCGGCATCGCCCTCAAGACGCTGTACAACAAGCTCAACCAGTACGCCGCCCACGAACAGTCCGCGGCGTAGGGCAGGGGTGCGGAGCAGAGAGCTCAGAGGGACGTCAGGCCAGGATGCGGGCGGGCTTGAGCCGTTCTGCCACGAAGTCCAGCACTCCCTGCACGTCCACTTCGGTCAAGACGTCGATGTTGGGCGCGCGGGGGGTATGCTTGCGGCGGTCGAGAATGGTCATCCCGCGCGTCAACTCGCCGTGCAGTTCCACGTCGATCGGCAGGGGACGGCGTTCAAACAGCCGGGGCGCCGTCACCGCCGCCAGCGCCACCGCCTCGTGCAAAATCACTCCTTCGCGTCCCAGGTACTGCCGCTGGGCGCGGAGGGCGAAGGGGATGGTCTGCTCGACCAGCCGTCCCAGCCGCGTCGTCGGATCGATCCGCAGCCGGTCGTACTGATCGAACGACAGCACCGCCTTGTTGGTGACGTCGAGCGGGACGAGCGTTTTGGTGGCAGGTGAAGCGAGGACGCCGCGGGCCGCAGCCGGATTGCCAAAGATGTTGAACTCCGCCGCGGCGGTCACGTCCCCCCCCACGGCCATCGCGCCGCCGCAGCAGACGAGTTCCTTCAGGCTCATCAGAAAATCGGGGAACCGCTCGCAGGCCAGGAGTACGTTGGTGAGCGGGCCGAGCGTCAGCAGCGTGAGCTGCCCCGGTTCATCCCGGACCAGCTCCACGAGCAGCTTGGCGGCATCGACGCGATGATGGAGATCGACGGCCGGCACAGCGACGTCTCCCAGGCCGGTCTCCCCATGCAGAAAGACCGGCTCCACGCTCCCCTCGTGGCGGGGCAATTCGATTGCCCGGCCATCCGTGACTCCCAGCCGCGGCCACCGCGGAGGGTCCAGGAGCGACACCACCGCCTGGGCGTTGAGCAGGGCCATCTCGCCGCTGACGCATCCGGGACAAGCCGTCACCGCCACCAGCTCCAGATCGGGATCGATCAGCGCCAGCGCGATGGCCAGGGCGTCTCCGATTCCCGGGTCGGCGTCAATGATGAGTTTGCGCTTCATTGCGTGATCCCCCGGGTGATGGCCATAAAGGCATCCTCGAGCGTCTGGGTCTTGCCGGTGAATTCGACGACGTGGATGCCGGCCTCGATCATCTGCCGCAACAGGGCGGCCTGTTCCTGGGCATCTCCCAGAAAGGTGAACGAGACCTGCGACGGCCCGGCGGCGACGTTGCGGACGTAGGGCTGTTCCAGCAGGAACCGTTCCAGGCGGTCGGTTTCCCCCAGGACGCGGACGGCGAGAATCGCCCCCGGCGCCTCGGCCGCGCCGGTCTCATCCGACGTCAGCCGCCGCCGCTGAATCTCCTCGATCGTCCCATGGGCGAGGATTTCGCCGGCTTCGATGATGGCGGCCGAGTCGCAGATCTCCCCCAGTTCGGTGAGGATGTGCGAGCTGATGAGGACGGTCTTGTTCATCTGCGTGGCCAGGAGCTTGATCAGCTCCCGAAGTTCCACGCGGGCGCGGGGGTCGAGACCGGCGGCCGGCTCGTCCAGAATCAGCACCTGCGGATCGTGGATCAGGGTCCGCCCCAGCCCCAGCCGCTGAGACATCCCCTTCGACAGCGCGGTGATCGGCTTGTCGGCGATCTTGCGCAGTTCGGTGAACACCAGCACACGCTCGACGGCGTCACGGCGGGCCTCCCCCCGGAACCCGTACGCACGGGCAAAAAAGTCGAGATACTCGACGACGTTCATGTTGGCGTACCGGCCGAAGGAGTCCGGCATGAACCCGAGCACGCGGCGGACGCGATCGGGATCGTCGATCACCGAGTACCCGCAGACGAAGGCGTCTCCGCGGGTGGGAGCGTCCAAGGTGGCCAGAATGCGCATCGTGGTCGTCTTGCCCGCCCCGTTCGGGCCGATGAACCCCATCACCTGTCCCGGATAGGTGCGGAACGAGACGTTGTGCACCGCCTTGAGCTTGCCGAAATACCGACACAGACGACACAGCTCGATGGTCGGCTCGCCACGATCGGGAGAGCCGTTCCCCGACTGCCGGTTGCTCGCCGCCACCGCTGTCTCGCGCACCTGTTCGTCCACCGGGGAGGGGAAGGGAAGCTGCATCGGATGCAAACGCAAACGGAGGCGAACCATCGGTTGCGAGCCGGCGAGGAACCGTCTGCGACTATGGTCCTGGCTGTAAACGTCGGGTGAGGGACCGCTCCTTCCGGGAAGACGTCGCCGCCCGTGCCTCTCCCGCCGGACGCGCCATCGGGCACTGACGGTCTTGGAATTGCTGCTGCTGACGGCCGGCCCGGGACTCCTGGCTCTCAGTGCTCCTCAGTACCGTCCCACAATCACGTGCAACGAGGCCTCCTCGACGGCGCCGTCCATGCCCAGGTCGATCCCAGGGTTGGTCTCCACAATGGCCAGATAGCTGCGCGGCCCAAGCTGTTCTCCCGGTTTCACACTGGATTCCGCCAGCCGTCGCAACAGCAGTTCGGCCTGATTGTCCTCGTAGGAGGTCTCGATCATGTCGGCATTACCCAGATACCATCCGCCATGGCGATACGGCGGGGCGTAGGTGACCCCTTGGAGATGATCGGCGAGTTGCGGGGCGTTCGCGGTCAGACGGTGGCGCACCTCGGTCACCTGCGCCGAGCTCACCGGGACCAGCCTCCGCCCTTCCCCCGTCGCCAGATGCTCCCCGAAAAAGAGCTTCCCCGTGTCATCGGCTACAACCAAGCTGGCCAGCGGCCAGGCCAGACCATTCGCCACGGAGACCCCCCCGTCTGCCGGCGTCACCTCCAGCCGGCCCCGTTCGGCGCGGTGCGTCAGAAGGAAGCACTGGGTGCGCGTCCGCGACCGCAACCAGCCGCTCGCCAGGTGCTGTTGCTCGCTCCAGTCGACAAGGCCCGACTCGAATCCACCGTCGGGCGGCCAGAGAGGATAGATGGCCGTATCGCGCGAAAATCGCAGTCCGCCGGAGGGTGCCAGCCCGGAGTAGAACGAGACGCGGCTGCCGCTGACGGCGGTATTCGTCGACTGGTCCAAAAGGGTCAGGCTCCGGACCCGCGCCCGCGTCGAGAATCCATGCGCGACCACGGAGTACGCGAACAGCGAAACGCTGGTGACCGCCGCAATCAACGGGATCGTCACCACCAGCAGATTGAGCCGCCTCTGTTTCCACAGATACAGATAGTTGACCGGCCCAATGGCAATCGAAAAGAGCGTGATCAGCACCAGGTAGGCAAAGACCGGCACCCCTTTGACGCTGGGGATCAGGAAGTCCAGAAAGTCCCTCATGGGGTGTCGCGCAGAGAATCCGTGTCGTTGCGACCATTCCCAGCGCGGGCGGCCGATCGATTCCAGAAGCACCACCCACGCCTCGGCGGAGAAGTCGTGAAAGGGATCGACCGACAGGGCCCCCACCAGTCCCAGCAGGCGCGGTCGTAGCGAAGACCGGAACTGCTCCACCGCATGCTCGGACCAGGTCTCGCCCGGCCGCTCCGGCGACAGCCCCAGCCGGCCCTCCAGTCCCGACTCGCCGGTGAGCGGTCCCACCGAGTGCACGAGCAACGTCCCCCCCGTCTCCACCCAGCGGAGAAGCGCCCTCCGCACCTCGGCCTCCAGACGCTCCAGCATCGCCTGCGAGACGATCACGATGTCCAGACCGGTATAGGCCTGCCATTCGGTGGGCAGCTCGCTCGGTGCGATGTACTTGTGGTCGTCCCCCACTTGGGGCGTCACGTAAGGGAAGGAACCGCCTCCGCTCGAAACACTCGCGAACACGATCTGTTCGACGGCTGTCTTGAAGCGGCTCCAGTCGGCATCCTTGGTGTCGATCAGCAACACCGCCGGACCCGCGGTGCCGGAATCCCGCGCGAGAGGGAGCGAAACGGGATGGCCCAGTTGCGGCACGTCGCGGCCGTCCACCGTCACTTGCACGCGGCCATAGGCGTCGTGCCCCACGCAGGGGACCAGCAGGCTGAACCGGACCCGCTCCGTTTGTACGGCCAGGGTCCGCGAGACCGTCGGCGCGCGACCGACGTCGCTCATGAAGGTCAACCGCATCGTCCGCGGTTGTCCGCGATTGACGACGGTGATGCGGATGGGACAGTAGCCCCCCGTCCCACACCCCGGCCAACTGGCATCCATGGTGACCTCGAGCCCTTCCCACGTGGCCGCCGAGAGTGGCGCGGCGAGCCCTCCCCACAGGACGAGACTCCCCCACAGGATCAGTCCCGGCAGCCGGCTCAGGGCAAAGAGATTCCCCGCACGCCGGTTCGCGCTCTCTGCCGGAAAGGGCCGGGCGGAACCGTTGCGGGACGCACGGCGATCGACAACCGTCCCCTGGCTCATACCGCCACATCCTCCGGAATCTCGCGGCCGACCTCGGGGACGGCTTCCAGCAGCCGCACCACCAGTCTCTGCGGCGTCCAACCTTCCAGCCGGGCCGCATAATCCAGCAGAATGCGATGACCCAGGGCGGCGGGCGCAACGCGACGCACGTCTGCAAAGCCGACGCCCGGTTTGCCGGCCAGCAGGGCGGCCGCACGGGACGTCGCAGAGATGGCAATCGCCGCACGCGGCGAAGCCCCGTATTTGACGAACCGCCGCACCTCCTCCGGCGCTTCGGGAGAGGCGGGGTGGCTGGCACTCACCAGACGGGCGATGTAATTCGCCACCGCCTGCGGCAAATGCACCTGATCGACGGCGGCAAAGACTTGCTCCAACTCCTCTGCCCAGACCACCTGTTCCAACGGGGGCGGGCGGCCGTGCCGCCGCTCAGTGATGATCCGTTGCAGCACCTCGCTGTCCACGCCCGGAACATCCAGCTTGAACGTGAACCGGTCGAGCTGCGCCTCCGGAAGCGGATACGTCCCTTCCAGCTCAATCGGGTTCTGCGTGGCCAGGACGAAGAACGGAGCCGGGAGATCATACGTCTCTCCCAACACCGTCACCCGCCGCTCCTGCATCGCTTCCAGCAGTGCCGATTGCGTCTTGGGGGTGGCGCGGTTGATCTCATCCGCCAGCAACAGGTGCGTGAACACCGGTCCGCGATGGAACACCAGTCGCCGCGAACCGTTCACCTCCTGAAGAATGGGGGAACCCAGAATGTCTCCCGGCAGCAGGTCCGGCGTGAACTGCACCCGTCCGAACCGCAGACCCATCAATGCCGCCAGCGACTTGACCAACTCCGTTTTTCCCAGCCCGGGCAGCCCCTCCAACAACAGATGTCCCCGCGCCAGGATGCAGACCACGGCCAGTTCCATCAACGCCTGCTGGCCAAACAGCACCTCTCCGAGCCCTTCCAACAGTCGTTGAGACACCCCTTGGGCGCGACGGACCTCTTCGGGACTCAGCAGGCGGCCGGCGCTGGCGGCGGTCGTCGGGGCCGGTGTCGTCACGCTTGGTTCCTGTCGGATCAGAAGAATTGGACGGCCCATTCAGGGGACGAGAACCGACTCGCCGTCGTCCCTCATGGTAGTCAACAGTCGCGGCCCGCAACATGGTGCCAACCGATGTCACACGGCTTTCGCGGGGTTCAAGATTGGTGATCGCCCCCTGTTCGCAGGCTGGCCTGCCAGCCGTGCCGGAGCGGAACACTCTGACAGCCCTCTTCCTCCAGTTTGAACCATCGAAAGCTCTGCCCAGTCTCACGGTCGCGCGGCGACCGGAGGGAGGCGGGTCTCACCACCCGGCCGGACGCCCCCCTTTCCGCGGATCACTCGCCCCCACCAGACCGTCGGCGCCACGACGAGCCGCCTGCACCACCCCCACGCCGCTCGTCCGTTCCACCCGATGTCCCCGTTCGGTCAACGGTCCCTCCAGCCCCTCCACCAGCGCCCCTTCCAGCCAGAGGATGTCCGGCTGCCACTGGTGATGGAACCGCGGCTGCGACACCGCTTCATCAACCTCCCTCCCGAACTGCGTCACATTGAGCAGCACCTGAAGCGTGGCACTGATGATCCGCGGCCCCCCCGACCCCCCCACCGCCAGTTCCGCCTTTCCCCCCCGCACCAGAAGCGTCGGCGTCATGCTGGAGAGCGGTTTCTTGCCGGCCGCCACGGCGTTGAACTCGCTCTGAATCAACCCGAACGCGTTCGGCTCTCCCGGCCGCGCCGTGAAGTCGTCCATCTCGTTGTTGAGCACAATCCCGAACCGCGGCTCCACCACCAAGCTGCCATAGGTGGTGTTGATCGTCTCGGTGCAGGCCACGGCGTTGCCGGCGGCGTCCAACACCGAGAAGTGACTCGTCCCGGCGTCGTCGGGCAACCACCGGCGACCGTACGTCTCGGATGGTTGCGTTCGTCTTCGATCGATCCGCGCAGCCAATCGCTCGGCGTAGCGGCGACTCGTCAGTGCGGCGATCGGCGCCTCCACAAAGTCCGTATCCCCCAGGTACGTCGCCCGATCGGCAAACGCGTGCTTGGCGGCTTCGATCACCCGATGAACATACTCCGCGTCACTCGGCGAGAGTTGCGACAACCGCTCTGCCGGTCGACCGGCCTCATACGCCTCCAGAATCTGCAACATCTCGATCAACGCCACCCCGCCCGACGAAGGGGGGGGCATCGTCAACAGCTCACCCCCTCCCCAGGCGAGCCGCAGCGGTTCACGCTCCACTACCAATCGGTCGGCATCCAGATCCTCCGGCCTCCAGAGGCCCCCCTGCCGCTGCACCTCGGCCAGCAGAGCCTCCCCCACATCGCCGCTGTAGAAACCCTTTGCCCCCTCGGCCGCGATCCGCCGCAGCACCTCCTCCAGCGGAGAATCGAATCGCCCACCCACTTCCGGGGAACGGCCGTGATTCAGGTACAGCTCACGCAATGGCGAAAACCGCTCTCCTACCTCTCCCAGACGCTCCAGTTCCGCCAGCGTCTCGCGCTGCGTCCGCACCGCAGTGGCATCGAGTTCAAAGCCATCCACCGCCAGGCGAATCGCAGGTGCCAGCACAGTCGGCAGATCGAGCGACCCATAGTGCTCCAGTGCATAGCACAAACCCGCCACATGACCCGGAATGGCGGCCGCCAGTCCCCCGCGCCGGCTGCTCGCGGAGGACTCCCCCCCTCCATTCGCGGCGAACATCGTCGCCGTGGCCCGCTGCGGCGCCCGTTCTCGATAGTCGAGTGCCACCGCTGTTTGACTCTCCGCGTTCCAGATCACCATGAATCCCCCGCCCCCCAGGCCGCAGCTCTCCGGTCGGACCACGGCCAGAGCAAACGCGGTCGCCACGGCGGCATCGACCACGTTCCCCCCCTGTTGCAGCATCTCCGCCCCAGCCGCACTGGCCAGGGGATGATCGGCCGCCACCACTCCCCGCTCGAACCGATCAGCCGCGGCAGGCCTCCCCGTCGTTTGGGCCCCTGACGGAGAGAAGCCGGCCAGTACCAGCCCCAGCACCACCGCGGCATGCCCCCACCACACCGCCGCCGAACGTGTTCCTCCCTGTCCCGGTCCGGCCGCGGAGTTGCGAGTGGCTGGGTATGGTGCCCCACACCACCCAGAGGCAGAGAACGCCGATCGACCTCGAGTTCCTTCCCTGCGCGGCTCAGAGCAGGGAGTTGAAGGGGCACATGACCTGCGGAGCATCAGCGCGACTCCCCATGCAACAGCAGTTCCGGCAGTGAGGCTGAACGGGTCCCCGGCAGCGGAGGATTCTCGGCTCCGCGGAACGTGAACACGACGGAATACTTCGTTTCGTCGGTGTGATTGCGACTCGCGGCGTGAAACGTCCGCGCATGGAAGAACAGCACGTCCCCCGGCGCCAGTTCCACCGAACGCTGTTCCGCAATCAGTGACTGGTTCTCTGGCAAATCGGTCCGCAGGAACAGCTCGTCATCGAAGCGCCACCGCTCAAAACTCATCCGATGAGTTCCGGGGATGACCTTCAGGCAACCGTTCTCCGGGTACTCCCGTCCCAACGCCAGCCAGACATTCACCAGTTCTCCCGTGGCGAACGACCAGTAGCGAATGTCCTGATGCCATCCCGTGTCGCTGCTGTACGCCGGGGCCTTGGTCATGATGCAGTTGTGATGGGCCAACGGGCAGTAGACCGTCGGCCCCAGCAGTTGCCGCAACCGCGAAACCACCCCCGGATGCTGCACCCACTCCACGAACACAAAATCCCGCGACAACGCCTGCTTCAGCCGCCGCACCGTCCGGCCGCCCACGGCGTCGCGCGACGGTGGCGCCCCAGGGTAGTGCAGATCCGCTTCATACTCGATCGGCTCGATCAGACGCCGCAACCCCTCCCGCGTCACCGCCAGCATCCGTTCCCGCAGCCCGGCATCCGCCAATCCCGGCACCACGAGATAGCCGTCCCGTTCAAACTGGTTGCACTCTGCGGAGGTGAATTGCAAGGCGGGGGGCGGAGGGGAAACTGGCGTCTGCGAAATCGGAACCACGCTGCTCACGGCAACTGTCTCGGTACGAGCTTGGTTCGTCGATCCTCCCCTGGGAGCATCGACACAGGAACGTGCGCCTATCTTCCGGGGCAAAAATCCCCAAGAAAAGGGGAGCGGCAAAAATTCTCACCGCAGACTCCCTCCCCAAGCCCGCCGACGGCGTCGGCAGGACACGCTCCTCTCTGCTCCCAGGGGGATGGTGTCGTCGCTTGCTCATCTGTTTGCGAAGAAGGTGCGGTCCCTGACCATGAATCGTGGTTCCTGCGAAAAGACTCCGGGGTCACGCCAGCCCACCACCCAACACGGGAGACGTCCGTAACTCCCCGATCCCCCGCAAATTCGGGAATGGGACGCGAATTTCCACACGTTTGTGCAGCACAACCTCGCAACCACGACAGGAACGCGCTCATTTGCAGCCGCGACCGGAATCCGATACCGTCTGCATCGGTTTCCACTCCTGGTCGTGGCCTCCGCCTGCCGTCGACCTCGAGTCCCCTTGGACAATCCAGGGGTCGGCTCAGGTGCCGGCGGGGTTTGCAACGAGTGCCGGGCCGTTGCCGAAGTGGGGAGACGGCCTCACCGGACCGGGCGGCCCTCACCTAACCAGTGACCGACCACCACCCATCAACCCTGACCGCGGGACACACAGACTGCCAACGGCCCCCCAAGGCCGCCAGTCATGACTTTGAGGATTCGTGGGGCAACGTCGCTGCGCGAGTCTGGGGGGGGCATGACAGGAGGGAGGTCATGGCAGCAAGGTGGAATGACAGGGAGATGAGCCAGTTTCACAACCGGCGAGCGGGGGCGTAAGCCCCCCGATCACCCGCACTCCGGCGGACTCGCATCGGTCATGTCCCGGTGATGAAACTGGCTCATGAAACCAGCTCCTGTGAAAATGGGGTGACCCGGGAAGAAGCAGGAGTGAGAGGGGGTGAAGAAGAAAGAGG
>JBBIJW010000016.1:0-112107 GCA_037445755.1 Planctomycetaceae bacterium | reverse complement strand
GACGGCCTGGGGAATTTCGATCTGCCGCCAGCCTCCGCCGCCGGCCGCGATCGTCGACCACGCCCAGCCGCAGATGACACACGGTGAGCAACGACCTCCCGGGATGGCAAGAGAGAAGGAAAGCTCGTGGAGCAGCCCCGGCCCCCGATCGACGGCTGCACCCGGATGCAGCCGGCTGAGCCCAGGCGCTTTCGGCCGCGGCCTCAACTGCTCGCACTGCGGTAATGTTCCAGGGACCACTGGAACATCCGCCGCGACCCCCACAAGAGCAACAGCGTCGTCGCCGGACAGATCAGCACGACCGCCGGGCTGGGCTCCAGCGCCTTGGCCAGCAGCAGCCGCGAGGGGACCGTCACCACCAGCAGGATCGGGAGCACGAACGAGAACCCGAACCACAGCAGTTCCCCCGCGCGGGACTGCCGGTAAATGCCCTGCGGGTAGCGGGCGAAAATCGTGATGTAAAACCAGAAGTCGTACAGCCCCTGGTTGCGTCCCAGCCAGACGCTGGTGCTCGCCAGGGCGACCATCAGCGCGTAGAAGAACGCCACGCCGACCATCAACAGCAGCAGGTAAGCCACGGCCCGGCCGAAGGTCACATCCACTCCGGCCGTCGTCAGCGCATAGCCCAGGAGCACTCCGGCCATCAACACCTGCCCCACGTCGGACAGTGAGACCCGCTGGCAGGAGATCAGGAACTGCGTATCGATCGGCTTGAGCAGGGCGAAGTCAAGATTGCCGGTGCGAATCAGCTCGCTGAATTCGGCGACGTTGGGCATGAACAACGTCTCCACGCAGGCATTGATGAGCATGCCCGTCGCCATGAAGGCGAAGTACTCCTCGCGGCTCCAGTCCTGGATCGTCGGGACGTGGCCGTAGATCACCTGAAACAGTACGAGCTGAGCCGCGAACCAGAACGCGTTCGTCAACAGTTCCAGCACGAAGTTCCCGCGGAACGTCAGTTCGCGGATGCACGAATTGCGGAGGAACGTCCACCAGACGCGCCAGTAGTGGGGGCGAAATTCGGCCTCGGTCGACATCGACAAGCATCCTTCACGTCGCTGCATGAGACCATGCTGGCAACGGTTCCGTCAAACAGTCGGCCGGGGCAGGCCGGCTGCCGACGGAGACTCTCCGCCTGCCCGGGCGGCGGTGTATCATAACGTCCGTCCCTTGCCGGCAGGGCCGGGACGTCGCCGGTCCGGGGAGCTTGGCCCACGGGGGGAGGAGAACCGTCATGCGCGTAAACCAGCAGCGGGGCCAGGACCGAACGGGGTGGCGGGAGCTGTTTCGGCGGTTGCTGGCGGCGGCGTGGCTCTTGGCAGGCCCCGCAGTCCTCTCCGCCCAGACGGAGCCGGCCGCTGCACCTCGCGAAAACACCAGGGCCGATTCGGCCCATTCATGGGACTACCAGCGGCAGGTGGCCGATCTGCTCCGCGGTCGACAATTCGAGAAGCTGGAGGAGCGCGCCACGCAACTGCGACGCGAGAATCCCCGGCTGCCGACCGGTCTCGCCGAACTCCGCGCCTTCTACCGGGGGTTGAGCGAAACATTGCCGGGCGAACCAATCGAGGCTTACGACGAGCGGTGGCGATTGCTCGAAGAGTGGAAACAGGAGGCCCCGGAATCGATCACCCCCCGGATTGCCCTGGCGGACCTGTGCGAGGAGTACGGCTGGGTGCATTCGCCCGACGGACTGACGCGCCGTCTGGAACTCCCGGAAGGGCAGAGCCTCACGCAACTGTTCGAACGGGCGGAACAGGAATTGACCGAGGCGCTGGAACTGTCCGAACAACAGGAGGTCCGGGATGTGGAGCTGATTCGTTCCGTACTGGCGCTGGCCCGCCGACAAAACGTGTTCGGCGGAAAGCCGGTGAATACCGAAACGATGCTGGAAGTCATGCGGCAGGGTCTCGCCATCGATCCCACAAACGAGTCGGTGGTGGCAAACGTGGCGCTGTTTTTGATGCCGCAGGCCCGAGAACGCCCCGAACTGCTCCGGCAGTTCGCAGACGACGTCGTCGAACTGACCCGCGAACAGGCCGGACACGCCCTGTACGCCACCGTGGTGTTCGAGGCGTGGCCCTACTACGGCGTGCGATTGTTCCAGCACTTCGGTTTCTCCTGGGACAAAACCCGCCAGGGATTCCGTGATCAGCTTCGCCGCAGCCCCGACTCGAACTGGATTCTCAACAAGTTCTGCCTGCTGGCGACGATCGCCGGCGACCGCCACACGGCGCACGAACTGTTCACCAAGCTGGGGGACGACTGGAACCGGCCACTGTGGCAAACCCAGTCGCACTACGAGTCGCGCCGCCGCTGGGCCCGCCCCGATGCACTCGCCGGTCAGCAGCGGCGCGTGCTGGAAGGTCATGCCGGTGCGGTAATGGCGGTGGGCTTTTCGCCCGATGGCCGACGACTGGCAACCGGCGGCACCGATCGCCGCGTCGTCATCTGGGACGCTGAGACCGGCGAGACCTGGCAGGAACTCGTCACACCGCACCGTCGAGCCATCACAGGGGCCGCATTTTCCCCGGATGGGTTGCGGCTGGCCACCACCGGCTACGACAACAGCGTCCAATTGTGGGACCTGGGGATGCAAGCAGCTCGACCGCTGGGGACTCACACTCAGGCCGTGCGGCGGCTGGCGTTCTCACCCCAGGGCGATGGGGTCGCCACCGCGGCGGCCGACGGCTCCGTGACGCTCTGGCCGACGGCAATCGGTGCACCGGAGCGCAGCCTCCCCCAAGCGCATGGGAACGCCGCTTACGGAGTCGCCTTCTCACCCGATGGCCGCCGAGTGGCGAGCGTCGGCGGGGATGGACGGCTCAAGGTCTGGGATGTGGAAACGGGACGATTGCTGCACAACCTGGCGGCCCATCGCCCCTGGGCCGCCGCCGTCGCCTGGTCCCCCGATGGGAACTGGCTTGCCACGGCAGGAGCCGACCGGCTGGTCAAGCTGTGGCAGGTGGGGAAGGACCAGCCGGACGCGATTTTCCGCGAGGCACGTCAGGTGGTGTACGACGTGGCGATCTCCCCTCAGGGGACGCGGCTGCTGGCCGTCACCATGGACTCCGCCAACACAGGAACCCCCGGAGAAGTGCTGCTGTGGGACCTGGAGAGCCGCAAGCTGCTCGTCCGACTGACCGGTCACAAGGGAGCGGTCGGGGCGGGGGCGTTTGCTCCCGATGGCTTCACGGCTGCCACCGCCAGCAACGACGGCACGGTCCGGTTATGGGACGTCCCTTAGTGCCACCGGACCAAACCCGGACTGCACTCGCAATAGGAGGCGTGTTTGGCCCGACAGTCGGGATTGTCCGGTGGCTCTCTGTGCGACTGTGCCAATTCCGCAGACCCGGTTCGCCTGATTCCCCGAACAGGGGTGTCGTCGTCTTCACGCGGGGCGAACTCAGTCGAACAGGATCAGGCCGAACGTCTCCGGTCGGATGGTCTCCCCGGCCGGCGAGGTCCAGGACTGCACGCCCACGGCGGGCAGGAGGCGCGTGATCCCCCCCGCCCACACCGTCCCCCGCGCGGGAGGAGCGGGAACGAGCTGTTCCCAGGGAATGGCCGCCTCGATCCGCCAGTTGTCTGCGTCGGCCTCTGCGGCCACGTACCACTTCGGGTTCCAGGCGGGATCATCCCACAAGGCGTCCCGCACGGCGCCGCGCTGGTCGACCTCCAGCCGGTAATACGTGGCATAGTCGCGATCGACGTCCAGGCATAATTGCACACGGTCCTGCAATTCCAGTTCGGCATCGTGCGTGCGGCCAGCCAACTGGACCTCGGCGCGAGCCACGGCAGGATGTCGTGGCACGCCGGCAGCGAAGTACAGATGCCGTTCGTCATAAGACAGCATCACGATGGCGGCCTGCTCGTCGGAGGCGGCTGATCGGCGGCGCCCTGGTGCATCGGTCTCAAGACGTTGCGAGCCGACGAACGTCGGGTCCTCTCCCGGCTGCGCGTTGCCGCCGGTGCGGAGATGGACTTCGCCGGCGGCCGACCAGCAGTCATCAGTGAGCAGGCCGTCCAGCAGCGGAGGCCGGACCGCGCGGGCGCAGCGGAGCACCGGTTTGGGGGAAAGCGGACCACGAGCGGTGATCCACAATTCCCCCCGGGCGGCGAGGTGCCAGGGGTCGTTCCCTTCCTCCAGACCATAGAAGTTACGGTAGATTTCGGCGGCAGGGGCGACATGCTGCTGAGCCCGGTGGAGCGCCGCCAGCACGAACTGGACCTCGGGCTGCGCGGCCAGAGCGGGATTGACCTGTTGCAGCAGGTCCGCGGTCCGGCGAGCCTGTCGCCACCGCCGCGCGATTTCCGCCCGGACTTGATTCGTCCCCTCGCCCGGTGACCCGCTGCGTTTGGGATCGCTCCCCCGCACCACCGCGGACAATCCTCCGAGCTGGATCACTCCGGAGCGGTGCGTGGTCTCGAGCGGCGAGGGGAGCGCGTTGATCCGCATCTCGGCTGCGACCGAGTTTTCCGCCTCGCGAACCGCCTCCAGGGCCTGCTGAAAGTTGGCCTGAAGCACTTGCGTATTGAGCGTCTCTGTGGGCGCGGCGACCGACAGTCTCCGGACGTGCTGCCAGAGGACCTCCTGACTCGTCCACCGTGCCAGCAACCACCGCATGGCCGCATGGGCGGGTGGTTGCTCCGGGTATTGCTCCACGAGTTCGATCAGCGTTTCCTCGACGAACTCCCACTGGGCGCGGCGGCGGTATTCCTCAGCCAGGTCCGCCAGGAGCCGGGCTGCTTCCTCCCGGGACAAGGGGCGGACTGTCTCTCGCAATTGGGCAATCAACTCCCCTCCGCGCTGCGGATCGTCGAGCATCTGCTGGGCATAGCCGGCGAAGTTCCGCTGGTGCCGCGCCAGGACCAGCAGTTGTTCCTCGTTCACCTCCCGCAGCGGGGGGAGGCTGCGCCGGGCGTCGCTGCCGGCTGGGAGTGACAGCCCCGCAAAAAAGCTCCGGGCCAGTGGTGAGGCGGCCGGCTCGCCCCCCGCAGGGGTCGCCAACTCCGGCGAGAGGCGCCACAAACGGAACGATTCGCGCTGCGGAGGCGGAGGAGGGCCGTCCCGTCCGCACGCCGCCGCCCGACTCGCCGCCTGATGCAGCGTCGTTCCCAGTCGCGGCAGAGGCTGAAACGGCTCAATCGTCACTCCCCCGGATTCTCCCTCTGGAAGTCGGATGAACACTTTGGAAACGCTCCAGGGGGAGAGTCCCAGACCCGCCTGTTCGGGGAACCGGAGCGGATCGGCCGCCTGTTCGACCGCCAGCGGCAGGGCCTCGTGAATCAAGGCGGTGACGGCGTCCTGCGGACTCGCCTGGTCGACGATCACCACCTCGGGCCGCCACGTGCGGAGCGCCGCCACCAGCCCTCCCAGAAACACGTCGCGGAACTTCTGCTCGTGCAGATGCAACCAGTCATCCACCAGCTTCTCCCGTTCCCGAGCGAGGTCGGGGGTGCGCAGCGGCAGCCGCCAGTCGAGTTCCGCGCCGTTCCCGCCGGCGGTCAGCATCTGGGCGCGCAACCGGTCGAATTCGGACCGATGAGCGTGGGCATCCGTGCCGACGTCGCGCCGCGCCAGCACCAGCGCCACCGAGCGGTACCCGTATTCACCGGATTCCCGCGTGATGAGCGGCCAGCAAAGCTGCGCGGCATCACCATGCACGGTCAACAACGCCGGTCGGCGGCCGCTGCCGCGCACGCTCTGCCACGTCTGGCCGCCGTCCCAGGTCATGCGAATCTGGCCGAAGGCGCCGACGGCGCATCCCTCCAGAGGGCTGAAGAAGTCCAAAGCCTCGATGGGGGCGGGGCCGCCCGTCGGCTGAGCCTGCCAGGTGACGCCGCCATCGGGTGAATGCCAGACAACACTGCCGGGCGATCCGGCGGTCCAGACGTGCGGTCCCAGCGCAGCAACGCTCCGCAGATCGTGCCAGTCGCGCGCCGACTCCGGCAGGGGAGTGGGTGGTTCCGGCCAGGAGACGCCGGCGTCCTCGGTGGTGCGGAGCAACCCCCCGTCGCCGGCCAGCCACCCCCGGCCGTTGGGGTGCAGCGTCACAGCCTGCAGGGTCCGCAGGCTCGGAGCGCCGCGGAGGGGGAGCAATCGCCCGTTTCCGAACGTCCCCTGCAACCCCCGCCGCCCCACGAGGACACCATTCTTCGGATCGAGGAAGGCTGCCGCCGTCCACCCGTCCGCGCGCGGTCCCGGCGCGGCTGTCCACGTTTCCCCCCCATCCTCCGTCACCAGCAGGGCGGTCGGATGACGCACGTCCCCCTGTCCGACAGCGCAGCCGCGCAAAGGAGTGAAGAATCTCACGGCCGACAAAGGGGGGAGCGTTCCGTCATCCACCCGGGTCCAACTCCGGCCGCCGTCGTCAGTCCGCAGCACGACGCCCTGGCTCACACCCGTGTAAGGGGCGGTCAGGCTTCCCACGGCGAAGCCGGTGCGCGAATCGAGGAGGGAGACACCGGTGAGCACGGCGTCGATGCCGGCGGAGCGGAACTCCCAGTGCCGGCCGCCATCCATCGTCCGCCACACCACCCCTCGATCCCCCACGGCGATTCCCAGAGCGGGCCCCGCAAAGGCCACGGCATGAAGCGTGGCGTCATCTTGTTCCGGAGTCGGTTCGGGGGTGAACTGGTTGTCCAAGAGCGGCGCGGGGGGCGCCGACCACACGCTCCCCCCCAGGCTCATCAGCACCCACTCCATCGTCAGAAGCCAGAGGAGGCGCGGCAGCCGACCTGATCCAAAGCACCTCAGGGGGACTGCCGCCGGGGCGATCGCAAGCTCCTCCGCGAAATGGCCCGGACGAAACGTGGCACAGCGCGTGAACAGAGCCGACACGGCGGGACCTCCCTGATCGCCGGATGAGAAACGCGCGAGGCGGTGCGTCCGCACGTGCCTCGGGGGCGGGCATCTTAGCCTCACTGCCACGGTGGGGTGGAGACCGGTTTGATTCAGCCGCGGGGCTGCTTGTCGGCGTGCAGCGGCGGCAGTATTCTTGCATCAGCATCCGTCCCGGGCGGAAACCGCTGCGGACGCCTCAGGGGACTCGTCGCCGGGTTCCGGACGAGGGTTCCTGAGCGTCTGTGTCTTCCGTCCCCTCCACGGCCTCTCAGAGCCGAGATTCGCGATGATTGTCCGGCTGCGTCGACACTGGCGGTGGCTTGTCCTGGTCCTGAGTCTCCTCCTGCTGGCTCCGTCGGCTCGGGGCGTTGAGCCGGTGCTCGAATTCGTCAACGGCCTGCGCGAGCGCGGATATTATGACGTCGCCGAGCAGTACCTGCTGACGCTCGAACAAAAACAAAACCTCCCGCCCGAGGTGCGGTCGGTGATCCCCTATGAACTTGGGGTGACGATCCGGGACAGTGCGCGGCGGCTGCTGATTCCGGAGGAGCAGCGGGTGCGGCTCGATGAGGCGCAGGCCGCCTTCGAGCGGTTTGCCAAGTCTGCTCCCAATCATCCGCTGGCCGGGCGGGCCAACAGCGAGCGGGCCAAGATTCTCGTCGAAAAGGCCCGCGTGGACCTGTGGGATGCCGACGGCACCTCCGACGAAGTCAAAAAGAAAGAGCTCCGCGAAAACGCCCGCAAGCTCATCTCCCAGGCGCGGGGGATCTTCACCACCGCCGTCGAGCAGCTCAAGCAGCGGTACGAATCGTTTGAAGGTTACATCCCCCCGGAACAGGCGGAGCGACTCCGGCAGCGCGAGGCAGCCGAAGCGGAATACATTCAGGCGCAGCTCAACCTCGCCGAGACCACCTACTGGGAAGCCCAAACGCACGACCTGAAGGACCCCACGCGGGCGGAGCAGTTGACCCAGGCAATGCTGGCGTTCGAGAACATTCACACCGCCTACCGCAGCATGATCGGCGGGCTGCTGGCGCGGTTGTGGCAGGGGAAATGCCTGGAAGAGATGGGCCGCATCGGCGAGGCGCTCGGCATTTACGGAGAACTCCTCAAGCACGAGGGGAGCAGCCCTTCGATGCAGGCGCTGCAGGCCAAGGCCAAGCAGTTTGAACTGATCTGCCGCAACCACGAATCCAAGCGGGAGTACCGGCTGGTGGTCCAGTTGGCGACCGATTGGCTGCGGTCGGACGCCAATCGCCGCCTCCGCTACTCCGAAACCGGCAAGGGGATTGAATGGGAACAGGCCCGGGCCTTGGAGCAGCTCGGGCAGGACCGCACCATCCCCGAGAACGATCGGACTGCGTACCTCAATCAGGCGCTGGGGATCGCACGGGGACTGGCGCGTCGCCCCGGCCCCCACAAAGCGCCTGCAGCCGCCATGGTCGCCCGGCTCTCGCAGGTCCTCGGCCGCGACGCCAACGACCCCAAGGACTTCAACACCGCCTACGGACGGGCCGAGGAACTCCTCAACCAGTGCAAGGAGATCAGCGGCAAGATTCAGGCGGCCCAGGACGCCGGCAACTATGCCGAGGCCCGCCAGCACGCCGATGCCCGCAGCGGCGTCGCCGCCGAAATGACCCGCATGCTCAACCTCGCCCTGCGGCTCGCCGACTCGACGACGGACGAAACCCTCCGCGCCCAGGCCGAGCTCAAGCTGGCGATCGGCTACTTCTATCAGGAGCGTCCCTACGAGGCAACCGCCGTCTCCGAGTACTTCCTCCGCACGCATCCCTCGGGCCAGCCGGAACTGTTGCGGCTGGCCGGTCAGATCGCCCTGGCCTCCCTCAACGACGCCTATCAACAGGCGGACGAAGGGGACCGCGAATTCGAGAAGCGGCACATCCTCCGCCTGGCGGACATGCTGGCCAGCCGCTGGCCGGAATCGGACCTGGCGACCGGCGCCCACCTCTCCGCCGGCCGGCTCGCCTGGGACGACGGCGATTTCCTCGCCGCCGCGCAAGCCTGGCTCAAGGTTCCCGCCTCGTCATCCGAGTTCGGGACCGCCCAGCTCAAGGCCGGTTCCGCCTTCCTCGAGCTCTACTTCCGCGGGTCGCGGGAGGAGGACGCCGCCGACCGTCCCTCCGCCGAGCAGCTCCGCGAGTGGCGGCAGAACGCAGAACAACACCTCCAGGCGGGAGTTGATTTTGAAACCCGCCGCACGCCCGCCGGGACTGAGAACGTCCCCCTGATCCAAGGCAAGCTGGCGCTGGCTCAGTTGCGGAATCTGGCCGGCGTCTATCAGACGACCGGCGGCGTGACCGGGGCACTGGAACTCCTCACCGCCGAGCCGCACTCGGTCGTCAAGGCGATCGAAACCGGTCCCGGCGAAATTCGCCCCAACGACCCGGCCAGCCTCAAGAGCCGCCAGTTCGCCAGCCACGTGTATCAGCAGCTTCTGCGGGCCTACATTGGCCTGCGGAATCTGGAAGCCGCCAGCCAGGTGATGGCGCAACTGGAGCAGGTGGGAGGACAGGACTCCGCCGCGCTGACGGAAGTATTCGTCCAGTTCGGGCGGCAGCTTCAGGACGAGTTGATGCAGCTCAAGGCAGCCGGGGAGACCACGCGCCTCGCCTCCGTGCGCGAGGGGTTCGAGCGTTTCCTGGACGAGCTCTACAACCGGGACGAAAGCCGCCAGACCTTCAACTCCCTGTTGTGGATCGCCGAGACCTATACCAGCCTGGGAGAAGGGACCGAGGACGACCTGCTGAAGTCGACCGAATACTTCAACCGCGCGGCCAATGCCTATGAGCGGATCATCTCCCGCGGGAAAAGCGACCCGGCCTTTCTGGGAACGCCGCAGAACGCCACCGTCGCCAAGGTGCGGATGCTTGAATGCCGGCTGCGGCAACGCGACTTTGAAGCGGCGGAGCAAGTCCTGCTGGATGTCGTCAAGGAGTCGCCCAACGCGCCCAACGTGCAGGAGAGCGGCGCCCGGTTGTATCAACTCTGGGCGGAAAGCGGCGACCTCTCCAAGTACGAGTACGCCCTCAACGGCCGCAAGGAGCAGCAAATCTGGGGCTGGGGAGAACTGGCCAACCGCATGGGGCAGCATCGCGAACGGGAGGACCTTCGCCCCCTCTACCACGAGGCAACCTATCACTACGCCCAGGTGTTCCACCAGCGGGCCCGCAATGAATCGGGTGAAAAACGGACCGCGTCCCTCCGCAACGCCCTCCGCGTGCTCGACACCTTTGCCCGCACCAACCGCAGCATCCCCGACGACGTTTACGAACGGATGAACACTCTGTACGCCGCCGTGCTGACCGACCTGGGACAACCAGTCGCGCCGCTGCGGCGGGGCGGCGCGCCCTCCTCCGGCGCGCCGGCGGCGGCCACGGCCGCAGCCAATGGGACGGGGGCGACACCTGCCCCCGTCGGAATGGATGTCACGCCGGTCGAAGCTCCCGCTCCTCCCGCGGCCAGCAACCTCGGCAACATCATCGTCGTGCTGGTGCTGGTCGGGCTGGGCGCCGGTGCGGTCATCGGAATCTTCCTGTGGACGACCTCGCTGGCGGCCAAGCAGCGTGCCGCGCGGCTGGCCGCCATCGCCGCCGCTCCCCCCAAGAAAAAGAAAGCCAAGGCCCCGGCCGAGGGGTCCAGTCGGTAGATTTCGCGCCAGCCCGATGGAACCGCTTCCCGTGCCTGTTGAACACCCCCGCGTCCTGACCCGTTGTCTTGCTCACGCCATGCGATCTTTCCGCTCTGCTCTGCCGCTGTTCGTCCTCCTTTCGTATGCCGCTTCCTCCGCGGAGGCGATCGACGTGGTGGTCCGCCGCTCGGGCGCCGCCCGCGAAGGGGGGAAGCTCTCCAAAATGACCAAGACGGAAGTGACCATCACCAAGCAGGTCGGCGGCGATGCGGTGGTGCCCGTCAACGACATCGCCTGGATCGAGCATGACGGCGCGCCGGCCTCGATGGGTCTGGGACGCGCGGCGCTGGACGCCGGCCAGCTCGACGTTGCCCAGAAACAGCTTGAACAGGCGCAAACGGAAGCCGCGTCAACCGACAATGCCGCGCTCCGCGGCGACCTGGACTTTCTGCTGGCCAAGGTGTTTGCGCTGCGGGCGCTCACAGATGCCTCGCAGGCCGCCGAGGCCGCCCGGCGACTGAATGACTATCTCTCCAAGAACCGTGATCACTACCGATACTTCGACGCCCAGTTGCTCCTGGGAGACGTGGCGATTGTCGGCGGTGATGCCGCGACGGCCGTGGCCGCCTTCACCGCCGCCGCGGCCGCTCCGTGGAAGGACTACCAGATGGCGGCCCAGATCGGACAGGGGCGGACCCTGCTGGCCCAGCAAAACGTCGATGCCGCCCAGCGCGAGTTCGACGCCGTGGCGGCAACCTCCCCGCAGACCCCCGCCGAGACGTCGCGGCGGCTGCAGGCGATGCTGGGGCAGGCGCGCTGCCTGAGCCTCAAGGGGCAGCACCAGGCTGCCATCCAGATTCTCGAAAAAGTCATCGACGAGTCGTCCACGGCGGACACGCGATTGCAGGCGGAGGCATACCTCCTGCAAGGCGACTGCTTTGTCGCCATGGGTGCCAGTCCCAAGGAAGCCATCATGGCCTACCTGCACATCGACGTGATTCCAGCCCTGGCCCGGGAGACCGACTTCCATGCTCAGGCGCTGTACCATCTGGCCCGGCTCTGGAATCAGGTGGGCCAGCCGGATCGGGCCCGCGAGGCCGCCGACTCCCTCCTCGGCCAATACCCCGAGAGCGAATGGGCCAAAAAGCTCGGCGGCTGAAGCGGCAAATTCCGCTTCCCCCAGCGGGGAAGACTGCACTACACTTCCCCCCCGACCGGCGGAGCTTGGGTCTCTTGGGTTTGCCGGCGCATCCTTGAACAGGGAGGTTGACGATGCACGCATTCCGGTGCGCCCTGCTGGCGCTGCTTGTCATTGGGTTGGTCGGCTGCTCCGGCGGTGACGATGCCCCCGGCGATCTTTCGTCGGGCATCGACTGGCAGACGTATCAGGACCCCCTCGGCCGGTATACCATTGAACTCCCCTCGCCGCCCCCCTCGCCGCCGCGCGGCAGCTTTCTCATCTCCCTCAGTCCACGCGCCACCTTTGCGGTCAACGTGGCGCTCACCACGCCCCTGGCGGAGGCGCTGCCGGCAGAATGGCAGGCGTTTCTCGCCAACCCTTCCAGTCATGAAGCGGCCAACGCCCTGCTGGCCGAACATCTGCGGCAGATCATTCAGCGCCTGAAGAACCCCGCCAATCCCAATCGACCCGGGGAGAATCACACCGTCCAGAGCGCCGTGGCGATCGAACGCGATGGCATCCCGGGCGTTGACGTGGTCATGCAGATCGACAACGGCCACAGTTACACCCGGCGGCTGTTCCTCACCCCGGAGCACGTCTACGAGGTGCTGGCGAACATCGGCGCGGGGGAACTCGATCCCTCCATCACGCAGCGCGTGCTGGACTCCTTCTACGTCAAGCCGCGGGCGACGGCCGCCGCCGCCCCCCCCCAGCGCATCCAGTGACGGAGCGACGACGGGCGAGGGACGGCGCACGTGAGGCTTGCCGCCTCGGGGCGCGTCGCCGACACTGACCGCCGGGCCGGCTCAGACGCCGACGCCGTTCCCTGCCCCCCGGCTGATCCGATGACGGTGCGCCAACGATCTCTCCTCGCGCTGCTCGTGGCGGTGCACGTCGCCTGCGGCTGGCATGCGGCAGTCCGCCAGACGGTCACGCACGATGAGTTCTGGCATCTCCCGGTGGGGCTGTTGCATTGGCGGACCGGGAAGTTCGACCATGACGTCCTCAATCCTCCGCTGACGCGGTTGTGGAGTGCGTTGCCGGCCACCCTCGCCGGAGTGGAAGCCGACCCCGGCGCCGATGCCACCGACATCGCCCGCCGGTTTGTCCAGCGTCACGGCCCCAGGGCGCACCGATTCTATGTGTGGGGGCGGATCGTCAATCTCGGCTGCTCCCTCGCCGTCGGACTGCTGCTCGTCCGCTGGGCCGCCGCCTGGTGGGGGGCCAGCGGTGCCTGGCTGACTGCGATCCTCTTCTTCACCTGCCCCAACGTCCTCGCGCACAGCAGCCTCGTGACGCCCGATGCCGGGCTGATGCTGGGGAGCACGGCCACGTTATCTCTGTTCGAGCGCTGGCGACATTCGCCGACGTGGGGACGAACGGCGGCGCTGGGGCTGGTGCTCGGACTCACCCAGGCGACGAAGTTCACGGCCGTGTGGCTGTATCCCGTGCTGGGAATCCTCTGGATCAGTTGTGGTCGGCTGGTGACGGAGGTTGCGCCGGCTGACGCACCGGCGGCCGGGCTGTGGCGGCGGGGACGACGCGCCGTGGGCCAGGCTGTGGTGATCCTGCTGGTCAGCTTGCTCGCCTGGAATGGGTGTTTTCTGTTTGAGGGGACGGGCCGTTCCCTGACGCAATATCCGTTACAAAGCCACACGCTTCAGACGCTTCGCACGGCGCTGGGTCCGGTGGGGGAGTGCCCGCTGCCCCTGCCGGCCGACTACGTTGCCGGCCTCGACCGTCAGCGTGCCGTGATGGAACAGCCGCACCCCTGCTATCTGGACGGCCAGTGGAGCACCCGTAGCTTCCGCGACTACTTTGTGTGGACGCTGGCCTACAAGTTGCCGCATTTGTTCCAACTGGCGGCGGTGGTGGGACTGGCGGCGCTGGCGGGAATGCGCGGGATGGCGGACCGCCGGGGCCGGCTGCTGATCCTCTGTGTGCCGCTGGTCAGCTTGCTGGCGATTGCATCGTTCTCGTCGCTCCAGCTCGGCATCCGTTACGTGCTGCCGGTGCTGCCGCTGCTGGCCCTGCTCGCAGGGGGGGCGGGGGTCTGGATCGATCGCTGCCGGCCCGCGCTCCGCCGAACGACCCTGGTGCTGATCACCGGACTGGCCCTGACGTCGCTGCGCTACCAGCCGCATCATCTGGCGTACTTCAACGAACTGGCGGGGGGACCGGTGGGCGGACGCAATCACCTTTTGGACTCGAATCTCGATTGGGGCCAGGACCTGTACCTCGTC
This sequence comes from Planctomycetaceae bacterium, assembly GCA_037445755.1. GTDB lineage: Bacteria > Planctomycetota > Planctomycetia > Planctomycetales > Planctomycetaceae > JBKECA01. The sequence continues at coordinate 98,188 of JBBIJW010000016.1, read as the reverse complement.
AAGGAGTTCATGACGGCGCATCAGCTCGACCGCATCGGGCTGGTGTACTACGGGACCTGGCCTGTCGAGCTGTGCGGGATCGACTTCGAGATTTCGCCCGGGTTTGCCCCGCGCCCCGGCTGGCACGCGGTGAGTGTGAACTACGTCATGGGCCGCCCGCATCTGCTGCGCGAGCCGGACGGCCGCACCCGCCCGGCCGACATCTACGAGTTCGCGTATTTTCAACGGTTTCAGCCGGTGGCCCGGCTGGGATATTCGATCGACGTCTACCACATCGAAGCTCCCGGTCCGGGACGGTAGACTGAGGCTGTCGGGGCCGCCGTCCTTGCACGCGGCACGCCGTTTCATTTCTTCCCCTCCCCCGCGCAGGACGTCCGTGTCGCTGGAGCGTTTTCATCCCCTGGTGCAGGACTGGTTCCGCTCGCGGTTCGCCACACTCACCGAGCCGCAGCGGCTCGCCTGGGGACCGCTCGCCGACCGCCGTCATACCCTGATCGCGGCCCCGACCGGCAGCGGCAAGACGCTGACGGCGTTTCTGGCGATCATCGACCGACTGTTTCGCGAAGGGCTGGAAGGTCGCCTGGCGGACGAACTGCGCGTGGTCTACGTCTCGCCGCTGCGGGCCCTCTCCAACGACATGCACCGCAACCTGGAGACTCCGCTGGCGGAGATTCTGGCCCTGGCGGAGCGCGAGGGACTTCCCGCCCCCCTTGTGCGGGTGGGATTGCGGACCGGCGACACGCCGGCCCATCAGCGGGCCGCCCTCGTCCGCCGCCCCCCGCACATCCTGGTGACGACCCCGGAGTCGCTGTATCTGCTGCTCACGGCTGAAAAGAGCCGCGAGACCCTCAAAAGCGTCGATACGCTCATCATCGACGAGATTCACGCCCTGGTGCGGGACAAGCGCGGCTCGCATCTGGCCCTGTCGGTGGAACGGTTGGAGGCGCTCACACCGGCGCCGCTCCAGCGGATCGGCATCTCCGCCACGCAAAAGCCGATTGAGCTTGTCGCGGCGTTCCTCATCGGCGGAGGGGGTGAGCCTGCGGAGGCGGGCCTGGAACCCGGGTCCGGTTCGGCCGCGTCGTCGCCAGCCCTCCATGGCGCCGCGGTCTCCGACGCCGCGGGTCCTTCCGCTTCAGAATCCCGCTCTCCCGCTGACGCCCCTCAACTCGCGGCACTCAATTGCACCCTCATCAACGTCGGCCATCAGCGCGATCTCGATCTGGGCATCGAAGTCCCTCCCAGCGACCTGCAAGCGGTCTGCTCGCACGAGCAGTGGCAGGAAGTCAACGCCCGGCTGGTGGAACTGATCCAGCAGCACCGCAGCACGCTGATCTTTGTCAACACGCGGCGGCTGGCGGAGCGGCTCACCTTCCAGCTCACCGAGTTGCTCGGCGAGGAGGCGGTCGGCGCGCATCACGGGTCTCTGGCGGCTGACATCCGGCTCGACACCGAACAGAAACTCAAATCCGGCCGACTCAAGGCGGTGGTGGCGACCGCGTCGCTGGAGCTGGGGATTGACGTTGGTTACATCGATCTGGTGGTGCAGATCGGCTCTCCCCGGTCGATCGCGACGTTTTTGCAGCGGATCGGCCGCAGCGGGCATGCCCTGGGTCTGACCCCCAAGGGGCGGCTGTTCGCCCTCACGCGGGATGAACTCCTCGAATGCATGGCGCTCGTCCGGGCGGTGAAGTCCGGCCGTCTGGACGCCCTCGAGATTCCCGAGGCGCCCCTCGACATCCTCGCCCAGCAGATCGTCGCCGAGGTCGCTGCCCAGGAGTGGCACGTCGAGGACCTGTTTCAACTGGTCCGTCGGGCCTATCCTTACCGCCGCCTCTCCCGAGCCGATTTTGAGGAGACGCTCCGCTATCTCAGCGAGGGCCTGACGCCGAAGTCGGGACGCGCACGAGCACTGCTTTTCTATGACCGGGTGGGGGGGCGGTTGCGGGGCCGCAAGGGTGCCCGCCTGACTGCGCTGGCCAACGGCGGAGCCATCGGCGAGATCGACGCCGTCCGCGTCGTCGCCGAGCCGGACATGACCGTCGTGGGGTCGGTCGACGAGGACTTCGCCGTCGAAAGCAGTGCTGGGGACATCTTTCTTCTGGGGAACACCTCCTGGCGCGTGCGGGGGATGCGAGGGAACGATCTGATCGTGGCAGACGCCCACGGAGCGCCGCCGACGATCCCTTTTTGGCGCGGCGAAGCACCCGGCCGCACCCGCGAACTCTCCGAGGAAGTCTCGCGGCTGCGGGAGGAGATTCTCCGCCGGATCGACCAGCCGCTGTCCGGAACCTGAACGGTCAGCCGCTGCAGACAACTCCCCGCCCTCTCAACCCGCGTTCGATCCGGAGCTAGAGTCGGTACTCTTTCACCAGTTTGCTGGCGTTCCCGGCCTGGCCGAAGGCGATCATGCGGTCCTTGCAGACTTGCTGCATGGCCGCGCGGGCCGGTTTGAGATAGTCGCGCGGGTCGAACTTCGTCGGATCGCTCCACAGGACCTTGCGGATGGCGGCGGTGATGGCGATGCGGTTATCTGTATCGACGTTGATCTTTCGCACGCCGTTCTGGATGCCGCGCTGAATCTCCTCCACTGGCACGCCCCAGGTCTGCTTCATCTCTCCGCCGTACTTGCGGAGTTCGTCCTGCAATTCCTGGGGGACCGATGAGGAACCGTGCATCACCAGATGGGTGTTGGGGAGCTTGTTATGGATCGCGGCGATGCGGTCCATCGCCAGGATTTCGCCGTCGGGCTTGCGGGTGAACTTGTAGGCGCCGTGGCTGGTGCCGATGGCGACCGCCAGGGCATCGACCTTGGTGCGCTTCACGAAGTCCTCGGCCTGGTCGGGATCGGTGAGGAGTTGCTCGCGGCTGAGCTGGCCGACCGCGCCATGCCCGTCCTCTTGCTCTCCCTCGCCATGTTCCAGCGACCCCAGGCAGCCGAGTTCCCCCTCCACGGAGACGCCGCGGGCATGGGCCAGTTTGACCACCGTGGCGGTGACGCTGACGTTGTAGTCATAGCTGGCGGGGGTCTTGCCGTCCTCCAGCAGCGAGCCGTCCATCATCACCGAGGTGAACCCGTTGCGGATGGCAGACAGGCACGTCTCGACGCTGTTGCCGTGGTCCTGATGCATGGCGATGGGAATCTGCGGATAGAGTTCCGCCGCCGCCAGCATCAGGTGCCGCAGGTAATTGTCCTGCGAGTAGCTGCGGGCCCCCCGACTGGCCTGCACGATCACGGGGGCGTCGATCTCCGCCGCGGCCGCCATGATGGCTTGAATCTGCTCCATGTTATTGACGTTGAACGCCGCAACGCCGTAGTTGTTCTCCGCGGCGTGATCGAGCAACAGACGCATCGAAACGAGAGGCATGGTCGGTATCCGGATGGTCGAAACCAGGGGTTGATCGGGACGGCGACGAGCGCGGCGCGCAGCACGATTCGTGCGTTTCCCAAGCTGGAGTGCAGCGTATCGCATGGTCAAGGCGACTGTCACGCGAGGGACATCCAGAACGACTGATGGGAAGAGAGCTTGCCAAATCGACGCCCCGTGTGGCTGCCCCCGGTGCCAGACCGTCGCGGCCGGTGGTCCCCTTCTCAACCCTGCCGGGCGAGATCCCCGGCGGAGAGCCGCCAGAGACGACCCTCGTCCGCGTCCACACGCACGCGACCTCCCGCCGCAAGCACCCGCACCGCTCCGGGCAGAACGACCAGGGGAAGTCCGATCTGCCGCGCGGTCGCAGCGGCATGGGAGAGCCTTCCTCCCTGCTCCACGACGATCGCGGCCGCCCCCTGCCACCGCAGGACCGCTGCCGAGTCGGCGACCTCGGCAACGACCACGCACCCTGCCGGGGAAGCCTCGCCCGCGTCAGTGGCGTGCCAGACAGGCCCCTCGACGAGACCGCGACCACCTCCCATTCGGTCCCGGACGAGGGGGGACCGGTCTCCGTAAACGGCGCTGACGCGCCCCCATCGATGACGGGGGGCGGAACATGCCGCTGCCAGTACCGCCAGGCCGCTTGCCGCTCCGCCAACTCGCGGCGCGACACCGGCGCGACGGAAAGCCGCAACAGTTCGTCCCACGTCAGGAAAGAGACGTCCTCCCCCAGTCCCGAGCCTTCAGCCGCCACCGCAAGCAGTTCGCGTAGCAAGCGGTAGCCGGCCCGCAGGCAGCGCCGTCCCTGTTCGCGCAGCGGCAGCAGGGAGAAGACCGATTGCAGCTTCCGCTCGAAGCTGCGACCGAGCGCCCTCCGGTCGGCGGAGGAGAGCTGTTCCTCCAGCGCTGGCGCGGCCGCGGGTGCCGGCAGAACATCGAGTTCCTCTGCATCGCCGGGCTGCAGCGGCAGGAGTGGACGGAGTTCCCACGAGGTCGTTGCCCGTGTCCAGTCTCCAGCCGCCGCATCAATCTTTTCTGTGGAATCGACGGACCTCGCACCGCGGTCGACCACCATCAGGAGCTGCGTCGCGATCATGTCGGCGCGGTTCGGGCCGAAACGCCGCCGCAGTGCGGCCCTCACATCCTGCCAGGCCTGAACCCCCAGCCAGCCGGGGAGCATCAGCCGCGGCGCTTGTGCCTCGAACAGCCAGATTCGCACACGTTCGGCCTGCGAGATTCTCTCCGGCCAGGAAGACGGAGTACGCAGGTCCGCTCGCCAGCGATCCAGCTCCCGCTGGAAGCACGGGACGGTCCTGTGAACGAACTCCTCTGCGGCCGTGCGAGTCAAACGATGCCTCCGCCAACCGGCCCGCACCAGGACCCACACGAGATGCGGCCATGTGATCAGAAACCAGGGGTCCAGCCGCTGCGGATCGAGGCAGGTCGGCGGTTCGTGCACGTGCTCCGGACGCCTCCGTAGCTCCGCCGGGTCATGTCGCCAGGGATAGCCGCGGCAGATCAGTTCCACCCAGCGGTCCGGATCGACATAGACCCGTCCTGCGATCAAGGCGAAGCATCCTCCGCCGTCGGGAAACGGCCGTGGGGCATACCCGAGTCGACGATAGAGTGCTCCGAGTCCTCCGGCCGGGGAGAGGAATCGCTGCCACAGGCTCCAGGTGAGCGGCGTCGGCGTCCCCAGTTCCTCCCCCACGTGATGCCGCACCCACCACCGTCGGCTTTGGGCCGCCCACGCTCGGAGACGTTTCACCTCCCTCTCCACCGGTGATGCGGCCATCATCGCGGAACGACACTGAAACACGACGAGACGATCACCCGCCGCGCCCCACTCCACTTCGACAGGCCCCCCCATTTTCCGTTCCAGGTCCACTGCCAGGGATCGGAGGCGACTCTGCTGACGGGGGGTCAACAACGCGAGTGTGCCCACATCTTCGCCCACCGCGTCCGGTGTCGGCTCAGCATCATCGACCGACAGGCGCATGAGATGGGAGATCACCGGCAGGACCCGTCCCGCCATCAGCGACAGGCCCTCGCCACGGACCATCTCCAGCCACATCCGTCCAGATTCGGGAGCGAGCGGATCGCGCGAGCAGAGGACCCCGCTCACCTCCGCCCGAAACATCGCCTGCACGGTGATCGCGGTCACCGGTCCAGCCAGGTCCGGCACATCTATTTCGCCTGCCGATGGATCGTACACCGCTCCCCCTTCGGAGGCGGAGGTGATCCGGTCCGCCGACGCTGCCACCACTTCGATCGCCAGCCACAGCCACGCCATGGGCTCGTCGGGGACGTCGCCGAACGCCTGCCGGACACGACTGAGCAGTTCGGCGGCAATCCCCCGCCAGTGAGCGCGGTCCTGGCCCTGCGGAACGAGCGAGATCGACGAAGAAAGACCTGCTGCGGGGAGCAGACCGGCCAGGAAACGAGCGAACTCCCTCCACCCCAGATCGGAGTCAGCAGCGGCAGCCAGCTCCTCCGTCCAGCCGCAGTCCAGGACCGTCTGCATCAATCCGGGGTAGGACTCCGCCGCCCCACTGCGGACGGCCACGGTGAGCGGGATGGGGCCGCCCCCCCACCGCCGCCCGGCAGCCTCCTCCAGCCGCCTCAGCTCCGCAGCCACCTCCTCCCGCAGCCCGGCTGGCCACACCCCCCGAGACCGCCGGTAATCCCGCACCGCCTCCGTGGTGATCGTGAACGCGGGAGGGACGTCGTAGCCACTCGCCCGCAGTTGCCGCAGCGACGTCCCCTTCCCTCCCACCAGCCTCAGCAGTTCCTCCGGAGAACCGCACCACGGGTCCGTCAGAGAGAGGAGCCAGCGCGACATCGGAAGGAAGGGATGATGCGGGGAGAAAGAACCGCGGCCACCGGCGGGACTCAAGGGGACTCGGCGCGACCCACGCACATCAGTCCCGCCGGAGTGCCGACGTACACCCGCCCCCGGTGGACGACGGGAGAACTGAGGTACATTCCCGGTGGTCCCAGGCGCACGCTCCATCGCGGTTCGAAGGTCGCCACGTCCAGGCCGGTGAGGACGCCATCTTGCGAGACGATGTACACGAACGGTTCCGCGAACGCAGGAGCCGCGAGCACCGGGGCGGACGCCCGCCACTGCCGTACAACTTCTCCTGTGGTCGTGACTGCCAGGACGGTCCCATCCGCCACCGCCACGATCGCCAGTTCTCCGGCCGCCGCGACTGCGTTGACGACCGACGCCGACGTCGGGATTTGCCAGCGGAGGCGGAGCGTCTCGAACTCGATCAGCCGCAGCTCTCCCGCGCCGGCCGTGGGAGCAGTGAGCAGGTTTCCCGGCCCCAGCCCCAACAACCATCCCCCGGCGAAGAGCGTCGGCGGCGCGAAGGCGGGCCATGGGAGGTTCTCGCGCGCCAGTTCGCGGCCGGAGTCGGCGTCCAGCATCACCAGGGCCGGCGTCTCGTAGCCGAGACCGACATAGACCCGACCGCCGTGCACGGCCAGCGCCGTTTCCGCATCGGGCAGCATCATGCCGGGAACGTGCCAACGGACCCTGGCCGCGTGCCCGACGGCGGCGAGTGCAGAATCAGGAGACTCCGCGGCCGCTGCGGCTTCGAGGGCGTAAACGCCGTCATCCCCGGCCGCGACGTAGAGCCGCCCGGCCGCATACACCGGCGTGCACTCCACATGACTGTTCGTGGCGAACTCCCACACCACTGGTTCCTGTTCCCGGGCCGGATCGAGGCACAGGACGCGCGAGCGGGGCGTCTGATGCACTCCTTCTCCGCAGTAGATGCGCCCCTGGACGAGGATGGGCGAAGAGAGGGTTTGACGGTAACCGCGTGGCGCACCGCTCCAGACCTCGCGCCCCGTCTCCGCCTCCCAGCAGAAGCAGCGTGCGGCATCCCCGCGCGATCCGACTCCGACGACGTAAGGCCCCGAGACGGCTGGCGAGGCCAGAAACTCGTATTCGGGGCGACCGGTCCACTGCACACCCCCCGCGGAGGGTCCCGGCCCTCCCGTGCTCCCCGTGCGGGCAAGCGAGCCGCGAAACATCGGCCAGTCGTCCAGCGAGAGTGCCACGGCCGGGGCCGACGGGGCAGGAGCAGCGTCTCCCCACAGGGTCCACGCGCCATAGGCGATCAGCATTCCGGCCGTCAGCACCGTCAGTCCTCGCCATTGACTGCGTACAAAGGCCCCCCACATCCGCCAGCCGCGCGGATGCAGCAGCGACAGGAACAACCCCGCCAGCCCGGCCAGCGCCCAGGCCACGCCCCCCAGGGCCGGCAAGATCGGCAGAATCGCGAGATGGGTCATGACGCCTTGGGATCGTTCGATTCTCCCGCAGGGACGGGAACCGGCCGGTGGCCGGGCCGGTGGCAGGGATTCGTCCGGCCGGATCGCCGATGATAACATGGAGAGTCGTGCCCCCGCAGGGGGGGTCGGTCGCTCAGCCCGCAGTCCTGTCCTGAAAGACCCGCGGGCGACTGTCCCGCGATCACCCCTGCTTCAGCCGGCAGAGGGAGCCATGCGAACCACGGCAATTCCCCGGGAATGTCGACCGGCGTTCACGTTGATTGAACTGCTGGTCGCCATCGCAGTCCTGAGCGTGTTGTTGGCGCTGCTGCTGCCGGCGGTGCAGGCGGTGCGGGAGTCGGCCCGTCGCACCGTCTGCCGCACGCATCTGGAGCAGATCGGCGTGGCCTTGCATTCCTACGTGGGGACGCACAAGACCTTTCCACCGGGATACATCTTTGACGCGGCCTCAGCCCCGCCCCCTCCCTCCGGGACGGGGATCAATCCTGCTCCGCAGTCGCTCCATCACGACGACCACCCTGCCGATCCGTCCCGCACTCCGAAACCGTACATCTATGACAGCCTCCCCCCCGCGCCGGTCCTCCCTCCGAACGATCCTGGCTGGGGATGGTTCGCAATGTTGCTGCCGCACGTGGAGCAGAAACCGCTGTCTGACCAGATTGACTTCCATCGGGCGGTGGCCGCGCCCCAGAATCTGAGCTTCATTCGTCAGCCGCTGGAAGTCGTCAACTGCCCCAGCGACGTCGGAACGGGGTTGTTCACGGTGCTCGACGACGCCGGTACGGCGGTTGCAGAGGCCGAGGCCACGAGCTACGCCGCCTGCTTCGGCAAGTTCGGACTCATCAACATCGCCCCGGACGACGGCAACGGTTTGTTCCAGCGCAACAGCCGGGTGCGTCCGGAGAACGTCACGGATGGCCTCTCCAACACGCTGGCGATCGGGGAGCGGTCAGCCGGCTTTGCCAAAACCCCCTGGGCCGGCGTCATCACCCCCGGAACCGTCCGCATTACGCCCGGAGCGCCGGTGTACGGCTCCACCATCGAGCAGGCCCCTTGCATGGCATTGGCCCGCATCGGCACCCGCCCGTTGAACGACCCCTTCAGCGAACCGTACGACTTCTTCTCCTTCCACTCCGGGCTGGTGAACTTCGCCTTCGGCGACGGAACCGTCCGCGGGTTGTCCGCAGGGGTCGATCTCTCCGTGCTGCACGCGCTGGCCACGCGCGATGGCGGTGAGCCGGTCCGGATTCCCTGACGGCAGCTTCCCCCCGCGAGGTGCTCCATGGTGATGGCCAGCGGCCGGCACACCCCCGTGATCGTCCTCGGCTCCCTCGTGCTGCTCACCGGGCTCCTGTCCGGCTGCGACTCGCGACCAGCCGCGCCGGCGCTCCGCGATGCACCGGTCTACCGCAGCGCCACCGAAGGGTTCCGCTTCCGGGTCCCGGAGGGCTGGACGCAGACCGCCAACTCCGCCCTCCCGCCGGGGGACATTCCAAAGGAGATTTTCCTGGCGCGGTATCGCGTGCAGTCGCCGGAAGGGGGGGCCTCGTTGCAGGTGCTCGGCCGCAACGACCTTGCCGCGGACGCCCTCACCGAACATTTTCAGAAACCCGCCTTCGGCGTGCCGAGCTGGAAGGTAGTCGAACCGCTGCACACCATCACCGTGGGCGATGTTCCGGCGGAGCGACTGGTCCTCAGCGGGGTACTGCACGGCAAGACGATGATGCAGCACGTCACCTGTTTTCACCGCCGCGGAAGGCTGTACGCCTTCGTGGGGCTCTACTGGCAGACCGACCCAACCGTGCGGCAACAGGTGGAGCGGGCCGTGGAATCGGTGCTTTGGGATTGAGCGGCCGCCACGGCGTCGGCGTCGGCGTCGGCTTTGGAAGCGATTCCCTCCCAACCGCTCAGACGGCATGCGTCAGTCCGGTAGCTCCCCGGGGACTGGCGCGGAGGAGGTGGCCGGCGGGAGGCGTTCCGGAGCGATTTTCTGGAGCGCCTCGCGGGCCGCCACTCGCACCATCTCCTCGGGATCATCGAGCAGCGGCAGAATCTCCTCCACTGCCTCCCGCGCCGCCGGGCCGATGTAGCCCAGCGACCGCACCGCATCCCGACGCACCTTGACGTAGCGGTCGTTCAGGACCCGCCGCAGCGCGGGAACGCCCAGCTCCGCCGCCACGGGGCCGATGTCGCCGAGCGCCTCGGCGGCATGTTCGCGGATGGTGGCTTCCGGGTTGTCGAGTTCCGCGATCAGGTCGGGGACGGCCGGCAGAGCGTCTGGACCGAGCTTGCCGAGAGTCCGCGCGGCGTTCCAGCGGGCCTCGACGCTGGCGGAAGCGTTGTGCATCAGCACTACCAGCGATTCCAGCGCCGGAGCGGCTGCACCCCGGTATTCGCTGAGCGCCCGGGCGGCGACAACGCCGTGCGGGCCGTCCAGCAACGGGAGCAACGCCGGCACCCCCTGCGCAGCCGGAACGCCGACTTTCGGGATCAGGCCGGCGGCTACAGACCGGACGTGTGCATCGCCGTCGTCGAGGGCTTCCAGCACCAGCGTTTGTCCGGCATCGCTGAGTGGGACATGCTTCCCCAGCAGTTCCAGGGCTGTCCAGCGCAGTTCCGCGCCGGGGTCTCCGGGCTGCGAACGATAGAGGGCAATGAGGAGCGGTTCAACGGAGCTCCGCTCGCCGGCCGACAGTGCCTCCAGGGCTGCGGCATTCTCTCCCGGCGAGCCGCTCAGGCAGGCGGACCAGTAGCGCAGCGGCCGACCGGCATGAAACGGCTCGCCGGCCAGCCAGCCCAGGACCGATTGTGTCGGTTCCAGCCAAACCGCCACAACCGCTATCGCCAATACCATCGCTCCCAGCAGTCCCAGGCGACGCTTCATGACACTTTTCCCTTGTGAGGCGGAACCGGTCGGCGCTCTCCCGCAAGGGAGCGGCCGTCACGACAGGTGAATTCGACCTCGCCAGGCAGTCCCCGCAACAGCACCCTGGGAATTTAGGGGATTTCTCCCCTCCCTTCGACCGAACATCTGTTAGAACAGGAAGTTCGACACCTGCTGCGCACCCGCGCCCGAGAGGCATCGCGCCAGAGGGGCCTGCGGAGAAGTCCTGATGCAATCCAGCCCCCTGCACCGCCGCGGCTTCACGCTGATCGAACTGCTCGTGGTGATCGCCATCATCGCGATCCTGGTGGCGCTGTTGTTGCCGGCTGTGCAGCAGGTTCGCGAGGCGGCTCGCTCCACCCAGTACAAGGACCACCTGCATCAGTTCGCCGTGGCTGTCCACAACTATGAAGCCACCGTCAAATACCTTCCTCCCAGTGCCTGCCTGAATCTGACCCCCGGGGCGACGTTCACCGAGTCGTGGTCCGTCCATGCCCGCGTGCTCCCCTACATCGAGCAGGGGAACCTCTACCGGCAGATCGACCTGGGTTCCGACTGGTCGACGCAGTTCGCCCTCGACGGCCTGTTCCTCGACCTGCTCGTCTGTCCCAGCGATCTCAACGCCGAGCGGATTCGCGTCCCCAGCGGCAATCGCCCCCGCCACTATCCGACCTCCTACGGCTTTTGCATGGGGACGTGGTTCGTCTTCGACCCCCAGACCGGCCGTTACGGAGACGGCCCCTTCATGCCCAACACCAGATTCCGCCTGACATCAATCACGGACGGGACCTCCAACACACTGATGGCTGCGGACGTCAAAGCCTGGACCCCCACCCGCCGCAGCGGCGGACCGATGCCGACAACCATCCCCCAATCGTTGGCCGAGGTCGAAGCCCTCATGAACCAGGGGACCGTGTTTCGAGACAATGGGCACACCGAATGGTTTGACGGCGTGGTGCATCATGCCGGGTTCACCACCGTGCTCACCCCCAATGCCGCCCCGCGGTGCAACGACGGCGCCTCGATCCACTTCGGCTGCAACTACAACTCCTGGCAGGAGGGAGTGAACGGACTGGCCGGCATCCCCACGTACTCCGCCACCACCGCCCGCAGCTATCACCCGGGCGGAGTCAACGTCAGTCTGATGGACGCTTCCGTCCGCAATGTCTCGGAGAATATCGATCTCCGTTTGTGGCGGGCCCTCAGCACCCGCGACGGCAACGAAGTCGTCGGACGCTTCTGATCTGAACTCCGAGGGGGTGGAGCCGATGCCGCTCGCGTGAAAACCGGACGGCGGCTCCCCCGGGACCGTGCTCTCGACACCCTTGCCGTTTCCCGCGGTCGCATCGCCATCGGCCGATGGGACGGTTGACGGCTCGCCAGGGACCGGGCACAACATCAGCCGCGGAGACTTCCTGAATCCCCCTCGCTCGATCTCCCGGAGCCGCTGATGCCTCGTCCTCCATTCATCTCCCCAGTGGGCTGGATTCTCCTCGTCGGGATGCTCCCGCTCTGCGGGCCGCGAACGGACCTGATCGGCGCCGAGGCCCCCGCCGATGCGCCGGTCCCGGTGCAGCGGGTGTTTGCCGCTGGTCAATTGCCGCCGGACGCGCGGCTCGCCCCGGCCCGTACCCTGCGGGACGAGTACCATCCCTGGAGTCCTCCCACCTCGCTGGTCGAGTGGGCAGCGACGCGGGAACGCATCCGAACGCAACTCCTGGTGGCGTGCGGGCTGTGGCCGCTGCCGGACACCCCCCCCCTGGAGCCGGTCATTCACGGGCGGATTGATTGCGGCGATTACACCGTCGAGCGGGTCTTTTTTGCCAGCCGCCCCGGACTGTATGTCACCGGCAGTCTCTATCGCCCCAAAGCGTTTTCAGGCCGCCGGCCGGGGGTACTCTGCCCGCATGGGCATTGGGCCAACGGGCGGTTCTACGATGCCGGCGAAGCCGAGGCCGCCCGACAGATCGCCGCCGGGGCCGAATCGCGTCCCGCGGCCGCGCGTTTTCCGCTCCAGGCCCGGATGGTGCAACTCGCCCGCATGGGATGCGTGGTGTTCCATTACGACATGATCGGTTATGCCGATCAAGGGCCGCTCGACCACCGCAGCGGCTTCAGCGACGTCCAGGCGGAGCTCTGGTCACAGAACATTCTGGGTCTGCAAACGTGGAACTCGATCCGTGCGCTGGACTTTTTGACGGCGCTCCCCGACGTCGACCCGACGCGGATCGCCGTCACCGGCGCCAGCGGAGGAGGGACGCAGACCTTCGTGCTGGGAGCGATCGACCCGCGTCCGGCGGTCGCCTTCCCGGCCGTCATGGTCTCCACCAACATGCAGGGGGGGTGCGTCTGCGAGAATGCCAGCTACCTGCGGATCGGGCTGAACAACATCGCCTTCGCGGCCTGCTTCGCTCCGCGGCCGCTGGGGATGACGGGAGCGAACGACTGGACCATCGACATCGAAACCAAGGGACTGCCGGAACTGAAACAGGTCTGGAACCTGTACGGGGCTGCGGACGACGTCCACGCCCAGTGCTTCCCGCAGTTTGGACACAACTACAACGAAGTCTCCCGCAAGGTGATGTATGCCTGGCTCAATCGGCATCTCGGACTGGGCCTCTCCGAACCGCTCGAGGAACGGGACTTCACGCCTTTGTCGCGCGAGGAGCTGACGGTCTTCACGGCCGAGCATCCCCGTCCGAGCGACGCTCTGCCAGCGGCGGCCTTGCGGGAGCGACTCACGGAGGAGTCGCGCGCCTGGTACGCGGGACTGGTGGAGCGTGGGGAGTCGAATCGGCGGGAGTATCGCGAGGTGATCGGCCCCGCCGCAGAGGCGATCTTCGGCCCCCTCCCCGGTCCGACGGAGTTGTCCGGCGAGGTGCTGAACGATGGGATGCTGGGCGACGTGCGTCTTACCCGCGGCTGGTGCACTCGCGCCGGCGACGGCACCGCCATTCCGTGGGTGATGCTCTGGCCCCATGGCGCGCCGCAAGGAGTGGCGATCTGGATCGACGGCCGCGGCAAGCACGCCCTGTTCGAGCGCTCCGGTGCACCGATCGCCCCGGTGCGCGAGCTGCTCAAACAGGGTCGCGTCGTCGTCACCGCCGACGTCTTTCTCACCGGCGAATATCTGCCGACCGAACTGGACGTGGCACGACCGGTGAACCGGAGCTTTGCCGGGTACACGTTCGGCTACAACCGCCCGCTGCTGGTGGAACGGGTGCGGGACGTGCTGACCGTGGCGGCCTACGCCGAACAGACGACCCGCGCGCGGGTCGTCCACTGGACCGGAACCCGCGAGGCGGGGCCGTGGGTGCTGTTGGCGCGGGGCTTGCGGGGAGAGGAGGATTCGACCACGGTGGTGGATGTCGGCGGCTTCGCCTTCACGGAATTGACCAGCCTGCGCGATCCGAACTTCCTGCCGGGAGCGCTCAAGTTCGGCGGTGTGGGAGGACTGCTCGCCCTCGCCGCGCCGACGCGCGTGGAACTCTACGGACTGACTCCGGCCGTGGAAGCGGAGCTGCGCCCGTTCGTCGCGCTGGGGGGAGAGGTGGCGATCGGGAAACAGCGGCTCATTCCGGCTCGCGAGGATTGACCCCCCGTCCCCTCGCCGGCGCAGCGGCGATGCACGTCCCTGCGCCCGGATCGGAGTGGAACCCCTCAGCCCGCCTCGTCGGCCCCCGAATCGTCGCAGCAAGACCGCCGCTGGCTGCAACGCCCCCGGAAGGTTCTGCCTTCAGGGTGCAGGTATTGCCTTCCTTCAGGGGAGCGGCCACGGCACGAACCGCACGCAGACCGGCCGCGGAATCTCGATGTGATGGCCGGTGGAGGTCAGGCGGCCGGTGGCCGCATCGATGCGGAAGGAGTGGATCGTCCCCGACTGCTGGTTCTCCGCCAGCAGGATGCGACCGGTGGGATCGATGCCGAAGTTGCGGGGAATCTCTCCGAGCGTGGACTGGTGCTGCACGTACGTCAGCCGCCCCGTCTGCTCATCGATGGCAAAGACCACGATGCTGTTGTGCCCGCGGTTGGAGCCGTACAGGAACTTCCCGTTGGGGTGGACGTGGATGTCGGCCGTGCTGTTGCCGGGGGAGTCCCCCTCCGGCAGGCTGGAGACGGTCTGGATTTCCGTGAGCGCTCCGGACCGGGCATCGTAGGTGAACGCCGTGATGGTCGAGGCGAGTTCGTTGATGACGTAGGCGAACTTTCCGTTGGGATGGAAGTCGAAGTGCCGCGGGCCTGCCCCGGGAGCGACGCTGGCAAAGGGGGGGTGGTTGGGGGTCAGCGCGCCGCTCTCTGGATCGACGCGATAGATGAGGATCCGGTCAAGGCCGAGGTCCGGGGCATAGGCGCGGCGTTCATCGGGTGCGAGCACGATTGCGTGAGCGTGAGGGGCTTCCTGCCGGCGAGGGTTGACGCTTTTGCCGGCGTGAGGCACGACGCTGCTCGGCTCCCTCAGGCTGCCGTCGGCGGCCATCGGGAGAGAGGCGACGCTGCCGCCTCCGTAGTTGGCCACGAGGACGAACTTTCCGGACCGATCGGTCGTCACGTAGCAGGGACCGCCGCCGCCGGAGGGCTGCACGTTGAGGAGCGTCAGGTCGCCGGTGTGCGGATCGATGCGGTAGGCCGCCACGCCTCCGGTGGGACGCCCTTCCACCTGTTCAATCTCACTGACGGCGTACAGGGCGGTGCGTGACGGATGGACCGCCAGGAACGAAGGGTTGACCCCCGGGCCGGCCGGATGGACGTCGGTCATCTCGCCGGTGGCGGCGTTCAGGCGGAAGCGATAGATCCCCTGGCTGTCGCTACCGCGGGTGTAGGTTCCGACGTACACGAGAAAGTCGCTGTGCCGAGGGTCCTCAGCCCCCTGCAACAGCCCCAGCAGGCTGAACAGGAGGGCGGACGAGGCCAGGACGCAGAGCCAGCAACGAGGGGCGCGCATGGGAGGAGACTCCGGCAGGACGAGGAGAGATTCGTCAGTGGGGAAAAGCGACGCGGAGGTTCGCTGACACTCCGGGATGTGCAGGGATCAAGCCAGGGGCAGTCCCCCTGTTCGCCCGCTGGCTTGCCAGCCGTGCCGGATGGGTCCGCTCGGACGGCGCTCACGTTCCAGATTCAATCCAGCGGACGCCCGGTCGCCGCCCCGACGTTCCCCGCCAGCGGCGGAGCCTGGGTCCCCCGCGGCGGGGAACGAGGCGGGCGCATCGGACGGCGGTGGAATCAGACCTTCACACCGCCGATGTTGATGTAGGCGTGGACGTGCGGAGCGCCGCGGAAGTGCCAGACGAACGATGGCCCTTCCACGCGCCAGATGTCCCACACCTTGTCGCTCTTGAGGTCCCCCTGCTCATAGAAGGCCATGTGCAGCGACTCCACCCCGCCGCTGGCCCTCAGGATCGCCATCACTTCCTCGACGTCCTCGCTGCGGTAAGGAGCCAGCAGCACCTGGAGCGTTTCCTCCACGAGCTGCCGCTGGTCCGTCGTCAACTCCTTGACCGGGATGCCGGGGAAGGTCCCCTGCGGCCCCTGGAGGGCGACGGCGGCCTCGGGAGGCGCCTTGGCCAACAGCGCCCGCTTGCGCTGCCCCTCATCGAGGGCCTGGAAGACGGCGTTGGTCTTGCGGGTCTGATAGTAGTAGAGGTTCTCCTGCGGATTCCCTTCCAGACCGTGACCGTAAACAATCGGCCCGCCGAAAGCGGCGTGATCGGCGCTGTCGCCGTCCACCCGCAGGGTGAGGTGCCGGCCGGTCACCTCGAACTCGAACTTCCCCTGTCCCGGCTGACCGAAGACGGCCACGCTGTAGTAGTTGATCCCGCCGTTGTCGTACTCCGTCTGCTGGAGCAGCTTTTGATAGCCGTCCTCGCTGGTGGCGCCCTGGAGAATCTTCGTGATCAGTCCCCGCTGTTCCTTGGTGAAGAAATCGTCGCCGATGCGGGGCTTGGTGACGTGCCAGTTGGCGCTGATCCGCTTGCGGAGCTCGTGCTCGTAGGGGAAGCAGATGGCCTCCCGCTGGGTGTCGTTGAGCGTGCGGTAGAATTCCTGGACCACGGTCTCCGCGGTGCTCGACGTGGTGGGTGCGGCGTAGGCTCCGGGGAGGGTCGTCCACAGCGGCGCCGAGGCGCCGACGGCCAGCGCGCCTCCGACCCCCTTGAGGAAATCCCGCCGATCGAGCTCGGCCTGACAATCGGAACAGGTGGTGTGCGGGTGAGACATGGGAAACTCCTTCGGTCTGTGGGGATGGAGACTCAGCCCGCCCTGCAAACGTCTCCGCGACGCCGGCGGGGCGACTCCGGACCGGCACGGGGTGCCTCCGAACCAGGGCGCGCTCCGGATTCGCATCAGCTTGTCCTTATCGTTGCCTTCGCGGGGCTGATGGTCAAGCCTACGGCCCGTCTGGTCGAGGTTGTGGTAGGCAGGAGAGCGGTTGTCGCGGAGGGGGGGAAGCGGCATGATGTCGCCTTACGACCCACAAGCGAGTTCGCGCCATGCCGCCGTCTGTTCGGATTGGGATCGTCACCGTCTCCGACCGCGCCAGCCGCGGCGAATACGAGGACCGCGGAGGCCCCGCGATCCGGGATTACCTCGCCGAGGTGCTGAGGACGCCGCACGAGACCGTCTCCCGCGTCATTCCCGATGAACGGGTCCTGATCGAACGGACGTTGCGGCGACTGTGCGACCACGAGCAGTGCTGCCTGGTGGTGACCACGGGGGGGACCGGGCCTGCCCCCCGCGACGTCACTCCGGAGGCGACGGAGGCGGCGTGCGACAAGCTGCTGCCGGGGTTTGGAGAGCTGATGCGAAAGGTGTCGCTGGAGAAGGTGCCGACGGCGATTCTGTCGCGTCAGACGGCCGGCATCCGCGGAGCCAGCCTGATCGTGAATCTCCCCGGCCAGCCGCGGGCGATCCGCGAATGCCTGGATGCCGTCTTTCCCGCGATCCCCTATTGCATCGACCTCATCGGTGGACCGTATCTGGAGACGAACCCCACCCGCATCGTGGCGTTCCGTCCTCAGAAGTGAGGGTCGACGTGCTGGGGGGTCCAGCGGTCCCGCGCAGCGACCGTGCTGCAAGTCCCGCCGGATCAGAATCCGGGTCCGGCGCGTTTTGTCGGGATGGGGCGCCGCCCGGGCATCGGGCGGCGGTGGGTCTGCCGATCAACGGGTCTGCCGATCAACGGGTGACGGCCCCGCCCCTCAGGGCCGCCTTGAGCACCCGATGCCACTCCTGAAATTCCTGGTGCCCTTCGTCGGAAATCTCATCGATGGCCAGCCGGCGAATCCGAATGAGCTGCGGCAGATGCTGACCGGTGACGGTGGCCCCGATCCGGTCGAAGGGGAGATCGGGGACGATGGACTTTTCGGCCTCGGCCAGAATCTTCTGCAGCTCCTCCGGCGTGAGGGGCTGAATCCTGGAGGCCCCCTTCGTCTTGATGTGTTCGATCGCGGCAGTCAGTTCCTGCTGCACCCGGGCGTCTTGCTCGGCGGCCAGGGCGCGTTCCAGGTGCGGCAACGTCTCCTCAGCGCGAATCTCATACAGCGCGTAGATGGCCCACAAGCGGTCGGTCGGCTCCTTGGCAGCCAGCAGCTTGAGGAGGTCCGGAATCGCCTCACGGCTCCCCAGCTCTCCCAAGGCGAAGGCGGCCCCCAGAGCCGGCACCCCCCCCGCCTTGAGCATCGCCAGCAGTTCCGGCTTGGAATCCTGGTCCAGGAAATAGCCCAGCACCACGGCGGCGTTCCGACGGACATAGGGATCCGGGTCCCGCAGGGCTGTCCGCAGATACGGCACCGCCTCCTGTCCGAACCGTCCGAAGACGTAGAACAGGCAATCGTGCGTGGGGATCACCCAGTTGTATTCGGGGAGGAACACGGCCCCCTTCTGGGTCTTGAGAATCCAGAACAGCCCCGGCAGGTCCGACACGCGCTGCGCCTCGGCCACGAAGCAGGCATCGTGAAACACGGCCGGGAACAGCGCGTCCACGGCGCCGGACTTTGACAGCGACCAAGTGAAGAAGGCTTCCCCCTTTTGCTCATCCAGGGAGAGAAGCGTGCCGCCGATCATCAACCGCTCCCAATCGTCCTGGGTGCGCGCCAGATAGTACGCCCCCACGGCGCAGGCCGCCTCGGCATGTTGTTCAAGCACCTGATAAGCGGCTTCGACTCCCTTGGCGGCCGCCTGACCCTCCTCCGGCGTGGCGAACTGCTTCTCCGGGCGGTGTTCGCGGAGCGTCTTCCACGCTGCCTGCACCTGCTCACCGATCTGCCGGGTGGGCAACGGCCATGTGTTCCAGTTGGGTTCCGCCAGCGTCGGCAGCGGCTTGGTCTCAGCGGCAGCAGCGGAAGCAGCCAGCAGCAGGCAAAGGGAGATCGTGCGCATGACGGTCCTTGGACGTCCTTGTCGTCGGAGAGGCGGCCGGAGCGGACTCCCGCCGCCGGGTCGTAATGTTCGTCGCTGGCCGAACTTGCCGCAAGAGCAGTTCCGGCCGGATGGTTGTTCCTCGGTGCCAGATCCCTCGGCACCGGCTCAGTCATCGCTTGTGTGGGGTGACTTCGTTTCGTCTCTCCCGGACAGCCCCGGCGACCGAATGCCTCGCGAGAGAGTCGCGTATCGAACGAGAGGGATCAGGTTTTCCTTCCCTTCGTGTATCGACCTCTGGGGGACGTCACTTCATGTTCGCTTCCGGGGACGGTTCGGGCTCCCTGGCCACGCGGACTGGCGCAGGGGGTGGGCTGCTGAGGGAAGGTTTCCGCGGGAGTGACTCGCGAAGCTGGGGAGACTCTGCCACCGGCGCGGAGGGTGATTCCGACCCCGACGCCGCCGGCGGAGACTCCTCCGGCTCGCGGGCCAGTTGCGGTTGCACAGGTTGCTCGTCCCAGGAAGGCCGGATGGGGAGCTTTCGCTGAGCCGGATGGCCATCCTCCGGGGTCATCCGGGGGGGAGCCTCTTGGGAGAGCGTCCCGGAAGGCTGCCGATCCGATCCCGTGTTCGGCCCTGCCGCTTCGGTGATCTTGGGCGCGGGAGGGAGTCCCCCGTCTGCGGGCGCTGCCGGCGAAGCGATGCTGGAGCCGCTCGCCTCTCTTGGCAGGTCTGGCGGAACGAGGGTGGTGGCCGCCGGAGCCTGAACTGCCGATTCAACCGCGGCAGGTTCCGTTTCGGAGACCAGAGTCGGAGGAGGAGGGGCGGGAGCGATCGCCGCAGGAGAGAAGTTTCTCGGAGCGGTCGACGTCGCCGGTTGGGGGTCCGGGGGGTTCAAATTCAGCACCGGCTGCTGGCGGGACGAGTTGCTGGCGGTGCGCGGAGGCTGACTGTCGGTCGTTTGTTCCAAGGGGGGGCTGGCAGCCGGGGAGGGGCCTGCATTGCCCTCCTGGTTCCGGGGCGTAATGGTGATGAGCGGACGGGCGTCACGATTGCCCAACAGAGCCGGCGGCGATGAGGGGGTATTCGGGGGGGGCGAGATCGTCGGAGCAGCCGAGGGTGATGCCGTCGGTTGAGGGGCGGCCGCCGGGGTCGAAGCGATGGCTGCCGGGGCAGCCGGACTGAGGTATCCCAATCCGGGGGCCACCAGACTCGGTGCGGTGAGGGCGCTCACGCTTCCGGAGGGTCCGCTCGACTGGGGGCGAGGAGCGGAAGGCGGAGTCGTGGCGGCGGGAGGGGGGGGCGTCGTCCGGACAATCGCCGGAGCCGGCTCGCTCGGAATCGCCTCTGGTCGCGGCGGCAGTGTGCCGGACGGTGAGGACTGACCACCGCTGGCGAGCGGCGATGGCTGTGGCACGGCCGGAGGGGTGCGAGTGGGCGTCGACGACTGCGACGGAGAAGACTGTGAAGTCTGTGGCGTGCCGGTCGATGGGGCGGACGGCGGGGTGGTTGGACGACTCTGAGCCAATTCTCCGCCCGACGGAGTGCTCCGCTCCGGAGCGACTCGTTCGCGATACAGCACCAAGGCATGCACGGCGTGGTACATCGGACCGCACTCGGCGGGAGCCGTGGCGTTGCGGATCAGATCGGTGGCGACGGCCTGCACGCCGCGGCGGACCCACGGTTCATTCAAGCGGCTGCTGGGGAGCGCCATCATCAGCCACTCCAGCATGTGACCGGAGGTCTTGATGCGTTCCTTGAAATCGGCGGAGTAGCCCCGACCCCGGAACCAGTTGGTGGAGAAGGTGCCATCCGGGTTTTGGAGCTGGCGCGCCAGCTCGATGTGCTGGCGGAGCTTGTATTCCGCGTTCATCCAGACCCCTTGCAGTCGGCCGTGCTTGCGGAGATAAGCATTGCGGGCGAAGGCCAGGGCAAATAACTGATGCGTGCCGCCGCAGGGGGCGTTATCGACCGGCTCCGCGATCTGCACGCGGATCAGTTCCGCCATGCTCCAGGGCTGGTTGTGCTGATTGACCCAACGGGCGTCCTGGTCGACGTACTGCGTGAGGAACCACAATGTCCAGGAGACTTCCTCCTGGGTATTGGCGGTCATTTGAGCGTTTTTCACCATATCCGCGATGGTGATCGGTCCCTTGTCGGTGAGGAGCTGATGGTCCAGCGGCAAGGCCGACATGCTCAGCAGGGCCGGGAACTGGTTGATGTGTCCCTCAAAGGCGTACGGGACGGTGTAAGGGTGGCCGCGCCCGCCGAAGGGGGTCTTGACCCACCACGATTCGCCGCGAAAGACCGGTCCGCTGGAGATGAACTCGATCCCGTTGACGAGCTTGTCCCCAGACTTGAGCAGATACTCGCTGCGCAGGGCCAACACCCCATGCATGATCTGCCAGGGGGTGAACTCGGCGACCTCCAGATAGCGCCGCTTCGTTTTGTCGATGGCGTCCTCGACGAGCGCCAGGAGCTGGTCCTGGGACTGTGGTTCCACCGGGCGAACCTGGGTGGGAAGCGCAGCGGGAGGCGGAGCAGAAGGTGGGCGGAGCGTGGTCTCCTGATCACGCTGCAGCGGCAACCCCGGGGGCAGGCCGCGAGCACCCGGCATCCCCGGCGAACGGGCGCCCTCCATGGTCCGCGGCTGAACGAAGGAAGGCTTGTAGCGATTGCGCTGAGACAGCGCAAACTCACCCAGCAGGATGGCGATGGCGGCGACCAGCAACAGCAGTCGTGGTCGCACAGGAGGGCGGCTCATGAACGCTCGCTCCGGATCCAGGGGGACGTGAGGCAGT
This sequence comes from Planctomycetaceae bacterium, assembly GCA_037445755.1. Taxonomy (GTDB): domain Bacteria; phylum Planctomycetota; class Planctomycetia; order Planctomycetales; family Planctomycetaceae; genus JBKECA01. The sequence continues at coordinate 76,475 of JBBIJW010000016.1, read as the reverse complement.
GGACTGGAATTCAAGTGAAGTCAGCCAGAGTCACAACCAACTGCATCCGTGCGGAGCTGTGCGCATCCCTCCAGCCAGGCCGGGCGCAACAGCCGTTCCTTTCTGCAGTGACCGCTGCTGCGTATAGATCGGTTGGGGGGACGGTGCTGCCAAAGCGGGATTTGGACCTCCGTGGGAAGTGATGGAAACAGTTCTTTCACCAGCACAGAATCGGCAATTCAGGCAGTCTCCGGGGATTGCGCAAAACTCATGGAAGGCCCATGTTCGGCGAGTTGTGCGTACGAGGAGGGCTTGGAGCAACCGGCGTGGAGGTCGAGCCTGTTAAGCCACGAAAACTTTGCCATCTGTACGGCCGCGTTGCTTTTGCCTCACAGCGGCTTTGGCCAGACCGCCGTGGTTTGCTCAAGTTGCCCCGTTCGCCCCCACTATGCTCTGGGCACAGAGCCACCTCGTGGCGGTGGATTTCGTGAATCCATCGGAAATCGGCCGGCGCACGTTTGAACGCCGGTAACGACTCTGGCAGCATGGAGGGTGATGGCGGTTGTGTCGGAGCACACGAACCTGACGTCCCCCCGAAGTCCGGGAATTGGGCCGAGGAGACCAACATGAGACGAATCGTCTGCGGAGTGATCGCCCTGGCGGCGATGATGCTGGCGAGCAATGACGCCGAGGCGCGGTGGTTGTGCGGAGCCGCGCGGTATGCGTGCTGCCCGGTGAGCTGCTGTCAGCCCACCGCCTGTTACACCACCTGCCGCGTCGAGCGGGAGACCTGCTACCGCACGGTCTACGAGACCTGCTACGAGCCTCAGCAGATCACCTGCTACCGCAACGTCTTTGAGACGGTGTGGGAGGACGTGCAGGAGACCTGCTATCGGACGGTGGTTGAGACGGCCGAACAGGAGGTGCAGTACACCGTCCAGCGGCCGGTGTATGAAACCGCGTATCGCGAGTACCAGTACACGGTGCAGCGGCCGGTGTGGCAGACAAGCTACCGGACTCACACCTATCAGGTGCAGCGGCCGGTGTGGGAGGAGCAGCAAGTGACCCGCACCGTCTACCGCCCGGTGACGGAGACCGTCAACCGGCAGATCTGCCGGACCGTCATGCGTCCGGTGGTGGAAACGATTCAGCAGGAGCGGTGCTACACGGTGATGCGTCCGGTGACGACCACGCGGACGGTCCGGCGGGTGGTCCCGCAGTGGACGGTGCAGACGTATCACATTCCCGGGCCGGTGATTCCGCGGTTCGTGCCGGGACCGTGCGGTCCGCAGCTTTGCTGGGTGCAGTGCCCCGGCCGGACGATCTGCCGCCGTGTCTGCTGCCCGCAGGTGGTGGAGTGTCAGGTGCCGTGCACCACCTGGTGCCCGGAGGTGGTCCGTCAGAGCTGTCCGGTCCAGGTCTGCCGCTGGATGCCGGAGCAGGTGGTGGAGAACTGCCCCGTGCAGGTCTGTCGCCTGGTGGCCGAGCAGCAGACGTGTCCGGTCAAGGTCTGCCGCTGGGTCTGCGAGACACAGACGTGCGAGGTCCCCTACCGCACCTGCCAGATGGTGTGTGAGACGAATACCTGCCGCGTCCCCTATCAGACCTGTCGCCTGGTCACCGAGACGCGGACCTGCAAGGTTCCGCATTGCACGCAACGGGTCGTGCCGTACACCGTGACGCGCAAGGTGGCCCGCTGCGTCTGCCGGCAGGAGCCGGTGACCGTGACTCAAATGGTCCCCCGCTGCGTGGCCCGGCAGGTGCCGTATGAAGTCTGCCGCGTCGTGCCGGTGCAGGAATGCTGCCCGACGACGTGCGGCTCCGGCTGTGGCTGGACTCCGTGCGGAAGCTGCGGGACTGGTGCGTGCGGGACGACGGTGCAGCCTCACGAGGCGGGCCGGCCGATCCCGGAACCGCAGCCGGAGCCGACGCCCGCTGAGCCGAGCTCGCCCCGGCAACCGAGCGAATCGTCCGGACCGAACGTCAGTCCGATGCCCGCCCCCGGCGGCGCGGATGCCTGAGCCTCCGCGGCGCGAGACCACCGCCGCCCACTCTTCGAGACGCCCGTGACCCGGCCTCCTCATCGGAGGCCGGGTCGTTTTCTGCGCTGCGGCTGCGTTGCTGCGCGGGGAGCGGCGGAATCCCTACAATTCCGGAGCATCGTCTGGCCGATGCCCCGGAAGCGACCAAGCCCCCCGGGGCCTTTCCCCGTCCTGCGCGTGATGCCTGAACTGCTCCTCGAACCGGTCTGGTCCTGGCCGCTCGTCCTGCTGGCGAGTGCGGCGCTGATCGGCGTGGTGCTGCTGACCTATCCTCCCCGGGTGGCCCATCTGGCGCCCCGCTGGCGACGCCTGTTGATCGGGTTGAGGCTGGCCACGGCGGTGGTGTTGATCTTTGCCATGCTCCGGCCGGCGCTCCGGTACTCCGAGACCGACAAGCAAGCCGCGCAACTGGTGATCCTGGCTGATGCCAGCAAGAGCATGACCACGGCGGACGGCGGGGGGGGACTCACCCGCCGCGAGGCCCTCCTGCGCACCCTCTCGGACTGTGAACCGCAACTGAAACAACTGGCGGAACAGGTCGAGTTGCGGTTTCTGGATTTCTCGGAAAGTCTGACGCCCGTCGACCAGCCTGCCCCCACGGCAGAGGGTCGGCTGACCGACATCGGGAAAGCGCTCGATGAACTCCGCCGCGAGGATACGGGCAAGCGGCTGGTGGGCATCATCCTGATGAGCGACGGCGCCCAGCGGGTCCTCGGCACAGACGCCATCGATCCCCGCACCGCCGCCCGGCGGCTGGCCGAGCAGCGGGGCATCGCCATCCACACGGTGACCTACGGCTCCTCCGAACTCAGTGGGGCGGGACTGGACCTCGCCGTGGAGAACGTCGTCGTGGATCCCCTGGCCTACGAGAAGAAGACGATCCCCGTGCGGTTCCAGCTCCGGGCCGTGGGGGCGGCCAGGCGGAAGGTCAAGGTCCGTCTGTTGCTGGAGCGGCCGGCGGGGGTCGGGACCGAGGCACGGTCCGAACTGGCGGAACTCCCCCTGACGGCGGACGCCCGACCCTTCGAGGAAGTGGACATCCGCTCCCACCGCGTGGTGCAGGGACGCGAACTCTCGTTCGTGGCGGATCAACCGGGAGAGTACAAGCTGGCGCTCGAAGTGGTGCCGCAGGAAGGAGAGTTGAAACTGACCAACAACCGCTACGAAACGGTCATCACGGTCCAGAAAGGGGGCCTCAAGGTCGCCTATTTTGAGACGGCGCGGAGCGTCGAGCAGAAATTCATCCGGCGCCTGAATGAGAACGCCCGCATTCAACTCGACGTGTACCTGGTCCCCGGCGGGCGGCTGTTCTCACAGGCCCGCATCGATCCCGCGCTGTTCCAGCCACAACGTTACGACGTCTACCTGATCGGCGATGTGCCGGCGGCAGTGTTTCGACAAGGCGGAGTGGACCTGCTCCAGGAACTGCTGGCGCGGTGCCGCGAGGGGGCCGGGCTGGCCATGCTGGGGGGGAACTACAACTTCGGGCTGGGGGGCTATCCCGAGACGCCGATCGCTCCGCTGCTGCCCGCGGCGATGACGCCGGCCGAACGCATCGATCCGACGCGCGACCCTCCGGCGGAGATGTTCCTGCCCGGACCGGTGCAGATGCTCCCCGGTCCCGACGGCCGGGCCCATTACGTGATGCAGCTCGGCCCCAATAGCGAACAGATGTGGCGCGCGCTCCCCCCCTTGCAAAACGGGGCCAACCGCCTCACCCCCAGGAACCCCAGCGTCAACATCCTGGCCGTGACCCCCCGTCAGGAACCGCTGCTGCTCGGTTGGGACACGGGGGCCAACCGCGTCCTGGCCCTGGCGGTGAACGACACCTGGCGCTGGTGGCTGCATGGTCACGAGCGGGAGCACCAGCGGTTCTGGGAACAGCTCCTGCTGTGGCTGGCCCGCATGGAGAAACAGACCGATCAGCCGGTGTGGGTCCGTGTCAGTCCGCGCAACTCTGGTCCCGGAGAGCGGGTGACGCTGGTATTCGGCGCCCAGGATGAGCAACAACAGCCCATTCCCGATGCCCGGTTTACCGTGGAGGTCGTCGGCCCGGACGGCCAGACGCACACGGTCCCGCCCCAGCGCGTGGGGGAGGAACATGTGGCCGAATTTGGGGGAACGACCGAACCGGGCGACTATGCCGTGATCGTGTCCGCCACCCGGGAGGGGACGCCCCTGGGTCCGCCGGCGCGCAGCCGCTTCATCGTCGATGCCCGCGATCCGGAGCTGGACAACCCGGCCGCCGACCCCGACGTGATGGCCGAGATCGCCACCATCACCGGCGCCGTCCCGGTCCCCCCGGAGAATTTCGGAAGCTTTTTGGAAGCCTTGCTGCGGGAGGGACTGTCCACGGAAGTCACCCGCTTCACGCAGGTGAACCTGTGGGACGGCTGGCCGTTGTTGCTGCTGTTTGTGCTGTTGCTGGTGACGGAGTGGTTCGTGCGAAAACGTCGGGGAATGGTCTGATTCCTGGGGGGGTTCACCCTCCGCCTGAAATGATCCATCGACGCCGGCTTGCGCCTTGAAATCTGTCTCCGACAGAGCTAGGATGAGGGGCGAACATGCGTTCCGCGCAACTTTGGTTTGCGCGCCCGCCTGCTGAACGGCCCCGTTCAGCTACCCCATCTCCTCGGGGAGATGGCGGACCGGCAGAATAATGACAGTTCCGTATCGGCGACGGTTCGGGACTCGGCACCAGCAATTCCGGTCTGCTCGCAGACTGTCGGACGTGGGCAACCCGCCAGTGGGAGCGCCTGCTCCGTGTCGATGTCCGACCGCCGCCGTGGATTCCTGACACGGGGGCGTGGGGTGTTCCAAACGTGTGGCTTCTTCGGCGCGGCTGCGTCGCTGGTGTGGGTGTGGGGGACGGCGGGAGCGGTCTGGGGCGCGGAGCCTTCAGCCCCGGCGGCGGAACCGGCATCCCCGGTCAGCTACTACAAAAAGGTTCGCCCGATCTTCGAGGCGCATTGCCAAGGCTGTCATCAGCCGGCGCGCCCCAGCGGCGGATACGTGATGACCACCGTCGAGCGGCTCGTCCGCGGCGGCGAAAGCGGCGAAGCAGCCGTCGTCCCCGGTAAACCGGACGAGAGTCCGCTGGTCCATCAGATCACCCCGCAGGACGGCGTGGCGTCAATGCCGCAGGGAAAGCCACCGCTCTCAGAAGCGGACATCCAGCTCATCCGCCGCTGGATCGCCGCAGGCGCGACCGACGACACCCCTGCCAACGCGATCGTTCGCTACGACGTCGAGCATCCCCCCGTCTACAGCCGTCCGCCGGTCATCACGTCGCTGGACTATTCGCCGGACGGGACGCTCCTGGCCGTCGCCGGCTTCCATGAAGTCTTGCTGCACAAGGCGGACGGTTCGGGACTGGTCGCCCGTCTGATCGGACTGTCGGAGCGCATTGAGGCCGTGGTGTTCTCGCCGGACGGCCGCCGACTGGCCGTGGCGGGGGGCAACCCCGGCCGCATGGGGGAACTGCAGGTCTGGAGTCGAACCGCCGTCGCGGGAGAGGAACCGGCGCAGGGGGACGTCGCTTCCCCGGCCTCCGCCGCCGAGACCTGGAGGTTGGAACTCTCCGTTCCCGTCACGTTTGACACCATCTACGGCGCCAGTTGGTCGCCGGACGGCAAGCTCATCGCCGTCGGATGCGGAGACTCGACCGTCCGCGGATTCGATGCCGCCAGCGGCCAGCAGGTCTTTTTCAACGGCGCTCATGACGACTGGGCGCTCGACACCGTGTTTTCGGTCGACGGCTCGCACCTGGTCTCCGTCGGCCGCGACATGACCACCAAGCTCTACAACCTCCCCCCCCAGCGGTTCATCGACAACGTCACCTCGATCACCCCCGGAGCGCTCAAGGGGGGGATCGGGGCCGTCGCCCGGCATCCGCAGCGAGATGAAGTCCTTGTCGGCGGTTCGGACGGCGTCCCCCGCATCTACCGGATGCACCGGGTCACCAAGCGGGTCATCGGCGACGACGCCAACCTCATCCGCCGCTTCCCCGCCATGCGCGGGCGCATCTTCGGCGTCGCTTACTCCCCGGATGGAACACGGATCGTCGCCGCCAGCGCCCTCGACGGCGCCGGCCAGCTCGCCGCCTTCTCCGCCGAGTTCGATCCCGCGATGCCCAAGGACATCGAGGAGATCGTGCAGAAGGTCGTCACCACACAATCGGCCGAGGAGAAGAAGCGGCTGGAGGAATGGGTGACGTCGGATGTGCAGCGGCTGTGGGAGACGCCACTGGCGGCCTCCGTGTACGCGGTGGCGTGGTCGCCCGACGGCGGAACGATCGCCGTCGCCGGTGCGGACGGCCTCGTCCGACTGGTGAACCCCGAGAACGGCTCCGTCCGCAGCGAGTTCCTCCCCATCGACGTCGATCCCGAAGCGGCCCAGCGCTCCTGGATCGCGCGGGGCGATCACCCGGTCGAAATCCCCGAAGACCTCGATACCCCCGACGCCCAGGAGGTCGGTCCTTCGCAGGGCGTACCGGCGCTGTTGATGATCCGTCCGGAACGCCTCGAACTGCGCGGTGCGGGCGCCTATGGGCAGATCGACATCCTCACCTGGTATACCGACGGCAACGGCGAAACCTTCGACACCACCCGCATGGCGGAACTGTCGATCGAGCAGGGTCAGGACGTGGCCGCGGTCAACAAGTCCGGCCGCGTGATCGCCCTGGCCGACGGCGAGGCGATCCTCAAGGCCACCCTGGGAGATCAGACCGCCCGCATCCGCGTGATTGTGACGGGGGTGAATGACTCCCGCCCCGTCAGCTTCATCCGGGACGTCAATCCCGTGCTGTCGCGCCTGGGTTGCAACCAGGGGACGTGCCACGGCTCGAAAGAAGGGAAGAACGGTTTCAAGCTCTCGCTGCGGGGTTACGACCCGGTCTTCGACGTCCGGTCGTTCACGGACGACCTGAAGTCCCGGCGGACCAACATCGCCTCCCCGGATGACAGCCTGATGCTGCTGAAGGCCACGGGGGCGGTCCCGCACGTCGGCGGCCGGCTCACGCAGCCCGGACATCCCTACTACGAGACGATCCGCCGCTGGATCGCCGAAGGGGCCCGGCTCGATCTGGACGTGCCGCGTGTCGCCGCCATCGCCATCGAGCCGGCCAACCCCATCATTGACCCGATCGGCGGTCGGCAGCAGTTCCGCGTCTCTGCCCGCTACACCGACGGAGAAATCCGCGACGTCACCCGCGAGGCGTTCCTCGAAAGCAGCAACACCGAAGTCGCCGAGGTCAACCGCATCGGCGTCGCCACGGCCCTCCGCCGCGGCGAGGCTGCGATCATGGCCCGCTTTGAAGGCCAGTACGCCGCCACCACCCTCACCGTGATGGGAGACCGCAGCGGCTTCTGGGACGACTGGCAGGAGCCAGAGGTCTGGTCCCCCATCGACGAATTGGTCGCTCAGAAGTGGAAGCGGATGAAGATCGTCCCCTCCGGTCTGTGCACCGATGAGGAATTCATCCGCCGCGCGTCCCTCGATCTGACCGGTCTCCCCCCCACCGCGGAGGAGGTCCGCGCCTTCTGCGCCGACTCCCGCCCCACCCGCGAGAAGCGGGACGAACTGATCGACCGGCTCGTCGCCTCCGAAGCCTTCACCGACTACTGGACCAACAAATGGTCGGACCTGTTGCAGGTCAACAGCAAATACCTCGGCCCGGAAGGGGCTCAACGGTTCCACGCCTGGATCCGCGAGAAGATCGCCGCCAACACCCCCTACAACCAGTTCTGTTACGACATCCTCACCGCCTCCGGCTCCAATAAAGAGAACCCTCCGGCGTCGTACTTCAAAATTCTCCGTGAACCGACGGCAATCATGGAGAATACCACGCACCTGTTCCTGGCGATCCGCTTCAACTGCAACAAGTGCCACGACCACCCGTTCGAGCGCTGGAACCAGGACCAGTATTACGAGACCGCTGCCTTCTTCGCCCGCGTGAACCTGACCCGCGACCCCGCCAATGCGGAAGGGAACGTGGGGGGCACGGCCGTGGAAGGCGCGAAACCGCTCTGGGAAGTCGTCGCTGATAAACCCGAGGGAGAGATCACACACGAGCGGACCGGCCTCGTCACGCCACCCCGGGTCCCCTATGACCGGGAGATCCCGCTCCCGGAGGGAACCTCCCGCCGCGAACAGCTTGCGCGGTGGATCACCTCCCCCGACAACGACTACTTCGCCCGCAGTTATGTCAACCGGGTGTGGGGGTATCTCCTGGGCGTCGGCCTGATCGAGCCTCTGGACGACATCCGCGCCGGAAATCCCCCCTCCAACCCCGAACTCCTCGCCTGGCTGACGGACCACTTCATCGCCTCGGGCTTCGACGTCCGGGATCTGATGAAGACGATCTGCAAGAGCCGCACCTACCAGTTGTCGATCGCCACGAACCGTTGGAACGAGGACGACCAGATCAACTATTCGCACGCCATCCCCAAGCGGCTGCCGGCCGAAGTCCTGTACGACGCCGTGTACGCCGTCACCGGAGCGCAGCGGAAGATTCCCGGTGTGGCAGCCGGAACCCGCGCGGCCGCACTCCCCGACGTCGCCAACGAACTCCCGGACAATTTCCTCGCCAACCTCGGCAGGCCGGTGCGTGAATCCGCCTGTGAATGCGAGCGGTCATCCGGTTTACAGCTTGGTCCGGTGATGGCGCTGCTCAACGGCCCCACCATCGCCGAGGCCATTTCCATGCCCGGCAACGGACTGGAGCATCTGGTGCAGTCCGAGCCGGATAACCGCAAGCTCGTCAATGAAATCTTCCTGCGGATTCTGAATCGCCCGGCGACGGAGGCGGAAATCGAAGCCACGCTCGCCGTCATGCAGTCCATGCCCCAGGAACATGCCGCACTCCTCGCGGAACTGGAGGCGTATCGGTCCGAGATCGCGCCGGTGATGGCGGAGCGGGAGGCTCGTCGGCAGCGGGCGATCGCCGCGGCTCAGCAAGCGTATGACGCCTATCAGGAGGAAATCCGCCCCCGGGAGGAGCAGAAAGCTCGGGAGCGTGAGGAGCGGATCTCCGCCGCCCGCCAGGCCCTCGCCGACGCCGAAGCCGCCCTCCTGGCCCGCCTGCCGGAGTGGGAAGAGTCCGCCCGCCGGTCTCAGACCGGCTGGGTCGTCCTTGATCCCTCCGAACTCAAAACCACCACCGGCGCCAAACTCACCAAAGAGGCCGATCTCTCCGTCTTCGCCAGCGGCCCCAACAATCGCGTCGGCAATTACACCTTTGTGGCGTCCACCCCCCTCAGCGGGATCACCGGCATCAAGCTGGAACTCTTCGCCGATGAGCGGCTCCCCTCCCGCGGACCGGGCCGCGCCCCCAACGGCAACTTTGTTCTCAGCGAACTGACGCTCGAAGCCTGGCCTCAGGGCCAACCGCAGGCACGTCAGAAGCGCGAGCTTCAGAACGCCAAGGCCGATTTCAGTCAGGAAGGGTACAACGTCGCCACCGCCATTGATGGACAGGCCCCCGGGGCGAACAACGGCTGGGCCACGCATCCCCAGACGGGCGTCAACCGCGTCGCCACCTTTGAACTGAAGGAACCCCTCACACTCGAGGGGGGCGCGGTCCTCTCCTTCAAGCTCGACCAGCAGTTCAACGGCCGAGACCATACTATCGGACGATTCCGCATCTCCGTCACGACCGCACCTCCCCCCCTCTCCTTCGGCCTGCCCGAAGACATCCTCCGCATCGTGCAGACCCCCGCCAACGAGCGTACCGATGAACAGCAGCAGGCCCTGCGGCAGTTCGTCATCCGCGTCGATCCGGAACTGGAGAAGCTGCGGCTGGCCCTGGCCGAGGCCGAAAAACCCATTCCCGAAGACCCCCGGCTCGTCGAGCTGCGCGAGCACCTCAACGACGTCAGCAAGCCCTTGCCCCAGGACCCCAAACTCGCCCGCCTGGAACGGGCGGTGGAACTGAGTCAGAAACAACTGGAGAATGCCCGCTTGACGGCCGCCCAGGACCTCGCCTGGGCGCTCATCAACAGCCCGGCGTTCCTGTTCAATCGATAGTCCCTCACCAACCAGCAGTGGGTGTGGCACCTCACCCTCTCCGTGTTCCCCCAGGAGTCTCCCATGCTCATCCGCATCCCCGGCCAGCCTGGCAAAGACCTGTGTGATCCGCATCTCGGCATCACGCGGCGCGACATCCTCCGCGTGGGCGGCAGCGGCCTCCTGGGACTCTCCCTGGGGGGAATGCTGCAACTCCAGTCCGCCCAGGCCAAAGAGGGCCTCCGCGGCGGACCTGGCTGGAACAAGGCCAAAAGCGTCATCCTCTGCTACCTCCAGGGAGGACCCAGCCACATCGACCTGTGGGACCCCAAGGAGAACGTCCCCGACAACGTCAAGTCGGTGTTCAAGAGCATCCCCACCAAAATCACCGGGGTGCACTTCACGGAGCTGTTGCCGCGGCTCGCCTCCGTCATCGACCGCTGCACCCTCATCCGCTCCATGAGCTATACCCCCAACGGCCTGTTCAATCACACCGCCGCCATCTATCAGATGATGACCGGCTACACGACCGACAAGGTCAGCCCCTCCGGTCAACTGGAACCTCCCTCACCCAAGGACTTCCCCAACTTCGGGTCGAACATCATCCGCCTGCGGCCTCCCAAGGTCCCCATGCTCCCGTTCGTCATGCTCCCCCGCCCCTTGCAGGAGAGCAACGTCGTCGGCAAGGGGGGGACGGCCGGTTTCCTGGGCAAGGCCTACGACCCCTACACCCTCTTTCCCCCCGGCGATGACATGGACATGGGGAAGATGGACAAGCTCAACGTCTCCGACCTGGAGATGCGGGCTGACGTCTACGGCGGCCGCATGGAACGCCGCGAACGCCTCCGCGACGTCATCAACGCCGGCATGCCCGAAATCGACCGCGCCGTCAAGCACTTCAACCTCAATGAGTATTACGACCAGGCCCTGGCCCTCGTGGCCAGCGGCCGCGCCCGCGATGCCTTCGCCATTGAACAGGAGGAGCGCGAAACCCGCGACCGCTACGGACGCAACACCTTCGGCCAGTCCTGCCTCCTTGCCCGCAGGCTCGTGGAGGCCGGGACCCGCGTCGTCGAGGTCATCTGGCCCAAGGTCGCCAACAGCGACAACCATTCCTGGGACGTGCACGTCGGCCTCTCCGGACGCATGAAGAACCAGTCTGCCCCCATGCTCGACCAGGGACTCTCCGCCCTCATCGAGGACCTCGACGACCGCGGCCTGCTCGACGAAACCCTGGTCATCGCCGTCGGCGAGTTCGGACGCAGCCCCCAGCGCGGCGTCTCCACCTCCGGCAACGGCAACAGCGACGACGGTCGCGACCACTGGCCCTACTGCTACACCGCCCTCATTGCCGGAGCCGGCATCAAGCGCGGCTACGTCCATGGCGAAAGCGACCAGACCGCTTCCGCCCCCCTCCGCGACCCGGTGCATCCCAGCGAACTGCTGGCGACGATCTACCACAGCTTCGGCATCAAGCCGGACTCGATCGTCTACAACCACCTCAACCAGCCCCGCGAACTGGTCAAGGCCGAGGCAGTCTCCGCCCTGTTCGCGTGACAGCTCGCTGCGTCGCGACTCCCTCTCCTCCGCGGGGGAGAGGGCTGCCGCGAGGGGGGGAATGCACCCTCAGGCCTGTTCGCCCACGGGCTTGCCCGCCGCAGGGACGCCGTCTTTCGAGAGCGAACGTCCCCTCCTGGATCGCAGCCTACAGGCGGGAGACGGATTTTCTCCGGACCGGCATCTGACACGATCGCGTTTCCTCAGATCGATGGGCTTCCCACCTCGGGACCCGAGACCCGACCTGATTCCATACGCTTCCGGCTCCCTGGGCTCCCTGCATCTGCGCATCGGGAACCAGGACCGCCCTCGGTTCAAAAGCCCTGGACGCCAGCCCGGGACGGTTCTGTTTCCCATGACGACTTCGGAACCCTCGTACGACGACCGTTGATCCGTTGAACCGTTGATGACCGTTGATTGCCCGCAGAACCGTTGATTGCCCGCAGGCTCCCTCAGCGTTACACTCCATCATCCGGCCCGCTCCCTCCGTGAGCGGCCACCGCTGCCGCACCCCTAGCTCAATTGGATAGAGCATCGGTCTACGGAACCGAAGGTTGCAGGTTCGAGTCCTGCGGGGTGTACTCCCCTCTCCTGCCACCGTCATTGCGAGGACACGCGAGGACGTGAGGTGTGGTTGAGTGCATCACTTGTGCCAGCTTTGTGGCCGTCAAAAAAGGAACGGGGCCCGACAAGTACGGCGGAGGAGGGAGGGCTGGCTGAAACCACACGGCGCGACGCCCCCGGCCCCGCCGCGAGGGAAGGACCGCCCCAGGGATCAGACGTGGTGTGGCGATCCTTCCGAGGTGGCGCGGGGAAGGCGTTGTACCAGTTCGGGCACCAAACAATGGAGTTCCTGCTCCAAGTTCGAGAGGGCCTGGGGAGCGTCGCTGAGGTTACCGCTGTGACCCAAGGTCTCCAGCCGCCATGCGGCAGCCACGACCGGATTGGCCTCCAGGATGCCGGCCGAACCTTTCAAGGTATGGGCCTGGAGACGAAGCGTCGCTGCGGGCAATGGCCTCGCGAATCCGGTCCAACATCCGGGGGTATTCCTCCAAAAAGAGCCGTCCCAGTTCCACCAGCGTCTCAGTCTGGCCGTGCACTCGCAGCAGCGCGGCATCCCAATCCAGAGGTGGCGGGATTGGATCGTGATTCGCAGTCGAGGTCTGCTCCTCTTTTGCGGAGGTTGACCCTGCCAAGGCGGACGGACCAGAAGCGACGGTCCGGGTGAGCGTTTCCAGCACGTGATAGAGTTCGGCGGAACTGATCGGCTTGGAAATGTAGCCATCCATGCCCATTTGCAAGCAGCGTTCCCGATCCCCCTTCATGGCGCTGGCGGTCATGGCAATGATGGGGATATGGCCACCGGTGCGTTGTTCGAGCTCGCGGATGGCGCGCGTCGCCTCGAAGCCGTCCATCACAGGCATCTGGACGTCCATCAGCACCACGTCGAATGGTTGCTGTTTCAGCAGTTCGACAGCTTCGCGGCCGTTGTTGGCGATGTGAACGCGGTGGCCGCGGCGATTCAGCAAGCCGCTGGCCACTTTCTGGTTCACGACGCCGTCTTCGGCCAGAAGGACGTTCAAGGGGTGCGCAGAGGGAGGGAGCGCATCCGGGAGGGGTGAGGGGCATTGGCCGTCGATCAAGGCGGGCGCCACCGCACGTTCGATGGCGTTGAGCAGGTCCGACTGTTTGACCGGCTTGGTCAACCATTGGGCGATCCGGAGTGATTCGCCTTTCTCGTGGTCGGGTAAACGTCCGGCCGACGATAGCATGAGCAAAGCACACTCATCGAACCGCGAATCGGCGCGAATGCGGCGTGCCAGTTCCAGGCCATCCATGTCGGGCATCATCAGATCGAGGAGCAACAACGGGATGTGGTTCCCGTTCCGATCCGCCTCTTCCAGAGTGGAGAGGGCGGCCATGCCGCTGTCGACGGCGAGCGGCTGCATGTTCCAACTGCTGAGGATTTCCTGAAGAATCAGGCGGTTGGTGCGATTGTCGTCCACCACCAGCACGGGCAGTCCTTCCAGAGAGGAAGAGCACGCGACCCGGGGCTCAGTGGCAGTCGGAGGTCGGCCGAAAACGGCCGTCACATGAAACGTGGCCCCCCGTCCGACTTCGCTCTCCACCCAAACACGGCCATGCATCAGGGCAGCCAGTTGGGAGGTGATGGCCAATCCCAAGCCGGTCCCTCCATAGCGGCGCGAGGTGGACGAATCGGCCTGGCTGAAGGCTTCGAAGATGAGCCTCTGTTTTTCGGGGGGGATGCCGACGCCCGTGTCGCGGACGGTGAGGTGCAGTTCCACAGACTGGGCGGTGAGGGATGCTGGTCGGACGTCGACCACGACCTCGCCCGTGTCGGTGAATTTGATGGCGTTGCCGACGAGGTTGACAATGATCTGTCGGAGACGGCCGAGGTCGCCGATCAACACGTCGGGAAGCTCGGGTGCAATCCGGCAGGCGAGTTCCAGGCCTTTGTCCGCCGCCCGCCCGCTCAAGGACTGCACGGTTTCGGCGATGCCGTCCCGGAGCTCGAAGGGCAGAGACTCCAATTCCAGCTTTCCGGCCTCGATCTTGGAGAAGTCCAGAATGTCGTTGAGCAAACGCAGCAACGCGTCGGCCGACTGTTCGGCCAGTCGGAGGTATTCCCGCTGATGGGGCGTCAGAGGGGTGCCCGCCAGCAGTTCCAACATGCCGATGATTCCATTCATGGGCGTGCGGATTTCGTGACTCATGTTGGCCAGGAACTCACTCTTGGCCCGGCTGGCGGCTTCGGCGGCGTTTTTGGCGACTTCGAGCTGCTGTTTGGATTGTTTGAGTTCGACGGCGACTTTTTCGAGTTCTTCATACAAGGCCGCGCGGGTTTCGGCGTGTCGCGCCCGTTCTTCGGCCTGGGCGCGTTGCCACTGCGCCTCGCGGAGGGCCAACTCCTGCAGATGCGCCTTCTGATTGATGGCCTGGATATGCCCCATCATCCGCACGCGGCGGACAAGCGACTTGACATGCGCCAGAATCACTTCCATGTCCTGCTGTTTGCTGACGAAGTCATCCGCCCCGTAATCCAGCGATTGCAGCAAGACTTCGCGGTCTTCCTTGCCGGAAAGGATCAGCAGACCGAGTTGTTTCTGGTTCTCATCGGCCCAGCGGCGGGCACGGCGGCAGACTTCAAAGCCGTCCATGCCCGGCATCACGACGTCCACCACTGCGGCATGAAACGACTGCTGTTCCAGGCAGGCCAGACCCTCGGCGCCGGAGGTCGCCGTCGTCACCTGGAATCCGCCCTGGATGAGTTTTTGGGAGAGTTCCTGGAGGTAGGTGCGGCTGTCGTCGATGGCCAGCAACCGCGCACCAAGGAGAAAGGCGTTGCGGGCCTCGGCGTCGCGTTCCACGACATCGACGGGAATCCGGCTTTTGAGCAGTCCATGGATCACCGCCAGCAACTCTTCGTCCGGACTCTCTTTGGACACAAAGCGGTCGGCGCCGGCGTCGAGCGCGGCGACGTGATCGCGTTCCTTCTGGCTGGCCGTCAGCACCACAATGGGGATGACCTGCAAGGCGATGTCACCCTTGATTCGCCGGCAGATCTCCAGACCGGAGGACTCTCCGAGGTACTGGTCGAGCACGACCAGGTCCGGAGTGCTCTCCAGACAGCGCTCCAGTGCCTCTGTGGCGGTGGCGGCGCAGCGGACGTGATAGCCCGCCCCTTCCAGCAGCCGCCGGTAAGTCTGCGCCTGCGTGCGACTGTCTTCGATGAGGAGGACGTCGCTCATGGAACATCTCGCCGACTTTGGTCCGCTGACGTACAGGCCATGTCACCCAACCAGTGTGCGATCTCCGCCGGGCTCCCTTCTTGGCGGGCGGCGTTCAACAGTTTGGCCGCCTTGGGCATGCCCCAGATCAGACAGGAGGCTTCGTCTTGAATGATGGTCCATCCCCCGGCCTGCTTCAGCTTCAGCAGGCCGCGAGCACCGTCATCCCCCATGCCGGTCAAGAGAATGCCGGCGGCGGCCGCGGCGAACTGCTGCGCCAGCGATGCCAACAGCGCATTGCCAGAGGGGCAATGCACGTCACCGGCTTGTCGGTCTTTCAGTTCCAGTCGCGTGCGGCTGGCCAACACCAGGTGCTGTCCACCGGGCGCGACCCAGATGCCCGGGGCGACGGTTTGTCCGTCGGTCGCCAGGGCCACCGGCTGGCCGATCGACTGGGACAACCAGCGGGCAAACCCTTCGGCGAACCCGGGAGAAATGTGCTGAACCACGAACAGGGGCAAGGGGAACGGTTTGGGAAGGCCGCTGAGAATTTCCAGCAGCACCGGGGGGCCGCCGGTGGATGCGCAAAGGCCGATGGCCTGGATTCTCCCGGAGTGCTCAGGGGAGGCTGGGACCGCCCGCGCGGGGCGCGTCGGACGCGGAGGAGGGCGACGCTGAAGGTGGGCCTGCGACGCCCACCGCAGTTCTTCGCATAGTCGCGGGGCGATTTTTTGCAGGTGCAGCAGGGCGGCCCCATCCGGTTTGTCGATCACCGCGACGGCGCCTGCACGCAGCGCCTCCAGTCCCAGATCCACTTCGTGCTTCTTGAGCGTGGCGCTGGCCACGACGATCGGCGTCGGACACTGCCGCATGATCTCTCGCGTCGCCTCCACACCGTTCATGTCCGGCATGTGGATGTCCATCAGCACGACGTCGGGCCGGCAGCGGGCTGCGAGTTCCACCCCCTCCCGCCCATTGCGGGCCTCCGCGATGACCAGAAATGCTCCGTCTTCCTGCAGCAGGCGACGGAGTATTTCGCGCTGCGTCAGAGAGTCTTCCACCAGCAGGACCCGGATCATCGTCCCTCCGCCGCATCACAGTCTGGGTCGGCCGCCCCGGCCGCCGTTCCGGGAACCGATTTCATCATACAAACTGCTGAACGACCTCCAGCAAACCCTCCCCCTGGAATGTCGATTTGACGACATAGGCGTCGGCTCCGGCCGCCAGTCCTTCCAGGCGGTGCTCCTCCGTTTCCCGGCCGGTGACCAGAATCACCGGCAAACCGAACTTGGCTTTGATCTACCGGGTCAGGTCAAAGCCGTTCAAGCGGGGCATTTCGACATCGCTCACCACGACATCGGCCGGGCCGGACCGGAGTCGTTCCAAGGCATCAACGCCGTCCGTCGCGGTCCGGACTGCGTACCCGGCTGCCGCAAAGACATTCCGCAGAATGGCCCGCGCGGTCGGCGAGTCGTCGACCACCAGAATCCGAGGAACCGCCCGATGAGGCGACGCGGGCGGTGGACGCAGCTCCGCATGACCGAGCACCAGCTTGCCCACATCCAGCACCACCTGGACAGACCCATCCGGACGGATCGTCCCCCCCACCACGCCCGCCAAGCTGTTCAGAGGAAACCCCACCGGCTTCAGCAGGACTTCCGATTCCTCCTCCAGATCGTCCACCGCCACTGCCACGTGCCGGCCTTCGAGGGCGACCAGCAGGTATGGCCACTGGCGGTGGTTGGCAAGCGGCTGGGAACCGGGGACGTGCAGGATTTCCGCGAGTGTCACCCAGGGGACCGGCCGGCCATCGAGGGGCAACACCATCCGCCCCTGCCATTCGCGGAGGTCCTCCGGCCTGGCCCGGCCTGTGCTCACGACGGAGGACGTCGGCACGCCGAAGAATTGTCCGTGACTGAAGACCGTCAGAATGCGGACGGTGGAGACCGTCACAGGAACGGTCAGCACGAAGGCGGTCCCCGCCGGTGAACTCGATTCCAGTTCCACGGACCCCTGCAACCGGAGAATGGTCTGCAGCACCACATCCAGACCAACGCCTCGACCGGACACATGCCCTGCCTCCACCGTCGTGAAGCCCGGCTCGAACAAGTATTTCACCAGCTCCCGTTCCGACAGGGTCTGGACATCGACCTGGCAGGCTCCGCTGCGGCGCAACCGCTCCCGGACACGCTCAAAGCAAATGCCGCGGCCGTCATCGGCAATGGTCAGGTGAATCCGTTCTCCCCGACAGGCCGCCTGGATGCGAAGGGTCCCTTCCGGAGACTTCCCGGCCGCCCGGCGCTCCTCCGGCGTTTCAATGCCGTGGTCGCAGGCATTGCGGACGAGATGCAGCAACGGCTCCCGTAAAGCTTCGATGACCGCTTTATCCAGCAGTATCTGGCCCACGTCGACTTCGTAGCGGATCATTTTGCCCAGCGACTGGGCGAGGTCTCGAACGGCCCGACGCAGCGAGTCCGTCAGCATCACCAACGGCAGCAGCCGCGCCCGGCGAATGTCGGCCTCTAACGTCTCCAACAGCAACTCCTCGCGACCGTGCGTGCGGCGAAAATCGCTTTCGGCGCAGCGCACCTGTTCCAGCACGTTTTCCAGAGTGCTCCGCATTTCCGCCGCAGCCCCGTCCTTGTCTTGCGGTGTCGCCGCACGCCGGTCCGGGCACATCGCCTGGAGCAGCCGTTCCAGTTCTGTGCGGATTTCCTCCAGTCGTCCGCCGAGTCCGGCGCCGCCGCGCAGCGCAATCCGCAGTTCACCAGCGGACGCCAGCATCCGATCCAATCGATCGGACGGAACACGGACGGTGAAGGTCTCCTCCGAGGCGGCGGCAGCTTCCACGGCTGTGACCCGTGGCCCGGTTTCCGGTGGGAGTGCCGGAGAAGGGGGCCCGGTCCCGGGACTGGCAGACCTGCCCGGCGAGGGGGGGGCACCCCGCCTCCTCGCCACCGTCGGACTCGCAGGCGACAGTTTGTTGCCAGGCCTCGAACGCCCGTCGAACCTCGTCGAGCTGAGTCAAGCCGCTGCCGATGACTGAGCGGCTGACGTGCTCCGGTTTCTCGCGCAGGTCGTCGAGGACGTTCTCCAGCACCTGGGCTGCCTGCTGGACGCGGCCCAGCCCCATGGCTCGGGCATCGCCTTTGAGGCTGTGAGCATGCCGGAACAGTTCGTTGATGAGTGCCGCCCGCTCCGACAGCACCGTGGCCTGTTCGAGGTCCAGGAAGCCCTGCTCCAATCGGCTCAGGTGCTCGCGGGCCTCCTCGCGGAAAATTTCGAACAGAGGGTCGGCCATCATCAACTCACGTTTTGAAGCGGGACATCGACTGGTTCAGGGCACGAATCCGCTGATCGATGGCGACGATCGATTTCTGCGTCTGCTCGGCGGCGGCGAGCGATTCCTTCATGGCAGAATCGATCTCTGAAATGCCCGAGACCAGTTCGCGAATCCCTTGCTCCTGCTGTTTGGCCCCGAGATTGATCTGGGACATGGCATTCCGCGTCTGCTCGATCGCCTGGCTGATCTCGTCGAAGGCGTGCGTCACGCGACTGACGATCTCGCTGGAATGCGCAGACAGTCGGCCGCCTTCCTCGATATTGTGGACCACCTCCCGCACCGACTTCTGCGTCTCGGCAATCAGTGATTCGATCCGGCTGGCCGACGCCTTGGACTGATTCGCCAGTTCGCGCACCTGGGTGGCGACCACGGCGAATCCGCGCCCTTCGTCCCCCGCCCGGGCGGCCTCAATCGAGGCGTTCAAGGCCAGGAGTTTGGTCTGCTCGGCGATCTCGTTGACCGTCGCCGTGATCTCGCCAATCCGCTGCATCTGCTCGGACAGGTTCAGCACGCTTGTCGCCGCCGCCTGGGAGTTCGTCCGGACCTGTTCAATCCGGGCGGTCGAATCGACTGTCAACGTCCGGCCTTCTCCTGCCCGTTTGGCCATTTCATTGGCCGCCTCCTGGACGGCGCCGGCCCGGTCCGCGAACTCCTGCATGGCCGTCTTGAACTCTTCGGCCGTCGTGGTGATCTGATTGAGCGACGTAGCCGTCTGATTCAGACTGGCGACCTGCTGCTGAGACGCCGTCGCAATCTCGCTGCTGGCGGCGGCGACTTCGCCGGTCATGGTCCCCGCCTCCGCAATCAACTCGCGCAACGACGTTACCATGGTGCTGAAACTTGCGGCGAGCTGACCGATTTCATCCGGCGCGTGAATCCGCAGCACCGTCCCGGTCAGGTTTCCCCCCGCCACCGTCTGCACGTCGCTCAGCAGCGACTGGATCGAGCGCACCATGCGACGGCTGAAGGTGAAGGCCAGCCCGGCGGCCACTGCCATGGTGATCAGCGTGACCGTCAGCAACATCGTGGAGACGGCAGTGCCGGCGGCCACCAGTCGGTTGCGATCCTCTCTCACGCGGGTGGCAGCCGCGGCCTTCAGACCCTCCAACGCCTCACGCACCTGGGTCGCCTTGGGAACAGCTTCGGCCGATAGCAATTGGATCGCCTGATTGTTTTGCACGGCCCCCTCCGCTTCCACGCGATCCTGAATCGCTCGGAACTGGCGGAGTTCCGCCTGAATCCCCGCCAAGGTCCTGCGACCCTGCTCGTCCGTCGAAGGTTCGTACAACACCTCCAGCCGACGCACGGCGTCATCCATGTCGTTCCAGGCCGACTGCCGATGTTGTTTGAGCATGTCGGCCTGGCGAGGGTCGTCGACCAGCAGCAGATAGCCCCGCAGCGCCGCCAGGGAATTCGCCAGTCCGGACAGCAATTCGTCACAGGCCCGAACCAGAGGGAAGGACTCGTCCACGACGGTCCCCACAATGCGATTCATCTCGGCCAATTTGAAATAGGCGAAGGCCGCACTCACCGCCATCAGGGCAATCACCGCCCCAAATCCCGACGCCAGTTGCTTGCCAATGGTGAGTTTCATGATTTCCCCATCAGAGGAGTTGCGGATCCGTCAACAAGCGGTCCATGCGGACAATCAGGCAGTTCTCCTCGTGCACCCCCACCATCCAGTCCGGCGAGCGTTGCCCGGGCAACAGCGGCGCTGCTGCGATCTGCTCCGACGCCACACTGATGAGGTCGTCGATCTGACCGGCCACCACAGCCACCCGCCTGCCCCCTGCTTCGACAACGATGTAGAAATGGATGTCCGCCAGGCCGGTTTCTGGGATGTTCAGCAACCTCCCCAGGTCCAACAGCGCAAGGATCTCCCCGCGGAAGTGCACCACCCCCGGCACAAACGGCGGGGCGCCGGGAACGGCGCTGTATTGGTCAAGCGCCTGCACTTCCAGGACTTCGTCCAGCAGGACCCCGTACCGCTGCCGTCCCTTGGCAAAGGTGAGGAAGGTCGTCTGGGGACCGGTCGGGCCCGCGGTCGCCGCCTGCTCGCGCAGTCGACGGGTCCGTTCGGCCAGCTTTTCCTGCAACGTCGGAGCGTTCGTGGAGGCGCCGGCCACCCCCAGTCGCTCTCCGCAGCGAAGCTGTTCGTTCCCGGCCGTTCGATCCGAGGGAGTCACTGCGGTCATTCCGGCACCTCCAGCAACAGCGCTGCCAGCTCTCTCAACCGTCCGTAGCAGACCCCCTCTCCGTGCTCGACCAGGGCATGCGGATCGTTCCCCGCCGTGACTCGCAACATCGTCTGCACGCTCCTCTGGGCGTCAGCCGTGCGCCCCTGCTGCTGTTGCACGAGGGCCAGGTGAAAATGAGCCATCGCGCAGGCGCGATCGAGATACAAGGCCCGGCGGTAGTGACGTTCGGCCTCCGCCACATCGCCCGCTTCTTCTGCCAACGCTGCCTTCAGCAGATGCGCCTCGAGCAGCAGCGGATTCTCCTTCAGACAGACCTCCAAATGCCGACGCGCCGTGACGGTCTCCGCAGCGGCCAGGAGTTCGCGCACCACCCGTAGCCGCCCCACCGCCCGTTCCTTGGCATCCGGAATCTGGTCGATCGCCCGAACCGCTTCCGGAATCTCGTGATGACGCAGACGCCGTTCGATCTGCTCCCACGCCGCTGCCGGGACCGGGGGAGGATTCGAGCTCCCCGGCTCTCTGCGATCGGCCGGTCCCGGCGGAATGCCACGCCGCACCGAACCGCTGCTGCTTTCCGCCACCTTGGGCAGAGGAACCCAGTCGGGAAGTCGCGGCGCCGTCCCGCTGAAGGGTTTGGGAAGGAACGCGCCCGCCAGGGCCGGGGGAGCAAATGTTTCCGCGCTCGACTCCGGAGGATTCGACCGCGTCCGATAGAACGTGGCCTGGTCAAAACACCGGGCCTCATAACCCTGGACCGGGGCCGTCGAGACCTCCGTCTCCCCCAGCAGCAGCCAGCCTCCCGGCCGCAGTACCTGCCGAAACCGCGTAAGAATGGCGGCCGTGACTTCCGGCTTCAGATAAATCGCCACGTTGCGAAACAGCACCAGATCCAGCCCCGTGGTGCCCGTCATCACCGACGGATAGACGTCCTTGACCAGATTGAGATAGCTGAAGCGAACACGGTCGCGAATGTGGGGAGCCAATTGATATTCGTCCCCCTCCTGGTGGAAATAATTCTGGTTCTTATGAAGATCGCATTGGCGGAATGACCAGAGTCGATAACGCCCTTCACGGGCCCGGGCCAGATAATCCGGATTCAGATCCGTTCCCAGAATCGACACCCTCCAGGAATCGTCTGCTCCCAGAAGCTGGTCCAGCACAATCGCGACCGAATAGGGTTCCTCCCCGGTCGAACACCCGGCGCTCCAAATGCGAAGCTCGCGACTGACCGCCTTCTCCCGGAGGATGTGCGGGAGGACGTGCTCGCGCAGGGCCCGAAAATGATGCTCATTGCGGAAGAAGTACGACTCCCCCACCGTCAGCCGACCGGTCAGGCCTTCTAAAAAACGCGTTCGCTGCGCGGGTTGAGCCATGATTCGCTGCAGCGCGGCGTCCGTGAGCGGCTGATCGCTCAGGCGCTCCGCGGCTTCGCGGAGTCGCGGGAGCCTTGGACCTCCCAGGTCCATCCCCGTCTCCGACTCCACCCATTGGCGAAACAACTCCCACTGGCTGGGGACGGTGGAGACCATCTATCACCCGCAGACGAACGAAAGGCAATCAGAAAGGGATTTCGCAGACGAGACACACTCCGGCATGTCGGGGAATTGCTCCCCCCTCACGCCGGAGGTGCGAAGTCGTTCAGGCGGAGCGTTTCCTCACTCGTCAGGAACCGCTCGGGATCCAGGACGCGGATGATCTGCCCCTCCTGTTCCACCACACTGCTGATCAATCCATCCGTGACTCCCAGACGCGCTGCGGGAAGTGCTTGACCGAGATCCAGCTCCCTCAGGTCAATGACCTCGTGAAACTCCACGCCGACAAGGCCTTGTCCGACACGCAGACAGACGATGGGCGGCTCCTCCGGCCGCTCGTGGTCACGCACTCCCAGACGCTCCGCGGCATCAAGGATGGGGACCAGTCGGCTGCGAACAAACACAACCCCCCGCACGGAGGGGAGGCACTGCGAAACAGATTCGATCAACAGGGCTGGCCAAACTTCCTCCACTGTTTCGAGGGGGAGGGCGTACCGTTCTTCCCCCAACCGAACCAGGAGCACGGTCCTGAGCGCTGACCGTACATGCCCAAGGGCAGGGCCCATGTTAGTTCTCCGCAGTACTTGTCCCTCTGTGGAACAGCGTAAGCCGCCGCAGGACCGCTTACAAGAGGCGATCGAAGTGATCGCGACGAATCGGGGCGACCGAGACTCTCCACCGAACAGAGTCCCTCTTCCCCCACCCCCTCGAGGGGAGCAAGGCTCCGCCCCCAGCGGAGAAACGGCCGCGCACCCACGGTTCGGTCGGCGGCAGGCCATGCCTGCGGGCCGTCAGCCGCAGGGGGGGAGGCAGAACTGCCGCTCCTGCTCCTGCCTCCTGACGGATTCACCCCCTGCACCCCTCGTGTGAGGCAACCGGTCACCCGCGCTCGCCGGTGAGGAACAGGGGCATGCCCGCGGATGCACTCTCTTGTTTCCCGATCCAGCCGGATCACGGACGAGCCGAAGAGGAACTGCCAGCGGAGTTCCTACGCCGCCCCATGCCGTTTGTGCTCCGGGCTGGTCGGGACCGGCGCATAACCCGCGCCGTTCTCGACATCGTGTTCGCGCCGCAGCCGGACGAACTCGACTTGAGCCTTCACCCCCCTTCCAGCGATTGCGGCAGCATGGTGATCCGGTCCTTGTTCCCCTTGCCGCCGCGAATGACGATCTCCCCTCGGTCGAAATCGAGATCGCAGACCCGCAACTGGCAGCACTCGGAAATCCGCATACCGGTCCCGTAGAGCAATTCCACGATCAGCCGATGCGCGCCTTTCTCCGGCATGGCGGTGAAAAGACGACGAACCTCTTCCTTGGAGAGTACGGTCGGCAGCCGTGCTCCCCGGGCCGTGAACGACTTGTGCAGAAAGCCGGCCGCCAGCTGTTCCAGCGGCGGCCCCAGCCACTGCTCCATCTCTGCCAACGAGGCGTGCAGGTCATGTCCCTGCTCGCCAAACGCCTTCCGCGAAAGAGGTTCACCCATCTCCTCCGTCCACTGAGCCAACTCTGCCGCTTTCACCTCCGCCGTCGCCATCGATCCGATGTCGTTCCCCTCCTGGAGGTTCCACCGCGCCGATCCGTCGACGCACCACAACAAACCATACCAGACCCACCCACTCGTGGAATTCCTGATGGGCACCCTCACCACAGTCTGGTAGTCAGTCACTGATTGACACAGTTCGGCATTGTTGATATCTTCTGATCATCACTGGCTTCGGAAAATCACCACGGAAGATACCTCCATGATCGATTGGTTGACTCTTGCTGAACTTGTCACTTACCTGAAGTATGGGCCATCAACCCTCTACCGCATGGCGCAGATGGGAGACCTACCAGCATCGAAGATTGGCCGCACCTAGCGGTTTGAACGCAGGGCCATCGACAAATGGATGAGGCAGCAATCGCCGCAAGTTTCGATTGAACGGACTAAAAGCCAGCGGACATTAACTGGAATGTACTCGAGAACCGAGGCATTTGGGCACGAACAACTGGTTTTATCCGGTAGC
Organism: Planctomycetaceae bacterium; assembly: GCA_037445755.1. Classification (GTDB taxonomy): domain Bacteria; phylum Planctomycetota; class Planctomycetia; order Planctomycetales; family Planctomycetaceae; genus JBKECA01. The sequence goes on along the minus strand of JBBIJW010000016.1, from coordinate 52,066 downwards.
TCTAAGCGGAAACGACCTAGGACCAGGAGGGATGGTCGATGAGCCTGCCCAGCAATGGCTCGACACAATCTAAAACGGAGCAGTGGGTCGATCGTTTTCTAGCCGGAGTCCAGTCGACGGAGCCAGTCGCCGGGCTTACACATAACTTTTACCGCTACCCAGCGAGATTCTCCCCTTTTTTCGCTCGCGCAGCTATCGAAGCATTTAGTCGGCCGGGCGATGTTATTCTTGACCCGTTTATGGGTGGCGGTACAACGCTTGTGGAAGCCCTCGCGCTGGGCAGGCACGCCGTTGGAAGCGACATTAACTCATTATCAGTGTTTCTCACACGCGTGAAGACAACGCCCTTGAGCGAGAACGACCTTCGGCGCATCGAGGATTGGGTTCACGGCTTACCTGTGCATCTGAACCTTCACCGTCCACCGGTTCGGGCATCATGGTGGCAAGCCGCCGGCTATCAGCGCAACTTACCGTGGCCGATTCGCAAGACGATTGAACTGGCACTGGCCCGCCTGCACGAACTTCCCCGTTTGCGGCAACAGCGGTTTGCACGGTGTTTATTCCTGAAGACAGGCCAATGGGCACTGGACTGCCGCGAACGCATCCCCTCGGCGGAGGAGTTCCGACTGGAATTGTTCAAGTCCTTGGACAGCTTCATCAAAGGTATGCGGGAATTCCGCCAGGCAGTCCGAGACAACTCGCCGCCAGGCCTTCGAAAGGCGATATCGACTGGGGTACACCGAGCAGCGGCAGACTTGCCCTCCGAACCGGTGTTCGCTTCCTTGCCGAAGAGGCCGATGCTCTGTGTTACATCCCCACCCTATCCTGGCGTACATATTCTGTACCATCGATGGAACGTTCGGGGAAGAAAGGAAACGCCTGCGCCTTATTGGGTCGCCAATTGTCAGGACGGTCAAGGCGCATCATACTATACATTTGGAGATCGTAGGCACCGCAACTTGGTACGATACTTTGAGGGTGTTCGCAAGTCGTTCGCCGGCATACGTCAGGTTATTGATCCTAAGGCACTCGTGATCCAAATGGTAGCGTTCTCTGATCCGGACTTGCAGATACCTCGTTTTCTGGGGGTCATGCAGGAAGCCGGGTTCGACGAGGTTCCACCCGAATCACTGGGCATTCCCACGGCCGAGCGGCTTTGGCGAACAGTCCCTGGGCGCCGCTGGTTCGCCCTCATCCAGGGAGCGCTCGCCACTTCGAAAGAGGTGGTCCTCTTCCACCGCCCGCGGTCCGTCTGACGGCTCAGGTGGCCTCCCCCGAGCCGATGACAGCTGGAGTTGGGTCCTCGTCCAGGTCGCCGAGTGACTCGATCATGGGCAATAACACGGGGGCGATGGCCCTCGTGAACTCAGTGACGCGCCGCTCGATGTTGGCCTCCCCTTCGTCCTCCTCGTCTCGCTCTTCCTCCTCGGTGTCGGCTTTCTTCGCCCTGGCCTTCGCGGCCTCGTGCTCCTGCACCAGGGCCAGGCCCAGCAGCACTAGGCCGTACATGAAGCGCGCACGGGTCACCTCGGGGTCGCGCTGAGCGGGCTTGATCTCCGTCTTCAGGTAGAGGTTGTCCATGTTGACGTAGAAGTCGAAGACCGACTTCGTGTCGCCGTCCGGGGCGCTGTCATCACCTGCATTCTTGATCTGGAGCGCAGTGTATTTGTCAAAGGGAGGGGTCTGCGCTTCCCAGCCCTTCTCGTACACCGGGATGATGTTGGGCAGGGCGATTCCGCTCGGGACCTCACGGTCGTTCCCCGCCTCGCGGGCCGGCGGCTTACGGCGCTCCCCGGCCGAGCCGGAGGGCGATGCCTCCGGCTTGACCTTCACGGTGAACCGGTTCTCGAAGGGGTCGATCCGTGTCGGGTCGGTCACGACGGCGAGGAAGCGGAGGGTGTCACCGACCTGGCAGTTGAGGGGGAGCTGGACGCTCAGCGTGCCGATCCCGTTCTGTAGGTTTGGGCCGACGTAGTCGGTGACGGGGACGCGGTGCTCACCGTCCAAGCGGAGCAACGAGAACTGACCGGCCTCGGTGGCCCGCCCAAAGTAATCGTTTTCCGCGTCCGTCTCGAACGTGATCCGCGATCGCATGTTGATCGGGGTTTCGCGGTCCAACTCCTGGCCGTAGTCCTTTCCCTTGAGCTTGAAGAACGTCGGGAACCGCTTGCCCTCAAACGGATTCTCCTCCTCTTCACGGACCTTGACGGTCTTGAACGGGTTCGAGGCGCGCTGGCCCTTGAGGAAGAGGTTGGCGAGCGTCGGCGACTTCTTGAGGAGGGACTCTAGGATGTCCTCCAGCGGCTTGGAGTCAGCGAGCTTGGCCTCAGTCTGCTCGCGGCGGCGGCGCTCCTTGAGATCGCGCAACCCCTGGTGTTGCTTGAGCATCTCCTCCAGCGCGTGCTCGATCTCCTGCTTCAACTCGCCGTTGCGGAGCCGATCGCGGCTGTTCATGAAGAGCAACTCGCGGGCACGGCCGGTGAACCGGCTGCAATCGACTATGACGAGGATGGAGTCAGCGAGGTAGCTCAGGCCGACGGCCTTGCGGGTGAAGAAGTCGGGCGTCAGGTGTCCATGGGTCTGGCCGTTTAGCGTGAAGATGATACCCTCATGTTTGCGGTAGGTTTCTGCCTTCCCCTTCTTGAACGCGTAGATGGTCGCCGTCATCTGCTCGCCCATCGCGCCAATCGGGCACGAGGAGGGGAAGCCTTCCTCCAGATTGTTGCCCCGGTCGTCCTCGAGGCGGACGCCGAGGCCGGTCAGGTTGTTCTCGAAGCTACCCTCATGCCCCCTGTATGACGGCCGACACTCATACAGTCGCACCGGAAGGGCGACGTCGGGTAATAGCAGGTCCATGCGGCTCAACAAGCCGTTCTTCATCAGTATATTCGACTTGAAGCCGGTTGCCGCGTATTCATAGAGCTTGATGAGCGTACCCCACTTCGATTCCCGGGCGTATGGATTGCGGCCCTCCGGGAAAATAGGCATCGTGTCCGCGCTGAAGCGGAGGACACCCCCCTGGCCCGGCCTCTGATCGGCCTCGAGCGGCGCAAGGTATGTGTAGACGGAGCTCCGCATCGGGCCGGCGCCGGGGTTCTCCCGGCGCACGACGGTGAAGCCCCACTGTGTATCGGACGGGTGGGCGAGCTTACTGTTGAGAATGGTCGGGTTGCGACGGGTCACAATGAGCTGCAGACCGTGCTGGCCGCAGAACTCGAACACCCCGGTCCCGCCCATGTTGAACTTGCCCTGCACGAACGGGATGCGGAGCTTGTTCGACTTGGTGAGGGAGAGGAAGGTATCGGGCATGCGCTCGGGGGTCTGCCCTTCCCCTCGATCTGAGATAGTGAAGCAGGGGTTCCCGCTACGCGCCCCGGCCCCGGTCGCGACCAGCGTCAGCCAGCGGGCCGTCTCGGTGCGCTTCTTATCTGACCAGTTCTTGACCTGCCCAGCGTGCGGGCTCTCGGGGTTGTAGATGTCATCGAAGAACATCGCGACCGCCTCGCGAATGCTCTTCGGAGCGTCCGGCCCCTCGGGATCGATGCCTCGCTCCAGGCACTTGTTCAGGAGGGTCGCATCGACCGCGTTGACGACCTTCTCCACCAGGGCAGCATCGGGACGGCTCTGCTGGTTGCCGATCGTGTTGTAATTGTTCTCGTAGTCGCCGTAGAACCGCCAGACGTATTTGTTGTCCCAGAAACCCGCCTGCTTTAGCAGGGCGATCACCTCCTCTTCACTGTCAGCTTTCATCAGCGCGAAACAAAGCTCTTTTGCCTGGGATGCTCTTTTGCCTGGGGATCGTTCATGGCAATACCTCTGGGAGGCTATAACTTTGGTAGTAGCTTCCAGCGTTCTTCGATAGCATCCATGAGGTTAGTTTCTGTCCGAAGAGAATAACCTTGCCGGCCATGCTGCACGACTAAATTCTCTTGACGAAGCCAGGCGATGGTCAGGTACGTTTGATAGCTGGGCAATTCGGCCTGCGTTTCTCGATCTCGAAACGGCAGCAGTTCCTCTAACGTGAAACGCTCTCCGGCGGCACCGCGTTTCTGCAAACCATCTACAACCGAAAGCACCACCGCCTTGGGAGCCTTGTGTCGATATTCCGCATTCTGTTTCTTCGACCAGCCGATTTTCACCAGTTCGTCGCGATCACGACGGAACTTGGGATAGTTCGCATTCTTCGCCTTGTGCTTGCCCAGTCTTCGTGTCTTTCGGCGGACCGATGAACTACTCATCGACGTTGACCTTGCGGATTCCTGGTTATCAGTATTCGATCCAGCGCAGTCACTGGGACCGGTCAGCCCCCAGATCAGTCCCCTCCCTGGACCAGCTTGCTCCGAAATTTGCCGAAGTCGTTGTGCCCATTCGGCGAGCATGGCGACATGTTCATAATCGCCCTCGCTGGCAACGCGCAACAGCAACTCCAGAATCTCACGTTCCGCCCGTTGAACGATCGCGGCCGCTTGGGATCTCGTTTCCATGGCCGTAGGGTACAGCGAAAACACAGGACGTCAATAGAGCTGGAAAAGCACGCTGTAACTTCAAGGATGGTCACGATTTCGACTTCGTGGCCCGTGTTTTTGTAGGGCACATTCCTGTGTCCGCGACGTTGTTCAGCAGCTTGTAGAGGCTGGTCGGAGTGCTAACCGTGGTTTTCTGGCGATGGTAGCCCTGACCCCGCACCAGGCGCTGCACCAGACCGGGGCCGCGAACATGGTTTCTGGGGGGGCCTGACTCGTTCACCCGGCACCACTTCCGGCTTGACGCTTCCGACTGACAGGGGACAGGGCCGAGGCGCCTCCGTGGGAAGGCGCGTCACTGTGACCCAGATTACAGAGTGCGACCATGTGCATCGTCGATGTGAGGCGAGAGTTCGATGGAGAGCCCCTCATCAGGAGCGAGACATGGCGCGACGAATCATGGCGGCGGTGGCGGGACTCTGCGTGGTGTGGGCCGTGGGTTGCGCGGGGCACCGCGGTTGCTCCTCCGGGACGTGCTCGACCGGGAGCTGCTCGCCGGGACGATGCAGCAGCGGGGCGTGCTCCAGCGGAAGTTGCCGCGGTCGAGTCGGAAGCGGCGGCTCTGCGGTCAGACCGTTGTCCCCTGCGGGATCGACTCCGAACTACTCCTCGGTGTTCGAGCAATCCGGTTCGGGAACTTACGGCGCCGGAGTGCCGGCTGGTCCGAGCGATCCACCGGCGTATAGTGGTGGAGGCTTTGGTGGATCGGGCTCGCGCTGATGGCGTCGGACCGTGCGGTCCCTCGTCATCGACAGGGTGGGCGGGGGAGATCGCGCTCGATGAGTCGAGACCGAGCCCGGCAGGCAGCCAGGTCCGCACGCGCCGCGGCGCAGACTCGAGAGCACGATGGGTGTGAATCGCGAATCGTTTCCGCTCTCTGACCCCGGATTGTCTCGCGTGTGGGTGATTATTCCCGCTCGAAACGAGGTGGCATCGCTGCCGGAACTGCTGCGCGACCTGCCTCCGGTCGGTCGGGTGCTCGTGGCCGATAACGGTTCCAGCGACGGGACGGGGGACTTGGCAGAGCGGCTGGGGGCGGCTGTGGTGCGGGAGGAGCGCGTCGGCTACGGCAGTGCCTGTCTCGCGGCGCTGCACGAGGTAGCCGATTCGATCCGGAGCGGGCAAACGCCGCCGGAAGTGGTGGTTTTTCTGGATGGTGATTACAGCGATCACCCGGAGTACCTGCCCCTGCTGGTCCGCCCGATTCTCGCCGGGGAGCAGGATTTTGTGCTCGGCTCGCGGCTGTTGGGCGAGCGCGAGCCCGGCGCGATGCCGCCGCAGAGCGTCTACGGCAACAAACTCGCGTGCTGGCTGATGCGGCTGATCTGGGGGGGACGCTACACCGACCTGGGGCCATTCCGCGCGATCCGTTACACCAGCCTGCTGAGTCTGGAGATGACCGATCGCAACTTCGGGTGGACGGTCGAGATGCAGATCAAGGCGCTCGTCGCCGGCCTGCGAACGATGGAGATTCCCGTCCTGTACCGGCGGCGCATCGGCGTCAGCAAGATCAGCGGCACCGTGAGCGGAACGCTGCGGGCGGGGTGCAAGATTCTGTACACGATCGGATGGTACGCCTGGTCGTTGCGCAGGCGCTCGAAGTCGCGACAGCTGCCCGGCCCCGGTCCTGAGTAGGAGCGGACGGAGGGGCAGTCCGTCCCGGAGCCTGTCCGACGGCCCCAGGACGTAACACCACACAGGTCGGGCTGGTCTCGGGGTGCTTCGCCTCCCGCCTGATGGGACGATTCTGGGAGGGACGGGTGCAGTGGACGCTCAACAGCACGCGGGGACTCGGTCCCCTCTCTGCTCGCGATTCTGTGTCCTGACTCACAGACTCAAGCCCGTTCACCGACGATAGTTCCATCTACTGGCGGCGAAGCGGCTGCTGTGTAACGGCTGGCGAACGTTGACAGCCGGCCTGAACGGGACATTTGACCAGCAGGAGACCTTTTTGTGTTCGACTCCACCATGGCGAGCTCGATGGAAGTGGAATCGTCGGTTTACCAGCGTTATGCGGCTGCTTCACGGGCGGTCGAGCCGGCCCTCTGTTGTCCGGTGGAGTATGCGGGGGATTACCTCTCGATCATTCCTCAGGAGATCATCGAGCGCGACTACGGCTGCGGCGATCCCAGTCCCTATGTCCGGGAGGGAGAGACTGTGCTCGACCTCGGGTCAGGCAGCGGGAAGCTGTGCTACATCCTGTCGCAGGTGGTTGGTCCTCAGGGGCGGGTGATCGGTGTCGACTGCAATCTGGAGATGCTGGGTCTCGCCCGTAAATATCAATCCACAGTCGCCGAACGGCTCGGGTATGCGAACGTCGAATTCCGGTATGGACTGATTCAGGATCTGCAACTTGACCTCGAGCGCCTGGATCGGGAGCTGCAGCAGCATCCGGTGCGACGTTCGGTCGATTGGCTGGCGGTCCGATCCGTGGAGGAGCGTCTGCGTCGCGAGTCTCCGCTCGTGGCGGATGGGTCGGTTGATTGCGTCGTGTCAAACTGTGTGCTCAATCTGGTGCGGCAACAGGATCGCCGGCAGCTCTTTGCGGAAATCTTCCGCGTGTTGCGAGTGGGGGGGCGTGCCGCCATCAGCGACATCGTGTCTGATGAAGACGTGCCCGAGGAATTGCAACGCGACGGGACCTTGTGGTCGGGCTGCCTGACCGGGGCGTTTCGTGAAGACCGCTTCCTGCAGGCGTTTGCCGATGCTGGTTTTCATGGGATGCAGATCGTTCGTCGGCAACGGGATCCCTGGCAGACGATCGAGGGAATTGAGTTTCGGTCCCTGACCGTCGTGGCCTACAAGGGGAAGCAGGGGCCGTGCCTCGAGCGGAATCAGGCCCTGGTTTACACCGGTCCGTTCCGCAAGGTGGAGGACGACGACGGGCACGTCTTTTACCGCGGCGAGCGGATGGCGGTCTGCGACAAGACCTATCGTCTCCTGCAGCAGGCGCCTTACGCAGGGATGTTTGAGCCGATCGCTCCGCGCGAGGAGATTCCCCTGGAACAAGCTCAGCCGTTCGACTGCCGCCGCTCCAAGAAGCGCGACCCTCGGGAGACCAAGGGGCAGGACTACCACGCCACGACGGAGTCGCTCGGCCCCTGTTGCGGTGAGGAGGGGTCCTGCTGCTGAACGCGGTTCTCCGCGGGTGTGACGGGACGCGAAACCATCTCTCGAAAACTCACCGAGGCTTGCCGATGGCCACTCTTGTAGCGCGCGTGCTGACCGGAACGATCCTGGTGGTGTTCGGGCTCAACGCCTTCATCCCGATGTTGCCGTTCCCGCCGCTCGGAGAGGCAGGCCAGGCATTCATGGGAGCGCTGCTGGCCTCCGGCTTCCTCCCCATCGTGAAGGGTTTGGAGATTCTCAGCGGGGTACTGATTCTGATTCCCCGCACTTCGCCCCTGGGGGTGGTACTGGTGGCGCCCCTTGTGGTCGCCATCCTGCTGTTTCACGTCTTGCTGTCACCGGACACAATCGCGCTGGCAGCCGTGCTGGGTCTGGGGTGGCTCTCTCTGGTGAAGTCGTACTTTGCGAACTACCGCTCCATTTTCGCGGCCCCGGCGACGCCCCCCATCACGACGATCGACCCCTCACGCTAACCCCCGGACTCGCATGGCTCAACAGACTCTCCTCCGCCGTGGCAACCCGCTGGCAACGCCCCTGGTGCAGCTCGAGATCCTGGCCGCCCGCGATGCGGACGCTGTTCCTGAGTTTGATGACGCTCTCGCGGCACACGGGCGGTTCCCGCTCACTGCGGACCGCGTCCGCACGTTGCAGATCAACCTCGGCAAACTGTGCAATCAAACCTGCACGCATTGTCACGTCGACGCCGGTCCCGACCGCCGCGAGATCATGACCCGTGAGACGATGCAGGACTGCCTCGACGCGCTCGACCGCTCCGAGATCGCAACCGTCGACCTGACCGGGGGCGCCCCGGAGATGAATCCCCACTTCCGCTGGTTCGTGGCGGAGATTCGTCGCCGGGGGCGGCACGTCATCGACCGTTGCAACCTGACGATCCTGACCGCCAACGGCTATCAGGACCTGTCGGAGTTCCTCGCCGAGCAGCAGGTCGAAGTGATCGCGTCGCTCCCCTGTTACCTGGAGGAGAACTGCGACCGGCAGCGGGGCGAGGGGGTGTTCGAGCGGTCGATTGCCGGCCTTCGCAGGCTCAATCAGGTCGGTTACGCACAGCCCGATTCCGAGCTGACGCTCCATCTCGTCTACAACCCCGTCGGCCCGTCGTTGCCGCCGGATCAAGGGGAACTCGAAGCGGCATACAAACAGCAGCTCGGCGATCGGTTCGGCATCCGGTTCAACCGGCTGTACACCATCACCAACATGCCGATCAGCCGGTTCCTGGCGGAGTTGCTGCAGACCGGCCGCTATGAGGACTATCTGCGGAAGTTGGCCGACGCGTTCAATCCCGCGGCCATCGACGGCCTGATGTGTCGTACCGTGCTCTCGGTCGACTGGCAGGGGCGGCTGTACGACTGCGACTTCAATCAGATGCTGGATCTGCCGGTGGAACTCACGCTGCCCCGGCACATCCGTGGGTTTCGGAGTCACGATTTCAGTGGGCGCGACATCCTGACTGGTCGTCACTGCTACGGCTGCACTGCTGGTGCGGGTTCGAGTTGCCAGGGAGCCATCTCGGCGTCTCCGGGACCAGCAAGATGACGATAACGGTGCTGCTCACGCTCTTGGCCGGCGGGCTGTTGGCGTTTGCCAACGGGGCGAACGACAACTTCAAAGGGGTGGCGACGCTCTATGGCAGCCGGACGACGACCTTCGGTCGGGCGCTGGCATAGGGGACGATCACGACGCTGCTCGGTTCCCTGCTGTCGGCCTGGCTGGCGCGGGATCTCTGGTTGCAATTCTCCGGCAACGGCCCGGTGAGCGACGAGGTCGTGGCCCTGCCGGGTTTCGGCGCAGCGGTCGCCCTGGGCGCGGCGGCCACGGTCCTGCTGGCGACCAGGATCGGGTTTCCCGTCTCCTCGACGCACGCCATCATCGGCACCATGATCGGAGTTGCGGTTTCGCAGCAGTCCGAGATCGCCTGGACGAAGCTGGGCCAGCAACTGCTGCTGCCGCTGCTGTTCAGCCCCTTCGTGGCGTTCTTGGCCACCGTGCTGTTGTATCCCTGTTTCCGCTGGCTGCGGACTTCCTTCGGCGTTTCGCAGGCGACCTGTCTGTGCGCGGGCCGAGAGGTGCTCGAAGTGGTCCCGGCGGGTGACGCTGGTCTGGTGACGCTGCGGATGGAGTCGTTGTCGGCGTCGCTCGACACGGTCGTGACCTGCCGCGAGCGGTATGTCGGCCGCGCGATCGGCATTGATGCGGGAAACGTCCTGGACGGGCTGCATTTTCTCTCTGCGGGACTGGTTGGGTTCGCACGGGGACTCAACGACACTCCGAAGATCGCGGCCCTGCTGCTGGCGACGTCGGTCGTCGGCAACCTGCCGGGGCTAGTGCTCGTCGGCGTGGCGATCGCGCTGGGGGGACTCCTCGGCTCGCGCCGCGTGGCGGAGTCGCTCAGCCATCGCATCACCGAGATGAACGCCGGGCAGGGTTTCACCGGCAATCTGGTCACCGCGCTGCTGGTGACTCTGGCGACGCGTTGGGGCTGGCCCGTCTCGACGACGCACGTCTCGTGCGGAACGCTCTTCGGGATCGGCGCGGTGAATCGTCACGCGCACTGGAGCTTCATCCGGACGATCATCGCCGCCTGGTGCATCACGGCCCCTATCGGCGGCCTGTTGGGCTACGCCGCGGGATCGTGCCTGTAGGCCGGACAGTGCCCTCGTCTGGTGCCGCTGTAAACGTGTCGGGCGCGGCTCAGAACAGGTCGATCCGACAGCAACCGAAGTCGAGACGGCCTTCGACGTTCCCGCCGACGCGGCGGTGGAACTCCCGGTTCAGCCGATACGTCGAGAAGCGTCCCGCTTTCTCGACTTCCAAGATTCCGGCGTGCAGCAGCACCTGCAGGTGATGTGAGACCGTGGCAATCGCCGCGCCCACTCGTTGCGCCAGTGCAGACACGGTGCAGGGGGACTCGATCAGTTCCCGGACGATCCGCAAGCGGATCGGCTCCGCCAGGGCGCGGAGCCAGACGGCGCATTCATCGGGACTGGGGTTGGTGCTCACGTTAGGCCGTCTGGGGACCGAGTGTCGTTCGAGATTGTATCAGAACGTCGGCCTCCACGCAGGCACATGGTCGAAGCGCCGCTCCGGGAGATTCCGTGTCTGCTGCTGCCGGCGCTCGCGAATCCATTGTGCTTCGCGGTCTGGGTCGAATTCAGCGCCAGTGTATTGCACCTCACAGACCGCAGGGTTACATTCCAATACTCTTTAGAACATTGGAGTGCCGTCGGTGCTCCCGATTGAAAACGACCTCGAAAAGGACAGGTACATCATGCTCGAAAAGGACAGGTACATCATGGATCGAGTTGAGAGGGGAGCGGAGGAACGCCGCGCAGCGGTACGTGGGTTCACCCTGATTGAACTGCTGGTGGTAATCGCCATTATCGCCATGCTGGTGGCCCTGCTGCTCCCGGCGGTGCAGCAGGTGCGCGAGGCCGCGCGAAAAACGCAATGCTCGAACCATCTCCATCAGATGGGGACGGCGATTCACAACTACGAGGGGGTTTACAAGCGGCTGCCATCGGCGGGTCAGGGAACCAACTTCGCGACTAATCCTCCCTCGACAACGTTCGGGCCGCACTCGCTGTTCTCTCAGATCCTGCCGATGCTCGAGCAGGGAAGCACGTACCAGCAATTTGATTTCCGGTTCGCTTACAACGCAACGCCCGGCAACATTGCGGCGTCGCAGCAGGCGATTGACGTCTACGTCTGCCCGACCAACGCGCTGCGACCTGATCCGACCGACCAGCAAGGGTACGGCGCGGTTGACTATGCGCCGCCCTATTACGTCGATCTCGATCCGGCGACGGGACTGGGGAATCGCAATTTGCGCAAGGAAGGGGCACTCACACGCGACTGGACGAGGATGGCGCAGGTGACCGACGGCACGAGCAACACGGTCTTCGTCGTCGAGGACAGCGGCCGCAACGAAAGCATGCAGCCGGGACACGTCTATACGGACCCGGTGGACGGACAGTTGCGTCGCTTCTGGAGGTGGGCCGAGCCGGATAGCGCGCTGGGCGTCTCGAAGGGGGTGAACAACAACAATACCCCCAAAGGTGGGCCGGCGACTTGCCCGTGGACGACCAATAACTGCGGACCCTTCGAAGAAGTCTTCTCGTTCCATCCGGGGGGCGCGCAGGTGCTGCTGGGGGACGTCCAGGTGCGGTTCCTGACGGAGTCGCTGGACTTGGGAGTCCTGCGGGCGCTGGTGACGCGCGACGGCGGCGAAGTGGTAGGACGGTTCTAAACCGGCCGCGGTTCGCGGCGATCGATAGCGACAACGAGCCACGGAGGATCCTCGAGATCCTCCGTGGCTCGCCGCATTCAGGAATCTGGTTCGGGAGATCAGGCTCCGCAGCCGCGCAAATTCCTGGCAGAATTTCGAGCTTGTGTGACGGCCATCACTGAATGGTCAGCGAGGCTTGATAGTCTGTGCGACGTGCACGTGCGGCGGGGCAGTCGCACACTGACATCGCCCGCACTGATGTGCGTCGTGCCAGTGTCAAATCCGTTCGGAGTTCATGATGACCCATCGTCACTCTCGAGACCGTGGTCCCAAACGACTGCGGCGGATCGACCCGGCGTCGCCGCCACGCGAGATGTTGCTGGTGTTCGCTCGGTGTCCGGATGTCGGCGCTTGCAAGACCCGCTTGATACCGGCGTTTGGCGCTGCCGGCGCCGCCGACATCCATCGTCGACTGCTGCAGCAGACCTTCGACGTGGTGGGGCGCGCCTGTCCGCCGGGACTTCGGCGTTGCCAGATTCAGCAGACGGGGACGGCGCTGAAGGAGTTGCAGAGTCTGGTCGCCGCGCACTGTCCGCAAGCCGAGGTGGTGGCTCAACCGCCCGGTGATCTGGGGTTCCGACTGCAGGTGGGGATCAGCGCGGCATTCTCCTCTGGATTGCACAAGGTCGTCGCCATTGGGACGGACTGTCCGGAACTGGAGGTCGCGCTCCTCGATCATGCATTTCGCTGGCTCAGTCAAGCCGACGTCGTGCTGGGGCCGGCGGCGGATGGGGGCTACTACCTGATCGGTCTCAATGCGCCACATTCCGAGCTGTTTCGGGATGTGGACTGGGGAACGCACCGGGTCTTCCGACAGACGATCGATCGGGCCGATGAACTCGATTTGACGGTGCGGTTGCTACCGGAACTCCGCGACGTCGACCGTCCAGAGGACGTGCGGGTCAATGAACTTCTGGACGTGGAGTTGCCCGCCTGAGCGAAACGTTTCTGGGTGGGACGGATGCGACGCAAACGACCATTCGATGACCATAAGAGGAGTGACTCATGCTGGTGCTACAGCGAAAGACGGGTCAGGACCTGCGGATTGACGGGGAGATCGTCATCCGCATTCTGGGAGTCTCTCGCGGGCGGGTGCGGCTGGGAATTGAAGCGTCCCCCCGCATCCCTGTCGTGCGGGCGGAGGCCGCTGCTCCAGGGACTCGCGGCTGCAAACCGACTGAGGAGCGCCACCCGGACCTGGCAGCGGCCGCGTCGAACTGGGTCGGGCCGTTCGCACTCATGGCCCGGCGCGCGGATGCGTGATCGTCCGAATGCCGGAGTGTGCGACGCCTTACAGAGCTGCTCGCGATCGCCAGATACTTTCCACCCGACTGCCGAACGTGGATCAGACGAGAATGACGATCGACCGGCAGAGTCGACTCGACGAACTCAATACTTAGGGGATGGACATGACGACCAAATTGCGACGAGGCGCGGTGGCTGCGGTGCTGCTGGCGCTCGCCGGGTGTGCGGGAGACACGACGACGGCGACACCGCCGCCGAGCGGCGAAATGCAGCCGGTCAGCGTCGAGGGGAGCGGCAGCCAGGACGCCGCCGCGGGCGGGTCGGGCACGCAGGGGAGTGCTGGCGCCGAGGCCGGCTCGGGGACCAAGTGAACACGGCGTGGAAGTTGTTTCTGGCTCGATGACAGGCGGGTCCGGGACGGCGAGCGATTCCCGGACCTGCTTCGAAACTCACCGGACGATTACGGTCGCGATGTCTCGATGCGGGTTTCGCGGAGCATTCGCTATCCGATGGATGCACCGATGGTGCCTCGCACGCTGCTTTGGATCGTCTGGGGGCTGATGCTGTGGGGAGCGCTGTCGCTCCGCAACTTGCATTGGCCGCACTCACATGGCATTTGTGGTCCGTGGGGCTGCGGCCCGGCAGTGCCGGCGTTGCTGGCGGTCCACACGGCGTGGACGGTGCTGTTACTCCCGCCGGCGGTCTTCCTGCGCCGGCGTCACGGAGCTCCAGGGACGCAGTCCATCTGCCGCGGATGGCTGGCAGCCGGCCTCGGGGGAATTGTGGCGGTCGGTCTGTACGAGGCGGCCTTCTGGCTCCCCACCGTCGGGGCGTGGGGTCGCGACTACTTCCTGCACCGCTGGGCGTTCGCCGTCGTCACGCTGACTGACGTCCCGCTGTTACCAGGAACTGCGATCGCGAGCGTCCTGATTCTGCTCCCGCGCCGAATGGCGGCATTGACGGCCGATCTCGCTCCGCGGAATGCGAACCAGATGGCGGGGAGTCCGCAGCACGGCAGGTGCGTCGAGGAACGCTGACTTTGCGCCTGGCCTCAATTCCATCTCGTGACGGCGGCGGTCACTCAAGCCACCCGCGCGGCGACGGCGACGCGGAGCAACGAGTCCTCTCTGGATGCGTCGGTGCGTTCAGTTTCGGAGAGCGTCCACGGGCTGGTGCGGCGAGCGGCTGGAACCCGCAACGGGGGGCGAAACGCCCGGTGTAGACGCCCCGTTGCGGCTCCTCGACGTCCGATCGTCAGTTTGTCGCTGTGGCGGCACGCGCCATGCGGCCTCGCGATTGGGCGGCGGCCTTGCGCAAGGCGGCCAGCATTTGGTCGGGGCCGACATAGCCGCTGATGCGATCGATCTCGACTCCAGTGGGATCGACGATCACAACGTCGGGAAAGCCGTCGACCTGCATGGCTTCGGCGACCTGCGGCAGCTTCTCGCCGTCGATCTTGAGTGGGACGAACTCGCTGTTGACGAGCTGAGCCACTTCGGGATGGGCCCAGGTGACGCCTTCGAGCTTGCGGCAGTAGGTGCAGTAGTCAGCCGTGAAGTAGACCAGCATGGGCCGCTGTTCACGGATGGCCGTATCGAAGGCAGTCTTCGGGACGGACTGCCAGCGGACATCGGCCGCCGGCGCTTGCGCCGACACGACGCTCCACATGACCGAAGACCAGAAGACGATCGCGAGAGAGTGAGACAGACGCATGGATACTCCAGCGAGGTTCGGGTCGTCTGATGCACAGACGGAATGCCGGCGGCAACGGCGCTGCCGGACTACGAGAAACATCGGGCATTGACCGACCCGGCTCCGTGACACGGATCACAGTGAGGAACAGAGAGGGCGCTGGGACGAGCGGAACCGGCAGATTCCAATTCATCGTCAGACCTCCAGACTTCCGTCGGGCGCGGACCTCGGCTACCCCGCTGCGCTGCCTGGTCCAGTCCTATGAAACCAGCCGTTGGAACGTCTGGGAGCAACGCCCGCCTGCGGAAATCGCTGCGGACCGGCTTGCCCGGACGGCGGGAAGGGAGCAGCCCCTCTCGATCGTTTCCTTGGCGGGGGATGCCAAAAAGCCGGCGAAGGTCTGACGTCAGGCCCGGCACAAATGACCGGAAGTCCGTCGTAGGGCGCGGTCTCTGGTGAGAATCCGCAGGGGGGATCGAGGGAACCACCCACCGCGCGGCCGTCCGGATGCAGCCCGCGTGCTGCGGGAGGCTGTCCCAGCACGGCGGATGAAACCGGCGGGCAAAGCCCTGGCGCGGTTCAGGAGCGGCCGCGCTCACTCTGTCAGCGACAAACCACGGTTACCGCAGGAGCAGCGCGGCGACGCGCATTTCCAACTGCGCGAGCGACCAGCCGGGGGGGCTCATTCCGCAATGGGGACAGGCTCCCGCCGGGCGGCTCGCGGAGGTCTGTGGCATCAGTTGCGGACCCATCTGACGCACCAGCTCCTGGCAACGCGGACATTCGGCCAGATGCAGCTTGATTTTCTCAGCGGTTGTGGCTTCGACGTCTCCCTGCATGTACCTCGGCAGCAGCTTGTGCACTTCCGTGCAGGTGATTCCGCCGAAGTCGTATTCGGCGGTCCCTCTGCCTCCCCCGGTCTGCGTGAAGACCCAGACAGCGGCCACGACCACGAGCAGAACCGACGCTTGCGCGGCAAGTCGCCAAGCCCTTTCAGCCCGACGGGTTCGATGCAACCGCCGTTTCAGTCCCGTCAAGGTGCCGGCGGGACAGGGAGCCCAATCGTCTTGAAGGTTCTTATCCGTGTTCATGATGGGTCGCCATCAGTAGGACCTGCGTCGCCTCCGGCTGAATCGTCTCCGGCATCCCGCCTCTCCAAGTATCGCCGGATTGATCGGAACCAACTGTGATTTTCAGCACACAAATCCGGAATCTCGGACCAGATCAGGTGGACCGGCGCATCGTGGTCGCTGCGACTGCGGAAGGAACCAGAACGCCCGACCACGCGGCCGGAATCCGTTCTCCGGCCTCTCTGGCCAGTTGTTCCAGGTTCAGGATCACAATCCGCTGCCGGCCGACCGTGAGCAGACGTTCCGATTGGAGCTCTCCGAGCCCCAAGGTGACTGACTCGCGAGTGACGCCAATCAGACTCGCCAGTTCCTGATGGGACAGGCGGATGTCGATCAAGATGCCGTCGGCGATCCGGCGGCCGTACTCCTCAACCAAATCCCAGAGGAGTCCCACCAGCCGCTGGCGATTCGAGCAGAACAGGAGGTTTCTCAGCCGGCGTTCCAGCTTCCGGCGTCGCCAGCCAATCAGCTTGGTAATCGCCAGGGACAGGGCGGCATTCTGTTCCAGAATGGGGTCGAGGGCCTCGCGGGGGATGCACACGATCGTCGAATTCAGCGCGGTCTCGGCGTACTCGTCCCGTTCCGGCACTCCGGTCAGCGCCAATTCGCCAAACAGGTCGCCCGGACCGAACAGCGCGAGAATCGCCTGCTTGCCGTCTTTGGTGATGGAAACCAGCCTGACCCGGCCCTCCAGGACGACGTACACCGCATCCGCCTGATCGCGCGGAAGGTAAACGGTCGAATTCTTGGGGAACTTCTTGATCCGTGCTCGCGACTCCAGCCGCGCGAGTTCCGCTTCGGACAAGTGCTCGAACAGCCGGCAATTCTGCAGGTACCAGACGCGATCCGACATCATGCGGCCTGTGGGAAATTGCCAGCGGGCGGGAGGAATCGATCGTCGAATCCGGCGGCCGGAAGTCGCACATCCCTTGCCGACCAATCATCGTACTCACCCCGGACAGTGCTGGGAACCTTGCCCCCTCCACGATTCCCATGCCGGAAGAATTCAGCTTCGTCCTGTGAGTCGTCTCACACAATGCTGCAGAGCCCGTGGCTAGAATCCCCCCCTCCTTTCGAGCTGTTTCCATCGAAACAGTGCCACCAACCTCCTCTGGATCTGGAAGCTTTTGTCATGGAACGACCGCTCTTGCGCTTGCGCAGCCTGTCCTTGCTGTTGATCGTCGCCAGCGGAACGGCTGGCTGTGCCTATCACCACCTGAATGGCGGCGCCTGCTCCTGTGGTCCGGGGGGCGGGGCTCCCGGAGCGGTGAATGGTGCGGGCCAGGTCGCTCCGTACAGCCCGGGTCCCGGTTACGCGCCAGCCCCCGGATCAGGACTGTTCGGGTCTGGTCGGTTCTAGAAGGCTGATCACGTTGCGCCACGATGCGCTGCCGTGCAGTCTCCGGGCCAGCGCTCAACCGAGTTCCCGTCTTCGTTCGGCATGTCGCCGGTGAGTCAACACACAGACGCCCTCTGTTGGAACGGGCAAACTGTGTGCGACTCCCGGAGGTCCCTGGAACGAGGGTGGCTGCATGTCCAGCTTCCACCAGCCGCGCCGCACCGAAGACACTCCCCCAAGTCCGGCGGAACGATCCGACTCCCGCCTGATCTGCTGGGGGGTGCTCCTGTGGTGCGGGTGCCTGCTGCTGACCTTCACCAGCAACCGGTTCGCGTGGGGCGTCCCGTTCCGACAGCGGCCGCTGATCGAATTCGTGGTCGGTTGGGGAGCGCTGTTCGCCATCTATCTCGCTGCGTTGCGGACGGCGGTACGAAGGCCGACCTCCGAGGGACTGTGGCGAACGATTCTGTTGTTCGCCATTGCCTGCCGGCTCGTGCTCGTTTTCAGCACGCCGGTTCAGGAACTGGACTACTACCGATATCTGTGGGACGGGCATACGGTGCTGGCCGGTGTCAGCCCGTACCGCTACAGCCCGCAGCAGGTGCTCGCGGCATCGGTCAGCGACGCTCTCCCCCAAGACCTGCGCCGCTTGGTGACGCTGCGGGAAACGTCCCCGCAGGCCGCCACGATCGCCGGGCGGGTGCACTACGGCGATCTTCCCTCGATATATCCCCCGGTCAGCCTGGCTGTCTTCGCCGCCGCCGTGGCCAGCACTCTAGGCAGTGCCAGCGTCGAGACGTCCATCGTCATTCTGAAGCTCTGGATGGTTCTGTTCGATCTCGGAACGCTCCTGCTGCTGGCGCAATTATTGAGGCACGTGGGCTGGCCGATCGGCTGGACGGTCGCCTATGCGTGGTGTCCCTTGGTGCTCAAGGAGTTTGCCAATACAGGTCACCTCGACGCGATCTCGGTCTGTCTGACGATGGCCGCGGTGACCCTGCTTGTCCGGGCCACCTTCCCCTCCGTCAACGCTGGTTCCGAGCGGAAGCTGGTTCCCATCCCCCCCGAATCCTCTCGCATCTGGAACCGCTCCAGTGCGGCCGCGCTGGGGCTGGCGATCGGCGCCAAGTTGTACCCCGTGATTCTCGCGCCGCTGGTACTTTTGACCGTGTGGCGCCTCCAGAGCCGGCGTCGGGCGATTGAGTATGGCTTCCTGCTGCTGGGAGTGACTTGTGCCTCATGTGCCTTCATGTTGACCGCCGGTCCCCCCCCGGGGCCACCGGTGACCTCAGACCCGCCATTCACCGCGAATGATCCGCCGCTGCCCGATGAGGTCCAGCAACTTCGCGTCGATCATCACGGAACGGCACTCGCGCCGCATGAAACGCAGCGGAGCCTGAAGGTGTTCCTGTCCGAATGGAAGATGAACGACTTCATCTTCCTGATTCTCGAGTCGAACCTGTCGGTTGCATCGCCTCCACCGGACCCCTGGTTTGTGATTGTTCCGGCGTCATGGCATTCGGCAGGGATGCACGGTCTGGCGGAGATTCTGCGTCAGCCCGTCGAGCGCTGCGGCTACATATTGACACGCGCCCTCTTGTCGCTGGCCTTTCTCGTGCTCGCCTCGTGGTGGGCATGGACCGGATCGCGGGCGGAATCAGCCGTCGAGTGGCTGCGGGTGGCCTTTCTCACGATTGCCTGGTTCTGGGTCCTGCAGCCGACGCTCAACCCCTGGTACTGGACCTGGGCCCTGCCGCTGCTGCCGTTCGCCCGTCGGCAGGCCTGGACCTGGGTGTCCGGCCTGCTGGGGATTTATTACCTGAGGTTCTGGTTCGGCGGACAATATGAGGGCCGTGCCGTGTGGGGGACGCCGTATCTCGGGGAGTACTTCTTCCACTATGTCGTCGTCTGGTTTGAGCATGCTCCCTGGCTGGCCTTCCTGACCTGTGAAAGTTTTTTCCGACGCGGCCGCGATCTGTGCGTCCCATCACAGACAACGCTGCCCCCGCTCCCGATACTCCCTTCATCACAGTTGCGAGTTCCAGACGGAACCGCAGAACCCGATGCTGCCGGAGTGCAGTTCACCGCACAACGGCGGCCTGTCCACAAGTGTTCGACAGTTCCATCATCCCGGTCAGGGAGAAAACGGGATGAGGTTTGAGCTCGGGCACTTGTGGATTGGCCGCCGGGTGCATTGTCTGAGGAGTCACAAGGATGAAGACGAAGCGTTCGTGGTGGAGGTTCTCGCTGGCGGGTTGCGCGCTCATCGCGGCGGCCGGGGGCGCCCTGCTGGTGACGGAAGAGGAGGCGTCTGCGAAAGACCCGCTCGGTCGCAGTTGGCCGCCGGAGCAGATGGTGTCGATGGATCAGATCGACCATTCGGCCTTCGACGCACTGCTGAAGAAGTACGTCGATCTCGACGGCTTTGTGAACTACCAGGCCTGGAAGGCCAACCCGGCCGATCGGCAGGCATTGCAGCAGTATCTGGTCAACCTGAGCCGGGCCAACCCGCGCGCATCCGCCAGTCGCGAAGCGCAGTTAGCCTTCTGGATCAACGCCTACAACGCCGTCACGCTGGAAGGCATCCTGCAGGTCTATCCGACCGACAGCATTCGGAATCATACTGCCAGGATCGCGGGATACAACATCTGGAAGGACCTGCCGCTGCTGGTGGGCGGACAGCCGTACTCCCTCGACGCGATCGAACATCAGGTGCTGCGGAAGATGGGCGAGCCGCGGATTCACTTTGCGATCGTCTGTGCGTCGGTCGGTTGTCCCCGGCTGCTGAACGAAGCATATGTGCCGAGTCGACTGAACGAGCAGTTGACCGCCAATGCGCAGGACTTCTTCAGCCGGCCGCAGAACTTCGCCGTCGACGCGCAGGGGACCATGCACGTCAGTGCGATCCTGGACTGGTTCGGAGCCGATTTTGGCGCCAACCAACAGGAACGGTTTCGATATCTGGCCCCTTATTTGCCGGAGAATGTGCGGCAGCATGCGGTGCAGCCCGGGACCCGAGTGACCTTTCAGGACTACAACTGGTCGCTGAATGACCAGGCTCGCAAGCCGGCCGGGGCGGGAATCCGTGCCGCCAGCGGGCGGCGGTGAATTCAGCGAGGGGGGGAGTGCGTCAAGTCAATCAACCCTCGCGCGAGATTCGGAGTTGTGCAGGTCCTCGACTCCGAAGCCGCCGTTTCGGCACACGCTTCCCCGGGTGCTGCCGAACGGCGGTCTCGCGAGGTTTCTCCCGAGCACCGCATTCCTCTCCCCCGCGACTGTTGTGAGTCGTTCACTCTGGTCCCATACGCGCACTGGTCCTCAGGAGACCTCAAAGATGTCGCCTCCGAACTCGCCCCCGTCTCCATCCCCCGTCTCCGGCCTGTGGCGGCGTCTGCTCGTCCTCGGCCTGGTCGGACTTGTGGGGTATGCCGCATTCTCCCAGTTCGGCGATCAACTTTCGCTGAGCCAGCTTGCGGCCCGCGAGAGCGAATTCCGAATGTATCAGGCGGCGCATCCGGTGCTGATCTATCTCGCCGCGTTCGCCGCCTATGTGCTTGTGGCGGGGTTGTCCCTGCCGGGAGCGACCGCGATGACGCTTCTGATGGGCTGGTTGTTCGGACTGTGGCGGGGGATTCTGGTCGTCAGCTTTGCCTCCACGCTCGGCGCGACGCTCGCCTTCCTGCTCAGCCGATACTTGCTCAGGAATGCGATCCAGCAACAGTTCGGCACCCGTCTCAAGACCTTCAACGAGGCCCTCGAGCGCGAAGGAGCGTTCTACCTGTTCACGCTCCGGTTGATTCCGGCAGCGCCATTTTTTGTGATCAACGTCGTCATGGGTCTGACTCCGTTGCGGCTCGGGACGTACTGGTGGGTCAGTCAACTCGGCATGTTGCCCGGCACGGCGGTGTACGTCTACGCCGGGTCAAACTTCAAAGGAGGCCTGCAGGGGCTGGCGGAACACGGCGTCGCCGGCATCCTGACCACAGAACTCCTGATCTCCTTTGTGCTGCTCGGCCTGTTTCCGATCCTTGTCAAGAAGCTGTTTGGCCGACTGCGACCGGCGGCGGCCGCAACCACTGCCCACGAACCGGACTCCCAAGCGACGATCCCCACAGTGCATACCGAAGCCGCCTGATCCCGGTCTTGCCCAGTAACCGGACCGTCCCTGCCGTACACTTCACCGGAGTCCGCCCCCGTGTCTCTTCTGACCACTGAGGTGCCTGTGTCCGAATCCGCAGCGCTCCCCCTGCTGTTGCCCGACGATCCGTTCAACCGTGCCCTGGTGGAGCAGGTGCATCCGCCCCAGTGGGACAATCCGCGGCCCCGGGGAAAGTACGATCTGGTGGTCATCGGGGCCGGCACCGCGGGCCTCGTCACAGCGGCCGGAGCGGCGGCTGTCGGCGCCAGAGTGGCGCTCATCGAGAAGCATCTGATGGGGGGCGACTGCCTGAATGTCGGCTGTGTTCCGTCCAAAGCTCTGATCAGCGCCGCCCGTGCCGCCGCCGCGGTGAAACGCGCCGGTGAGTACGGCGTGCGGGTTCCGGACGGCGTCGAAGT
Source organism: Planctomycetaceae bacterium (assembly GCA_037445755.1). GTDB lineage: Bacteria > Planctomycetota > Planctomycetia > Planctomycetales > Planctomycetaceae > JBKECA01. The sequence continues at coordinate 30,148 of JBBIJW010000016.1, read as the reverse complement.
TGATTTTGCCGCCGTGATGGAACGCATGAGACGGATGCGCTCGAAGCTCAGCCATCACGACTCCGCGCATCGTTTTCAGGGACTGGGAGTCGACGTGTTCATCGGTGACGGCTCGTTCGCCGATCAGGGCCGTGCCGTGCGCGTGGGGGACGCCCTCTTGAGGTTCAAGAAGGCAGTCATCTGCACCGGCGCCCGTGCCGCCGCCCCGCCGATCCCCGGCCTCGACGCCATCCCCTACCTGACCAACGAGAACCTGTTCTCGCTGACGGAACTTCCGCGTCGCCTGGCGGTCATCGGCGGCGGTCCGATCGGCTGCGAGATGGCGCAGGCATTCGCGCGGTTCGGCTCCCGGGTCACGTTGTTCGAGCTCGGCCCGCGCCTGCTGCCGCGCGACGATCAAGAGGCTTCGCTGCTCGTGAGGGAGTCCCTGCGGCGGGACGGCGTCGAACTCTGCCTCGAGTCGAAGTTGACCCGAGTCAGCGAAACCTTGACCGGCCAGGTCCTCGAATTTGAGGCGGCCGGCGCGCCGCAGCGGCGCGAGTTCGATGCCGTGCTCGTCGCGGTCGGCCGGACGCCCAATGTCGAAGGTCTGAACCTGGAAGAGGCCGGGGTCCGGTACGATCGCAACGGCGTCGACGTGGACGATCATCTCCGCACGACGAACCCCAGCATCTTCGCGGCCGGGGACATCTGTTTCCCCTACAAGTTCACCCACGCCGCTGATTTCCTGGCGCGGATCGTGATCCGGAACGCTCTGTTCTTTGGTCGGGCCCGCGCCAGCAGCCTGTTGATCCCCTGGTGCACCTACACCTCTCCGGAAGTCGCCCATGTCGGATTGCTCCCCGAGGATGCGGAGCAGCGGAGGATCAAGATCAGCACCTTCACTCAGGAGTTGACCGGCGTCGACCGTGCGTTTCTCGACGGCGAGGACGAGGGGTTCGTCAAGCTGCATGTCCGGCAGGGAACCGATCAGATCGTGGGGGCCACGGTCGTCGCCGCGCACGCCGGCGACATGATCTCCGAGATCACCGTGGCCATGCGGAACGGCGTCGGCCTCAAAGCCATCGGCGCGACGATCCATCCCTATCCCACCCAAGCCGAGGCAATCCGCAAGCTCGGCGATCAGTTCAACTGCACGTGTCTGACCCCGTTCACGAAATGGCTCCTCAAGACGGTCATCTCTCTGGGACGCTGATCCCGGCGTACACTGACGTGCAGGAGGGTTTCCGTTACTGCGGCAGGAATGCCCCTTCCACCGGATGCCCCCCAGACTCCCCCTCGCAAGGACGCGCAACCTCATCCAGGAATCGCGCCATGTCTCTCAATCGTCCCTCGTCTCGCTGCGCCGCGGCACTGGCGGCAGTCGCCAGCTTCTGTGCGTGCGGTCCCATTCTCGCCGTCGATCCTCAGCCGCCACAGGTGGGGCAGACGGCTCAAGACTTCACGCTCACCCGAGTCGATGGCCGGGAAATCCAACTCTCCCAGTTGTGCGCCCAGGGGCCGGTCGTCGTGCTCGTGCTGCGGGGGTATCCCGGCTACCAGTGCCCGATCTGCAGCCGTCAGGTCGGACAGTTCCTCGCCCGGCAGGAGCAGTTCGCCGCCGCACAGGCGAATGTCGTCATGATCTATCCCGGCCCTGCCGAGGGACTCCAGGCGCACGCCCAGGAGTTCGTCACCGGCAAGACTCTGCCGGACCGCTTCCATCTGCTGCTCGATCCCGATTATTCGTTCACCAACGCCTGGGGGCTGCGGTGGGATGCCGTGCGAGAAACGGCGTATCCGTCCACGTTCGTGGTCGCCCCCGATCGCAAAGTGACCTTCGCCAAGATCAGTCACACGCATGGCGACCGCGCGAACGTCGCCGACGTGCTGCATGTCCTCCAGCCCTGAGGCCTCTCCCGATCACGAGGCGCCGGCCTCGACGAAGTCGACGACTGAACGCATTGCCGTCGCGGTGACGTCGGTGACTGCAATGAACGGATGGTCCGAGCATGATTCCGCGTCGGCCGCGCTCTGCACGCCGGCAGCGGCTGCATCCCGCGCGACGTTCCTCGCGCAATGGCGGAATCGTCATACGCGCGGGACGGTCCGGGGCTTTACAGCGCCGGCTTGCCGGAGTGCGCGCCACAGGCGAGCGGGGGGTGTCAGCCCCCCGGCCGACCCGTCACGATCGACGGTGTATACCCCGTCATCGAACTCGCTCCAGCGCCGCCCCCCCCGCTGCGTCGCGAACGGCGTGATCCGCAGTTCGCCGTCGGGCTTGCCCGACGTGCCGGAAGTGGGAGTCGGCACGGCGGGCAAGCCCGCCGGCGAAGGGACCTCCAGCTTCCCCAGCGCCGGGAGAGAACCGGGTGGTCAGGGAGGAAACCAGGTCTGGAGGCAGGTCTGAAGTTTTTGGAACGCCCGGTCCTGACACTGTTGAAAGCTCACTCGTTCAGCAAGAAGACGAAAGATTGCACCGGATGGCCGCTTGCCGATGTGTCGCAGTACCTCAACAGGGCTTCCTTGGGATCACCCGGCTTGGCGTCGCTTCGGGGGGACAATCCTTCCGCAACGAGCCAAGCTCGGAGCGAAGGGATTCGCCCTGACCAGCCGAGCACGGTGTCAACTTCGCTGGACGGACTCCAAACCCAAGCTTCGAGCTCTGGTTCGAGGACGATGACGGCCGAGCGCCCGGACCATCCGACCGCATCAAGCCGTTTTTCGAGATTTGCCTCCAACGCAGCAGCCGGGGTCGATTCGGCCCCGGAACCTTGATGGTCAAACATGAGGAGCGCGTGCTGAAACTGTCGCGCAAAAGTACGCAGCATCTCAGGTCCCTGCGTTCGGCACCCCGGATCCTTCCCCTTCTCGACGTACACCTCCGCGGACACCGTCCGGATGTGCAGCGACTGGGTTCGCGTCAGAAGCCCCGTCAGCGCCTCTTTCTGGTGTGTATCGGCGACCAGTGCGACAAGGTCTTTAACAACCGCGCCCATCGAGTCACCCCAGGACTCCGGCCGCGAACAGACCGCCCAGCGGGACGTCATACTTCCAGTCGGCCAGTCGCGGATGTTCGTGACCCGCGACGATGTCGGTCGCCCCCTCGTCGTCCTTGGCGAAGCAGAGGACCTGCTTCGGTTCGACGATGCTGAGGATCACCGGCGAGTGTGTCGCCAGCAGGACCTGCGCGTTGTAGACGTGGCTCAGCGACTCGAACAGCGTCTCGACGGCGCGGGGATGGATGCCGTTCTCCGGCTCCTCCACCAGCAGCACGCCGGTGAGGTTGTCGAGATACGCCGGCAAGGTGAGGGCCAGCAATCGCAGCGTCCCGTCCGACACAAGCCATGAAGGAACTTCCAGACCGCCGGCGTAGCAGACCTTGAGGTAGCGTTTACGGTCCTCCTCGCGTTCAACCGTGCGGATGTCGACCAGGTCAGGGAGTGCGGTCCGGAGGTGGGCGATCCAGTCCTGAAACGCATCGCGGTCGCGCTTCCGGACATCTTCGATGACCCAGGGGAGGTTGGAACCGTCGCGCTTGAAGTTCAGCCCCTGGCCCGGAGGCGAAGGCTGCCGCATCGCGAGACTGTCGAGCTGAATCGATTCAATCCCCTGTGACAAGAACGTCCGGAACCAACTGGCCACAGGAAACTTCAACTCATCGGCCGGGAGATTCGCGAGGGCAGAAGCTGTCGGAGCCAGATTCCACTGAGGATTCCACCCCTTTCCGGTTTCCTTATAGGTTTCGGAGTAGTAGTTGGCTCGACCCGTCTCGACCCTCGTCATGACAGTACGAGCGACGCTCTTCCTTGCCGTCGGCTGAGCGAGCGTCTGGCGTGCCGGCCTGGCATCCGGAAACAAGACCCGAACCTCGATCTCGCGGAGGTCTGCAGAAAGCACACGCAGGACTTCACGTCCGATGCGGATCGTTTGCGTGTCGGCGTCCAGCTCGATCACGACTTCGTAGCGAACGCGGTCATAGCGATTACCGACCGTCGCTCTCTTGAGGTCGTCCGGAATCGGGGCTTCAATCGCGAGTTCAAACCGCTCGCCCGCCTGACGAAACAGCAGATCCTGAAACGTGGGCGAACGAGTTTCGATCGCGTATTGCAGGCCGAGGCCGACCAGATCGGATAGAAACGCCACGACATCCAGAAAGGTCGTCTTCCCGCTGGCATTCGGGCCGACCAGCACGTGAAAGCGATCCATCGGCCGCGAGATGTCTCGCAGGCAACGAAAGTTCAGGGCTTCAACGAGCGTGATCATGAACGGACCCTTTAACCCGGACTCCCGGGTCAGTCGACCCCAGCTCGACAACCGAACTGGGCTCCGCAGAAAGAACGTTCACTCCGCAGGATACACAAGACAAGAATAGTTCCTCCCCGCCGGTGCCGAAAGGATGTCTGCGACTGCCATCACGGCTTCGCCGCTGTTCCGGTTGGAATCCGGAAACGTCGCGGATGCTTCGTCGGAACTCCTGTTGCCGGGGTGGAATTCCATCAGCGACTCGACCGCCAGCTTCCCCCAAGCCCACCCCAGAGTTCCAATGAAACCCTGCGGCCGGTCGTTGCTCCCCGGAGCGTCATGGAAGGAAAAAGAAAAAGGTGATCAGTCAGGCCGAAACCTGCTGCCTTGTAACGGACGCGCGTTATCCGCGCCGCGGGAGACGGCGGAATGACGATCGTCCCACTTCTTCCAGATTGCGAAGGGCGAAAACATCGGCAACAATGGATGCATGAGACACTGGTTGAGGGCCACGTTGGCCGAACGCAGAGGATGCTTCTGGGACTCCCTTTTTGAAAAATGGACGAACCGCCATGTTTCGCGTCACTGGAGAGGCAGCCACCGACTGCGAAGGCTTGCCCCGGCGGAATTTTGTGCAAGCCGGTCTGCTCGGGCTGGGGGGCCTGACATTGCCGCAGTGGTTGGCCGGCCGAGCGGAGGGGGCCTCCGGCGGCCGCTCTCGTGCCGCAGCGGGAAGGGACTCTCCCCCCATTCGGCCGGAGGCTGCCGGGACGAGCGTCATTCTGCTCTGGATGAGCGGCGGTCCGGGCCATCACGAGACATGGGACCCCAAGCCACAGGCGGTCGACCAGTACCGCGGCCCCTTTGGGGCGATTTCGACCAGCGTTCCCGGCGTGCAGTTCAGCGAGACCCTGCCGCTCTCCGCGCAGGTGATGCACGAGCTGGCGATTCTCCGCAGCGTGCGGCATTTCAGCGGGGATCACACCAAGGGGAACCACTGGATGCTGACGGGCTTTGAAGGCCCGGATTTCAACAAGCCGGACAACAAGATTCAGCGGCGGCCGTCGATCGGTTCGGCGGTGGCGGTGCTTCGCGGGCCGAATGCGCCGCACATGCCGGCTTATGCCGCGGCTCCCCATCTTCGCGGCGGAACGGACAACTTCTTCCATTACGCGGCTTACCTGGGAGGGGGCGCGAATCCGTTCGTCGTCAACTCCGACCCCAATGCCGCCGATTTCCGGGTGCGGGACCTGGGACTGGCGCGGGACCTGACGTTTGACCGCCTCCAGGATCGCCGCACTCTGCTGGAGACTCTGGACCGCGAACGACGCCGGCTCGAACCGCGCGTTGCCGACCTGGACGAGCATTACCAGGCGGCGTTCGACCTGCTGACGAGTCCCGAGGTCCGGGATGCTTTCGATCTCTCGGCGGAGCCCCCCTCCCTGCGGGAGGCCTACGGCCGGCACGAATTCGGGCAAAGCGCCCTGCTGGCGCGGCGGCTCGTGGAGCGCGGGGTCACGTTCGTCACCGTGAATACACAGCCCTGGGATCACCATGGCACTGCCAATCGCTACGCCACCGCCGAAGGTGCCCAACTGCTGCTGCCCCCGTTTGACCGGGCGCTCGCCACGCTGGTGACCGATTTGATCGAGCGGGGGTTGTATGACCGCACGCTGGTGGTGGCGATGGGGGAGTTCGGGCGCACGCCGCGGATGAATTCGGCCGGCGGGCGCGATCACTGGGGGGACTGCTTCAGCGTGCTGATGGGAGGCGGACGGCTTCCGCGCGGCATCGTGGTCGGCGCCACGAATGAGACCGGTTCCTACGTCACGGAGCGGCCCCTCTCCCCCGAGGACGTGGCGGCGACGATCTACCATCATCTGGGGATCGACGGCCGCCAGGTCGCCTTCCCGGACCGGACGGGACGTCCGCTGTACCTGGTGGAGCGGGGCGAGCCGATCCGCGAACTGGTGGGGGAGGTCTGAAGACCGCGCTTGCCGTCCGTCAGTCCGGTTTTCCAGGGTCCGCACCAGCGACGCGGCAAACTGGGACGGGTGTGCGGGTTCCGTCGCCGCCGGAAGAACGTCTGAGTGGTGCAATCTCTGGATTTCGCCGGACTTGACGGCGATGATGAAGGGGGAATGGAGCCTCGCCCCGAGGGAGAGCATCGAGTCGCGGCCTGCCTGCGGCGGTCGCCGCGCTCTCGGGGGCTGCGGCCGATCTTCCGTGCAAGCCAGGGAGCCGCCTGCCATGGCCGAGAGAGTCAGTCTTCCCACCGGGAGGGGGCGCCCGAGAAGCGGCGGGGCGTGGCGACTGTCGGGCGGCTGGCGCGTGGGTGTGCTGCTGGGACTGCTGGCGGGGTGGGGGGGACTCTGGTCTCCCGCAGCCTACGGCGGGAAGGTCGTGCTCAAAAGCGGGTATGAGATTCACGGCGTCCCGGTGCAGGTCCCGGGGATGACCAGCAAGATCGCCCGCGCCAACCAGGGGCAGAACGTTCCCCAGACACCCTACTGGCTCGTGGACGACGGCGTGCGGCGGTATTTCGTGCACCGGCAGAATCTGCGCCCCGCGCCGGAGGGGGTCGTCGAATCCGACGAGACGTCGCGCTACGTCTACTTCAATTTGCAGCCGCTGAAGAACCGCAAGGATGCGATCCCGGCCCAGATCGGCTCCTTTGCCGAGGCCACTCCCTGGGACGAATACGGACGTTGCCGCGTGACGCTCACCACGCCGCGCGGTCCCGAGCACGTCTTCCTGGCGATGACCCGCCTGGAACCACGCTGTCTGACCGTCGAATCGACTTCACATGCCTGGACGTTCGGACTGGATCCGAGCGCCATTCCTCAGGAGCGGCTGAGGCAGATCCTCCGGGGGGCGATCGATCCCCGCAATCCGGACGACCGGCTGGCCGTGGTGACGTTCTTTCTGCAAGCCGAGCAGCTCGGCGCCGCGCGGGCGGAGCTGGAGTCGATCCGCAGCGACTTTCCGGAACTGCAGGGGCGGGTGGACGAACTCCAGAAGATGCTGTTCGAGCGGTACGGGCTGCAAGCTCTGGCGGAGATCGTGAGGCTGCGGCGGATCGGCCAGCATGAGTTCGCGAAGTTCCTGGCCCGGCGGACCCTGCAGGAGGACCTCAGCGCCAGCACGCTTCAGGACGTGCGGTCGATCCTGGACGAGTACGCGCAGGCCGACCGGGACATGGCCGCCGCTCGACTGATGCTGGGGACGTTGCAGGCGGAGTTGCCGCCGGAACAGGCGGCGCGCGTCGCCGTCATCCGGTCGATGATCGAGCGGGAGTTGAACTACGACTCGTTGCCGCGGTTGACCCCCTTTTTGCAGGCGATGGCCGATGCCGAGCAGCCGGCCGCCGATCGGCTGGCCCTGGCCTGTTCCGGCTGGCTGCTGGGAGCGGCCCACGCGAAAACTCGTCTCGATGAGGCCCTCGCCCTCTGGGAAGCGCGGTTCGCGGTCCTGGAGTATCTGCATCCCGAGACCGACCGCGGCGACCGGCAGGTCATCATCGAACGGCTGAAGAAGCTGGAAGGGGTGAGCGTCGAGGCGGTGGCGCGGATGGTCCCGCTGCTGCCGACGCCGCTGGAACCGGGGGGAAACGGGCGGGCGTTGCAGGCATCCTATGAACTCCCCCCCACCCTCGACAGCAATGCCACGGTGCGGTACTCGGTGCTGGTGCCGGCCGAATACAGTCCCACCCGGACCTATCCGGCCCTGGTGGTGCTGCGTCCCGAGGGACGGAGCGTCGAGGAGATGCTGGCATTCTGGGGGGGGCGCGTCGGGGAGCCGGGCTGGGCGCAGCGCGAAGGATACATCGTGATCGCGCCGGATTACGCACCGGCGGCCACAGGAACTTATGACTATGGCCAGTTGGCCCACGAGGTGGTCCTGCGGGCGTTGTTTGATGCACGGCAACGCTTCCGGATCGACTCGGACCGCGTGTTCCTCACGGGACACGGCATGGGGGGGGACGCCGCTTATGATCTGGCCCTCGCCCATCCCGATCTGTGGGCCGGGGTGATCCCATTCACGGGGCGGTTCCAGCACGCGGCGCGGCTGGCCGCCGACAACGCCCCCGAACTCCCGTTTTACGTCGTCGGCGGGGAACGGGATCGCGACACCCTGCACATCAACGACGTCCCCCTCTCCACCCGGATGCAGCGGGGCTACGATCTGATCTACTGCGAGTACAAGCAGCGCGGCTTTGAGTGGTATGCGGAGGAACTCCCCCGCATCTTTCGGTGGATGAGCCTGTATCGCCGCCCGCCGGTGCTGCGGGAAATCCGGCGCTCGATCGTCCGGGACTTCGACAATCGCGTCGGGTGGCTCAAGTGGGTGGACCTCCCGGAGGACCTCTCCCAGCCGATCGCCTGGGGACCGGATCAGCGTCCTCCGCGCCCCAAACCGGTGATCGCCCGGATTCCAACGTCGCAGACGATCTTCATCTCCTCGCACCCGGGACGACACACCGTCGTCTGGCTGGCCCCCGATCTCGTGGACTATGACCAGCGGATCAAGATTACCGTCAACTCGAGCCGCCCGTTCAATGACTTTCCTCAGCCCGACTTTGCGGCCCTGCTCGACGACCTCCGAGAACGCGGGGACCGCGAGCGCCTGTACTGGACCAAGTTGACGTTCTGACGGGCGGGAACGCTCGGTGAGCGGGTGGTCAGCCCCCCCATGCATCAATTACGCTGCATGTTTCGAGGGGGCGGGTCAGGCCGCCCCGCGATGAGGGTGAACGAGGACTGCGGATGCGAGTCGCCATCAGAGTGAGGCTGCTGGGGGTCGTCGTGGCCGCCGTCTCGGCGGGACCGCTGGTCGGTCAGGAGATCGACCTCGAGCGGGACGTCGTGCCGATCCTGACGCGTTACGGCTGCAACGCCGGCGCCTGTCATGGCAAGCAGCGGGGGCAGAACGGCTTTCAGTTGTCCCTGCTGGGGTTCGATCCCGACTTCGACCACGCGGCCCTGACGCAGGAGGCACGCTCCCGCCGTGTGCAGATCACTCGACCCGATCAGAGCCTCCTCATTCGGAAGGCGACCGGCCGGTTGCCGCACGGCGGAGGGGTCCGCCTCTCCCCCGGCGGACCGGAGGAAGCGCTCTTGCTGAACTGGATCGCGGCCGGTGCTCCGCGGCGCATCCCCGGCACACCCGCCCTGACGCGGATCACCGTCGCCCCGGAGTCCCGCCAGCTTCGGCCGGACGAAGCGTTCAGCCTGGCAGTGACGGCTCATTATGCGGACGGTTCCACGCGGGACGTCACCGGACTGGCCACGTACCAATCGAGCGAAGCCCCCATCGCCAGCGTGGATGAACAGGGGACGGTGCGCGGCGGGGGTGTGATTGGCGAGGCGGCCGTCATGGCCCGCTATTCCGGTCGCTTCGCGATTTGTACCGTCTCCGTCCCCCGGGCCACCGACGTCCCCGCGGAGTACTACGCGGCCCTGCCGCGGAACAACTTCATTGATGAACTGGTGTGGGACGGTCTCCAGCGGCTGGGGCTGACGGCCTCCGAGCCGGCGCCCGATCACAAGTTTCTGCGGCGGGTATTTGTGGACATCATCGGTCGCATTCCCACCGCGGACGAAGCCCGCGCCTTTCTGGACGATCCCGATCCCCGCCGCCGGGAAAAGCTCGTCGATGCGCTCCTCCGCAGTCCCGAATACGCCGAACACTGGGCGAACAAGTGGGTCGATCTGCTGCGGCCCAATCCCTACCGCGTGGGGATCAAGGCCACCCTCAACTACGACGCCTGGATTCGCGACGCCTTTCGACGCAATCTCCCCTACGACGAGTTCGTCCGGGCCCTGGTGACCGCGGAAGGGAGCACGTTTCGCGACGGAGCAGTGACGCTGTTCCGCGACCGCCGCGAGCCGGACGAACTCGCCACGATCGTCAGCCAGCTCTTTCTGGGCATCCGGCTGGAATGTGCCAAATGCCACCATCATCCCTTCGAGGTGTACGGCCAGGAGGACTTCTACTCGTTCGCCGCCTACTTCGCCAAAGTGGGTCGCAAGGGGACGGGGCTCTCGCCCCCCATCTCCGGTTCAGAGGAGTTCATCTATGCGGGGGCCAAGGGAGAGGTGCGACATCCCTTGACCGGAGAAGTTCTGCCGCCGCGACCGCTGTTCGGCAACGCCGAGGTCGCCGAGGACCGCGACCCCCGTCAAACCCTGGCCCGCTGGATGACCTCGCGCGACAACCCCTCCTTCGCGCAGACGATGGCCAACCGCGTGTGGGCCGACCTGATGGGGCGCGGACTGGTGGAGCCGGTCGATGATCTGCGGGCTACAAATCCGCCGGTGAATGCACCACTGCTGGAAGCCCTGGGCCGCGACTTCGCCGAACACCACTACGACATCCAGCACCTCATCCGGCAGATCGTCCTGTCCCACGCCTATGCGCTCAGCTCGGTGCCGACGGAGGGGAACGCCGTCGATACCCGGGCGTACTCTCGCCGCTACCGCCAGCAACTGCGGGCGGAGGTCCTGCACGACTCCCTGTTGCAAGTCACCGGGGCCGCCGAGTCCTTCGAGGGGATGCCCCCCGGCTCCCAGGCCCGGGAACTCTGGACGCACCGGATCGACTCACTGTTTCTGGACGCCTTCGGACGGCCCGATCCCAATCAGGACCCTCCCTGCGAGCGGATCGTCGAGCCGACCGCCGTCCAGACGCTCCATCTGATGAATTCCGAGCGACTGGCCGGACACATCCAGTCGGACTCCGGGCGCGCCGCACAACTGGCTGCCAGCGACCGCCCGCCAGCCGAAATCGTGGAGGAGCTGTATTTGTCGATCTACTCGCGGCGGCCGACCGATTCCGAGTTGCAAATCGGCGTCCGTTTATACGAGAATGGGTCCATCAGTCGTCGCCAGGCGACCGAAGACCTGATGTGGGCCCTGTTGAATACCCCGGAGTTCGTGTTCAAGGATTGAGCACGGTTCCCCCCGCCGACTCTCCGGCTCTCGCACGCCCGCCGGGCAGGTTCCGGGTCCGGAGGAGTCACCGCATCCCACCGGGGCGCTCCCCACGCGTCCCCACCCTGCCTGACCTGCCATGAACGGACTGACTCGCAACTGTGCCGGCGTTCGCCGCCGCGAGGCGAGCTCAAAGTGGAATGCTCGGGATCACCCTCATTCACCTGGAATTCATGCGGTCATTCTGGCAGCTTGCGGATCGGAGGCTTCTATCGCGACGGTACAGATACACTCCCGCCACAAAGGAGAGGACTCCCAGATTCAGCCACAACAGGACTCGCGAATATCCGCGAGGAATGAGAAGTTTGGCGGTTCCTGGAACGTCTGAAGCTGGAACGATCTCTCGTCCATTCCAGATGAGGCGGTTCCCCTCGCTCGGTGGTTCCTCCTGGTTCCTGACCGTGGTCCCCGCGGGAAGACCAGGAAAGCTGGCGAGCGACCACATCGCCTCGGGCACCTCCTGATTGAGGGCGAGGATCTCGATCTTGGCGATCTCCCTCCGCTGCAACTCACCTCCGGCGTGGTACTCGAATCGACACACCGCGGGATACCAAGGAATCTCCTCTGCATCCACGGGTTGCACTTCGACCTCAAGCAGTTTTCTGAATGTCTCGCCGGTCAGTTCAATGCGCCGCACCGCGAAAGACTGCGTTGGGGACACCCAGAACTCGACGTCAAAACCTCGGACATGCCTCCAGCGCGCACGCCAGAGGCGAATTCCCCCTTCCTCGAGCTCATCAATCTCTACGCTTCCCGGATCTTGATTCGTGGGCGACCAGTATTTCTCGAGCGACGACGTTGACGTCTCGAGAACAGGCTCGGGCACCATCCCCAGCAAACGAACGTCCACGGCAGGGTGTCGCTCGTGTGCAGGAACATTGGCAGGATCGTAGACGGAGACCGCGATCCGATCGACGCCTTTGATGAGTTCATTCGACCAGAAGACGAACCGGTCCGGTGCCACACAACCAAAACAGGAGACCTCCGTGAACTCCGCTGGCGTTTGTCCCGAAACTGGAGCACGATAGGGGCGAGTCAAATCGACGCGCCAGCGGTCCCCATCCACATGCACGTCGACTCGAAACGGACGTGTCCGACCCTCCTTCCAATACTCGCCTGTGATTCTCAGGGATGCAGACGTCAGGGGAGCCCGAGTTCGGGCGATTGCATCCGCCAGGACTTCCAGTGTTGGGACGGCCGGCGCATCGGCCGCGTGCACCATTCCCCCGGACTGCACGAGGAGCGAGATCACGGCCTTGAGCATCAACGCGATGATGAGAAGGGAGTGCAACCCTTCCCTTCGATCCCAGCGGTTGCGAGTGAGGGGGGCTGCTCCTAAGTCTCGTTGGGACATGGCTTGGCGTACTTCTCGATGGTGAAGTGGCGGATGCAATCCTGGTGGTCCATCTTGCAAAGCTCCTCTTCTGCATCCCAATCGCAGTCACATTCGATGTAACACGTAACCTGTTCATGCGCCAAACCGGGCAGGCACTGGAGACGTTCGACGGAGACCTCACAACCCACCCAGGCATTCCAAGGATCCATGTCTGTTGTCGCTTCGCATGCATGAGGTCCACTTGTTCCGCTGCACGACGTTCCCATCTGGATGCAAGCCTCCTTGTGCGGCATCTGAAACGGACATTGCCGCGAAGACCAGTTCATGAACTGTCAACGCCGAGAGGCTCGCGACCGCCAGCCAGACGAGCAACAGCGACAGCCCCCGGCGGGAAGTGATGCACCGACGATCTCGATTTTTCATCATTTGTACTTCTCCTCCAGAAAAACCACGGAGACCCCAGTCAGGAAATCGTTCCAGAAGACTCCGGCAAACGTCGCAATCAGACCGCCCCGACGCAACCCCCCCCTGAGCGCCCCTGAAAGGAAGCACTCAATCGGAGGCTTTTGGGACGAGTGACGAGGCAGATCCGCCCGCAGAACCCACCAGAGAAAATTCCACCGATTCCGGCAAACTGCCCTCTCGAAGATAAATCACAGAAACGTTGCCAGACGGATTGGATTGTCCAGTCCCGATCGCCCTGATTTGCCCCCTGCCTCCAGGTTCAATCCTGAGAGGTTCCATCGAGATGTTGAAACAAGAGCAAGAAGGCTGAACCCGGACGACCTCCAGGAGCCCCGCGGAAACATTCTGCACTCCCAACACGATTAGTCGAGTGCCGTCGGGCAACAATCCCTACTGTCCGTGAGACCAGCGACAGGGAGGGAGTGGGGACGTCATGAGAGAGAGAGTCCCTCAATGCAGCTGCCAGGCAGCCCAGCGCCATCGCAAATGCCACAACAGATGCTGTGGCGGAGGAGGATACACGCATCGCCGCCCCCCCAAATTCCCATCGAGCAGCGGGACAATGAAATGTCCTGAACATGATCTTGTCTGCCAGCACGGATTGTCAATGAATGAGAATGAGGATGAATTTTTTATTTTACAGGATTCGCGGCGGCCGACCGATTCCGAGTTGCAAATCGGCGTCCGTTTATACGAGAATGGGTCCATCAGTCGCCGCCAGGCGACCGAAGACCTGATGTGGGCCCTGTTGAATACCCCGGAGTTCGTGTTCAAGGACTGAGCGCGGCCTCCCCCCGCCGACTCTCCGGCTCTCCCACGCCCGCCGGGCGGGTTCCGGGTCCGGAGGAGTCACCGCATCCCACCGGGGCGCTCCCCACGCGTCCCCACCCTGCCTGACCTGCCATGAACGGACTGACTCGCAACTGTGCCGGCGTTCGCCGCCGCGACTGCCTCAAGCTCGGCTTGACCGCCGCCCTGGGGGCCGGGTTTGTCGATCTGCTCCGGCTCCGCGGTGCGGCCGCTTCAGGGGCCGCGAGCCTCCCCCGCTCGGCCCAGAGCTGCATCCTGGTGTGGCTCGACGGCGGTCCCACCCATTACGAGACCTTCGATCCCAAGCCGCTGGCCCCGCAGGAAATCCGCGGGGAATTTTTCCCCATCGACACCCGCATCCCCGGCGTGCAGTTCTCGGAGCATCTCCCCTCTTTGGCCGCCATTGCGGACAAACTGGCGATTGTTCGTTCCATCCGGCACGACCAGGGGAACCACGGCGCGGGGAACCACTACCTGATGACCGGCGCCCCTCCGCGGATTCCCGTCGGCTGCGGCGCCTTTGTCAGTTTTCATCCCAGTCTGGGGTCGGTGACGGCCCATCAGCGCGGCTCCCGGAACGGCTTGCCGGCGTACTTCTCCCTGCCGCAGATGTCGCGCTCCGGCGGGCCGAACTTCCTCGGCGCGCAGTTCGCTCCCTTCGTGGTCCCCAACGACCCCAACAGTTCCAGCTTCCGGGTCCGCGACGTGGCGCTCCCCAGGGGGCTGGAGCAGGAACGGTTCGATCGCCGCCGCAGCCTGCGAGCCGAAGTGGACCAGTTACCGCGGTTCTCTCGCCAGGCGGGTGATCCGGTGGGGGCCGTGGACGAGTACTACCAGCGGGGATATGAGTTGATCGCTTCTCAAGAGGCGCAGGCCGCACTCGACATCCACCGCGAACCGGAGAGCGTGCGCGAGCGGTACGGCCGGAACTCCTTTGGTCAGCGGGCCCTCTTGGCACGGCGGCTGGTGGAGGCCGGCGTCCCCTTCATCACGCTCTATGAAGGGGGCTGGGACCACCACCGGGACCTGTTCGCCTCCTGCCGCAAGCGGCTGCCGGAGTTCGACCGCACGCTGGCGGCCCTGATCGAGGACCTGAATGAGCGCGGGCTTCTGGACGAAACGCTGGTTGTGGTCCTGGGAGAATTCGGGCGGACTCCCAAGATCAACAAGGATGCCGGCCGCGACCACTGGTCGAACGCCATGTCGGTCCTGTTCGCGGGGGGCGGCACGCCGGGGGGGATCGTCGTCGGTGCGACCGATCCGCAAGGATACTCCGCCGTCGATCGCGTCCTCTCGCCGGAGAACTTCGCGGCGACGATCTACCGCAAACTGGGGATCGACCCGAACATGATCCTCTACACCCCGCAGGGGCGCCCCGCCCATCTGGTGAGCGATCCGACGCCGATCGTCGAGCTGATGGGCTGAGACCGTCCCTGGGCCCTGTCGACGGGGGGACGCCAGGGGTGCGGCGACCTGGTACGACGCCGGTGCGGGGCACTGTCATTGACGGCTCCGGAAGTGGGTCCGCGGATGCGAAGCAGAGGTCACTTTCCCCGGCGGCTCCACGCTGCCGGATGACAACGGTCTCCGCCGCCGCCGCCTGTCTGATCGCCACGCCAACCCACCACTGGATCCCTCACTCCGGATTCCAAGCTCTTTCGCTGCCCGTGCTCCGCCTCCCACTTTGCTTCGTCTGCCTGATTCTCGCGGCCCAGGTTCTTCCGGGCGCGCCGCCGGCGGTCACGGGACTGCACCCCGCGGGGCTTCAGCGCGGGACAACGGTCCGCGTTGAATTGGCGGGCAAACTGGGAGACCGGCCGGTGCGGGTCTGGTGCGACCGTCCGGAGATCCGCGTGGTGGCCGATCCCGACAAGGAAGCGCTGGAGATCACCGCCGCGTCCGAGGCGCGTCCCGGTCTGGCGTGGGTGAGGCTCTACAACGCCGAAGGGGCCAGCGAACTCCTCCCGCTGCATGTGGGGCTGGTTCCCGAACTCGCGGAAGTGGAGCCGAACAACCGCCTCTCCGAGGCGACGCCCATCGACGCCCTGCCGGTAACCGTCAACGGCGTCCTGCACCGCTCCGGCGAGGTCGACGCGTTCCGCCTCGTCGTCTCCCCGGGCCAGACGCTGACAGCCCTGCTCGATGCGCACGAGACCTTGGGATCCCCGATGGACGGCCTCCTGCAGATTGTGTCGGCCCCGGGGTTCGTCGTCGCCCAGAACGACGATCATCACGGCCTGGACCCTCTCGTCACATGGTCTTCCGCCGCAGGAGGGGAAGTGTACGTCCGTGTGTTTGCCTTTCCCGCCGAGCCCAACAGCACCATCAACTTCGCGGGAGGGAATGAGTACGTCTACCGTCTGACGCTGACCACCGGCCCGTGTCTCGAACACGTGCTGCCGCCGGATGCTCCGGGGGAGGCGCCGCGGCTGGTCGGCTGGAACCTCCCCGACGCCGGCCTTGACCCCTCCGACACGCCGGGCCTGCATCTGCTGGCGCCGCAGACTCGCGAGGACGACGGCGCAGGATCGGAGGTTGTCAGCGAACGCTCCACCGGAGGCGTCCTCGAACCAAACCGGATGGTCGTCGGCCGTCTGGCGGAAGCCGGCGAACGCGACGTGTACCGTTTCCACGCGAAGAAGGATGAATCGCTGCGGCTGCAAGTCGAGGCCCGCCGCCTCTGGTCGCCGCTCGATCCCGTCCTGATCCTGCTCGATGCGTCCGACAACCGTCTCCGCGAAACGGATGATGTCTCCCGCGAGAATCTGGACGTCGATTTCGTCTGGAAGGCCCCGAAGGACGGCGAATACCAGGCCGTGGTGACCGATCGCTTCAGCCACGGCGGAGCCAGTTATGTTTACCGCCTTTCGCTGACGCCGGAGCGGCCGCGCGTGGGTCTCAAGTTTTCCAGCGACCGTTTCGTCCTCAAGCCGGGGGGGACGCTGGACGTGGCCGTCACAGTTGACCGGCAGGGTGGGTTCTCCGAGGAATTGACCATCGCGGCGGAGGACCTTCCGGAGGGGGTCGAGGCGGCCCCGGTCGTCTCCCAGTCATCGGGAGGGACCGCGAAGCAGGTGACGCTCAAGCTGCGGGCGAATGAGCAGACGGTGTTCCACGGTCCGTTCCGCCTCGTGGGGCGTTGCGTAGGCGAGGACGCTCCCCCAATCGCCGCGCAGGCCGATACGCGCCTGTCGGGGCGGACGACGACGCAGCTCTGGCTGACCGTTCCGGGTCCCCTTCCTCCATAGGGATCCACCGCCGACGCCTCTTTGCCATCGAGCGGGGACTTGGCTTTCGTGAACCGGGTGCGTGAGGTCCGACTGGTCAGGACTGTCTCGATTCGCCACACTATCCCTTTCAGAGGAGGTCCAAGAGGTTGGCGTGCGCTCCCCAGCCGGGGGTAGTTGGTCCCTCGGTGTCCGTGCGGAACCGCGCGCCGAGAGGCCTTCGATCCCTCGTCCCCGGTCGCGAATTCGAGTTTGTTCGTTGAGATCATGAGCCAGTCGAGCGAGTCACCACGGCAGGTCGTCATTACGGGGGTGGGAGTCCTCTCCCCGCAGGGGATCGGCCGCGCGGCCCTGCTGGCGAGTCTGCGAGAAGGACGTTCCGGGATTGCACCGGCGCAGGTCTATGAAGCCTCGGTGGCCCCGGGGCGGGTGGTGGGAGAGATTCGCGACTTCACCGAGGAGACCGCCCGCAAGCAATATCTCAAGGAGCATCGCAAGCACATCAAGGTGATGGGGCGGGACGTGATGCTGGGCGTCGCCGCGGCGGTGTTGGGGATCGAAGACGCCGGCCTCCCCTCCGCGGAGCTGAATCGCGAACGGGTGGGGGTGGAATTCGGGGCCAACCTGATGTTCAGCACTCCCCAGTATCTGGCCGGACCGGGGGTAGCCTGTACGGAGAATCGCCAGCCCCCCTTTTTGATGGAACGCTGGGGAACCAAGGGCTTCGAGAACATGGAGCCGTTGTGGATGCTCAAGTACCTCCCCAACATGCCGGCCTGCCATGTGGCGATCTTCACCGACTCGCGGGGACCGAACAACTCCATCACTCAGGATGAAGTTTCCTCCAACCTTGCGGTGGGGGAGGCGGCCGCCGTCATCCGCCGCAACCATGCCGACGTGATGATCACCGGCAGCACGGGGCTGAAGCTGCACGCCATCAAGGAGATGCACGCGGTGATGTGGGACCGGCTGGGGTACGATCCCGAACATCCGGAGCGGAGCGTCAAGCCGTTCGACGTCCGTCGCAGCGGTTATGCCATCTCGGAAGCGGCGGCCTGCCTCGTCCTCGAAGCGGAACAGACCGCCCTCTCCCGCGGGGCGAAGATTCTCGGCCGCGTGCTGGGGTCCGGCTCCTCCTGCGTCACCACTCCGACCGGACAGCCGAACATTCGCCGGGCGCTGGCCAACGCCATGCGAGCCGCACTGCGAACCTCCGGCCTGGCCCCCTCCGACGTCGGCCATATCAACGCCCATGGCCTGGCGCACCCGGAACTCGACGTCCAGGAGGCGCTGGCAATCCACGACGTCTTCGGTGAACTGGCGGAGAAGGTTCCGGTCGTGGGACTCAAGGGATACCACGGCAATCCCGGCGCTTCCGGGGGGATGGTGGAACTGATCATGTCGGTGCTCTCCTTGCAGGAGGGGCTCATCCCGCAGACGCTCAACACCGAACAGCCGGACCCGGCGCTGCGGCTGAACGTCGTCACCCGGGAGCCGCGCCCCACCCTCAACCGCACGTTCCTCAAACTCAGTTACACGCTGGCCGGCCAGGCGAGCGCCGTCGTGGTGGAGTGCTGAGGCGTCTCTCCCCGTCCAGTGATCGCATCGAATCGCCCCAGCCCGCCGATCGCATCGGCGGGACCTCTCCTCACCACGGACCCTCGTCTCCCAGCGCATTCACGCGCTACAATGAGCCTGGTTGACAACCCCCGTGTCCTCCTTAGGAGCCCTGCCCATGTCCCGTTCCCGTTTCACGCGCCGCGAGTTCGATCGTCTCACGTCGGCCGCCCTGGGGGGGCTGCTGGCGGCGGGCCTCCCCGGCTGCTCTCTCGCCCCCTCCCCGCCGCCGGGAGGACCGCCCCCCGTTCCGGGAGAGACGGGGGCCGCGGGACAGGAAACCCCCGCGACTGAAGCCCCCGCCGAGGGAGTCTCCCTGCTGCTGGCAGAACCGCACGTCTGCCGCGGACTCAACACCTGCAAAGGGAAAGGGGCCGGCGGCGACAATGCCTGTGCCGGTCAAGGGGCCTGCGCCACCGCGACGCATCATGAGTGCGCCGGCCAGAACGACTGCAAGGGACAGGGGGGCTGCGGCTATCAGCAGGGGATCAACGCCTGCAAGGGGATGGGGGGCTGTGCGGTCCCGCTGAAGCATGGTTGGGACGAGGTCCGCAAGAAGTTCGAGGAAGCCATGAAAGCCGCGGGGAAGGAGGTTGGCCCGGCCCCGGAAGCCGCATGAGGAGCGAGAGGGCACTCCCCCCCTGTGGACGACACACTCGACCTGCGGTCGTGTGACTCAAGCAGGGAGTGGAGCGAAACAAGGCGGGGGCAGGAGGGTGTGCGCGACGGAGGCGGCTCCGTCAGAAGCGGCAGCAGCGATGATCTTCGTCCTCGATAACTACGACTCCTTCACCTACAACCTCGTGCAGCGGTTGGGGGAGATCGACCCTTCGCTCGACATCCGGGTCGCCCGGAACGATCAGATCACGCTGGAGGAGATCGCCCGGCTGGCCCCGGAGCGGATCATCATTTCCCCCGGCCCCTGCACACCGCAGGAGGCGGGGTTGTCGCGCGCGGTGATCGCCCGGTTCGGTCCCACCACGCCGCTGTTGGGGGTGTGCCTGGGGCATCAATGCATCGCCGACGTGTTTGGCGGCCAGGTGGTGCGGGCCGACCGGCTGATGCACGGCAAGACGTCGCTGATCCATCATGACGGGGAAGGGGTGTTCCGCGGCCTGCCGCAGCCGTTCGTCGCCACCCGCTACCACAGCCTGATCGTTCCGGAGGCATCGTTGCCGGATGAACTGGAGGCCTGCGCGTTCACTCGCGACGGGGACCATCCACCGGAGGTGATGGCCCTGCGTCACCGCCGCTACCCGATCCATGGCGTGCAGTTCCACCCCGAGAGTTTCCTGTGCGAGGCGGGCGTGCACCTGCTGCGCAACTTCCTGTCGCTGTAGGTTTCCGCAAGCCGACGGGCCTCCCTCACACGTCGGCGAAGAGGGCCTCGACGAAATCATCCGGCGAGAACAGGTCCAGATCGTCGATCTTCTCCCCCACCCCGACGTACTTGACGGGAATCCCCATCTGCTGGCGAATGGCGACGACGACGCCCCCCTTGGCGGTGCCATCCAGCTTGGCCAGGATGATGCCGGTGCACTGGGCCGCCTGCGAGAACTTGCTCGCCTGCGACAGACCGTTCTGGCCGGTGGTGGCGTCGAGCACCAGCAGACTTTCATGCGGAGCCCCGGGGAGCCGCTTGGCGATGACGCGGTGAATCTTCTGCAGTTCCTGCATCAGGTTCTGATGCGTCTGGAGGCGGCCGGCCGTGTCGATCAGGGCGATGTCCGCCCCCGTCTCGATCGCCCGCTCGACCCCCGCATAGGCGACGCTGGCCGGGTCGCTCCCCGAGGGTTTGGTGACGATTTCGCATCCCAACCGGCCGGCCCACAGGGTGAGCTGCTCGACCGCCGCGGCCCGGAAGGTGTCTCCCGCTGCCAGCAGCACTTTCTTGCCCGCCTTTTGCAGGTAGTTCGCGAGCTTGGCGATCGAGGTCGTTTTGCCGACGCCGTTGACGCCGCACACCAGGATCACCGTCGGCCCCTCAGCCGCCAGGTTCAAGGGAGAGAGGGGATCGTTCAGGTCCCAGCGGCAGTCGCCGCTGCCGCGCAGGATCGTCTTCAGTCGATTCTTGACCGTCTCCCAGACCTCGTTGGGCTGGACGGTGCGGCCGAGCCACTTGTGGCGAAGTTCATTGACAATTTCACCCGCGGCGGCAACTCCCATGTCGGTGGTGATCAGACCGCGGTGAAACTCCTCCAGCCGCTCCTCATCGAGGATGACGCCAGCCTTGAACAGGTCGCGGACGTCGGTCCGCAGGACGTCCTTGGTCTTCTGGAGGGCGGACTTGAGGCGGTCGAACAGACCCATGGGAGGAGAATGAGGAGTGCGCGGGGAGCGTGAAGGGTAACAGTCGAACTCAATTCCCACAAAGGGGCGTGGAAGGTGGCATTGGGGTCCTCTCCGCATCGGTGTTCCGGGCGGGCGAGCAGCGTGAGGCAAAACACTCCCCCGCTGTCAGACCTGACCTGGTCAGCATTGTCCCCGTGCTCATCGGCTTGAGAAGGGGGCGAGTCTGCCCAACCTCGGACAGCCCGGAGGCTGACGTTCCCGGCATGCCCATCGAGAAACGGAGCCGAGATGACGCCGCTTGGCTTGCAGACCTCTCGTGGTCCGACATTCCGGCCACGACGTCATTGTCCCCCTCCGACGATCATGAGCCAGTTTCATCACCGGGACATGACCGAGGCGAATCCCCCGGAATGCGGGTGAGCGGGGGGCTCACGCCCCCCGCTCGTCGGTTGTGAAACTGGGACATGGCTCAATCACCACGCTCCGATGACCTAGGGCCTGGCCGCGGCATCGCCTGCCGCGGGGCGGTCCTCGATGCGGCCCCACATGTGCCCTCCCACGCTCCCATGCTTCCACGTTCCTGCATACAGGTTCTCGTAGAACAGCACGCGGGCGGAGAATTCGCTCCCCACGAGGGGAATGGTGAGGTTGGTGACGGAGATCATGGGGGTATCGCCCGCCCACAAGACGTGGACCGGCACGGGGACGGTGGCATCGACCTTGCCGTACTTGATCCGCGCCTCGATCGTCCACAGGTCCCCTTCCACTTTGGTGACCTTGCCGATTTCATACCGTTCCTCCTTCGGGGTGCGGTCTTCGCGCCCCTCGACGGTGAAGGTGCCGGTCATGATCCGGCCGGAGAGCTGTGTGACGAAGGCCTGTTCCGCCTCGGTCAGCCCGGAGGCGGGGTCGTCCGCCCCCCGGCCACCGGCGTTTCCCGACAGGAGGATGGCAATGGCTGCAATCGTGAGACGCCCATAACGGTAGCACATGGTTCAACTCCCTGAAGAATACGGAGTGCGGGGAAGTTTCGCAGTGTGAACGAGCAAGACGTCCCCTGCGGCGGGTGAGCGCCGCCCGTGACTCCCTCGGATCGCGGACTTCTCCTGTTCAAGTCCCCAGAATCCTGGCCCGAAGCTGTTCCAACAGCCGCACCGCCGCGCCGATGTCCGCCTTCTGCCGCGCCCGGTCGTGGGCGATCTCGCGTTCGATGGTGAGCGGGCCGGTGTATCCCAGATCGTGCAGGGTGCGCAGATACGTCTCGAGGCCGACATCCCCTTCGCCGAGCGGGACTTCCTGCCCCCAGGCGACGCCGCGCGACTCGGGGGGGGCCCCTTTGGCGTCCTTGCAATGGACGCTCCGCACCAGATGCCCCACCTGCTTGAGGGCGGCGATCGGATCGCCCGTCCCGTACAGGATCATGTTGGCCGGATCGAAGTTGATGAACAGGTTGCTGCGGCCGACGTCGCCGATGAATTCCAGCAGATGTTCCGCCGTTTCCTGACCGGTTTCGAGGTGCAAGTTCTGGTCGCGCGCGGCCAGATAGTCGAGCAGATCGCGGGTGACGGCCAGCAATCCCAGATACGACTTGCTGTCGCGGTTCTCTGGAACAAATCCGATGTGCATCCCGACCGCTGTGCAGCCCAGATAGTGGGCGAAGTCGGCGATCTGCTTCATCTCCGCGGCACGGGAGGCGCGGGTCTCTTCGGGAACGAGACCGACCGTCCGGGCGGTCGTGGCGATATCCGCGTAGCTCTCGCCCTCAAAGCCCCCGAACACGCAGGTGACGGTCACACCCGCATCAGCGCAGCGGGCCAGAAAGGCCTCCGCCGCCTGAGGGGTCCGATTGCCGGCATGGGGCGCGTGCAGTTGGACGCTGGGAATGTTCAGTTCCTGGACCACCTCGAAGTGGACGCCCAGTCCGGCGTCAATCGAGGTGAACACGCCGATAGGCCAGGTGTTCGTCATGACCGCTCCTGAGGTTCGGGCGAGAAGAACGGGGGACGATCGTCGCTGCACAGCGAGTCCGGAACCTCTGACGAGCAGGAACGTTGCCTGCCGGGTCCGATCGCGCGGAGATTCATCGTAACGACGCCGGCGGCGAAACTCCAACGCTGAGAAACGGCTTCGCGGCGACTCGCCGGAACTGTTCTGCTTCGGTTAGAATGAGGTGTCTTGCATCGGGGAGTCGATCTGGAGGCTGAGCCTGGGGCGCTCCATGCCGGCAGAAGTGGTCCGTGGCCTGATCGAGGCAGGGAGGCGGCTCCGGAACTCTGTGCCCCGCCGATGTTTCCCGACTGCTTTGACGCCGTGGAGGCAGAGATGATGACGCCTGACGACACTCCCAAAATCAGCAGCTTGGCCGCGGGAGAGGCTGCGGCGTTCTCGCGCCGGGAGATGCTGGTCCGCGGCGGGGGAGGCTTCGGCGCGGTGGCATTGGCGGGTCTGCTCCCCGCCTCACTGTGGGGGGCGGAGGAAGGGGAATTCCGGGGGACGCCGTTCCGGGGTGCGGCGCGGGGATCAGCGCGGCTGCCAAATCGCGAGGCGCCGGCCCGGAACGTGATCTTCCTGTTCATGGAGGGGGGGCCGAGCCATCTCGACACGTTCGATCCCAAGCCGCAGCTCAATGTCCTCGCAGGCCAGCCACTCCCCAAGAGTTTCAAACGGGTCATCACGGCGATGGGGGAGGTGGAGTCCCCCTTGCTGGCGTCTCAGCGGAAATGGGCCCAGCATGGAGAATCGGGGTTATGGGTTTCGGACTGGCTCCCGCACATCGCCCAGTGCGCGGACGATCTGGCGGTGATCCGCTCCTGCTGGACGAACGGGATCAACCACTCCGGCGGCGTCTGTCAGATGAACACAGGGACGCCGATTGCGGGCCGCCCCTGCCTGGGGTCGTGGGTCAGTTACGGTCTGGGGACCGAGAACGGCAACCTCCCCGCCTTCGTGGTGCTGACCGATTCCGAACAGAACCCTGTCAATGGTCCGCGGAACTGGAGCGCGGGGTTCATGCCGGCCGGTTATCAGGGAACGCAGCTTTCGCTCGGCCCGGAGCCGATCCGGTTCTTGAACAATCCCGCGGGAGTGGATGCGGCGCGGCAACGGGCCAAGCTCGACCTGCTCAGCGCGATGAACCGCGAGTATGCCGCCGCCCGCCCCTGGCAGACCGAGCTGGAGGCGCGCATCGCCAGTTATGAACTCGCTTTCCGGATGCAGGCCCGGGCGCCGGAGGCGGTCGACCTGTCGGAGGAGACGGCGGAGACCCAGCGGCTGTACGGGCTGGACAACCCCACCACCGCCCCCTTCGGCCGCAATTGCCTCCTGGCCCGGCGACTGGTGGAGCGGGGGGTGCGGTTCGTGCAGCTCTACCACGGTTCGGGAAGCAAGTGGGATGCCCACAGCAAGATCGAGGCCAACCACTCCGCCCGTTGTGCCGAGATGGATCAGCCGGTGGCAGGGCTGCTCAAGGACCTCAAACGCCGCGGGCTGCTGGACCAGACGCTGGTGGTGTGGGGGGGCGAGTTCGGCCGCACGCCGATGAGCGAGAAGGGGGATGGCCGCGATCACAACCCCACCGGCTTTACCATGTGGATGGCGGGGGGGGGAGTCCAGGGAGGCCGGGTGATCGGCGCCACCGACGAGCTCGGGTTTCACGCCGTCGAGGAACGCTTGCACGTTCACGACCTCCACGCCACGATCCTCTACCTGATGGGCCTGGACCACATGGCGCTGACGTATCTGCATAAGGGGCGTCCGGAGCGTCCCACGCAGAACGAGGGGCACCCGTACGTCCGCATCATGGGCTGAAATACATAGACGGGCCCCCGCCTCGAGGGACCAGGGAGCACGGCGGGACGACAGCAGTTCGGAGGTCGACCATGCGGGACGTGTTGGCGCTGATTCTGGCGGGAGGGAAGGGGACGCGCCTCGAGCCGCTCACCCTGGACCGCGCCAAACCGGCCGTCCCTTTCGGCGGCGCCTACCGCATCATCGATTTCACCCTGTCCAACTGCATCAACAGCGGTTGCCGCCGCATCTATCTGCTCACGCAATACAAGGCGGCCAGTCTGGACCGGCACATCAATCAGGGCTGGGCGTTCCTCTGCCGCGAACTGGGAGAGTTCATCGACGTCCTCCCGCCGCAGCAGCGGCTGGATGAGAACTGGTACCAGGGGACGGCCGACGCCGTCTACCAGAACATCTTCACCATCGAGCGCATCCCCTGCCAGCACATCCTGATCCTGGGGGGCGACCACATCTACAAGATGGACTACTCCGAGATGGTGCAGGACCACGTGGAACACGACGCGGACGTCACAGTGGCCTGCATTCCCGTACCGCTGACCGAAGGGCACCGCTTCGGCGTCATGAACGTGGACGCCCAAGGGTGGATCACCCGCTTTGAAGAAAAACCCGCGCACCCCTTCCCTGCTCCGGATAATCCGGAGCAGTGCCTGGCATCGATGGGCATTTACGTGTTCAAACGCAAGTTCCTGCTGGATGAACTCTGCGCCGACGCCACCCGCCCGGGCAGCCGGCACGATTTCGGCGCCGACATCATCCCCCGGCAGATCGGCACCCGACGCGTCCGGGCCTTTCCCTTCCGCGACCGCAACACCAAGCAGACCTCGTACTGGCGCGACGTCGGCACGCTCGATTCCTACTATGACGCCAACATGGACCTGGTGGCGGTGGATCCGCAACTCAACCTGTACGACACGGCCTGGCCGATCCGCAGCTACTCCCCCCCGCTGCCGCCTCCCAAGTTCGTCTTCGCCGACGAGCACACCCGCCCCCCCCGCGTCGGCAAGGCCCTCGACAGCCTGGTCTGTCC
Organism: Planctomycetaceae bacterium; assembly: GCA_037445755.1. Taxonomy (GTDB): domain Bacteria; phylum Planctomycetota; class Planctomycetia; order Planctomycetales; family Planctomycetaceae; genus JBKECA01. The sequence goes on along the minus strand of JBBIJW010000016.1, from coordinate 4,351 downwards.
CGGCACGATCGTCTCCGGCGGCCTGGTGCGCGGCTCAATTCTCTCCCGCCAGGTACGGATCAACAGTTGGTCCCAGGTGGAGGACTCGATCCTGTTTTCGGGGGTGGTGGTGGGGCGGCGGGCGCGCATCCGCCGCGCCATCATCGACCGCGACATCGAGATCCCCGAAGGCTTCGAGATCGGCTACGACCATGACGCCGACCGCGCCCACGGCTTCGTAGTCACGGAAGGGGGAGTGACGGTCGTCGGCTCCGGCTGGATCGATCCCCGATAATCATGACGGCGGTCCCGTCCCTCCCCTCTCGCGGAGGGAGCACGCGAACGTTGGAATCTCCCGGACCAGAACCCGATCCTCGCATCCCTTTCGATCATGGTTTCTCTTCAGCCCGTCCGCCGCGCACTCGTCCCGGCCGACTCCGAGGCCGCCTTTCGCCTCAGCGCCCCCAACTACGATGAATTCCAGGGGGATCGAGAAATCTGGGACATGCTCCAGGCACGGCCGGAGAATGTCCTGCGGGTGACCATGTCCCACTGCGATGCGCCCCGCTTCGAGGACATCCTGGCGGAGGGCTCCCCCGAAGCGCTCGCTCGCGCCGCCGCCAACATGCAGACGCTCCGGGCCAGCCCCCTCGCCCGCGCGGTCGAAAACGTGCTGTTCCTTTACGAAGTCGTCTCGCCGCGGCGTCCCGATGTCCGCCAGATCGGCCTGGGGGGGATGGCCTGCACGGCGGAGATTCGCACCGAACAGCAGCCCGGCGGGACGATCATCCGCAACGAAGGGATCATGCCCGAGAAGGCCGAGGGACGGGCCCGGCTGCTGGCCGCCACGCACGCCGATTTCGGCACCGTCAACTGCGCCGTACAGGATCGATCGGGACACCTGCTGAGCCTGCTGGAACGCCTCGCCGACGCCCGACCCGCCGACTTCGCCACGCTGGACGAGGCCGACAACCGTCATCGCGTCTGGCTCGTCTCCGACCCCTCCGAGCAACAGGACCTCATCCACGCGCTGGCACAGGAGCCGGCCGCCTACGTCGCCGACGGCAATCACCGCAGCGCCGCCGCCGCACAGCTCGGCCGGGAGTCGTTCCTGGCGGTGTTCTTCCCCACGGCGCGGTTGAGGCTGGAACCGTACAACCGCCTCGTGCAGGACGTCGGCCTCCCCGCAGAGACGATCCTCTCGAGGCTCGGTGATCGTTTTGCGGTGGACACGCTGGGGCCGCTGCCGTGCTACCGCCCCGCGCAGGTCCACGAGGTCGGTCTGTATCTGGGCGGGGTGTGGCGCCGACTGACACCCCTCCCCGGCAGCTACGATCCCCACAATGCCGCCGAGTCGATCGACGCGGACATTCTGCAACGGCATTTCTTGGCGGCGATCCTGGGACTCACCAATCCCCGGGACCAGCGGATCAACTATGTCGGCGGGAACAAGGACTCGGCCTGGCTCAAGGCGCGGGTCGACGCCGGTGAGTACCTGCTGGCGCTGTCGCTGGCGCCGGTCACGATGGACCAGTTTGTGGCGGTTTGCGAGCAGAACCGCTTCATGCCCCCTAAGTCGACCTGGTTCGATCCCAAGATTCGCAGCGGACTGGTGGTGGCGCTGCTGGAGTGAGCGGGCCGCGTGGAACCGCGGCTCGTTTCCGGACCGCACGACTGCTGGTGCGGCAGGGGCCGATCAGGCGGCGCCGGCGGACTCGTGCACCGCGACGGAGGGCGTCTCCGGTCGCGAGTTCGTCACAAACCCAACATTGCTCTGCGAGAGGACATGCCGATCGAGCCGGTGCTCAATGTTCCGCTTCTCTTCCTCGAGGGCCAGCATCTGCCGGCGGAAGGCGGCCAGTTCCAGCCCGATGAACGCCAGAAAGCCGCTCAGACCACAGGCCAGGACGTACGGTTCCAGCTCGCTCCCCAGCACGTTCCCCACAGCCATTCCGATCAGAAAGGAGCTGAAGATCAGGATCGAAGTGACGCTGACGAGGTGGTATTCGGGGGGGGGAGGGGCCTTGCGCATCACTCGCTCTCAGATCGGGGAATTGGAATCTGAGTCAAGGCTAGGGCGCTGCCCCCCGCGGTCAAATCGTGCCGCACCCCCAAAGTTCCGGTTGGACTCCGATTCTGCCGGTCCTGACGGTTGGGGCAGTGGCTCTCCCCTGACTACCGCGCCGCCAGCCGCGGGCTCTCCCAGCGGGACGGGAGAATCTGGGTTTCGCCGGGGCTGTCAGCCGCGGACGGGCCATCCCCCGCCGACTCCGCCGGCGCCACGAACTGCACCAGGCTTTCCTCCCGCAGGTCGTCCGACTGTAACTCCCCCGCGAGCTGAAACACGCCGTGACGGCGCACGCGCGTGATGAGTCGCGCGCGGCGCTTTTCGCCCGGCGCAAGCTGTGCCAGCGTATAACGCACCACGGGCGAGCGGTCGTAGTGCTCCAGCCCCTCCGGCAGGCGCACGACCAGCACAATCTCTCGGGCCGGCGCCGTACCGATATTCTCAATCTCGTACCAGGTCGTGGCATCCTGGCCGACCGCAACCACCGGGGGCGAATCCGCCCGCAGCTTGAGGATCGGCCGACCGCGAAGCGGAGACTCCGCCGGCTCAGTCGGCTCCTCGAGCGGCAGGGTGGGAAACGGCGGCAAACCTTCCGGCGGAGTGGGTGGAACGGTGGGGGCCGCATTTTCCATCGGGAACGGCGGTATGTCCTGCTCCGTGGGGAACGGGGGCAGGTCCTGCTTGCCCGGGAAGGGGGGGAGCGTATCCAGACTCGGGAACGGAGGCAGCTCCTGCGCCGGGGGGAAGGGGGGCAACTCGGTCGGGGTCGGGAATGCCGGTACTTCCACCGGAGCCGACGGTCGCTGCAAGGGAATCGTTCCCCCCTCCGTCTGGTTCGTCCCCTCCACCTGCACCGTCATGGAAACCTGCTGGGCCAGCTCGACATCGGTCGTCGACGAGACCTCCGCCAGTCCCACCGTCCACAGCGACACCGCCAACTGTCGCCGTTCACCAGGCGCCAATTCTCCCAGGCGCCACACCAGTCCCGTCGGCTCCACCCGCGCCGGTGGCTCCACCGCCGTCACGCGGTTCACGTCCACGGCCTCGTTCACCGTGACGTCCGGCAACGACTGAGAGCCCACGTTGGTAATGATGACCTGGTAGCGGAAAGGCAGACCGTCGCGCTTGTCCGGGGGGACCAGCTTCTCGATGAGAGCCATCGGATGCGCCTGCGGTGAAACCCCCTTGCGACCGGTCGTGACGTCGGAGAGGGCGACCACCGGCTGGATCGGCTCCCAGCCGCGCAGTCCCGGCGGCTCGCGATACGGAGTGTACGCCGCGGCAACATCCTCGACTCGTGGCATCCGCGGACTCCAACGTGTCGCCGACGCCATGACGGGGACCGCCCCTTCCATCGGCAGCGGTTCGGCGACCGTGGTCGCCAGATGGCGGTCATCCCAGCCGTCCGCCATCGTCAGTTTCGACCACTGCGCAACAAGCCCCTCCGGCTGTGGCGTGGGGATGGGAGTGGCGGGAGGGTCGGCCGGCTCGCCAGGGGGCGGAGGGACGACACGGGCCGCGACGGCCAGTTGCGGCAGCAGGGGGAGAAAGAACAGCGAGACCGTCAGCAACACCCCCCCCAGACCTGCGACCGCCCCGAGGGTCCAGATCGGCCGGAAATCGACGCACTCCCACAGGAACCACCGCAGCCGCAGCAGACCCCGCCGCGCCTGCATCCCCGGCACAAACAGTTCCGGGAAGACGTGACGAAACCGCACATAGCGTCCCTGCTGGCGCATGGTCGAATCCTTTCCAGACGTCGGGCGGGTGAAATAGCACATCGACGAGTTTCTGGAAAGGGGGGTTCTCCGGAGAACCGTCCTCCTTTCCGCCGTTCACCGGGTGCAGCCGTCGATCGGTGGCGGGGGCCGCTCCACGAGCTTTCCTTCTCTCTTGCCATCCCGGGAGGTGGTTGCTCACGGTGTGTCATCTGTGGCTGGGCGTGGTCGACGATCGCGGTCGGCGGCGGAGGCTGGCGGCAGATCGAAATTCCCCAGGTCGTCGGAGGCCGGGGGAGAGCCGGGGGTATCAACCCCCGGCTCTCCGCTGATTCCCCGGACCGTCCGAAAACCCGCCGTGGCATCACCACGGTCGCTGAGTCCCGATCGTCGCTCAAACGGCCCCGGGCTTGACGGCCCGGGCTCGCCTCTGTGAACGTCACTCGGCGAGCCGGGGGCATTAACCCCCGGCTCTCCGCTGATGCCCCCGGACCGTCCGAAAACCCGCCGCGGCATCACCACGATCGCTGAGTCCCGATCGCCGCTCAAACGGCCCCGGGCCTGACGGCCCGGGCTCGCCTCTGCG
>JBBIJW010000015.1:0-119463 GCA_037445755.1 Planctomycetaceae bacterium | reverse complement strand
ATAGCGCTCCCACGATGAGGGGCGTGATCCGCGGTTGGACGCGGGCGTCCAGCACCCATACCAGCACAGACAACCAGTCGATCCACTCCGGCGTCAGGTTCCACGCAGCCATCCTTGGCTCTCCCGAAAGGCCCGTGCTTGTGACAGACACGTCCTATCGGGAGAGCCCTTTTTTGAAAAGAGGAACCGCTCATTCACGCGGCCCGGGTATTAGCCGGATCTGGGAAAGTGCAGTATCGTTGTCCGGTCTCGAAAACCGGTGTATCCTCACGGATACCGAGGGTTCGAATCCCTCCCTCTCCGCTGATGCGTCTCTGGATTCTGACGCGTACCGGGCTGCCTGGGAGGGGGTGGCAACGCCTCGAGTTGCTGTTCATTGAGACGAGGGGAGCCGGGTGATGAGGGGACCTGGTATCATGGCTCGAACAGTGCTGGTCTGGGCGGCCGCGGGTGTGTGGCTGTGCTGCGCCGCGGCCGATGTTCCCGCCGCTCCGCCGCACATCGTGGTGATTCTCTCCGACGACATGGGGTTTTCGGACCTGGGTTGTTACGGGGGGGAGATTCGCACGCCGCATCTGGATCGCCTGGCGGCAGGAGGGCTGCGGTTCACGCAGTTCTACAACACGGCCCGCTGCTGTCCGACCCGCGCCTCCCTTCTGACCGGGCTGTATCCGCACCAGGCGGGAATTGGTCACATGATGAATGATCGCGGTCATCCCGGTTATCGGGGTGACCTGAGCGCTCAGTGCCGCACGATCGCCGAGGTGCTGCGCCCGGCCGGTTACCGCTGCTCTGCGGTGGGGAAGTGGCACGTCACGCCGCACATTCGTCCCGGCTCCTCGCAACACAACTGGCCGCTGCAACGAGGCTTCGAGCGGTATTACGGAACCATCCACGGCGCGGGGAGCTTTTATGATCCCAACTCGCTGGTGCGGGACAATCAATTCATTTCTCCCTTTGCGGATGCGGAGTATCAACCCGCTGTGTACTACTACACCGACGCCATCAGCGATCACGCCGTCCGCTTCATTCATGAGCACTTCCATCACCCCCGCGCGGAGGAGATCGGACCACTGTTTTTGTATGTGGCCTATACGGCCGCGCATTGGCCGATGCACGCCCTCCCCGAAGACATCGCCCGTTACCAGGGAGTTTATGACGCCGGCTATGGACCGATCCGCGAGGCACGCCTCCGCCGGGCGCGGGAACTGGGGCTGATCGACCCGCGGTGGGCCCTGACCCCGCAGGCGGAAGACTGGGACGCCGTCGAGCACGTCGAGTGGGAACGCCGCTGCATGGAGGTGTATGCGGCCATGGTCGATCGGATGGACCAGGGGATTGGCAAGATCGTGGCCGAACTGGAAGCGAACGGGCAACTGGAGAACACGTTGATTCTGTACCTGCAGGACAACGGCGGCTGCGCGGAGGGACTGGGCCGGGCGGCTGCGAAACCGCTCGCCCGTCGCGCCGATCGCCCCACGCTGCCTCCCCTCCCCAAGGAGTTCCTCCAGCCGGACATGATCCCCAAGCAGACGCGCGACGGCTTTCCGGTGTTGCAAGGTCCGGGAGTCCTGCCGGGACCGGCGGACACTTATCATGCCTATGGCCGCGGCTGGGCGAACGTCTCCAACACCCCTTTCCGTGAATACAAGCACTGGGTCCATGAGGGGGGGATCGCCACGCCGTTGATTGCTCACTGGCCGCGCGGGATCACCCGGAAGGGAGAATTGGAGCATCAGCCCGGTCATGTGGTTGACATCATGGCGACCTGCGTCGAGGTTGCCGGTGCGGTGTATCCTCAAAACCATGAGGGACAGGCCGTCCCGCCCCTGGAGGGGAAAAGTCTGGTCCCGGCGTTCCGGGGGGAGACCATCGCCCGCGAGGCACTCTATTGGGAGCACGAAGGGAACCGGGCGATCCGCGTGGGGCGGTGGAAGCTCGTCGCCAAGGAGAACCGGCCGTGGGAGCTGTACGACTTGGAGGCGGATCGCACCGAACTGCATGACCTGGCCGCGCAGCATCCAGAACGCGTCCGGGATCTGGAGAGGCAGTGGGAGGCGTGGGCCGAGCGCGCTCAGGTCCTGCCGCTGGGAGCGTGGCGGGGCACTCGCCCCGCGAGCCGTTAGCAGAGGAACGTCTTCTTCAGCCGGAAGATGGGGACTGCTGGCGCAGGGGGTCCCTGCTGGCGCCGGGCCGAAGGGGGGCGGAAGACCCCCGCCACGGAAGTGATGCCGATTCACCCCGGTCCCAGGTGCCGCAGGTCCGAGATGCCCAATGTCTCGCGGCTGGCGAACGGTTCGCCATACCTGCGACCGATGGACCAGCCCCAGTACCGCGCCCGGTCGCGGAGGTCCTCCAGCAGCGTCGGGGCGTCTCCGGAAGGGGGGGTCAGTTGGCTCTCATAGCAGCGGACCGCTTCCAGCTTGCCTTCAAGGTGTTCGGAGATGTCCAGGACGAAAGCCGGCTGGGGATGAATGCGGAGGTGAATGCTCCAGTAGTAGTAGATGCGGTGAGGGTGAAAGGGATCGCCGCGGAGGTCCGTCCGCGACAATTTGGCCCAGAAGCGGGCGGCGTCGCACAGAGTGCTGGCGGCCACATGGTCCGGATGAGCATCCTCCCAATAGGGGGCCAGAAGAATGCCGGGGCGGGTGAGGCGGAACACCTCGGCCAGCTTGCGGCGGGCCGTCAGGGTGGCTTCCAGTTTGCGGTTGGGGAGGCCGAGATTGTGCCGCCAGTCCAGACGGAGCACTGCGGTGGCCGCGGCCGTTTCCCGAGCGCGAGTCTCCTGTGAGCCGCGGGGGGTCGGTTCTCCATCGGTGAGATCGAGGACGCCGACGCGCAGGCCCAGCGCCTTGCAGCGCAGGATCGTCCCTCCGACGCTGATTTCGGCATCATCCGGATGGGCCGCGACGACGAGCAGGTCGAGCGGCGCTGCCGGCGGAGTCTGGGCCGGGAAAGGGGACAGTGAGGAGTGCATGCGCTCGCGCCTCAGGAGAGAATAATTCGGGGAGTCCGGGCGTTCGTTGTGTTCTGGACCGGGAAGGTCTTCCTTCGCCGGCTGGCATGCCAGCCGTGCAGGACGGCTTCGCCTCGGGGAGGAGGTCCTTTGCCGGTTTGAACGCCGCCCCAGCCCTGCCGTCGGGGGGCAGGGGGATTGAACTCGATGGAGGGGAGGCGCGGCAATCGAGCGGCCGGAGGGTTCGCCAACTGCGGGGGAGCGGCTACGATGCGGCCCTCGGGTCCCCCGCCCCCGCCTCGAGTGACGCTCCTCGCGGCCGTCGACGGGAGGAGGGCGGCGAGTGCGGCTGCATCGATTCCTGAAGGGCACGACCGTTCATGGCACGCATCAACGAACACTATCTCAAGCTCAAGGCGGGTTATCTTTTTCCGGAGATCGCCCGCCGCGTGAAGGCGTTTACCGAGGCGAACCCCTCGGCGCGGGTGATCCGTCTGGGGATTGGCGACGTGACGGAACCACTGCCTCCCGCCGTGATCGCGGCGATGCACCGGGCGGTCGATGAGCTGGCCCGCCGGGAGACGTTCCGCGGCTACGGACCGGAACAGGGCTATGACTTTCTGCGGGAGGCCATCGCGCAGCACGACTATCAGGAGCGCGGCATCGCCGTCGATGCGGAGGAGATCTTCGTCTCCGATGGTTCCAAGTGCGACACGGGGAACATCCTCGACATCCTGGGGCTGGACAACCGCGTGGCGGTGCAGGACCCCGTGTATCCGGTGTATGTGGATACCAACGTCATGGCCGGTCGGACCGGCCCGGCGGATGAGCAGGGACGCTATGCGAACCTCGTGTACCTCCCCTGCACGGCCGAGAACCAGTTCACTCCCGCGCTTCCTCAGGAGCGCGTCGACGTTGTTTATCTCTGTTCGCCCAACAACCCCACGGGGGCTGTGGCCACGCGCGAGACCTTGCAGAAGTGGGTCGATTACGCCCGAGCGCATGATGCGCTGATTCTCTTCGACGCCGCCTATGAGGCCTATATCACCGATCCCTCCCTGCCGCATTCGATCTACGAGATCGAGGGAGCGCGCGATGTGGCGATCGAGTTTCGCAGCTTCAGCAAGAACGCCGGGTTCACCGGGACGCGGTGTGCGTTCACGGTGGTCCCCCAGAGTCTGACCGGCTCGACGTCAGACGGTCGGCGGCAGCCGCTGCATCCCCTCTGGAGCCGCCGGCACACGACGAAGTTCAACGGCGTGCCGTACATTGTTCAGCGGGGGGCGGAGGCGGTCTATTCGCCGGAAGGACGCGCGCAGACACAGGCCCTCGTCCGCTTCTACCTGGAGAACGCCCGGTTGTTGCGGGAGGGACTGACCGCCGCCGGTGTGGAGGTGTACGGCGGCGTCAACGCCCCCTACATCTGGCTCAGAACGCCCGGAGGGATGAGCAGTTGGGAATTCTTCGACCATCTCCTCCAGCGCGGCCACCTGGTGGGGACGCCCGGCAGCGGCTTCGGCGCCTGCGGCGAAGGATACTTCCGACTGAGTGCCTTCAACAGCCGCGCGAACGTCGAAGAGGCGCTCGACCGGTTCCGTCGAGTCCTGTGAGTTTCAGAGGCGGTTCGGTTCCGTGAGGGAGCAGCCGGCGGTCTCCGGACCAGAACGGAGTGGCGGCGGATCCGCAGAGGAGGCGGCGGCGGATGCAAGAACGATTTTGAAGGAGTCTGAGGGATGTCGCACGACTTTCGTGCTCGACTGAGGAACGGGGAGCTGTTGCTCGGCACGATGGTAACGCTCCGCGATGCCGGCGCGGCCGAGATTCTCGCCGAGACGGGGTTCGACTGGTTGTTCATCGACGGGGAACATGGTCCTCTGGAAGTCGGCGACCTGCTGGCGGTGTTGCGGGCCGTCCAGCACCGGACGGCCTGCGTGGTCCGCGTGCCGGCGGCCGAGGAGGCGGCGATCAAGCGCGTCCTCGATCTGGGTGCGGACGGGGTCATCGTCCCGATGGTCAACACCGCCGAGCAGGCGGCCAGCGTCGTCCGCTGGAGTCGCTACGCGCCCCAGGGGGGACGAGGGGTGGGATTGGCGCGGGCACACGGCTATGGTCTCCGGTTCCGGGAGTATGTGGCCTCGGCCAATGACCGCGTCGCGGTGATTGTGCAGGCGGAACACGAACAGGCCGTCAGGAATATCGAAGCGATCGTGCGCGTGGAGGGGATCGATGCCATACAGCTTGGCCCCTACGACCTCGCCGCGAGCATGGGGAAGATGGGGCAGGTCCATGACCCGGCCGTGGTCGCAGCGATCGAGCACGTGATCCACACCTGTCGGCAGGCGAACATTCCGGTGGGCTGGTTTGCGGTGACGGCCGAAGGGGCCCGACCCTACATCGAGCGGGGGTGTACACTCATCACGGCGGGGGTCGATACGCTGCTGCTGGCGGAAACTGCCCGGAGGACGCTGCACTCCCTGCGCGAATCGTCCGCAACGGGATGAGTCGGGAGCCGCACCAGACGGGGGGAGACGGTGGTTCACAGGCGGCGCGTTTCTCTCAACCCTGCGAAACGGGCCGCGAGACTCGCCTTGCAGCGGCCGTCGTTCTACGATCGAACCCGTCGGGACGGTGGGCGCGGTCTGGCGGCCGGGGTGGGCGAGACCGGAGCCGAGTCTGAACCGATCGGGGCGGCATTCGTTCCGTGAAACCCGATCGCTCCGCGGCGGCGGCGAGAGGCGGCGACCGTTCCTGTTCCTAACAACATTGGTCAGTGATGATTGTGACCGGAGTCCTCCCGTCGACGTTCGACGCCGCTGCTCACGAGCGGTTCCTTCTGGAACGCAGCGAACCGGACTGGCTGGTGCAGCAGCGGCGGTCCGGACTGGAGCAGTTTCAGGCGTTGCAGGCCCAACCGCTGCCGGCGGAGGAGTACAAGCGCGTTGATCTGCGGACGTTTCGACCGGAGCAGTATCGGCTTGTGTCCCCGACGGAGGGTGTCGCCGCAGGGACCGGATTCGTCACCCTGATGCAGGACCGGGCCGAGTTCGGCGGTGCAGTGGTGCACGTGGACGGCGGCTGCCGGTCGGCGACGCTTGCGCCGGACCTGGCCGCGCGGGGCGTGCTCTTTGGCGATCTTCCGAGCTTGCTGGCCGAGCACCGTTCGCTGTTCGAGCCGCACTTTCTGACGCGCGCCGTGCGACCGGACGTCGACCGCTTTTCCGCGTGGCATGCGGCGTTCTGGACCGGCGGAACGGCGCTGTACGTCCCGCGGAACGTGGAGCTCAACGTCCCCCTGTACAGCCTGATCGGCCTGGGGACCGACGGTGCCGCGGACCTCAGTCACACGCTGATCGTACTCGAGGAGGGGGCGTCCGCCACGTTGCTGGAGGAGACGGCCTCGCTCGATCCCCAGGCGAGCGGACTGCATGTGGGCGCAGTGGAGCTGATCGTTGGCCCGGGGGCCAGGCTGCGGTACGTGCAGCTCCAGAACTGGGGGACGAAGGTCCGTCACTTCGCCCACCAGTCCGGGCGCGTGGCCCGGGACGCCCAGTTGCAATGGACCGTCGGGGCGCTCGGCGCACGGATGGCCCACATCCATCAGGACGTGCATCTCGACGGCCGAGGCGCCGCCGCCGAGGTGAACGGCGTGACCTTCGCCACGGAGCGGCAGTTGCTCTCGTACTACACCCAGCAGACGCACCATCAGCCGGCGACGCGCAGCGACCTTCTCTACAAGGAGGTCTTGCGGGATCAGTCGCGGGTCGTCTGGCGGGGGATGATCAAGGTCGCGCCCGCCGCGCAGAAGACCGACGGCTACCAGCGCAACGACGCCCTGATGCTCAGCCGCGACGCCCGGGTGGACGCCATCCCCGGGCTGGAGATTGAAGCGGACGACGTGCGGTGCACTCACGGGGCGACGGCCGGCCGCGTCGACGAGGAGCAGGTGCTGTATGCGATGTCGCGCGGCCTGACTCGCTACGAAGCGATGCACATGATCGTGGAGGGGTTTTTCGCGGAGGTGTACGACCGCATTCCGGTGGAGCTGGTGCGGGAGACGCTGTCTCAGGCGGTGGAGCGAAAGCTCGGCATCGGCGATTGACCCGCGGAGGCTGACCGCTCACGAGAGCCGTCGGGCCGAGAGTGCTCCGCCCTGACCTGCAGTTCCCGAAGGAACGCTGCATCTCCGCCGTGCTGGAAGCCGTCGCCTCGGGGGGACGATCGTCATGCCGATCGTTCACGAGCAGTACGTGATCGGACGCGATTGAGGAATCCTCCCCTCAGGGGGGCGCTGCTCCGCGGGAAGCTCCCGGCGGCGCTGCGTGTTTCCGCAGGCGATAGACATCCACGCCCCCTCGACTCGACAGGACGTGTTCCAGCGCGCCGCCCGCCGCGGCCATCGTCGTCGGGGGAGAACGTTCCCGGTCAACGACCAGGTACTCGACCTGCATGTGGCGCAACCGGTCCAGCACCTCCGCCGAGGGGAACTGCCGGTTCATCAGCTCCCGCAGCTCAACTTCGCTGGCGGGAAAGAATCCCGAGTAGCCGTTGACCAGCGGCACACCGTGAAAGGTCCCCAGGTACATCCAGCGCACCGTCCCTTCAAAATCCTGCGTCAGGGGTCCGGGAGCCCAGGGGAGACAGGCAATCGCCTTGCCCCGGGGAACCTGCTCGCGGAGGAAGGTGATCCAGTCGCGGTGTGGCTCCACGTCGGGGACCGGCGCGAGGATCGGCGGCGAAGGCCGCACCTCCAGAATGAACAGCCCTCCCACAGCCGTCGCCAATATTCCCGCGACCATCCCCCCGCGACGGCGTCCCCAGACGGCCGTCTTCCACACCCACAAGCCATACAGACCCTGCGCGGCCAGCAGAACCGTTCCCATCTGGACAAAACAGGCGAACCGATAAGGGCTGCGGACCTGAGCCATGCCCGGAACCACAGCCGTCAACGTGAGCCACGGTTGCCAGCCGCCGATGGTCAGGTGCGGTCCCAGGGAGAGGAGAAACGCCAGCACGACCACGGAGAGAAGAAACAGCGTGCAGCGTCGCCAGCCGCGCCGTCGCAGTCCGAAGTACAGTCCCGGCAGGGCCAGGAGGACCTGACACCAACCGGGGCCGAGCTGCCAATGCTCGCGCGCGGCCGCCGGACCCACAGGGAACAAGCTCCGCCCGGCAGGGGCGGTGTAGTCGCCGGGGCGAGCCGTCAGTTGGGCCACCTGCTCGACCGGTCGGGCGAACTGATGCCGCGCCAGCACACGATGCAGCTTCCACAATATCGGTCCGGCCAGAAGTGCGGCGACCAGACCGGAAGCGAGGATGGCCATCCACAGGCGGGAATCTCGCCAGCGGTCGAAGACGGTCCACGCGCTCCCCGCCAGCAGCACGGCCCAAAGCAGCGCCTGATGGATGCTGATGAAGACAGCGGCGGTGAACGCCAGTCCCAGTTCCCCGCCGGCCAGCAGCGTCGGCCGCCGGACCATCCGCAACCAGGCCGTCCACGTCCACAGGACGCCCCACAGGGGGATGAGCTGCAGGACATCGCGTTGCCAGTGGACGAATGGGAGCAGAATCATCGCCGCGCCCCCCGCCACGGCGGCGGGTCGCGCCAAGCCGACCGTCCGCAACAGCCGCACCGTCCCCAGGCCGTTCAGCACCAGCGACACCCACAAATACACGTTGTATGCCAGGACGCGCGAACCGCTCAGCCAGACGAACGGCGCTGCCAGCACCGTCATCGGCTGCGGCTCCGAGAAGGCGAAGGCGTCCGGAGTGGGGTGAAAGATCGGGGCATTCCAGTATCCGGCAAAACCCCGCGCGGCCCGGTCCGCGTTCCACCAGATCGTCCAGACGTTGAAGGAGGGGACCGTGAGGAAGGGGGGCATGCCGACCGGCAGCATTCGCGTGGCATGATGCACCAACGGCCCGGTGCTCCCCAGGGCCAGCAGGAGGTACAGACCGCTCAGCCCCAGCAGGAGAGCCGTGCGGCGACGGCAGCGGCGCTTCGTCCTCCCGCTCTCGATGCTCATGCAGGACCTCCTCGCGGCCGCAGGCCCGCCGGACCATTCCGGCCGGACAGGTCCGGGATCGGTGCGCCTGGGACGATTTCACCCGGGCCGGCGCCTTCCGCATTGCAAGGAGGCCCGGTCGATCCAAATACTACTGGCGGCGCAGGACTCGGCCTAGTCGTGCCGGACGTTCGGTCACGGGCGAGTCAACGGCGGTCTTCCCCGCATTCGATCTCCACCGAGAGCGACCGGCCCGGACTCATCCCGCAGGGCGATGGTCACGGCGCTGACCGGTTCCGCGCTGCTGGTGTTCCCGTCTCGTGTTCCCCGTCCCCGCCGCTGATCTTCCCGGGGCGCGGGGGACGGTGATTCCACGACCGGTCTGAGGTGTCGATGACCGAGACCTCCCCCGCGCCGCAAACTCCCTCGCCGGGCCGAATGCTGCTGACGCTCGGTTTGCTGTTGTCCGCAGCCGGCGGCACCGCGTGGTATCTCCACCGCTCGGCGGAGACTTCCCGTCCTCCTCCAGAAGGAAACGATCCGCTCTCCCGCCTGGGGGCGCCGTCGAGGACCGCCGTCGATCTCCCCCCCGGCATCACCGCAGAAGACTATGACCGCGCCGCGGACTTGTATCGCGCCATGGCCGGTCGGTCCCCGGACCGCAGCGACGTCCTGTTCACTCTGGGGGCGTTGGCGAGCGATGAGAACCGGTGGGAGACCGCCGCGGCCTCGTTTGAGGCCATTCCCGTCGCAGACCCCCGGTACGGCCTCTCGGCCCGGAGGAGGTTCGGCGAGGTCCGCATTCACCTGCACCGCGCCCCCCAGGCAGAAGCTGTGTTGCGAGAGTTCCTCCGCCTCGCCGCCGGCACTCCCTCTCTCCCTCCGGAGGAGATCGATGCCGCGCGGCACTGGCTGAGCTTCCTGTTGTCGGTGGAGTTGCGGTTCGAGGAGCGGGCCGCGGTCCTCCGGGACATCCACGCCGCCGGCCGCGCCAACGTCTTCGACTCCAAGCAACTCTTTTTTCCCAACCTCCTCGTCTGGAACTCGACCCTGGGGCGCGATCGATTGCAAAAGTTTCTCCAGCAGGCGCCGGAGGATCCGCGCCTGAATGTGGCGGAGGGGCGATACCTCATCGGCGAGGGCCGCCTGGAAGAGGCTCGCGCCCATTTGGAAGCGTGGCGGCGTCGGCTCCCCCACGACCGTCCCTGCCTGGCGGCGCTCTTGGAGTGCCATTTCGAGCGGAACGACTGGACCGCCTTTGACGCGGTGATCGCCACCGCACCCCCACCGGACGATGCGGAACCCTGGCTCCTCACCCACATGCGCGGCGAACACGCTCTCCATCATCACCGCTGGCAGGAGGCCGTGGAGCACTTCTCGCGGTTGTTGCGAGTGGAACCGGCCCACGCCACCGCCTGCATGGGGCTCTCGCGCGCTTATGCTCAACTGGGACAACCGGAAGAGAGCCAACGGATGCAGCAGCGCAACCTCATTCTGGCCCGCATCCGTCCGGCGCTGCGCAAGGTGACCGAGAACGATCCCACCGCTGCCGAGGAACTGGCGGCCGAATGTGAGCAACTGGAACTGCTGGAAGCGGCGCGCGTGTTTCGGAGTCATGCGGAGCGCATCCGGCGATCCCCCTCCGCCGCCGGAAGTCCGGTCCCGTCCGCGCTGAGGGAGGGGGACGTTCCATGACATCCCTCCCCCGACGGTCCCGACGCCCGGGACGATGGCTGACGGTCCTGTTGTGCCTGGGCTGGTGCGGTTGCGGCAACCGCGCTCCCTCCTCTCCGGTGGATCGCCCTCCTCCCCACAAACTTGCTTCGGAAGTTCCCTCGACAGAGGGCGAGAACACCGCGCCTCCCTCCGTGGCGCCGACCGCCACAGGCGTCACTCCCTCCTTTGCCATCATCGGGGCCGAGGCGGGCCTCGACTTCCAGCGGTTCGACGACATCACCGGGCAGCGACGCATCCTCGAAACCACCGGCGGCGGCGCGGCCTTGTTGGACTTCGATCGGGATGGCTGGCTGGACCTGTTCTTCACCAATGGCTGCCGCCTTCCCCTCCGGCCTGACGATCGCGACACCCCTTCCGAGCTGTTTCGACATCGCCCCCGCCTGTCATTCACTCGCAGCACGACTGCCGCGGGTCTCACCCAGTACGGCTACGCTCAAGGCTGTGCGGTGGGGGACTTCGACGCCGACGGCTTCGATGATCTGTACGTCACCGCCTATGGTAAGAATCATCTGTGGCACAACAACGGCGACGGGACGTTCACCGACGTGACGGACGTGACCGGCACGGCCGTCCTCCGCTGGAGCACCAGCGCCGCCTTTGCCGACGTCAACGGCGACGGCGTGCTCGACCTGTATGTCGTCAACTATCTGGATGAGTCGGACCGTCATCCGCGGCTGTGTCCCAACCCGGCCAGTCCCGATGGCTACGAAGGCTGCTCTCCGGCTCTGTTCGCCGGTGTGGATGACGTGTTATTCCTCGGTGACGGGGCCGGCGGGTTTGTCGATGTCTCCTCCGCGTCCGGCATCAGCGGCCACCCCGGCAAAGGGCTGGGGGTCGTCATCTCCGATCTGGATGGCGACGGAACGCCGGAGATCTTTGTCGCCAACGATGGCGAGGCGAACTTCCTGTTCGTCCGACGCGGAGAGACGGCCACCGCCGGGGACCCGCCCCCCCTCCAGTTCGAGGAGCGGGCCTTGCTCTGCGGCGTGGCGCTCAACGAGCGGGGCTTCGCCCAGGCCAGCATGGGCATCGCCGCGGGGGACTACGATGCCAACGGCACGATCGACCTGTTCCTGACCCACTTCTTCGCCGACACCAATACCCTGTACATCAACGACGGCGGCCTGTCGTTTCACGACGGGACGCGCGGCAGCGGACTGGGAGAGACCAGCCGTCAGCTCCTCGGCTTCGGCACGCTGTTTGTCGACTACGACAATGATCGCTGGCTGGACCTGTTCGTGGCCAACGGTCACGTGGACGACCGGACCTGGATGTCCCCCCCTCAGCCCTATGCCATGCCGCCGCAGCTCTATCGCAACAACCGCAATGGGACGTTCACGGAGGTTTCTTCGGAGAGCGGCGACTACTTCCGCCAGCGGTGGCTGGGCCGGGGTGTCGCGGGCGGCGACCTCGACCGCGACGGTAAGCTCGACCTCGCCGTGTCCCATCAACTAGCCCCCTCGCTGGTGCTCCATAACGAGACTGTGACCCGCCATGGCGGTCTGACCGTGCAACTGGTGGGGACCGTCTCCAACCGCAACGGCTACGGGGTGAAGGTGGAACTCGTCGGGGCGTCTCCTCCCCTCGTGCGGGAACTGTCGGGAGGGACGAGCTACCAGTCGGCTCCCACCCCCGAACTCCATGTCGGTCTGGGAGAGGCGGAAGCGGCGACCCTCCGGATCACCTGGCCGTCGGGAACGATCGACGTGCAGGAGAACCTCGCCGCGGGAACCTGGATCGCCGTGGAGGGTGGACCCGTGCTGCGGTCGCCACTCACGGCTTCCTCCACCCCCCCCTTGACTGAGGGGAGTTCTGACTCAGGGGAGTTCCGGGGGCGCTGAGGTGCGGAGACCTTCGGGAACCCGCGCCTCGCCAACCCGCTGGAGCATCTCTTCCGCCCGGCGTTGCAGGTCCTCGCGCCCCAACCGTTCGAACTGCGCCGCCAGCCAGGCGTGGAGCGGCAACGCCCCCGGGTTCAATTCCGCGGCGCGGCAGACGGCGGCGATCCCCTCCTCCACCCGTCCCAGATGCATCAGGGCGTCCCCCCGGATCGCATGCACTCGGGCATCAAACGGATCGATCGCCAGCAACCGCTCGGCGCATGCGACCGCCGCCGGCCAGTCGGCCATCTGATAGCTCACCTCGAGCAGACCATCCAGAGCCGCCTCGTCATCCGAGTCTGCGGCCACCGCCCGCTCGTAATACTGCCGCGCGACGGCCGGCTGATTCTGCTGCCGTGCCATCGTCCCCAGCACGGTCAGCACCGTCACGTCGCCGGGAAAGTGCGCCAGCACCTGTTCCAGGAACCCGCCCAACTCCGCTGGCAGGGGGAGGCCTTTCCGCGTCAGGGCGATGTACGTCCCCAGACCCCAGGCCCGGTCCCGCTCCTGCGGGGGGAGGGCGGCCTCCATCTCCCCGAAGAACGCCAGCCGCCCCACACCCCCCGGCTCCCCCTCCTCCTCCCCGGCCAACGGCCGACGCAGGATGCGGTGGTCCGTCTGCGCCACATGATCCATATGGCTCGACTCCCGCGCGGGCATGTGGCAGGCGATGCAACTATCCTGCTGCTCCGCGCGGACAGCCGGCGGCAGGTGACAGGCCCCCTCCGCATGACAGACCAGGCACCGCTGGCGGTAATACGTGACGCGGTCCGCCGCCGCCGGAACCTGATGGGGGTCGTGACAGGTGATGCATCCCATCCTCCCTTGGCTCTCGCGGTAGCAGCGGCTGTCGCGCATCTGCTGCACGTGATTGACCGACCGCGTCCGGCCGTCGGCCGTCAGGTCGCTGCCCACGTCGAGGATCGCCCACACGTCGACGAGCCTCATCCCGGGCCGGAAATCGAACTGGCGGCGTCCCGGTCGGAGCACCCGCGCCGCCGCCGAGAGATGGCACTGATAGCAAATGCTCTCGCGGCGGTCGGGATCGAGGCGGCCGGGGTGGATGATCGGGTCCGGTCCGCTGCGTCCCGCCGCAGCCGCTTCCTGCCAGGCGATGTGCGCGGCGCCGGGACCGTGGCACCGCTCACAACCGATGGACATCTCGTGAAACACGGGGTCGGCGACGATGTTCGGACCGCGCTCACTCACCGCCACGCGCCCCGCATGGCAGGCCAGGCAGGCGTCGTTGACGCGGCGATCGAACCGCCGCACGTCGTCGGGAACGTACCCGGGGGCCAGGTCCCACGTGCAGGAGGCGCGGTACCAGTTGAGCGGGGACATGAACAGCAATTCCCCGCGACGATGGAGGTAGGCCTTGGCCCGCTCCCCCGACCCGATCACGTACTCCAGGGGGAACGCCAGGTCGTAGATCCGTTCCCCCGCAGCGTCGTACATCCGCTCGTGATGCACCAGCCTCCGACCGTCGCAATCGACCGCCAGCACCCGCTGACGTCCTGGAACCTCAGCCGGAGTGCAGGGGTCGAACCCGTCCCACTCATCCTCCTCTACCCGCCGCGTGGAACGGGCCATGGGATGCCGGGCGTAGGCGGCGGCGATCTCCGCGTGGCAGCGGGCGCACGCAGCACTGCCGACATCACCGGTATCGGCGGAAGGAAACTCCCCCTCTGCCTCGGCGGGAGGATCAGGCGGGGGAGGATGGTGCGGGGCGCGCGAGAGTCCCCACCATCCGACGAGCACAGCGGCAGCCATGATCAGAACGGCCGCCGGTACAGACCGTGACCCTCTGGTGGACGACCGCGGGAGTTCTGAACACACGCTTGAAGTCTCGGAGGCTGACCTCCCTGCGCCTCCTCGACGCGCGGGACATCCTAACGGGTCCGGACGTCGGGGCAACCCCGCCCCTCTCAAATCCCGACAGAGAAGGAGCTGCTTGCCGGACCGATGCAAAGGGCGGGAGTTCCGATCAGTTGCGGAAACTGCGGAGAAAATGCCGGTTTTTCTGCGGCGGGGGAGGGGCCGCCGGCCGCCTCACCCCTGGGTGGTGAGAGCGACCTCCGCAGGAAGGCTCAGCGGGGGGAAGGGGGGGGCGAAGGGGTGTCCGCCGGCCGCCGGAAGACGAACTCAAAAAACTGTTGGAAAGAGTTGCAAATTGGCCGCAAAGGGACGATACTCGTGAAACGGGGGAGTTTGTCTCCCGGGTCCTTTCTTCGAGTTCCTCAAACCGGCCGTTCGGGCGGTTTGTGCATCTATGTGGCAGGCATTTCCCATCTCTTCTTTCTCAAACTCTGGGAGGTCGTCTATGTTTCCATCCCGGTATTGGCGGTCGCGGAGGGGACACGGTCTGGGGTTCACCCTGATCGAGCTGCTGGTGGTGATCGCGATCATCGCGATCTTGGTGGCGTTGCTTTTGCCGGCGATTCAGCAGGTCCGCGAGGCGGCGCGCAAGTCACAGTGTCAGGACCATCTGCACAACCTCGGCGTCGCGATCCACGACTACGAGAGCGCGTACAAGACGTTCCCCTTCGGGTGCTCGCATACGACTCCTGATTGGGTTCGTCCCCGTCGGGCGAGCGGGTTTCTTCCGCTCCTGCCGTTCATCGAGCAAAAGCCTCTGTACGATCGGATGCAGAACGACTACCGGACGCTGAACATCACGGACAACAACTTCTGCACTCCTTGGAACGGAGGAGGCTGGGAGCCGTCTCGAATCGACATGGACGTGTTGATGTGCCCGTCAGACACCCGTTCGCTCGTTTCCCGCGAATTGGGGAAGTGCAACTACATGTTCTGCCGCGGTGACAGCCCCTGGGACCACAATCAGTGGGCGGGCAACGGCGGTCGCGGGTTGCGGGGGATGTTTACCGGCGCCGGCGATGAGTGGGGCGGCATTGGTCAGCATGTCGGCCGCACCGTCAAGGTCGCGGATGTGACCGACGGCTTGAGCAACTCGGTGGCCATGTCCGAACGGGTGCAAGCAGTCGACCAAAGCAGACTGGTGATGGATGGCGGGACTGCCATTAGCGTCGGCAATCAGATGGTCCAAACGAACCCCTCACTCTGTCTGGGCCAGATCAATCCGACCACACGGCAATACACCGGTGGCATTGGTTGGTGGGGAGGGATCCGTTGGTTGGACGGGGCACCGGCCTTCACGGGACACACCACCATTCTTGGTCCCAACAAGGGGAGCTGCACGCAAGGGACCTGGGACGGTGAGGATGGAATCTATGAACCCTCCAGTCGGCATCCGGGCGGAGTGCAATGCGTGATGGGTGACGCGCGGGTGATCTTCGTCAGCGAGAACATCGACACCGGCAACACCACCTTGGCACCGGTGATCGGGGGCCGGAGCCCTTACGGCATCTGGGGGGCGATGGGATCGATCGCTGGCGGCGATGTGGCCCGGGTGCCATAAAGGTCCATTAGTCAAACATGGTTTCTTGGTCAGGGGGGGCGGATCGCCCCCCCTGACCCACTCTGATTGCCGACAACTCTGATTGCCGACAAATCGGATCGGACGCTTGTTCGAGGTTGTCTCCCCCCGAGAGACAGGAGATTGTTGTCTTTTCTGTTCCGGGGGGGGCAACCAGAGTCCCGGCGATCTGCTCTACCCTTCTACCCTTGTCCGGAGGAGAACAGGAGGATGCGTCTCACACGATGGTTCAGGGCCGACCAACTCGGTCTGGGAGGAACGGATTCCTGACCCCGATCCATGGTCCGTCAGCATCACTCGTGTGATCCCTCTGCTCAGGAGTCGGCCCGCCGGCTACAGATGAAGTCTTCTTTCACCAGAGTGCTGCAGTTCTGACCTTGAGAAAGTCCGCAAACATGACCCTACGCCTGAGTGTCGCATTCGTCCTGTGCCTGGGAGGTTCTCTGTTCATGACGGGATGCTCCGGTGGGGGCTCTGGCCCGGAGCGGAAGCCCACCATCAAGGTGAGCGGAAAGATCACCATGGCGGGGGGACCGGTAGCAGACGCCGTAGTGACATTTTCCCCTCAAGAGGGTCAGCCGGTCGCCTTCGGCCGGACCGACAGCGAGGGGAAATACACCCTGACGACCTATGAGGCCGGTGACGGTGCGGTGGCCGGAAAGTACATCGTGCTCGTCAACAAGTCGTCGGGAGCGGGAGGCGGGGGTACCGCTTCGGTGTCGCACGAGGCCTTCGTCAGCGGACAGGCAGCCGTGACGGCTCATGCCGCGGCAGGAAAACCGGGGGGCTCTGCTCCGGCCTCGGTCCTGCCTGAGAAGTATTCCAATGCCAGCACGTCCGATTTGACGACGACTGTTTCCCCCGACAAGACCAGCTACGATTTTGAACTCCAGCCTTGACAGGTGCGATTTCGGTCCCTGGGCATGCACGAGCAGAGGTGGCTTTTCCGCAAGACTCTCCGCTGGCAACTGGGGGGAGGAATCCTGCTCGTGGGAGGGTTGGTGGCACTGGTGATGGTGGAGCGTTCGTGGTCTCCCCAGGCTCCCAGTGCCGCCAGCGAATTCTTGGATCGTGCCAAAGCCGCCCTGGCTCAGGGCGACTTCGTTGAGGCGCAAAGCTGGGCCCAGAAAGTTCCACACACCAGTCCCCAGTGGCAGACCAGCCGGCTCATCGCCGGCGAGAGTGCCACGCGCCTGGGACGTTTCGACGACGCCATCGCCTTCTACCGCGATATCCCCCGCGATGAGTCTGACGAGGGAACGCTGGGGGTGCTCTCACTTGGCGAGGTCTATTTTCATGTGGGGGAACTCTCGGCCGCTCAAGAGTGTTACCAGTATGTCCTCCAGCACCGGCCGGAACATCCCACCGCTCACATTCGGATGGCCACATTGCTGGGAATGACAGGGGAGCGGTGGCACGCACTCCCCCATTACCTCGCCCTCATTCGCCTCCGCGCCTGGACGGTGCAGGACCTCGCCCTGATGGCGGACCTGGAACGCCCCATCGAGCCGCAGGGTTTTTTGGAACGATGTTTGAAGCGAGCCCCGCAGGACCCGCTGGTGAGGCTGGCTCAGGCCGCGGACTTGATCGGTTGGCGCAAACCCGACCAAGCTCGCCCCTTGTTGGAGCAGCTCATCGGAGATCGTCCAGACCTGATGGGGGCTCAGGTACTCTTGGGGGAATTGCTGGTCCGCGAGAGTGAGGCCGAATTCCTCGCCTGGCACACCGCGCTCCCACCCGCAGCAGACCAGGAGGCTGACATTTGGTTCATCCGCGGATTGTGGCTGCGGCAGCACGCCCAACCCCAGGCCGCGGCGCGATGCTTCTGGGAGGCATTGCAACGTGTCCCGCATCATCGCCGTGCCATCTACCAACTCGGTCAGGTGCTCGCGAACTTGAACTCCCCCGCCACCCACGATTTTGCAGTGCTTGCCGCGGAGTTGACGGAACTGACGCAGGTGCTCGACGACGTCCTCCG
This sequence comes from Planctomycetaceae bacterium, assembly GCA_037445755.1. Classification (GTDB taxonomy): domain Bacteria; phylum Planctomycetota; class Planctomycetia; order Planctomycetales; family Planctomycetaceae; genus JBKECA01. The sequence continues at coordinate 101,456 of JBBIJW010000015.1, read as the reverse complement.
TTCGCGCGGGGCGAATGAACGCGCAATGGAACGCGTGGCACGGCTGCTCGTGGCGACCGGTCGGCTGTGGGAGGCGTGGGCCTGGGCCGAATCGGGACGGCAGCGGTTCCCCACCTCCCCTTGGCCACGGGAACTTCTGGCCGTGGTGCAGCCGCAATTGACGGAGACGACGCCGCTCGTCCTCGACAGCCAGAACCTGGCCCTGCGGCACGACCTCTCCCACTTCCCGTTGCCAACGTCGCTGGGGAAGCCGGCAGGATCAGGGTCCGGCCCCGTGCTCTCCTCCGCGACGGACGTCCCCATCCGGTTCGACGACGAGGCCGCCGCCGCCGGTCTGGCGTTCGTCTACGTCAATGGCGACGTGAATCCCGAGCAGCCGGGGGCGCGGATGTTCGAGCAGACGGGGGGGGGCGTGGGGGTGCTCGACTTCGACCAGGACGGCTGGCCGGACCTCGTTTTTTCGCAGGGGAAACCCTGGCCTCTCGGAGCCACGCGACCGCTGGCGGATGAATCGCTGCGGCACTGTCTGTACCGCAACCGGCACGGGGAGCGCTTGCAGGACGTCACCTCAGGCGCGCTCCCCGCCACCGGGGGGTTTGGCCAGGGAGTGGCCGTGGGAGACTGGGACAGCGACGGCTTTGCGGACCTGTACATCGCCCACATCGGCCGGAACCGCCTGTACCACAACAACGGCGACGGAACCTTCTCCGACGTCACCGAGCAGGCCGGGGTGCGTCTGGAGGACTGGACGACAAGCTGCCTGATCGTGGACCTGAATGCGGACGGCCATCCGGACCTGTTCGACGTCAACTATGTGGATGGTCCCAGAGTGTTCGAGATGCTGTGCGAAGGCTATGGATGTTCTCCCAAGAATTTTCAGGGGGTGCGTGATCGGCTGCATCTCAACCGGGGGGATGGAACCTTTGAGCACATCGCCGACGCCACGCCCGACGACCCGCACTCGAAGGGTCTGGGGGTGGCGGCGGTCGAGCTCTACGACCGGGGGCGGCCGTGCCTGTTCATCGCCAACGACCAGGTCCCGAACTTCCTGTTGCGGAACTATCCTGCCTCCGATGCCACGGGGGTGCGGCTGGTGAATGAAGGGTTTGTGAGCGGCCTGGCGTACAACGACGACGGCCTGGCGATGGCCTGCATGGGGATCGCCGTGGGGGACGCCGACGGCAACGGGTGGTGCGACTTCTTCGTCACGAATTTCCGCGACGAGGCGAATACGTTGTACCTGCAGGACTCCCCCGGACTATTCGTGGATGCCACTCGGAACGCGGGGTTGTATGAGGCTTCCCTCCCCTACGTCGGCTGGGGGACGCAGTTCCTCGACGCTGACCGGGACGGCTGGCCGGACCTGGTGCTGGTCAACGGGCACATCGACGACTACCGCTCACAGGGCCAGGGATATGAGATGCCGGCCCAGTTCTTCCGCAACGTGGGGGGGGGGAAGTTTGTTGAGCAGGATGGACCGGAGAGGGGAACGTTCTTCAGCCGGTTGTATCTGGGCCGCGGACTCGCCCGGCTGGACTGGAACGGTGACGGGCGGATGGACTTCGCGGTCTCCAACATGAAGTCTCCGGCGGCGCTGGCAACGAATCGGACGGAGGGGGTGGGTCATTTCCTCAACGTCCGGGTCCGCGCCTCCCGCACGGCGCGCGACGCCATCGGCACGCGGGTGCGCGTCTCGACCGAGCGGGGCGAATACCACCAGCAGCTTGTCGCCGGCGACGGCTACATGGCGAGCAATGAGCGGCTGCTTCAATTCGGACTGGGAGAGGTCGGCCACATCCGCGAAGTGGTGGTGGAATGGCCCTCCGGAGAGACGGCGACGTTGAGGGACGTGCCGGTCGACGTCACGCTGGAGCTGGTGGAGGGGGCTCGCCGGGGGACGCTGTGGCGCGCAGGAGCGGGGGAATCCATCGCACTCCCATGAGCTCCGCCGATCCCTCTCCGCCCCGTCTGCCCCCGCACGAACCCGCGGCGCAAGCGGTCCCTGCACCGCGAGCAATCTGGCGGCCCGGTCTGGCGGTCCTCGTGGTACTGGCAGCCGTGGCCGGGTTGACCTGGCCGCGGTGGTGGCCGCCGGCGCGAGCCGCCCGGCTGCTGGAGCAGGCGCGGCAGGCTCAACAGGCGCGGGAGTTTGCGGAGGCGGAGCGTCTGGCCGTGGCGGCGTTGGCAGCAGCGTCCGATGTCGAGGAGGCGGCCCTGGTGGCGGCGGAATCAGCGGCCGCACTGGGGCGCTTCGAGGACGCGCTCCACTATCTGAACCAACGCTCGTTCCAGCAGCCGTCGCTGCGGCAGCAGGCACAACTCTCTCAGGCCAGATGGCTCCTGCACGGGTTGCATCGGATCAGCCGGGCTGAAGCAGCGTATCGGGAAGTCCTCCGCCTCGATCCTGACAACCTGGAAGCCCACGAAACCTTGGCGCGGCTGCTGGCGCTGTGCGGACGGCGGCGGGAGGCGATTCCGCATGTGCTGCGACTGATTCAGCAGGGCGTGGAAACGGATCTGCTGGTGCTGCTGGCACGGGAACACAGCATTCTCAGCGATCGCACGGTCCTGGAGGAAGCGCGGCGGGCCGCGCCGGATGACCCGGCGCCCTGGCTGGGTCTGGCCTGGTATGCCGCAGACGAGGGTGATCACGAGGAGGCTGTGCGGCTGCTGGAGGAGTCGCTGCGGCTTCAGCCGGACTTTCCCCCGGCTCTGGCGGCTTTGGGGCAGGAGTTGTGGGCGGCCGGGCGCCTCGCGGAACTACCGGAATGGGAGCGGACGCTCCCTCCGGCGGCGGGTGAGCTGCCCGAAGTGTGGGTGATTCGGGGCAATCTGGCCGAGCATGAGCAGAATGTCCCCGGGGCAATCCGCTGCTATTGGGAAGCGGTCCGGCAGGCGCCGGAGCTGCCGCTCCCCACGGGACGATTGTCCCAGCTCCTGGCGACCGTGGGACGGACCGACCTCGCCGAGCCATTCGCCCAGCATCTGCGGGAGCTGGTCGCCCTTCGGACGGCCTACGACCGGTTGCTGCTCACCACCCAGCACCGGACGGTCGAGCCGGCGCTGGAGGTCGCCCAGGCATGCGAGCAGGTGGGGCGACTCTGGGAGGCTCTGGCGTGGACGCGGCTGGTGGCCGGAGTCGATCCCGCGCATCAAGCCGCCCAGGAGAGGCTGACGCGGCTGGAGCGCGAGGCAGCCCGTCTCCCGTTGCAAGTGACCATGGACTCGGCCAATCCGGCCTTGGCCATCGACCTGTCGCATTTTCCAAGGCCGGTCTTCGACGATCCGATCCCCTCGCCGCCGGTGAGCACGCCGACCGGGTCTCCCGTCCCGTTTGCCTTTCGCGACGATGCTGCGACGGCCGGGTTGCAGTTCCGATATTTCAACGGCGTGGAAGGTTCCCCCACGCGACGGATGTATGAATTCACAGGAGGAGGGATCGGGGTGCTGGACTTCGACCGGGACGCCTGGCCCGATCTGGCCTTCACACAGGGACGCACCTGGCCGTTGGACCGGCCATACCCGGGGCCGTGTGATCGGCTGTTCCGCAATGTCACGGGGCGGAGGTACGTCGATGTGACTGACGCGGCCGGCCTCAAGGAACAGGACTTCGGCCAGGGGATTGCGGTGGGGGACTTCAATGCCGACGGTTTTCCCGACCTGTTCGTGGCCAACATCGGTCCCGACCGGCTGTGGCGGAACAATGGCGACGGAACCTTCACCGACGTGACAGCGGAGGCGGGACTCACCGGGAGCGAATGGACCACAAGCTGCCTGTTCGCCGATCTGGACGGCGACGGTCTGTCCGATCTGTACGCCGTGAACTACCTGACCGGCCGGGACGTGTACGAGCGCGTTTGCGAGCATCCCCAGGGAGGAAAGATTGCCTGTCTGCCGATTCATTTTGACGGCGCGCGGGACCGCCTGTGGCGGAACACCGGCCAGGGTCCGTTCACCGACGAGACGAATGTTCTGCTCAGTACGCCGCCGGACGGCAAGGGGCTGGGGGTGGCCGCCTGGGACGCCGACGGCAGCGGACGGTTGAGCCTGCTGGTGGCCAACGACACAACGCCCAACCTGTTCTACGTACCGCAACAGGAGGAATCGGGTCGGCGGCTGGTGGAGCGCGGCCTGCTCGCCGGATTGGCCGTCAACGCCGAGGGGAAAGCGGAGGGCTGCATGGGCATCGCCCTGGGCGACGTCAATGACGACGGCCGGCTCGACGTGTACGTCACCAACTTTCTGCAGGAGTCCAACACGTTGTACGTCGCGGTCGACGATCTGGTGTACGAGGATCAGACCAGACGGTTGGGCCTGCACGAACCGACGCTCAACTTCCTCGGCTTTGGGACGCAGTGCTTCGACGTCGATCTCGACGGGCGGCTGGAGTTGTTTGTCGCCAACGGACACGTGGACGACCTCCGCGCCTACGGCCGTCCCTATGCCATGCGGCCGCAACTCTTCTGGTTCGACGGGCACAGGTTCCGGGAAGTCTCACCCGAGGGGCTGGGAGCGTACTTTTCCGGGGAGTGGCTGGGGCGGGCCGCGGCACGGCTCGACTGGAACCGCGACGGACGCGAGGACCTGGTGGTGGGACATCTGGAGGCGGAGACGGCGCTGCTCACCAACACGACTCCGGAGAGTGGAGCGTTCGTCACCTTGCAACTCGTCGGCGTCGATTCGGACCGCGACGCCACGGGGACCACAATCACGCTCCGGGCCGGTGGGCGGACGCTGACGCGCCAACTGACCGCGGGAGACAGCTATCATTCCTGCAATCAACGGCTGCTCACGATCGGCCTTGGGACGGCGAAGGCGATCGAGGAATTGACCGTTCGCTGGCCGTCGGGGACGGTGCAGCGGATCGAAGGGGTTTCTCTGTCGCGGGAGTTGATTCTGGTGGAAGGCCGTCTCTGGCTGGCCGCAGCGCCCCTGGACCGCAGCGACTGAAGAGGGGGCCTTGGGGTTCCCGCCGCCAAGGGGGTCCCACGCGCCACGGACCGGATCGCCATCCAGCGGCTGCTCCCCAGACGACCGGAGAACCGTCGCGCAAGTCGCCGGGAACCGCCACGAACCGACCCTCGCATGTGCTCTCCTGACCCCGGTGCCAGACAGGGGGAGCGGATCAGGCACCGGAACCCTTGCGTACAGCCTTGGGAGCGTCCCCCTCACCAGGGGAACCGCGGGGGATTCGCCAGCGGGACGAACGGCCGCACCCCCGCTCCATACTGAACCAGCAGCGGGTCGTTCGCGGCGGTGTAATACGGACGGTAGAACCCCGGTGGCGCCAGCAGCGTGGCCCGGGAGCGGACGTCCGCGGGCGGCACGCCGACCATGGTGCGTGGGCCAGCAGCCATCGGCGCGGCCGGAGCGGTTCCCCGCGGAGCACGCGCCGGCGCGGACTGATGATCGCCGGTCCCCGTGCGGAAGTCCGGGAAACGGGAGGAGGAGTAAAGCCCACCACTGCCGTATTGCGGATAGACCGGGGCGACCGATCCGGCCCAGGGCATGACGATTCGCGGTACGAACGGTGCTGCGAGCGGAGGCCGCGTGGGAGCAGGAGGGGGCGCGGGTGTTTGAGCAGCGGCGGCAGGTTCCGAAGCGGTGGGCGTGCGTGCACCGGCCGCCGATGCAGGCGTCGATCCGCGAGCAGGAGGCGCCTGTCCCGCGGCCGTCCCGGGCAGTAAGAGCAGCCAGACGCTCGCCAGGAGCAGGCCGAACACCGAGCACAGCATCCGGGAACCTCCGTGGGAGACGAACCACTCGTGCGGGAAAAGACCAAGGGATCGGTGGGGACGCTGCGCGATTGCTCCCTCTTCCGGCGGGGCCCCCCTCCCCCGCGTCCCCTGAGTTGTCCCTTCGGCCATGTCGGCGGGTAAGCTTGAGGCGGAGAGAGGTGGTCGGGAAGGAACTGCTCCCATTGCGGCCGAAGGGACGGAGGGGGTCAGTCCTGCGGTTGCGACTTCCGCGGATATCCCGTCCACACCAGCGGTTTGGCGAGTTTGTCGGCCTGGCCCGTCTCGAGGGCCTTCAGGATCTCGAGGATGGTCCGATTCGTGGGGAGTTCCCGTTCGAGCTTCTTGAGGGCGTCGGGAGCGACGTCGCGGGAACCGGCGGCGCCCGGGCCTCCCTCCACAAACGACCCTTTCTGATCGAACACCGCCCAATAGATGGTGCGGGAGTGCGTCTTGGCGCCGTCGCGGGCTTTGACGGCCGCCCCTCCTTTGGCCCGCTGACCGCTGACGCTGTACAGGTCGGACCGCTGATAGATGATCGCGATGACGTTCCAATCCTTGCGGCTGAACAGGCCCATGGCGAGGTCCGAAAGTCAGGGAATTGGAGTCGGAGGGCGGAGAGACTCCCCGCCGGGAGGCTCCGCGGGACGTGCCGATGACAGGTTCGCAGCCGCCCGGCAACCACCCGCAGGGGCGGGCTCAAGGGGCGGCGGAATCCACGGGATGGTAATCCCCCGTCAGCCAGCGGGCCAGCATGTCGATGTCGTGAGCGCTGAGCTGACTGCCGAAGGCGGGCATGGCGTTCCGGGACTGGTCTGCGCTCGATTTGTAGTAGGCGCCAGGATCGGCGATGAACTTGCGCAGCCACTCGGTCCCCATGTAGCCGGTGAGCTCGGGACCATCGCCGTAGTCGAAGACCTTGTCCGCGCGTCCGCGGACGGTAAGGTTGTGACAATCGGCGCAGCCGCCCGAGAGCGTTCCGCTGGTGAGCGAGCCGGACTCAAAAATCTCCAGTCCGCGGTCATACTGGGGGTCGTCGGGGGAGATCGTCCCGGGACGGCCGCTCTGGGCGAGGAGGAATTCGAGCAGGGCGTCGAAGTCGGCGGCGTTGGCGGGGTCCTGGAGCAGGGGAGCGTTTTCCCGGGACCACTGGGCCATGCCGTCCGAGGGGTCCAGGATGGCCGCCGCCCCCTGGGCGCGGAGCAGGGTGCTGGTGGGGGCGCCGGGCGGGGCGGTGATGTTCTTCAAGGGGGCCATGTGACCGGCGAAGTCGGTCAGGAGTGAGCGCAGCCACTCCTTGGAGGTGCAGCGAATTTGGGTGCGGTCCAGCAGATCCGCCAGCTCGGGCGCCTGCGGCGGCTTGGTGAACAGGTGCTTCAGCGAGGCGGGCTGATGGCAGTCGGCACAGTAGGTCTTGAACAGTTTGGGACCCTGGACGAAGGGGTCGTTGGCGAGGAGCGCCCCGGCACCGTCGGCCGGGATGCCGAACGAGCCGGCCAAGGCGATGGTGCGCTCACCGTCGAGGAGCGCCTGCCGCTCGGCATAGCGAAAACCGGCGCCCGCGGGGGCGAAACGATCTTCGTACAGGGCCAGTGCAGTCAGGCCGGCGGCTCCGATCAGCATCACCCACAGATAGACGCAATTGAAGGCGTGTCCCGCCCGGACCCGCGCCACGAGGGGCATGAGGATCAGAATGGTCATCAACAGTCCCGGCACCACGACCGCCCCAAATGCCTCTCCCAGCCCGGTGACCTCCCCCATCCGGGAGACCCACGGAAACTTCAGGAACCGGAACAGGAACAGGTAATACCACTCGGGGCGCGCCGCGTCGTAGGCCTCCGCAGGGTTGGCCGGGGCAGTCAGTTCCGCCCCCTTCCAGAGCGTGAAGAACAAAATGGCCGCCAGCACCGCCAGACAGGCGACCGCATCCTTGAGCACCTGATCCGGCCAGAACAGCTCGACCACGTCACTCTGGTGCGACTCCTTGATGGTCAGCCCGTGCCGCCGGAACACGTAGATGTGCAGCAGCAAAAAGCCGACCAGCAGTGCCGGCAGGATGCCGGCATGCAGGGCGAAGAACCGGGTGAGCGTATGGTGGCCGTATTCCGGACCCCCTTGCACAAGCTGTTGCAACCAGCTCCCCACCACGGGAGTCGACCCCAGGATCCCCGTCGCCACCTGCGTGGCATAGTACCCCTTCTGATCCCAGGGGAGGAGATAGCCGGTCAGCCCCAGGCCGAGCACGATCTGCATCAGGATCAGCCCCAGCCAGAAGTTGATCTCCCGCGGTGCGCGGTAGGCGCCGTCGATCACCACCTGCACGAGGTGAAACACCAGCAGCACGACCATCGCCTGAGCGGCGAAATGATGCACGCCCCGCAACAGCCAGCCGAAGGTCATCTCGTGCTGGATGTAGTACACGCTTTCCCAGGCGGTCTTGGCACTGGGGCTGTATCCCAGCCACAGGGCCACTCCCGTCACCACCTGCACGAAGAACACGAACGTCAGAGTGCTCCCCCAGACGTATCGCCACCGTGCCCCCCCGCGGATTGGTTCCTTGAGGACGATGTCCAGCAGATTCCGATACCCGGTGCGGTCATCGAACCAGTCGGCAAGTCGCTTGAGCATGGTGCAGATCAGGGAGGCGCCACTCGCGAAGGCTGGACGGGGCGCGGAGGGGCTTCTCCGGGAGAGAGACCCGCGGAGTTGGGCCGCGACCCAAGCGATCGGATTTTGACGACGCGGCCGGTGAGTGTCCATGAAACCACAAGCCCGACGGGGATTTCGTGCTGCGGCCGTCGTGCGTTGGACACGGCCGACACCATCCGGAGGGTCTGACCACGCGGGGGTGTGTGCGGGGTTGCGCACTACGCACGCCGAGGGTTCAGCGGAGCGCGGGGCGGGGAAACCGCGGGGAGGGGGGCGTCGCGACGAGAAAAATACTGGTTGACAAGTCGGAATCTCCCGATATATTTGTGGGTGAGGAGAGCCCCATGCCCCTGAGCCGTACCCGCACACCTGCCCGCCCCCGTCTGACCAGCCTGAGAGCGCTCGCTCAGGCGGCCGAGTGCCTCAAAACACTGGCCCATCCCCATCGCCTGCGTATGGTCCAGATGTTGCTCCAGGGACGGTACACGGTGGGAGAACTGGCGGAGGCGTGCGGCATCCCCAGCCACATGGCCTCGGAGCACCTGCGGCTGATGCAGCGGTACGGTTTCCTCGCCGGCGAGCGGGACGGGCGAAAAACCTACTACTCCGTCGTCGAACCGCATCTCACCCAGATCATGACCTGCATCGAAGGGCGGTTCAGCGGAGCCGACGGGTGAGTTTTTTTTGACCAGATAGATCGAAAGCTAACGACAATACGACTCATGGGAGAGGAGGCGGTTCCCCTCCGCCCCACTCCCAGACCACACAGAACCCTCGGGAGAAAAACCATGAACACCATCACTCCTCAAGAACTGTATCAACGACTGGCCAGCGGCACCGTCATCGACCTCATTGACGTCCGGACCCCCGTCGAGTTCCGGGAAGTCCATGCCGCCCCCGCCCGCAACATCCCGCTCGACCGGCTCGATCCCGCAGCTCTGGCCGCCGCACACCGGAATGGAGAACCGCTGTACGTCATCTGCCGTTCCGGGAATCGGGGACGGCAGGCGTGCGAGAAGCTCGCGGCGGCCGGATTGAACGTCGTCAACATCGAAGGGGGGACGCTCGCCTGGGAACAGGCGGGGTTGCCCGTGGTACGCGGGAAGAAGGCCATCTCACTGGAACGGCAGGTGCGGATCGCCGCGGGGTTTCTGGTCCTGCTCGGTTCCGTGCTGGCTCTGGTCGTCCACCCGTACTGGGCGGCGTTGGCCGCCTTCGTGGGGGCCGGGCTGATGTTCGCGGGGATCACGGACACCTGCGGCATGGCGCTGGTGCTGGCGCGGATGCCCTGGAACCGGGTCCGTGAACCGCAGGGAGGCTGCGCTTCGTCGCCAGAGTCGGCCGCGGCGAAACAGAGTCACGGTTGTTGCGGATGAGGGGGATGCGAGCACCCCGCCGGGGGGCCCGCTCGGTCCCCCGCCGGCGGCACACGAGGCGTGAAACTGAACCAACTCCCGTGGTAAGGAGCAGACCATGTTCTTGCAGCGCTACTATCTGGAATGCCTCTCGCACGCCTCCTACATGGTGGCGGACGAGCAGACGAAACTCGCCGCGGTGATCGATCCGCAGCGGGACGTGGACATCTACCTCGAGGACGCCCGGACTCACGGTTTTCAAATCCGGTATGTGATCCTCACGCATTTCCATGCCGATTTCGTGGCGGGGCATATTGAACTCCGCGACCGGGCGGGAGCGACCATTGCCCTGGGCGCGCGGGGACAGGCGGAGTTCGATCACTTGCCGCTGCGAGAGGGGGACGTGCTCGATCTGGGAGGGGTGCGGCTCAAGGTGCTGGAGACGCCGGGACACACGCCGGAGGGCATCACGCTCCTGGCGTATGAGGCCGGCGCCGATGACGCCCACCCGTTTGCCGCTTTCACGGGGGACACGCTGTTCATCGGGGACGTCGGTCGGCCGGACCTGTTGGCCTCCATCGGCGTGACTGCCCGCGAGCTGGCGGAGATGCTCTACGACTCGCTGCACCACAAGCTCCTCATGCTGCCGGACGAAACGCTCGTCTACCCCGCCCACGGCGCCGGTTCGATGTGCGGGAAGAACCTCTCCGACGAAGCCGTCTCCACCATCGGCGAACAACGGAAATACAACTACGCCTTGCAGCCGATGTCGAAAGAGAAGTTCATCGAGCTGGTCACCGAGGAGCAGCCGGCCGCGCCTCCCTACTTCGTCTACGACGCCATCACCAACCGTCAGGAGCGGGAGAGTCTGGAGCAGGCGATGCAGAAGTCGCTGCGGCCGCTCTCCCTGGAGGAGGTCTTGTCGCTTCAGCGGGAGGGGGCCCAGCTCATCGATGTCCGCGACGCCCTCGACTTCGAGGGGGGCCATCTCCGCGGAGCCCTGAACGTCGGCCTGCGGGGCAAGTATGCCACCTGGGCGGGGACGGTCCTCAATCACGAGCAGCCCATCGTCGTCATCGCCGCCGAAGGGAACGAAACAGAGGCCGTGATGCGACTCGGACGGATCGGCTACGACAACGTGGCCGGTTATCTCGCCGGCGGTATGGCGACCCTCCAGCAGCATCCGGAACTCCTGCAAACCGTCGAGCGGGTGACGGCCCCGGCCCTGGCTGAACTGCTCCAGACGGAGCACCCTCCGCTGGTGATCGACGTCCGTTCGCCCAGGGAACGCCAGCAGGACGGCTTCATTGCGGAGAGTGTGAACATTCCTCTGCCGGAACTGCGTCAACGGCTCTCCGAAGTCCCCGTCGAGCGGCGCGTCGTCGTGCATTGCGCGGGGGGCTACCGTTCGGCGATTGCTTCCAGTCTGCTCCAGCAGGCGCAGCGGCCGGTGCTCGATCTCGTGGGAGGCTTCAAGGCCTGGGTTGCCTCCGGTTTGCCCGTGGTGCGAGAGGCGTGACATGGGAGGGCTGGCCCTGAGCTTCGGGCTGTTGATCGGCCTCTCACTCGGACTGACCGGGGGGGGCGGCTCGATCTTTGCCGTGCCGCTGCTCGTCTACGGCCTGGACGTGCCGGCGCGGGAGGCGGTGACGATCTCCCTGGCGGCAGTGGGTCTGACCGCTCTGCTGGGGGCGGTGCAACGGTGGCGTGCGGGTCTGGTGGAGGTCGGCACGGGGCTGCTGTTCGCAGCCTCCGGCGTGCCGGGGGCGCCGCTGGGGGCGTGGCTGGCCGGCCGGCTCCCCGATCCGGTGCTGCTGACGCTGTTCGCACTCCTGATGCTGATCGTCGCCGCGCGGATGTGGAGCGCCAGCAGGACCACCGCCGCACCGTCAGCGGGGTCGTCCGAGGGACCGACGTGCCGCCGCGATCCGGAAGGCCGGCTGCATCTGACGTCCCGTTGTGCTCTGCTGTTGAGCCTGGTGGGGATCGGAACAGGCATTCTGTCCGGAATGTTTGGCGTGGGAGGAGGGTTTGTGATCGTCCCCGCGCTGGTGATCTTCAGCGGGATGGGCATCCACCGAGCGGTGTCAACGTCGCTGCTGGTGATTGCGCTGGTGAGTGCGGCGGGGTTGGCGAGCCATCTCTGGGCGGGGCGGGACTGTTCCGTGGAACTGGTGGGCCTGTTTGCGACAGGTGGCGTGGGGGGGATGCTCGTGGGGACGTGGCTGGTGCGCCGGCTGTCGGTCCCCTCCCTGCAGCGGGTGTTTGCCGTCGCCATGCTGGGCGTGGCGGGCTACATCATCGTCCGCACTCTCGCCTGAAGGGGTGAGCACCAGGAATCCGGACCGGCGTGAGCAGATCGTTGTTGAGCGGAGCGGGCCTGCGGAGCTGGAGCAGCGGTCGCGGCCGTCCCTGACGGCGGAATTGCGAATCGGTTAGGATGCCGGCGTGGAGTTTTGGGGAAGGAGGCGTCCCCGGCCGCCAGTCCTCCCGGTGCGTGCCGTCCGCCGGTACGATCGCCCCCTCGGAACAACGGGCGTGATCCCCTCCGCCGGGCCGCGTGGTTTCTTCGCCGAGGAGTTTGCCAATGGTCTGGCCCTTCGTGCTGACAGTGCTGCTGGTCACGGCGGCATCGACCGCGGTCGGGGAAGAGTCTCCGCTCGTTCTGGGCAGCCGGTTGGAGTTGTTCCTCGATGACTTTGTGATTGCCCGGAAGTCCGGGGATGTCGCGGCGTATGTTCATGCACCGCAGCCGGAAGAGGTCGTGCTGGTGACAGACCGGCCGTGGGAAGGGAACACCTGCGCGTATTACACCATCTTTCAGGATGGCGACATCTATCGGATGTACTACCGCGGTTCCCACGCGGATGAACGGACCGGCCAGAGCCTGCACCGGGAGGTGACCTGTTATGCCGAAAGTACCGATGGTCGTCACTGGACCCGGCCGGAACTGGGATTGTTCGAGTGGGAGGGTTCCCGGGCCAACAACATCGTCTGGGACGGCCTTGGCACGCATTGCTTCACGCCGTTCAAGGACGAGAATCCCGACTGTCCTCCCGAGTCGCGCTACAAGGCCGTCTCCCGCGGCGAGGGACCGGCCCGGCGGGGCCTGTACGTGTTTCATTCGCCGGACGGCCTGCACTGGTCGCTGCTGCACGATGAGCCGGTGATTACAGAAGGGGCCTTCGATTCCCAGAACCTCGCGTTCTGGGACCTCACACGCGACAGTACGTCGACTATCACCGCACGTTTGTTGACGGCGTGCGCACAATCATGACCTGCACCTCCGTAGACTTTCTCCACTGGAGCCGGCCGGTGCTGCTTCAGTTCCCCGGCGCGCCGGCGGAGCACCTCTACACGAACGCCATTCGCCCCTACCCACGGGCGCCACACATTCGGATCGGATTTCCCACGCGGTACCAGCCCCAGACCAGCCAGGTGGAACCGATCCTCATGTCCAGTCGTGACGGCGTGACGTTTCATCGTCACTCCCAACCGGTCATTCCCATCACTGCGCCGGCGGAGCGAGACGGGAACCGCAGCAACTACATGGCCAACGGCCTGGTCCGGCTTCCCGGCCGTCCCCGCGAGTACGCCGTCTACGCGACGGAATCGTACTACGACGGTCCCGACAGCCGGCTGAGACGATTCCTGTACCGGATCGACGGGTTCGTCTCTCTGCGGGCGGGGGCAGCGGGGGGAGAGGTCCTCACCAAACCGCTGACCTATACCGGGGAGACACTCGTCTTGAACTACGCGGCGCACGCTGGAGGGAGCATTCGCGTCGAACTGCAAACAGCCTCCGGTCAGCCGCTGCCGGGGTTGAATCTCAACGCATCCCTCCCCCTCACCGGCGATGAGATCGAGGCGGCTGCAGTGTGGAAGTCCGGTGCCGACCTCGCCCGTGACGCCGGCCAGCCGGTCCGAATCCGATTCGTCCTGCAAAACGCCGACCTGTATTCGTTCCGGTTCTCCCCCCCTTCCTCAGAGAGGAGGCCGGGTGACGGCTTGTGAGCCCTGTTCGCTGCAGACCCTTGCTGCTCGGCGCCCTCGCACCATGACCGATCTGCTCCTCTACTGGCGCGATTACCGCCGCAATCGAGCAGAGGGGGGAGAGAGTCCCCTGGTGCGGCAATGGCACTCCAGTTCGCGGCTGATGGCCCTCCTCCACCCGGACGACCGCCTGTGGCTGGTGGCCTCCGCCGGCCGCCTGGGACTCGCCCCCACGACGTCCGGCTGGCTGGTGGAGGTCTGGCGGATGACCTCCGTCGTCGCCAACCCCGGAGACAGTTCCGCCTATCCTTCAGAGCGGTACGCCTGGCGGATCCTCGCACAGCTCGATTCCCGGTACACGCCCTCCGCGCCGCTGAACGTGGACGCCATCATCCGCCCCCCCCGGAGCGATCCCGCCGCGCCGATCGGTCAGCTCCTCCAAGGACCGCGACGGCTGTCTGACGAACAGGTGCGGCAACTGACCGCCTTGCTGGGGGCGACGCCTGTATCGCCACGGGATGTGCTGCTCTCCAGCAGCGCCGTGGACCCCGAACGCATCGCCCTCGGCATCCGGCAGCCGTGGGCGGAGCTGATCCTGCGCGGCATCAAGACGGTGGAAGTTCGCACGCTGGAAACCCGTGTTCGCGGACCCATCTACCTGTATACCTCCCGGATCGTTGCCGACACTCCCGCCGCCCGCCGGGCGATCTCCGCTCACCGGTTGTCGATCGAGGAGTTGCCCACCGGACGTCTCGTCGGGACGGTGGAACTGCTCGACTGTCGCCCCGGCACCCCTGCTGACGCCCGCGGCGCCTGCGTCCCCCCCTCGGCCCTGCAGGGCCGCTTCGCCTGGCTGCTGGGCAACCCCCAGCGGCTGGACCACCCCTTGCGGCCGCGGTTCCTCCCCTATGGCGTGTGGTTCTATCCGTTCCGACGTCGTCGGACCTCCTGCTCATGAGCGAGGCGTTGACCCTCATCGCGACCACGGCCTTCGGCCTGGAGGCCGTCGTCGCCCGCGAGTTGCAGAACTTGGGATATGCGGACGTGACGGTCGAAGACGGCCGTGTCCGCTTTGCAGCCGGGCTGCGCGACCTCTGCCGCGCCAACCTCTGGCTCCGCTCCGCCGACCGCGTGCTGATTCAGCTCGCGGAATTCCAAGCGACCGATTTCGGCCAACTCTTTGACCAGACGCACGCCCTCCCGTGGGAAGAATGGCTCACGGAGACCAGCGCCTTTCCCGTCCGCGGCCGCAGTGTCCGGTCGCAGCTTCACAGCGTCCCCGATTGTCAGCGGCTGGTGAAGAAGGCGATCGTGGAGCGACTCAAGCGGTTCCACGCCGTCGACTGGTTCCCGGAGACGGGACCGGAGGTCCCCATCGACGTCCAACTGCTCAAAAACCGCTGCACCCTGACGCTCGACACCTCCGGTCCCGGACTGCACAAACGCGGTTACCGCACACTCACGGGAGAGGCGCCGCTCAAGGAGACGCTGGCGGCCGCACTGGTGCAACTGAGCTACTGGAACCGCGACCGGCTGCTGGTGGACCCCTGCTGCGGCACGGGGACGATCCTGATCGAGGCGGCCCTGATCGGACGGAACATCGCCCCGGGCCTGAGACGCTCCTTCCTCGCCGAACGCTGGCCCCGCATTCCCGGCCGCTGGTGGGACGAGTGCCGGCAGGAAGCCCGCGACCTTGTGCAACCTCCTCTGGCCGAACGGCTGGCCGGCTACGATGTGGCGGACTCGCCGCTCGAACTCGCCCGCGCCGCCGCCCACGCGGCCGGAGTTCTGGACGACCTGCACCTGCAGCGGCGGCCGGTCGATCAATTCCGAACGTCCCGAGAGTACGGCGTACTCATCACCAATCCCCCCTACGGCGAACGGCTGGGGGGGCAACGGGAAGTGGAAGTCCTGTACCGGACCCTGGGCGAACGCTTGCGGAACCGGGAGACATGGTCGGTGTACGTGCTCACCTCGCACCCGCGATTTGAAGCACTCTTTGGACGCAAGGCGGACCGCCGCCGCAAGCTGTACAACGGCCGGATTGAGTGCACCTACTACCAGTTTCTCGGCCCGCGCCCGCCGCGACACGCCGCCGAATGAGGCGGACGCCCCTCAGATGCGGAGTTGTCCCGCCGGCGTGTGCTCCGCCAGGTCGGCGATCATCGCCTGCGTGGCAGCCAGGACGGCTTCCTCCCAGCGATCGGGCGGGAACCGCTCCCGGTATTCCTCCCGCTCCCACGCGAAGATGATCCCCCGCGAACTGTTGACAAGCGCCCCGAGGCCTTCCGGATCGACCCCCCCCGCCACGTCGGCCGACGTCCCCCCCTGGCTCCCATAGCCGGGGATCAACAGCGGCACACTCTCCATCTCGTGCCGCAGCTTTTGAAGCTCCGCCGGATAAGTGGCGCCGACAACGGCCCCCACACAGCCGTACCCCGATGCGCCGAGCGACTCACTCGCCAGATGCTCCACCGTCTGGGCGACGCGCTCATACAGCGTCTGGCCGTGGGTGGCGCGGTCCTGAAAATCCCGCGCCCCCGGATTGCTGGTACGAACGAGGACATACACGCCCGCCCCCCGCTCCTCGGCCAGCTCCAGGAAGGGTTGGAGCGTATCGACTCCCAGATAAGGGTTGATGGTCAACGCATCCGCCCCCCACGGGGCGGCTTCGGGATCGGCCCCCGCCAGCCAGGCACGGGCATAACCGAGGGCGGTGGAACCAATGTCCCCGCGCTTGCCATCGGCGATCACGATCAATCCCTGCCGTCGGGCATAGTGAATGACATTCCCCAGAGCGGCCATTCCCGGAGGTCCACACTCCTCAAAAAACGCCGCCTGCGGTTTGACGGCCGGGACGAGCGGCGCCACCACGTCGATGATTCGCCGGCAGAACTCCTCAGAGGCCAGGGCCATGCACTCCCAGCGGTTTGTCGTCCGTTGCGCGGACCTCTCGCGCATCTCCGCGGGAAGCTGCTCGAACCGCGGATCAAGGCCGACGAGCGCGGGAGTTCCTTTCGCCCTGATGGCGGCATGGAGCCGGTCGGCATAGTGGAAGTGGAGGAACATGTCTGCATTCTGACAGACGGGCGCTCCCACCAAAAGTCACGTCGGATTCAAAACCACGGCTTCGCCGTTGTTCCGGTTGGGCAACTCACCGCCGACGGAACTCGCCTTGAACGTATCGTCGGAACTCTTGTCGCCAAGTCGGAATTCCATCAACGTCGTTGACGCTGGCCCCCAGCCTCCAACAACCTGACCGGAACAACGGCGAAGCCGTGGATTCAAAACC
The DNA here is from genome assembly GCA_037445755.1 of Planctomycetaceae bacterium. Classification (GTDB taxonomy): domain Bacteria; phylum Planctomycetota; class Planctomycetia; order Planctomycetales; family Planctomycetaceae; genus JBKECA01. The sequence continues at coordinate 84,432 of JBBIJW010000015.1, read as the reverse complement.
CTCTGCTCAGGGACGAAGGCCTCCGACCTCTTGCGGTCCGTTACGGCGGGCGCCGCCAGCCATGCACGTACACGTCGCCATCGAGGAGGCGATACTCCGGATCATGCAGCGGATCAGGAATCCTCTCTTGCCCGCGTCCGCCGACGGCCGCCAAGGCTCCCCGCCCCCCCACCACCTTGGGAGCGATGAAGACATGCACCTCCTCGACCAGATCGGCGTCGAAGAACGCCCCCAGCACTTCACTCCCCCCTTCGACCAAGAGATTGGTCATCCTCCTCCGCCCGAGTTCCGAAAGGAGCGCCGGCAAATCCACCCGCGCGGCGTCGGCCGACGGCGGACTGACGAAGATTTCCACGCTGCGCTCGCGCATCGCCGACTGCCAGGACGCGGGCGCCCCCTCCGTCACGGCAATCAGGGTGGGGTAGCGATCCGTCTCCCGAGTGAGGCGGCAGTCGAGCGGAGTGCGGCCGCGGCTGTCGAGAACGATCCGCACGGCGGTGCGCGGCCCGGGAGGACGCGCGGTCAGTTGGGGATCGTCCGCCAGCACGGTCCCCACTCCGACCAGAATGGCATCCATCCGCCCGCGCAGCTCGTGGACGATCCCCCGCGACTGCTCATTCGAGATCCACTGCGCACGTCCCGTCCGGGTGGCCAGGCGGCCGTCGAGCGTCATCGCCCATTTGGCATGGACGTACGGACGGCCGCGGGTCATCAACGTACTGAAGGGGCCGATCAGACGGCGGCACTCCGGCTCCAACAGACCGACCTCCACCTCGACTCCGGCGTCCCGCAGCCGCTCAAGTCCGCGCACGTCTGCATGCAGAACGGGATCGCGCGTCCCGATCACTACCCGCCGCAGACCGGCGGCGAGGACGGCATCGACGCAGGGGGGGGTCTTGCCGTGATGCGCGCACGGTTCCAGCGTCACCACCAGCGTCGCGCCGTGTGCCTGACCGCCGGCGGCGGCAAGGGCGCGCACCTCCGCATGGGGCCCGCCGAACTGTTGGTGCCAGCCCTCGCCCAACGGCCGCAGCGCATCGTCCACGATCACCGCCCCGACGGGGGGATTCGGCTCCACTCGACCGATGCCGCGCGACGCCAGCTCCAGCGCGTGGCGCATCACATCGGCGAGGGAATCGAACCGGGCGGACATGCCGCACTCGTCACGGATCGCAACGCAGCCACGAGGCGTCGCGCAACAATCATTTCAGGTTCTTCACCAGTTCCTGAATGCTCGCGCTGTCGCCGGCCGCGTTGACCTTGTTGTTGACCGCCACCACCTTTCCGTCCTTGATCACGAACGTCCACCGCTGAATCGTCGCGGTGCGGACGAACGAGACCTCCTGCCCGTCGATGGTGGCCTTGGCGATCTTTTCCCCAAGCGTGACCGGCACGCCGAACTTCTTGGCCGCCTCGCCGTGCGGGTCGGCCAGCAGCGTGAAGTTGAGGTTGTGGAACTTCTTGAAGGCCTGGTGATTCTCCACCGAATCCCCGCTGATCCCCACCACCGTCACTCCCAGGTCCTTGAGCTGGCCGAAATCGTCCCGGTACGCACAGGCCTGTTTGGTGCAGCCGCCGGTGAAGTCGGCGGGATAGAAATAGACGACGGTGATCCCTTTCGCGAAATGTTCGGCCGAGTTCCAGTCGTGGCCGGCGTCGTCCTTGAGGGTGAAGACCGGTGCGGGGTCGCCCACAGCCACGCCCGACTTCGCGTCCTGGGCCTCGGCGGAGGTCGTGGACGCCCCCCCCAGCTTCCTCACGCGGATGTTCCGGAAGGAGACGGTGCTCTTGGGATCATGCGCCTGCAAGGCGAACGTCCCCTCGCCCAGCACCCGGGTGAAGTCCTTGCCCGGCTGAGCGTTCTCCGGCTCCACATACTCATTGACCACCTGGCCGTTGACGCTGATGATGACGCGCTTCCCCTCGACGCGAATGTTGTAGGTCCACCATTCGTCATCCTTGGCGGGGGCGACGAGCACATCCTTGACCGCATACAGGCTGCCCGTCTTGCGCGGATCGGAGTTGTACGTGTTGTTCACCTGGCACTCGAACCCCGCCCTGGGCCAGCCGGTCTCCTGAAATTGGGTATGGAAGTAGACACCGGAATTACTGTTGGGACGGGTGCGGACCTCCAGGCTCAGCTCAAAGTCCTTGAAGGGGGCGGCCGGACCAACGTAGAAGATGTGGCTCCGCTCTCCATGACACGTCAGCGCCCCATCCTCCAGCTTCCAGCTCTCCGGGTGCTCGTTGATCTTCCAGCCCTCCAGGCTGGTTCCGTCAAACAGTGTGATCCAGCCTTCGTCGGCCGAGGTGGTGGCGGCCATCATGGTCCCCAGGATCGCGAGGCAGGCAGGCAGAAGTCGCATGGCGTGGACTCCGTGGCGGGGTGAGTCGAAAGGCGGGTCGGGTCGGATCGAGCGGCATCCCGTTCGATGCCGACGATTTGACCACGCCGCCCCCGCCGCTGCAATCGAACGCCCGGAACGAATCGCCGTCCGGAGGCGCTCCCCCTTCCGTCAGTCGACCCCCAGCAAATACGGCCACGGAAGCAGAAAGGCGTGATGCTCGAACAGCGTCGCCCGGCCGTGGGCCCCCAGAAACTGGGTGAAGTACAGCAGAAACGCATACAGGGCCAACAGCGGCAGCATCCCCGCCAGACGCACCACCATCCGCGTCAGCCACCACGATCGCCGCCCTTCCGACTGCCGCCAGACACTTCGGCGATATGCCCAACCCGTCAACAAGCGTGCCGAGTACATCGTGACGATGAAGATCAGCGTGATGGGCCACAGAGCATCCTGCGGCGGGGAGAAGGCCTTGAACAGATAGAGCGGCAGCGCCAGGACGTAGGTGACGACGACGGCCAGCAGCCATGCCCACGGAGCGTAGCGGAACAACTCCCGGACAGCTCCCAGCTCAAACCCTGCCCCCCAGCGATTCTCCGTCGCCAGCCGCGCCTGCAGAAACGGCGTCCAGGCGAACGCCAGCGTCAGCAGTCCCATCCCCAGCAGCAGTTGCAGGACGCCGGCGCCGCCAGGGTTCTGGATCGAGGCGTAGACCAGCGTCGGAATCGCCAGCCAGGCGAGCGCCGCAAAGAATCCCCGCACCCCCAGCAGGAAGTGATGCCTGAGTCGCAGTCCGGCCACAAAACTCCGCACGTGTCGTCCCGCCGTCTCCAGATAGGTCCCCGAACGCCATTCCCGCAGCAGCCAGGGAATGTTCCGCACCGGCAGCAGGAACGAACCCAACGATCCCCCGCGGGCCAACGCCAGGCAGATGCACACGCCTGCGATCACAGCCACCACGCTTCGCAACGTCTGCATCCGCAGATCGGCCGGGGAACCGGGGGCGATGATGTGGGCGGCCGCCGCGCTCGACGCCACCAGCCGCACCGGAAGCAGCCACAGATATGTCCCCAGCGCGATCATCCCCAGCCGCGGAGCGAGTCCCAGCAAGGGAAAGCCATCTCGCAACCGCCCGGACCGCCCGACCCGCCCCTCCGCTTCCAGCAGGTAACCGAGCGCCAGGAAGTTCACCACCGGAATGGCCGCGATCACCGCCAGCAGCACAATCAGACTGGCCAGTCCGAACACCCCCCGCAGCAGCCAGACCAGCGACTGCACCGGATGTCGCACGCCGGGAAAGGGAGGGAGCCGCCCCTCGGCGTCAAAATCAATCTCCCCCAGTGGAAGGAGGGCGGCCTCGAAGGCGGGAGCCAGACCACCGGCCGGCGCGGACGGGACGCTCGTCGCCAAGTCGTCACAGGCGGACTCCGACGCCCGCACCGTTGTGAGGAGTTCGTTCACCAGGCTCACCAGACGCCAGCGAATTCCGGAATCCCTGATGCGGGTCCACTCTCGGAAGCTGAACCACGGTCGAACAATCATACCGGCTCAGCGGCAGCAGAGTTTCGACACTTTCCTGAAACGACGCGACACGATTTCAGGTAAACTCACGCAGACGTGGACCGATTTCGGTCGGAAGAGCGCCGGCCCGGCCGTTTTCTGCTCGCCAAGCTTCACCACCCATGCGGATTCCGCCGATCGTCCTGCCGGTATTCGTCGCCGTGGGGGTCGCCGCGCTCACCCTCTCCGCGATGCGGTCGCCTGAGCCGCGGACCGAGCCCCCGCTCGATCCCCGCATCAGCGACGACCTGCGGACGACGGTGGCGGAGGTGAACGCGGCCCTGAGGCGGCTGTGGCGGGGAGAGGTCTTTGGAGAGGCCTCTTCGTCCCATGCCGACCTGGCGGCGGTGGAACCGGCCCCCCGGGCGGATGATCTGACCATCCTCCGCCGCCTCTCCCTCGCCTTGCATGGGACCATCCCCTCGCTGGAAGAACTGCGGCGGTTCGAGGCGGATGCAGGTCCCGACCGTCTCGAACGCTGGACCGCCGCCATGCTGGCCGACTCGCGCTTTGCGGACTACTTCGCCGAGCGGCTGGCGCGGGCGTATGTCGGTGTTGAGCAAGGGCAGTTCCTCCTCTTTCGCCGCGACCGCTTCACTGCCTGGCTGAGTCGTCAACTCCGCGAGAACCGTCCCTATGACGACCTGGTCCGCGACATGGTGTCAGCGCGGGGGGTCTGGACCGGCGAAGGGGAGGTCAACTTCCTCACCGGCGCCTTTGCCAACGATGAGTTCGATCCCGACAAGCTGGCCGCGCGCACGGCGCGGGCGTTCCTCGGGCAGCGGATCGACTGCGCTCAGTGCCACGATCATCCCTTCGAGCATTGGAAACAGAACGAATTCGCCGGGCTGGCGGCACACTTCGCCCACCTCGGATTGTCGCTGGCCGGAGTTGTCGACAAACCGGAGAACCGCGACCGCCGCATGGCGGCGGCCGAGGCGGACGTGTCTCCCCGGCCTCCCCCCGCGGTCCCCTTCCATCCCGAATGGGTCCCCTCCGCCGGCTCCGAGCGCGAGAAACTGGCAGCCTGGCTCACGCACCCCGAGAATCGCCGTTTTGAACGGGCGATCGCCAATCGCGTCTGGGGGCTGATGTTCGGACGGCCGTTCGCCGCCCGGCTGCTGGTCCGGTCCGTGGCCGGTCCTGACGGCGAAGCGACCTGGACCTGGACCGACCGGGCCGTGGACGATCTCCCCGACCCGGACGATCCCCGCTTCGGCAGTCAACTGGAGGTCCTCGACATTCTGGGGCGCGATTTTCGGACCCATGGCTGCGACCTCCGCCGGCTGATCCAGGTCATCACCGCGTGTGACGCCTTTCGGCTTGATTCCGTCCATCCCGCCGGCGAACAGCCCTCCCCGGCGGAGTTGTCCGAGAGCCGGCGCGAGGCGCTTCAGCAGCAACTGGAACGGATCGAGGCCCGCTGGGCCGTCTTCCCGCTGATCCGTCTGCGTCCGGAACAGGTGATCGGTTCGATGCTCCAGGCCCATCATGTGCAGACGATCGACCAGAATTCCCATCTCTTCGTCCGTGCGGTGCGATTCTTCCGGGAGCGCGACTTCATCAACGAGTTCGGAGACCCCGGCACGGAAGAGCTGGAGGACCGCACCGGCACCATTCAGCAGGCTTTGCTGCGGATGAACGGCGACTTCGCCCATGAACTCTCCGAGGAGCGCCCCTTCACGGCTCCCGGGCAAATACCAGCCTGGTCTCCCTCCCCGGAGCAGATACTGGAGAATGTGTTTCTCTCCTGTCTGTCGCGTCGTCCCACGGAGGAGGAACGAGCGTGTTTTCTGCCGCAACTCCAGCCCTCCGATGGCCGATCGGCGGACGGCGTCATCCAAGACCTCTACTGGGCAGTCTTCAACGCCCCCGAGTTTTCGTGGAATCATTGAATCGGAAGAGGGACGTTCGGAGCCCGAACTCTTGTCTGATGTCGTCTGAGCGACAAGGACCTCGCCCATGACTCACCACAGTTCGCACCATGCCGTTCATGCCTCCGCGGCGTGGCGTTGGTTACTGGCGCCCTGTCTGCGATCGCGACGTGCGATCCTGCGTGTGGCCTGCGCCGGCGGCGTCTCGTTTTTGTTGCCCGCGATGAGCGCCGCCGCTGCCAACCTCCGTGGCTCTGAACGCAAAAAGTCCCTCATCACCCTCTGGCTCGCCGGCGGACCGAGCCAGCTCGACACCTGGGACCCCCATCCTGAATCGAAGCACGGCGGACCCGTCCGCGCCATCAAGACGAGCGTGCCGGACCTCAAGATCGCCCATCTCTTCCCGCAGACCGCTGAGCGGATGCACCACCTCAGCGTCATCCGCTCGCTCGTTTCCAAGGAGGGGGACCATGAACGCGGGACATACTTCGTTCAAACCGGGTACCGTCCCGATCCCACGGTCGTACATCCCTCGCTGGGCGCCATCCTCGCCCGGTCCCTGCCCGATGAATCCGTCGAAATCCCCATGCACGTCGCCCTTGCCACGGGCGACAGCTTCGAGGCCCCCCGCGGCGGCTATCTCGGTGCCGAGTACGACGCCTTCCGCATCTTTGACCCGGGACGCAACCTCCAGAACATGCGGGCCCGCGTCCCGGCCGAGCGGCAGGAGCGGCGGCTCGAGAATCTGCAGGCCATCTCCCAGGCCTTCCAGCGCCGCCGCGAGTTGCAGGCCGAGGCAACCCGGCACCAGCAGGTCCTCCAGCAGGCCCTCACGATGATGACCTCCGAGCAGCTTCGTGCCCTGGAACTCGATGACGAACCGCGGGCCGTGCGCGAGCGGTACGGCGAGACTCGGTTCGGACGCGGCTGCCTCGTCGCCCGCCGCCTCGTCGAACAGGGGGTCCGTTCCATCCAGGTGACGCTCTCCGGCTTCGACACTCACGCCAACAACTTTGAAGGGCACCAGACGCAGGCCCGCATCCTCGATCCCGCTCTGGCCGCACTCATCGACGACCTGGCCGAACGCGACCTGCTCCCCTCCACCGTCCTCTTATGCATCGGGGAGTTCGGACGCACCCCGCGGATCAACGGTCTGGACGGACGCGACCACTGGCCCCACGGCTTCTCCTGCCTTATCGGGGGAGGAGGACTGCGGAGCGGCATCGTCCTCGGGGCCACCGACCCCGACGCCCAGGTCGCCGACAAAACCCGCCCCCCCCACGATCCCGTCACCATCCCCGACCTGTACGCCACCATCCTGGTGACAATGGGAGTCGATGCGTCGGAGGAGATCATCACCCCCATCGGTCGGCCGCTGCGGCTCGCCGAGGGGACGCCCCTCGACCGGCTGCTGACCTGAGCGCTCCCGATGCCCCCGCACCATCCTGGGGGTTCCCCGCGCTCATGACCGGACCACCATTCCGCGGCGGCACTATTCCGGGACTGCACTCCCGTCCTCGATCGAGGAGGCAGCGGAGTGGAGTTTCCCTCCGTCAACCGCTATTCTCCTCTCCCGCCGAGCCCCGCGGATTTGCCGCGCTGCTCCCCTGAGTCTTCCCCAGCGTCCCCCATCCAGCCATGGCCCGCAAGACCGCCAGCCGCCTGCAAAAACGTCGCGAAGCGGAAGCTGCCGACGCCAAGTCCAAATCCCCCGTCAAAAAGCCGGCCAAGAAGCGCGTCACCCGCCGCAAGGTCAAGGTGCCGGACCGCAAGCGCAAGCTGTGGGGAGTCTTCAGCGGCACGCTCAAGGAAGAAGCCCGCTTCCCCTACGATCAACGCAAGCAGGCCGAGGAGAAGCTCGAACAGCTCCGCTCCAAGAGCAAAAAGCTCTACTTCATTCAGCCGATCAAGGAAGTGATCAGCGCCGAGGCAGCCGCGGCCGAGAAAGCGGCGGACGAGCGGGAGGACGAGGACGTCGAGGAGGTCGAAGAAAAAGAGGACGAGGAGGAGTGATGCCCCCCGCTGCCGGGGATCCCCACCGCGTCGAAAAAAAATGGCTGGGCGTGATCCTCCCCGGCCTCTGCTCCGTTGTTGTAGGTGGAGGAAGAGAAGGGAGCAGGAGGCTGGGACACGCCGGCTTGGCCTTTCCAACCGGTCGGCGAAGAAAGGGGGTTGAGAAAGGAGGGCAGACGGAAGTGGTGAGCAGCATGAGAGTTGGGGCAGCCTCGCGGACGGACGAAGTTCGCAAATCCGGGGTCGATCACCGGGGCTGTTGACCGGTGGGACATCCTGCCAACGGGGAACCACGATTCGTCCCGCCCGCGGGACTGCGAGAGAGAGCCGCCGACAAGGCGGCTCTCTCTCGCTTTAACCCGTTATCCCGCATGATTCCAGGGGCCGGCGCGGGAGGAACAGAGGCAAGCCCACTGGCCGGCCAACCGGCCCACCCGAGGGAAAGGCCAGCGGCCCGATCGCGGGCGGGGTGGGGCCGCGGACGATGTGGCCATCGGGAATCATTCTGGGAGAACGCGGGCAGCCCACTCTGCCGACAGCATGGGCCAATGAAGGAAGAACGGGTTTGGAAGCCGCTTCAAGTTGTCTCGCGGGAGGTGGATGGCGCGCCGGAAGCCGGGGGGGAGAATTCCGGCTCCACTTCCTCTCTCGGCTGGGTCTCCCAGCGAATCAGCTCCGGTTGGGGACGAATCCGCAGCATCGCCAGCACCGACAGCAGGGCCACGGAGGCAAAGACGCCGAAGATCATCGGCAGCGGCACCCGCAGGTCGCGGAGCATCCCGAACCCGTAGTCCGCCCCCCCGCCGCAACTGATGCTGATGAAATTCATGATCCCGTATCCCGTCGCCCGGAGCTGCGGCCGCACGATCTGCGCCAGGATCGGCATGTTGTTGCAGTCAAACAGCCCCCAGCCGAATCCGAAGACGGCCAGGATCGCGGCAGCGACAGGGATCGAGTGCGCAAAGCTGACGGCCAGCAGGGCAGGGATCAGCAGTCCGATCCCGAGGGCGCTGACGAACGTGCGGCCGCGGATCGTCCGCTGCATCCAGCGGTCGGCCAGCCAACCGCCGACCGCCGCTCCGAAGAGGGCGGCAATGTTCGGCGCCAGTGTGGCAGTGACGCCGGCCGCCCCCTGGCTGATCTGAAGTTGTTCCTTGAGGGTCGCCGGCATCCAGTCCTTCACCACCCACCCGGCCAGGGCCGGCAAGGTGAAACAGGCGACGAGCAACACGAAATTGACGTTGGTCATCAGTTCCCCACTGACGGCCCGCAGGGACGTCCCCCGTCCGGAAGAGGCTTCGGCCGCCGCGCGGGGCGGGGTAGGGAGCAGCCACAGCAACGGGAGCGTGTAGAGCATGCCTGCCAGACCCGCCATCGAAAATGCCCACCGCCAGCCGAGACTCGGAGCGTCGGCCACATATCCGCTGAAGCCCCCCACCATGATCCCCGCGTAAATCGCCATCTGATGCACGCCGACGGCCCGCGAACGCGTCGCTCCACTGTGAAAGTCTGCAATCAGCGCCAGCGCCGCCGGAATGTAGCAGGCTTCGCTGAGCCCCATCAGCCCCCGCGTCAGCAGCATCTCGTCATAGGTGCGGCATTGGCCGGTCGCCCACGTGACAGCCGACCAGATGAACAAACTCCCGAGGATGATCCCCCGGCGGCTCACGCGATCGGCGATGTAACCTCCCACGGGGCTGAAGACCGCATACACCCACTTGAACGACGCCAAGAGCGTCCCCCAATCGGTGTCGCTGGCGATGCTGGGGATGTCGGTCGTCACCGACGTCTTCATCGTCGCCAGCATCTGGCGATCGAGATAGTTCAGCAAGGCCACCGGCCAGAGCAAGACGACGACCAGCCAGGCGGTGCGGAGCGACGTCTCCAAGGAGAGCTTCCTCAGGGAGGGGGGAGAGCGACGCGAACAAGTGTCAGGCAGCAGTTTCCAAAGTTCCCTGTCGCCGTCTCAACCCAGTTTCACCACTGGCGAGCGGGGGGTGTGCTCCCCGATCACTCGCGTACCGGCGGACTCGCATCAGTCATTTCCCGGTGATGAAACTGGCTCTCAAACGGAGAGAATCGCTTTGCAACAACCTCTGTCTCTGTCGCCTGCTTCAGGCGACTTCCCAGCCGGCGCGGTACTCCTTGCGGATGTAGCGATCGGCCTGAGGACAGTTGGTCGCGCGCAGGTTTGCGGCATCCCACTCGATGCGCTGTCCCGTGCGGTAAGCGACGTTGCCCAGGAGCACCGCTTCCGTGAGCGGACCGGAGTAGCTGAAGTCGCAGGTCGTGGGGGTCCCCTCCTTGCAGGCCTTGATCCATTCGGCATGGTGCCCGATCGAGCGGGGGATCGTCGGCGGGGGAGGAGTGAAGCCGGCGAATTTCTCTTGCGGGAACAGCCGATAGCTGGTGTAGTCGGCGAACATGTGCCCTTCGCTGCCGATGAACATGACGCCGCTCCCCGGCACGCGCTGCCCGGCGACCTCTTTGGGGATGTGGTCGCCGTCGTACCAGGTGAGCCTCACCGGAGGCTGACTGCCGCGAGCCGGGAACTCGTAGTGCACCGTCAGTCCCAACGGGCAGGTCTCCGGATGGACGGGAGGACCTTCGGCCCAGCAGGCGGTGGGATACTTGAGGTTGAGCGCCCAGAAGGGGAGGTCCATGTAGTGGCAGGCCATGTCCCCCAGGGTCCCCTGACCGAAGTCCCACCAGCGCCGCCACTGGGCCGGATGATACCGGCCGGGAACGAACGGCCGCACGGGGGCCGGCCCCAGCCACAGGTCCCAACTGAGTGTGGCAGGGGGTTCCTCCCCCCCCTCCGGCCGTTCGCCGCCGCCCCAGCCCTTGCCGACCCACACGTGCACCTCGCTCACGTCGCCGATCGTGCCGGCCTGGATGATCTCCACGACGCGGCGGTAGTTCTCCTCGGCATGAATCTGCGTCCCAAGCTGCGTGGCGACGCCGCGCTCCCGAGCCGCCTCGGTGAGCAGGCGCGATTCCGCCACAGTATGAGTGAGCGGCTTTTCGCAGTAGACGTGCAGCCCCTTGCGGATGGCGCGGATGGCCGCGGGAGCGTGATGGTGATCGGTCGTGCCGATGACGACGGCGTCGATCTTGCCCGCCTCGGCCTCGAGCATCTCGCGGTAGTCCGCATAGCCGCGGGCGCTGGGAAACTTGTGCAAGGCCGCGTCGAGATAGTTCTTGTCGACATCGACGAGGGCGACGATGTTTTCGCTCTGCACCCCCTGGATGTCGGCCGCGGCCCGGTTGGCTGTTCCGATGCAGGCGACGTTGAGCTTCTGGTGGGCGGAGGCCGACTCGGCAGCCGGGGCGATGCCGCGATACAACCCGGCCGAGAGAGCCGCCAGGGTCGAGGTCTTCAGAAACTCGCGACGGTGGACAGGACGCTTCGCCATGACAGAGGTCTCCGGGGAAACTCGAATGATCCAGGGGGGACGACACGATCCCACCGCGCCCCCCTGTCGCGGCGCAGGGACGCATCCACCGCAACCGATTCAACCACTATCGCAACTCCTCCCGGCGGAGACAACCGAAACGCCTGCCAGCGGCCAGGATGCCGGGAGGGATGTCGTCGCCCACAAGGGTAGTGCCAGCAGTCACGATCTCGCTGCTCCGCTCCCTGGCGAGGGACCGCCCCTCCCCTCCTCGAAGACCAGCACGCTGACGTGGAGTCCCCCCACACCCGTTTCCCTTCCCAAGGGCGGACGGAACTCGGGATACTATCCCCGGACGGAGAGGTCGCCAGGAGACCCGTGGAGAGCTTCTCCGTCGTTCTCCGCTGAGCGACGCGTCTGCGTTTCGACCCACTCATGCGCTTGTTGGCCGGAACACCGTTCGATCGCCCGCCCCGCTGCGAGGTGTGTGGGGAATACGAGGAGGCGTGCACCTGTCCGCCCTCCCCGCCGGTCCGCATCCCGCCGGAGCAGCAGACCGCCCGCGTGGTTGTGGAACGCCGCAAGCACGGCAAGCGGGTGACGGTGGTGCGCGGACTCCCCGCCGAGGGGAACGACCTCCCCGCGTTGCTCAGTCTGCTCAAGTCGCATTGTGGGGCGGGGGGGACTCTGCAGGGTGAGGACCTGGAGATTCAAGGGGAGCAACTCGACCGCGTGCGCCAGAAGCTCACCCAACTCGGATACCGGCTGAAGTCTCCCTGAACGTGAAATCTCCCTGAACACAGCCCCGCGGGAAGCAGTTTGGCCTCTGCCGGCCCGGCCGACGTTCCGCCGGAAGGACGAACGGATCTCCGCGGCCAGGACCGCCGCTTCTGGACTCTGGAGAGAACAGATGCCTCGACGCAGAGACGATTCACCAGCCGCACGCCTCGATGCCGCTGCCGCTGTGGAGACCGTGCTGGAGATGATCGCCATTCCGGGGCCGAGCGGGGAGGAGACCGCGATTGCGGACTACATTGTGGAGCGGCTGCGGCGTGCCGGCGTCCCGCCGGACGCCATCCACTCCGATCAGGCGCACCGGAAAAGCCCGCACGGAGGGGAGCGCGGAAACCTGATCGTCCGGTTGCCGGGAACGATCCGCGGCCCCCGCCGGCTGTTGATGGGACATCTCGACACCGTGCCGCTGTGCGTCGGCTCCCGCCCGGTGCGCCGCGGCGACGTGATCCGCTCCGCCGATCCCACCACGGCTCTCGGCGGCGACAATCGCGCCGGCGCGGCGGTGCTGCTGCTGGCGGCACTGACCCTCCTCCGCGAGCGGCTGCCCCATCCCCCGCTGACCCTCTTCTGGCCGGTCCAGGAGGAGGTGGGACTGGTGGGAGCGCGGCAGGTGGCGCTCTCCAAACTCGGCCGCCCGCAACTCTGTTTCAACTTCGACGGCGGCGACCCGTACACGGCCGTGATCGGGGCCACCGGGGCGGACCATCTGGACATCGAAGTCGAGGGCCTCGCGAGCCATGCGGGGGCGCATCCCGAGGAGGGGATCAGTGCGGCCGTCATCGCGGGAAAGGCGATCCAGCGCCTGGCGGAGGAGGGCTGGCACGGACTGGTCGAGCACGGTTCCTCGACCGGCACCAGCAACATCGGCACGCTGCACGGCGGCGCGGCCACAAACGTGGTCCTCAACCGCCTGACCCTGACCGCCGAGTGCCGCAGCCACGATCCCAAGTTCCGCGCCCGGATCGTCGACGCCTACCGGAGAGCCTTTGAGCAGGCGGCGCAGGAGACGCGGAACGTCGCCGGCCAGGCGGGCCGAGTCCGCCTCGACGTCCACCACAAGTATGAGTCGTTCCGGCTGCAGGAATCCGAACCGTGCGTGCAGGCGGCCCTCGCCGCCATTCGCCGCCTGGGGGGAGAACCTCAACTGCGCACGGTCAACGGCGGACTGGACGCCAACTGGCTGACGCGGCACGGATACCCCACGGTCACGCTCGGTTGCGGCCAGGGGGGGATTCACACGGTCGAGGAGTCGTTGGACGTCCCGGGCTTTCTCACCGCCTGCCGCATCGGACTACTGCTGGCGACGGCCGGCGAGGGAGCGTGAGTCCACCCCCTTCCGCGCCGCACCCTCAGGGGGAATGTCACTGCTTCACCTGTTCGCCGGCGGGCTGGCCCGCCGTGCCTGAGCGGTCCTCCCGGACAGTGCTTCCCGTTCCAGTTTGAACAGATCGAAAGCCCTGAGTTGACGGAGGTCAGGCTCGGGCCTGATATCATCCGCTGTGCCGCTCCTGCGACCATGTGTGAGGCGGGAGCCTGACCGGCTGGTGCTTTACTGCGGCGGAGCAGTCCTTGAGACCAGCTTTGTCCGGCAGCGTTCAGACGCGAGCCTCGGACAACTCCGCGCCCAGACCGGACGGGACCGCGAGATGCGCATCGGAGGGGCGATGATGGAGCGCGCCCAAGGTGATCGTGCGGTCGAAGATGACGTTCCGCTCCAGGCGGCGCTCCAGAATGGCTTTGGCCTGGGCAGACAGCCAACGCTGTTTCTCCCGCGCGCGGTACTCAAACACCCCGAACGCCAGCAAACCGATCAGCCCGGCCCCGATGCTGATCGCCCCGAACGTGGGGGGGAGCTTCGTTCCCACCCCCATACCCAGCAACCACAAGGCCAGAATCCCCACCGTCGCGTGGGAGATCAACTCACGCCGCGGGAAGGCTTCGTTCAGGTGAAATCCGTCCTGTGTCCGCATCATGTCACCACTGAGGCTGCAAGAAGGGAGAAGGCCGCCTGTGCTTGGGCCGACGGCGAATCATTCGGCTCCGCTGGCACCGGAACAGCGGAGCTCCCGGTCGCCCGGTGGGCCGAGGAATCCCCTTCAGCACCTCCTGAACCGTGGCTGACTGATCGAAGACGGCCCGGCTCAACGGACAACACCTCAAACATAGAACACACGGAAACTCCTGCCAGCCGGTGTTGCACCCCTTGCACCAAATGCAGGGGTTTCCTGCGTGTCGAAACGATCCCCCCGGCGAGCCCCCCCGCGGGAAGCCGCCGCCACCTCAGGCCGGCGACCCAACCCCGCCGACCCTTGCCACCTTATGCCGCATGACGCAGCGGCGTCGACGCCGACTCACCCACCCGCCGCAGGATCGTTTCCGCAGCCGTGGCCACGCCGCCGGTCCGGACGATCTGTTCCTTGAGCTGCTGTAACTCGGACCTGGCAGCTTGGAGACGAGCAGTGTCGGAGAGCCATTCGTCCAGCTCCGCCGCCATCCACAGGGAATGCTGACTCGCACGGAACACGAAGGGGTGCTCCGGCAGCAGCGCCCGGCCGGCAATCAGGTTGGGGAGCGAAATATACCGGCAGGTGAGGACGCAGCGGGCAACCGCACCCGTCAATGGCCCCGCGCGGTACTGCACCACCGCCGGCGTCGCGCGGGCCAGCATCTCCAGGCTGACGGACCCCGACGTCATCAGACAACACTCGGCCGCCTCGATGATCTCGGACGTCCGGCCGACGTGCAGGTCGATCGGCAGCCGCGCATACTCCCCTTGCAGCAGGCCGCGGCAGTAGGTCCGATGCGACTCCTTGTAACAGGCGACGCGGAACCGCACCTCGGGATGCTTGCGTGTGAGCCGCTGCATCACTTGCAGCATCACCGGGAAGTTATGGACCACTTCCTGCCGCCGCGAACCGGGGAGAATCCCCACTGTCCGGACCGGATGGCCGTGTTCTCCCCAGCGGCAGCGGTCCAGAAAGGCCTGATCGAGCCGCTGCTCCGCCACTTCGTCAAAGAACGGATGCCCAACGTACTCCACGTCGATCCCCCGCGCCCGGTACCATTCCGCCTCGAACGGCAGGGCGGCCAGCACGACGTCGACGAAGCGGCGGACCTTGCGAATCCGCCACGGCGCCCAGGCCCAGAGCTGCGGCGGGAGATAGTACAGGGTGGGGATGCGCAACCGCCGGGCCGCCGCCGCAATCCACCAGTTGAAGCCCGGGCAGTCCACCAGCACGACGGCATCCGGACGCTCCCGCCGCAGGAACCGCTTCGCCCTCCGATACTGACGGTAAAAACTCCCCAGCAGCGGGGCGACGCTCCCCAACCCCATCACCGCCAGATCGGTCAGCCGGTACAGGTTGTCCAGACCCGCCGCCTCCATCTGCGGACCGCCGAAGCCGGAAAACCGGGCGGCCGGGACGCGGATCCCCAGAGCGCGGAGCAGTTGTGCGGCGTGCTGATCGCCGCTCGGTTCCCCCACCGAAAAAAACAGGTGCATCCGTGCGTCCTGCGAAAGCCGAACGAATTCGCCAAGAGAACGGGACTCCCTCCCGGGAGCGGCCGCGGCCCGGCCGCCCCACGCCGCTTATACACAATTCCCCCCTCCCTGGGGAGGCCAACGGAGAGACGGACCTCGGGGTCTCGGGGCCGTTACGGTGTTCCAGCGTGGCGAAGGCCCCTTGTTCGCCGGCGGATTTGCCTGCCGAGATCGATCCCTGAATGCAGAATGGAGAGCCGTCCCTGCGGGAGCCGTACCTACGGCTTGCACCGCCCACCCCTTCGGTGGCGAGAGACGAGCGACTGCGTTAGAACGGCGGGCGGTCTTGGACCGTCGCAGCGGCCCGCCGAGCCGCGCGACGGACGACTCCCCGGAACTTCATCCCTGCTTGTGCCGACGACCCATGCCCGACTTTCGCATCGAACGTGACTCCATGGGGGAGGTGCGGGTCCCCGCCCAGGCCTACTACGGCGCCCAGACGCAGCGGGCCGTCGAAAACTTCCCCATCTCTGGCTGGCCGCTGCACTCCGACCTGATCCATGCGATGGGGCTGGTCAAATGGGCCTGTGGCATCGCGAATCGTGACCTGGGCAAGCTCACCGGCAGTGGGAAAAACCCCCTCACGCCCGTGCAGGTCGATGCGCTCCTCCAGGCCGCCCGCGAGGTCGCCGCCGGACAATTCGACAACCAGTTCCCCATCGACGTCTTCCAGACCGGCTCGGGAACCTCCAGCAACATGAACTGCAACGAGGTGATCGCCAACCGCGCCATCGAGCTGACGGGGGGAGATCGCTTCGCCGCCGCCAAGCCCATTCACCCCAACGACCACGTCAACATGGGGCAGTCGACGAACGATACGTTTCCGACCGCCATCCACGTCGCCGTGGCGCTGAGCATTGCGCGAAACCTCCTCCCCGCTCTCCGATCCTTCCGCGACGTGCTGGCGGAGAAGGCCCAGGCCTGGGACAGGATCATCAAGATCGGCCGCACGCATCTGGCCGACGCCACCCCCCTGCGGCTGGGGCAGGAGTTCGGCGGATTCGCGCGGCAACTGGAGCTCTCACTCCAGCGGGCGGAGCGGGCCATCGAGGCGGTGCGTGAACTCCCCGTCGGCGGCACCGCCGTCGGCAGCGGGATCAACACCCACCCGGAGTTCGGCCGCCGCGTCGCCGCCGCGCTCGCTGAGGAGACCGGTCTCCCTTTCATCGAGGCGGTCAACCACTTCGAGGCCAACGCCCAGCGCGACGGCCTCGTCGAGTGCCACGGCCAGCTCAAGACGATCGCCAACACGCTCTTCAATGTGGCGAACAACATCCGCTGGCTCGGCTCCGGACCGCGGTGCGCCTTCTACGAAGTGATCATCCCCGATCTCCAGCCGGGGAGTTCCATCATGCCCGGCAAGGTCAATCCGGTGATGTGCGAGGCGCTGATGCAGGCGGCCGCACGAGTCATCGGCAACGACGGGACCGTCACCCTCAGCGGCGCCGCCGGCGGAAACTTCCAGCTCAACATCATGATGCCCGTGATGGGTCAGACGACCCTCGAATCGGTGATGCTCCTGGCCAACGCGACGAACGCCTTCGTGGAGAAGTGCGCCCGCGGTCTGGAGGCCAACGAACAGGCCTGCACCGCTGCGGTGGAGAAGAGCCTCTCGATGGTGACGAGCCTCAACCCGTACATCGGCTACGAGAAGGCAGCCGCCCTCGCCAAGCAGGCGTTCCAGAGCGGCAAGACGATCCGCGAGTTGTGCACGGAGCAGAAGATTCTGCCGCCGGAGACGCTCAACGCCGCCCTCGACCCCTGGAGCATGACCGAACCGCACGCCTGATTCTGCGGAACCGCCGCGAAGGACGATTCAACCTTCGCGAAGGACGATTCACGTCGGCTGTGCGCATGACGGCCCAAGGTGCCTGATCGGGGCAACCGAATCCCGTGGCTGTCCCCGCCGCGGGGAGGGAACGGAGGGTCCACCACGGAGGTCCGGCTCCCCACCGTCCTTCCAAGGTCGCGGATGGTCGATTGAGTAGCCAACGAGAGGGGTCAGAGGAGGGGAGGAGTGCGGACGGAGGGATTCGTCTTGCCGTAACTTCCGGTTTGGCCTAGGCTTCGTCCCCTTTCAGGGGGAGGGCCCCGGCTTGGGACGCACCGGTCCGTTCCCCCGTTTCTCCGCACGGCGACCACATGAGGTGACGCCATGCCTCACTCTTCGCGTCTGGCTTGTCTGCACTACTTGTGTGGGGAGCGGAAGACCGGCCTCGGGACAATTCCTTCCGGGCTGGCGACGCTGCTCGTCGGGCTGCTCGGTTTGCTGGGGGAATTGCCTCTGGCGGGTTGCCGCCAGGCGCCGGTGACGGGCCGGGCCCAACTCCTCACTGTTCCGGAACAGGAAGAACTCAAGCTGGGTGCGGAGGCGTGGCAGGAGGTGCTCGCGCAACAGACCCCTTCAACGAACTCCCGGCACGTGCAGTTGGTTGAGCGTGTCGGAAGGCGATTGGCGGCAGTTTCCGGTCGGCCCGACTACGCCTGGGAGTTCAAGCTCTTTGCTTCCGATCAGGCCAATGCCTTCTGCCTGCCGGGGGGAAAGGTGGCGGTCTACGAGGGTCTGCTGCCGATTTGCGAAAACGAAGCCGGGCTGGCGGTGGTGATGTCTCACGAGATCGCGCATGCCCTCGCCCGCCATGGGGGGGAGCGAATGTCGCAGCAGGCAGCGGTGAAAGTCACGGGGGGCCTGTTGGAGCGGGTCGTCCCGGGGCGCTCCAGCACCGCGCGGGATCGCTGGCGGACAGCGCACGGTCTGACCACGCAATACGGGGTGCTGCTCCCCTACAGCCGTCAACACGAATCGGAAGCGGACTCCATCGGGCTGACGCTGATGGCCCGCGCGGGCTACGATCCCACCGAGGCGCCGCGGTTCTGGGAACGATTTGCTCAGGCGAGCGGTCCTCAGCCGCCCGCCTTCTTCTCCACGCACCCTGCGAATGCCCAGCGGGTGGCGCAGCTCCGCAGTCTGCTGCCGCAGGCGCTGGCTCTGTACAAGGCGGCGCCGGAGCAACGAGGATTGGGAGTGGCGATCGCCACCCCCGCCTCGCCCCTGCCGACGGGAGACTGGGGGAGGGCCAGTGCCGTGCAACCGGCAAGTGGCCCGGCGCCGATGACGCCAGTACAACCGGCCCTGGCGGAAGAGTTCGTGCCGCCGATCCAGCGACCGCGAGCCGCGTCGTCCGACACAGGAGGGGCCTCGCCTCCGGAACGTCGCCCCGGCGACCCGACGGTGCGAGAGTCGGAGCCGACTGCTGCCGCGTCCGCTCCCGCGCCCGGCGAGCCTCCTCCATTTCCGGAGGTTGCTCCCCCCCGCTGAGGGCATCGGTCTCGCCGAACAGGTCCGCCGCCGTGTCTCTGCCGCACCGTCAGGGGCCGCTATACTCAGCCCCATGCACGCGGAAATCATCGCCGTCGGAACCGAGCTGACCTCGGGCGTGAAGCTGGACACCAACAGCCAGTGGCTCAGTCAACGGCTCTCGGAGCTGGGCATCCCCACCCGGTATCACACGACGGTCGCGGACGACGAAGCAGCGAACATCGAAGTGCTCAGACTGGCGATTGCACGGGCGGACGTCGTGCTCATCACCGGCGGATTGGGTCCGACGCTCGATGACCTGACGCGTCCCGTCCTGGCGCGGGTGCTGAACGTGCCACTCGTCGAGGACCCGGAGTCGCTGCGGCAGATCGAGCGGTACTTTGCCAGCCGCGGCCGTTCGATGCCGGCCCGGAACCGGGTGCAGGCGGAGTTTCCCCAGGGCGCAACGCCGCTCCCCAATCCGATCGGTTCGGCGCCGGGACTGTGGATCGAAGTCCCTCGCGAGGGGTGGCCGGCATGCCGTCTGGCCGCGCTCCCCGGCGTCCCCTCGGAGATGAAGCGGATGTTCAAGGAGCAGGTGGAACCGCGGCTCGCAGGGGAGCTGGTGATCCGCCGGGCCACACTCAACTGCCTCGGTCTGGGAGAGTCGCAGATTGAAGAGTTGCTGGGAGACCTGACACGGCGCGGGGCCGATCCGGAGGTTGGCATCACCGCACACGACGCCACCATCTCTCTGCGGATCGTGGCCCACGGGGCTGATGCAGCGGAGTGCGAGCGCAAGATCGCCGTGACCTCCGCTCACATCCGGGAGCGGCTGGGCGACCTCGTGTTCAGCGAAGGAGAGGAGGAACCGGAACACGTGGTGGTGCGACTGCTCCGCGAGCAGCGACAGACGGTCGCCGTGGTGGAGGCGGCGACGGGGGGCCACCTGCTGGAGCGGTTGCTCACAGTATCCGGCGCGGAGGAGGTCTGCCGCGGCGGATTGGTGCTGACCTCCCGTTCCGACGTCGAGCACCTGCTGGGACTCCCCGGTCTGACGCCTCCCGGAGCAGTTGTCGGCGGCGGGGATACGAGCATCCGTGGGCATGACGTGGCGCGGCGGCTGGCGACCGCCTGCCGGGCGCGGTTCCATGCCGATCTCGGTCTGGCCGTCTCCCCGGCCGGCGAAATTCCCCTCGATTCCGCCGGCACCACGGTCGGGGGCGCCTGGGTGGCACTGGCGGCGATCCCGACCGTGCACTCGATGGAAGTGCGGCAGACGGGCAACCCCGCGATCTTCGCCCCCCGGACGGCGAAACTGGCGCTCGATCTGGTGCGCCGCCGACTCCTCGGTCTCCCATTTCCTTCCTGACAGGTGATCCATGATTGGCTGGCCCATGCGCGTGGGAGTCCTGGCGGCCGTGGTACTGGGTGCCGCAGCGGTGCCGGCAGGAGAGTGGCCGCGCTTTCGCGGTCCCAACGGCTCCGGGGTGGTGGAAGCGAGCGGCTCTGGGGAAGCCTGGACGCAGCCGCAACTCCTGTGGCGGGTGGACCTGCCGGGGAGCGGCCACGGCTCACCGGTCGTGTGGGGGGAGAGGCTGTTCGTCCTGTGCGCCAATGAGGAGGGGACGCTGCGGATGGTGCACTGCCGGGATGTCGCCAGCGGCGCACTGGTCTGGAGCCGCGAATTCCCCGCCCTGCCGAACAAGAAACATCGCTTCAATAGTTACGCCACCTCGACGCCCGCCGTCGATGCCGAGCGAGTCTACGCGGCCTGGGGTTCCGGCGACGACATCGTCCTGGTGGCCCTGACGCATGGGGGAGAGGTGGCGTGGCAGCTCCCGCGGGTGGGGGCGATCACGGGGGGGCATGGCTTCGGTACCTCCCCCATCGTGTATGGCGAACTGGTGATTCTGGCCCGCGACAATGAGCGCGCCGGAGACAGCTCGCTGATCGCGGTGCGGCGGGAGACGGGAGAGATCGCCTGGCAGACGCCGCGCCCCGGAGGGCGGCTCAACTTCTCCACTCCTTGCGTCTATCGCAATCCGCACACGGGGCGGGATGAACTCATCTTCGTCGCCTGGCCGATCGGGGTGACGAGCGTCAACCCCGCGGACGGCTCCATCCACTGGGAACTGGAGGCGTTTCAGACGGAGAAGGGGGAACGGGCGGTCGCTTCGCCGATCGTCGCCGGCGAGTTGCTGCTGGCGAACTGCGCCTTCACCAACGGGCCGAAACATCTCGTGGCCCTGCGGGGACGCTCGGAGGGGCCGGCGGAAATCGTGTGGCGGGTGGATGACAATTCCGTCCCGCACATTCCGTCGCTGACGGCGGTCGGCGACCGGCTGCTGGCCTGGAACGATGCCGGAGTATGCGTCTGCTACCGCCTCTCCGACGGCCGCGCCGTGTGGAAGCAGCGGATCGGCGGGACATATTTTGGTTCGCCGGTGGCGGTGGGGGAGCGGTTGTACTGCGTCGACGTGGATGGAACTCTGGTGATTGTCCAGGCCGGGGAAGGGCAGCCCACGGAACTCGCGCGGATCCCGCTGGAGGATGTGTGCCGTTCCACTCCAGCCCTCGCCGATGGTCGGATGTTCATCCGCACGGAACATGCCCTGACCGCGCTCGGCCCGGTGCGGTGAACCTCTGTCGTCCCTCCTACGCACGCCGGCTGACGACTGATGCCTTTCCACGTCGACGAACATCGACTCCGGCGCTGCTATACCCGCGTACGCGAACTGCTGCTCGCGGAGCAGTCGCCGGAACAGGTCTGGCTGGGGGAACTCTCGACATCGGCTCTCTCGACCGCCACCGCAGTGATGGCCCTCTGGCAGGTGCAACAAGCGCTCCGCAAGCAGGTGTCAGCCGTCAGCGAGCAGCCAGCAGCCAGCAACCAGCCCCCCCCGCTCAATGCTCAACTCTCCACGCTCAGTTCCCTCATCCTCGGCGGCCTGAAGTGGCTCATCACCCACCAGAATCCTGACGGCGGCTGGGGAGACACTGTGAAGAGCTTCTCGAACATTTCGACGACGATGCTCTGCCACGCCACGCTCGCCGCCGTCGGCAAGGAGAGCGGCCTCTGGCACAATGACGACCGTGAAACGTCGATGGATCTCATTCTCCGGGCCGCGCAGCAGTACATCGACCGCGCCGGCGGAGTCCCCGCGCTGGTCGCCCGTTACGGCAAGGACAGGACGTTTTCGGTTCCGATTCTCACGCAGTGTGCACTCGCAGGACTGGTCGACTGGAAGCAGATCTCGCCACTGCCGTTCGAACTCGCCTGCCTGCCGGCGAAGTTCTACAAGACGGTGCGGCTGCCGGTGGTGAGCTACGCCCTGCCGGCGCTCATTGCCATCGGTCAGGTGCGGCACCACTTCGCTCCGCCGTGGAACCCGCTCACGCGCGTGCTCCGCAACCGGGCGATCGAGCCGAGCCTGCGGGTGCTGGAGCGGATTCAGCCGTCGAACGGCGGGTTCCTGGAAGCGACGCCGCTGACCAGCTTCGTCACCATGAGCCTTGCCGCGACGGGGCGGGTCGAGCATCCCGTGGTGCGGAAGGGGGTCGAGTTCCTCATGAACTCGGTGCGGCCGGACGGAAGCTGGCCGATCGACACCAACCTCTCGACCTGGGTGACGACGCTGGCGGTCAACGCGCTGGGGGAGGACCTGCCGGAAGAGTCGCGCGTCCCGCTCCTGAACTGGCTGCTCGACCAGCAGTACCAGGAGGTCCATCCCTACACGAATGCCGACCCCGGCGGCTGGGCCTGGACCCCGTTGCCCGGAGGCGTGCCCGACGCCGATGACACGCCGGGGGCGCTGCTGGCGGTGATGGAGCTGGCGAACAGTCGAGCGTCGAGCGTCCCGTCTCCAGAGCCAGGCCCGGCCGTGGCCACGGCCGGGTCCGTTCTCCTGCGCCCCTCAAATCCCGATGCCGAACCTGCGAACGCTGAAGCTTCGCAACGTGCACTGCCGGAGGAGCTCTCCCGGCGAGTCGACGCCGCCGTGCAAGCGGGTCTGAACTGGCTGTGCGGATTGCAGAACCGTGATGGGGGCTTTCCGACGTTCTGCCGCGGCTGGGGGACGCTCCCGTTCGATCGCAGTGCTCCCGATCTCACGGCCCACGCCATTCGGGCATTTCGCGCTCATGGCGGGGAGTGGTTTCTGGAACAGGACGACTCTTTCGAGGTCGACATGCCGCTCACAGTGGCTGTCGCCCTGGAACGCCTGGGACCGGCGTTCAAATACCTCCAACAGGTCCAGCGTCCCGATGGTTCCTGGCTTCCGCTCTGGTTCGGCAACCAGCACGCGCCGGACGACATCAATCCCACCTATGGGACCGCCAAAGTTCTGGCGGCCTATCGCGACTGCGGCCTGATCGATCAGCCGGCCGCGCAGCGGGGGATGGCGTGGCTGCGGGCCAACCAGAACCTCGACGGCGGGTGGGGTGCCGGGAGAGGGACTCCCTCCAGCGTCGAGGAGACGGCGCTGGCCGTGGAGGCGTTGCTGGACGACCCGCACGCCGCTGCGCACGTCAGCCGCGGGCTGGAGTGGCTGATGCAGCGGGTAGAAGGGGTCGACGCCCCGCCGCAGCGAGGCGACTCCTGCTCCCTCACCCCGCTCGGCGCGGGGGGCGAGCAGAGCAGGGCGGATTCCCCAGCCACGGTCCTCGACCCCGCCCCCATCGGTTTCTATTTCGCGAAACTCTGGTATTTTGAGCGTTTGTATCCGTTGATCTTTGCGGTTTCCTGCCTGCGGAGGGCCGTGAAGTCTCTCCCGGAAGAGGGGGAGCGGCGGGCCGGGGCCGGCCGGGATTGATCCCGGGAACAGCGGGCCTCAGCGCTCTGATCGTCAGGAGTTGTAGATTCAGTCGCGCCGCAGCCGTTGAAAGCTGAAAGGAGCGATCTGGTGGGGGAGGGCTTACCTCCTCTGCTTGCCTCGCCTACCATGTTCGCAGCGCGCCCCCCCGTCATCACAGAACGACCTGAGGAGCACCTGTTGGATACTGCCACCCTCATCGATCCGCATCGTGACGCACACACCTCCCCAGGGGGGAACGGGTCTGTCGGTCCTGTCGCCACATCCTCTCGTCCCGAGGCGACGTCCCGCCTTCAGGACGACGACGCCCCTCCCGTCAAACGCCGCAAGCGCCGCAGCACCAGCCACCTCAAGGACGTCCCGGAGACTCTGGCTCAGCGGGAGGCGATCAAGGCGGCGGCAGAGCGATTCGCCGAGACTCTGGACAAGTCGCAGCCCTTCACCAAGGACCAGCTCGAAGGGTACGGCCGGCAGGTCCTGGCTCAGATGGGGCTGCCGGAACGGTTCCTCGGCTTCACAATGGTGCTGATCGGGAACTTCTTCTGGAAGCGGCAGTTTCTGGCGACGCCCTATGAGAAGCGGCTGCTGCTGCTGCCGCATTGCCTCAAGCACGCCGAGGGCTGTCCCGCCGAGTACGATCAGTTCGGCCTCAACTGCGAGAAGTGCGGGGCCTGCTCCATCGCCGACTACAAGGTCCGGGCCGAGCAACTGGGCTACAAGGTGCTGGTGGCGGAAGGCTCGCCGATCGTGCTGAAGATCATCGTCGAGGGGTACGTCGACGGCATCCTCGGGGTGGCCTGCCTGAACGTGCTGGAGAAGGCGATCGACAAGGTGCTCATCGCCGGCGTCCCCTCGTATGCCATCCCCCTCCATTCCGGCGACTGCAAGAACACCAAACTGGACGAGTCGTGGGTCTGGGACGTCCTGGACAAGTACGAGCCGCTCCAGCAGCCTCCAACCACCAGCTACGTTCCCGTGATGCGGGCGGCCAACCGGTTGTTCACCGAGGAATTCGAGCGTCTGCTGCCGCGACAGCGGAGCGGCACGCCCGAGGCGGCCCTGTCTCCGCTGGGGACAACCGAGGACGTCGCCTACGACTGGCTCGCGAACGGCGGCAAGCGATTCCGGCCGTTCATCACCCTTGCGGCCTATGATGCAGTGACCGGCGGGGCGGTGACCAAGCCCGGCAACGGCAGCGCCGGGTCTGAGCCGCTCGCGCCACTCAACTCCTCCGTCGCCCGCGTGGCGATGGCGATCGAGGCTTTCCATAAGGCATCTCTCGTCCACGACGACATCCAGGACGACGACCTCTTCCGCTACGGTCGCGAAACCCTCCACCGGTCGATCGGACTGGGACCGGCGATCAACGTCGGCGATTACCTGATTGGTCTCGGCTACCGGCTGGTGAACTCCTGCCGGCATGAACTGGGAGCGGATGTCGCCAGCGATATCCTGGACAGCATGGCGGCGGCGCACATCAAGCTGTGCGACGGCCAGGGGGCGGAGATGGCCTGGCAGAATAAACCCGACTGGAACTTCACACCGCTCGACGCCCTGACGATCTATGCCCTCAAGACCGCGCCGGCGTTCGAGGCGGCCCTGTACGCCGGGCTGCGCATGGCCGGACCGGTCGACGCCTACCGCGACGTCGTCTCTCCCTTCTGCCGGCAGGTGGGGGTCGGCTTCCAGATTCTCAATGACCTCAAGGACTGGCGCGGCGACCGCGACAACAAGCTCGTCGCCGGGCAGGATGCGTTGGCCCTGCGCCCCACGCTGCTGTTGGCGCTGGCGCTGGAGAAGGCCGGTCCCGACCTGCGGCAGCGGATTCGCGAACTGTATGAGGGGGACGCCCCCGACGCGGAACGGCTGGCGGAACTGCGGTCAATCTTCGAGCGGCAGGGAGCGTTCGAGAAAGCCGAGGCACTCGTTGACAAGTCCCGCTCCCGGGCCGAGGCGATCGCCGACGACGTGCAGCCCGACGCCCTGCGGCAGCTCCTGTATTTCTTTGTCGATACGATCCTGGCCGACGAGGGGGACCCCAATCCGCAGGAAGCCCTCGACCCGCCCCTGGTGGAACTGTCGCTGGCGGCGACCGTGTAGACCCCGGCACGGAGAGAGCGGACTACCGACCGACGGCCCCGTCGGAACCCTGGATGGAGACGCTCCGCCGCGCGGGGTTGAACTGGAGCATCTGCGAGGAGAAGTCGCGGTAGGGACTGCCGGGACGGTCCTGCATCGAAACGCTGGCCTTGTGCCCGCCCCGTCCTCGCAAGGTGAACAGTTTGGTCGACTCGTCGTAACTGAGGGTCTCGGCATTGGCCTGGAACAGTCGTCCCTCGAGCTCGACCCGCGCCACCCGCCCCACCGCCAGAAGCTGCACGTAATCCCGCTCCTGCCCCTCCCAGGGATGCAGGGAAATCTGGAGTTCGTCGCACCCCAGCCAGACGGCCCCTTTGGAACTCTCCGTTTCCTGGGAGAGCTGGTCCCGCACAAAGACCTCCAGGACCCGTTCCACCGGCGCGTAGGTGACGCGGACCCGGTCGAACAGCGTGCCGTGCTTGTGATGCAGGTTGCCGGTGAGCCGCCCGGCGAAGCGCACGTTGGTGTATTGCCAGGGGAGCTTGTCGGCCTGGACGGGCTGGTTGGCGCGGGCCACGGCATCGGGAGCGACGTCCACCCGGGCTTGCTCCTCCTGTTGCCAGACGTCGAGGTGTCCCGGTCCGCGGGCCTCGAAGTCCCCCGTCAAGTATTGCAACTGAAACTCCACAGCCCGCCCCTTGGCGGTGGCAGTGATTTCCTGTTGTTCCCAGCGATAGAACTCCACCTCCACTCCGTTCTGACAGCGGACGTGCTTGAGAGCGACGCCCTGCGTGTTGGGCCGCTCGGTGGAAAAGTCGATCCGGCGGTCGAGCGTGACGTGCATCTCGTCGCAGCGCATGACGCTGTCTTGGAGCCGCGCCCGGACCCCCTGCAGGAAATGGGCGGTTTCTCCGTCAAAGACCATCTCGCGCAGCCAGTGCAGATCAAGTTGCGAGGGCGTCGTCAGTTCCTCGCCGGTGGCGCTGCGGTGCACGGGAAGCTGCATCATCCCCTTGCCGATCACCTTGGCGATGTTGGCGGCCCGATCAAAGAAGAGTTCATCCCCTTCGATGTGCACGCCGGCCCGGCGGAGGTGCGCCGGCGTCCCCGTCAGATGCAGGGCCTGCTCCACGCCCCCCTCATTGAGGAGTTCCAGCCGGTCTCCGGTGACGGAGAGGGGTTCTTGCTCCGGCGCTCCTTCCGCCGCGGCCGGTTGCTCCCGCGGACGCTGTACCACCACGACTTTTCCCTCTCCCACCAGCCGTCGCACGTCGGCGCGCCCGGTCTGGGGGTCCTGAATGACCAGCGCCTCGACCGTGCGGGCCTGAACGTCCCAGAATTCGTTCCCCGTTTCGGACAACCCCAGGGGGGAGGCGAGCTGCGCAACCATGTGTGGCTCGCCCGGCCATGAGGTCGGCGCGCCCCACATCGTCTCCAGGTTCGGCGTCGAGAACGCCGCGGGAAGCACGCGCCGCACCGCCCCCCCTGGTCCATTGCCGGGGAGCGGTGCTTGATCGGTCAACGGCAGCGACGTCTCGTAGACCCACCAGACCCGCTGCCGCCGCGGCCCCGCACCGAGGGCGTTGCGCTGCACCGGCGGCAACGTCCCCGGTTGAAAGGCGACGTCCAGCCGGGAGGTTTTCGTCAATTGAAGCTGCCGCGAGGTCATGGCGACGTTCCCTTCCGCCAGGACCCGTTTGAGCGGCAGACGCCGGGACTCCGCGGCAGCGGGGGAATTCGCGGGTGATGATGAAGTGGCTCCGCTGTCCGGGACCGGAGACGAACGCTCTCCACGCCGCAGCCGGCTGCCCTCCACCCACAACGTCAGCCGGTCGCACAGAATGCCCTGTTCGCCGGGCTGAATGACGCGCGCCTCCCCTTCCAGCATCACCACGGTCTGGGCGTGGAGGGGGTCTGGTTGCAAGGACACCCGTTGGTTCCACAGGGCGTGAAACGTTTGTTGCGGTCGATCCGCCTCAGCGGGGCGGACGTAATCGAGTCGTCCCGCCTGCGTCCCCTCCGCGAGGGTCAGCTCCATCTGGTCGTCGTGGACCAGACGCAGGGTCGGCGTGTACAGCGTGGCGCCGTCGTGTTCGAGCCGGACCGTCTCCACGGCATCCTGCATCACGAGGACCCGCTGGATGACGTCGTAGACGAGGTCGCGCATCTGACCCCTGAATCGCGCCTGATCGGAACTCACGCGAACGACGTGCTGGGCGTCTCCCAGGGCGCGGAGAATCCGGAACCGCAAACGTCCCAGAATCGGCGTGGCGTCTCCTGCCAGCAGTGAGCCTTCACCGTCCGCATCGGCGCCAGGTTCCTCCTCAAACTGCACGGCCAGCCAGGCGCAGGCCAGGCTGTCGAGCATCGATTGGCCTTCCGGCGTCACCACGGGGCGCGCCACCTGCACATCGTCCTGAAACGTCGCCAGCCGCCGCTCGAAGTCATACACAAAAGGTCCGCGGCTGACGATCCGGGTGCTGCGAAGGCCTTCTTTCTCCCGCGTCTGGAACAGGAGGGAGACGTTCTTGCGGAGCGTGAGGCGTTGCGGCCGCTGGGCCACGCGGGGCAGGTCGCGGCCGAGGGCCGGGTACGTGACTGGCGTGAGGTCGATCTGCAACTGGTCTGCTTCGCCGGTGACGACTTGCAGCCGCTCTCCTTCAGGTCGATAGGCGAACTTGCAGTGGTGGTCGGAGTAGAGCTGCAGCTCGTCTTCGGAAAAGACGCAGTCGCGGCCTTCGAGCTTCAGGCCGTGGGGACCGGTGATGAGGACTGCGCCGTCCAGGGCGACTCCGATCATTCGCCCGGGACTGGCCGCTCCCAGTTGGAACTCCCGCTCGAACGTCAAGCGGGCCTTCTCACAGAGAAAGACGTACGGTTCCGAATCGTCACTCTGGGGGGGATGCCACACGAGGGCAAACGGCTCGACCAGCACGCGCTGACCGCGCGTCTCGTAGCGGTCGAAATACAGAAAGGCGTTGTCCGAGTGCTTGATCTTGAAGACGGCCCGCTCGGTCCAATCGACATCCGTCAGATACTGCTCGGCCCGGGCAAAGTTGGGCGGCTGAGTGGAGAGGGACCGCGGTTCCAGGGCGACGACGGGGGGAGCTTCGCCCGGCCGCGTCAGTCGCGCCAGCACCCGCGCATACACCAGATAGCCGCCCGTCAGCGAGCCGATGATGAGCAACGTCAGCAGCAGTCGCCGCATCGTGCACCTCGCTCGGGACGAAGCCTGGAGGTTCGGGGGAGACCCGGCTCCGCGGCCTCAACCGGCCGCCTCCAGCGGCGACCAGCCGATGACGTCCGTGATGTCGATCAATCCCAGGGGCCGCCCCGACGCATCCACGACGGGCAGTTCGCTGAGTTTGCGCTCCGCCAGCAGGTCGATGACGTCGGCGAGGGTGGCTTCGGCACACACGGTCACGGGCCAGCGAGTCATCACCTCGGCCATCGGACGGTCCCACCACCCCTCCCCCTGCCGCTCCAACAACCGCACGAGGTCGCTATCGGTGAAGATCCCCGCCAGCCGGTCGGCCTCATCCACCAACAGGACGGCGCCGCTCCGCCGGCCCGGCCGGACATACCGCGTGAACACCGCGCGAACCGTTTCCGTGGCGGGGGCGATCCGGAGTTGCTCGCGGGGGCGCATCACGTCGCACACGGGCTTGAGCTTGTGCCCCAGACTCCCTCCCGGGTGCAGCCCCGCAAAGTCGCGGGGAGTGAACCCCCGCCGGCGACTCAACACCAGGGCCAGCGCATCCCCCACCGCCAGCATCGCCGTCGTGCTGGTGCTGGGTGCCAGCCCCCAGGGACAGGCCTCCTTGAGCCGACCGATCGTGATGGTGACGGCGGCGGCCGCCGCCAGACTGTTCTGCCTGCTGGACGTCAGGGCAACGATCGGCACGCCCAACCGCTTCAGGGGGGGCAGCAACTGGAGGAGCTCGGCGGTCTCCCCGCTGTTGGAGAGCGCCAGCAACACATCATCGGGATGCACGCACCCCAGATCGCCGTGCAGCGCCTCTGCCGGATGCAACACATGCGCACGGGTCCCCGTCGAGGAGAGCGTGGCTGCAATCTTCTGGCCGATCAGTCCCGCCTTTCCCATTCCCGCGACGATCACACTGCCGCGGCAGGCGTGCAGCAGTTCCACCGCCGCGCAGAACGAGGCATCGAGCTGTGCCGCAACCTGCTCCAGTGCGGCCGCCTCCTGCCGCACGATCGACCTCCCCTCCCGCAGGAGATCGTATTCGGCAATCGGAATCAGCGACCGCTCCGGGACGCAGGACATCGAAACGCGGCTCCGTCCGACGGCACAGACCCCCTCCACCGACGCCGCCAGCGTCGGCCGTTGGGGTCGGTGGGAACAAGGGGCGGGAGTCTATGTCTAGCCCGCCAAAAGGGTCAATCGGAATCACACGAGTGGTCTACGCTCCCACGCTCGCCAGGCTCCTCGCTCCTCCCTCCAGTCCACGGAGTGGGGGAACGTTCCTCCCACCCGCCCGGCCTCCTCCCCCGAGGTGGATGGTGCTTCCCTCGCCGTCGCTGGCGGGGATTGCTAAGAATCGCCGTGGGAGGGAGCCGCGCCGCGGCCTCTCGCCGGTCGTCGCTCGCCCAGAGAGGCCCTTGCCACAGGAGGTCCCATGCCCAGACCCTGGAGGTTTGCCGTTCACGACCGGGCGATCGTGGCGCAGCTCAGCCGGAGGCTGCGGTGCACCCCGCTGGTGGCTGCGGTGCTGGCGGCCCGGGGGCTGGTCGCCGAGGAGGAAGCCCGGCGGTTTTTACATGCCAAACTGACCGACCTGCACGATCCCACTCTCCTGCCGGGCGCCTCCGAGGCCGCCACGCGGATCGTCTCCGCCCTCCGCGCCGGCCGCCGCATCACCATCTACGGCGATTACGACGTCGACGGCGTCACCGCCACCGCGATTCTGTGGCATTGCCTGCGCCTCGCGGGGGCGGAGGTGGACTACTACATCCCCAGCCGGTTGGAGGAAGGGTATGGACTCAATCTCGACGCCCTGCGCAAGCTGCATGCCGAAGACCCCCGGCGGCTGGTGGTGACGGTCGATTGCGGCATCGGCAGCCTGGCCGAAGCGGAACTGGCCCGTCAGCTTGGACTGGAGCTGGTCGTGACCGATCACCACACCGTCGGCGGCGAGCTGCCGGACGCGGCCTGCCTGGTCCATCCCCGCCTGCCGGGAGGAGCGTATCCCTTCGGCGACCTGTGCGGCGCGGGGGTGGCCTTCAAGCTCGCCTGGGTGACCTGCCAGCAACTCGGGGACGGCCGCAAAGCCTCCCCCCGCATGCGCGAGTTCCTGCTCTCCGCCGTGGGTCTGGCCGCGCTGGGAACCGTCGCCGACGTTGTCCCCCTCCGCGATGAAAACCGCATCCTCGTCCGACACGGGCTGGTCAGCCTCGCGCGGCAGGCCCCGCTCGGACTGGCGACGCTGATGAAGCGGGCAGGACTGGAGCAGCGCGAGCGGCTGGTCGCGGAAGACATTGGCTTCACGCTCGCTCCGCGGCTGAACGCCGCCGGACGACTGGGGCAGGCCCGTCTGGCCGTCGAACTCCTCATCACCACCGACGCCGACCGCGCCCGGCAACTGGCCGAGTACGTCGATGAACTCAACAAGAATCGTCAGACCGTCGAGCGGAAGATCCTCAAGCAGGCCAGGGAACTCGTCGCCCAGCAGGGCTGGGAGGACCAGCCGGCCCTCGTGCTGGCCCACCCCGAGTGGCATCCCGGCGTGATCGGCATTGTGGCGGGGCGGGTGGCGGAGAGCTTCGCCCGCCCGGCCATCCTCATCGCCCTGGACGAGGCGAACGGCTGCGGACAGGGCTCCGGACGCAGCTATGGCGGGTACGACCTCTACGCCGCCCTGTGCGCCTGTGACGAGCACCTGGAAGGCTTCGGCGGGCATCGGGCGGCGGCGGGGATTCGCATCCGCCAAAACGCCATCGACGCCTTCCGCCGGCAGTTTACCACCGTGGTGGCCGAAACCGCCGCCGATGCCGCGGACGACGACGAACTCGACGTCGACGCCGAGGTGCTGCTCGCCGATCTCACCCACCCGGCCGTGACGGAGCTGGAGCAACTCGGTCCCTACGGCTGCGAGCATCCGCGGCCGGTGTTCGCCTCGACCGGCGTCGAACTGGCCGCCCCCCCCCGCACGATGGGAGAGGGAGGACAGCACCTGGGACTGCGTCTGCGGCAGGGACGAACGACGCTGCGAGCAGTCGCCTTCGGCCGGGGCGATTGGGCCGAGGAACTGGCGACGGTCCAGGGACCGATCTCCGTCTGCTACAAGGCGGCGATCAACCGCTACCAGGGGCGGGAATCGGTGGAACTGCAGTTGCTCGACTGGCAGCCGGACCGGGCCGCCGCCGCCGCTCCCACCACGTCCCGCTGACCTGCGCGGCTGACGGGCCGCGTGGCGTCGTCCCCGAGGATGAATTAACTTGGGGTCTCCCTTCCCGTCCTCAGCGGAGCGCCATGACGCCGCAGCAGTTCATCGCCAAGTGGAAGCCGGTCGCGCTCTCCGAGCGGTCCGCCTGCCAGAGCCACTTCAACGATCTGTGCGACCTGCTCGGCCAGCCCAAGCCGGTCGAGGCCGACCCCGACGGGGCCTGGTACACCTTCGAGCGCGGCGTGAGCAAATCGGCCGGCGGCCACGGCTGGGCCGACGTCTGGATGCGCGGCCGCTTCGGCTGGGAGTACAAAAAGAAGCGCCGCGACCTCAAGGCCGCCTACGACCAGCTCCTCCAGTACCGCGAAGACCTGGAGAACCCGCCGCTGCTGGTCGTCTGCGACCTCGACCGCTTCGAGGTCCACACCAACTTCACCGGGACGATCAAGCAGGTCTACGCCTTCGACCTCGAGGGCCTCGCCGACCCCTCCAACCTCGACATCCTCCGCAAGGTCTTCACCAACCCCGAGGCCCTCAAGCCCGGGCAGACCCCCGAAGGGGTCACGCAGCATGTCGCCAACGCCTGCCTCGCCGACTGGGAGAAAGTCGAAGCTCATTTCTGGTCGATTGAGTTCGCTGCGGATATTGCAGGATCAACGTAGGACTTTGACGACCTCACTGTTGGCCATTACACTTCGGACATCAACGACTCAATGGGGACTGAGCAGGAAGGTCGAATGCAGGAGATGGCAAGATGCTTCGCAGGAATGCCTTCCATCCGGATCTGGACTGGCTTGATGGCATCGGACTGAACGGGTGTGCGCCCGCCTATAGCACTCCGCTCGGGGTGATGTTCAACGAGGATTCGCTCCAGCTGCTGAAGCGAATCCCGTCGTCGAGCATCGATCTCGTGATGACCTCTCCTCCGTTTGCTCTGACGAGGAAGAAGGAATACGGAAACGAACCGACCGAGCGATACCTCGAATGGTTCATGCCCTTCTGTCTTGAAATCAAGCGGGTGCTGAAGCGAACCGGGAGCTTCGTCCTCGACATCGGCGGGGCATGGATTCCCGGCGTGCCGGTGCGGAGCATCTACCATTTTGAACTCGCGGTTCGGCTGGCCAAGGAGTTCTTCCTCGCGCAGGAATTGTACTGGTACAACCCGGCGCGTCTTCCGACGCCAGCAGAGTGGGTGACAGTGCGCCGCGTCCGCGTGAAAGACGCCGTGAACATGGTGTGGTGGTTTAGCAAGTCGGAATGGCCCAAAGCAGACAATCGCGCTATCTTGCAGCCGTACAGCGACAACGTGAAGCAGCTACTGAGGTCTGGCTGCAAAGCAGCGTCTATTTGCACGCAGTCTGACGTCAAAGACGAGACATTTTGTTTGCAGAGGTTCACTTGCCGCGTGAAACAGTTGAGATACTTGGACGCAATTGGCATCACGCATTGACTGATTTGGTGCGTGCGGCCAGACGCAGCCTCGTTGTCTGCAGCCCATTCGTCGGAGCAGATGGAACCGCCCTGATTCAGCAGAATCTGGGTGCCAGTTTTCTGCGCGGCGATGCAGAGCTCGTTTTTTTAACGAGTCTTACCGTCGACCACATGCTGTGTAAAGCTACCGACCCTGCCGCAATCATGACGCTTGCTCAAAACGTGAAGTCAAGCCGAGTGGTACACTTGCCAGGCCTTCACGCAAAGGTCTACATAGCAGATGACGATCTTGCGATAGTCACATCAGCCAATCTGACTGCCGGGGGAATCTATCGCAATTACGAGTGCGGAGTTTTGTTGTCAGCTTCCACGGCGGTAGAACGAATGCGAACTGATCTACTCGCATTGTTGGAACTCGGGGCGAATGTACCAAACGAACGTCTTGCGGTTTTTGCTGAAATAATAGCAGAGATCTCTGAGGACTATAAAGCTCAGCTACGGCATAACCAAGTCAACCTTGCGGAACAGTTCAAGGGCGCAACAGCATCTCTCGAAGATGACTTGTTGCGTCTACGTCTATCGAGTGGTCCGATACACACTGTTTTTGCGAGGAGTATCGAGTACTTTTTGAGACGCGACGGTTCTTTGACAACTGAGGAACTTCATGCTCGTATTTCTTCGTTACATCCCGACCTCTGCGACAATTCGGTCGATCGAGTGATTGGTGGAAAACGGTTCGGAAAGAAGTGGAAACACGCAGTCCGAACGGCGCAACAACAGCTCAAGAAGAAAGGGGTGGTGCTCTATGCTGATGGCGTCTGGCAGTACATCGGACATGGCGATTGATAACGGCAGTCTCTGTGAAGGATGCGACGGCCTGGGGGTCCGCTATCCTGCATCACCGTCTTGTTTGCTACCACCGCTTCCGGATGGTTATGACATTGTCGAACGCTGTGACCTCTGCGCGGTCTACGAATCCGATGCCGATGCTGCTAGAGCAGTGACTCAACGTTACGATGTTATCACCTGCGAGAGCGGTGGATGTCATGTAATCGGCAGGCGGTGACCGATGGCGCTCTTGAGTCTGGTATCTCATCTTCGCCGTCTGCTGTAGTTGAGGAAGTTCTGGTCGTATCTGCGCTC
Source organism: Planctomycetaceae bacterium (assembly GCA_037445755.1). Lineage (GTDB taxonomy): Bacteria > Planctomycetota > Planctomycetia > Planctomycetales > Planctomycetaceae > JBKECA01. The sequence continues at coordinate 49,737 of JBBIJW010000015.1, read as the reverse complement.
GGATTATTGCTCTGGTACATCGAAAACGGACTTCAACTTCACAATGCCGAGTCTGATGCGACCGCTATCGTTGACTTGATCGAGGCGACGCCAGAGGAAGAGCGGGAGTTCTTGGACTTCGCAGAAAGCGAGATTCAAACGGCGCGGCGCTACGACCTCGTCGAAACCATGAGGGCGTACCGCGACGCAAAGTTCCGTCCCGCTGTTCTTCAGGCTTACAGCTACCGCTGCGCCGTTTGTAGCTGTGATCTGAAGTTGGTAGACGCGGCGCACATCGTACCGGTGTCGCACCCCAGTTCGACCAACGAGGTTACAAACGGGCTCGCACTATGCCGTTTGCACCACGGTGCTTTTGACAATGCTCTGCTTGGAAGCCAGTCATCATTTCGGGTTGTCATCAATCCGACTACCGTGCAACGATTGCACGAGATTGGTCTGGATACTGGGATCGAACAGTTTCGACTCCAACTGCCGGAGTTGATTTGCGTTCCAGCTTCGATCGAAGCGCGCCCTCTGCCAGAGTTGCTTCGGCTTGGCATGCAGCTTCGGGGTTTTCCTGACGACCTGATCAAATAAAGTCTCAGCATATCCGAAGTTTTGAATGTTGCTGGTACTTGCTGTTTGAACCGACCGACGCCCAGCGGGAGGAGATCGCCGCGGGCGCGCGGGAACTCGACCGGCTCCGCAACAACTGGCTCAATCCCCCCGAGTGGACCCGCGTCGAAATCCTCGAATTCCCCGGCACCGTCGGCGGCCCCTGGGACCGGTACATTGACCCGGTTAGCCGCGACCCGCAGGGGAGCGCGGACGCCCCGGACCGCCCGAGTGCTCCCCGGCAGGTCGCGGCAAAACCGGGGGAGATCGGGACCGTGCGGTATCCGCGGGTTGTGCCGCGGGATGCCGAGTGCGCGAGACTTCTCAAGAAGCGAACGCTCACCAACCTGTACAACGAACGGCCGACATGGCTCGATCTGGCCCACCGGCGGCTCGACGAGGCGGTCTTTGCCGCCTACGGCTGGGACCCGGTGATGAGCGACGAGGACCTGCTGGCGGCGCTGCTGGAACTGAACCTCGGCCGCTCCGGTGGATGAGAGGCGCGATCAGGGCGCGTCTGGAGACCATCTGGTTTCCGGGCCGGAACTGACACACGGGGGAGACCTGAAGCAACGTCCCCGTCTCATCCCTCACGGTCCACGGCCTGACGGCCGTGGCTCGCCACGGCGCCAACTCCGGTGGATGAGGGGTGCGATCAGGGCAGTTGTCGAGCCATTGTTCCGCTCTGTGATCGTCACAGGGGCTGGACCACCGAATTCCTACGCGCTGGTCTGCTGGGAAGCCTCGAGTTGCTCGACGGCCGCCATGTGCAGGAGCGCGAGTTCGGCGTATCGATCCGAATCGGGGAAGAAGACGATCACGTTCGTCTTGCCCAGGGCGGCATATTCGGGATGCGGAACCGGGTAGCGGTCGCCGTTGGACATCCGAATCTCGAACGGCAGGAACGGCTCGCGCCGCAGCCACTGAACCAGTGCTTCCCGCGTCATCCCACGCTCCCCTCCATCTGCAGTTCGATCAGCCGGTTCATCTCGACGGCGTACTCCATCGGCAGCTCTTTCACCAGCGGTTCGATGAAGCCGGTGACGATCATGGCGGAAGCTTCGGCCTCGGTGAGGCCGCGGCTCATCAGGTACAGGAGCTGTTCCTCGGCGATCTTGGAGACGCTGGCCTCGTGTTCGATGGCGACGTCCTCCTCTTCAACCTCAATGTAGGGGTAGGTGTCGCTGCGGCTGTGGGGGTCGAGGATGAGGGCGTCGCAGACGACGTTGCTCTTGCAGTCGGTGGCTCCCTTCTGGACCCGCACCAGGCCGCGGTAACTCGACCGGCCGCCGTTCTTGGAGATCGACTTGGAGACGATGCGGCTGGAGGTGTGCGGGGCGCAGTGGACCATTTTGGAGCCGGCGTCCTGATGCTGCCCCTTGCTGGCAAAGGCGATGGAGAGGGTCTCTCCGCGGGCGTAGGGTTCCAGCAGGTAGACGGCGGGATACTTCATGGTCAGCTTGCTGCCGAGGTTGCCGTCGATCCACTCCATCAGTCCGTGGCCGTAGACAACCGCCCGCTTGGTGACCAGGTTGTAGACGTTGGGGGACCAGTTCTGGATGGTGGTGTAGCGGCAGCGTCCGCGGCGTTTGACGATGATCTCGACGACGGCGGAGTGCAGGCTGTCGCTGGAGTAGGTGGGGGCGGTGCAGCCTTCGACGTAGTGCACGTTGGCCCCTTCATCCACGATGATCAGCGTCCGCTCGAACTGCCCCATGTTCTGGGTGTTGATGCGGAAGTAGGCCTGCAAGGGGAAGTCGATGGAGACACCCGGGGGGACGTAGATGAACGAGCCACCGGACCAGACGGCGGAGTTGAGGGCGGCGAACTTGTTGTCGGTGGGGGGGATGACGGTGCCGAAGTATTCCCGGACGATGTCGGGGTAAAGCCGCACGGCGGAATCGGTGTCGGTGAACAGGACCCCCTTCTGTTCGAGGTCCTTCTGGAGGGAGCCGTACACGACCTCGGATTCGTACTGGGCCTTGACGCCGGCGAGGTACTTGCGTTCGGCCTCGGGGATGCCGAGCCGCTCGTAGGTGCGGCGGATGTCTTCGGGGACCTCCTCCCAGGACTTCCCCTGCCGGTCGCTGGCCTTGACGTAGTAGTAGATGTCCTGGAAGTCGATGCCGGACAGGTCCCCTCCCCAGTGGGGCATGGGCTTTTGGGCGAAGATGTCGTAGCTCCGGAGACGGAAGTCGGTCATCCAGCCCGGTTCCCGCTTCATCTCGGAGATCTGGGCCACGATGTCGCGGTCCAGCCCTTTGCGGGAGATGAAGGCGTACTTGTCGGTGGGGTCGTGGAACCCGTACTGGTATTCGCCGATGTCGACGTCGGTCTTCTCGCGGACGTCGAGTTCCGGAGCGTCGAGGACGGAAGCGTCAGGGGCAGACATGGAAATGCTCTCTCCGATGGAAAGTCGGGATGGCAGTCGCCGTGCGTGGCTCCACACGGAGCCGCTGTGGGCATTCTATCAATTGAGGCGGCAGGGGACAGGAGCCGTTGGACGGAGCGGAAAAATTCGGGGAATTGAGAGGCATCCGGTGATCCGACCGCGCAGATTCCGCAGAAGAGTGGGGCGGTGGACAGGGGGTAAAGGCCGAGACCGACGGCGCCCGCCGGGGAGGAAAGCCCCGGCACGAGCGGGGGGAGACTCTGCGGGCTTGAGTCCGCCGGTCAGCGCGTCCGGCGGCGCTGCACCAGAAACTGCCACAGCGCCCGGTCGGGAGGCTCGTCCGTCCGGATGAGTCGGTAATCGACCCCCAGGTCGCGGCACTGGGCGGCGGCGCGGCGGAGAAAGGCCTCGAACTCGGCTCGATAGGCCGCCTCCAGATGTTGCGGTTCCACCGGCTCGGACCCCAGACCCTCCAGGCCGACGAATTCGGTGGCCTCGCCGAAGGGGAAATCCTGCTCGGCCGGGTCGATGACGTGCAGCACGCCGACGTCGTGCCCGCGAAACCGCAGGTGTCGCAGACCCTGGCCCACGGCGTCCGGCTCGTCAAACAGGTCGCTCACCAGCAGCACGAGGCTGCGGCGCGGGATGCGTTCGGCCAGTTCGTGCAGGACGGCTCCCAGGCGGGATTCGTGCTCGGGCCGCATCTGTTCGAGGGTCTGGAGAATCTGCTTGAGGTGCGCCGCCTGTCCGGAGGGACGCACGGTGCGACGGATTTCGGCGTCGACGGCGACCAGTCCGACGGCGTCCTGTTGCCGCAGCACGAGCCAGGCGAGCGCCGCGGCCAGACAACTGGCATACTCCCACTTGGAGAGGGCCGCCCGCGAGGAGCGGTAGGCCATCGATTCGCTGACATCGACGACGAGCTGGCAGGCGAAATTGGTCTCTTCCTCGAACTGTTTGAGGTAGAAGCGGTCGCGTTTTCCGAAGACTTTCCAGTCGAGGTAGCGGAGGTCGTCGCCGGGGGTGTACTCGCGGTGTTCGGCGAATTCGACGGAGAACCCCTGCCGGGGACTGCGATGGAGGCCGGCCAGATGCCCTTCCACGATGGTCCGGGCCCGGAGTTCCAGTCCCGACAGCCGCGCCAGCAGGGCGGGGTCGAGCGGTTCGCGGCCTGGGGCGTCCGTGGACATGCGTGGGTCTGGGCTGGGGGCGCGAGCTGGCTGGACCTCGGGATCAGCACACCGCGGAACCACGCGCGCTCTCAGCCGGTCAGATCGTCATGGCGGAGAAGCCGCCGTCGACGATGATGTTGGTCCCCGTCAAGAAACTGCCGGCGACATTGGACGCCAGCAGCAGCACGGCTCCGGCGAGTTCGTGAGGTTCTCCGAAGCGGTCCATCGGCGTGTGCCGCAGGATGCTCTCCACCCGATCCTGGGTGAGGACTTTGCGGTTCTGCTCGGCGGGGAAGAAGCCCGGCGAGAGGGCGTTGACGCGGATGCCATGCGGCGCCCATTCCCGGGCGAGGTTCTGGGTGAGATTGAGGACGGCCGCCTTGGAGGCGGAGTAGGTGAAGACGCGCGAGAGCGGGGTGATGGCCGAGAGGGAGGCCACGTTGATGATCGCTCCTCGCGTCTTCCGCTCGATCATGAGTTTGCCGAAGATCTGGCAGGCGGTCCGGACGCTGCCGAGATTGACCTGAAAGATGCGGTCCCACTCTTCGTCGGTGATCTCCAGGAAGGGGGTGGGAGAGTTGACGCCGGCGCCATTGATGAGGACGTCGCAGGTGCGGTGCTCCTGCACCAGCCGGTCCGCGAGGGCCCGGAGGTCGTCCGCGGAGGTGGCGTCAGCAGCGTGGAATACCGCCTGACCGCCGACGGCCCGGATGCGTGCCACCGCTGCTTCGCCCTTCTGGGCGTTTTGACCGGCGAGGATCGTGAAGGCGCCGGCGCGGGCCAGGGCCAAAGCCATGGCGGAGCCGAGGACGCCGGTCCCCCCGATGACGACCGCCGTCTTCCCGTCGAGGCCGAACAGCTCTGTCAAATACGTCTCTGCCGCGGGAGGACTCATGCGTGCGTCGGTGAAGGGGGAATTCCGTCGTGGTCGTCCGGTCAAGGAACATCCGCGGGTGCGACTTCAGAATTCGATCCTAGCGGCCGGGGAACAGGATTCGCAAATGATCGCGTGGCCGCGGGGGTCCAAGGCAAAGCGGTGGTTCGGGTGGGAAGGGGAGGGGCAGAGCGTCCGCCCCGATTCAGCGGACGTTTGACATCCGAACCGGTCCAGCCGCTTTGCCTTGAGGCGGTCGTCCACTACCGGTCGTCCGGCGGGTCTGGTATCTTGGGGCCGTCGATTGTCAGCCTCTCCAAGCACGTCCTCAGTTCCGTACGGCTGCGTCGTCGCGTCGATTGCGTCGGATCAGCGGGAAGAATCTGCACGTCTGGCCGTTTCCCCATCGAGATGGAGGCTGTGCTTCCATCGCGAGGGTGGTCTCCCTGAAGAGACCCCACAGGTAACGCGGTTGGCCCAATTTGGATCCGAGGTTCTTTGCCATGAGCACGTTGCTTCGACTGCGCAGGATGGGTTTGTCCCTGGTCTGGGTGCTGATTGCGGCACCGGCGTCGGCGGATCAGGAGCTCGCCGTCCAAGGGGACGCCCTGGTCCGGAAATACTGCTACCAGTGCCATGGCGTGACGTTCAACGGTGATTCGTCGCTGGACGTGACGAACCGGGCGGCGCTGTTGGACCCGGACCACGGCTACGTGGTGGCGGGGAACCTGGAGGAATCGATGCTGTGGCAGCGCCTCTCCGCCAACGAGATGCCCCCCAAGTCGCAGCCGCAGCCGACCGCCGAGGAGCGCGAACTCCTGCGGCAATGGATTCTGGCGGGGGCTCCGATGCCCGAGCGCCAGGTGCGCGGCTACGTGGAATGGAAGTCGATCCTGCAAACGATTCATGACGATCTTCAGGCGACGCCTCCGGAAGTCCGCCCCTACGTGCGGTACTTCACGCTGACGCATCTGTACAACGACGTCCACGGCGTCTCGGAACTGGAGCTGCGGCTGTACCGGGCAGCACTGTCCAAGGCGCTCAACAGCGTCTCCTGGCAGCCGGACCTGATGCTTCCCAAGCCTCTTGATCCGGAGCAGACGCTGTTCCGCATCGACATTCGCGAGCTGGGGTGGACCGACGCCACCTGGCGGATTCTGCTGCGGCACTACCCTTACGGCATGGGTTTCGACAACGTGCCGGACGACGCCCTGGCCAAGCTGGACGAGGACATCGGGCTGTATACCCAAACGCCGTTGTGCTACCTGCGGGCCGACTGGTTCGTCGTGCGGGGGATGCGTCCCCCCTTGTATTACGAGCTGCTCAGTCTTCCCAAGACGGCGCCGGAACTGGAAAAGCTGTTGAAGGTCCAGGTGGTGGGTGACTACCAGCAGGACCGCCTCCGCCGGGCGGGATTTGTGGAGAGTGCGGTCTCGGCGGGGAACCGGATTGTCGACCGTCACCCGGCGGCCTATGGGTACTACTGGAAAAGCTATGACTTCAAGAAGGAGACCCTCCGCGGGAACATCATGAAGTTTCCCTTAGGCCCCGCGTTTGACGCCCATCCCTTCCCGACACTGGCCTTCGATCAGGATGGGGGAGAGATGATCTTCGGCCTCCCCAACGGTTTGCAGGGGTACTATCTGGTCGACGGCAAGGGGGATCGGCTGGACGCCGGCCCGATCGAAGTGGTCCGTGACCTGACCGAGACGTCGGGCGCCCCCATCATCGTCTGCGGACTTTCCTGCATGAGCTGCCACCGGCACGGGATGATCGACTTCACCGACACCCTGCGCGAGGGCGCTGGTTGTCAGGGAGAGGCCCGCCGCAAGCTCCGCACGCTCTGCCCCCCCAAGGACGAGATGCAGGTGCTGGTGAACAAGGACCGGCAGCGGTTCCTCCAGGCGATCGCCGCCTGCACCGGACCGTTCCTGCAAGTCGGCGACGACGCCGGCAAGTCGATCGAAGCCTTCCCGGAACCGGTCGGGTCCATCGCCCGCCGCTACGAACAGCGACTGGGACTGGAACAGGTGGCGTGTGAATGCCTGGTGCAGGACGCCGCGCTGCTGCGAGGAGCGATTCAGGCCAATCCCCGCCTCCGCAATGAACTTGGCCTGGGACCGCTGGTGAGCGGTGAGAAAATCAGCCGGGCCAACTGGGAGACTCGGGACGGACTGCTCAGCCCGGCCCAGGTGTTGATGCAATCCCTTGATCTCGGCACGCCGAAACTGGTGTTTGACGAGTAGGACCTCGGACAACCCCGGAGGGGAAGTCCGCTGTTCACGACGGATGTGATCAGATGATCCACGGAGGTACGAAGCACAGGGAGTGAATCTCGTCTGGGGGTCCGGCGGCGGGCGGCGGACGTTTTGGCCGCGCTGCCTCCGCGTCCCCCCAGTCTCCCTCCTGAAACCTGACCCGGAGGCCGTGCCTCCGGCGCAAACCTTGGAAGATGTGCGGTGCGGACGGATGAGATGCTGTGAACGAGCGCGTCCGGGGAAGATTCCGGCGCGCCGTTCGTTGACCAGATGACATGCGGTTGCCAGAGCCGCGGCAGACGGTCCTGCCGTCCGCCGCGGCAGGTTCCCTCCACAACTTTCCCGTGATTCTCCCACCGGAGACGGCCATGTTCGCGAGTCTGCTAGCCAACACACGACGTTTTCTCCCGCCGACGAGCCGGGGATCGCGCCCCGCAGGCTTCCGTTGGGGGACGGCCTGGCTGGCCCTCCTCAGTCTGTCGGGGTCGGTCCTGGCGACCGAAGCCCTGGACAAACGGATCGCTGTGATCGCCAAGAATGTTGCCACGCTGCTGCAAGCCCAGCAGATGGACTCCATCTCCATCGGCACATTCTCGGGTCCGCCGAATTTCCCCAGCAGCTCCGGCCCGGCCATCGTGCAGACCTTCACTGACGAATTCGCCAAGCACGGCATCCAGGTCAAGACGCGCGCCCGTGTCGGACTCTCGGGCGACTACTCCATCACCGAGGTCGAGCACGCCGACCCCAGCACCGGCAAGAGGCTCAAGCACCTGGGCGTGCGGATCAACGGCCGGCTGGTCGATCAGTTTGGCGCAGTCATCACCAGCTTCAATACCCAGGGGATTCAGGAAGGAACGTTCCAGGAGACCATTTCCGGGGCGGAAACACTGGTGGAGACGATCGGCCTCCCGGCGGACCTCCCTGCCGAGAAGACGTCCACGGAGATCGACGGCATCCTCCGCGACAGCCTCGTGAAGCCCACCGTCACCCTGGATCCCGGCAAGACCCGCTACCGGGCCAGCCCCACCTCCCCCTATGAAATCGAAATCCTCGTCGATGGCAAACCCTGCCCCATCCACATCGAGGACGATCTCCCCTATGTGGAAATCCAGCGCGGGCAGATCTACGCCGTGCGGGTGTACAACAACTCCGAGTACGACGCGGCGGTGCGGCTGCTCATCGACGGACTGAGCGTGTTCACCTTCAGCGACATCCGCGACCCCAAGACCGGCCGACCCAAGTACAACGTCTACATCGTCGGCAAGGGAGACTCCCCAATCCTCAAGGGCTGGCACAAGACCAACAATCATGTGGAGAGCTTCCTGGTGACCGGCTATGCCGACAGCGCCGCCGCGCGGCTGGGGCATACGCAGGACCTGGGGACCATCACGGTCACGTTTGCCGCGGCCTGGCCGCGCGGTACCAGCCCCCCCCCGGATGAATTCATCGCCAAGAGCGGCGGCGGCAATGCCACCGGCTTTGGACCTCCCCAGGAACATAAAGTTCAGGAAGTCCAGATGGACATCGGTCGGGTGCGGGCCTCCTTGAGCATTCGCTACACGAAGTGAATGTTCCCTCGTGAAGGGAGGCGGCGATGAACACTCCGCATGGCGGGCACCAGCACACCCCACCCCGCCGATCCTGGAGCGCGGCCTGGCTGGCGGCGGCGCTGATGGGGCTGGTGACCGTGCGGCTGCCGGCCCAGGGAGGGGGCGGAGACCCCCGTCTCACCAAACCAGCGGCGGACTTCCGCCAGGCCGGAACCATCCAGCTCGTCCTCGACCCCCAGGGCTTCCGCACCCGCATCTGGGACCTGGAGTTCAGCCCCGACGGTCAATGGCTGGCCGCAGCCGGTGAAAAGGAAGTGCGGCTGTACGACGTGGCGTCGCAGCGGCTCCTCCGCACACTCCGCGGCGACCGGGCGGAATCGGCCTACGGCAGCGTCTACGCCGTCGCCTTCTCGCCGGACGGCCGCGAACTCGTCGTCGGCATTGACGATTTCTCCGACGCCGGTTCGCTCCGTGTGTATGACGTGCGGAACCTCGACGACATCCGGCAGCTTGTCGGGGGGATGAACGTCGCCGCCCGCCGGCTCGCCTTCTCCCGCGACGGACGATACCTCGTCGCCGCCGGTCAGAACGGCAACCTGTATGTGTACGACTGGCCCGCGCGGCGGATCGTGCAGACGATCCCTCCGCCGCGGGCCGACCAGCCGATCTACGATGGTCTCGCCTTCCCCTCCCGCGAGCCGGTGCTGCTCGCCTTTGCCTTCGACGGACCGCGGTTGTACTCGATCCCCGACGGGCGGTTGCTCACGCCGCGCGACCGCATTCCCGAACCGGTGTTGAGCTGGATGGCCAATGTCGCCGGGGGACAGGTGGAGTATCCCTTGGGCGCGGGCCGCACGCCGCCGCAAATCTGGGACGTGCAGCTTGACCGCGGCGTGTGGCTGGGAGGCAGCGCCAGCCGGCCCCAGGGGCGGCCGGAATACTGGGTCGGCGTGTTTGGACCGGGCACTCGTTCCGCCGCGCCGGTCTACAACGCTCATCGCTGGACGATCTCGGCCGTCGCCGCCAGCCCCAGCGGCGACCTCGCCGCCAGCGGCGATCTGTTCGGCGAGATTCATCTCTGGAATCGCCGCACCGCCGCCGAGGTCCACCGCTTCACCAGTCTGGCGCAGAAGTTCTACGAGGTCTCGTTCGACCAGGGAGGGACGCGGCTGGCCTTCGGAACCACCCACTACCGCGGCAGCGAGTACCGGCGCAATCACTTCGGACCGGCCGACTACGTCTTCGATCTCCCGCGCCGCGCGCTCGGCGAAGTGCAGTTTGCGCCGGAACTGACGCCACAGGTGGAGCGGACGCACATCGGCGACTACCGCATCGAACTCAAGCAGGTTGGGCCGGATGTCCATCTGGTCTCCTACCGGGGCGATCGAGAGAACGCCCGCTACCGGCTCCCGGCCGGAGCCAACCCGATGTGTTACACTCTGCTGGATCGTCACGGGTTCGACATCCGCAATCCCGTGATCTTCGGCGACGACCGGGGCGTACTCGCCTGCTGGGACTCCGACACCGACCGCCTGCACCGCGCCTTCATCGGGCACGGCAGCATGATCACCTCCGTCGGCGCCTCCCCCGACGGCAAGTGGCTGGTCAGCAGCAGCACCGATGGCGAACTGTGCCTGTTCCCCCTCACCGGACGCCGGCCAACCGGCCATCCCGACTTCCGCCGGCAGTCCGAAGTCGTGATCGAGGTCAAGCCCGGTACGTCGTCGCACCAGGCCGGAGTGCAGGTGGGCGATCGGATCATCTCGCTCGACGGCAAATCGATCACCGAGTTAGAGACGCTGCTGCTGCTGGGCCGGTACGACTACCGTCCCGGTCAGCAGGTGCCGGTGGTGATGGAGCGCGGCGGACGACGCTTCGATTACCAGATGACTCTGGCCGACGGGTACGACTTCGTGGAACCGCTGCTCCATCTGTTCATCACCGCCGACGGAGAATGGATTCTCTGGACCCAGCAGGGCTACTACGACTGCTCCCCCGGTGCGGATCGCTTCATCGGCTGGCACAAGAACCGCGGTCCGGACAAGAGCGCGGAGTTCCACGCCGTTCAGCAGTTTCGCAAGCAGCTCTACCGGCCGGACGTCATCGATCAGGTGATCGCCCTGGGGAACGTTCCGGAAGCAATCGCCCGCGCCAATGCCGCCCAGGGGCGGCAGACGGCGGAGTTCGATCTCCGCAACGCCGAGGAGTTCGCGCGGCTGCATCCGCCCGGCGTACAGATTCTCTCGCCCGAGGCCGGTTTCGTCTCCGACCGGGACACCATTTCCGTCACCGCCCGCGTCAGCAGCCCCAACGCCCTGGCCGTCCGGGACGTGACCTTCCTGGTGGATGGCATCCCCGCGCACGTCGCCCATCCCAACGCCGGTTCCAACGGCGTGGAGATCGACGTGACCGCGGAAATCCGTCTGACCCCCGGCCGGCACACGCTGGGCGTCGTCGCCGGCAACGGCCAGACCACCAGCCCGGTCGTCTCGCGGCCGGTGGCCTATCGTGGCGGCGCTCACGAGGTCCAGCGGCCCGTCCTGCCGGACGGCGCTCCTCGGCCCAAGGTCTACGTGCTGGCCGTCGGCATTGCCCGCTATGCCCACTCCGGCAACGGATTCTCCGATCTCCACTTCGCCGCCGAGGACGCCCGGCAATTCGTCCGCATCATCGAACGGCACCGTCACGGAAAGCTCTATGGCGAGGTGGAAACCCGCCTGCTTGTCGATGCCGAAGCCACGCGACGGAACATCCTCGACGGACTGGACTGGCTCGTCCGCTCCTCCCGGCCCGGCGACATCGCCATGATCTTCGTCTCCGCGCACGGCTTCCGGGACGAGTTGCAGAACTTCTATCTGGCCACGCACGACGTCGAGCTGGACAAGCTCCGGGCCACCGCCCTCTCCTGGCGGGAAATCGCCCGCACCCTGCACGAGGACTTTCCCCAGTGCAAGCGGCTGCTCTTCCTCGACACCTGCCATTCTGGCGGCGTCTCCGCCGGACAGGTGGTGTACGATCCGGTGCATGATGTCGTGGCCCCCGAAGTGGGAGTGATTGTGTTCACCTCCTGCCAGCCGCGGCAGGAGAGCTTCGAACTCTCCGAGTGGAACCACGGTGCCTTCACCTACGCCCTGATGGAGACCCTCAGGGATCCCAAGGGGGACGTCCTCCCGCCCCCCGCCGGAGATGGCGGCTACGACGCCACAGAGCTGAAGGGAGGGATTGAATACCGCGTCAAGAGTCTGACCCGCGACCGCCAGCGTCCCTTCATCTTCGTCCCCCCGACGATGGCCCCCGCCCCCCTGCTCCAGGTGATCGCCGAGTGACAATTTTCTCCTCCGGCCCCATTCGGCGCGTGACTTGGTGAGGCAGTTCCCCGAAAATGAAAGGCGGTCCCCGCAGGAGCGGAAGATCACCGACCCCCCGTCCGTTATCCCGTCACGGGGAGTGAGGACCTGGCCCTTCGCCCGGCGCCCGCGCTCCACTTCACCTCAGCACACAGGAGACGACCATGATCCGCAACCTGCTAGCCGCGTCGACCGCTTTGATCCTCATGGGGACCGCGGTCAGCGCGCAGTACCGCTACAAAATGATGCCCGATTCCCCCGGGGCCCAGAACAACAGCGCCTGGAACAACAATAATGGCTGGAACAGCGGCGGCTGGAACAACAACAGCGGCTGGAACAGCGGCGGCTGGTACGACGATGGCGACTGGTACGACGACGATTACTATTACCCCCAGTGGAACCAGTCCCCCTATGGACACCGGCCGCAGTATCGTCCCCCCGCGCCCCGGGTGGTGTACAGCAACCAGCCCATCACCATCGCCATGCCGCCCGATCAACCCGGCCCGTGCGCGTACGTCCTCGCCAGCGGCGACGCCGCCTGGAACTACACGATGTCCCCCGGCCAGTCGCAGACCTTCAATGAAGATCGGGCCTGGCAGATCACGTTCGACCGCGGCCAGGGGTACGGCGAACAGACCTACGCCCTCAGGCCGGGACTGTACCGCTTCCGACTCACCAGCCGCGGCTGGGAACTCTACCGGTCGACGACTCCGGCTCCCGCTCCGTTCGCTTCCGCACCTCCTCCACCGATGTAACCGGCGGAGGGTGCAGCAGCGGACGTGCAGGGAGTGAAAGAAAGACGGAGGCATGAACGACCCCACGCGTCTCCTGTCGGTGACGGAGTTTCTGCAGGAACGTCCCGACCTCCCCGAGGCCGGCCAATGGGCCGAACTCGAGGGGGGCCGGGTCGTCCTGCTTCAGCCCCCCGACCTCGATCACGGAAACACGCTCCTCAACCTCTCCAAGGCCATTGCCGCCTGGACCCATTCCCCCCTGGCCGGCAACACCTACGCCTGCTTCCACCTGGGCCTGATCCTGGGCCGCGATCCGGACACGATCCGCTTCCCCGCCGTCACCTTCTTCTCCGGGGGGAGACGTTTCGCCGAGTCCGACCGTGAGGCGACCGAAACCGTCCCGATTCTGGTGGTGGAACTCGCCACGTCTGCGGAACGCCGTCAGGCCATGCCGCAGCGCGTGGCCGACTATCTCGCCTGGGGGGTGGCGGAAGTCTGGGTCATCGACCCCCGGGCGCGAACCCTCGTGCAACACAGCCGCAGCGGACGGCCAATCGCCCGGTCCGATCGCGACGAAGTCCGCGACGTGGCCCTCTTGCCTGGCTTCCATCTGGCGGTGGCGGACCTGTTCGTGGAGCCGGAGTGGTGGTTGGGGCGACCCCGCCGGCCTGGACAACTCCCCGGCCGCGGCCCCTCCGCCCCCTGACCAGCAGAGTCGGCTGCTCCCCATTCCTCGCCCCCCTCCTCGGAAGGAACACCCGGTCTCGAGCGGATTCGGCCGGTTCTGCTGATTCAGGCGGTCGACGGGCCTCCCCCCGCCAACTGCCGCTGCCGCTGTGGGCGGGCCGCCGATAGACTCCCGCCGCCGGCGGCGTCGGGCCGACGGTCGTCGCCTCTCCCTTCCCTCTTGAGACTGCCGTGCTGACGCGCTCAGTTCTGGTGCTGCTCCTGTTCGCGGCTGTTTCAGCCATCATCTGGCAGGGGTGGCCGGCCCTCCGTCCCTGGTTCCACGAGGCCGCCGCTGAACCGTCGCCGTGGAGGGAATCCCAGGCTGCAAGGACCGAGTTCCCGGACGCCCCCGCGCCGGGCGGAAACGTTTTGGAACCGACCCGCGAGGGGAACGCGCGTCCCTCGGCCATTGCGGGACCCGCGGATGACGCCCCGTTTGCTCCGCGGCATACGCGTCAGACCATCGCCCTGGCTGCATACCTGGATTCGGTGGAACCTCTTCCGCCGGGAGTAAAGCCTCTCTCGACTTCTGCCCACGGCCCCGATCCCCCATCGCACGATGTCGATCCAGGATCGGCAGGGCTCCCCGCCAGCCCCGCCTTGAAGACGCCGCAGGTCGCTGCGGCGCCCGACGAGTTCGTCCCGCTGTTCAATGGCGTTGATCTCCAGGGCTGGGAGGTGCACGAAGGGAACGCCCAGGCCTGGCAAGTGATCGACGGCGTCATCCGCTGCAACCGGGGAGGAGGCGGCTGGCTGCGAACGACTCGCGACTACAGCGATTTCGAGTTGCGCTTCGAGTATCGGCTGTCGCCCGGCACGAACTCAGGAGTGGGACTGCGGCTGCCCACCGCCGGCAGCCCGACCGCCAAGGGGCTGGAAATCCAGATCATCGACGATGCGGCCCCCAAGTACGCCCACCTCCGACCGGACCAGTACACCGGGAGTCTGTATTACCACGTTCCTCCCCGGGCGCGGCTCTCCTTGCCGACGGGAGCGTGGCATACCTGTCGTATCCTCGTGCATGGAGACCGGATTCGCGTTTGGATCAATGAACAGCTCGTCAACGACGTTGATCTGCGCCGCTCCGCCGGCGCTCCAGCCGGTCCCGCGCTGTCCGACCGCCCTCCGCTGGGTCGCGTGGGGTTACAGAGTTCGGCCGCGCCGGTCGAGTTCCGCAACGTGCTGCTCCGCGACCTGATGACGTCGCTCCCCTCGGGACTCCGCTACACCGACCTCGTGGTGGGAGACGGCGCGGTGTGCCCCGCCGGAGCGACCGTCACGGTGGATTACGTCGGTCGTTTGCCGGACGGCCGGACGTTCGACGACAGTGGGCTGCGCGGGACTCCGGCGACGCTCCCCTTGGCCGCAACCATCGAAGGCTGGCAACAGGGCCTGCCGGGGATGCGCGTCGGAGGCCGGCGGAAGTTGGTCGTTCCGCCCCATCTGGGCTACGGTCCGGAGGGAGTGCCGAATCGGATTCCCCCCCAGGCCGCGCTGGTGTTCGAGGTGGAACTTCGTGCCCTGGCACATTAGCTTGAACAGTCGCCGCCGAGATTCCGAACGGCGGCAACCCGTCTCGGAGCCACCTCATGAGCCAGTCCCCCTCCTCGCGCGGCACTCCCCCGGAAGATGCCGCCCCTCTCCCCAGTGAAGCCGCTGCCGCCGCCAGCGAACATCCCTGTCCGGAGTGCGGAGAGATGGTCCGCTCCGGAATGGTCCGCTGCTACAACTGTGGCGCTTTTCTCCGCAAGGAGATCGCCCAGAAGTACGCCGAGATGCAGGCCAAGCCTCCGCAGGTCATCTTCAGCGAACTCCCGGAAGGAGAAGCCCAGGCGCTCGGCGACGTGGACGACGAAGGGGACGACTTCGAGCTGAACCTCGGCTCGCCGACCTATGCCCTGGCCTCCTCGCCGGGAAGTCCCCCGCCGGAGGGAGCAGCCGCTGCGACAGGACAGACCGCTCCCCCCCCCGCGGCCGCACCCCGCGGCCCCCAGGCACCCGACGACGGGGTCTCCCATTCGGTCGCCACCGCGGGAGACGTCCTGCTTCAGGTGGCCCTCAGCGAACAGCAGGAACA
Source organism: Planctomycetaceae bacterium (assembly GCA_037445755.1). Classification (GTDB taxonomy): domain Bacteria; phylum Planctomycetota; class Planctomycetia; order Planctomycetales; family Planctomycetaceae; genus JBKECA01. The sequence goes on along the minus strand of JBBIJW010000015.1, from coordinate 34,010 downwards.
GCGGCGCAGACGCAAGGAACGCGGCGTCAGCCTCCGCGGCGGGGCGCGAACCCCCGGCGGATTCGTCATTTACTGCCCCTACGGATGCAAGATCGAGGTCAAGGACCAGCACCGCGGCATGACCGGCGTCTGTCCCCGCTGCCGCGCCCCCTTCATCGTCCCCATCGACCCGCCCGACTATGAGTACCGGCAGCGGGCGGCTCGCGCGGCCGAAGAGCAGGCCGCTGCCTCTCCCACCGGCCAGTGGACCCCCTGGCTGTGTGACGTCCATCTGCATCAGGTGGCCCCGGAGAAACTCAAGCTCAAACCCGGCAGCCTGCAAAAAGACTTCGTGGAGGTGGACGTCGCCTTCAGTGCCCAGGGCCTGCTGGTCGTGAACCTGGCCGCGAAGAAGTCGGGAGGACTGTTCGGTGGCGGCGCCGGGACCGACAAGAAAAAGCCCGAGGCCCGAGCCGCCGTGCAGCAGCACCTCCGCGAGGGGAAACCGCTTCCCGAGACCCCCGCTTCCGACGTGCGGCTGTTCGCGCCGCAGGAATTCCCCCACATCCGCGTCGTTCAGCCCACGGCCACGCCCCTGGACTCCATGTTCGCCGGCATTCCTGTCTTCGGAGAACGGGTGATCGCCGTGCAACTCCCCCTCAGTGAGGGGCGGCCTCCGCAGTTCCTCTCCTTCGGCCTCACAGGTTTCCGCGCCTTCACCGAAGCTTTGCGGTCCGTCGGCGGTCCCTCCCTCTCCGCTCCGGGCGTCCCCCTGAGCGATGAATTCGTCGACTACAAATGTCATTACACGGACGTCCCGATCCGCGCCCTCCAGAACCTGGAGTGGTATCAGGCCGACCCCGCGGCCGGCGTGACCATCGCCGGTTGGAAGTGCGCCGCATGCGGACTCGCCATCAGCGAGGATGCGCGGAAAAAGGAGAACATCGGCGGCAAGGGGGGCAAAGGGATCGCCAAGGCCAAGTGCCCCAAGTGCGGCAACAAGTTCGGTGAGCAACCCCTGTACACATTGCCGAGCCAGCTCGCATCCGCCCCGCTCGCCGAAGGAGCAGCCCCCGCATGAATCCCCAGACTCAGGTTGCCGCCGGCCACGCCTCCGTCCCTTCGACGAGTGGACGCATCCCCTGACGGACCGACGGTCCACATCCCGCCGCCCCCACAGCCAACGCACGAATCCTGAGTGGACATGCCCACCTGATTCCACAACCGCACGACCCGTCGAGACCAGTTCTGCGCATCCGCATGATTCCCGGCCCGTAGCTCAATGGTGAGAGCAGGGAACTCATAATTCCTTGGTTGCAGGTTCGAATCCTGCCGGGCCGACTGTTTCGCCTCCGCCGGGGGCGTGAGCCCCCGGACCGTCGAGCGCGGGGGATGATCCCGATGATGAGTTCTCCGTCGCGCGGGGAGCGTCGCGGGGGTGAGACGGTTTCGGCGGTTCGAGTCTGTTCGCCGGCGGGCTGGCCCGCCGTGCCCGCGCTCACCGCCGGCACGTCGAGCCCGCTCGACGGCGAAGTGCTGATGGCCCCCTTCGCGCCGCAGCAGGCGGTGGCGGGATTTCAAGTTCCAGTGCGCTCCGTGGGTGATTACGAAACGGCCGGGGGGTTGACACCCCCCGCTCGCCGGTGCGCGCACTCCGGCGGACCGGCGCACCGGCGAGCCGGGGGCGTGAGCCCCCGGACCGTCCCGCGGTGGTCCGGAGTATCTCCGACATCCACACCCGCCGGCAGCCGTTATACATGAGCATCAGCAGGTCCATCTCTAAAGCGCCCGAGCGCTCACAACCCTGTGGAAACGGACCGATTGAGCGCTCGCAACACCGGATCACCCGGACGGGGCGAGAGTCAGAGACGACCGAGAGTTTCGGGCGAGATCGGGTCCAGAGGGGGAACACAGTCGCAGCGCGGGAGTGTCGCGTGGCCGGGCGAGATGGAGACTCCGAGACGCCAAGAACCGCTCGAAGTCGTTGCCAGCAGTGTTGAGTTGTCCGCAAAGCGATACGGACAAGGGCGATCGAACGCGACCAGGCCGCCATCCGAAGGTGGCGGCCTGTTGTATCACCCGACGGTCGGCGAGTTTCGCTACCGTTCTGTGTCGATCGTTCGCCCGAGGCGAAACAAGTGGCGGGGACAGGATTTGAACCTGCGACCTCGAGGTTATGAGCCTCGCGAGCTACCGGGCTGCTCCACCCCGCGTCCTAAGCTGGGGAGAGACGGGACCAGCGGGGCCGACGCCACGACGGTCAGCACCGTCTCTCCAGCACCGACATCATATCGTCTTCCCTCCGGATTGTCGAGGAACTCTTTTTCATTTTCCGGAGAGAATTCTCCGGACTGCGCGGAAGTGACTGCGGGGGAAGACCCGGCTTCGCCGCAGGACCGGTGGGGATGTGGCGTGGCAGACGACCGGCGTCCCGGACGTTGGGAAGCATCCGGAACGCTTCCTGCCACGGCGGCCGGCGTTCCAACGGAGCCTCCGGGACGCTGTTCGCAGCGGCACAGTCCCCCGCAGGAAGGACGGAGAAGGCACAGTGCTGGTGCAGGACTGTGGCCGGATTTCAACGGGAGGGTGAGCACTCTCCATGCGGACCCTTCGGGCACGGCTGGCAAGCCAGCCGGCGAACAGGTGTTCTTCGCCGATCTGGGCCGATCTGGACCAAAGCAAACGCCCTGGCGGCAGGTCCGAGGTTCTTGCCGGTGCTGAACGAACCGGGTCCTGACGAACGGCGGTTGCCAGAAGGGGCGTTCCGCCCATAGATTCCGAATCGTCGCGGAGTTCCCTGCCCCACCCCGTCGACGGGCATTTCCGAACGGTGCGGCACGAAGGTTGTCTGAGAGGTGGAGGCGGAGTATTTCCGTCTCCCGGCACGTCACGGCCGCCGCGGGTTGGGCTCGCCGGTTGGCGAGCAGAGTGAGGGGGAGACTCGGCGTCTGCCCGGCGTTCCCCTGTGAGCGCGGCGCTCGCCTCCCTGGTTGGTTTCATGGAAGCCTGCGTCGAGAGGGGGGGAAGCGGGGGGCGCCCCCAAACAGTTACGGTCCACTGGGTATCGAACAGGGTGGACGGCCCGGCCGTGCGGCCGGGGGCGCGTCCACGCGCATCGCCGAGGATTCTCTTCCAGTATGGCCGCGCTGTCTCTCTTCTCCGCCTTCGGCGTCGAGCTGGAGTACATGCTTGTGGACGCCCGGTCGCTGGACGTGCGGCCGGTGTGCGATGAGCTGCTGCGGGCGGAGGCGGGGGTGCTCGTCTCCGACGTCGAGCGGGGACCGATCACGTGGTCCAATGAACTGGCGCTGCACGTGATCGAGTTGAAGACCAGCGGCCCGGCGACGAGTCTGGCTCCGCTGCCGGAACTGTTCGTCGAGAACGTGCAGCGGATCAACGAGCTGGCGGCCCGCTGGGGGGCGCGACTGTTGCCGACGGGGATGCATCCCTGGATGGACCCGCACCGCGAGCTGCGGCTCTGGCCGCATGACTACGGTCCACTCTATGAGACGTTTCACCGCATCTTCGATTGCCGCGGTCACGGCTGGGCCAACTTGCAGAGTGTGCATCTGAATCTCCCCTTTGCCGGGGATGAAGAGTTTGGCCGGCTGCATGCAGCGGTGCGGCTGATCCTCCCCCTGCTGCCGGCGCTCGCCGCCAGTTCTCCGGTGATGGATGGCCGCGTCACCGGCGTACTCGACAATCGTCTGGAGGTGTATCGGACGAACGCGCAGCGGTTTCGCATGGTGACGGGCCGCATCATCCCGGAACCGGCCTATACCCGCGAGGAGTATCAGCGGCTGATCCTGCAGCCGATGTATGACGAGATCGCCCCGTTCGATCCGGAGGGGGTGTTGCAGGAGGAGTTCCTCAACGCCCGCGGGGCGATTGCGCGGTTCAGCCGTGGCACGATCGAAATTCGCCTGCTGGACGTGCAGGAATGTCCGGAGGCGGACGTGGCCTTGTGCGCGGCCATCGTGGCCGTACTGCAACAACTGGTCCAGCAACGGTGGACCACCGCTGCCGAGCAGCGGCAGATGCCGATCGACTCGTTGGAGTCGCTTCTCATCCGGACGATCGCCACCGCGGAAGCGACGGTGCTGGATGACGCGGAGTTTCTGCGGCACTTTGGTGCGGCCGACCTGGCAGGCGGGACGGCGGGCGACCTCTGGCAGCGCTTGATTGACGACGCCTGCCAGCGGGATCGGGAGCTGGATCGCCGCTTTGGGGCAACGCTGCATGCCCTGCTGAGGCGGGGTCCGCTGGCGCGGGCGATCGGGAGGCGGCTCGGTCCTGAGCCGGAGGCGTCGCAACTCGCGGCGGTGTACCGGGAGTTGGCGGAGAATCTGGCCGCGGGGAGACTGTTCGGAACCTGAGGCGGGCACTCCCCGCGTGTCAACGGGCAACGACCGGCCTCTTTTCCTGCACTGCACAGTGCCGGGGGAGTCAGCCGCGTGGAGCAGGGTCAGTCGGTCGACCTACATCACCCACCGCAAGGTGACGTACGTCGACAGTCCCATCACGATCACTGTGTAGAAGAAGAACAGCGACAACATCTTGCAGATGTTCTTGCCGGCTTCCACATCCTCGTCGTCGAAGGCTTTGATCTCCTCCGGCTCGAACATCGTGGTGAGCGTGGGGGGTTCGGGGCCGAATTCCGCGTGGGGAGGAGCGTCGGGGGACTCCGGGGGGGCCAGGGCGTGTTCGGACATGGTCGGTCGAAGTCGTCAGGAACAATCGGTCTGGGGAACTATGAAGTCTGAGAGCGGTGTTGTCGAGGGGAAGCGGCTCAGTCTCCCCGGCTTTCCCGCCACATGGAACCGTCTGGGAAGGCATAATCCAGCAGCGACTGCGGCCGCATCTCGATGCTGTAGCCGGGGGCGGTCGGCGGAAGATACCGGCCGTTCCGCAGCACCACCGGATGCCGGAAGTGCTCGTGCAGGTGGCCGGCGTACTCGGCCAGCCGGTCGACCATGGTGCCGCTGACGGCGACGTAATCAATCATCGACAGGTGCTGAACGTATTCGCACAGGCCGACGCCCCCCGCGTGCGGGCAGACCGGAACGCCGAACTTCGCCGCCAGCAGCAGCACCGCCAGGACTTCGTTGACGCCCCCCAGCCGGCAGGCGTCCACCTGGCAGACCCCCATCCCCCCCGCTTGCAGAAACTGCTTGAACATCACCCGGTTGGCACAGTGCTCGCCGGTGGCGACGCGGATCGGCGCCACCGCCCGCGCGATCGCCGCATGGCCCAGGATGTCGTCCGGACTGGTCGGCTCCTCGATGAACCAGGGACGGAACTCTTTCAATCGCTCCATCCAGCGGATCGCCTCCGGCACGTCCCAGACCTGGTTGGCGTCCATCATGAGCCGGCGGTCCCAGCCGATCTCTTCGCGGAGGATGCGGCACCGCCGCACGTCGTCATCCAGGTCGCGGCCGACCTTGATCTTGAACACGTCCCAGCCATCGGCCAGAGCTTGCCGACACAAGGACCGCAGCTTGTCATCGTTGTACCCCAGCCAGCCGGCGGAGGTGGTGTACGCGGGATAGCCCTCCGCCTCCAGGCGAGCGATCCGCTCCTGTTTCGTCGGTGCGAGTGCCCGCAGCATGTCCAGCGCCTGCTGGGGCGTGAGGGCGTCGGTGAGATAGCGGAAATCGACGCAGGCGAGGAACTCCTCCGGCGCGAGGTCAACGACCAGCCTCCACAGCGGCTTCCCCTCCCCCTTGGCCCACAGGTCCCACACGGCGTTGACGACGGCGGCCGTGGCGAGGTGAATCGCCCCCTTTTCCGGACCGATCCAGCGGAGTTGACTGTCGCCGGTGAGGGACCGCCAGAAGCCGGCCATGTCCGCCGTCAAGGACTCCAACGTTCGTCCAACGACCAGCGGCACGAGGGACTCGATCGCCCGCACGCAGACCTCGTTTCCCCGGCCGATGGTGAAGGTCATCCCGTGACCGGCGAGGCCGTCGGGCCGGTCGGTCTGCAGGATGACATAGGCGGCTGAGTAGTCCGGATCGGGGTTCATGGCGTCCGAGCCATCCAACTGACGGGAGGTGGGAAAGCGGACGTCGTGAACGACAGCGTGGGTGATGCGGGTCGGCATGGAGGAGCGATGGTTCCGGAGTGAACACAGGCGGGAGTCTACCCCCCGCGACGTTCCCAGGCACCCGGCTGGCCGGGATGACTGGGGGCAAACGAGGGGGGATGGTGCAGAAACTCCCCACGGTGCCGCGCGTGCTCCCCGTTCCCAATCTGTGCCGTACGTGCTCCCCGTTCCCAATCTAACGAATCCATGTCGCTGGACCGTCGACTAATTGACTGGCGCTGATTCGTCGGCCTAGAATGGCGGGACGAACTGCTTCGGACCCGCAGCAGTTTCGGTCCTACCGAGTCGTGGGGATGACCCTCATCGCGGCCCGCTTCGCTCGGACGGGCGGAGTCTCCGCTGCCGCGAGTCCCGGGGAATCCCCGACTTTCCGAGGTTTTGTGCATGTGGCGCGCCTGGCAACGCTCAGGGTGGGAGAGTCTGTGTGCGGCGACGGGTCCGTGGCCGCGGCGGGCGGCCTTTCTGCTCTGCCTGACTCTGTGGGCGAGCGGGGCCGTTGCCGCCCCGGAACCGACGGGTGAGCGACTTTACCGGCAGCTTTGCGCCGCCTGTCATGGGGCGCACGGAGAGGGAGTTCCCGAGGGGTACGCCAAGCCGCTGATCGGCGATCGCAGCGTTTCGGAACTGGCGCAACTCATCTCGGAGACGATGCCCGAGGGGGAGCCCGAGAAGTGCGTCGGTCCGGAAGCGGAGCGCGTCGCCCAGTACATTTACGACGCTTTCTATTCCGAAATCGCCCAGGCTCGGAACCGGCCGGCCCGCGTGGAATTCTCGCGGTTGACGGTGCGGCAATATGAGCACGCCCTGGCCGACTTGCTGCGCAGCTTTCGCGGCTGGGGAGAATGGAAGGAGGAGCGCGGACTGCGCGCCGAGTATTTCGATTCCCGCAATCTGCGGCGAGACAAGCGGGTGATCGAACGCCGTGATCCGCAGGTGGATTTCGACTTCGGGGAGGGAAGCCCCGACGGCGAGAAGATCGGCAAGGAGGAGTTCTCGGCCAAGTGGGAGGGGAGCCTGTACGCCCCGGAAACAGGGATTTACGAGTTCATCGTCGAGACCGACAACGGCGCAAAACTGTGGGTCAACAGCTTTGGCGACCGTCCGGTCATCGACGCCTGGGTCCGTTCCGGAGATCAGAAGGAATACCGCGGCAACGTGCGGCTGCTGGGGGGCCGCGTCTATCCCCTGCGGCTGGAGTTCTTCAAGTACAAGGAGCCGCACGCCTCGATCCGCCTCAAATGGAAACCCCCCTTTCATGCCGAGGAAGTGATTCCGCAACGGTGTCTCTCTCCGGAAGGGGTGGCACCGACGTATGTCCTGACCACCCCTTTCCCGCCGGACGACCGCAGCACCGGATTCGAGCGGGGGACCAGCATCTCGCCTGAATGGCATGAGGCGACGACGTTCGCGGCGATCGAGACGGCAGCCTTCGTGACGGAGAATCTGCGAGAGTTCACCGACTCGCGCCGCAGCGACGAAGACCGGGCCAGCAAACTGCGGGAGTTTTGCCGCCGGTTTGCCGAGCGGGCGTTTCGCCGTCCGCTCACGGAAGCCGAGCGGCAACTCTACGTGGAGCGGCCGTTCGAGACTGCGCCCAATCCGGAAGCGGCCGTCAAGCGGGTGGTGCTGCTGGTCCTCAAATCGCCGCGGTTTTTGTACCGGGAAGCGGGCCTGGGCGAGTTCGACGACTATGCCGTGGCTTCGTGGCTGTCGTTCAGCCTGTGGGACTCCCTGCCGGATCAGCCCCTGTGGGACGCTGCCGCCCGCGGCGAACTCCGTACGGAGGAGCAGCTTGAGCGGCAGGTGAACCGCATGATGGGGGACCGGCGCACGCAGGCCAAGCTCCGGGAGTTCATGCATCAGTGGCTCAAGCTCGACCAGTTCCACGAGATCGCCAAGAATCGCGAGCTGTATCCGGATTTTGACGAGAGACTCGTGTCCGATCTGCGGACCTCACTGGACCTGTTTCTCGACGACGTGCTGTGGGGGGAACGGCCCGACTTCCGGTCGTTGCTGCTGTCCGACACGTTGTACATGAACCGCCGGATGGCGGATTTCTATGGGGCTCACCTGGCCGGGGGGGCGGACTTTGAACCGGTCGCCTTCGAGCCGGACCGACGTGCCGGGTTGCTGTCGCATCCGTATCTGCTGTCGACGTTCGCCTATGACCAGACCTCCTCGCCGATTCACCGGGGGGTGTGGCTCAGCCGCAACGTGCTGGGGCGGCTGCTCAGCCCGCCTCCGGTCGCGGTGGCGCCGATTCCCCCCGACCTGCACGCCGGCCTGACGACCCGGGAACGGGTGGAGTTGCAGACCAGTCCGGGGATGTGCGTCAAATGCCATACGATGATCAATTCCCTCGGGTTTTCGATGGAGGAGTTTGACGCCGTGGGCCGATTCCGGGAGAGTGAAAATGGGAAACCCATCGATGCCCAGGGGTTTTACGTCACGCGGGATGGTCGGGAAGTGAAGTTCACCGGCGTGCGGGAACTGGCACAATTCCTGGCGGACAGCCCAGAGGTCCACCAGGCCTTTACGGACCGGTTGTTCCAGTACATGATCAAGCAGCCGATCCGTGCCTTCGGCGAAACCTGCCGCGACGACCTGCGTGCGGACCTTGCCGCATCCGGGTTTAACGTCCGCCGGCTGCTCGCACGGAGTGTCGTGACGTCGGCCCTGTGGATGCGGGAGCGGAGCGGGGAGCAACTGGCGGCCCAGACCGATTCCGCCCCCGCCGCCACTCCCGGTTCCAAGTCCGAAAAACGGTAGCCGCCCCGGAGTAGTCCACGTTTCAGAGTAAAGACCAGTAGGAATGGTTGTGGTCGCGGCCCGTCGGGTCCGTCGCAGCCCGTGAATGTTCGGTCCACCCGACTTCGATTGCCAAGGTCCTCCCATGCGAACCCACGCCACTCGCCGCGAGTTCCTCCGTCACCTCGGCCTCAGCGCCGCTGTGTATCCGTTCATCTGCAACCTGCCGAGCCTGGGGTTTGAGAATTCCACGGTCCGCAAGCAGCGGCTGGTGATCATCTTCAGCCCCAACGGTACGATCCCGAAGAACTTCTGGCCCGAGGAGGCCGGTCCGCTCACCTCGCTGAAGGAGATTCTCACCCCCCTTGAGCCGTTCCGGGACCGGATGCTCACGCTGCACGGCGTGTGCGACAAGGTCCGTGGCGATGGCGACAATCACATGCGCGGGATGGGATGCCTGCTCACCGGGATTGAGCTCTATCCGGGCAACATTCAGGGGGGGAGCGACACCCCCGCCGGCTGGGCCAGCGGCCTGTCGATCGATCAGGAGATCAAGAATTTCCTGCAGAGCAAGCCGGAAACCCGTACCCGCTTCGGCTCGCTCGAGTTCGGCGTCGTCGTCCCCGACCGGGCCGACACCTGGACTCGCATGGTCTACGCCGGTCCCAACAAGCCCATCGCCCCGATCGACGACCCGTACCAGATGTTCCAGAAGCTCTACGGGCACGTCCAGGACCGCGAGGACCTCAAGAGCATTCTCGATCCACTTCGGACCGATCTCGACCGCCTGGCGGCTGTCGTCAGCGCCGAGGATCGGCAATTGCTCGAAGAGCACGCCACCTTTGTGCGGCAGATGGAGGAGGAGCTGCGCTCAGGTGGAGATCAGGAGATCGGTCACGCCGTCCCGCAACTCGAACCCGGCGTTCGCGAGGAGAACGAGAATATCCCCAAAATCTCCCGGATGCAGATCGAGCTGATGGTGGACAGCTTCATCCACGACTTCGCCCGCATCGCCACCTTGCAGTACACGAATTCCGTCGGGGGCGCGCGGATGAAGTGGATCGGCGTGGACGAAGGGCACCATGCCCTCTCGCACGAGCCGGATACCAACGAAGACGCTCAGGACAAACTCACCCGCATCAACAAGTGGTTCTGCGGAGAAGTGGCGTACCTGGCGCAGCGGCTGGCCGAGACACCCGAACCAGGCGGCCCCGGTTCATTGCTCGACAACACCCTCATCATCTGGACCAACGAACTCGGCAAGGGGAACTCGCACACACTCGACAACATCCCCTTCGTGCTCGTCGGGGGCGGGTTGGACTTCAAGATGGGCCGGGCGCTCAAGTACCCCCGCGTCCCCCACAATCGCCTGCACCTGGCGCTGGCCCACGCCTTCGGCCACCACATTCAGAAGTTCGGCAATCCCGACTTCTGCGGCGACGGCCCGCTCGATCAGTTGACCTGACCAGTGGTCCAGACGCTCACTCCTCAGCCCGGTCGCCAGACGCGACCGGGCTGCGCCCTGCCCGGTAGGGAGCTGTCACACGGCGAGGGGTTGGCTCGCGACTACCAGCGGTAGCGGAAACCCCAGTTGCCGCCGTAGACGCTCACGCCCCGGCCGCCCCAGTAGCCGTACCCGCCGTAGTACGGACGGTAGAAACCGCCGCCATAGTACCCGCCGGAGTACGGCCGGTAGCCGCCGTAGTAGCCCCCGTAATAGCCGCCAGAGTAACCCGGGCCACAGTAGTACCCATGGGCCTGGGCCGTGTTCGGATCGGCGAACAGAGCCAGGCCGAACGTCGCAGCGATCGCCAACAGGAAGCGTTTCATCGGACCACCCCTTTCTGTTAAGATTGCCAATCTGCGCGGACTGTTCAAGCTGCGCATCCAAGGTTGCGCGGAACGCTTCATCCTTGCATCAAGAAGAGGGTTGCACGTGGCGTACCATTGGCTCTCCGGTTGAACCATTGCCGCGCAACAGGCACAGCAGCAATACTCTCCGTCGCTCCCCGCGCGGAGTGCGCAGGAGGGTCCCTGCGGATGCGGCGTATCAAAGCCGCAATTCGCGCCGTCATTCTGAAGGCGCTGCGGCGAAAGCACTCCCCGGGATGTTGATGTATGGTTCTGCCCCTCCTCACGACCACTGCACCCGCCAACGGACAACCCGTCAGATTCTTCTCAGCGATCTCATTCTTTCGGAGAAAACATCCACGGTCGGTAAAACAATCCTCGACTGGAGGAGGCGCGTCATGTCCCAGCAACTGTCTCGTCGCGATTTTTCGGTCCGGGCGGCCTCTGTGTCGTTAGGGATGGCTGCATTCGCAGCAGTACTCGCCGGGGAAGCACCATCCGCCCGCAGCGACGACCGCGACCGCCGCTCAGCGCCCGCCGATCCGGCCGACGCTCCTCCGGCCACTCTCCCCCCTCTGGAAGACCTCCTGTTGGCAGCGCTGATCCAGCGTTACCCGTCGGAACATCTGACTCCGGAGCGGCTCGAGGGCATTCGCTCCGGGTTGCGGAGAAATCTCGACCAGGGGGACGTTCTCCGGCGCGTCCCGCTCTCGAATGAGGACGCACCCGCCGTCCTCTTCCGTGCCTGGCGAAACGCCGATTGATCTCCAGTGCGAGCACTCCAGGGAGCCACGCGCTTCGGCAACCCACAGGAGAATCGCCGCAAGCTCACCGTCTCCGGAGCACGACGAAAAACCGGTCATCCGGCGCCGTCAATAACTCCCACTGCTCCGGGTGCTCGCGCAGCTCCCGCACGTCCGCCGCCGACCGCACCTCCCCCAGCACGTCCCGGCTGTAGGGATGCTGGAGGTCGATGACGATGTACTCCGTGTCGTCGGGGACGCGGTCCTCGTAGTTGGCCACGCGGCGGGCGTAGCGGCTGTAGTCGTAGGAACGCTCGCAATGTGTCAGCCGGGCATGTACGAAGTCGGTCGCTGCCACGCGCGCCGTCGGCGGGATGAGAGGCGCCACGCGCTCCCAAGCCCGGGCGCGTTCATCGGGGAAATAGAGAGCTCGCCAGTACGTGGGCCGGCCCGCCACAATGCGACCCGCATCCCAGAACCGGATGCCGAGGGGACTGAGCGTGTAACAGGCGCTCCCCAGCAGGGCGCAACCCAGGGCGAACCGGGCGCCGCAAACGGCCGTGTTCCACCGCACGGCCGAACAGGTCGCCGCCGGAGGAGAGCTCCCCACCGCTGCCGGTTCCGGACGCGCTGACGGCCGCGCCAGACGCGACAGCCCCGCCGCCGCCGACCACAACAGGATCGGTACCAGCGGTGCATGGAAATGATGAAACGGCCCGGGCGGATCCCGCGACAGCTCATTCAGCGCAAGCAGGCCGAACAGCGGCACGCCGACCAGGAGGCGGCCCGGAGAGAGAATCGGCAGGAAGCCCAGCGGCACCAGCAGATAGAGGGCGTACAGGCCGTTCTCCGCCGTGAGCACCTCCGACAGCACCTGTCCCGGATGACGCAGCATGTTCCAGGCGATCTCGGTCGGCGTCTCGCCGAACTGCGGGAAGTAGCGGGCGTAGTGGATCGTCGCTCCCTCGCGGAACCAGGGGAGGACGACCTTCAACGCCAAGAGGAGATAGACCGTCGTCGCAACGCCCAGCGCCGCGCCGATCCAACGGATGCGCCGTGCTCCGGCGGTTTCACCGTCGCCGGGGGAGAGAGCGCGGTCGCCGGTCACGGCCATCCAGACGCCCCCAAGCGCCAGCGGAATGGCGAAGTCTTCCTGCACACACAGTGTCAGCAGCGCCAGCAGCGTCATCGTCTTCCACCGCCGCCGCTCCATCTGATCGATCGTGGCCAGGAGCAGCGGTATTCCGAAGGCGCTCGGCCGGAAGGTCTTGAAGTCGATGGCGATGTCGAGCGTCTGCAAGGGGAAATACAGCAGCGAGGCCGTCGCCAGGTACAGCGCCGCCCCGGGGGAACCCGAGTGTCGGCGGGCGATGCCATAGAGGGGAACCGCCGTGAGCGCCAGAGCCAGCGACTCGCACAGCTCCAACAGCAGATGCGACGGCCACAGGAGGTAGAGCGGAATCAAGAATAGATGGATCACCTGCAAATGTTCACCAAGGAACAACCCCTGGTCGAGGTAGCTGCGGAAGCCCTTCCCGTGCGTGACGTTCCAGAGATGCTCCTCGTACATAGCTGAATCGCCATGCGGAATCTGCAGATTGAACCACAGCCCCCAGTTCATGGCGGTGAAGGTGACGGCATACAGACCGATCGCGCCGGCGAGCAGCCGCCGTGCGCGCCGTTCGGCGCGTGCGGGATCGCTCGGTGACAGGTGGGCCGTGCCGCAGGCGTCGCGGTGCAGCGGGAACCACTCGGCCGCCCACAGGTTGAGGATCAGCGTCAGCGCCAGGGGGGAGCTGCCGGCCAAAAGTTTGATGAGTCCTCCCGCGCCGCCGAGCAGCGCCAGCGACCACGCCAGCCACCACGCGAAGCCCAACAGCCACCAGCGCCAGCCCCGCAGTCCCCACCGCGTCAGCCAGTCCCGCCCCGACCCGCCGGACCGCGCCAGCAGCCAGGCGCCCCCCGCCCAGGCGCTCAGCGCCGCTGCCAGCACCAGCATGTGGAGCCACCACTCCGGGAGAAGCACCGACTGCGTCCGGGGATCGAGCACGCCGCCGAGCGACGTGACCAGCCTCAGCCACGTGGGCCCGCTGAGGTATGCCGCTGCCAGCGTCGGTTCGGAAAGGATCGTCAGCAGCATGGCACTGAGCGCCAGGCTGCCGAGTCCAACCACCACAACGGCCGCCAGCAGTCGCGGGCGAACTGCGGAGGGCTGTGTGGCAGGGGGAGAGGCAGACATGACTCGCAGTCGGGGAACGACTTCATGCGGCGGACGGCCGCAACGTGACATGCAGACCGTAAATCTGTTCAAACAGTCCGCGGTTCTGATTCAGGGCGAGTTGTTCCACGGACAAGTCGTCCACACCGGGGACGGAGATCACGAGCCGCCGTCCCTTGCGGCGGCAGACCACCACCCGCACCCGCTGGGAACGCGTGGCGTCCAGGGCCTTGGCCAGACGGAGAATGGCGGCCATCTTGGAGACCGCCACGCGGTTGTCGCGGCTGAGCGTGTTGAACACCTGATGCGTCGGTTTGGGAGAGGCCCGGCGATGGTAGCGAGCCACCAGCGCGACCAACTGCAGGTCGCTTTGGCTCAATCCGAACAGGTCGCTGTGCAGGATGAGATACATCGAGTGCTTGTGCAGGCTGGAGGTGGAGACGAACGTCCCGATTTCGTGCAGCAGGGCCGCCACGTACAGGATCAGTTCGTGCCGTGCGTCCAGTCCATGCTCGGCCTGCAAGCCGTGAAAGAGCTGTTGCGACAGGTCCGCCACGTGCCGGGCATGGGCCTCGTCAAAGTGGTACTTCCGCCCCAGATCGACGGCCGAGCGGATGATCTGTTCGCGGAAATCCTTGGTCCAGATGCGCGAATCGACCGCCTCGCGGAGCAGACCGTCGCGGAGATTGGCGCCGCACACCAGCAGATGGTCCAGTCCGAGCATTTCGGTCAGGTGACGATAGACGAGCAGGGCCGGTCCCAGCGTCTCGGCTTCCGGCAGGGGGAGGCGGTACTGCCGTGCCACGGCGTCCTCTCCCAGAGCGAGAATCTGTTCGGTCAATTCGGCCAAAGGCCCCACAGGAATGGAGGTGATGGTCCGCGGGTCCCAGTCCGGGACCAGTTCCCGCACGGCGAATCGCAGGTCCCCTCCCAGCCCCATCAGTTCGAGCGGTTCGTCGCGGGGAACCTGTTCGGCGAAGTCTTCCAGGGTGCGATGGATCTCGTGCTCCATCACGTCGCGCAGCCGCGCCGTGGAGGCTCGCAGCCGGCGAAACGTCTGCCGCAGCCGCAGCGACCCCAACCGGAAGGAGTGCGAATAGGCCACGGCGCCGCGGTCAACTCGCAGCACTTCGGTGCTCCCCCCCCCCACTTCGGTGATGATCAGCCGCACGTTCCGCAGATGGTCGTCCTGCTGCAACAGCGGCTGGATGCTGCGGTAGGTAATGCGGTGGACCTCGGCCTCTTCCAGCGTTTCCACGGTCAGGCCGGTCCCGGCATAGATGCGATCGATCAGGGCGAGCTGATTGGATGCCTCGCGCACGGCGCTGGTCGCCACGACGCGGACCTGATCCGGTCGGGTAATGCCGTACTCCTCCAGCTTGCGGCGATAGGCCCGCAGCGCCTGCACGCATTCCTCGATCGTCTCCCGGGCGATCTCTCCGCGGGTGAAGGTGTCCTTTCCCAGGCTGACCCCCTGCGAGAGATTCTCCAGCAGACGCACGTTCCCCTGCCGGTCGACCTCGCCGATCGCCATGCGGACGGAAGTGGTGCCGACGTCGATGACGGCGAGGGTCCGCGGCGTCTCGGGAGAGTGCGTCGCAGGGGGCGTGCTCGGGAGTGTGGAGGGGTCGGCCGGGGACATGTGGGGTAGCGCGGCCTTACACCGGTGCGGGGGACGTCTGCCCCAGGGCGTAGGCGGCCCAGGCGGCAGCGCCGAGGGCGCCCGCATCGTCCCCCAGCGTCGCCACGGTGACGCGAAACTCATTCACATATGCCGCCATCACGCGCTTGCGGGCCTCGTCTTCCACGATCTTGCGGATCATCTCCGGCAGGCTCTCCACCAGCCCGCCCCCCAGCACGACCACGTCCGGTGCCAGCAGATGCACGATGCTGGCCACGGCGATGCCGATGTGCCGTGCCGCCTCCTCCACCAGCCACTCGATCGCCACGTCCCCCCCCTTGACCGACTGGGCGATGGCGTTGGAACGGATGTTCGCCAGATCGGTGCCGGCGATCTCCTGGAGCTTGGGGGCCTCGCCCCGGTACACACATTTGGCGGCGTTGGCGGCGATGGCCAGGCGGCTGGCCACCGACTCCAGGCAGCCGCGCCGCCCGCAACCGCACAGGGGGCCCCGCGGCGTCACCTGCAGGTGTCCGATCTCCACGCAGGACCGCCGCCGGCCGGTGAGAATCTGCCCTTGGTACACGCAACCCCCGCCGATCCCGGTCCCCAGAAAGATGCCCACCACGCAGCGGGCCTTCTTGCCGGCGCCAAACCGGTACTCGCCATACACTCCCGCATCCACGTCATTGACGACCGCCACCGGACAGGGGTAGCGCTTGGCCAGCAGCTTGCGAACGGAGACGTCCCGCCAGGCGAGATTGGGCGGATTGCAGACGATCCCCGCCTCCATGTCGACCGGGCCGGGACAGCCGATGCCGATGCCGCTGAGCTGGTCCGCCGTCAGTTTCGCATCCGCCAGGGCTTCATCGATGACCACGGCGATGCGGTCCATGCCGGCGTCGACGTCCTGAGCGGCCTTGGTCTTCTTGCGGGCCTTCCCCAGCAGCCGGAACTCGTCATCATACACCTGAGCGAGCATCTTGGTGCCCCCCAGGTCGAAACCCAACCAGTACTTCCTCTCGCCGGTCGCGCTCATGGCTCCTCCTCGCAGGTCAGGATAGCCGATGAGGGGGCGCGACGACCACGCCGGGGAGACCAGGATGCCCGGTGGACCGCCCCCTTCCACGGACGGCCGACTCGGAAGCCGCGCCCATGCCCGAGTGCCTCTACTTCGATCATCACGCCACAACCCCCCTCGCTGCGGAGGTCCTGGAGGCGATGCTCCCGTGGTGGACGGAGCAGTCCGGGAACTCCGCCAGTCAGCACCGCTGCGGCCGGGCCGCCGCCGCCGCCGTCGCCGCCGCCCGTGCGGACCTCGCCGCTGCCTTGCAGTGCCTTCCGGAGGAGATCATCTGGACCAGTGGCGCCACCGAGGCCAACAACCTGGCGATCAAAGGGGTCATGCACGCGACCGGCCCGGGGAGCCATCTGCTCGTCAATGCCGGAGAACATCGGGCGGTGCTCGATCCCGCGCGGCGGCTGATGCGCAGCCGCACGCCAGTCACGATCCTGCCCATCAATCGGGAAGGGGCCGTCGATCCCGACGCCGTGGCCGCCGCCATCCGACCTGAGACCCGACTCGTTTCCGTCATGCTGGCCAACAATGAAGTCGGGACGATCAATGATGTCGCGGCGATTGGCGCAATCTGTCGGCAGCAGGGCATCCTCCTGCATTGCGACGCCGCACAGGCCTGCGGCCACATCCCGATTGATCTCACCCGCTGGCCGGTCGATCTGCTGAGCATCACCGCACACAAACTCTATGGACCACAGGGAATCGGAGCGCTGGTGGTGCGACGGAGCGGCGAGCGACTGCCGCTCGAACCGTTGCTGGACGGCGGCGGACACGAGCAGGGTCTGCGGAGCGGCACGCTCCCCGTCGCGTTGATCGTCGGATTCGCAGCAGCGATCCGACTGACCCACGCGAACATGCCCCAGGAATCCCGGCGGGTCTCAGCACTCCGGGACCTGTTATGGGAGCAGCTTCAACGGCGTGTGGGGGGAATCACGCGAAACGGCTCCTCGACCCGCAGGCTTCCCCACAACCTCAACGTGACGATTCCCGACCTCGACGGGGATGCGCTGCTCGTGCGATTGGCGGAGACGGAGCTGGCCGTCAGTTCCGGCGCAGCCTGCTCCTCCGCGAATCCCGAGCCCAGTCACGTCCTGCGGGCGATGGGGCTGAGCGACGTACAGGCGCGGGCCAGCTTGCGGTTCGGACTGGGTCGCGGCACCACCCGCGAGGAGGTGGAGCGGGCGGCGGAGATCGTGGCCACGGCAGTCCAGCAGGTCCGCTGCACCGGCAGAGCATAGACCTTCCCCCCTCGCCGGCAGCGGCGGAGCGACAGCAGACCAGTCGTGCCGGGACTCCCCGCCCTGGGAGAGGTGGATGCGCGCCCGCTCACTCCTCTTTTTTGGTCTTGGATTCTTCCTGCGGAGCTGGCACAGGCTGCAGGCTCAATTCACCGATGATCGTCAACTCCGGCAGTTTTTCCTTGAGCTGTGTGATTCCCTCCGGCGTCACCTGCGACTGCCACACATACAGGCGCCGCAGGTTGGTCAACCCTTCCAGGTGCTTGAGTCCTGCATCGGTCACCTTGGTCCCATACAGGTTGAGGTAGACCAGCTTCTTCAGGCCGGCGAGATGAGCGAGACCCGCATCGCCGATGCCGGTCCGCTCGAGGTGCAGCTTCTCCAGACCTTCCAGCGACTTGAGGGCCGCCAGTCCCTCATCCGTGATCTTCGTCCCGGCGAGATTCAGCCAGGCAACGTTGGGGAGTTGGGCCACCAACCGGAGGTGTTCGTCCGTCACCTCCTGATCGGCCAGATGCAGCGTCACGTCCAGGCGCGGGTCCGTCTGGGCGATCTCCATCACGTTCCCGCCGATGCTGCGGAGGGCCTTCACCACGGCGGGGTCCGGTTTGGGGGGCGGATCAGCAGCGAAGGCCGTCATCGTCAGCAGCCACCCACCCATCAAAGCGATCACCGGTCGGAGCATGAGTTCACCCCCTCATTCGAGTCGAACAGGACGCGGGGAACCGGGTTCAGAATGTACCTTCCGCCCCCTCCCTCCCCTGCACCGCGCTGCGGAGAAGCCGGGATGGCGACTCGGAATCGGGAGGCGGACGGCTGGCGAAAACCGATCCACGACGTAGAACGCCTCCATGATATCTCCACCGGCAGACCACACAAACCCGGGGAGCACCCCATAACCTGTCCGACTGACCGTCGCCTCGATTGTTCTCTGAACAACCCTCTGCCGCACGGTCCTGTTCCCGCCACTCAGGGCTTAGAGACCAACTCCCCGTCGGCCCGGTTGGCCAGTCGCCTGAAGGTCGGAGGGTCGATGTTCTCGCTGAGAAACCGCACCGCCCCGTCACCCAGGGCGAACTGGGCGCCGCCGGGGTGAAAGCTGCCGAACCCCCCCACTTCCTCTGGAGGACGGATCGCCGCGGCCCTGTCCCCAACACCCAGGCGGGCTTCCGCGCGGCGTTGGTTCAGCGGTTCGCCGGCGTTGCGGAGCGTCGCCCGGGTCCCGGAGACCCAACCCAACACGTCCCCCGCAATCAGCTTCTCACCGACCAGCAACGTATGGCTGCAACCATCCGTGATCTCCTCAAAGGAGATGCGACTGTTCAGGAACAACGGACCGTTGTTGTCCGCATTGATCGGCGTCTCGCCGTCATGATGGCAACCGGCGTAGTTGGTTTCCGCCACTCCGGGCTGGACGGTCTCCGACGATGAAGGACACCGCAACGTGAGAATCTCGTAGCCCCGGACCTCCGCATTGCGGGGTGCGTAGACGCTCTGCTGGAAATCGAACTTGCGGTAGGCGTTTCGCTCGTCCAGTTGCGGCAGAATCTGCACGAGCCAGCCGACGTGGTAGTAGTCGGGGGAAATGGCGTCGGCCGGCGCATCCGCCGCGGGAGCAGCCGCTGCATCAGCCGCGTCCGGAGCCGCGGCGGCTTCCGGCGGCTTCGTTTCCGAACGAATCGGCCCGGTCGGGTTCACCACGCCCGGCGGCAGCACTTCAAAGGCCATCTCGTAATTGGCCAGAGCGACGGCAATCTGGCTGAGATGGTTCAGGCACTGCGACCTGCGAGCGGCTTCGCGCACCTGCTGAACCGCCGGCAACAACAGCGCCACCAGAATGGCGATGATCGCAATCACCACCAGCAGTTCGATCAGGGTGAATCCACGTCGGAGGGCAGAACAGAACCGGGGCATGACGAATCTCCTGAAGGAGCAGCAGGGCGAGGGGGGGGAGGGTGAACGTGGGCCGTGACTGGACATGGTTTCAATCCGTCGTGGGTAGTTTCAGTAGTTCGCCGTCGGCGCGGTGGGCGAGGCGTTGCCGCAACAATCGGTCGGTGTCGAAGGCCAGCAGCCTCACCGATCCGTCTCCCAGCGCCACGTGCACTCCCCAACGATGTGCACTGGCAAACCCGCCGACGGTCAGCGGGTCCATCGGTTTGCTTGCGGCCGGGTCCGCTGGTCGCCGTGGATCGAGGCGAGCCAGCCTGGACCCGGTATTCCGCAGCGTGGCGCGGGAACCCGACCACCAACCCAAATCGCCGGGGAAAATCTCCTTCTCACCGATGAACAGGGTCTGCGCGAGTCCATCTCCGAAGTCGATCGGTCCCAGACCACGGTTGAGCGGGAAAGCACCGTTGTTGTCGACGTCGATCGGCGCCTCCTCGGAATGGTGGCACCCGGCGTAGTTCGAGCCCGGTGGCGGTCGTCCCTCGCCGGTCCGATCGGACGGACAGAGCAACACCTCGAGCGTGATCGATTGCAGCAGCCTTTCATCCTCCGCATCGAGTGGCTCCGAGAAGTTGATCCGCTCTTTCAGCGGGTTCTGCTCCAGGTAGTCGAGCAGCAGGGCCGGCCAACCGATGCCGTCGGAGCCCGGCTCACTGCGGAGGGGACGCGCCGCCACCACGGCACCCGGCGGGAAGGTCCCATACGTCGCCGCATAGTTGTGCAGGGCAATGCCGAGGTTGTGCAGATTGTCCTTGCATTGCACTCCCCGGGCCGATTCGCGCAGCCGGGCGATCTGCGGGATGTACAGCGAAGCCAGGACGACGATGATGACGATCGTCACCAGCAGTTCCACCTGCGTGAATCCCTTTCGGCCGGGGATGGAACAGACGGGAGGAGAGGGGGAAGCGTGAGTCATCGCGAGTCCTCCGCGGAGTGTGCCGCTCGGCCGGGAATGAGGATGCGGCGGGTGACCCGGGCGCGCCCCGGATCATCGGCCGGCACGCTGGCCGCCACGGCAACCTGCCATCCACTCCCCGGCCCGGAAGCCGGTTCGAGACGGGTCTCCACCACTCCCCCGCCGGCTATCAGGTCGGCGGGGAGCAACCACTCGTCGCCCCTCCAGGCGGGATCGCGGTGCAGCATCGCGGCGGCGCGCTCCAGTGCGGCCTCTGCCAGCCATTCGGCCTGAAGATGCCGCAGTTCCAACTCAAGCTGCCGCTGCTGCGCAACGGCCAGCCGCAAGACTGTCGCCGACAACAGAGAGACCCCCAGCAGACAGACCATCACCAGGACCATCACCGCCCCGCGGCGCGAGGCGGAACTGTGCACCTCAGGAGGCACACTCCGGGTGCCTTCCCGCGCACGGCGCCGGCGGGGGCCCCTCCCGAAGCGGACACCGGCGAACGAAAACCAAGGTGTGCGGGTTGTGCTCTCATTTCCTCTCCTCCGCGGAAATGGTCTTGACGGCCCGCCCCACCGCCGCTTCGATGACCAGCCTCTCCGGAGGGGGCGCCGGGAGGGGCGAGGTTCCCGTCTCTCCTCGGGAAGAGGGAGACGAACGCGAGATGCGGACCACGACGAGGAGTCCACTTTCCGCCAGCTCCCACTCCACCTTCGTGGCGGGGAGCAGGTAGTCGTCAACCGCAACCCGGCCGTCGGCTGGTGTGGAGGTTCTCCGCACCCCCTCCGTGGAGAGAGCGTAGCGGACCCGTCCGCCGTTCCCGTCCGTCAACTCGATCGCCTCCCCTGCGACTGGACCATCCCATGCTGCGGCGGCTGCCGTGTGAGCATCCCGGCGCAGATCGCGCGCCAACCGCGAGGTGGTGAGGGACGCCGCCAGAGCGCCGCCGCTGGCGGATTGAGCGCGCAGCAACCGCATCAGGGTGACGGTGCACGTCGTCAGCAGGACCGAGAGCGTCGTCATCACGACGAGCACTTCCAGGAGACTCACGCCGGCGCGGGGCGGGTGGGATCGTTGGCCCTCGTGCGGCCGTGGAGCGCGGAAGCGACGAGCGGCATCGCCGCGGCTCCCCCGGTGCACCGGCGTTTCAACCGATCGCCCCCAGCAGTTGTGGCCGGTCATGGCGTTCCTCCCTCCACCGCATACTTCCAAACGACCAGTCGCAGCGGCGACACGCCGCGACCGGCCGGATCGTGCCAGCTCAATTCCAGTGTGATGCGGCGCACCAATGGCTCCGCATCCTCCGCGAGGGCAACTCGCAGGGACGCCTGCCGGAGGCTCTGCTTCGCGGTCTCCGAAAGTTCGATCTGTTCCAACCGCTCCGGGGTCAATTCCTCCCAGGCACGGAGCGAGAGCCGCTCCGCCTGATTGGCAAGTTCCAGCAGAGCGATCTGTCGCTGCTGGGCCTGCTCACGCTGCTGACGGATGGCGTGCAGCACCGGGCCGAGGGCTACGAAGACCATTCCCACCAGCAGGGAGGCGACAGTCAGTTCGATCAGGCTCACGCCGCGCCGCGGCGGTCTGGCAAAAGCGTCGACGGAAAGGCTCGACCGCTTCATAGCAGGGACTCCACGACGGCGATGAGCGGCAGAAACATGGCCAATGCGAATGTGGCGGCCGCCCCCCCACCAGAAGCAGCGGCCACGGACGCAGCGCCTCGTACCAGCCGAGGGTCCGGGCGGCACGGCGGCGCTCCAGCCGATCCGCCAGATCGCCGAGCGCCCAGGCGAGATTCCCCGCCCGACCGGCCGCATGGAGCAGATGGACCTCAGCCGGCATGAGCAACGCCACGTCGTGCAGCGCCTCCCACGGATCGCCTCCCCCCTCGACAGCCGCCGCTGCGGTTTGCAGACGTCGGGCGATGTGCGGACGATGATGATGCGCGGCCAATGTCGTCAGCACCCCCGGCAACGGCGTGCGACTCTCCACGGCCAGCGCCAGCGTCCGCAGCAGGGTGGGGGTATCGAGCCGCGGCCACCAACGGGTCAACCAGGAAAGAGAGAAGTTTTGCCAGCCCCGACGGTGGGCCACCGCGGCTGCCACGCACGCGACCAGCACGGCCAACAGGACTGGGATCGCCAGAAACGACCACCGCACGAAGAGGTCCGCAGTCGCGATGACCACTCGCGTGACGACCGGAACCTCCACCTCGAAGTCGTTCAGAATCTCGCGGTACTTCGGAACGATGTAGTAGAGGCAAAAGCCGGCGATCCCCGCCAGCAGCAGTACCAGCACCCACAGATACATCACGACCCCGGCGACAGAGGAGTAACGACTGGCATCGGCCGCATCGCTGCTGGAGCGCTCCGCCGCCGACCGGAGTGATCTGGCCAGACGCCCCGTCTGCTCGCCGACAAGAGCCGCCAGCGCGGCGGAACGAGAAACAGCGCCGGCTGCCGAACCAGTGCTTCACCCAGCGACTCTCCCGCCTCCACCGCATCGGCCAAACGACGAAGTTGCTCGGCAGAGTTCCCTTCCACGGCGGCGGCAGAGGCCCGAAGTTCCTCTGGTAACGGCAAGCCGCGCTCCACCGCAATCGTCAGCAGCCACAACAGGTTTGTCTGCCGCGATTGCTGAAACTGGGCCAGCGACACCACCAGCACTGCGACCGCCAAACCCCCCAGGGGAGGAAAGACAACCACCAGCGGTCCGCAGCACAGCAGGTATCCCGCGATGGTCAGCATCCGTCGCAGCGCCCCGGAGATGAGCCAGCGACTGCGCAGGCGGCGGCCGGTGAGATCGAGTGACAACACGATCAGCAGTGCGCCGGCCGGCGCCAGCAGGAGCATCGCAAGGAGGAAGACGACCAGCAGCGCCTCGGCATGGGTTCCCCTCGTCAGCGTGACGAACACGCCCAGCCCGATCACTCCCGCGCTGAAGCCCAGCATCACCGCCCCCAGGACAAACAACCACCGCGACGTCCCGCGCCTGTCCGCGTCCCGCTCGGCAGCATGCGCCGCCGCAATGCCAAGCAGCGTCAGCAGGCCGAACAGTACGCAGGCGAGGATCACCAGAAAGATGAACATGGCGGAGCGGATTCGCAGCCTAGGACAATTCGTTCAGAAGTTTCATCAGCGGCAAAAACAGACTCAGCACGACGAAGCCGATCATCAATCCGACGCTGATGATGACCAACGGCTCGAAGATCAAGGTGAGGAGACTCAACTGCGACCGTGAACTCGCAGTGAAGAAGTCCGCCAGCGCCTCCAGTCCTTCGCGAAAGGCCGGACCGCGGTCGTGCCAGCGAAACACCACCGACAGCAGCCGCGGAAAACCCGCCGCCTCCTGCACGGCCTCAGCGGGAGGGAGACCGGCTGCGATGCGCTCCGCCAGGCGGCGGCCGCCGCGCATCAGGCTGGGATCGGCCCCCTCCGCCGCCAGCCGGACCGCCTCCGGCAGGGGCGTCTCCCCCTCCAGCAGCAGCGCCAACAGCCGGCAGAAACGGGCCAGCGAAAAGTTGCGTCGCCAGTGACCATACCCCGGCACGCTGTTGAGCCATTCGCCGCGGAGATCCCCGGGGACGCGCAGACGCAGCAGAGCGTACACCGCCAGGCCGGCGAGGAGCGCCGCCCCCAGGAACCACAGACCGAACTGCCTCAGCCCTCGCGACGTCTCCAGGAGCACTTCCGTCGCCCAGGGCAATTTCAGGCCGAAGTCCGTCATCAGGTCGTCAAACGACGGAACGACGAACCAGAAGAGTCCCACCACAATCGCGGCGCTCAACAACGTCAACAGCAGCGGATACGCAACCGCCAGCCGCACGGCATGACGCTGTTCCCGGGCAGCTCGCTCGAGATCGACGTACCGGGCCAAGACCTCCGGCAGCCTTCCGCTCCGCAGTCCCGCGCGAATGACGCCCCCCAGCACCGACGGCAGCTCCCCAACCGTCGTGGCCAGCGCTTCCTCCAGCGGCAGCCCCGAATCCACGCGGCGTCCGACCTCTTGGAGCGCCCGACGAACCTGTGGGGAAGCGGCCTCCGCGGCCAGGGCCTGGAGCCCGGCGCCGAGCGGCAGCTCCGCAGCAGTCACTTCACTCAATGCCGCGGCCAGCGCCGGAGCCCCCCGCACCGCTCCGACCACTGCCGCCGACTCGGTGGCGACCGCCCCGCCTGCCGGGAGGAGCCTCAACGCGCTCAGCCCTTCCGCCTCCAGCCGGGATCGTGCTGCTTCGAGGGTGGGAGCGTCGATCCGCCCCGACTGCGGGCGGCCGGCGGCATCCACGCCGATGTACTCGAACGCCGGCATGACTCAGGTCCCAAACGGCTCCACGGTGAGACGGTCGAGCATCTCCATCACCGGCACGAAGATCGCCAGCCCGTACAGCAACACCCCCCCGCCGCCGACGATCACCAGCACCGCAAGCGGCGCGAACAGTCGCAACCAGTCCGAGCGGACCTGCGCTCGCCGCTGGTAGAGCTGGGCCGCCCGCTGGAGCGACGCCGCCAGGTTGCGGGCGCTCCCCGCCATCAACCAACTCAGCAGTGGCGAGAGGATGTGCGTCCCCGCGAGACTCTCCACCAGAGCACAGCCCGCATCCAATCGTTCCGCTGCCTGCCGCGAGGCGCCGCGCCACGGCTCCGCGCCGATCGCCTCCCCCGCCAGCCGCAGCGCCGTGGGAAGGGGGACGTCATCCGCCACGAGGAGCGAGAGCAGCTCGCAATACGCGCCCATCTCGGCGTTGCGGAGAATCGACCTCCGCCGTCCGTTGCGAGGCCCGTCCGCGGTCCGGGAACGGAGCCGCCGGTCTCCCAACCGGCGCGCGCACCCGCCACTCCCGCGGTACATCCCCGACCCCCGCCCTCCTCCCTCCTCCGACTGGGAGGCAGAGGCTTCCGAACCGGGGACGCACCTGACGGCGCCGAAGCCCGCGCGTCACCGAACCAGCCCCTGCGTCCGCGTCTGGATGCGGCAGAGGTAGGTATCGGCCGTGATGTACAGGATCGACCGATCCGGGCCGCCGAAGGTGCAATTCGAGGTGCGCTCGCCGGTGCTGATGCGTCCCAGCAGTTTACCGGTCGGCGTGAAGACGAACACCCCTCCGGGGCCGGTGGCGAACAGATGGCCCTGCGCATCCACGGCCATGCCGTCCGGCAAACCGGGGAGACCCTGTTGGAGTTCCTTGGCGGCGCTGGAGAAGACCCGGCCGGGACCGAGCGTGCCGTCCTCCTTCACGGGGAAGGCCTTCCAGATCGGCGCCTCGGGGTCGGATTGGGCGACGTACAGCGTCTTCTCGTCGGGAGAGAAACCGATCCCATTGGGGCGCGTCATCTCATCCGTCAGAAGCGTGAGTGTGCCATCCTTCGCCAGCCGATACACGCCGCAGAAATCGAGTTCCCGCCGCGGGTCATCCCACCGCTGGGGGAGGCCGTAGGGAGGATCCGTGAAGTAGAGATCCCCGTTGGACTTGAACACCGCATCGTTGGGGCTGTTGAGGCGCTTGCCCCGGTAGTTGTCGACCAACGTCCGCTTGCCGCCGTTCTTGGTGAGGACCGACACGCGGCGGTCGCCGTGCTCGCAGCAGATGAGCCGCCCCTCCGGGTCGAGCAGCAGCCCGTTGCTCCCCGGCTCGGCACCGTAGTCGACGACGCCGGTGTAGCCGGAGGGCTTCATGAACAGGGTGACCCCTTGCCCTTCAACCCACTTGTAGATTTTGTTCGGTGGGATGTCGCTGAACAGCAGGTATCCCGGCTGATCCCCTTCGCCGGGGACCCAGCAGGGCCCCTCAGTCCAGTCGAAGCCCGCCGCCAGGACCTGCAACTTCGCGTCCGGCGGAATGAGCGCGTCGAGCGCGGGGTCGAACCGGAGCACCTCCCCCAGCGTGGGGAAGTTGAGGGAGTCCTGAGCAGCGGCGGTGTGTGGAACCGCGAACCACGTCAGGACGACGGCAGCGACCGACAGCGAGCAGGACATCCGCATGGTGCGTCTCCTCGGAAGGGCGGCGGCGACGGACTTCGACGCCGGTACACAGGCGACGCTAAACTATGCGGACCGCGGAGAACGTTCAACCGATCGCCCGATCGGCGGCCGTGATGACCTCGTAAGCGGCGGCGGCATCGGACGCCGCCCGCAGTTCCTCCAGGAACCCCGGTCGCTTCAACATCCGGCCCAGCCGTGCCAGCACGTGCAGATGGGTGCGTGTGTCTCGGCACACGACCAGAAAGAACAGGTCGGTCAGCGAGTGGTCGTCGGCGCCGAAGGGGATGCCGGTGAACGTCCGCCCGAAGGCAATCACCGAATCTTCCAGGACGTCCGGCAGCGGCTGGCGGGTATGGGGAATCGCCACGCCCCCTTCAAAGGCGGTGGAGTGGAGTTCCTCGCGTTCGCGGACCGCCCGGACGACCGTGGCCGGTTCCCAGATCTTCCAGGTGCGGCCGGCCGCCTCCACCAGTTGCTCCAGGACCGATCGCTTGGTGCGGGCCGTCAGTGGGACGACGACATGCTCGGGAGCCAACAGGCTCGACACCGGTCGGTCCGCCTCCACCGCGCTGGAACGATGGGTCCGCTCCACCTGAGCCAGTTGGCTGTCGGTATACCCGCGCATCTCCGATTCGATCCACTGGGCGATCTCGGAGGCGTGGAAGGTCCAGTGTCCGGAGACCTTGCGGCCGGGGATGCGACCGCGGCTGACGAGCCGCTCCAGTTCGCGGCGGTCGCGGCCGAGATTGAGGGCCAGTTCTTCGAGGGTGTAGGACTCTGGGGACATGGGTGGCGGGCGCTGGTCAGGAGGGACGCCGACGCCGTTTCCCCTCAGACCCCGTTTCGCACTCCACCGCCGACAAGTGAGGCGGGACCGGCCGGGGAGTGCTCCTCGCGGCCGGCGGCCGACGAGGCGCCGCTGGTGAGGCAGATGCGTTCAAAACGACGCCGACAATCCGCAATTAGACCGTATGGAGGCCGATTCCACAAGTCCCGGGACCACGGGTCGATCTCATACAGGCCCCGATACCCCGCCCCCTCCAGGGCGGCGACATGTTCGGCCAGGGGGATGCGGCCGTCGCCGGGGAGCGACCGGTCGTTCGAATCGCGGGGCGTCCCGCTCCGATCGCTCAGGTGGACGGAAGCAATCCGGTCGGCAAAACCGGGCAGTCGCGCCAGCAGGTCCGGTTCCTCCCACAGATGGTACGGGCTATAGGCCAGCCCCACCCAGGGGTGAGCCACCTCGTCGAGCAGGGACAGGGCGTCGTCGAGCGTGTGCAGAAACGTCCATTCCGGCCCGCAGACGGGATGCATCGGTTGCAAGGCGAGCTGTACGCCGTACGTGGCCGCCACGGGGGCCAGCTCCTGCAGGGCGCTGCGGACCAGGCGGCAGGCATGGGTGCGGATGTGCATCTGCCGAGGGCCGGTCACCACCGTCACCGCCTGCGCGCCGACGCGGGCCGCCGCCCACAGCAGCGTCCGCCCTTCCCGCAGCACCTCGTCCCACTCTCGTCCCAGGCCGCCGGTGAATCCGCCGATCCAGCCACAGGTGGAGACCATCAGTCCCGACTGCTGCACCAGCTCGAGGGCGTGCTCCAGACCAAGCCGCTTGAGCCGGTCGAAATGCAGGCCGATCGCCGGAATCCCGCAGCGGCGAAAACCGGCCAACGCCTCGGTCAGGCCCCAGCGCAGGGTCGTCAACTGGCTGACCGAGAAGCGCCGCTCCAGCGGCAGATGCACCTGAAAATTCACGCGACGCCCCCCCGCTGACCGACGGGCAGTTTCCAACGAGCACGAGGTCATGTGCGGATGTCTCCAACAGTTCCGGGAGAAATGTGACGCGGCTCTCGCCACTCACGGCGGTGAGCCTTTCGCTCGATCACTCGACGAGACTCATCACTCCCTGGGAGCAAGCTGCGTCCAATTCCTGCGACGCCAACAGCGCCGCCGCGGCAAACATTCAGCCATCGGCATTCAGCGGCAGCCGGGGGTCGTCGGCCACGTTCACCCACACGTGCACGTGTGGCTCGCCGCGGAAATGCCAGACGAACGAGGGACCCTCGATCCGCCAGACATCCCACACGCCGTCGTCCCCCACATCAATCGAAGCCCCGTTTCCATCCCGGCTGTAGAAGGCCAGCGAACACGCCTCCAGACCTCCTTGGGCGTCGAGCATCCGCAAGGCCTCCTCGCGGCTGGAAGCGCGATACGGCTCCACCAGGCTCGCCAGCACCTCGCGCGCCACGGCCCGCTGATCGGCCGACAACTCCGCGATCGGAATCCCGGGGAACTGTCCGTCGGGACCCCGAAACCCCACCGCCGATTCGGCCGGCGCCGGGTTGGCCAGCGCCCGCTCCCGCTGGCGGCCGTCCAGCATCTGGAACAGTCGATTGGCCAGCAGCGCCTGCGGCCAGAACACGTTGCCGGGATGATCGGGGGCCTCGTTGAAACCTTCCGCCGCATGGCCATAGAAGATCGGTCCGCCGAA
This sequence comes from Planctomycetaceae bacterium, assembly GCA_037445755.1. Taxonomy (GTDB): domain Bacteria; phylum Planctomycetota; class Planctomycetia; order Planctomycetales; family Planctomycetaceae; genus JBKECA01. Next base: position 5,113 of record JBBIJW010000015.1, on the reverse strand, counting down.
CGCCGCGTGCTCGGCGCTGTCGCCGTCGCAGCGGATGGTGCAATGCCGCCCGGTCATCACAAACTGGTATTTCCCCGTCCCCGGCTCGCCGAACAGGGCGCACGTCTGCGCCTTGCCATAGCCCCCCGCGTCGTCGCGAAGCTGCTTGCGGATGCGGTCATGCCAGTCGGGGTGGTACAGACCGAAGAAGATTGCCTCGATGAGGTCCCGCTGTTCGCGGGTGAAGAACTCACCGCCGACGTTGTAGCGGCGGTCGACGATGTTCCAGTTGTTGGAGATCCGCGTGCGGAGCAGCCCCCGCTGGGGATCGACGTGATCCCACGGAAAACAGAGTACTTCCCGCTGGGGCGGGGTCAGCGTGTGGTACAGCCGGACGACGAGTTGTTCCGGCGTCTCCCCAGGCCCTCCTTCGGCCGCCACCGCTGGAGCAGCCAGGGGCGAAAGTGCGGCCGCCGCAACCGCAGCCGCTCCGGCCTGACGAACAAAGGTCCGGCGATTGACTCCTTCGGGTCCGAACGCCTCACAGTCGGGACAGCGTCGATCGGCTGGCATGGAAGAACTCCCAGATCGGTGGCCCCACAGGCGAGGACGAGCGCCGCGCCTCGAACGAGGCGTAGTATGCGCCCGGTAAGTCCACTTGGCAATCAGAAAACTGACGAAGATTTCGACCTCGCCCAGAGACACTTTTTGAAACGCCGTGCTCTTGACAATTCGCACATGCGGTGTGCAGCGCAGCGACTGCGAACACTGTCGTCGCCTCACGGGGATGAGGACGCGCCGGCGCTTTCGCTCGCGCCGCAGTCGTGCCTGCGGAGACGCACTGCACCGGTCCTCGGCGGAGGCGCGTCCGCCGGTCCTCGGCGGAACCGTCCGCCCCTTCCGAATTGCCAGCCGTCAACGGCTTTCTCAGCGCGCCGGCCGGGTTCCCCAGTAGAGCGTGGCAATGCCGCACGTCAGTGGACGGTACTGGACGTCCGTCAGTCCGCAGTCCCGCAGCATGGCGGCCAATTCCTCACCGCAGGGGAACTCCCCCACCGACTCCGGGAGATAATGGTAGGCCTCCTGCCGGCTGCCGGAGATCCATTGCCCCACCCGCGGCAGAACGTGGCGAAAGTAGCACCGGTAGACGGCCCCAAACCACCGGTTCCGCGGGTGCGAGAACTCCAGCACCGCCACGCGGCCCCCCGGTTGGCAGACGCGAATCATCTCCCGCAGCCCTCGCCGCGGATCGGCCACGTTTCGCAGCCCGAAGGCGACCGACACGATCTGAAACTGACCGTCGGCAAAGGGGAGCGCCTGCGCGTCCGCTGAGACGAACGTCAGGGGCGTCACGCTCCGTGGCCGTGTGTTCTCACGCGCTGCCTTGCGCATCGCCACTTGCAGCATCTCGGGGGTGAAATCACTCCCCACGACGGCCGAGGCTCCCGCTGCCGCGCGGGCGTAGGCCAGCGCCAGGTCGCCCGTCCCGGTGCAGACGTCCAGCAGCGGCGCGTCTCCACGGGGGGGGATGAGGCGGACCATCCGCCATCGCCAGTAGACGTCCACCCCCAGGGAGAGGAGGTGGTTGAGGAGGTCGTACCGGCCGGCGATCTCGCCGAACATCCGTCGCACGCGCCCGCCGGACTTGTCGAGGGGTGGCGACGTCGACGCGGGCGACTCCGGTGGTTCGAGCGATGCGGACATGCGCAGAGGGGGAGGTGGAAGTTCAGACCCTCAGCATCGACCCGTGTTGAACGTACGGCGGCCCACTCCACTGCTCCATCCGCGAACGCGCCGGCGACTTCACTTTTTTTTCTTCAGCACGAACTGGATGTAGGCGAACGTGGCAGCGCCCCCCAGCAGCGGCACGACGACGGTCATCACTCCGAAAAAGGGAATCTTCTGGTTCATCTCGATGAACCAGCGGTTCATCTGATTGCTGACCAGGGTGCTCATCCGCAGCAGGATCGGCGCCGACAAGATGATGGCGACGGCGATCAGCAGCGGCTTGTTGAGTTCCCCCGGCTGCCGCGGCGCGGCGGTGGACTGGGGTGCGGCGGCGCTGCTGGGAGATGATTTGGCCCCCTTGGCTCCCGGCTTGTTCGCAGGGGCGGCAGCCGCCGGGAGCTTCGCCTCATCCCGCATCCCCGGCGCGTAGTATTGGGCGATGGCCTGATTGATTGCCCGCGGTGTTGCCAGCACCGGCCGGACAGGGACGCCGAACCGCAAGCGCAGTTCATCCTCCAGTTCGTGCTCGATCTCGTCGGTGCAGGCGATCAGCAGGCGGTCGTCGTCGACGAACAGCGGGATGAACGAGTGCGTCTTGACGAGGCTGCGGGGGACACGGTCGAGGGCGTCGTCCTCGGGAACCATGTCTTCCAGGTCGACGAACGAGAAGCCGAGCTGCCGCGCCAGTGCGCGGGCCGCGACATCCGGCGGGACCAGCTTCATCTGCACGACGGCGTCGCGGATCGACAGGCCGCGGCGCTCGGCAAACTCCTCCACCTCCTGCTTCTGTTCGCGGGAGATGTCGCCGTGCTGCACGAGGACGTCCAGCAGCGGCAGGCGGCCGAACTCGTCGCGTTCGGGTTCAAACTCGCGGCCGAGACTCTCGTCGTACTCGCGTTTCCGCTCCGGGTCGGTCAGGCAGAGCATCGCCTTGGCGAGCTCGTTGAGCAGTTCCTGCGACTGGACGGAGAACTGCCCGGTGGCGTACTTGCGGACGTGGGCGTTGAGCTTTTTGTAATGCGCCCGGATTTTGTCGAGGTCGTCCTCGAACCGCCGGCACCGCAGCAGTTCGTAGTGGTCCGGAGGGCGCGGACCTTCGGGAATGCCCAGCCACTCTTTGTAGAAGTCCATGGCTGCTCGCAGTACGAAGCCCGGAAGACGAGCGCGGTGGCCTACTCCACGGTGTAGCCGGCGGCCAGCGTTTCAAAGGCGTTGATGCCGGCCTCCTCCAGACCCGAGTCGCGGACGATCTCGGTTTCGGCTTCCTTGTTGCTCACCAACTCACGGGCCTTGACGCTGATGCGTCCGTTCTTGTCGTACATGTAGGTGACTTCGACCGGCGAACCCGCCGGGAGGTTGGGAGGCAGGTTGAAGATACGGAAGTCGCCGATCGTCGTGCAGGCGTCGGGATCGAGGGCATCCCCCTCCAGCACGCAGATGTGAATCCGCTGCTGGTTGGGGCTGTTGGTGACGAATCGCTGCGTGATGCTGTAGGGAATGGCGGTGTTCTTGGGGATCATGATGTGGTTGATCTTCCGCTCCCGGTTGTTGGGATCGGTGATCCGTACTCCCAGCGAGTGCGAATTGACGTCCACGGTGTTGACCGCCCGCAGCCGCTGGTTGACCGCCTGGGCCAGCCGTGAGCTCCCCCCCGTGGCCTTGGCCTCCAGGATGGCGGCGTGGATGGCGGCTCCGCGGGCCACGGCCTCTTCGGGAATGACTTTGCGGGAGGGTTCGCGGCCGGTCACCTCGCGGAGCATGGTGACGACGACGGGCATGTGCGTCGAACCGCCGACGAGGACCACTTCGTCCAGTTCGCCGCGGCCGACCCCGGCCTGCTGCATCACCAGTTCGGTCGTGTCGCGCGTCCGCTGCAACAGGTCGGCGGTGATCCGCTCAAAGTCTCCCCGCGTCAACGACACCGTCAGCGACTTCCCCTTGTAGTAGATGCTGATCGGCGTTTGGGCCTTGGTGCTCAGCTCGCGCTTGGCGAGCTCGCACTCCTGCGTCATCTGCATCAGCGATTCCGGCTCCTCACGCGGATCGAGGCCGTGCTTTTTCTGGAACTGGTCGGCCACCTGATCGACGATGCGGCGGCTCCAGTCGAGCCCCCCCAGCATCACGTCCCCGTCAGTCGCCAGCACCTTGAAACTCACCCCGGTGTAGCGGACCACCGTGACATCGAACGTCCCTCCGCCGAGGTCATACACCAGGATCGTCTTTTCCTGGGTGGCCCGGTCCGCGCGCCCCAGTTCACCCATCTCCCAGGCGTAGGCCAGGGTGGCCGCGGTCGGTTCGTTGATGATATCGATGACGTTCAGTCCGGCGATGCGGCCGGCATCCTGCGTCGCCTTGCGGCGGACGTCGTTGAAGTAGTAGGGCACCGTGATGACGGCGTTGGCGACGGAACCGATCTTCGATTCCGCGTCCTGCTTGAGTTTCTTGAGGATCAGCGCTGAGATGAATTCCGGCGTCAGCTTCTTCCCCTGGTAGACGACGAAGAAGTCCTTGTTCCCCATCTGCCGCTTGATGGCCTCCACGATGTTCTTGGGATTCTCCAGCGACATCCGTTCAAAGGAGGGGCCGACCACCACCTTGCCATCCTCTCCCAGCAGGACGATGGAAGGAGTGATCGTCTTGCCGTCTGCGTTGGGGATCGCCTTGGGCGTCCCATCCTCCTGCAACTGGGCCAGCGTGGAATACGTCGTACCGAGATCGATGCCGACCGTTTGCCCGTCCAGGATTTTCATCGGAAACCTCTTTCACCAGGAACCGGCAGGCGCGCCGGCGGGCGGAACTCTCCCAACGCCGGAGACGCCAGCCGCCCGAGGAACGTCAGACCGTGGGGGACTGGAAGACTGCGAACACCGGCTCCTCCGCCACCTCAGCCACGGACCTGGATGCGCGGGAGAAGCACGACCTGTCATGAGTCAGTTTCATAACCTAACCGGCGAGCGGGGGGCGTGAGCCCCCCGATCACCCGCATTCCGGAGGATTCGCCTCGGTCATGTCTCGGTTATGAAACCGGCTCATGGGAGACGGTTGAGAAGAAAATATGATGGCACCCCCCCAGACCGGAATCAAGCAACCGCGCGGCCGCTGGACGAGGGGTGCAGCCGTCGATCGGTGGCCGGGGCCGCTCCACGAGCTTTCCTTCGCTCTTGCCATCCCGGGAGGTCGTTGCTCACCGTGTGTCATCTGCGGCTGGGCGTGGTCGACGATCGCGGCTGGCGGCGGAGGCTGGCGGCAGATCGAAATTCCCCAGGCCGTCGGAGGCCGTGGGCGAGCCGGGGGCGTCAGCCCCCGGACCGTCCCGTCAGGACCGACGTCCCCCCCGCGCGACGCAATCGCTCCCGCCGCACCCCTGATCCGTCCCTCGGCTCCGCCAGCCGCCGACACCGTCGGC
>JBBIJW010000014.1:0-135917 GCA_037445755.1 Planctomycetaceae bacterium | reverse complement strand
GTGCGTGTCTGCGCGAAACAATTTCGGCGCGTGGGGCCGCACAGCACCTCCGTCGAAAAATCAGCCGACTCGTAAGCCAACTCGCGGCCCTCGTATCTTGACGTTAGCCGGATGTGGGAAAGTGCAGAACTCAACTCGACCCGCCGAATTATCAAGGGCCTGTCAGCAAGATTCGACAACTGAAACTCAGCCGTGTACTCCTGTCCTTGCCGGAGTATCCCTAAATCGATCCGGGCGGGCTTGGCATCGAGCACTGGTACATTTGCGGGGGGGGGGGCAGTCATCGACAGGTACGCCGAGGTCATCGCCCCCCCGGCAAGTACGAACATGCAGAAAGAGTACCTGGTCCGTGACATTGTTCGTGACGAGCAGAACCCAAACCGATCCTCTCACCCGACAAGATTCAGGATTCACCAGCATCGAAGCGCAGTCACGGTACCGTTGACCGGATAACCCGTTAAGAACCCGACGTCGATTCTTTCACTCCGCTGAGACGTTCCTCACCCCCTGCCTCCGAGCGGGTTTTGGAGCACGGAATGAATCAGTCCCGTGTACCAAAGCACGATCCGGAAGATGAGGAAGATGATGAATGCGGCGACGAGCATCCAGACGGCGAACCCGGCCAGGGTGGTGAGCAACTTCAAACTTCGCCGGGCCTGCTCCTCGAACTGCGGGCTGAGGCGGTGCAGCGCCTCCGGCACTGTTCCCGACGTCTCGGAGACGTGCACGATGTTGATGAATTCCTCCGGGAACAGCCGCGCGGCAGCCAGGGCGTCGCTCAACGTCTCTCCCTTGAGGACGTCTTCGATGATGGACCGTGCGGCGGCCTCGAAGACGCCATTGGCCGTCGCGCGCAGACTGGCATCGAGGCTGTCGTCGATCGGCATGCCGGCCGACTGCGTCAGGTGAAACGCCCACGAGAACCGGGCGATGGCAAAGCTCCGCAGGCACCCCCCCACCACCGGAACCGCCAGGAGCGCCTGGTGCAGAGCCTTCTTGCCCGCCAGAGAGGTCGTGATCAGACGGTACGCAAACCACGCCACCACGCTTCCGACCAGCCACCCCAGATACCACTTGATCGCTCCGCTCGCCCCCACCAGACCGAAGCCCAGAATGTCCGTCGAGAGCATTCCGCCGCCGTCACCGATCCATCCCAGGATGTAGATCAGCAGGGCGATGATGTTGATGGCCGCCAGGAGTTGAATCACCGGCCAGGTGATTTGCGAGACGAACTCCTTCCACAGCCGGATGTTGTTCTCGTAATGCTCGGCCAGTGCCAGCAGCACTTCGGGGAGCGAGCCGGTCTGTTCGCCGACGGAGATCATGTCCACAAACAAATCGGGGAAGTACGCCCCGTGAACGTCCAGGGCGTCGGTGAGGCTCTCCCCGGCCCGGATGTCGTCGACGACCTCGGCCATCACCCGCCGCAGCCGGCCGTCGGAGGACTTCCGTGTGGCGGTCTCAATGGCCTTGACGACCGGGACGCCCGCCTGCAACCCCACGCCGACCGAACGGCACATCAGGGCGAGTTGCTTCGTGGAAGCCCGGGGAGCGAACATGCGGATGAGAAACTACGACGGCGTGGAGGTCCCGGGTATTGTACGTCGTACGGCCCTCCCGGCGATGGATCAAGTCAGGAGCGGCCGCAGCCGGGCGTCGTGAGCGGTGTGGGCATGACAAGCACCGGCACCGGCGGGTAGAGTGCAAGGGTCGAGGAGTTTTTTGATCCCGCGCGACGAGCCGGCGTTAGAATACGTGGATCGACCGGACGGTCCGGCGGCCGAAGGTGGTCCGTGTGTCCCCGCAGGCTCACCGTCAGCCCGACAACCAACAACCGACGAACGACGCCCGCCCTGTCGCGTCGTGGAGGAACAACCGAGATGTCTCGATTTTGCTTGTGCGTGGGGGTGCTGGCAGCTTTCCTGACGTCGGGGGGGACGACCTCCAGTCTGGCCGCCAGCAAGACCATCCCCGTGATCTCCCTCCGCGGGACGATCACGGAGAAGCCGGTGGGAGACGACTTTCCGTTCGGACCGCTGAATACGGAGTCGTTCCAGGAACTGATCGCCCGGATCAACAAGGCGGCGGACGATCGCCGCATCGAGGCCGTGGTGCTGTTGCTCGAAGGGGCCTCTCTCGGGGAAGGACAGTTGGAGGAATTGCATCGGGCGATCCTGCGGCTGCGCGAGCAGGGGAAAAAGGTCTACGCTCATGCTGATCACCTGACGACGGGCGGCTATGCGCTGCTGGCGGGAGCGGACCGGCTCAGCATGACCCCCACCGGTTACCTGTTCATCACGGGATTGTACGGAGAACAGGTGTACGTCCGCGGGCTGTTGGACCGGCTGGGAGTGCAGCCGGACTTCGTCACCTGCGGGGAATACAAGAGCGCCGCCGAGATGTTCATGCGCACCGGGCCGAGCGAACAGGCCGCAGAGATGTATCGCTGGTTGTTCGACGGTCTGTACGAGGGGGTGCTGGAGATGATCGCCACAGGCCGTAAGGTGGACGTCACCCAGGCCCGGAAGTGGATCGACACGGGGCTGTATTCCGCTGAAAAGGCCCAGGGGGAAGGGTTGATCGACGCCGTCGAGTACCGCCGCGACTTCGTCGCCCATGTCGAAGCCCAGCACGGTCCCGCCGTGGTGTTCGACAAAAAGTACGGCCGCAAGCAGCGACCCACCGTTGACCTCAACAATCCCTTTGCGGTGATGGAGCTGTACTTGCAGCTTCTCACGGGGCCGAAGACCACGCGATCGACGAAGGACGCGGTCGGTGTGGTGTATGTGGAAGGGAGTATTCTCCCCGGCAGCCCGGAACCGTCCCCCTTTTCGATGGGAGAGGGGGCCTACAGCGACCCGATCCGCAAGGCCCTGGATTCGGCCGCCGAGGACGACACCATCAAGGCGGTGGTGCTGCGGGTCGATTCTCCCGGCGGCTCCGCGGTCGCCAGCGAGGTGATCCTGGAAGCGTGCCGGCGCGTGGCCCAAAAGAAACCCCTCGTGGTCTCGATGGGCAACGTCGCCGCCAGCGGCGGGTACTACGTGACACTGGCCTCGAACATCGTTTATGCCGATGCCAATACCATCACGGGGTCCATCGGCGTCGTGGGGGGGAAGCTGGCGACCACCGGCATGTGGAGCAAGATCGGGATCACCTTCAACCCCATTTCCCGCGGCGCCCGCGCCAGCATGCTCAGCAGCGCCTCCGTGTTCACCGACGAGGAACGGGACCACTTCCAGTCCTGGATGAATGAGGTCTATGCCGCGTTCAAGCAGCACGTCACGGACATCCGCGGCGACAAACTCCGCAAGCCGCTGGAAGAACTCGCCGGCGGACGGGTCTTCACCGGCCGGCAGGCGCGGGAACTCGGCCTCGTCGATGAGCTGGGAGGCATCGACGACGCCATCCGCCGCGCCGCCCGCGAGGCGAACCTTCCGCAGTACGAGATTCGCGTCATCCCCCGCCCCAAGAACTTCCTGGAACTCCTGTTGGCGGACATCTCCGGGGAGACCGACGAGGACAAACAGCGACTGGCCGTTCCTCCCGTCTCAAGCGGCGGCTCACTGTGGGAAGCGGTGCTCCCCTGGCTGGACGGCCTCGACGGAGAGCGGTTGCGGATAGTCCGTCAGGCGTTCCAGCAACTGGAACTGTTCCGCGAGGAACAGGTGTTGATGACGGCTCCGTTGCTCCAGGTGCGGCTCCCCTGAGCCGGAACCGCCCGGTCGTCTGGTGCGGCGACCCGCTGATGTTGGCCTCGGACGACGAGGAGAGAAACAGATCCATGACTCGCCCCCCGCCCCTGGAGTTGCTGCGGTCCACGCATCAGTTTCCCTGCCGCTTCACGTTCAAGGTGATTGGGCGCTGCGAGGCGGACTTCGCGCTCCGGGCGGTGGCGGCGGTCTGCCGCGCCCTGCCGGAGGGGCCGCCGCCGGCCCATTCGTTGCGGTACACCGCCGGCGGGAGGCACGTGGCGGTGACGATCGAGCCGGAGGTCGCATCGGCTGAGAAAGTGCTGGAAATCTACGTTCACCTCCGGCGGCTGGAGGGGCTGGTGCTGTTGCTGTGACGGGTCGGCAGGGTGTCCCGTGCCGGAGCGACTCATGGCTGGGGGTGCAAGGGGAGCATCGCAGCGCGCAACCGGCGAGGACCGGTCTCGCTCCGCGTCCGTGCGGGTGACGCAGAATCCCGCGGTCCCCGTGGTGCTGGCCGTCGCTCTCGGCATCGTTGGCGATCGCTGGTGCTCCCTCACAATGTTAGCCTGGCTGTCCGGAACGGCGGCCCTGCTGCTGGTGGCCGCTCTCTGTTCCCTCTCCCGCCGTTGGGACCGCGCCGCCACTGTCGCAACGCTGCTGGTGTGGGTGGGGATCGGCGGGGTGCGTCATCATGCCGTCTGGTCCCTCCGAGGGGCGGACAACGTTTCCACCTGTGTGCGCGAGGAACCGCAGCCCGCGCGCGTCGTGGTGCGGCTTTGCTCTCCCTTGGTCCTGGATCCGGTGGACCACTCGCGCAGTGCGCCGGTCTGGACGCGGATCGACCGCACGATCGGTCTGGGGGAGTGCCGCGCGATCGGTCCGGAAGGAGCGGACATCCCTCTCCGCGGACTCGTCCGTCTGGAAGTAACCGGCCATTGGCGCGAGGCACGCGTCGGCGACGTCGTGGAAGCTTACGGAACACTGCACCGTCCCTCCGGACCACGCAACCCCGGCGACTTCGACTACACCTCTTTTCTCCGTGCGCAGGGGGTGGATGCGCTGCTGCGGGTCGAGCACCCGGACCACGTGCGCGTGATCGCCACGGAGAGCGGTTGGCTGGACCGGTTTCACCACGGGCGCGACGCCCTGCGGCGGGAGTGTGAATCCCTGTTCGCGACGCATCTGCCGGCCGTGCAGGTTCCTTTGGCTCTGTCCTTGTTGCTGGGAGATCGCACCCGGCTCCCTCAGGAGGTCTCGCAACAGTTTGCCCAGAGCGGGACGATGCACCTCCTGGCGATCTCGGGACTGCACGTGGGAATCCTCGCGGGTCTGCTGCATCTCCTCTGCCGGCTGGTCAACGTGCGGCCGACGATCACCGCCGTGATCCTGCTGGCGGGCGTGTTCGGGTACGCGCTGCTCACCGACCAGCGGCCGCCGGTCTTGCGGGCGGCGCTCCTGACCGCCGTGGTGCTCAGCGGACAGGCGGTGGGTCGTCCGGCCGGCGGCTACCAGACGTTGGCTCTGTGTGCGCTGTTACTGCTCCTCTTGCGGCCGACCGACCTGTTCGACCCGGGCGCTCAACTCTCCTTTCTGGCGGTGTGGGGCATCCTCTGGTCCTCCCGGGGGGAGGCTGCTCGCAGCGTGGCGCGCCTCTCGGCCCGCGAAAGAGGGGACGCATGGTCGCGCTGGCCTCTGCTGGCGGCCGTCTGGGGCAGCAGCCTGGGGTCCGCCTATCGCATCACCGGGGCCATCTGGTTGTTCACCCTGCCGTTGACCGCCTGGCACTTTCACCTCTGCGCCCCTGTGGGACTGTTGGTGAACGTTGTGCTGATCCCGGTCACCGCCTTGTTGCTGGCCGCGGGATACATGCTGTTGATGGCCGGCCTGGTGCATCCACTGCTGGCGACGGCGCCGGCCGTGATCTTCAGCACCGTCCTGAGGGGATTGCTGGGAATCGTCGGCTGGAGTGCGGAGACGCCGCTGGGACACCGGTTCACGCCCGCTCCACCCGGCTGGTGGTTGGTGGGGTTCTACCTGCTGTTGGGAGTCGTCACGAGTTTAATTCCCTCGCGGCTCTCGATCCGCCCCCTCTGGCGGGGAATGGCCGGTTGGGTCGCACTCGGACTGGCATGGGGACTGGTCCCCGTGCGGCCGGGAGAACTCCGCTGCACGTTCCTTGCTGTCGGGCACGGGTGCGCCGTGATCCTGGAGACCCCCGACGGCCGCCGCCTCCTGTACGACGCCGGTTCACTCAGCGACGGCGACCGCGCCGCGCAGACCGTCTCGACCGCCCTCTGGTCGCAAGGCTGCCGGCGGCTGAATGGCGTCGTCGTCTCTCATGCCGACATCGATCACTTCAACGGCTTGCCCGGACTGGTGGAGCGATTTCCGATCGGTGTGGTCCTGATGGCCCCCAGCTTTCTGGACTTCCGCCAAGCTCCCGTCGCAGACGTCTGCGAAGCAATCGCCCGGGCGGGAGTCCCAATCCGCCTGCTTCAATCGGGAGACGAGTTGGGGCTGCATCCGGAGGTGCATTGTCGCGTCCTGCATCCTCCCGGGGGGTATCGTGGTCCTGCCGACAACGCCGCCAGCGTGGTGCTGCGGATCGAATTCGCCGGCCGGGTGCTGCTGCTGACCGGCGATCTCGAAGGAGCGGGACTGGAGTTGCTGCTCGAGCAACAGCCGCAGAGCATCGACGTCCTGCTGTCCCCCCATCACGGGAGCCTGGCCGCGAATCCGGTCCGTCTGGCCGACTGGGCCTCGCCGCGGGCGATCATCGTTTCCACAAGCGACGCTGCGAGTTCGGAGCGTCTCCGTGAGCGATACCGTCCCCCCTGCCGCCTCTTCTCCACGGCCGCCGATGGAGCGATCACCGTGACGGTCCGTGCGAATGGCGATCTCAACATCGAACCCTTTCTGCGCCCCGGGGGATCGGAAGCCCTCGATGTGACCCGCGCCGTTCGCTGACTCCGCAGACTGCGTGACGGGAGGCAACTCACCCACCCATGCGCCGATGCAGCCTCTCTCCAACGAAGCCCCCCAGCCCCTCCCGGACGCAGAAGCGATCGAGTACCCCCGGCAGGATTCGAACCTGCGACCTTCGGTTTAGGAAACCGATGCTCTCTCCAACTGAGCTACGAGGGCAAGTGGACTCATCCGATCGGGTCGTGAACCAGTGTCACCCCTGGCCGGCGGCGCCGGTGATGAATCGCGCTTCTGATCCAGGAAATCCGCGAGGGAGTCTACCAGCCGCAATCGCTGAGGAGAATTGTGGCATCCGGCCGCAGTCTCCCGTTCTGCCATTGGACCCAGAGGCTCCCTCCCGCGCAGGCCCCAGGTCGCAGGGAACGGATGCATTCTGATCGATCTCACGTTAGAGTGAATCACAGATCACTCCGCACTGCGGTCCTGCCGGCGTCCGTCGTCGGCCTTCCCGAGGCGCCGACCCGCGGTTGCGACGACCTGTTGTCCTTGCCCAGAGGAGTCTTCGATGCCACGCCTCAGTACACGACGAACGTTCATGCAGCAAACCGCGGCCGTTGGCGCTGCGGTGTGGGTGGGAGGGAGTGTGCGGGCGGACGACCGCGCGGCCAACAGCCGCGTGCGGTACGCCTGCATCGGCGTGGGGGGCAAGGGGGCCAGCGATTCGGCGGATTGTGCCCGCTTCGGCGACGTGGTGGCGATCTGCGACATCGACGACACCGCTCTCGACAAGGCTGCCAGCCGCGAAGGTTTCGGCAAGGCGGCGCAATACAACGACTTCCGCAAGATGCTCGAGGAGATGGGGGACCGCATTGACGCGGTGACCGTCTCCACTCCCGACCACTGCCACGCGCCTGCCGCCGCCCTGGCGATGAAGATGGGCAAGGCGTGCTTCGTCCAGAAGCCGCTGACGCACACGATCTGGGAAGCCCGGCGGCTGGCGGAGATCGCCCGCGAGATGCACGTCCCCACCATGATGGGGAACCAGGGGACCGCCAACAACGGTTTGCGCGAGGCCGCCCAGATTCTCAAGCAGAAGCATCTCGGCGGCATCCACGAGGTGCACGTCTTCACCAATCGTCCCGTCTGGCCGCAGGGAATTCCGCGTCCGGAAGAGACCGATCCGCCCCCGTTCATCCACTGGGACGAGTGGCTGGGTCCGGCCGCCGAGCGGGGCTTCTCCGAGCTGTATCATCCCTTCAAGTGGCGCGGGTGGTGGGACTTTGGGACCGGCGCCCTGGGAGACATGGCCTGCCACACGTTCAACATGCCCTTCATGGGTGTGGAACTGAAGGACCCCGTGGCGGTGCAGGCGTGGACCACCGGTCACGACGGCTATGGCTATCCGCAGAAGTCCAAGATCAAGTTCGAGTTCCCGGCCAACAGTTGGCGGGGACCGGTCGACGTCTGGTGGTACGACGGCGGCAACCTCCCCGACGTGGCTCTGCTGAAGGGGAATGAGTTCCGCGGCAGCAAGACCAAACCCACGGGCGTCATCGTGGTGTGCGAGGGGGGCGTCCTCTACTCGTGGGAGGACTACGGCGCCGATTTCGTCATCTTCGACAACCACGGCAAGGAGATGCCCAAGCCGAAGGTCGAATACGAGCGCTCTCCCGGACACTTCCAGGAATGGCATGAATCGATCGTCGGCACGCGGGAGCGGGCAGTCTCGAACTTCGAGAACTACGCCGGGCCTCTGACGGAAACGATCCTGCTGGGGAACCTGGCAGTCTGGGCCGCGCCGCAGGCCGACGTCCCCGGCAAGCGGGTCGAATGGGACGCCCGCAAGCTCGTGGCCACCAACGCTCCCGAGGTGATGCACGTCGTCAACAAGCCGTATCGCGGCACATGGGGCGACAGCCTCAAGGTGTAAGCGCAACAGCCACCGGACCATACCGGCCGCCGGAGCTGAAAAAATGCCTGGACGCAGTTTCATAACCCCCTCTCCCCTGCTTCAGGGGAGAGGGCCGGGGTGAGGGGTTCTTGTTTCTTCCCATCGCTCTACATCGCACGAGGACGGCTTGGCGTCCAAATTATGTGCAGTGCCAGCGGAGAGGTGGGGGATTTGAATCCCCGGACGAGGGACGTAGATCAGGCACCTGCCTGACAGAATCCGATGAGCAGCCTCCGCGACGATGTGTCAGGCAGGAGCCTGACCTACGGGACTGCCGGCTGCTGGCGACCAGCGCCGTGGTGCCTGCCGACGAGACCAGCTGGAGTCTGAACAGCGTCTGGGCGCTGCTCTCGGAGCGGGCCCGCGTGCTGGTGTTCGGCTGCCGCAAGGACGCCGCCACGCGGGAAACGCTGCTCCCCAAGGCCTTGTTCGAGGGGGGGCTGGTCAGCGACGACGCGGCCGTATACCAGGGGTTCTCGCAGGCTCAGAAGTGCGGGGCGCACCTCCTCCGCAAGGCGATCCGCCTGACGCTGCTGGAGCCGGCGAGCCAGCGGTATCGCCGGTTCCTCGACGGCCTGCTGGAGCTGTACCGCACAGCCTGCCGGTTCGCGCAGGACCGGCGGTTGGGGGAGACCGGTCGGCGTCACAAGGTGGACGTGCTGAGCGATCAACTCTGCGAGCTGCTGGGACCACACGCTCACCGCCGCACGCCGACCACCGACACCGAGCGGGACTTCCCCCACCTCGTCGAGGAACTCCCACGACTGCTGGGGGACGACGAACTGTTCACGTTCGTGCTGCACCCGGCGGCGACCGGGACGAACCATGAGGCGGAACGGACGCTGCGGCAACCGGCCCTCGACCGCCGCACCGGCCGCACCAGCAAGACCGCTCGCGGCGCACGACGGCGGACGATCGTGGTGAGCGTGCTGGAATCGCTGCGGCTCTACCGGAGCGAGTTCACGCTGCCGCACGTGCGGGAGGAAATCGGCCTGTCTGCGCCCTGCCTGCGCAGGCAGGAGGCAGGAGGCAGGCGGCTGGCTGGAGCGGGGCACGAGCCGGTTCCAGCAGCTGCTGACCACCGCCGACCTGCCGCCGCCGAGCGAAAGTCCGCTGCACCACCTGCTCCCCATCGCCACAGCCGGGTGACCCTCACGCCGACCGCTCGCCGTCCGTAGCATGGACAGCTACGGCCCCCCTGCCCGCTCACCCCCTCGACTGTGAGTGCCGTTCCCTCCTCCGGTTGTTTCCCCCTAAAATGTTCCCCGCCGGCGTCCAGTGGACGGCGACCATCGGCCGGGAAGGAGCGTTCATGCAGCAAATGACCTGGAAAACAGCGGTGCTCTCCGCCCTGTGGGGGGTCTGGGGCCTCAGCACCACTGCCCTGGCGGCCGACACGCCGCCGATCCTCTCCGAACACGGTCTCGATGTCCGCGCCCTGCTGCAGGCCGGGGGCGTGATCGGTTATCTCATCATCGCCCTCAGCGTGGCCATGGGCGCCCTTGTGGTGGAGCACCTGCTCAGCATCCGCCGCAGCTCCCTCATGCCCAACGGACTGGCCGAACAATGCCGCCAGGCCATCGCCGCCGGACAACTCCAGCAGGCCGACCAGCTTTGCCGCGCGCACCCCAGCTTCCTCGGCTACGTGATCTCGGCGGGAATTCAGGAAGCCGGCTTTGATTACGAAGGGGTCGAACGGGGAATGGAGGAGGCCGCCCAGGAACAGGCAGCCCGACTGTTCCGCAAAATCGAATACCTCTCGGTCATCGGCACCATCGCCCCCATGCTGGGACTGATGGGAACCGTCTGGGGGATGATCCAGGCCTTTGGTGAGTTTGCAGAGAAGGCGAACCCGCAAGTCGTGGAGTTCGCTCCGGGCATCTCGCACGCCCTGGTGACGACCCTGATGGGATTGTGCGTGGCGATCCCCGCACTGGGGGCGTTCGCCATCTTTCGCAACCGCATCGACGAATACGTGGCCGAAACCTCGCTGCTGGCGGAGCACGTCCTCCAGCCGCTCAAGCAGGCGCTCAAGGCCCGGGGGCGCGGCGTGCGCGAGACGCGGCCGGCAGCCCGGGAACCGCTGCCGCGCGAGCCGGCCGGCGAACGCACCCCCCCGCCCCCCGTCGTCCGGGAACGGGAGCCCCCGCGATGAGAATCCCCACCCGACGCCGCGAGTTCGGCTTGCGTTTCGATATCACCCCGCTGATCGACATCGTCTTCAATCTGGTGATCTTCTTTCTGGTAGCCACGCACTTCGTCAGCAGCGAAGCCCGCGAACCGGTCGAACTGCCGGTGGCATCGCAGACGGACGAGCGTCCCCCGGCTCCACGGCGGCTGGTGGTGACGGTCCAGGCCGACGGCCGCCTGCTGGTTGCCGGCCAGGTCGTCCCCCCGGAGGCGATTGAGGCGATGATCGCCGCTGACGCCGCCGAGGGGACCGACGATTACGAGGTCCAGATTCGCGGCGACCGCCGCGCCGATTATGCCACCATTGAACCGATCCTTGTGGCCTGCGCCCGCCACGGAGTGACGCGCGTCGGCGTCAACAAGCTGGACCGCTGACTGTGGCGGGGCGGCGAGGCCGCGCAGAGAGCGTCGCGAGCTCTCCCGGCCATCGATTCGGCGGGAAGGAGCGTCACGCCCCGGCAAGCTGACGGCGGGGGTCCGTCTCGCGGATGATCTCGTTGATCCCCGCCTGATTGAATCCCTTGTAGCCCTCGTCCCGCTGCAGAATCTCCAGATGGGAGCCGATGGCTCCCTCGGCCCGGAACCGCTCCGCCTGTTCCCGCGTGATGAAGCCGGCGGCGAGCGCCGCGGAGATCCGCTCCTCCCGGACCGGCCACCGCTCACCGCGGGTGAAGGCCTGCCGCAGGTACGGCAGATCGGTGAACGGCTTCATCGTCTCGACCCCGCACGCGGCCAGCTGCGCGCGAGCGGCGTCGAAATCGAACTGGCACTCGAGATGATGCATCCCCGCCTGCAGAATCGCTTCGCCATGCAGGCGGCACCACAGACCCACCGTCCCCAGCTCCTGACGCGGCGGCAGCGGCCGATGGGCGAAATCCTCGCTCACCTCCTCGGGGGAGAGATCGACGTCGGCAAACACCGTGATGCCGCACGCGCTCTGTTCCAGCACTTGCGCCCCCCACCCCGCCTCGCGTCCGGCATAGAACCGCTCGCGGCACTCAAACCCCAGCGACTCGAGAATGGCGATCAGTGCGGCGAAGTGTTCGCGGCTGGAGCGGTAGGTGTGGTGGTCGTGGTTGCCCCAGCCCAGACCAAGCGCGTCCTGCCGCGCCTTTTGAATCTGGGCCGCGCGGTTGCGGGACTGCCAGTAGTCCCGCTCCGCCTGAAAGAAGAGATCACAGGTGCGGGCCCGACCGAGATCGCGCGTGCAGCGACGAATCAGGGTCCGGAGATGCTCAAAACCTTCGGCATCCGTGGGGAACTCGCGTCGGCGCAGCCGGAACGCCTCCCCCCACTCCAGCACCTTGGCCTGGAGCGACGCCTCGATGGGGAGGGGCGTGAGCGCCTGCGTCCCGTGCCGCTCGATCACCCACAGCTCCGCGGTCCCCTCCACCGCGAGGCGGCCCCGGCGAATCGGCGCCAGCGGAGACCCCTCCAACGGATCATGAGCGACATGCTCTTGACGCGCCAGACAATCCACCACCGAATCCACCTTCAACACGATCCGCCGCGCCTCGCGTGGATAGAGCCGCACCGCCGGGAACAGCCCTCCCGGATGCCGCCAGACCTGGCCGTCCGGCGAGTCGTCGTTGGTGAAGCCGGCCGCGGCGAGTCGCTCCCGCAGGGACTGGCTCTCCGGGAGCGCGAGGTGATCGATCCAGTCCTCTAACCGTGTGCCGGTCTCTTCCCGCAGTCGGCCGCGCAGCCGTTGGGTGGCGGGAGAATCCCGCTCGATGTCGGCAACCAGTTCGGCCACCAGTCGCGCCGCGGCCGGCTGTGGCGTCCAGGCGAACTCGGCCGCGGCAGCCGACAGAGAGGCGGAAGCAACGGACATACGCTCAACCCTCAAAAACCCGCAGGGAGAAGTGTCAGGTCCCGCGGCGAGTCCTGTGAGTGCGGCCGCATCTCAGCGGCGCTCCCGCCCCATTGTACCGGTCGGAGGCGGAAATCCACGCGAGTCGGGTGGAGGTGGGATCTGCGACAGGTGGGGGGGGGGACATCAGGAGCCAGGTTCACAACTGGCGAGTGGGGGGCGCGAGTCCCCCGATCACTCGCGCACCGGCAGACTCACATCCGTCAATTCCCGGGGATGAAACTGGCTGAGGTGTTGTGCAGAGGGGGAACGTCCAGGACGGGGGATTGGGGCCGCGCTCCTCTGCGGGCCGCGCTCCTCTGCGGGCCGCGCTCCTCTGCGAGTCGCGGCTAAACCTGCGAGTCGCGGCAAAGCAAACGGGTGCGGCGCCTTCCGGCAAACCAATGCCGCATCGCATTTCTGAGATTTCTGAAAAAATGGGGGCGATCGCCGTATCCCGCGACTTCCGGAGGAGGTAGAATCCCCGCAATGATGTTGGGCGGCGTCGTTGATGCCGTCCCCTGCTATTGCTGATCTGTGCTGTGAAAGTCCTCGCTCTCCCCGTGTTGGAGAGTTCTGCTCACGCAGGCCGCGGACTGTCGAGCTGGCCGCAATCGCAGCCTCCCCCTGCCGGATGACGCCGGTGGGCCAGTGACCCGGCGCGAACACCGTTCGCCTGCACTTGCCCTGTTCTGCGCGTCGAAACCCGCGATCTGGGGGTCCTCGCCCGCTGTCTTACCGGACGATGCCGTCCGGCGGTCGGGTCGGGTAGTTCGCCGTTTTCCCCCTGCGCGCGGCCATCCCTCAACCGGGAGTCCCACGCCGAGGGGACGGTGTCTTGCAAGGATTGGTTGGATATGAAGTCGATGTTGTTTACGGACCTCCCCCTCGCTGGCGAACTGCAACAGGCGCTCCGCGAGGCGGACCATCACACCCCCACGCCTATTCAGTCCGCAGCAATTCCGGTGGTCCTCTCCGGACGGGACCTGCTGGGCTGTGCCCAGACCGGGACGGGAAAGACGGCCGCCTTCGCGCTGCCGCTGCTGCAACAGTTCCATGCCCGGCCCGCGAAGCCCCTCTCCACCGCGCCGCAGGCTCTGGTGCTGGTCCCGACCCGCGAACTCGCGGCCCAGGTGGTGGAGAGCTTCCACCGCTACGGGAAGTACCTGCGCGTCTCGCAGACGGCCGTCTATGGTGGTGTGGGACAGCAGCCCCAGGTGGCCGCATTGCGGCGGGGCGTGCACGTGCTGGTTGCCACGCCCGGCCGGCTGATCGACCTGATGCAGCAGGGTCACGTGCGGCTCGACCAGGTGCGGACGCTGGTGCTGGACGAGGCGGACCGCATGCTCGACATGGGCTTTCTGCCGCCGCTGAAGAAGATCATCGCCCGCCTCCCCGTGGAACGGCAGTCGCTCTGCTTCTCCGCCACGATGCCGCGCGAGATTGCCGAACTGGTGCAGTCGCTGCTGCGATCGCCGGAGCGAATCGACGTCGCTCCTCCGTCGTCTGCCAGCCGCCAGGTGCAGCAACGGCTGCTGGAGGTGCCGCACTCCGCCAAACGGGAACATCTGCAGCGATTGCTCGGCGACGTCGGAATGGACCGCGTCCTCGTCTTCACGCGGACCAAACGGCGGGCGGACGTGGTTGCCAAACAACTGCGACAGGCCGACATCGCCGCCGACGCCATCCACGGCGACAAGTCGCAGAACGCTCGCATGAGGGCACTGGAACGGTTCAAGCGGGGGCAGACCCACGTGCTGGTGGCGACCGACGTCGCGGCCCGAGGACTCGACGTGGAAGGCATCTCGCACGTCGTCAACTACGACCTTCCCCACGATCCGGAGTCCTACGTGCATCGCATCGGGCGGACGGGTCGCGCCGGGGCCGTTGGCCTGGCGATCACATTCTACGACCCGAGCGAACGGGGACAGATTCGTCTGATCGAGAAGCTGACGCAGCAGTCGCTGCTTCCCGCCGGGGTGGAGCGTCGACCCGCAGAGGACGCCGCGGTTCAGCGCGTCCCGCAGAGGGGTGAGGCACGTCACCGCCGTCGTGGACCGGCGGCCGGGCAAGGCCGCCGGTCATCTGGCCCGCGCACCGAGCGGTCCTCAGCCCCCCGTCTGGAGCGGGGTCCGATGGAACTGGTGCAATCTCCCTCGGCGGGAGAAGGCCCCGGTTCCCGGCATCCCCGGCCCAGGCACCGACGGCGGCGCAAGCCGGCGGCACGGTCCTGAACCACCCAAGCTCCCAGAAGGTCGAGGATCGGGAGCGCGGGCGGCGCCGTTCTCACGAAGCCCGGATGAGGCCCCGGCTTCTCCACAGGACCGCCGGGAGTGGGGAGTCTGTCGGCCAGCGTCCGGCACGCTTCCCGGAGTGGGGCCGTTCCCGCCCGGAACATTAGGGTGAAGCCATGTGAATCGGTTCAGGAGGTGTGTCGCATCAGCCCGAATTGCTATGATGATCCGGAGAGAGCAACTCGGGATGGGGAGCAGAGTATGCATGGGGAATCGCAAGGGCCCGACGTGGCGATGGGTGTTCTGGACCGGCGGGCGCTCCTCCGGCGGGCGGGGTGCGGATTCGGGCTGGTCGGGCTGACGGCCCTGCTGCATCAGGAGGGGTGGCTCAGCTCTGCCGCGGAGGGGGCGAGCAGCCTCGGGGAGCGCGCCCTGCGGCCGCTGGCGCCGCAGCAGCCGCACTTTCCCGCCCGGGCCACGCGCGTCATCTGGATTTTCATCAACGGCGGCCCCAGCCATGTGGACACCTGGGACTACAAGCCCGGACTGACGCGGTGGAACGGCAAGTCGATCCGCGAGTTCGACCCTGAATTCCAGGACACCACCGGGTTCTTCAAGAACGCCGTCGGGAATCTGATGCAGTCGCCGTTCGAGTTCTCTCCCCGCGGCGAGTGCGGCAAGATGGTCTCGTCGATCTTTCCCTGCCTGGGGGAACACGTCGACAAGATGGCGTTCATCCATTCGGGGTTCACCGAATCGAACAACCACTCGCCGGCGCTGTTCGCGATGAACTGCGGCGTCCCGCGGATGGGCTTTCCGTGCGTCGGCTCGTGGGTGACGTATGGACTGGGGAGCGAAAGCCAGAACCTGCCGGCCTTTGTGGTGATGAGCGATCCCAAGGGGCGTGGGCTGCCCAAGGGACACGCCGCGAACTGGAGCGCGGGATTCCTCCCCGGCGTCTATCAGGGAACGCACCTGAAACCGACCGGCGACCCGATCGACAATCTCCAGCGTCCGGCCGCCTTGACCGATGCCGCCCAGCGGCAGCAGCTCGACTTCCTCAAGCAGGCCAATCAGCTCCACCTGCAACACCACCCGGCGGATGCCGAACTCGCGGCCCGCATCGAGAGCTTTGAACTGGCGTACCGGATGCAATCGGCGGCGCCGGAGGCGCTCGACCTCGCCGCTGAGCCGAAGCACATCCAGGACCTGTATGGCATTGGTCGCGAGGAATGCGATCACTTTGCGCGGCAGTGCCTGACGGCGCGGCGGCTGGTGGAGCGCGGCGTGCGGTTCATTCAAATCTATTCCGGCGGGATGGAGAATCAGCGCTCCTGGGACGGCCATGCCGACATCCAGGGGAACCATGCCCAGTTCGCCGGCGAGACCGATCAGCCGGTGGCGGGACTGCTGGCCGACCTCCAGCAGCGGGGTCTCCTGGACGAGACGCTGGTGATCTGGTGCGGGGAGTTCGGCCGCCTGCCCATCGCCCAGACGGGGGAGAAACCGGGCCGCGACCACAATCCGCACTGCCTGACCGCCTGGCTGGCCGGCGGGGGAGTGAAGGGGGGCGTCACCTACGGCGCCTCGGATGAGATCGGGTACAAGGCAGCCGAGAACCGTGTGCACCTCCACGATCTGCACGCCACGATCCTGCACCTGCTGGGGATCGATCACGAACGACTGACCTACAAGTACAACGGCCGGCGGTTCCGGCTGACCGACGTCGGTGGGCAGGTGATCCGGGACATTCTGGCCTAGGGGCAGGCGTCATGGCTCATTCCAGCGACAGCGTCCCGCTGCTGACGCTCGACACCCGCGGCGAAGCGGACATGCTGTGCGCGGTGCTCGCGGCCAACGGCTTTCGGGCGGTGGTGCAGGAGAAGACCATCCCGCGCTTGTCGACGTATGTCCTGCGGGTGGCCGCCGAGGATGCCGTCGAGGCGGCGGAGTTCCTGCGGGACCAGCTCGATCGCTCGGAGGCGGATGACGGCCGCGAGCGGTGCCTGGCGTGCGACGCCGAGTTGCCGGCCGACCAGGACGACTGCCCCGAGTGCGGCTGGACGTATGCAGATTCCTGAATCGACGGGCGACCTTGGCGAGTGAGACGCCCGGACGGTAGTCTCAGCGCTGGCAGGGGACCCGGCGGGAGTTCCACCCGCGCATTCGACGGAGTCGACCGACGGTGATTCGCACGCTGCAACGCATCTTCGGCTGGGCGGCGATTCCCAACATCACGTTGTGGATCATCGCCTTGCAAGTGGTGACGTATCTGGCCGTGTCCCTCCCCGGCCGCGGCGGGGCGCCGCCGGAAGCAGTGGACCGGCTGCTGTTGATCCCGGAGCGGGTGTGGGCGGGGGAATGGTGGCGGGTGTTCGCCTTCCTCCTCCTGCCGCCACTGTCCCAACTGTCCCATCCGATTTGGGCGTTTTTTGCGTGGTATCTGTTCTGGCTGTTCGGGACGTCGCTGGAGGGTTTCTGGGGGACGTTCCGGTACAACCTGTTCCTGTGGATCGGCTGGGGGGCGACCGTTCTGGCGGCGCTCGTGACCGGTCAACCGGCGGTCACCAACGCCTTCCTCGGCACCAGCGTCTTTCTGGCGTTCGCGACGCTCTGCCCGGAGTTTGAGCTGCGGCTGTTTTTTATCCTGCCGGTCCGGATCAAGTGGCTGGCGTGGCTGACGGGGCTGTTCCTGCTGTGGTCCTTCACCACGGGGACGTGGGATGTGCGCGTCACGTTGCTGGCCTCGGTGCTCAACTATCTGCTGTTTTTCGGCGCTGACTTGCGGGACTGGCTGTGGCACGGTTTTCGCCGCATGAGGATCGACGCCGCACGGATGTCCCGGCCGCAGCCGCCGTACTTTCACAAATGTCGCATCTGCGGCATCACCGACCGCACCCATCCCGAAGCCGAGTTCCGCTACTGTTCGCAGTGTGACGGGCATCCCTGCTACTGCACGGAACACCTCCGTTCCCACGAACACCTCCGCGCTGCCGAGCCGGAATCCGCCAGGGTGTCGCGATGATCCTGGAAGGGATCGTGACGACGATCAATCCGGACGGCACGGTCAACCTCGCGCCGCAGGGACCGATCGTGACCGAGGGGTTTTCGCGGCTCACGTTCCGCCCCTTTTCGACGTCAGTGACCTACGCCAATCTGCATCGGACGCGGTGCGGAGTTTTCCATGTGATCGACGACGTGCTGCTGCTCGCGCGGACGGCGCTGGACCTCGAGTTTGAACCGCCTGCGTTGCAGCCGGCCGTGGTGGTGCCCGGCCAGGTGCTGGTCGACTGTTGCCGGTGGTACGAGTTCGAGGTGGAGCGGATCGATGAGAGGGGCGAACGGCCGATCTTTGACGCCCGCGTGGTCCATGCGGAGCGGGTACGCGATTCCTGGGGCTTCAACCGCGCCAAGCACGCCGTCATCGAGGCGACGATCGCCGCCAGCCGGCTGCCACTGCTGGGCCAGGAAGCAGTCCAGGCGGAACTGGCCCGACTACGGTCTGCGGTTGACAAGACGGGCGGGCCTGCGGAACGGGAAGCGTTCCGTCTGGTCGAAAAGTTCGTCGGGCGCAGCGCATAAGCCGGAGCGGTCCGCGCGGGACCTCACTTCCCTTGCAATTGCCTGAGCGCCTCGCCGCAGGCGATGCGCACCTGCTGGCTCTCATCCCCCTTCATGGCCCGATGCAACACCGGGATGTACGCCCGGGCGGCATCCCCCGCTCGACCGAGGGCCGCCGCGCTCAGTTCCCGCACCTGGGGATCGGTGTCCGACTTCAGGCGTTCGGCCAACAAGGCCAGTCCCGCGGGCTGTCGGAGTTCGCCCAGCACGAAGATCGCATGGCGGCGGACCTCCACCGACGAATCGACCGCCGCCCGCATCCAGAACTCATGAGCCTGCTCGCTGTGGGCAAGCTGGAACCGCAGCGACAGCCCCCAACCCACCGTGAGGACGACGGCCGCCAGCCACGCCCAATGCACATACTTTCTGTACGGCTCTAGCGGCCGCAGGGCCTTGATGTAGACCTCGGTCTTCGGCGCGAGGGGTTTCACCGGGGCCACGACGGTGCGATCGCCGTCGGAAGCGAACAGACCGCCGTTGCGCGGCTCCTTGATCACGATGGTCTGCGAGACGCCCCGCAGTTCCTGCGCGACTTCGATGGCGGAGGCGGGCCGCCGCTCGGGGTCCTTCTCCAGGAGCCGCGCCACCAGCCGCTCCAGTGCGGGAGGGCAGTCCAGCGCGAACTCCGTCACGCGCGGCGGGGTCTGCTTGCAATGTTTGTGAAGCGTGGCGGCGGGGGTGTCGCCGACCAGCGGCGGCCGACCGGTCAACAGCTCGAACAGGACGCAGCCCAGGGCGTACAGATCGGTGCGGGGGGTGATCTCGTCGCCGCGAATCTGTTCCGGGGCCATGTACAGGAAGGTCCCGGCGGTGCGTCCTTCGGCGGTGATCTTGCGCTGGGCGATGACGCTGGCCAGTCCGAAGTCGCTGAGTTTGATGCGTCCGTCGGCCGCCTTGAGAAAGTTGCTCGGCTTGACGTCGCGGTGAACGACTCCCTTGGAATGCAAGAAGTCGAGTGCCGCACACATCTGGAGGCTGTACTCGACGACCTGTTCCCACGTCAGCCGCCCCTTGCGGTGGAGTTCGTCCTCCAGCGTCCCGCCGGGCATCAGCTCCATCGCATAGAACCGCTGCTTGTCTTCGGAGACCCCTCCGAAGGTGCGGACGATGTTGGGATGCCGCAGCTCCTTGAGGACCTCCATCTCCCGTTCGAAGCGGGCGAGGGTGATCTCGTCCGCGACGTCCTCAGGGAGCATCTTGACGGCCACGTCGATGTTCCGGGGCACGTAGCGGGCGCGATAGACGTGCCCCATTCCCCCTTCGCCGATCCGTTCCAGGATCTCGAAGGGCCACATCCAACGGCTCGATTCGGTGCGAGTCGACTCAGGCATGCGCCGCTTGGGGGCAGAAGTCGGCGAGGTTCCAGACGTCGAAGGCGCCACCGACATTGTAGGCATCACACCTCTGAAGAACGGGAAAAATTGACACAACTGGTCCAGGTTTGCGTCGATTCGTCACGCCACGGTTAATCCCGCAACCATCGGCGATGATGGTGGGGTTGTGAGAGTCTGCCACAGAACTTGGGATTGTCAGGCGGGTTAGGAGCATTCCCGACCGGGACGGCGGTTCCCCGCCATGCAAGGAAACAATTGTGCAGACGAAGCCTATCGAACTCCCCCTCGCCGACCGGTGTTTCCCTCGCCGAGTGTGACCGATCGTCACAGGCTCTCAGGGCAGGAGCATCGCACCTGCCGCGATCGTTATCAGCGGCGACCACAGGCAATGATCGCCGTTCCACATCCGTGGAAACCGCGCATTCGGCAACCTCCGTACGATCGATGCCGGTCCTGTCTCTGATTCCGCCGGCCGGCCATCCCCCCTGCCGATTCTCTCGGCTTGCAACCGCACCATTGGCCCCCGACGTGAATCTGCGGACGTCTCTCTTCCCCGTGGGCAGATCGAAATTCCCCAGGTCGTCGGAGGCCGTGGGAGAGCCGGGGGCGTCAGCCCCCGGACCTCCGCTGATTCCCCGGACCGTCCGAAAACCCGCCGCGGCATCACCACGATCGCCGAGTCCCGATCGCCGCTCCGACGGCCCCGGGCCTGACGGCCCGGGCTCGCCTCTGCGAACGTCACTCGGCGAGCCGAGGGCGTCAGCCCCCGGACCGTCCCGTCAGGACCGACGTGCCCCCCGCGCGCGACGCAATCGCTCCCGCCGCACCCCTGATCCGTCCCTCGGCTCCGCCAGCCGCCGACGCCGTCGGCGAGGCTGGGTGGAAGCCCTCTCCCCTGGAGCAGGCGAGCGGAGGATGTGGAACTGCACCGCGCCCCTGACCGGCCCCCCACCGACCGCTGCACCCGCCTCCTGCGCGCCCCTCCTCTCCAAACTCGACCGCAGCCCCGGGATCGAGTAGCCTCGTGTCACGGTCGGTTCCCTCCGCTCCCTCCGCAAGTCCTCGCCCTCGGGAGTTCCCTCATGCCTCAGCCCTGCACACGCCGCCAGTTTCTGGAGAGTTCTCTTGTCGCCGGAGCGGCCTCGCTTGCCGCCGGGGCCTATGTGACGGCGGCAGACGACCCGCCGCGGACCGTCACCGTCGGGATCATGGGCCTCAGTCGGGGGGCGTCCCTGATGGCGACGTTCGCGGCCCAGCCAGGGGTGGTCGTCAAGTATCTGTGCGACGTCGACGAGGAACGGGCGAACCAGGCGGCGGTGCGGTTACAGGCGGAGAAGGGGCATCCGGCCGAGCCGGTCGGGGACTTCCGGCGGATTCTCGACGACCCGCAGGTGGACGCCCTCGTCTGTGCTGCGCCGAACCACTGGCACGCCCCGGCGTCGATCCTGGCGCTCCAGGCCGGCAAGCACGTCTACGTGGAGAAGCCGTGCAGTCATAACCCGTGGGAGGGGGAGATGCTGGTGGCGGCCGCGCGGAAGGCCCACAAAGCGGTGCAGATGGGGACGCAGCGACGGAGCGGTGCGACGTATCAGCAGGCGATCTCGATGCTGCGCGATGGCGTGATCGGCCGCGTCTATTTGGCGCGGTCGTGGTACAACAACCTCCGTCCCGCCGTCACGCTCGGCCCCCCTGCCGACCCGCCGCCGCACTTCGACTGGAACCTCTGGCAGGGACCGGCGCCGCGACGTCCATACCGCGACTACCTCATCAACGGCCAGCCGACGTCGCACTACAACTGGCACTGGTTCTGGCATTGGGGGAACGGAGAACTCGGCAACAACGGCGTGCACGCTCTCGACATCTGCCGCTGGGGACTGGGCGCCGACTACCCCATTCGCGTGACTTCCTCCGGGGGGCGCTATCGGTACGAGGACGATCAGGAAACGCCCGACACCCACACCGTGGCCTTCGAGTTCGAGGGGCGCAAGCAGGCGGTCTGGGAAGGACTGAGCTGCAACAAGCACAAGGTCGATTCGGGGTTCGTCTCGTTTTACGGCGACAACGGCGTGCTGGCGATCGACGGCAGCGGCAACTTTCAGGTCTTCGACGTCAATGATCGCGTGGTGGAGGAGGTCAAGGGGCGGTTGGACGACGGCGACCATGTCCGCAATTTTCTCACGGCCATCCGGGAGGGAACCCCGCTGGCACTCAATGCCGAAATTCTGGAAGGACACCGCAGCACCCTCCTGTGCCACCTGGGGAACATCGCCCATCGCGTCGGCCGGACGCTGCACTGCGATCCGACGAACGGCCACATCCAGGGGGACGAGGAGGCGATGGCCCTGTGGAAGCGCGAGTACGAACCGGGATGGGAACCGACCGTCGGGTAACGAGGGTCACTGAGGCCTCGGGGAGGCGTCGCTGAACGGACCCGACGGCGACCAGCGCCAATGGCATGAACGCCCCCTCCTCGCCGCCGTTGCGCACCGCGCTCATCACCGGCGTGACCGGGCAGGACGGATCGTATCTCGCCGAGTTCCTGCTGGGAAAAGGGTACACCGTGTGGGGGATGGTGCGGCGGTCCTCCACGGCCCAGGCGCCCCGCCTTCAGCACCTGTTGTCCGACCGGAGTCTCGAATCGCGGTTCCACCTGTGCGAGGGGGACCTCACCGACGCCGCCAGCCTACTGCATGTCCTCAAGCTCGTCCAGCCGGACGAGGTGTACAATCTGGCGGCCCAGTCGCACGTGGGCGTCTCCTTCGAGATGCCGGCCTACACGATGGACGTCTCGGGTCTGGGTGTGGTCCGCTTGCTCCAGGCGATCCGCGACCTGGGACTCACTCCCCGGTTCTATCAGGCTTCCTCGTCGGAGATGTTCGGCCGCGCCGACTCGTCCACTCAAAACGAACAGACTCCGTTGCGTCCCATCAATCCCTACGGCGCGGCCAAGGCGATGGCCTGTCACATGACCCGCATCTACCGCGAGGCGTACGGCTTGTTCGCGGTCAACGGCATCCTCTTCAACCACGAGTCCCCGCGCCGCGGAGAAACCTTTGTAACCCGCAAGATCACCCGCAGCGTGGCGGAGATCGTCCAGGGACGCCGCGAGCGGCTGCTGCTGGGCAACCTGGACGCCCGCCGCGACTGGGGCTACGCCGGCGACTATGTGGAAGCGATGTGGCTCATGCTCCAGACCGACGCCCCCGAGGATTACGTGATTGCCACCGGCCAGACGCACTCCGTGCGCGAGTTTTGCGAGCTGGCCTTCGCCCACGTCGGCCGGCCGCTGACCTGGCGCGGCGAGGGGCCGGCCACGCAGGGCGTGGACCCCGACGGCCGCGTCCTGGTCGCCGTCGACCCGCAGTTCTTCCGCCCCTCGGACATCGCCTGTCTGCGGGGAGACGCCTCCAAGGCCCGAGAGCGTCTGGGGTGGACGCCACGGATGTCGTTCGAGAAACTGGTGCACCTCATGGTGGAGGCCGATCTCCAACCCGGGGTCGGCGAGCAGTAGCCGGCAGACAGCAGGAGAGTTACTCTGCGTCCCTGTCCATGGCCGCCTCTTCGCCACCGCGAGTCTTTCACGTCGACGATGCCGATGCCGGGCAGACGCTCGTAAGCCTGCTGCGCCGCTGGCAGCCCGGCCTGTCGTGGTCGGCGGCCAAGGGACTGTTGGAATCGCGGCGGGTGGCGGTCAATGGCGGGATGTGTCTCGATACCGGCCGCCGCGTCCGCGCCGGCGACGTCGTGCATCTCTACGCCCACCCGCGCACGCCGCAGCCCACCGCCGCCGACGTCGAACTCCTCTACTGGGACGACGATCTGGTGGTGGTGGTCAAGCCAGCGCTGATGACCACGCTGCGGCATCGAGAGGAGCGGCACTGGCCGGCGGCACGCAAGAATCTCCAGCCGACGCTCGACGAAGTGCTCCCGCGGCTGCTGGCGGAAGCGGAGGGGGAGGGGCTCCGGAGGGCGCACCGGCCCCCCCGCGGTCGCGTCCCGCCGCGTTCACGTCGCCCCCGACGCCCGCGCCTGCGGGCGGTGCACCGCCTCGATCGGGACACCAGTGGGGTGATGGTCTTTGCCCGGACGGAGTCGGCCGAGCGTCATCTGGTGGAGCAGTTCAAGGCGCACTCCATCGAACGGGTCTATCGGGCCGTCGTGCGAGGCCGACCGTCGGCTCAAACGATCGAGACGCTCCTGGTGCGCGACCGGGGGGACGGACGGCGGGGGAGTCTCCCTGCGGATGCTCCGCCGGAACAGACGGCCGCGGGGGAACGGGCCGTCACGCACATCCGCCCGTTGGAGAGCCTGGGAGACTATTCGCTGATCGAGTGCCGCCTGGAGACCGGCCGCACGCATCAGATCCGTATTCATCTCTCGGAGATCGGCTGCCCCGTGTGTGGCGACCCTCTCTATCATCGCGGCCCCCCGGGAGCGCCGCTCCCCGATGACAGTGGTGCGCCGCGACTGGCGCTGCACGCCGCGCGGCTGGCGTTCACGCATCCCCGCTGGGGTCAGAGGCTTGAATTCGAGACTGACCTGCCGGCCGATCTCCAGCGGTTTGTCCGTCGACTGCGGCGGTTGAAACGCTCCCCCCAGTGAGGTCGTCCGTCACACTCGTTTCGGGCTCCCCGCGGGAGGTCTTCTCCGTCCGGTTGCCGGAACTCGAGCACGCTTTCTCGGAGGGGATGCTTCGCGGCCGGAGAGCTCAACCGTCAGATTCCCCGCTGCCCGCAGAGCTTGTGCAATGGTTTCGGGCGGTTGACGGCACGGCGG
Organism: Planctomycetaceae bacterium; assembly: GCA_037445755.1. Lineage (GTDB taxonomy): Bacteria > Planctomycetota > Planctomycetia > Planctomycetales > Planctomycetaceae > JBKECA01. Next base: position 111,339 of record JBBIJW010000014.1, on the reverse strand, counting down.
GGCAGCGACCGTTCCGGTGAGGCACAACCGGACTTTCGAGACGCGGCATCAAGTCCGGATCGCTCCCATTCCGAAAGACGATCAGCCGGGTCGCCGCGACGAACGCCGGCGCGGTTGTGGCGGATCGGCGCTCAGTCCCCGGAATCGGCGCCGCGACGATCATCCTGGTGCACAGATGACCTTTCTGGAAAACCTTACCGACGATCAGATCTCCTTGATCGGCTGCATCGCGGCGTTTGCGGCGGCCTTCGTCCTCATGGCGCTGACGGGAACCCTGCGGGGCGTGGGCGGGAATCGGACCGGTCGTCCAGCCGCCGCGCAACAAGTTCCGCTCCGTCGGACCGCGACCGACCTTCCCTCCAGCCGCCGCGCCGCCTGACCCTGCCGGCGTTATGGCCCTCCGGAACGCCGACTCGGAGGAGAGTCTACCGGCGGCTGCTCAAAGAGCCGGAGCATCCCTCCGACCGCTGTGGAAAGGTCCTGCGCGGAAGCGGGTCACTCTTCGCTGCCGCGGAGGTCGACGGGCTGGCCGATCTCGCGGCTGAGCTGGGCTTTCTCGGCCAGGCGCGCCGCCGCAGCCAGGTCGCCCAGGTCCGGCACCGGGATCAGCCCCCCCGCCAGCCGACGGGCGAAATGATCGAGGGCGACCGCCACGGCCGAGCGGTCCACGGCAAGGGATTCGACGCGTTCACGGCCGCCGCTGCGCCACCGCAGGTGGACGGCGTCTTCCAGCCGCGCCTCTCCATACTTCCCCCGGACGATGAATTCGAGCGGCCAGACGTCGGCCGGCGGCGGGGGGACTCCGCGCCCCGCACTCGCCCCCCGGACCGGCAGTGACAGGGCGACGGTGATCCGCGACCCGGATGCGGCGTGAGGGGCGAACAGCAGTCGCGTGGTTTGCTCTCGGGTGCGCGAGTCGGGTGGATCGCAGCGCGACTCCACGGAGAGGGGGACGGCAGCCAGAATGGCACGGCACCAATCGAGGAGTTCGAGCTCCATCCGCGCCGCCGAAACCGCCTGCGCGGTCAGCGCGCGGACTTCCAGGGATTGGATTGGTCCCAGTTCCGTCGCCATCAGTTCCCGCAGCCGCAAGGTTGCGGGGGTGTAGCGCAACCGCAGCTCGGGCATGATGAGCAGGCCGCAGGAGGCGGCCCAGCGATGCAACTGCTCCAGCCGCGGCAGATCGCAGTCGTCGGGGATCACGGTGTAGCAATCGATCCGCGCGCGGAGCGACTCGCTCACAGGGAACCAGCCGGCCGCACCGGGGTGCGAGACGATCACGCCTTGCAGGGGATGCCGCATCAGGGCCCGGATGCCGCCGCGCACCACAGCCCCCAACGGCTGAGCCGACTCCTCAGCCCGGCGGCGGACCTCGGCGAACAGGGCCGCAACGCGGCCCCGCGTCTCCAGTCGCTGCAAGGCCGGCAGGTACACACTCTCCCAATCCGGCCCCAGGCCGACGACGCCAAGCTGCAATGTGCGGGGAGGAGCCACGACGAACCACCGGCGCCTCAGGCGGCGAGGGAAATGATCACGAAGGCGAGATAGGAGGTCACTAACGGCCAGCCCATCCAGCGGTCAAACGCACCGTGGCGGGCTGCGCGAAAGATACACAATCGGAAGTACAGCAGAACCCCCAGCATGAACGGCAACTGGACGGCGAGAAAGACGGTCGGGAACGACGCTCCCGGGTTCGTGTCGACGATCGCCAGCGGCGCGGCGCAGGCCGCCGCGCCGGTCACGAACAGGATGTTCAGAATGTCCGCCCCGATGACGTTTCCCACCAGCAATTCCGGGTGTCCGCGGCGGATCGCCATCAAGCCGACCACCAGCTCCGGGGTGGACGTCCCCACCGCCACCAGCGTCGCCGAAATCACTACTTCCGGCACTCCCAGTCTCAGGGCGAGCAGCTTCACCGCTTCGATGGCGAACTCGCTGGCGGCCAGCACCATCCCCAGTCCGAACACCCCCCGGAGAGTTGTCCAGGCAAAGTTCGAACCGGCATGCTCCAGGTGGAATTCGGCTTCCAGGGCCGGTTCGCTCGCCGCGACGACTCTCTCCAGCGGCTCCCCGGTCTGAGCCGCCACAATTTGCGCATGTTCCCGGCTCCATTTCACCGAAATCCACAGGTACCACGCCAACAGTCCCAGCAGCCCCGCGCCGACTTCCCGGCTGATGGCGGCTTTGTCCCCCACGCGAGCATACTCCGCATAACAAATGGCCGACAGCAGCACTGCCGTGCCGAATTGCACCCAGCCCTGCCGATTGAGGATCAGGCGGTCCGCCGGCAGGCGGACGAGCAGGCAGCCCAGACCGAAGATCAAGGCCGTATCGGCGATGACCGAACCGATGGCGTTCCCCAGCGCCAGACCGGGCTCTCCGTTCCAGGCCGCCATCACCGAGACGGCGCACTCCGGCGTGGTGGTTCCCAGCGAGACGATCGTCGCCCCCACGACCACTTTGGGCAGTCCTAACCGCACGGCCGTCTGTGTCGCCGCGTCGATGAGCCAGTCGGCCCCCTGCGACAGCACATACAGGGAACCCAGGACGATCACAAACAAACCCCAGGTGGGCAGGTCGCTCAGCAGCGACAGCCATGCCTCGGGCATCAAATTGGCAAGCACAGCCAAAGTCTCCGGCAATCGTTGAACGGCGAGGACCATCGGCCCCCCCGCTGCTCGGGTTGGATTTCGAGGGCGACTCTGATGAGCCACTCTCCGGCTGTCAAGACTCGTGACGAGAACCCTCAATTCTGAGGAGCATCGAGCCGCCGGCGGGGACGTTCGGCTTGCGGAACGTCGGCGGATGGCCACCGGGATGACGGCTGCTCCCGGTCGGGAACAAGCCGGTTCGTTTGCAATTCCTTCTCCGCATCCATGAAAATGGGTGGATGGAAGGACAAAGGTCCCATTTCACTCCGTTGGGACCGTCCGCACCCTCCACCCTCAATCCCGCCGGCGGCCATCCTGGACCGCCCGGCCTGCTGACATGCCGGACCATCCCGCCCCCACGCACCTCGACATCCCCTTCCACGTTCCATTCGTGCACCGGCTGCGGTTCACGCGGGACGTCTTTGGACGCGACTCCTCCGTGCTGGCGGAATTGCTGGAGTCCTCCGGGGACGCCCCGGTCCGGGTGCAGTTTTGGATCGACCGTCACGTGGCCGAGGCCCATCCCGATCTGCGGACGCGCATCCGCCGCTTCATCACCGCCTCCGCCGGCCGTCTGGTGACGCCCGGAAACATCCAGATTGTGCCGGGCGGCGAAGAGATCAAGAACGACATCCACCTGCTGGAGCGGATGCTCAAGTGCATCCATGCGGCCGATCTCGACAGACGCAGCTACATCGTCGTCATTGGCGGCGGTGCTGTGCTCGATGCCGTCGGATTTGCCGCGGCGATTGCCCATCGGGGAATTCGGCTGGTGCGGCTGCCGACCACCACCCTCGCCCAGGCCGATTCCGGCGTCGGCGTGAAGAACAGCGTCAATCTGTTTCGCAAGAAGAATTGGGTCGGCACGTTCGCTGTCCCGTGGGGCGTGGTGAATGATCTGACGCTGTTGGAAACCTTGCCGCTGCGCGACTTCCGCTGCGGATTCTCCGAGGCGGTCAAGGTATCGCTGCTCAAGGACGCCGCTGAGTTCGAGCGGATTGAGACCCTGGCCGACCGCATCGCCGTGCGCGATCTGGCTGCTGCGGCGCCGGTCATTCGCCGTTCGGCCGAGCTGCATCTGGCTCACATCACGCAGGGGGGAGATCCGTTCGAGGCCCTGGAGGCCCGGCCGCTCGACTTCGGTCACTGGTCGGCCCACAAGCTGGAAGTCCTCTCACAGTTCCAGCTCCGACACGGCGAAGCGGTGGCCATCGGCCTGGCGATCGACTGTCTCTATTCCGCGCTGGTCCACGGGCTTCCCGCGGCGGACGCCGAGCGGATCCTGGACTGCTTGCGGCGCCTCGGATTGCCGCTGTCCCACCCGGCGATGCTCGAGTTCGACCGCTTGTTCGAGGGGTTGGAGGAGTTCCGTCAGCATCTGGGTGGCCGGTTGACGCTGACGATGCTCTCTCGCATCGGCACAAGCGTCGACGTGCATGAGGTTGACCACAGCGCCATGCGGACCGCGATGCAACAACTCGCCGCCTGGGCGGAGAGATTCTCTGCCGACTCCCTCGCTCCGCTGGGAGAGACGTTGCAGTGAGGAGCCGGCCAGGCTGTCGCGGCGGACGGCCCGCGGGATAAAATCGTCCTTGTCCGGTCGAGCCACCGAGACCGAGGCGGCGACGTTCGCGTCCGTCCCCACGTTCCTTGCGGGGCGGTCGCCTCCGGCCCCCGGCCTTGGCAGAGAGGACTTCTCTGCAGCCGTCCGGACGACTCCTCCGATCCGGTTCTTTCCGACCCTCTGGCGTTCCCGTGGAACGAATCACGTCCGTTTTGCATGTGAGCCTGGCGCTGCTGGTGGCGTCCGCGGGGGCGATCTTCGGCCTGGCCGAGGGTCGCAGCGGCATTCCGCTGTTGACCGTTCCCGCAGCCTGCGTGACGTGGCTGTTGATTGACCGTTCCCGCACGTGGCGGCCGCCGGCCGTCTTGCCCTCCCTGCTGGCCGTGGCGGCGTTCGCAGCGGCAGGGTTGGAGCTCATGCTCAACGACATCGAAGCACCGCTGCTGGCGGGAGGACACCTGCTGACCTACCTGACGATCATCTATCTGCTCCAGGAGAAGCAGCCGCGGCAGATCTGGTGGCTGGCGGTCTTCAGTCTGTTGCAGGTGGCGGTGGCGTCGCTGCTGACCTACGACGCATGGTTTGGCATGGCGATCGGGGGGTTTTTGCTGCTCATGCTCTGGACGCTGGCGGTGTTCCAGCTTCATGCCACGGTGCAGGCCGCCGACCGGTCGGCAGCCAGATTGCTGGTACGACCTGCGGTTGTGACGACTCCCGCGCTCCGCCGGGAACTCTGGCTGGCGCAGAGTCAGTCGGCGCCGGCGGCGCATGTGGAGGAGCAGCTCTCCGGCCTGGCACGTCCCTTTTGCAGTCTGGTGTTGAGCGGAACGGTGCTGTCGCTGCTGCTGGCGGCGGCGTTTTTCCTGATGATTCCTCGCGTCTGGTCGGAGGCCGCGCCGCTGTATTTCGAGGGGGGGCGGCCCATCGGCGACTCTCCACCGCGGACCGGTTTCTCCACGCAGATCTCCCTGGGGCACACCGGGACTTTGCAGGAGAGTCCGCGGGTGGCCCTGGAAGCCCGGCTGTTTGAGAAGCCCACCGATCAGCCCGTCGATTGGCGGTGGTGGTTCGAGACCATGGAGGGCGCAGTTCGGTTTCGGGGCACCGTCCAGGAAATCTATGAGTCCGGCGCCTGGCGGCGGTGGGACGGCGCCGAGGCCAGCGTGTTCCGGCTCGACGACCTCCTGCCGGGCGCCGTGGGGACCCATCGCCTGGAACTGCGCGTCTTTCATGACGGTCCCCCCGACCGCTCGCAGATCGTCTTCTCCACCGGAATCACCACACGGGGGATTGCGGTCCAGTCGCGGCGCCGCATGGAAGTGGAGCCGAGCGGCTGGACCGTGCTCGCCTCGCGCCGCCGGTCGCCCGAGGACGTCGATGCGCGGCGCCGCGACGAACCAGCGACCGACTACCACCTCGATATCGCCCTGGCTGACCTCCCCTTTCCCAACAGTTACGGCGTCAACTTCGGCTCCGTGCACTTCAACGGACGATTCCACCGTTTCTATCTGGCGACGACGAAGATGCTGTCGCCGGAACTGCGCACCGGGCTGAAGCGCTGGCTCCTTCAACACCCGGTCTTGAACGAGAAGTTTGATTCGGACTACGCCCTGGCCCGGCGATGGGAGCAGTGGTTCCTCGAGACATCCGAACTGACGTATTCGCTGAATCTCAGCGTCGCCGATCCGTCGGTCGACCCCCTGATCGACTTCCTGAACAACACCCGCCGCGGACATTGCGAGTACTTTGCCACGGCCCTGGCGCTGCTGCTGCGGACGCAGGGCATCCCCACCCGCGTGGTGAGCGGATTCAAGGGAGGACAGATTCTGGAGGACGGCCGGCTGGTCGTCCGCGATTTGCACGCACACCTGTGGCTGGAGGCCTACGTCGAGGACGCCCCGGAGAATCCGCGCACCGGCCAGTTCGGCCCCCGGTGGATCACCCTCGACCCCACCCCGGCCGCGCGGGACGCCTTCGTCGCGGTCCAGCAGCAGGAGTCGCTCTCTGCGTGGCGGCGGTTTCAGGACGGCTGGCGCAACCTTTGGCTGGGTTCGCTGCGCATGAGCCAGTACGACCAGCAGCAGTTGATCTACGACCCCTTGCGCGCGGTGGTCACGGAGAGTTGGAACGCCGTCCGCAACGCCTGGGTCGAACGGCAACCGTGGCAATGGCTGCGTCCGCTGGCCTCTCCGCGCGAGTGGTTCAGTTGGCGAGGGGGGCTGGCGGTGTTCCTGCTGCTCCTGACCGCGAGCGGGCTGGCGGCGCTCCTCCGCCGAGGACTGGCCCGCGCCGCGGCACGCCGCCGCCAGGAACAGGCGGGGATGGCTCACACCACGGTGGTTCCGTTCTTCGCGCGGCTGGAGAAGTTGCTGCAGCGCTACGGTCTGCAACGCGACCCTCCCCAGACGCCGCGCGAATTCGCCGCTGCGCTGACCTGCGCGGCCCCCGCGTCCCTGCCGGCGGAGATGCCCGCTGCGGCCCAGGAGATGACCGAAGCGTTCTACGCCGTCCGGTACGGCGCACGCACCCTTTCCGCCGCGGAGCAGGAGCGGATGGCGCGGCGTCTGGAGGCCTGGGAACAGTCCCCCGTCTCGAGCGACGACCGTGCCTCACGCTGAGAGGGTGCGCTCGGGGCGAGGGGGAGAACTCACTCGCGCGACCGGAACAGGAGCTGCGCGAAGTGGTACAGGTCGGCTTTCCACACCCGGAAATCATGGCCGCCGCCGGGATGCACGTGCCAGACGTGCGGAACGTGCTGGGCCTCCAGCGCCTCGTGGAAACGGCGGCTGATGGGCATGAGGTTGTCGCGGTCGCCGCACGAGATCCACAGCAGCTTCAGCGTCTGTGCGGCTTCGGCCGGATCCGGGAGGAGCTCCCCCGCCGGCCGGGTGTTCGGAGCGGACGAGAATCCCCCCACCCAGGCGAACGTCTCCCGATGACGCAGGCCAAAGTTGAGCGACTGGCCTCCCCCCATGGACAATCCGGCCAAGGCCCGTGACTCGCGGTCGGCGTTCACGGCATAGGTCCGTTCGATGAACGGGATCAGGTCGTGGAGCAGGTCGTTCTCAAAGGCGGCAAAGGCGGGGGACTGGCGGGGAATCGGATCCCGGGCCGTCACGTCCAGGGCTGCCCGGCCGTTCGGAAAGACAACGATCATCGGGACCACCTTCTGGTCGGCGGACAGGTTGTCGAGGATCACGTCCGCGCGGGCCCCCCGCAGCCATTCCTGCTCATCACCGCCGATGCCGTGCAGGAGGTACAGCACCGGATATTTCTGGTCGGGAGAGTATCCCGGCGGGGTGTAGACGACCGCTTTGCGTTTTGCGCCGACTGTCGTCGAGTCGTACTCAACCGTCTCCAATCTGCCGCGGACGCCCTCTTCGCGGGGGACGTCGAAGCCCGCGGGGGGTGGGAGGCGCGTCGCCGCCGGATCGTCGGGGCTTCCACTTCCGGAAGGCGTCTGCGCGGGGGCCGCCAGCCCCCCCAGCAACGTCAGGACCACCACGGCCGCTGGCATCATCGCGCCTGGCAACAGCAAGCAACGAGGCATGTAAGGCTCTCCTTCCATTCCCGGGAACTCAGGGACTATCGCCGTCGTACAGCGGCGCGTGCCGGTACGGCGTCTCGAGGATCAACAGACACATCACGGTCACATACAATCGCCCCACCACGTCGCCGAATTCGTGCTTGCTTCCCGGGGGGCGGGTGGGGTGCCAACTCCCCGCCTCTTTGCCGGAGGTCTGCTGCCGGCTGATGAGGAGCTGCTGCGTGCGGCCGAACCACTCCTTCCACCGCTCGCCGCCGACATTGTGCAACGCTTCCGCCTGATAATACCAGGCATACACATTGCGTCGGCCGTTCTCCCAATCGGGCCGGGCTTCCTCGCTGAGGAGATAGTCGATCCCGCGCACGAGAGGCGGGTGCTGCCGCGGCCAACCCAGCCACTGCCGCGCCAGCAGCCCCGAAGCCGTCATCCCGGTTTTCTGCATCCGATCGGCGGGATACCCGGGCGTGTACTTGTAGAAGGCGGCGTCCCCCGGTCGTTCCTGGCAGCGGTTGAGGAAGGTATCCGCCAGGAGAAAAGCCTCCGGCGAGACGTCGAGTCCCGCCATCCGCGCCGTATGCAGGGCCATCAGGGCCCAGCCAGTCACCGACAGGTCCCCCTCGCCGGTGTCGGAAAGGGGCCGGTACCGCCACCCTCCCTGGACCGGGTTCTGCGCGCGAATCAGAAAATCGATGGCGTGCTCCGCCGGTGGTCGGTACTCCGCGTCCCCTGTCAGGGCCAGCGTTTCGCACAGGACGATGGTGCTGATGGCGTGGGAATAGATGCTCGGCTCCTCTCCCTCCGTGACGCCGTCGTAGATTTCGCCGCTGGCGCGCTGCGCGGACCGCAACCACTGCAACCCCTTGGCCACGACGGCGGCGTACTCTCCCTGCTGGTGCGTGTGACCATCCCCCAGCAAGGCCAGCAGCGCCAACCCCGTCGCGCCGACGTTCGTCGACCAGCGGGCGCGCGTCACGCCCTCCGCATACGGCCCGTCGAGGCTCCAATGGCCATCCGCGTGTTGTTGCCGGGCGAGCCACCGCAGCCCCCGGTCGATCGCCTGCCGCGCATCGGGACTGAAACCGTCCCGGCTGGCCAGCCGCTCCAGGTCCTTGTCGGACCGGCGTCCCAGGTTGCCAAGGGCGGAGACCGGCTGCGGCGGAATCTCTTCTGGGACCGCCGGCGCCGCCGGTGGAACAGGTTCGGGCGGCGGCCGGCGGACCGCCGACGGCGGAGTGGAGCGACTCAACTGAATCGGCGCCGTCACCTGCACTTCGGGCGGCGGAACGGCCGGCCGCGCCTGCACCGTCGCCCACTCCAGCTCAACTACACTGATGGGGGGAGGCGGCTCCAGCAGAATGGGAATCAATGCCAATAGCAGCAGCACAACCACGTGCAACCCCAGGCTCACGAGCACACCGGGAAGGTCTCGTTTCACCTCCGTGACAATCTGCTCGGTCAGTTCCGGCTGGCGCTCCTCCTCCGGATCCGTGCGGATGAGCAGCTTCCGCCGGCTCACCGTTGCCCCGGGAGGTTGCGCGCCGGACCGCCGTTCACCGGGAGGTTTCGGAGAGGTCGCCATGCACACAGGCCCGAAGGGTGGAATCGACCACGCCTCGTCAGTCTATCGGAACACCATTCGGGTCCAACAGTCGAGGCGGCTGTGATCGGCAGGGCGTGTGGACGGTTCCAGAGGGGTGCAGACCCCTGTTCGCCGGCGGATTTGCCAGCCGTGCCGGCGAGGTCCTCCCGGCCGGCCCCCCCCTCCCGTGGCAACAAATGGTAAGCCCTGACGGCGATCGTCCCAGCGCAAGTCTCCTGGGGACGGAGCCTCTCTTGTGGAAAGAAAAGTCTCCCCGGGACGGTGTCAGGTCGGTCAGCGGTTCTCCCGGGGCTCGTCCTCGCGACCGGCCGGGGCAGCGTCATGGTCCGGGCCGGCGCCGCGGCCGTAGTGCGGTCCGCTCAGCAGCTCCCGCGCCGACCGTTCGATCTGGAGAATCCGCTGGCCGATGTGCTCGACCCGCCGGCTGACTTCGTGCGTGGTCTGCTGCATCCCGCCCGAGATGAGCGTCACCACGCCCAGGAACAACAGCATCTGTCCCCCCGTGGCGACAAGCCAGCCCGTGGAAGCATAGTTGGCCACCCCCCCAAAATGTCCCCACAGCACCAGCACCGTTCCGATCGTCAGCACGCCCACTCCCAGGTAGGCGAGCATCTGACCCCAGAGGGACTCGTTCTGGCCGCTGCCGGGAGCCGGAGGGAGCGCCGGTTGCAGGTCGAAGTGGGGTCCGGCATACGGCGGGTGGGTGCCATCCTGGCGGTAGCCTGCGGGGAGGGAAACCTGCGGGGCGGGAGGGGAGGAGTGCTCTCGTTGCCGCGATCTCGGCGCAGGCTCCCGGGGGGGCGCGCGGCTCACCACGTCCGCGGTGGAGTGGGCGGAGTCGATCCGCAGTTTGGGCCGCGACTTGGGGCGGGGAGACTCCCGCTCCCCCGGCGTCTCCGGCGCGGAGGAAGCAGCGGGGGCGTCCGCGGTTGGTGCGGCGTCCGGCAGCGGTGGAAGGGGGACGTCGGCCTCTCCCAGCAGGTCCTCAGCCGCCCAGCGTTCCAGCAGCTCGCGGGCCGATCGTGTCTCAGGATGCAAACTCGGGGCAAAGACCTTGCGGACTTCGCCGCCACAAGCGGTGCAGAGCAACGACTGGCCGTCCGCAGCCACTTCCGTGGCCACGTCCGCCTGGCAGTGAGGGCACCACATCCGTGTGATCCCGAAAATGTCCGATGAACGAGGATCGAGCGGGCGGGGATGATCCGAGATTCTCCCGCTTCGGGCAAGGTCGCTTTTCCGAACTGCCGCTCGAAGCGGAAGCTGCGCGGTCCGGCCGGCGCGGTGGGATCGCCCCCTCCCTTTGGATCGGGCGGGTGTTCCTCCGGCAGACGCAGGTCTCCGCGGGCGGCTGTTGCTTTTCTCAGCCTGTTCCGTCGGGCACAATCATCCACTGCGACCCGATGTTCCGACTCCCCCTCCGCCGCAGTCCCTGGCGCGTCTATTCGTCCCGAGGTGTGGTGTTCCGGTTCCGCGGCCGCACGGCGGACGGTTCGCGAGTCTCCCTCGCGATCCACACAAGAGGTTTCCCTCGACCGCCCCGTGCAGGGCGACCCTTCTCCAGGAGCAATGCCGATGCGAGAACGAATCTGTTTGTTGCTCGTCGTGGTGGTCAGTCTGGTTGTGTCGCGGAGCGCCCCGGCCGCCGAGTCGCCGCGCAACGTGCTGTTCCTCATCTCCGACGATCTGAACAATTTACTGGGTTGTTACGGTGACCCGCGGGCGTCGACCCCCCACATCGACCGACTGGCCGCGCGGGGCGTGCGTTTCGAGCGGGCCTACTGCACCTTTCCCCTCTGCGGACCGAGTCGCAATTCGCTCCTCACCGGGTTGTACCCCAACAGCACCGGGATTCTGGCCAACGGACAGATCTTCCGGCAGACGATTCCGAAGCAGCTCAGCATGCCGCAGGCATTTCGTCTGCAAGGGTACTTCGCCGCCCGCGTCGGCAAGCTGTATCACTACAACGTCCCCAATTCCATCGGGACGAACGGGCATGACGACCCCGGCTCCTGGGAAGTGGAACTCAACCCCGCGGGGGTCGATCGGCTGATCGAGCAGCCGGGGGAAATCTTCTCTCTCACGCCGGGACAGTTCGGCGGGACGTTGAGCTGGTACGCCTCCCCCCGGCCGGAGGAACAGCACACCGACAGCCTCAATGCCGAGGACGCCGTCTGGGTGCTGGAACGGTGCGCCCGCCGCCGCGATCGGCCGTTCTTCCTGGCCGTCGGGTTCTTCCGACCGCACACACCCTACGTCGCGCCGCAGCGCTACTTTGGCCTCTATCCCGAGGATCAAATGCCCGTGGTGACGGGAGTGGCGGAGGATCAACAGGACATTCCTCCCGCCGGGCTGGCGAGCTACAAGCGGGAACAGGACAAGCTGACGGACGACCTCCGCCGCCAATGCCTCCAGGCGTACTATGCGAGCATCAGTTTCATGGATGCTCAGGTCGGCAAGGTGGTCGACGCCCTCGAGCAATTGGGTCTGGCCGACGAAACAGTGATCGTCTTGACCAGCGATCACGGCTACCACGTGGGCGAGCACGGGCTGTGGCAGAAGATGAGCCTGTTTGAAGAGAGCGCCCGCGTGCCGCTGTTGATCGTCGCGCCGGGGACGGCGCGTCCGGGGGGCGTTGTCCACACGCCGGTCTCGCAGGTGGACCTCTTCCCCACGTTGGCGGAGCTGTGCGGGGTGCGGCCGCCGGAGAATCTGCCAGGGGAGAGCCTCGTTCCCCTGCTGCGCGATCCCGCCGCGCCGGCACGCGGCTGGGCGCTGACGCAGGTCACCCGCGGCGGGGGCCGCAACGCCGCCGACAAGCGGTTCTTCGGCTACAGCCTGCGGACGCCCCGCTGGCGCTACACCGAGTGGGACGAAGGCGCGCAAGGTCGCGAACTCTACGACCACGACAACGATCCCCGCGAGTTGACGAACCTCGCCGGCAATCCGCAGTACGCTCAAACCGTGGCAGACCTCTCAGCACAACTCCATGCAGCCGTGACGAAGACCTTTCCTCCGTCGGGAAAGACACCGGAACTGCAACCCGGCCTGTGGGCGCCCAATCTCACCGACCCCTGAGTTTTGGCAGCGACCCACCCGGCGAGCCGGCGGCGCCAACCAGGTGACCATTGCCCTGCATCGCTGGCGAGCGGAGGCTCAGCCCCCGGACCATCTCATCCCGCGGGAGCACTTTGCCTGCGGCAGCGGTCTACGCGCGGACGGTTCGGGGCCAACAGACCGTCACGGCCGCGACTCGCCAAAGCACTTCCTCGCAGTGAAGGGGGGGATCGCTGCCGCCTTGCCGGGGGGACGATCACCACAGGCCGTGCAGCGGGCCGCCGGGGGCCGCCAGCTCATCCACTCGGCGTGACACCGCCGGATCCTCCACCAGCGGCGGGGCATGCCAGGGCTTGATGCGGGCGTCAATGACCAGCGGACCGCGGCAGCCCCAGTGCTTGTCGCAGGTGAACGAGTCGATGCCGTCGACGTCGCTGGCCGGGTTCGAGCGCGTGAACGTCACCCACAGAAAGTTGTGCAGCGACTCGGCCGTAAAGCGAGCGTCGTCAACCAGCACGAGGAGGGGGAACTCCCGCAGCGGATGCCCCGGTGTGATCGCGTTGCAGAATCTCGCGCACACGTCATCGGGGCGGCGCGATCCCCAGGCGGGAGGCGGACTGATCTCGGCGGTCCCGGCGACAGCCGTCGCCGGGCTTTGCACAGAGGCACACGCGGGCGCCGTGAGAGCGACGATGCCGGGAAGGACGAGAGCGGCGTCGCGGAATTCGTCCGGCAGTCGCAGAGAGGAGGGGAGTGAGGTCGGGAGAGTGCGGCACGGCGATCCCGCGGCGGCAATGACGAGCTTGGAGCCGGCATTGAGTCCATGACCGCTGTAATCGAGTGTGTCGATGGTCGTCTGTGTCTGAAAATGCAGGTCGCGGGTCCAGTCGACGCGCTCCAGCAGATGCCGTAAGAACCGCGGGATGTCGTGCAGGTCGAGGGCGGGGTCGTCCTCCCCAGCGACGATCAGCAGATATTTCGCCAGCGAGAGCTGTCCCTGTCCGAGGAGGGCGTTGGCCTGCGTGAGCAGCTCCTGGGGGCGGCGGCGCTCGGCATAGGGGACGTAGCGTTCGCTGCCGATCGCCAGCAACAGCGGATGGACGCCGGCCGCATCCACGGCATGGACCTCCTTCACGCCCGGCAGCACCGCGGGGATGGCCGGTCCGGTGATCTCGTGAATGAGCGCTCCAAAAGTCGTGTCCTCCTGAGGCGGTCGACCGACGACGGTGAACGGCCAGACGGCGTCCCGGCGGTGGTACACCCGCTCCACCTGCATCACCGGGAAGGGATGCCGGAGGCTGTAGTAACCGAGATGGTCGCCGAACGGCCCCTCGGGTTTGACTTGCAGGGGGTCGATCGAGCCGACGAGGCAAAAGTCCGCTTCGGCGGCGATCGGCAGTCCCCCCGGCTGGGGCACCAGCGGGACACGCCGTCCCCCCAGGGCCCCCGCAAACGTCAGCTCCGAAAGTCCCTCCGGCAACGGCATCACCGCGGCGAGGATCAGCGCCGGCGGTCCGCCCACCCACACGTTCACGCGCAGCCGTTCTCCCCGCCGCACCGCCGCCGCATGATGCACCCCGATGCTGCGGTGAATCTGGTAGTGCAGTCCCACTTCACGGCCGGGGACGTATTCATTCCCGCTGAGCTGGATGCGGTACATCCCCACGTTCGACTTCTGCCAGCCAGGGTGGTCGGGATGCTCGGTGTAGACGGCCGGCAGGGTGATGAACGGTCCGCCGTCGAGCGGCCACGACTGGAGCCTGGGGAGCTGGTCGAGAGTGGTGGTTGCTTCCAGAACGGGCCCCCGTCGGCGGAACTTCGGACGCATCGCCCAGGCGGTCGGCAGGGCGCGCAGGTACCGGAACGGCCGCCGCGCCGCCAGGGCCGGATCGGCTTTGAGCTCCACCAGGCGGCGGACAAGGTCGAGCGTGTCGCGGAACAGAAACCTCGCCCGGTCGAGGGTTCCAAACAGGTTGGAGACCATCGGGAAGGGGGAGCCCTTCACGCGCTCATACAGGATCGCCGGTCCACCGGCGGCAGACACCCGCCGTTGAATCTCGGCCGCCTCCAGATGCGGGTCCACCTCGCTGTCGATGCGGCGCAACTGGCCGTGACGCTCCAGATCGGCCAGGCAGTCTCGGAGGTTGCGGTAGCCCATGCGCAATCGACAAAAGGGCGAGGGTCCGGCCGGTCGGTCAATCCCGGCGGGGTCCTGGTTAACCTCTCAGTCAGCCGACGGCGCCGACGCCTTCGGGCCGAGCCTCGCTCTCCCCAGGGAGGATGCCATTACTCCTCGTCGGCAACGCTGACGGCAGCCTCGGCGACGGGCGGGACATACCCGGCCGCGCGGCGCTCCAGCACCTTCGCCTTCAACTCGGCGAGGACCTTCGGATTCTCTTCGAGGAAGGCGCGGGCCTTCTCCCGCCCCTGGCCGAGGCGCAGGTCGCCGTAACTGAACCAGGCGCCGCTCTTTTGCACGAAGCGGTCCGCCACGGCCATATCGAGGACGTCGGCCTCCAGGCTGATGCCGCGGCTGCCGAGCATGTCGAACTCCGCCTGCCGGAACGGCGGGGCGACCTTGTTCTTGACGATCTTGGCCCTCATGCGGATGCCGACCGTCTCCTCTCCCTCCTTGAGGGTGCCGACCTTGCGGACGTCGATGCGGCAGGAGGAATAGAACTTCAGCGCGCGGCCGCCGGGAGTCGTCTCCGGACTGCCGAACATCACCCCGATCTTCTCCCGAATCTGGTTGATGAAGATGACGCAGGTCTTGGCCTTGGCGATGGCGCCGGTCAGCTTACGGAGGGCCTGGCTCATCATGCGGGCCTGCAAGCCGACGTGGGAGTCGCCGATCTCTCCGTCCAGTTCCGCCTTGGGGACCAAAGCCGCCACGGAGTCGATCACAATCACGTCCACGGCGTTGGAAGTGATGAGCATCTCGGCAATCCGCAGCGCCTCTTCTCCATAGCTCGGCTGGCTGACGAGCAGTTCCTCCAAATTGACTCCCACCCGCTTGGCCCAGGCGGGATCCAGAGCGTGTTCGGCGTCGATGAAGGCGGCGATCCCCCCTTCCCGTTGGGCGTTGGCCACAGCGTGCAGGGCCAGCGTCGTCTTGCCGCTCGACTCCGGACCGAACAACTCCACGATCCGCCCGCGCGGGAACCCCGCTCCCCCCAGGGCCAGATCGAGCGACAGCGCCCCGGTGGAAATCCCCTCGATCCGCGTCTGCATCGGGTCCGTCAAGCGCATGATCGAACCGGTGCCAAAGGTCTTTTCGATCTGCCCCAGGGTGGTCTGCAACTGCTTGTGGTGATCGCCGTTGGTCGAGGGGGTGCGATCGGGCCGAACAGAGGCTTTGGGACGCGGGGGCATGGTATCCTTCCCTTTGATGGAGAGACGACGAGTCACCCGATACTGAACACTTGAACAAGTCAGGATTATATCACCCCGCCCCGCCCCCGCAAGCCCCGATTCCTCGTTTTATGGCCCGCGGCACGGACAGTCGTGGCAGAAGCTGATTGCCACCAGCCACCCCTGAACGGCGAGCGGAAAGGACAAAGAGGGGGGGGGACATCGACGAAGGAAGCTCCCAGAGGGGTCACATCCCGCAAGCCGGAAAACCTTCCGAACGGTTCCGACCCGCCAGCCTCCCCTCCCTCGATCTCTCCCCGTCTTTCTCCCATCTTGTCCAGTTGGGCCGTGACTACCCCAGACGGTCGAGGCAGCGCGGGTCGGTATGGTCCAGCCGCGGGAGTCCCTCCGTCGAGAAGAGGTGGTTGTACTTCAGACCGCTGCCGGTGTTGAACAGGACGATCCGCTCATGCGGCCTGAGCCATCCCTCCGCGAGGAGTTTCTGTGCCGCCTTCCAGACGGCGCCCCCTTCCGGGCAGGCATACACCCCTTGCAGCCGGGCGAGTTCACGGACCCCTTCCAGCAGTTCGGCGTCTGTGACCGTCACCGCCGTCCCTTGCGACGCCTTGATCGCCCGGATCATCAGGAAGTCGCCGACGGCGGCTGGCACGCGGAGACCGGAGGCGCAGGTGTGTGCGTTGGGGAACAGCGGAGCGAACTCGACGCCGTCCCGGTAGGCCCGGACGATCGGCGCGCACCCCTCCGCCTGCACGGCCACCATGCGGGGACGTTCGGGGCCGATCCATCCGAGTTGCTGCATTTCGTCGAACGCCTTCCACATGCCGATCAGCCCGGTCCCACCGCCGGTGGGATAGAAGATGACGTCGGGGAGCCTCAGATGCAGCCGGCTGTCGCGCTCCTCGGCAAAGTCGAACGCCAGTTCGTAGCCCATCGTTTTCTTTCCTTCGACGCGGAAGGGCTCCTTGAGCGTCGACAGATCGAACCAGCCGAACCGCTCGCACCCCTGCCGCACCAGCTTCCCGCAATCGCTGATGAGGCCGTTGACGAGAAAGACCTTGGCCCCGCCGACGACCGATTCGACGATGTTCGCCGGCGGCGTGTCTTCCGGCATGAAGAGGTAGCACTGCATCCCAGCCTGGGCGGCATAGTAGGTCGCGGCTCCGGCGGCATTGCCGGCCGACGGAAGTGCCACCGTGTTCACGCCCAGCGCCTTCGCCCGGGTGATGGCCGCCGACATCCCGCGCGCCTTGAAGCTGCCGGTCGGGTTGAACGACTCGTCCTTGATGTACAGCCGCTCGAACGGTGAGAACGGGCCGCGGCGCTCGCAGCGGAGCAGCGGTGTCAGGCCTTCACCCAGCGAGACCGCTTCGTCCGGCGAATGGACCGGCAACACTTCCCAGAACCGCCACATCGACCGGATGCACCGCCGGGCGACCACATCGGGCGTGAACCGGCCCGAGCTGCGCAGCGCAGCGAGATCGTATCCCGCCAGCAGCGGCTTTCCCGCGCGGCTGAGGTTCTGCAACCGGTCGACGGCGTAGGCTTCCCCCGTGAGCGAACAGGTCAGGGTCTGATGCATGGGTGAGCACGGAGCGTAAAGTGACGGAGTGTTCCCGCGGGCGCAGCGTACCAGCGGTCGCAGCGCGGGACCACTCGATGACGGCTCGACGCGCGTGGCCTGACGCTGGACGCCTCGCGCGGAATTGTCGAACCTGCCGCTACAATGGCACTATCGACCGCCAGTCGAGGGAGGAGTGATGTCGACACATTGCCGCCGACTCCCTGTGGCCCGAGTGCTCCCTTCGCCCCGCGGGCTGGTGACGCCGCTGCTGCTCGCCGCGATGCTGGCCTCACGCGGTTCCGGGGCTGACGACCGGCCGTTACCGCGCTGGATCGGCGCCAGCGTCATCGCTCCGCGGTTTCACCTCCGCAAGGAAGTGAGGCTTCCGGAGGGCGTGACCTCGGCGCGGTTGCGGGTCGCCCCGGACCTTGCCAGGGTCGAGTGCCGGATCAACGGCCGCGTCAGCTTCGTGATCGAGCCGTTCGCTCCGTGGGTCGACGTCGACGTGACGTCCGAGTTCCGACCGGGGGACAATGAACTGTGGCTGGTGTGTGAGCGGTTGTACGACCAATCAGCCGTGCTGGCGGAACTGACGATCCGGCTGCACGACGGTCGCACCCAGACCTTTCCGACCGACCGGACCTGGACGTCGAGTTCTGCCGCGCAGCCGCCCGAAGACGCCAGCGGGTGGCAGACACCCGCAGTTCGTGGCGAAGTGCCGCGGCACCTGTGGGACGTCGGCAACCGGTCTCTCGACATCACGCCCTTCGACGACTACGAGCAGTGGCGGGACGCACTTGGCGGCGAGTCGAGCCGGCCGCAGCGGTTCCTGCTCCCCGATGACTTCCAGATCGACACGCTCCGCGTGGCGGGGGCAGAGGAAGGTTCCTGGGTCAGTTGCGAGTTCGATCCGCAGGGGCGGCTGCTCGTCGCCCGCGAGGACCAGGGGCTGCTGCGGATGACATTCGCCGCCGATGGGCGTTCGATCGAGCGTGTCGAGCCGGTCCCTGCCGCCGCGGAACTGAAGGAGATTCGCGGCATGGCCTTCCTTGGCACAACGCTGTACCTTAACGCCAACAATTCGAAGGGCTTTTACCGGCTGGGGGATGCCGACGGCGATGGGGAGTTCGACGAGGCGACGCTGATCCGCGAGTTTCCTGGCAGCGTCGGCCACGGGAGGAACGACCTGGCTGCGTACAACGGGATGATCTACAGCATCCACGGCGATGCAGTCGACGTCCCGACCGAGGCGATCCGTGACCTCACCTCCCCCTTCCGCGAGGCCCGTCGCGGCATGAAGACCTCTGAAGGCTGCTTGCTCAAGTACGATCCGGGTGAAAACGAATGGACGCTGATCGCCGCGGGGCTGCGCAACCCCTTCGGCGTGGCGGTGCATCCTCGCGACGGGACGCTCTTCACCTACGACGCCGACGCCGAACACGACATGGGAGCGCCGTGGTACCGGCCGACGCGGATCATCGAACTGCAACCGGGAGCCGACTTCGGGTGGCGGGGCGTCACCGGCCAGTGGCCCCCGTACTATCCCGACCATGCCGACAACGCCCTGCCGGTGATGGACATCGGCAAGGGGTCGCCAACGGCGGTCCGGTTCGGGGACAGGAGCCATTTCCCGTCTCCCTACCGACAGGCGCTGTTCGTCCTCGACTGGGCGTACGGCCGTGTGCTGGCGGTGCATCTGCTCAGGCAGGGACGCGGGTACACCGGCCGCGCGGAGGTATTCCTCCGCGGCCGTCCGCTCAACGTCACCGACCTGACGTTCGGCGCGGAGGGCGCCCTGTACCTCGTCACGGGGGGACGCAAGACGCAGTCGGCGTTGTATCGCGTGCGGTACACGGGGAGCGAGCCCCCGGGAGAGCTTGCTCCCCCGGTGCAGGTGAGTTCCACAAGCAACGCAAGGTCGCATTTGCATCCGTCGCGCGCCCCGGGTCGTCCCGCGGACCCACCACCTCCGCCAGCGGTTGATGCGCTGCACGCTCACTTGCTGAGCCACGGCGCCAGCCGGATGCCGCAGTCGCTCTGGGGCGATCCGCGGGAACTGACCGCCTGGCGGAATGCGCTGGAACGCGCACTGACCAATCCCGCCGAGTGTTCACAGTTCGCGGAACTGATTCTCGAACCGCCCTCGAATGCGGCGGGACTGGACGAACAACTCCACGCTCTGCTCGCACTCGCCCGCCAGGGGGACGCGGCGATTCGCCCGCGTCTGTTGCAGCGTCTCAATCAGCACGCCACTCCCGATCTCTCCACGACGCAGACGTTGCTGCTGCTTCGCGCCTACGCGTTGGTGCTGGCTGACGTGACCGATCTCGACCCCGCGCTGCTGGCGGAGACGCGGGCGAAACTCTCGGCCCTCTATCCTGACTCACGGCCCCGCACGTTCACCCCCCTCGGCCTCGGCGGGCCGATCAATCATCGACTGGCCGAACTCCTCGTCCATCTGGGAGATCCCGATGTCATTCCGAAGACACTCTCGCTGTTGCGGGCTTCGACCGCTCAGGAGGACCGGCTGCACTACCTGTTCGTGCTGCGGAACGTCGCCGACGGCTGGACCCTCGACCAGCGGCGGGAATGGTTCGCGGAACTCAACGCTCTCGAGCGGGACTACTGGGGCGGGGCGGGGATGCCCGCCTTCCTCAAGAGCCTCCGGGCCGATGCCGTGGCGACCCTCACTTCTGAAGAGCGCACCGCTTTGGGGACCATCAGGGAACCATCCGCTGCGATGGACGATGAACCGCTCCCTGTCCGTCCGCTGGTGCGGGAGTGGACCTTGGCGGACCTGGAGTGGCTCGCCTCAACGGAGTCCGGGGAGGGGGATGCGGCGGTCGGCCGCGAGTTGTTCCGTGCGGCACTGTGCAGCCGGTGTCATCGGTGTGGCCGCGAGGGGACGCCCGTCGGTCCGGACCTGACGGGGGTTGGCAGCCGCTTCAGCCGGGTGGACCTCCTGAAGTCCCTCCTCGATCCGTCCGCCGTGGTCGCCGAACCGTACCGGAACGTGGAGATCGTCACCACGGACGGGCGGCATCTCGTCGGCCGCGTCCTCACGTCGGGGGACTACCGCGCCCGGACCCTGCGTCTGCAGACCGACCCGCTGCGTCCGTCGCAGGTGGTGGAGATTCCCAAGCAGGAGATCGAGGTGCACCAGGAGTCCCAGACTTCGCCCATGCCGGCGGGACTGCTCAACACCCTCACGGCCGACGAGATTCGCGATCTGCTGGCCTTTCTGCAGAGTGGCGGTTGGTGAACCATTCCCGGGCTGGGGCTTGATTCAGGCGGGAACAGGTCTGCCCGCGGCGTCTGGCTCACCGGCCGTGCCATCAAAGCCGTGCCATAAAAGAGGTTCGCTGTCCCCCTTAGGGATCAATGCAGACGCCCTGAGATTGCGATTGACCGGCTTTGACGGTTGTTCGGACCGCCGAAGAGCCGAGGTTGAGGCGACCTCGCCCGCCGCCGGACGAACCCGGATCGATCGCCGATGGGGACCGGTGCGGGGAAAGGGGGCGGCAAAATCCGGGCTGTCGGCGGAGGAATCCTGGAACTGGCGTCGGTCGCCGGCCGTCTCATCCGCAGAGGACCTGTTCCGCCCGCCCGGCCGGAACCGACAGAACGGAACCGCTTCAAACATCGGATGTTGCGAGGAAATCATTTGACGCCGCCGTGCAACCTCCGATACTTTGAGAGGCGCGTGTACCCGTCTTCCCCGAGGTTCCAGGCGAACCTCGGCCGACCCGGCAGGGGGACAACCAGGCCCATTCGGGCAATCACCTGTCGGACTTCGCCGTTTTCGTCCTGCGGGCGGAACGGTCTCAAGGCAGCCCGTCCACAATTTCCCGGCCGGCGGCAACCGCCGAGAAACAAGCCGGTACCGTTGACGCCAGGTTTGACGCATCGGTCAGCCCCGCGGCCGCAGCGGTTCGGGTCGGCCCTGAACGATACATTTCCCAAGTGAGCAAGTGAGACAGTCAGATGGCAGAGACCACGCGAGCGGTGTGGGGCATCGACATCGGGCAGTACGCCCTCAAGGCGCTCAAAATCCGCTACCTGGAGGGGGCGGGTCAGGTCGCGGCGGTGGCCTTCGACTACATCCCGTTCCCCAAGATTCTCAGCCAGCCCGACGCCGTCCCGGAAGAACTGATCCCGGAAGCGATCAACACCTTCCTGGGGCGGAACCAGATCAAGGATGACCTGATTGCCATCAGCGTGCCGGGTCATGCCGCCCTCACGCGGTTCATTCAGCTCCCTCCCGTCGAATCCGGCAAGCTGGCCGAGATCGTCAAGTACGAGGCCCGACAGCAGATTCCCTTCGCCCTCGATGAAGTCATCTGGGACTATCAGCCCCTCGGCAGCGGCATTGAGGAGAGCGGCTACCTGCTGGATGCCGAGGTCGGCCTGTTCGCCATGAAGCGCGAGCAGGTCTTTCAGCACCTCCGTCCCTTCCAGAATGCCAAGCTCGAAGTGGAGCTGGTCCAGATCGCCTCGCTGGGACTGTTCAACTATCTGTGTTACGACGAGCTGGGGTTGCGTCCGGGACAGACCGCCAGTGCGGAGGAGTACATCATCGTGCTGGACATGGGGTGCGACAACACCACCCTGATGGTCTCCAACGGCGCCAAAATCTGGATTCGCAACGTCCCCCTGGGCGGGAACCACTTCACGCGGGCCCTCACCAAGGAGATGAAGCTGAGCTTCGCCAAGGCGGAGCACCTCAAGTGTAACGCCACCAAATCCCCCGATCCGCGGGCGGTGTTCCAGGCGCTGCGGCCGGTGTTCAACGACTACGTGTCGGAAATCCAGCGGTCGATCGGGTTCTTCTCCAGCGTCAACCGCACCGCCAAGATCGGCAAGGTGATCGGGCTGGGGAACGGCTTCAAGCTGGCGGGGTTGCAGAAATTCCTCCAGCAGAACCTCCAGTACGAGGTGGAACGTCCCGATACGTTCAAGGGGCTGGCAGGGGACGCCGTCCTCAACTCTCCGCTGTTCGCCGACAACGTGCTGAGCTTCGCCGTTCCGTACGGAATCGCGCTGCAAACGCTCGGGCTGACGAGCATCCGCACGAGCCTGTTGCCGCGCGAAATCCGCACGGAGCGGCTGATTCGGCGCAAGAAGCCCTGGGCCGTCACCGCCGCCGCCAGCCTGCTGGTCGGACTGTCGCTGGCCACGGTGGGGAACGGCAACGCCTATCGCGTCCCCCATGCTGAAGCCTTCACCGAGGCGGAGAAGGTCAACAGCGAGGCGACCAGCTTCATCAACAGCAAGGTGGCCGCCTTCAACGCCGAGAAGGGGCGGCTGGACAAGGCGCGGACGGAATTGTCCGACTTCGTCACCGGCCGTCGCGACGGGCGGTGGATGGAATTGATGAAGGCGATCAACGACTGCCTGCCGCGCGACACCCCCTCCGGTCCCGATGAGACGAAGCCGATCCCCGAACGGGAGCAGATCTCGATTGTTCAGATCAGCACGCAGCGTCTGGCGGACGTGAGCACCTGGCACGCCAAAGTGCTGGCCGACGAAACGCCCAAGTCGTTCCTCACGCCGCACGACATTACGACCGTTCCCACGGGGGAGGGTTACGTCGTCTCCCTCCATGGGTTGCACTATCACCACGATGAGAAAAATCAGGATCGGCAAGGCATCCTGTACGTTCGCAATACGCTGCTGAAGAACCTCCAGTCGTGGACGGTGACCCCGAAGGGGATGACGCAGCCGCAGCCGGTCGGCCAGCTCGGCATCAGCCACCCGACGATCGTCATGTATCAGCAGGGAATCCTGGTCCCCCTGGCGCCTCCGAAGAAGGTGGAGGGGCCCCCCTCGCGGCTGGTGGATCCGCGACTCGCGCGGGGGGCCGCTCCGTTCGGTTCCGGACGTCCGGGCTCGCGCCTGCGGCCGGGGGGGGCCTTCAGTGAATACATGGGGGGAGAGTACATGCCCTCGCCGGGGTATCCTCCTCAGCCGGGTTATCCACCTCAACCCGGTTATCCCCCCCAGCCGGGTGCGAACCCGTCCGCCAGCCCCGAAGAGGTGGTCTGGCTGAAACAGACCCCATTCGTGATCCAATTCCTCTGGCAATACAAACCGGAAGGGGAGCGGCAGCCCCGGGCTCCCTGGGAAACCAGTGAGAGCCCGGCCGAAGCCTCTCCCGCTTCTGCGGAAGCATCATCCACGGACCCCGCCCTCAATCCCACGAGTGCAACCCACTGAACATTGGCAGTTCCCGGCAGTTCCGTCTCGCCCGTCGCGAGTGAACCGACCGGCGGGGCGTCTCCTGTCCGGAGACTTCTCCCGGCATCACAAGGTCGTCCCTGCCGCGGCTGACCGCGCATCGGAGATTCCCCCATGGAACAAGTCCTGAAATACAAGTTCTGGATTCTCTCCGGGCTGGTGCTCCCCCTCGCCTTGGTGGGATTTTTCCTGGCCAATGGCGCCATGCAGGCGGCGACCGAGGAACGAGTGTCGCAGTTGAAGGGGATTCAGCCCCCCAACCCGAACCAGCCCAATGACACCTTCACCGAGAAGGCCCGCAAGGAGGCTGACGCCCTTGCCCAGGCCAATGCGACGCAGTTGAAACGTCTGGACAAGATTCAGCGGAGCTGGATGACCTGGCCCCGGGAAATCGAGGGGGGACTGGAGCGCAAGCCCGACACTGGCGAGATCATCTACCGGGCCGACATCAAGTCCGACTATCGCGTTCGTTATCCGGCGGAGTACGAAAAACAGGTGCGAGAAGTGTGGTTGAAACTCAACCCCGTCATCCCGTCGGGACTCCCCTACACCTCGCGCAACCTGGTCTTCTGTGAGCCCAGCGTCCTCCCCATGCACCCCTTCCCTCCCGGTCGCGTCCCCTCCTCTCAGGCCATCTGGGACGCTCAGGAGGACCTCTGGATCCTCTCCATGCTCATCGAGGCGATCAACCGCACCAACGCCGTGGCGCAGTTCAATGTCTCCGATGCGGCGATTCGGGAGATCAGATACCTGGAACTCTTCGGTGGCACCGGGGAGAGCACGGTGCTGGCGGGACCAGCCGCCGGCGCGCCCGACGCTGAGTACACGCCCGAATACATGGGGACGGGCGAGCAGGGGGGCCCACAGGGGGCCGGCCTCCAGGTCGCCTTCGCCGATGGTCAGGCCGGCTTCGATCCCCAGGAAGAATACGGTTCGCAAGCCGGTGCGGCGGCGGCCGGGAGTCCCGAAGCCAGCTACATGGGGGCCGAGACCGGTCTGTTTGGCGGGGCGATGGAGGCCAAGCCGTTGCGGTATATCGGCTTCGATGAATCCAACCCCGGCCCGTATCGCCGCCGTGGCTTTTACATCTCGATGCTGATCCTGGAACGGAAGATTCCGGATTTCGTGACGAATCTGGCCAACCTGGATCCCCCCATCCTCGCCGGCCGCTGGGGGTTCGCCAACAACCCGTACGACGAGGATCACCTGTTGCGCGCGGCGGCCCGTCCCGGGATGGGTGGATTGCAGGGTCCGGGCGGCTCCTATGACTATGAAATGAGCGCACCCGGAATCTCCCGCGGCCCCCGCCGGCCGACACGACCCGCCATCGGCGGGAATCCGTATGGAGGCGAATACAATCCCATGGGGGGCGGCCCGACTCCTCTCCTCAATCCCCGCGACCCACTGGCCATGATCACCCCGAAAATGCGGGCCGAGGTGGAGGCCCTGCGCCCGGCCCTGCTGGGCAAGGACCTGGTGCAGCTCGACCTGACCGGGGTCGTCACGATCTTCACGCCCGAAGTGCCGCCGGAAACGTCGACGCCCGAGGAGGAGGAGGCCCAACTCCCCTCCACCCCGCCGGCAACCGTCCCCCCGGGGGACGCGGCCCCCGCAACCACTCCTGAGCCGACGCCGCCTGCGGCGACGGACCCGTCAGCCGCGCCCCCTCCGGCCGAGCCCTCATCGACGAACCCTCCGGCCCCCGCCCCCGCATCGGAACCACCGGCGACCGACCCGACCGCCGCACCGCCAAACGAAACAGCATCACCCCCTCCGGCATCTCCCGCTCCCTCACAATGAGCAGGGTGACGGCCGCTGCTCGTGCCGTGAGCAGTGAAGCCGCGGGGGAAAGGGAACCACCAGAAAAAACCTGTCACCGAGAGCAACATCCTGGAACTCTTCGCCCACTCCGGACTCTCAGAGGATGAGTGCCGCAGGGGGTGCCTCACAGAGTGAGGGACAAGCATCGCAGCGATCCTCCGACGGGACGGCCTTCCCCGGCGGCGGATGAATGCAAAGACGATGAGGAGCCGATCATGGCTGGCAAGCTCAAAGGTCTGGACCCCAAGCAGTTCTTCATCCACCACGGCGAGAAAGTCGGGTTGGGGGTGATTGGGCTGCTGGTGCTGTACGCCCTGGGAACCGCCAACTGGGTCCCGTATGACGGGAATCCGCGGGACATCATCACGGCCGCGAACTCCGCCAAGGAGACCTATCTGGCGCGCGTCATCACTCCCGCGGACGAGGAGCAGCTTCAGCTCCTCGTCAAGCCGGAGGAGCGTCCGGCGGCCCTGGTGGATCGGTTCATTCTCAACGACTGGTCCGCCGGGAAGTACGACCTGGCGGTCATCATGGCCGCCAGCCCTGCCGACAAAGAGGAACCGTTCAAGGAACCCCCCTTCGGACAACATCCCATCAAGAACCTCATCGCCAGCGGCAGCCGCGTGCTGCTGAACCTCGGCCCGGACGTCCAGCCGACGCCGGAGACTCCCGCGGCCGCGACCCCCATGCCGCCGCAGTTGGCCCAGGGAACGGGCACAGCCGCGGGAAATCAGGAGCTCGAGGAGCAGTTCGGCCGCCGTCCCGCCGCTGCGGGGGGAGCTGGCGGTCCCTTGGGGGCGCCCGGCATGCCGGGCGCCGAGTCCTACTATGCTCCGGAACTGGAATACTACGAGACCTACGCCAGCATGATGGAAGGCGAAGGGGACATGAGCTATGCCGGGGTGAAGCTCAAGGGGCGGGGGCAGCCCTGCATCGCCGTGCGGGGCATCATCCCCCTGCATGAACTGCTGCGGGACGTGATGGAGGCCCGCCACTGCGACGCGGTGGAGGCGGCCCAGCACTTCGAGATCATCGACTATGTGCTGGAGCGGCAAACCCTCGGCCCGGACGGCCAGTGGCCCGCGGAGGATCAGGGATGGGAAGAAGTGGACCGCGCCACCGCGGAAGGGCTTTTCAAGGAGGTTGACGGCTTCGACCTCGATCCCGTTCCGCCGGCTCTCACCGACCTGGCCGTCACCATGCCGCTCCCCCCCCTCATCACCGGCTACTGGGGGAAGCGGGCCACACACCCGGACATCGAGAACTTCTCGCTGTCGGAAGAAGACATGCAGAACGAGCTCAAATACCAGCGGGCGCTGCTCAAGAAGTACGAGGAGCAGCAGGCTCAACTGCAAGCCGCCCAACTGCCGCAGCAGACCGGTCCGGCCAAGCGCGGCTGGGCTCCCTTCATGCACGATGCGCGACAGCTCACCGGCGCGCTGCTCGGGAACGCCGAGTACACCAATTACTACGGCGACATCAACCAGGATTACTACTCCAATCCGACCGAGCAGGGGCTGTACAGCCAGGCCAATGTCACCAACGACCAGCGGTTCCAACAGCTCGTGCAGGAACTGACGAAGAAAGGAAGCCGCAATACCCAGGAGACCGACAAGGCCCTCCTGGAATACATCAAGAAACGCATCTCCGCCGTGGGCAACCTCCTGCTGTTCCGGTTCGTCGACTTTGCCGTCGAACCGGGACAGACGTACCGCTACCGCGCGCGGCTGGTGCTCCAGAACCCCAACTTCGGCGAGCGCATTGCCGACGCTTTGGACCCCAGCGTCGTCGAAGGGGAAACCCGCATGAACGGCTGGAGCAACATCACCGATCCTGTCACCGTCGAGCGCGACACTTACTACTTCGTCAATAAAGTCGACATGAATCGCGGCTTCGCCACGTTCGACTTCTACCATTACGACACGGCCCTGGGGACGATCGTCTCCAACACCGAGCCGGACGACCGTGACGACCCGGCCACGTTCAATACCGTCCCCCGGCTGGAAGTCGGCTTCGGTCAGCCGATCGGCGGCTCGCTGGTCGTGTGGGAGCTCAATCCCGCCGGGTACACGTTTGAGAAGGACGAGAAGGACGTCAAGGAGGACAATGATCCGATCGGCTACGCCTTCGACACGGGGGACGTGCTGGTCACGGCTCTGGAACGTGCGAACTTCAACCGGACCGACCACCCCGATCTGAAGCTGCCGCGCGAGCAGAACTACGACCCCCAATTGGTCGAGGCCGTGCTGGTCCAGAAGAAAAACGGAGGCTTCGAGATGATCGACACCATCTCGCAGCGGCCGATGAAGGAGTACCAGGATTACCTGCTCAAGTTGCAGAACGAGCCGTTCAAGGACCTCAAGAAGGGGAAGGCGATGATGGAAGGCACGGAGTACGACCCCTTGTACGGCATGTACGGAGCGGAATACGAGGAGATGATGATGGGTGAGATGGGAGGTCGACGGGCGACCACCCGCACGCGCAGCGCTCTCCGCAAGTCCACCAGCCGCGCGGACGCCGGAGTTCGCGATGCTGCTTCGCGGCAAGCCGGACCGTCCGGACGCAGGACATCCCCCGGTGGTAGCGGAACCCGCGGTCCGTGAGCACTCCCCGCGTCTCTGGGGCCGAAGCAACGACGCCGGTGTTTGACATTCGGGGCCAATCTCCCGACAGGGTGAACGCACGTCGCGATGGGTGGGACCGGGTGTGTCGCAAGCATCATGTGACGATCGAATCGGATTGCCCAGGCATGATTGACACGGATGCCCCGCGGAGTCGTGGCCGGCCAGCAGACTCATCCCCGGGTCGGAAACAGCCTCTGCCGCGGATGACCTGCACTCGCGATTCGACGAGCACTCGCCCCGGGAAGCTGTCTAAAGGCAGGAGAGGCTTGATGCTTCCAGGCGCGCTCGCGGAACCCCTGGTGGACGCCTCGGCTGCCGCCGCCGGGGTGCGAGTCATCGTGGACTCCCAGCCGGGCCATGGCGCCTGGAACATGGCCGTGGATGAAGCGCTGCTCGAAGCCGTGGCTGCCGGCGCCCCCCCCACACTGCGGCTGTATACCTGGAGCGAAGCGACCATCTCGCTGGGCTACTTTCAGCGCGAGGCTCCGGAGTTGCAACCCGGTGGACGTTTTCACGGGCTCCCTGCCGTGCGGCGTCTCTCCGGTGGTGGGGCGATCCTGCATCATCAGGAACTCACCTATTCCTGCACTCTTCCCGGGACGCATCCGCTGGCGGAGGAGCCGTCGCGACTGTACGACGAACTGCATCGCCACATCCGTCTCGCACTGGCCGAGCTGGGAGCGCGGGTGGAGCCGCGCGGCATCGTGGAAGGGGACGACAAGCCGTTCCTGTGTTTCGCCCGCGGAGATCGCCGGGACCTGCTGTGCCGCGGGTTCAAGGTGGTCGGCAGCGCTCAGCGCCGCCGCCGCCGCGCCGTGTTGCAGCATGGCAGCATCCTGTTGCGGCGTTCTCCCTTTCTTCCGGAGTTCCCCGGGCTCCTCGACCTAGAGCAAACCAAGTTCGATGAGTCGCGGCTCGCGCGCGAGTTGGTGCGACACTGCGCCCGCGTTCTGGGGGCCAGCATCCAGCCAGGGACGCTCACTCCGGAGGAACAGACGCTGGCCCGGCACCTGAGAGACCACAAGTACGCCGCCGGGGCGGAGCGGTGTCCCGCCGTCGCGGAGCAAGGGGGTGAAGCGGTGCGATAGGATCAGCGCGCCAGCGGGACCAGTTGTCGGAGTTCCTTGGGCAGCGGGAAGGTGACGTCTTCCTCCCGGGTGGTCACTTCGCGCAGCGTCGCTCCAAAGTGGTTTTGCAGGAACTCGACGCACTCCTGCACCACCACTTCCGGCGCACTGGCGCCGGCGGTCACGAGCACGGTTTCCACGCCATCGAACCATTCGAGCCGCAGGTCGGCTGCCCCGTCGATGAGGTAGGACGGTTTCCCGGCTTGCAGTCCGATTTCCATCAACCGGCGGCTGTTGGAAGAGTTCTGGCTCCCCAGCACGATCAGCAGATCAGCCGACTCGATCAAGGTCCGCACGGCGTGTTGCCGGTTCGTGGTGGCATAGCAGATGTCCTCTTTGGGCGGGGAAGCGATGTGCGGGAAGCGTGCTCGCAGCCGCGCGATCACCGCTCCCGCTTCCTCCACGCTGAGGGTCGTCTGCGTGAGGTAGGCGACCTTGGCGCCCGGGGGGAAATCGAGGCGGTCCACCTCCTCCGGCGTTTCCACGAGGGTGATGCTCTGCGGAGCCTCGCCCATCGTGCCGATGACCTCATCGTGCCCCTCATGGCCGATGAGGACAATATGGTATCCCTCGCGGGCATACTTGACGGCCTCCAGATGCACCTTGGTGACGAGCGGGCAGGTGGCGTCCACCGTTTGCAGGCGCCGCTGCCGCGCCTGTTCCCGAATCGCCGGCGAGACGCCGTGCGCGCTGTACAGCAGCAGCGCTCCCTCCGGCACTTCGTCCAGATGATCGACGAACGTCACCCCTTGCCGCGTGAACCGCTCGACCACGTGGCGGTTGTGCACGATCTCGTGGTAGACGTAGATGTTCGGCCCGAAGCGGCGAAGGCACTCTTCCAGGCAATCGATCGCCATGTTCACCCCGGCGCAGAAGCCACGGGGGTTGGCCAGCAGAATCTCCATGATGGGGCTCCCTCAGGCGGGAAACATTCCTGTCTCACCCTCCGAACCGCCAGTCCACGCGCCACACAACCACAACTCCGTTCGCAGCGGTCTCCGGGAGAGTGTTCCAGTTCCCGAATTCCGGCGGCTGTGTTGCGTCCCGTCCTGACGGACAGTCTCGATCACGATCTGCCGGGCGGGGAACGCCACCTGAATCAACGTCGTCACGCCGCGCCCCGTGGGAGCATAGCCCTTGCGGAGCTGAAACCGCCAGACCAGCTCCCCCTCCAACTGGTCCAGCCCTTCCACATCCGAGGGGATGAACGTCTCGATCGATTCACCGGGCTTCAACTTCCGGCCGAGATGCTGACCCCGCATGTCCCACTCACTGTTGGGGGAGGCGGGGTAGGTGAACACCACTTCCCCCTCGCGGACGTTCTCCGCCCGGCATACAAACGCGTTGGCGACGACCTGGCCCTGTTGATCCAGCGCCCGCTTGTACAACAGCAGCCCGTCGAGGGGCGCGATCTCCTGATCGGTGGAAACGTTGGTCAAACGCAGCCACAGCTTGAGGACCGGCGGCGTCGGCGGAGGTCCCTTCCGAGGATTCCCCGAAAAGTGCTGGAATTCGATCGGCCCCCGTGTCACCCGCAGCGGCTCCACCAGGATGTTCCCGAATCGACGCGATTCCCGGAGTCGCAGGGTGTGTCCCTTCGGGAGGTCGATCGACCGCTGAATGATCCGGACGGTGCCTTCCTCATCCGCCGGGTCGCGGAGGTCCTCCAACTGATGCCGCTGCGGCTCGGCCGATCCCCGCGTCAGGACCAGATAGATCAACGCGATGGTAACGGCGCTGGCATAACTGAAGAGCAGCACCACAGCGAGTGAGCGGGGCGGGGCGCTGGTCTGGGACGGCTGAGGACCTGCCGCCGTCGTGAGGCGAGGGGAAGTTGGTGACGTGGTGGGAGCGGCTCCCCCCTCTCGGGTGGTTGCTCCCCTCGGCGACGCTGCCGACGAGGCCGCCGATTCCCCCGGCGGCGTCGGGGGCAGAGCAGGACGAGGGAAGGCCACCGTCGGAGCCTCCGCCGCCGCAGCCACCGTGTGCTGAGACGGATCGAACCGTGGAAACATCGGTTCCGTCACGTCCCCCTCCTCTGCTGCCTGCAGAAGCTCGCGGGTGTAAACCTCCGTTTTGGCGTCTTCGAGCGGCGCATCGCCCCCCCCCTGCTGTGTCGGGGCCTCAGAGGCAGAGTCGTCAAAGATCGAGGGGGATACTCCGGCGGCCGCCTCCTCCGCAACAACGCCGCCTCCCGGCGGTCCCGGCAGCGGCGGTTCCTCCAGAGGCTCCGGGATGTTGTCGAACTTGGGGGTGGAATCTCCCGGACGAATAGGCATCGAAACGACCTGCTCAGAAGGGGTAAGCGGCCAAATCCATAAGGATGTCGCAATGCGTGGTGTGCGGCAGTCGCCCCCGACAAGCCTTCGCACCGTGTCTGGAGACCGGCCTCAGCCGAACCCTGGATGCCACCAGTCTAGCCCGCGGGGAACCCCACGGCGAGTGACGATCTGCCGAGATCCGAACGCCAGCGTCCCCAACCACGGAATCTCGGCAAACCGCAACAGCAGTTCCGCATTGCTCTCCGCGGAAGGGTCCAATTCCGCGGCACAATCACACAGGACCACGCCGGCCGCCGTCAGTCCGTGCGTCTGAGCACAGTGCAGCGTCAGCAAGGTGTGGTTGACCGTCCCCAGGCGGTTGGCCGCCACCACGAGGAGGGGAAAACCAAGGTCCCGGGCCAGATCGAGATTCGTTTCCGACTCGGTGAGCGGCGAGAGGAGTCCCCCCGCTCCTTCGACCAGCAGAACATCCACGCGGCCGCGCCACCAATCGATCCCCGACCTGAGTTGCCCTGCATCCACCCGTCCCCCCTCTGCCTCGGCCGCGACGGGAGGCGCCAGCGGCGCAAGGAACCTCTGCGGGCAGACAACCTCCGGGTCGATCCGCCGGCCAATCGAGTTGCAGAGTCGGTCCACATCACTCCAGTGGGGCTTCCCAGCGGAATCAATCTCCGCTCCGGAGCAGACCGGCTTATACACCCCGACACGAACGCCTCGCTCGGTCAGACGCGTCGCCAGCGCGCACGCCGTCCACGTTTTTCCCACCCCCGTGTCGGTTCCCGTGATGAAGACACCGTGCATGTGGCGGCCCCGGATCGTCAACGGCTCCTGAATGATTCCAGTCCCCCGAACTGCCGCACCGCCTCGTAGATCACCGTGTTGGCGGTGCTCGCCAGATTGAGACTCCGCACCACGGGAAGCATCGGGAGTTTGAGGCAACTCTCCGCATATTGCTGGCGAATCGACTCCGGCAGTCCGTGCGTCTCGCTGCCGAAGACCAGCACATCGCCGCGCTGAAAACTCGCCTCCCAGACCAGCCGCGCGGCGAACTTCGTCAGCACCCAGAATCGCCGCCCCGCCAGGCGCTGCTCCAGCGTCGGCCAGTCATCCACTGCTTCCCAGTTCAGATGCTCCCAGTAGTCCATGCCGGCGCGGCGCAGATAGCGGTCCTCGAGGCGGAATCCCAACGGCCGCACCAACCAGAGCTTGGCCCCCACCGCCACACAGCTCCGGCCGATGTTTCCCGTGTTGGGGGGAATCTCCGGCTGATACAGCACGACATGGAGTAGTGGTTCGGACATGAGTTTCATTACAGTCGCGTCTTCCGGAGCACGCCGGCGTTCCCGGGCATCCTACCCGGCGGCCGGGGGGGCCGCCTCTGATCGGCCTGCATGCGCCCCGCGCCGATAGACCCACGCCGCCATAAGGGAGGAGCCCACCGCCTCCGCGACCAGCAGCACCAGCGGCGCCGGCCACGGCGTCTCCCCCAGCAGGACGGTCGATCGCTCCGTCAGGTAATCCCGCCAGGTCGGCTCGACGCGCAACCG
This sequence comes from Planctomycetaceae bacterium, assembly GCA_037445755.1. Classification (GTDB taxonomy): domain Bacteria; phylum Planctomycetota; class Planctomycetia; order Planctomycetales; family Planctomycetaceae; genus JBKECA01. The sequence continues at coordinate 78,352 of JBBIJW010000014.1, read as the reverse complement.
CCGCTGCCGGGATGCCGCCGCAGAGAGTTCCTCGTCCCCCAAACGGCCGACTTCCCTCAACAGGGCGAGTTCCCGCGGATGCTCCGCCCCCCAGCGCGCCGCCGCCGCTTCCAGTTCTGAAAACGTCACCCGATGCACCAGACCGAGCAGCAACACGCTCCCCAGCGCGGGCACGATCGGATGCCACGCATCCGTCGAGACGGTGGTGAAGACTTCCAACCGGTGCGCCAGCCACCCCACTGCTGCCCCTGCGACCAGCGGCGTCAGCAGCGGTCGGCGAATGAAACCCGGCCCGTGGGCGATCGCCGCCGCCAGCACCGCGGCCGCCGCCAGCGACAGACTCACCCACAACAGCACGTCCAACCACCGTCGGCGGGGAAGGCCGTTCCGGATCGCCAACGTCGACTTACAGCCGTGCATGGGTCTGTCCCTCCGGCAGCCAGGGACGCACCCGCTCCACAATCTGAGCGATGTCCTGCTGGAGTTGCTGTTGCAGCGCCTCCCGCGTCTGGAACCGCTGGATGTCCCGAATCCGATCAATCAGGTCCACGCCCAGGCTGCGGCCGTACAGGTTCCCCTGGAACCCCACCAGATGGACCTCCAGCTTGCGGTCCGCCTCGGAAAACGTGGGATTGGGGCCGAGGTGGACCGCGGCAGGATAGTGCGGCATTCGGCCGTCCCGCGGTGGGGGTGAGCCGGCAACGGTGGCTGTCTCGACTTCCCGCGGGAGTTCGACGAGACCGGCGTACACGCCGTCCGGCGGCAGCAGTGTGCTCACGCCGGTGAGGTTGGCCGTGGGGAATCCGAGCGACTCCCCTCGCCGGGCGCCGGGGCTGACCAGTCCTTCCACGCGATACGGGTGGCCCAGCAGGGCGACCGCCTCGGCCAGTCGCCCCTGTCCGATCGCAAGGCGAATGGCGCTGGAAGAAACGGTTCTCCCCTGAACCGTGATCGGCGTGACGACCGTCAGCGATCGACCTGCCTGCCGGCACAACTCGTCCAGCCGCGCGATGTCGCCCGTCCGCTCCCGTCCGAAACAGAAGTTCGGTCCTTCCACCAGGCCCCGCGCCTGCAACGTATCGAGCACGATCCGCTCAAAAAACTCCTCGGGGGTCCAGTTCAGCAAGTCGCGCGTCGTCTCTGCGACGATCAGCACGTCAACGCCGCTCTTCTCAATCAGTTCCGATTTTCGGGAGAGCGTGGTCAAGGCCGGTGGGGCGCGCTCCGGCGCGAGCAACTGGATGGGGTGGGGATCAAACGTCAACACGACGGCGGGAACGCCCGCCCGCCGAGACTGCGTCACCAGCGTCTGCAAGATGCTCTGATGCCCCCGATGGACGCCGTCGAAATTGCCGATCGACAGGTATCCGCCGCGTGCCGCCGACGTCTCGTCAAATCCCCGCAAACTGAGCATCGCGATTGACTCGTCAGGACGATGAACCGCCGCCTGCCGCGGCGGCCTGCCCGCAACGTCCCCCCCGGTGTTCGCCGACGGAGATCAGGGCTGTTCGATTATGTCGGGCGGAATGAGTTTCACAATGGACCCCGCACGGCCGGCGTCGCCATGTGTGTACATCTCGAAAGTCGGTGGAAAGTTGGGGACAAGGGGAGTGCGGGCGTGTCATCCACGGGAGCGGATGGGTTTTTCCAGGGAAGCGAACCCTGGACGCTCTCCATCTCACGGTGGAACAGGAAGCAGAGGCGGCGCGGATTGCGGACATTCCAATCGGGGCGGCGGGGGCTGAGGTGCGCCGTCTGGCGCCGCTACTGGTCCCCCCCTCCCCTACTGGTCCCCCCCCGCCGCCACCTGACGACCGACTTTCGAGACGCACACACCGTGGATGCCTGGAGAATCACCACGGACGCCGGCCACTCCCTTCCCCCCACATTCCACTTCGACTTCCACGGCCGCAACCGCGTTTCCAGCCTGACCCACAACCGCTCCGGAGTTTCCGCCGCTGGGAAGCGGCGGCCCCATTGAAACGCGGGGCCCGATCCTAGAAACACGACGGTGGTTTCCGCCGCTGGCAAGCGGCGGCCCCTCGTGCTTTTGCGGCTGGACGAGGGAGCCTCTTCTCGGCAGGTCCAGGGGACGTGCCACGTCTCCAGCGACCTGATCGCCGCCGTCACCCGGCAGTTCCGCTCCGGCGGCGTGGCGGAGGTGCTCGCACCGCGGACCGTGGCGACGGCGGCTCCCGGCTGGGTGTTTCAGGTGCTGGTCTGGCTGAAGGACTTCACTCCCCGGGCCTGTAGGTTCTTCCGTTCCCGCTGGACCTGTCACGTCCTGGCGGTGTCGCCTGCGGACCTACCGCAAGCTCCATGTGATCTGCGACAACGCCGCGTTCCACCAGAGCCGGGCGGTGTAGAAGCAGTGGGGGCAGCGGGGCAGCGGATCGAACTCCACTTCCTGCCGACTGACGCATTGGAGACGAATCCCATCGAGCGGGTGTGGTGGCACCTGCACGAAACGATCCCCCGCAACCATCAGTGCACCACGATCGAGGAACTGCTACGCGAGGTCTACGACTAGTTCGCCGCCGAGCAGTTCTTCCCCATCGAAACCAGCCTCGACCGCCTCGCCGCATACACCACGCGCTCCGATGCAGTGGAGGATTCATTTAGCTCAGCGGAGATCTCGCTGCATCGCGGTCGGCTCCCGTCCGAAGGGAGCTCGGCAGCAGAAGCACCTCCTCGAGATCACGCCTCCCCACAACATCAACGCCCCGATGCAAAGTAGAACACGAACACGACCGCCGCCACGGCCATCAGCGGATGCACGTCGCGGACCCGGCCGGTCAGTGTCTTGAGCAGGACGTACGTCACAAACCCGCATCCGATGCCGTGCGCAATGGAACAGGTGAGCGGGATCATCACCAGCGTCAGAAACGCCGGGATGCCGACGTCCAGCTTTGTGAAGTCGATCGCGGCCAGCGATTCACACATCAAAAAGCCGACGAGGATCAGGGCCGGGGCCGCCGCAGCCGTGGGGATCAGGGCAATCAGCGGTGCGAGGACGATCGCCAAGAAAAACAGCAGGCCGACGAAGATGGAGTGCAAGCCGGTGCGGGCCCCCTCGGCCACGCCGGCGGCGGACTCGATGTAACTGGTCACCGAGCTGACGCCGCACGCTCCACCGATGGAGGCGCTGAGCGAATCGGCGATCAGAATCTGCTTCAGCCGCGGGATGCGACCTTCGGCGTCGGTCAAGCGCGCCTGTTCCGCGAGGGCGGTGACGGTGCCGAGGGTGTCGAAGAAATCGACCAGCATCAGGGCCAGCAGCAAGGGGAGGAACTCCAGCCGCAATACCTCCCAGGGTCGCGCCTGGAGCGCGGCCTCAAGCTGCGGGAGACCGAAGCGCGGCGCGGAGAGTCGGAAGTGCGACGTCCCCTGCGAGAGGTCCCAGGCGACGGCGGCGACCGTGGACCCCAGGATGCCGATCAGGATGGCGCCCGGGACGCGGCGAACGAGCAGCCCGGCCGTGAGCAGCAGACCGACGATGCCGACCATTGCCGTCGGCGAGTCAAACCGCCCCGGCATGAGCGGCGGTCCCCCGTCCGCGGGGAACCGTGCGATGAATCCCGCATGGGCCGCCCCCAGCAGCGCAATGAACAGTCCGATTCCCGCACCGATCGCCCGCCGCAGATCAGTGGGGATGGCGTGCACCATCGCCTCGCGCACCCCCGCCCACACCAAGAGGAGAATCAGCAGGCCGTCCAGCACCACCAGTCCCATGGCCGCCTGCCAGGAGCCGGTCTTCTGCGTGAGTTCGAAGGCGACGAGGGCGTTCAGCCCCATGCCGCTGGCGAGCGCGACGGGGAAGTTCGCGATCCAGCCCATGAGCAGGCAACACAGCCCCGCCGCCAGGGCGGTGCAGGCGACCGCGGATTCGTGAGGGACTCCCGCCTCGCGGAGGATGGCGGGATTCGCCACGAGCACATAGGACATGGTGAGAAAGGTGGCCATCGCCCCCCGCGCCTCGCGCCACAGAGTGGTGTGCCGGGCGGAGAGTTCAAAGCGGGTGTTCAGCCAGTCCATGCGATCACGCTCACCAGGCTCAACCGTGGCGCCCCACGCCTCACTCCGTGGCGGAAGTCCGACGGGACTGCAACCGCCGCCGCAACTTGGATGCTCCCGACTCGACGAGTTCCTCGGCCGTCGGAACGGGGACCTCGTTGCGGCTCCGGGACCGCCGACGTTTCTGACTCGGCGTTTCCTGGACCGGCGTCGGAGAGGCGTCCTCGCCACGCGGCGGGGCGGTGGCCGCTCGAGGGACGTCCGACGGCTGTGCTCCGGGGGAGGCTGCGGCGGCCGGCGCAGTGAATGCGTCTGACGGCGGGGGGACCACGACCGACGGTGCGTCCTCCGGGACCAGCGTCTCCCGCAGAAGCTGGACGATCTCCACGCCTGTCAGTTCACGTCGCGGGAGGAGGAGATAGGCGTTGCGACGGTCCACAATCCGGAGTGCGCCGAGCGGCTCGTCCCGACCGACGCCCTGCCGAGACGCCCGGCGGGCGATGGAACCGGCCAGATCGTGAATCCGTTGCTCGTCCCGGTAACTGAAGACGGCATAGACCGGCCTCCCGCCGCCTGCCGCCAGGGGGGGCCGCGCGGTTGCGGCCGTCCCCGCGGGCTGGCCGTCGGAGAAGGGGTTGGTCTCCAGGCGGAGGGCGTCGATCCCCCAGTGGAATGCCAGGATTTGCAGTTCGCGGAGCCTGAGCAGGTTGGCGGCGACGTCCGGAATAGGGCCGAAGCGGTCGCGGAGTTCCCCCGTGACTTCGCGGAGTTCGTCCTGCGTCTGCGTGGCGGAGATTTTGCGATAGACGTCGATTTTCTGCCGCCCCGGCGGGACAAACGAATTCGGCAGGTAGGCCTCCAGCGGGAGATCGACATGGACGTGGGGGGACTCCCGCTGCGGCAGTCCCTGCAAGCGGCGGACGGCGTTCTCCAGAAGCTGACAGTACAGTTCGTATCCTACCGTGGTGATGTGTCCGCTCTGCTCGGTGCCGAGGATGTTCCCCGCGCCGCGGATTTCCAGGTCTCGCATGGCGATCTTGAAGCCGGCCCCCAGCTCGCTGTACTCCTCGATCGCCTTGAGCCGCCGCGCCGCCTGACTGGTGATCGGCTTCGATTCATCCAGCAGCAGGTAACAGTAGGCGCGGTACTTGTACCGGCCGACGCGGCCGCGGAGCTGGTGCAAGTCGGCCAGTCCGTAATGCTGGGCCTGGTTGATGAACATGGTGTTGGCGGTGGGGATGTCCAGCCCGCTCTCGATGATGGTGGTGGCGACGAGGATGTCGGCCTGCCCGCGGACGAAGGTGAGCATGGCGCGTTCCAGTTCGTGGTCGCTCATCTGTCCGTGGCCGACGATGATCCGGGCCTCGGGGACGATGCGTTGGAGACGTTCCCTCACCTCTTCGATGTTGTAGACGCGGTTGTGGACGAAATAGACCTGTCCTCCGCGGTTGAGTTCGCGGATGACGGCATGGCGAATGAGGTCGCCGTCCCAGCGGCAGATGCGGGTTTCGATCGCCTGGCGGTCCTGCGGCGGCGTGGTGAGATTGGAGATGTCCCGAATCCCGAGCAGCGACATGTGCAAGGTGCGGGGGATGGGAGTGGCGGACAGGGTGAGCACATCCACCGCCAGCCGCAGCCGCTTGAGCATCTCCTTGGCCTCGACCCCGAACCGCTGTTCCTCATCGATGATCACCAGGCCGAGGTCCTTGAACCGCACGTCCGGCTGCACCAGCCGATGGGTGCCGATGAGGATGTCGATGTTCCCCTCGGCCGCACGGCGAAGAATCTCCTTCTGTTCCGCGGGGGTCTTGAACCGCGAGAGCGATTCGATGGTGATGGGGAACTCCGCCATGCGGTCGGAGAAGGTGCGGTAGTGCTGCTCACAGAGGACGGTGGTGGGGACCAGCACGGCGACCTGCCGGCCGGCGTCCACCGCCTTGAACGCCGCCCGCATCGCCACCTCGGTTTTGCCGAAGCCGACGTCCCCGCAGATCAGGCGGTCCATCGGCCGGGGGCGTTCCTGATCCCGCTTGGCGGCCTCAATGGCGGCAAGCTGGTCGTCGGTTTCCACGTAAGGAAAGGCGGCCTCGAATTCTTTTTGCCAGTGGGAGTCCGGGGGACAGGCCAGGCCCGGTTTCGACTCCCGTTCCGCCTGCATGCGGAGCATGTCGGCGGCCATGTCGGCCACGGCGGCGGAGACTTTCTGCTTCTGACGCCCCCACAGCGTCCCCCCCACCTTGGAGAGGGTGGGGGCGGTTTTGGCCGCGCCCACGTACTTTTGGACGAGGTGGATCAGCGAGGCGGGGACGTAAATGCGGACCCCCTCGCGAAACTCCAGCGCCAGATGCTCCTCCTTGCCGCCGTCCTTCTCCAGAAATTCCATCCCGCGGTAGCGGGCGATCCCGTGCGTCAGGTGGACCACGTAGTCCCCCGGGTTGAGATCGAGAAACGAATCAATGGCCCGCGACTCCGGCCGCTTGCGCCGCCGCAGCACGCGATGGACGTCGGTCCGGCTGAACAGCTCATGATCGCTCAGCGCCAGCAGCCTCTGGCTGACGAGCCGGAAGCCGCGCGTGATGGTCCCCAGCGTGAGGATCACGCGCCGCGCGAGGTCGTCCCCCTGCGGCCTCTGCCTCAGCAACTCCCGCAGCCGCTCGCGCTCCGCCTCGTTGTGACAGGCGATCAGCACCCGCTCGTCGCGTCCCACCACGGAGGCGAGTTCCTTCAGCACCTCGGCCTTGGGACCGGTGAACCGCTCGATCGACTCGATCTGCAAATGGCAGGTGGTCTCCATGCTGTCTGCGGCGAGAGCCGAGATCGTGACCGACGGCCGCTGCGTGCACCGCTCCAGCGTCGATTCCACCGAATACAGACCGCGGGGATTGTCCAGCCGCTCCAGGTACTGCCGGCCCTCGTCGACCAGTTCCGGCAGTTCCACCAGCACCACGCGGGTTCCCGGCGGCAACAGGTCCACAAAGTGGGTCGAAGATTCCTCGGTCAGGGGGGGAGGGAGAGTGTGAGGAGTCGCGGGTGTCGAGTCGGAGGAGCCGGCCTCGCCCCGTGGGGACTGTCCCCGGGCGGCTGCCGAAGTCTCCCCCGGGCTGGTCCAGCCGAGGAGCGTCAGCTTCGCCTCCCGCAGGTCTTCGACTTTGCGTTGCGTCTCGACGTCAAACGTGCGGATCGACTCGATCTCATCGCCAAACAGTTCGATTCGCAGCGGGTCTTCGTAGTCCGGCGGAAAGACGTCCAGAATGCCGCCATGCAGCGCGAACTCACCGGGACGTTCGATCGCGGATTCCCGTTCAAAGCCGCGCTCCACCAGCCACTGCAACAGCGCCTCCAGGTCCAGCCTCTCCCCGACGCGAAGGGTTTGGGTGGAACGTTCACGGCTCGCGCGGCTGGGGACCGGCTGGAGCAAGGCCGGAAGACTGGCCACCACGACGGAAGGGAGGGCGTCCGACTCCAGCAGGGACAGGACCTTCAACCGCGCGCCGAAAATCGGGTCGCTCACCAGACGCTCCGCGGGAAGCGTCTCCCACGCCGGCAGGACGGTGGGGGGACGCCCCAGGAACGACATCAGGTCGAGGGCGAAGTCATCGACGTCCGCGATGCGCGGCAGGACGACGAGCAGTGGAGCCTGGCTCTCAGCGGCGGGCAGAGGACCTGGCGCCGCCGGTTCCAGCAGAGCGGCCGTGGCCAGCGCGCAGGCCGACCCCCACGCCCCGTCGATGGTCCCGCTCTCCCCGCGCCGCAGAGCCGCGAGGACCTGCTGGAAGCGGGGTTCGGACCGCATCCGGGCGACCAGGTCCGGTAGAGACCGGACGTCCTCCATGGTGTCCGGAGTGGACATTCCGTGGCAGCATATCGGGGTTGTAGGGGGGGCGGCAATGCCGGTCGGCGAAGGGATTCTCTTCCGGAGGAGATGGGACGGATGATTATCGTGCGCGCTCTCAGTGAACAATCTGTGCGCTCGATGAAAGAACCTTGCGGTTTCTTAGAGACATCAAGCTGTTTGGTAGACTCCCATTCTTGACAATTCTCTCTGTGGTGCATTGCATCTGCACATTGCATGCCTAAAATCTGCGCATCTTTGGTCGGTTGCGCTGCCGGACCAAGGAGCTTTTCGGAGTTTGTCTGCATGAGTGAGGATGTTTCCCCTCTCAACGGGATGATTGGTCGCAGTCGCCCGATGCAGGAGGTGTACCGGCTGACGCAACGGGTGGCCGACAGTGCTGCCACGGTGCTGCTGCTGGGAGAGACCGGCACCGGCAAGGAGCTGGTGGCCCGCGCCATTCACGAGCTGAGTCCCCGGGCCACCGGTCCGTTTGTCCGCGTCAACTGCGGGGCGCTCAGTGAAGGGGTGCTGGAAAGCGAGCTGTTCGGCCACGTCAAGGGGGCGTTCACCAACGCCTACGACAATCGAACGGGCCGGTTCGAGGCCGCGCATGGCGGGACCATCTTTCTGGACGAGATCAACTCCGTCAGCACCAACGTGCAGGTGAAGCTGTTGCGGGTGTTGCAGGAGCACGAGTTCGAGCGTGTGGGGGACACGCGGACGATCAGTGTGGACTGCCGGATCATTGCCGCAACGAATCGCGACCTGGCCAGTCTGGTGGATCAGGAGCGTTTCCGCGAAGACCTGTACTACCGGCTGAACGTCTTGCCGGTGTACCTCCCCCCGTTGCGGGAGCGTCCCGAAGACATCCCGCTGTTGGCGGAACATTTCTTGACCCGCTACGCAGCCGAGAATTACCGGCCCCTCAAGAACATCGCCCCGGACGCCCTGGGATACCTCAAGGCCTATTCCTGGCCGGGGAATGTCCGCGAACTGCAGAACTACATCGAGCGAGCGGTGGTGCTGGCCGAGGGAGAGACCCTCACCGCCAGCCTGTTGCCCTCCCATGTGCGTGGCGAGGCCCCGCTCAAGCTGGGACGGGTCAATCGGAGCGACCTCGAATCGATGTGCGCCGAACTGGTCAGTCGCGGCCTGGCGCAATACTCGGAGGACGGAACCGCCTACAGCGCCATCATCGGCCTGGTGGAGAAGGAACTGATCTCACAGGTGCTCCGCATCACCCAGGGGACGCAGACCAAAACGGCCCTGCGACTGGGGATCAACCGCAATACCCTCCACAAGAAGATCGAGGAGTACGGTCTGGAGGAACTCTCCCGGTAGCGGCGGTGGCTGAACCAGAGACGCATCTCCGGGAGACACATCCCAGGGGCGCGGGCAAAGCCCGGCAACAGCGTCGCCGGGACTGCGCGAGGCGGCGGATCCAGGAGCATCCCCCTGGGACGCGGGCAGGTTTGCCGCTCGATCCGGGGAGGGGCCGCCTGAAAAGCCCCTGGGGGGGGAAACGAAGGGGCGCAAACTTTGGGGGCTTTCCTGTCGGCGTCCGCGTGGGGAATCGACCTCCTCCCAGAATCAACACAATAGCTGCAATTCCTTTGGGATAAGTGTGTTACGTCGTTTTGTCGGAGGCTGGTGCGATTTCGGAGCGGGTGGACCTTTACGAGACTCGCCCCCCGCGGCAAAATGAAGCCCAATCGGCGGCATTTCCCAGACTGTGGACCGCCAGCAGGGCCGGACAGGTCGCCGTCTGAGACCATTCTGAATTTGACAACATCTTGAACTTCTCGAAGGCATCCATTCCCCCAGCCCCTCGACGTGGCCGGTGCAGCGGGGGCTTCCGTGGCTCAGAGCCATGCGCTCCCGGTCGCCGATTCTGGGTCCGCCGCCTGGAGTGGGATGGTGTGACCGACCGCGGTTGGACACTTCTTGCTGCTGGCCCCCCCGTCCCATGAGTCGGTCAAGCACCCTCGAGCAATTGCGGCAGCGGCGCCCGGTGATCGCCCCCTCGATGCTCAAATGCGATTTCGGCAATCTCCATCGGGAGGTGGAACTGCTGGAGTCCGCGGGCGCAGAGGTTCTGCACTGGGACGTGATGGACGGACATTTTGTTCCCAACCTCACTTACGGCGCCGTGGTGATCGAAAAGGTCCGTCCACGGACGGAGTTGGTGTTTGACGCCCATCTGATGATCACCTCGCCGGAGCGATATATCGAGGAATTCGTTCGCTGCGGCTGCGAGGTGATTACGTTCCATGTCGAGGCGACGCAGGATCCACAAGACCTGCTGGGACGCATTCGGGAACAGGATTGCGTGGCCGGCCTGGCCCTCAATCCCGAGACGCCGGTGGAGGCGGTGCTGCCGCACCTGTCCGCCTGCGACCTGCTGCTGGTGATGAGCGTCCCGCCCGGGTTTGGGGGACAGGCGTTTCAACCGCACGCACTCCAGACCGTGCGTGCCATCCGAGAACACGCGGGACCGGAGTTGCTGCTGTCGATTGACGGCGGCATCGGTCCGCGCACGATTGGTCCCGCGGCGGAAGCCGGAGCGGACCTGTTTGTGGTCGGGAGCGCGATCTTTGACCGCCCGGATTATCGGGAGTCCCTGAGTGAACTGGCCGCGCTGGCCGCACACCCCGGCGCGAAGCTGATCCGAGAGGAGCGGAACTGACGTCATGTACACGGCGATTGTCGTTCGCCCCGGCGAGACGGATTTCGACCGGGAAGAGCGGATTCAAGGGGCGCTGGACCTGCCGTTGACGGCCGAAGGGCGTCGCCAGGTCCAGAGCTTGATCGAGCGCCTCCGGCACATTCGTCCGGACGTGCTGTACACGTCCCCGTCGCAACCCGCACGGGCCACGGCGGAGATCATCAGCGAGGCTCTGGACATCCCCCTCAAGGAACTGGAGGGCCTGGCCAACATGGACCAGGGGCTGTGGCAGGGGATGCTGGTCTCCGACCTGCGACGCAAGCACCCCCGCGTGTTCCGACAGTGGCAGGAGTCTCCCGAGACCGTCTGTCCTCCGGCGGGCGAAACCTGCACCGCCGTGGTGGCTCGCGTGGAGCAGGCGCTCCGCAAGCCGATGAAAAGAGCCGGCACGTTCGCGGTGGTCGTGTCGGAACCGCTGGCCTCCATCGTCAGCAGTCTGTTGCGCGGCGACGAGACGCCGCGCTTGACGGGTTTGCCTGTCGGCGGAGCGGCTCCCGGCACTTTGGAAGTCGTCGACGCCTCCGCGGGAGAGGAGACGTCCCTCTCCGCCCACCACGCCACGGACACCGCGCCGCAGTGGCGTTAGGAGCGCCCGCAGCCGTGGCCGGATGCTTGTGAAGTGAGTGGCACGCAGCAGTGGCGACGTGCCTGTCGGGATGGCCGCGGAGCACGAACATCCGCGGGGGAGGGGACTGGATGCACATCGGCGTACTGGGCAATCCCGAAAGCTGGTACGTGGACGATCTGATCCGCGCCGCAGCGGAACGGGGGGTGCGCTGCGAGCGGATCGACTACCGCTGGATGAGCGGCGGCGTCGGTCCCGGCGCGGCGGACATCCGCGCGGGAGGACTCGATCTGCGGCGACTCGATGCAGTGATCGTCCGCACCATGCCCCCCGGATCGCTGGAGCAGGTCGTATTCCGCATGGATGTGCTGGCGAGACTCGAGGCCGAGGGGGTCACCATCCTCAATCCCCCCCGGGCCATTGAACACGCCGTCGACAAGTATCTGGCGACGGCCAGACTGGCGGCCGCGGGTTTACCCGTGCCGGAGACGCGCGTCTGCGAGTCGGCCGAGACCGCCCTGCTCGCCTTCGAGCAACTGGGAGGCGACGTGGTGGTCAAACCGGTGTTCGGCGCCGAAGGCCGCGGCATCGTCCGTGTGAGCGATCCGGAGATCGCCCTGCGGGTCTTCCGCACGCTGGAACGCATTCAGGCAGTGCTGTATCTGCAACGGTTCGTGCAGCACCCCGGTTACGATCTCCGCGTGCTGGTCCTTGACGGCCGGCCGCTGGGGGGGATGCGCCGCCATGCGGAGCGGGGGTTCAAGACCAATATCGCCTGTCAGGGGCGGGGCGAAGCCTGCGTGCCGACCGAGGCAGAGGTGGAACTGGCGCTGCGGGCGACGCGGACCATCGGCGCCGTCTTTGCCGGGGTCGATCTCCTCACGGGTCCGCAGGGGGAACCGTACGTCATTGAGGTGAACGGCGTTCCCGGCTGGAGAGCCTTCCGAGCGGTCACCGGAGTGGACGTGGCCGCCCGCGTCATCGACTGGCTGCGCGACCGGAAGAGTCCCTTGGCGGTCGCCTCCTGATGGCATAGAGTGGGCCAGGAGCCTGTCGATCCGAGGGAAAGCCGCTGATGGCAACGGCATCGGGAGTCTGTCGAATCTGTCTGTTGCTCGCGGCTGCCGGTGTCCCCGCTGCCGACGGCGTGGTGGAACTGCGCGGCCTCGCGCAGGGAACAACCTACTCGATCAAGCTCGTCGCCCCGCTCGATCCGGCGGAACGCGCGGCCCTCCACGCCGACGTCAACCGCCTGCTGGCCGAATTCGACGCCCAGGTCTCCACCTACCGGGACGATTCCGAACTCGCGCGGTTCAATGCCGCTCGCAGCACCGACTGGTTTCCGGTCTCCCTCACGACGGCCCGGATTGTGCACCGGGCCCGGGAAGTCTCCGAGGCGTCCGGCGGGGCGTTTGACGTGACGATCGCACCCGTGTTGAAACTGTGGCGGTTTGACCGCCGCGGCGGCCCGCCGCAGCTCCCCGACGAGGACGCCCTCGCCGCCGCGCGCCAACGGGTGGGCTATCGCCATCTGGAGGTACGGCTCGATCCGCCGGCGCTCCGCAAAACGCTGCCGGAGGTGGAAGTCAACCTGAATGCCATCGCCCCCGGGTATTCAGTGGACCTGGTGGCCGAGCTGTTGCACGAGCGGGGATACCATGATTTCCTGGTGGAGATTGGCGGCGAACTGCGGGCGAGCGGTCGCAAGCCGGGCGGGAGTTCCTGGCGGATCGGGATTGAGCGGCCGGCGGAGGCGGGTTCGCCCCGCATGTTGCAAGCGGCCGTGCCACTCGACGACCTCGCGGTCGCCACTTCCGGAGACTACCGTCAGTACTTCGAGGTCGGCGGCCGGCGTTATTCGCATACCATTGATCCAGGCACGGGACGCCCCGTGGAACACCGACTGTCGTCCGTGACGGTCTTTGCGAACGATTGCACCACGGCCGACGCCTATGCCACGGCGCTCATGGTCCTGGGTCCCCAGCAGGGACTGGCACTGGCCGAACGGGAAGGGCTGGCGGTGTGGATGCTGATTCGCGATGACGCGGGGGGACTGACCACCGCCTCCTCCTCGGCGTTCACCAGCGGCCTCGGGCGGGCGTTGATCGACCTGAGCGTCGCCGGCCGGGCCGCGCCTGCGGAGCAAGCCGACAAAAGCTCCCCTGGGGTCCCGGCGCCGATGTCCTCCTCGCCCCCCGGTGCGGGGCCATCGTCAGCCGGCCCAGTCGTGTCCGAAACTCCCTGGTCCACGCTGCTGTTGGCGGCGGGGGTGTTTGCGGCCGCGATGGTCGGATTGGCCCTGGGTTTGATTCTGCGCGGGAAAGGGCTGGCGGGAAGCTGTGGCGGACTGGCGGGAATGCGGGATGAGCACGGCCGTCCGATGTGCCCCTCCTGCACGACCCCGCCGGAGGAGTGCGCCGAGTTCCGCAAGCAGTTCACCCGTTGCCATGAGGAGGTCGCCGAGGAGAGCGATCCCCGGTGAGCCGTGGCGACGGCTGTCTCCGTCATCTCCCCTCTCGCCTGCGATTTCTCTGTGGCTTCGACTGTTCTCAACGCTTGTCTCCCGACTCCCATGCAAACTCGTCCTCTTGGTCGCACGGAGTTGCGTCTGCCGGTCGTCTCCTTTGGCGCCTCGTCGCTGGGACAGGAGTTCCGTCAGGTGGATCTGAATGAGGCGCTGCGGGCGGTGCACGTGGCGCTCGAATGTGGGATGAACTACATCGATACGTCCCCGTTCTACGGACGCGGCATGAGCGAAGTCCTGCTGGGGGTGGCGCTGCGCGGCATTCCCCGCGACCGGTACCTCCTGAGCACCAAGTTGGGCCGCTACAGCAAGACGCACTTCGATTTCTCCGCCCGCCGCGTGGCGGAGAGCGTCGACATCAGCCTGGAGCGGCTGGGGGTGGACCATGTCGAGATCATGCTTTGCCACGACATCGAGTTCGTCGACATGCAGCAGATTGTGGACGAAACCCTGCCGGCTCTCCGCAAGGAGCAGGAGAAGGGGAAGGTGCGGTACATCGGGATCAGCGGATACCCGATGAAGATCTTCCGGTTCATCCTGGACCAGACCGATCTGGACGTGGTGCTCTCCTACAACCACTACACGCTGCAGAACACGATGTTCGGGGACCTGGTGCCGTATCTGAAGGCGAAAGGGGTGGGGATCATGAATGCGGCGCCGTTCTCGGCGCGGCTGCTGACGAACGCTCCGCTGCCTCCCTGGCACAAGGCGACTGCCGAGGTGCGGGAAATCTGCGCCCGGGCGGCCGAGCACTGCCGACGGGCCGGTTCCGACATCGCCAAGCTCGCCCTGCAATTTTCGATCGCCCATCCCGACATCACCACCTGCATCACCGGGGGGGCCGATCCGGCGCGGGTGCGGGAATGGGCCCGCTGGGCGGAGGAACCGCTCGACCAGCAGCTTCTGGCCGAGGTGCGGCAGATTCTCGCGCCGATCCACAACTGGTTCTACATCGAGGGGCGACCGGAGAACAACGACCCTCTCCCCGCAACGTGAGGAGTGTCCGTCCGTCCCCGCGGACCCCACTCAGCCGTCCGGACCGGCGCCGCCTCAGTGTGGGTGGCCCTTGACCACCGGGGTCTCCAGCCGCCCGATGCCGGTGATCTCAATCACGATCCAGTCGTTGTCGATCAGCGTGAACTCGTTGGGGGGAATGATGCCGGTCCCGGTCAGCAGGAAGGCTCCGTGAGGGAACTCGTTGTCGCGGGCCAGCCAGTCGGCCAGCTCCTGCAAGTCGCGGTTGAGCTGCCCCAGATTGGTCTCCCCGGCGAAGACCTCCTGATGGTTGCGGTAGATCATCATGCGGATGACGGTCTCCTCGCGGGGGAGGGGCTGATCGGCCAGCAGGATGCACGGTCCCAGCGAACAGCACTGCCGATAGACCTTGGCCTGCGGCAGGTACAGGGGGTTCTCCCCCTCGATGTCGCGGGCCGACATGTCGTTGCCGATCGTGTATCCCACGATCCGCAGTTCGGGATTGAGGACGAGCGCCAGCTCCGGCTCGGGGACGGTCCAGTTGGAATCGAACCGCACGCGGACCGGTTCACGGGGACCGGAGACACGGTCGCGGGTGGCCTTGAAGAACAGCTCCGGCCGCGGCGCGGTATAGACCTTGTCGTAGTGGCTGGCTCCCGATTCGGACTCCTCCATGCGGGCGATCTGGCTCCGCTTGTAGGTCACCCCGGCCGCCCACACTTCCTGTTTGTCGATGGGGGCCAGAAACCGGACTTCCTCCTGCTTGATCGGATGGGCGCGGGGATCGATGAGGAACTGGGCCAGTCCGGCCGGCTCGGCCGCGTGCAGGATGTCCGCCAGACAGCGGCAATTCTCGACCTGGCCGGGGTCCAGCAGGCGGATGGTCTGTTCCTCGACCACGCACAGTCGCGTGCTCCCATCAGCGAGGCGGACCTTGGCGACTTTCATGGCAACGGGGGGGGGGCGGAGGCTGGAGGGCGGGGCGGCAAATGCCGGGAGGGCCTTGATGAGGTTCGCCGCTCGCTCACCGCACCTCGCGCCGGACGGCCCGGTAGCACCGCAGCGCGTCCAATGTGCGCGACAGATCCTCGGGCAGGGCGGCCTCGAAGATCAGGGGTCGGTCAGTGACCGGGTGACGCACCTCCAACCGGTAGGCGTGCAACGCCTGCCGGTCGATCAATGTATCGTCGGCCGTCGATCGATGGGATGCAAGTGAACCGGCGATGGAACCCGGCTCGGCGGACTCATCCCCCCGCACCGCGCTCAGCCGCAGTTCGCCGTGGCCGGCGTACAACCGGTCGGCCACGATCGGATGGCCGAGGTGCTGCATGTGCACGCGAAGCTGATGCGTGCGGCCGGTCTGAGGGAGCAACCGCACGTAGGTGAATCCTCGGAACCGCTCCAGCACTTCGTACTGCGTGACGGCCCGCCGCGCTCCCTCCTCCTCCCCGCAGACGATCATTTTCTCCCGAGCCCGGGGGTGGACGCGGAGAAACGTGTCGATCACGTCAGACTGCCGATCGATCTCGCCGCGGACGATCGCCCGGTACTCCTTGCGGACTTCGCGACGCTCGAACTGACCGCTCAGGCGGTGATGCGTCTGGTTGCTCTTGGCGATCAGGATCACGCCGGTCGTGTCGCGATCGAGCCGATGGACGATCCCCGGTCGGAGCCGCCCGGCGACATCCGAGAGCCGGTCGAAATGAAACTGCACTGCGGCGGCCAGCGTCCCCCGCATCTGTCCCCTGCTGGGATGCGTCACCATCCCCGCCGGTTTGTTGACGACCGCCAGCACGTCGTCCTCGTAGATGATCTCCAGGGGGATGTTCTCCGGCTCGATCCCCTCGTCCGGCTGCTCCAGGATCGCCACGGAGAGGCGGTCGTTGACCCGCAGGCGGCGGGCAGGCTTGACCGGCAGACCGTTCACCAGCACCGCCTCCGCGGCAATCGCCCGCTGAAAGACCCCCCGGCTGTAGTTCGGGAACAGCCGCGCCAGATAGTGGTCCACGCGCCATCCATGCGCACGGGCCTCCACCGTGAGCTGGATCGGCTCGTCGGACAGCTCATCCGGGAGGGGGGAGTCAGGGACGTGAATCACGGGACCTACGGTACGCAATGCCGTTTTTTTTTATTTGATAGCCCCACAGCCCTCTCTCCGGAGAGGCGGAGGTCCTGATGAGGCTGAGGCAGGAGACAACGGGGGATCAAACTCACCACGGACAGATCAGTGTATCCCGCACCAGTTGCGGCCGGAACCGGGTCACTCTGCGGTGTTCGTCCACATTCCGCGCGATTCGAGAGCCGAACGCCCCCAGGGTTGCGTCGTCGTCCACGGCACCGTGCCGCGGTCCCCCTGGGACGGCGGCGAGTGCAGTTCGCCTCCCGTCAGGATGGTGCCGGGCGAGTATCGGCCAGGAGTCAGGAACCCATGAGGAACCCGGTCATCAGTGGTTGAAGACGAATTCCCGGCTGGTGAGGATCGCCCACAGGATGTCCTCCAGCACGATCCGTTCATCTTCCGGCCCGGTGGAGGCGAGCTGCTCCAGCAGCGTTTCGCGCTCCGCCGGCGTGGGAAACCGCGCCAGGGCCGTGAGGTAGACGTGGTCCAGGAGCGCGGAATCGGACATCCCCGCCCTCCGCAGGGCGACCAGCGCACTGACGCGCCCCTGCGGTGACTTCAACTTTTCGTTGAGGGTGTCTCCATTCGAGAGGTGCAGGACCTGCACCATGCTCGGCTCCGCGGAGCGTTCACATTCGCAGACGATCCGCCGCTGATTGCGGCCGAACGCCTGAAGGAAGTAGTTCTCCACGGCGGAGTCGTAGAGCTGGATGGCGCGTGTCCCCAAGGGGTAGAAGTCGGTCTTCTGTCGGTCGGCTCCCGGGAAGGCCACCTGATCGAAACGAGTGGGGACTTCCGTCACCTGGACAATCGCGTCGTGCAGGACTTCCGCCATCAGCCGCCGCGGGTAATAGCGGGAGTAGAACCGCCGGTCGTCGGCGTTCCCCGGCAAGGGCTGGCTCGATCGCTGGTAGGCGTTGGACTGCATCACCGCCTTCATCAGGGCCTTGAGGTTGAACTGGTGTTCAACCAGAAAGGCGGCGGCGGCGGCGAGCAGTTCCGGATTGGAGGCCGGATTGGAGACCCGCAGATCGTCCACGGCCTCGACCAGTCCCACCCCGAAGTAGTTGGCCCAGACGCGATTGGTGATCGAGCGGGCGAAGTAGGGGTTCTCCGGAGACGTGAGCCAGCGAGCCAGCACCTCCCGGCGGTCGCCGGGGTCGTCGATGGGGATCGGTTCGCCGTCCAGCGGCGTGGGGGGCTGCGGCTTGCCGGTGCGCGGCTGCACGAGGTCACCGCTCGTCGCCACGTACAGGGTTCGCAGGCCGTCGCCGTTGCGCGGCTCGCCCCCCCAGCCCTTGGCGCGAACCCGCGCGAACAGGTTCGCCATGGCGTAATACTGGTCGTTGGTCCATTTCTCCAGAGGGTGGTTGTGGCACTTGGCGCAGCCGATGGAGAGCCCCAGGAACGCCTGGCAGGCGTTCTCGGTCATGTCCTCGGGGGACTGATACAGGGCGAAGAAATTCGTGGCGCCGTTCTCGTGGCTGCTGCCGGCGGCGGTGAGAATCTCCCGGACGAACTGGTCCCAGGGGGTGTTGGCGGCGACGTGCCGGTGAATCCAGTCGTAGTACGCCTTGAGTGCCATCGGCCGCAACAGCGTGCCGTTGAGCATCAACACGTCGCTCCACTTGTAGGTCCAGTAATCGACGAATTCCGGCCGCTCCAGCAGGGCGTCGATCAACCGGTCGCGCTTTTCCGGCGACGGGTCGGCCAGAAAGCGGGCCGTCTCCTCCGGCGTGGGGAGCAGACCCAGCGTGTCCAGGAAGACGCGGCGAATGAACTCCGCATCGCTGCACGGCGGCGAGGCGGGGAGGTTCAACAGGGCCAGCCGGGCGTCGATGTGCTCGTCGATGAAGTTGCGCGGCGGCAGCGGCTCGGGAAGCGGCTGGGGATTCGTCCACGGCACCGTGACCCGGGCGATGGCCAACTGAGAGGAGTACCAGGCGACGATCGCCCCTTCCCCCGGCCCCACCACCGTGACCCGGCCGGCGTCGTCGATCCCGCAGACCGCCTCATTGGCCGAGGACCATTTCACCCACGGCGTGACGTCGGCGCGGCGGCCGTCGGTGAAGTGCGCAGTCACCAGGAGCTGCTGTTGCTCACCGACCCGCTGCAGCGATTGCGGCGGGAAGATTTCCAGATGGTCGACGCGCGGGTCGTCCTCCCGAGGCGGAGGCGCACCAGCGGCGATCCACTCCGCCAGAATCCGGTAGGAGGGGGAATCGACCTCGAACCGCACGCCCCCCTTGTGGGGAATCGCTCCGGACGGCTTGGCCAGCAGCAGGCTCCGGCCCGGATCGGCGAACTCCACGCGGCGTCCGCGGTCCTGCTCGACAATGTTGAAGCGATCCGTCGGGGGATCATATCCCCGCAGCGAGAGGCGGAACCCTCCCTTCCCTGCCAACGCCCCGTGACAGGCCCCCATGTTGCACCCCGCCTTGGAGAGCACCGGCAGCACGTCGTTGCGGAAGCTCCACTGCCGTTCCTGCGCCGTCCCTGTCACGCGGACGGTCGCGGCGACTTCCTCGGAACCGACCCGCGCGACAATCTCCGTCTGACCATCGGCGACCGCACGGACAATCCCCTCCTCCGAGACCTGCGCCACCTGGGGATTCCGGGAGAACCACTCCACCCTCTGGACCTGGCCTCCCAGATAGTTGCCGATGCGCTCCTGGAGAATGACGCGCTGCGTGGCGTCCCGGCCGTGAAGTTCGAACGCGGGGGGGAGCAGGGTCGCGCCGGGGGCTTCGTCGGCGGATGCCGTGCGCGACCCGGCCAGCCACGCCGCCACTCCGCAGACCACCACCAGCCACTCCACCAGTCCCCTTCGACTCCACCGTCGCCAACGCATCCTCGACTCCTCAGCGGACCATGATCCCATCAAGCGACTCTCATCCTTGTACCACACTCTCCCGGCAGAGCGAAGCGAGTGCTGTCTTGCCTGATGAGCATAAGCTCTGCAGCCGGGAGGGGAATCCGCGTCGGGAGAACCTCTCCCGCACGGCAGGCAAGCCAGCCGGCGAAGAGCGCACAGGGACGATCTGGAACAGAACGACCTCTCAGCTCCTCTCCGTGGGAGAGGCGTCTTCTCACAAACGCCGACATGCCCCGCTGGGAAAGGGAGCCGAGTTGAGTGGTGGACCCGCCCGGAGGTCCATGCCCTCAACCGCTTCAGCACGCGGTTCCATTCATCTCGGGACTTTCGGCGGCCTGGGACGGCTGAGATTTCAATTCATGCCGTATGTGCAGCAGCTCATCCAGGTGCGTCATGGAGAGGACGCCGCGCATGTCGGGGGAAGGGTGGTACAACTCGACCGACACGCCGCGCTGTCGAATTGCCGCGAGAATCCCCAGAATCCAGCTCGACACCAGTCCCACTTCGCTCAGGTCCACCACCAGCACCTGGCAGTCGTGATGGTCGATCAATTCCAGCAGCTCATCGCGGCACCGGCCGACGTGATGAGTGTCGTTGAGCTGCCGGCCGTCGAAACCAATGACGGTCAACTTCCCTGTCTTGTAGACGTGCAACGAGCTGGCGGCCATAAGCGAAACGATTTGACAGGCGGACCGAAGAGTGTCAGGCTGACCGGGAGAGCCGCAGGGTGGTCGATCCGCTGGACCCGCAAGGCGACCAGTTCCGTCGCAGTGGTACGTTGACTGTGAACAGGAGGAGCGCCGGGGGGAATCATCGTCGATCGTGCGGTTGGTTTCAACTGACAAGGGGGCAGATTGCCGCGCAGATTCGCCGCACATGATCGGGTCGCGTAGCTCAATTGGTCAGAGCGTGTGCCTTACAAGCACAAGGTTCCCCGTTCGAGCCGGGGCGCGACCACTCCTTTCCCGTCGGCCTGGGACAGTCCGCGAGCCACCAGTCAATCCCGGCTTCCTGGGGTCGAAAATGGGTCGATCTTCGTGAGCGATCCTGGGTTTTTTCCCGTTGGCTCTTGAGCGTGGATGTGTCGGGGGCGCAACTCTGCCCGCCGGCCCACACCCGGACAACGCCCGTGACACCCGGACAACGCCCGATCAGCAACCTCCGTGAGAGGAACCGATGATGCCCCGCATGATCGCCCTGAAGTGCCCCAGTTGCCACGGCCCGTTGCAGGTTCCCGACAATCACGAACGGTTCTTCTGCCAGTTCTGCGGGTCGCCGGTGGTGCTCGCGGACGCCCTGGGGGCAGGCGATGCCGGAGAGAGCATGCCCTCGCCGCGCCACTCGGAAGCCCGCGTCCCGATCCCCGAGAAGCTCCAGATTCAGGACTTCGGCGATGAATTGACGATCCGCTTCCGCTGGTTCCGGTGGAGCGTGCTGTTCCTGATCCCCTTCTGCATCGCCTGGAACGCTTTTCTGGTCGGCTGGTATGCGATGGCCGGCCAGATGCAGGGGATGCCCGGCCCCTTGCGGATCGTCTTTCTGGTCTTCCCCATCGCTCATGTCGCCGTCGGACTGGGGCTGATCTATGCCGTGCTCACGATGCTCTTCAACCGGACGACCATCCGTATCCGCCACGGAGCACTGGACATCCGACACGGACCGATCTTCTTTCCAGGGAACCGCACGATCTCCGTCGATGAACTGGAGCAGCTCGATTGCCGCAGCGAAACCAGTCGAACCTCCAAGGGAGGTATCCAAACGACGCAGACTCTGCACGCGCGACTCAAGAACGGCAAGACCATCAAGCTCCTGAGCTGCATGGAAGAGGGAGATGTCATCCGCGCCGTGGAGCAGTTGGTTGAACAGCATCTGGGGATTCGGGACGAGCCGACGGCCTGAGGTCCGACAGGACGGTTGGCCGTCCGCCGCAGGGGGAACGTTGTCGTCGGGAAGAATTGGAACAATCCCAGGCCCTGCCGGGTCGGTTGCGGCTTCTTCCTCTCCTCCTCCGAGCGGGATATCATCAAGGCCAGGGGAACGGTGCCTGTCGCCTCATTCGACGGCGCCGGCTGGGAGGCGTGCATGTACCCGCAGTTGGTCGATCGCCGCGATTTCTTTTCGTGGGTGCGGAACGGTCTGGGGACTGCCGCCGCACTCTCGCTGCTGTCCCGGGAGACACCCGCCCGTGCGGAGAGGGTGCGGGGGGAAGCCAGCGATCCGCCGCCCCACTTCCTTCCCCGAGCCCAACGTGCCATTCACATCTGCCTGTGCGGCGGGCTCAGCCAGGTGGACTCCTTTGACTACAAGCCCGAACTGGAACGGCTGCACGGCCAGTCGCTCGTCAGCAGTGAAAAGCCGGATGTCTTCTTCGGCAAGGTGGGACTGCTCCGCAAGAGCGACTGGCCTTTTCAGCAGCGGGGGGAGAGCGGTCTGTGGATTTCGGACCTGTTTCCGCATCTGGCCCAGGTCGCGGATGAGCTCACCGTCATCAACTCGATGCAGGCGGAGACCTCGAACCATACCCCCGCCACCTTTCAAGAGAACACCGGTTTCCGTCTGAATGGCTTTCCCGTCCTGGGGGCCTGGCTGTCGTTCGGGCTCGGGGCCGAGACCGACAGCCTCCCTGCCTACGTCGTCATTCCCGATACGCGCGGCGTCCCTGCGGGGGGATCCATCAACTGGTCGAACGGTTTTCTGCCGGCCCGGCACCAGGGAGTCCCCCTGCGGAGCCAGGGCGCCCCGCTGGACGACCTCGTTCCTGCCCGGCCCCGCGATCCCCAGGTGGAGACCGCTGCCCGTCAGTTGCTCCACGAGATGAATGCGCGGCATCTGGAGCAGCGCGGCGTCGACGACGTACTGGCGGCGCGGCTGCGGAGCTATGAACTCGCCGGTCGCATGCAACTGGCGATTCCGGAGGTCGCCCGGCTGGAAGAGGAGACCGCCGCCACGCAGGTGCTGTACGGTCTGGAGCGGGAAGAGACGCGCGACTTCGGGCGTTCGTGTCTGCTCGCCCGGCGGCTGCTGGAGCGCGGGGTGCGGTTCGTGCAGCTCTTTTCCGGGGGGGCGTTCGGCAGTCCGCGGATCAACTGGGACGGCCATGAGAACATGCTGCAAAACCATGGTCAGGAGGCGCTGCGCATCGATCAGCCGGTCGCCGCTCTGCTCCGCGACCTCCGACAGCGGGGACTGCTCGACGAGACGCTGGTCTTGTTCACCAGCGAATTCGGCCGCACGCCGTTCACGCAGTCCCCCTCGTATGAACTCGGCCAGGGACGCGATCACAATCAGTCGGGGTTCAGCGTCTGGCTGGCCGGCGCAGGCTTGCAGCACGGGATCGCCTATGGCCGCACCGATGACGTCGGCTGGAAGGCGGTGGAGAAGATCGTGACCTGGCCCGACTTCCACGCCACCGTGCTGCACCTGTTGGGGATCGATCACGAGCGGCTGACGTACTATCACAACGGCATCCAGCGGCGTCTGACCAACGTGCACGGAGAAGTGCTGCACGACCTGCTGGCCTGAAACGCCCCGGTCGTGCCGATGACCCGGGAGGGAGACTGCCATGACCGTCACATCATCTCGGACCCTTCACTCGCGCGTCCGACCAGAGGCAGCGCTGGTGCTCCTGGCCGGGGTGATGTTCGCGTTCACACAACCCCCGGCGGTTGCGCAACAGGCCCCTCAGCGCGATCTCTTCACGCGGTTGGAAGCCAACCGGGACGGCCGGTTGACGCGCGAGGAGCTTCCGGAGCGTCAGCACCCCAACTTTCCCCGCATGGACGCCAACGGAGACGGGTTCGTCTCCCGCGAGGAGTTCACCGCTTACCGGCGAGCCGACACCCGGCCGACGGACCCGCAGCCGGACCGGGCGGCTCCCCTGGCGCCCACCCTGGCCGACGTCCCCTACGGGCCGCACGAGCGGCAGCGGATCGACCTGTACCTGGTCGAGTCGGATCGGCCGACGCCGCTGGTGTTGTACATCCACGGCGGCGGCTTCCAGGGGGGTGACAAGCGGAGCCTCTCGGCCGCGCAGGTCCGAGCCTACCATCAGGAAGGCTGGTCCGTCGCGGCGATCAATTACCGCCTGACCAACGTCGCCCCCGCTCCCGCTCAGTACCTGGACTGCGCCCGGGCGTTGCAGTTCCTGCGGCACAATGCCGGCCAGTGGAACCTCGACCCACGGCTGGTCGCCTCGACCGGTGGCTCGGCCGGAGCCGGGACTTCGATGTGGCTGGCCTTCCACGACGACCTGGCCGACCCCAACAGCGACGACCCCGTCGCCCGGCAATCGACACGGCTGACCTGCATTGCCGTCTCCAACGGCCAGTCCTCCTACGATCCGCGGTTCGCGGAGCAGATCGGCATCCCCCGCCCCAATTTCGAGCGGCATACCTTCTTCAAGCCCTTCTACAACTTGCAGGACGGCGAGTTCGACACTCCCGAAGCTTACCGGCGGTACGAGCTGGCCGCGCCCATCACCTATCTGACGAAGGACGATCCCCCCGCCCATTTGCAGTACAGCCATCCGAACGAGGACGTGACTCCGCAGACGTCGCTGGGGCTGATCGTCCACCATCCCAAGTTCGGCATCGCCTTGAAAGAGCGGATGGACCAGCTCGGTATCGAATGCATTGTGCAGTATCAGGAGCCGGGGACGGGGCGGCTGGTGCGTCACGGCGGAGGAGACCTCGTGACGCCTGTCGAGTTCCTTCGCCGGCACTTCGCCGCCGCCCGTTGACGAGCCTCGGAACGCACAGACCCTTGCCTCCCGGAAGCCGCGGGGAATATTCGACGGCTGGTTTGCCAGCCGTGCCGGGATGGCTCCGCCGGGACGGCGCCCACCGCCGGGTTTGACCGGAGCGAAGCCCCGTCCCCGCGGATAGAGCGCTTTCCCCCTCCGTCGGAAGGCGATAAGATTCTCCCGCGTTTCCTGATTCAGAACTCCTGCCTACCCATTTCGAGTCATGGCGAAGCCCCACCGGATCATCAAGAAGGCCAACCACGGTCAGCGGCCGGCAAATTCCAAGGCACGACGCGCCAAGCGGCGCGTGGTCAAAACCTGACGCCCTCCCCGGGCGAGCGCAGGGGTCCGCATGAGGGTTCGGCTTGCCAGCACGGTACTTGCCATCGGGTTCGCCGCGACTGGCGTCTGGGGAGATGATCCTCCCGCGGAGACCGCCCCTCCGGCGCCACAACAGGTGGAACCGTCGCCGGCCGTTCGTGAACCGCCCCGCGAAGAGCCCCCCGCGGCGGAGACTCCGCAGATCCCTCCCGCGCGGACGCGCCCCGGCAGACCGGGAGACGGAGGGGCCGAGGAACCGGACCGGCAGCGATTCGACCCCAGCCTCCACAGCGACGTCCGCGGCAGTCAGGCCCTGACGGAGGTGGAGGCATTCATTCAACGCGAAAAGTGGCCGGAAGTCGTCGCCGCGCTGCAAGCTCTGCTGGAAGGGGATGCCGCTCGCGGCGATACCTTTGCACGCTCCGCCCGCGCGGGATGGACCTCCCTCCAGCGGCTGGCGGAAGACCGCGTGCGGAGTCTTCCCCCGGCCGGCCGCGAACTCTACGCCCGCGTCTACAACCAGACGGCCGCCGACCTCCTGGCGCAAGCCTGGAGCGCGGGAGACCTGGGCCGCGTCGCCGAGGTGGCCCGGCGGTTCCTGAACACGCCGGCAGGTCAAGAGGCGGCCCTGGACCTGGCACTCGTCCACTTCGACCGGGAGGAGTATCAGGCGGCCGTCCGCTGGTTTGATCGCGCCGCTCGCGACGGGGAACCAGCAGGCTCCCTCCAGTCCCAGCTTCGGTACGCTTGGGCGCTCCGCCGGCTGGGACGGCGGGATGAGGCGGAACGACTGGCGGCGCGCGTGGCGGCGTCGCAGCCGCGGCCGCCGTCCGCCGCGGAGGGAATCGGTTCCCTGTGGGAGTCGTGGCGATCCGCCCCCTCTCCGCCGCCGGCGACTGTGCCGGTCCTCCACGAATGGCGGATGTTTCTGGGGAACGCTGCCCGCACTGCGGCGGTCGACGGAGATGAGCCGCTGCTGTTGGAACAGTGGCGTGTGCCCATGACGCACATCGCAGCCGTCCGCCGCCAGATGGAGAACCTGGTGATGGACCTGCGGGACGTCGGTCGCGCCTGCCTCCCCGCGACCTATCCCGTCGTGGTGGCGAACCGCGTGGCCGTCCGCACCTGGCGCGGCGTGGAGGTGCTGGACCTGGACGACGGGCGGTTGTTGTGGAGCGAGCCGACCGATCGAGCCTCGCCCGAACGACTGCTGAGCGGGACGCTGGAATCCACCGGGGACTCCCGCGCGGAGCAGTTCCGGCTCGTCAGCCAACTGCAATACGGCGACAACGGCGATTACGACCATCATCCCCTCACGGGGCTGCTGTTTCACGACACTGTCTCCGGGATGCTCAGCAGCGACGGGCGGCAGTTGTTTGTGCTTTCCGAGCAACCGGTTCTGGGGCGAGGGGTGCAACGCGGCTGGTGGGCGCAGGAGGAGCCGGACCCCTTTGGCCGCGACTGGACGTCCAACCGACTCACCGCATACGACCTGGCAACGGGCGCCCAGCGGTGGATGGTGGGAGGGGCGCGGCGGGAGGAGCCGTTCGATCTCCCCCTGGCGGGGACCTACTTCTTCGGTCCTCCGACTCCGGCCGACAACGAACTGTACGTGATTGGCGAACGGGACGGAGAAATCTGCCTGTTCGTGCTCGATCCGGCGCTGGGGCGGCCGGTGTACGTGCAGCCGCTGGCCAACTCCTCCGCCCGCATCGACGTGGATGCCGTCCGACGGCAGTGGGGGTGTCAAGCTGCCGTGGCGGAAGGGATTGCCGTCTGTCCTACGACGGCGGGGTGGCTCGTGGCCGTGGAACGGAGGGAACGGCGGCTGTTGTGGGCGGTGCAGGTGGCTGCGTCGGCAGCAGACGAACAGCGGTTGAGTTTTGGCGGCGCCGCCGTTCAACGGCTGGAACCTCTGAACACGCGCTGGGCCATGTCGCCTCCGGTCATCTGCAATGGTCGTGTGTTCTATACCCCGGCCGAGTTGCCGGATCTCACGCGCGGTCAGGAGCCGTACCTCATCTGTCTCGAGCTGGAGACCGGACGCGAACTGTGGCGTCGCGACAAGGAAGACGATGGGTTGTACCTGGCCGCCGTTGCGCCGGAGCAAGTGCTGGTGGTCGGCCGTTCGCGTGTGCAGGCGCTCTCCCCGGCGGACGGCCGCACGCTGTGGACACGGACGCTGCCGGCAGACTCACCCCCCTCTGGCCGAGGTCTCGTGTGGAGGGATTGTTATCTCCTCCCGCTCGAAAACCGGGAGGTGTGGAGCCTGCGCCTGTCTGACGGCCAATCCGCAGGCACGCTGCGGCTGCCTCCCGGCGCCCGCCCGCTCGGCAACCTGGCGGCCGCAGAGGGACAATTGCTTTCCGTCGATGCCGGGGACATCCGCGCCTTTCGGCGACGCTCGGCACTGGAAGCGGAGATCGCGCAACGTCTGGAGGAGCGTCCTGACGACTTGTGGGCCTTGGTGCGGCAAGCGGAACTGGAACGGATGCGCGGCGATCGCGAAGCCGCCGTGCGTTGGCTGTTGCGGGGTGAGCAGGCGGCCGCGGCGGCGGAGGCTGATCCCTCTCTGGTCCCGCAGTGGCGGCAACTCTTGCGGGAACTTCTGATCGAGCTGGCCGCGGAGGATCTCACCGGCCGGGAGGAGGAGTTCGCAGCCCTGAGGCGATTGTGTGATCCCCGCACCGACGCCGATTGCCGCCGCCTGTGCGTGGAGCGGGCGCTGGCCCGGCAGGACTGGGGCGAAGCCTGGAGTCTGCTCTGGCCGCCGGCGTCGGCCGACGAGGCTGCCACGATGTTGACGATCGGCCGGTTGAGAATCCGACAGGATGCCTGGGAGGCGGGGCGGTTACAGGACCTGTATGCCGCCGCTCCTGCGGAACTGCGCGAGCGCATGGATGCGGCGTTCGCACAGGCCGTCGATGCCGTCCTCGCCGCAGATACCGTCGGCGTCAGCGACTCCTGGGAACGACGGCTGGCCTTCCACGCGGCCGGTCGGCGGTTGATCACTCAGCGGGCCTTGCAGGCGGAAACGCAGCAGGAGTTTGCGGGGGCCGAAATCCGTTGGCGGCGGCTGCTGGCCCACCCCGACCCGGCAGTCGCCTGCCCGGCCGGGATGCGGCTGGTGCAATGGCTCCGCCAGCACCAGTTGCTCGCGGACGCCGAGGCCGTTGCTGCGCAGGTCGAGGAGCGGCTGGCTCCTTTGTCGCCGGAGGAGCGCGCGGCGCTCCTGCTGCCTCCGGGAACGTCGGATGCCGACGCCCGGCGTCCCGCGCCAGCGGTCGCTCTGGCCGACTGGTCGGAGACGGAGTTCGAGGCCGTGCCTATCTCTCGCCGCGGTCGCGAGGACCCGGTGCAGGAGGTGTCGCTCCATCCCGGCGCCGAACCGTTTTACCAGCGGCATCGCTTGGAATTCCTCCCCTCGACGCAGCGGCTGCGGATCACCACGCAGCAGAACGAGACGTTCTGGTCACACCCCTTGCCGGTGCCGCTGCGACAGTTGTTTGACCAGACCGTGGGTGTGCGGACGGATGGCTGGCAGGCCTACGTGGTCTGGCAGGGGGTGGTGCAGGCGCTGTCGCTTCCGGATCGCCGCGTGCGGTGGACCTTTCCCATCGAGTTTCGCACCAGCGGGGGGAGTTATATTCGGAATGCGCGGCCGGAGACGGACGGGAACCTCCAGCCGGCCGCGCAGTTCTCCGAGCAGTGGGGTCTCCGGCGGTATCGCACTCCGACGGGCATGTTGGCTGCCGCCTCAGCCGAGTACCTGTTGCTGCATGGACGTCGCGAAGTCTCGTGCCTCGACCCCTTGACGGGAACGGTGCTGTGGACGCTCTCCGGCGTCCCCCCGCAGGCGATGATTCATGGGGACGGCGGCACGGTCTATCTCTTCCCCGTGGACCAGTCCCCCCCGCTGGTCCTCCGTGTAGTCGACGGCCGGGAACTCTCCCGTCCCGCCTTGGCCGCGCACATGCCGCGAGCCGTCGCGCTGGTTCGGAACCGCCTGATCGTGATCGATGTTCGTGCGGCGCTATTTGGTCTGCTGGGCTCACGGTGGCAGCTTCAGGCCGTGGACGTCGAGACGGGGGAGCCGGTGTGGTCGCACCGCCTCGACCGGCAGTCGCTCCTGGGGTGGCTCGCTCCGACCCAGCTCTGCGTGCTGGCCGAGGACGGCACGGCGGCAGTGATCGATCTGGTGGCAGGGACGTCCACGCCGCTCGGCCGCATCCCGCCGGAGGCTGCTCCTCATCGAAACTCGGTGCAGCTCCTGTCCGATCCGGAGCACGTGTTTCTGGTGATGAACCGGCCACAGCAACGATACGTGAATTACCTCTCCGATCCCTGGACGCGCGCGGACGGGACGCTGGTCTGCTTTGGACGACAGGGGCAAGGCTGTTTGTGGAGCCAGCCGCTGGGCAATTATCAGTTGCTGCTCTCGCAGTTTGAGCAGTCGCCCGTGCTGGTGTTCGTGCAGCAGATCAGCCAGGAACCGTCCTTCGCGGTGCGGGTGGAGTTGTGGGACAAGCGCACCGGCCGCAAACTGCTGGTGGCGGACGATCTGATGATGCCTTCGCCGCTCTACCAGACGAACTTCGATCTCAAGAACCGCAAGTTACAGATGCTGACGCACAATCTGGGGATCGAGGTCCGCCCCCGGCGGCCATCTCCTCCGGCGGAGGGACTGGTTCCTCCCTCCGCCCCCGAGGGGAATCCTTCTCCTCCGTAGACTTGCGAGGTCGCAGCCGGCTGACCGAACCGTCGACCTTCGATAGCCTTCAGGAGTCCCTCCCATGCACCCGATGACCAGGTGGGCGATCGTGGCGCTGCTGGGGGCGGTTCCGCTTCCGGCCGCGGAACAGGAGCACTTCGACCAGTCGGTCGCTGTGGTCCTGATCCGCAGTTGCCTCGACTGTCACAGCGGAGCCGACCCGAAAGGGGGACTCGATCTCTCGCTGCAGGCGTCCGCATTGCGGGGCGGAGAGAGCGGGGCGGCCGTAGTCCCCGGCGATCCCGAGGGGAGCCTCCTCTGGCAGCGGATTCGAGATGGCGAGATGCCCCCCAAGGAGTCGCTCTCGGAAGAGGACCGCCGCGTCCTCCGGGAGTGGATTCAAAACGGAGCCGCGTGGGGGACCGATCCGATCGATCCCTTCCGCCTGACGACCTCCAAACGGGCCGGCTACGACTGGTGGTCCCTGCAACCGCTGACGCCGGCAAGCCCGCCGGCAACCGATGACCCCTGGGTTCGCAACGGGATCGACCGGTTCATTCTGTCGCGGCTGCGCGCGCAGGGGCTGGCCCCCTCGCCGGAAGCGCCGCGGCGCGTCCTGATGCGACGTCTCTGCTACGACTTGCTCGGTCTCCCTCCCGCACCGGAGGAGCTGGACGCCTTTGAACAGGACGACCGTCCGGACGCTTATGAGCGGCTGGTGGATCGGCTGCTGGCTTCACCCCACTACGGCGTCCGCTGGGGCCGCCACTGGCTCGATGTCGTCCGCTTCGGCGAAAGCCAGGGATTCGAGCGCGACAAGCTCCGGGAGGATGCCTGGCACTATCGCGACTGGGTGATTGCCGCGCTCAACGACGATCTCCCTTATGATGAATTTGCGCGGCTGCAAATCGCCGGGGACGTCCTCCCCAACCGGGGGATCGGGGGAGTGATCGCCGTCGGGTGCCTGACCTGCGGACCGTGGGACGAGGTCGGCCAGCAGCAGCAGAGCGCGGCCATGAAGGCGGTCGTCCGACAGGATGAGCTGGAGGACTATCTCAGCCTCATCGGCCAGACGTTCCTGGGACTGACGGTCCACTGCGCCCGCTGTCACGATCACAAGTTTGACCCGATCCGCCAGGAGGAGTACTACCAGTTGGCGGCGGCGGTGGCGGGGGTGAGGCACGGAACGCGGGAGGTCCTGTCGGAGTCGGACCAGCGCCGGCGGGAGGAACTGACCCGCGAGATCGCTGCCCTGCAAGAGCAGCTCAGCCGCCTCGACCAACTTGCCCGCGGGCGGATCGCGGCCGCCGCGCGCTCCGGCCAGCGGCCCGCTCGCGCACCGATCCCGTTGGCCCGCTGGTCATTCGACGGCGACCTCCAGGACTCCCAGGGGGAGCTGCATGGCCGGGCGGAAGGGTCGGCGCAGATTGCCGAGGGCATGCTCCAATTCCGGGGAGAGCGGGCGTATGTCGCCACCGTTCCGTTGGCTGCCGACCTGCGGGCCAAAACGCTCGAAGCTTGGGTGCGGCTGGAGCACCTGGACCAGCGCGGCGGCGGGGTCGTCAGTGTGCAGACCCTCGATGGGTCGCAGTTCGATGCCATCGTCTTTGGCGAGCAGGAGCCGCGGCGGTGGATGGCCGGCAGCGAGTTCTTCCGTCGCAGCCGGAGTTTTCAGGGGCCGGAGGAGACCGAAGCCGCCGACCGGCCCGTGCACGTGGCGATCGTCTGGCAGGAGGACGGCGTCGTCGCGGCCTACCGCGACGGTCGTCCCTACGGACAGCCATATCCCACCGAGGGACCGGTCGTGTTCCCGGCGGGACAAGCGCAGGTCCTGTTCGGGCTGCGTCACACACCGCCGGGGGGGAACAAGCAACTGGCGGGTTCGCTCGTGGCCGCTCAGTTGTACGACCGGGCGCTCGATGCGGCTGAGGTCGCCGCCTCGGCCGCCGCAGGTCCCGGCGGCCTCTCCGAGGAGGAACTGCTGCAAGCCCTCTCGGACGAAGAACGGAAGGGACGCGAACAGGTCCGGGAAGAGTTGGCGCGGCGGCAGGCGGAGCAGGATGCTCTGCGTCCGCTCAAAGTCTACACCGTCGTCCCCAAGCCTCCGGAGCCGACCCACGTCTTGTCCCGCGGCAACCCGGCGACGCCGCAGGAGGAGGTCCTCCCCGGAGGGATTTCCGCGCTGCGGGGCGTCGCTCCCGAGTTTGGCCTGCGCGGCGATGCCGACGACGCTGCCCGCCGCCGCAAGCTCGCCGAGTGGGTGACGCACCCCGACAATCCCCTCTTCGCGCGGGTGATTGTCAATCGCATCTGGCACTATCAGTTCGGCGCGGGACTGGTCCGCACCACCAGCGATTTTGGTTTCAACGGTGGGCGTCCTTCCCATCCGGAACTGCTCGACTGGCTGGCGGCGGAGTTCCTGCACCGCGGACAGAGCCTCAAGGAACTGCACCGCCTGATCGTGACGTCTGCCGCCTATCGGCAGGCGTCGTGGTTTCGTCCGGAGGGAGCCGCCGTGGACGCCGACAATCGTCTCCTGTGGCGGATGTCCCCGCGCCGGCTGGAGGCTGAAGTGCTGCGCGACGCCATGCTGGCCGTCGCCGGTGAACTCAACAGTACCTTGGGCGGTCCGGGGTATCGCGACTTTGAGACATTCGTCCGCAACTCCCAGTTCTACGAGGTCCAGGACAAGATCGGTCCGGAATTCCAGCGCCGCACGGTATACCGCACGTGGGTCCGCTCCGGCCGCAGCCCGCTTTTGGACGTGTTCGACTGTCCTGATCCCTCGACCAAGACGCCCGAGCGGGCCGTCACCGTCACGCCGCTGCAGGCGCTGTCGCTCTTGAACAACTCGTTCGTGCTGCGGATGTCGGAGCGGCTGGCCGAGCGGGTCCGCCGCGACGTGGGGGACGATCCCTCGGCACAGGCGACGCGGCTCCTGGCGCTCGCCTACGGCCGCCGGCCGACGGTCGAAGAGGCGGAACGGCTCTCCGCGTTTGTGCGTGCCCACGGCCTGGAAGAACTGTGCCGTGTCGTGGTCAACAGCAGCGAGTTTCTGTATGTCGACTGAAGGACTCTCGCTGAAGAACTTCACCGGTCCGAGGCGGCCGATCGACTGTGCTCACTCTACCCAGAGGAGTTTTGTTCCCATGCGCATGTTCTGTTTCGTCCTGCTCGGAATGGCTACGTCGGCCCCCTGCGTCGCGGCACAGACGCTGACCGATCCGGCGTCGCCTCTGGAGACCATCCGCACGGAGTTTGGCATGGCGGACGGCCCGGCCTGGGATGGAGCGGCTGTGCTCTATGTGCCGGACGTCAAGGGGCAAAAGCTGTTCGCCTACCGTCCTGCTCAGAATAGCTGGTCGGTGGTGCTTGAGGACGCAGGCCGCATCAGTGCGACCTGCTACGACCACGGGCGGTTGTACCTGTCGGACAACGGGAACGCGGCAATCGCATGGCTCGACGGGCCGGCGAAGAAAGTCCTCTGGCGGTGGGAAGGGGACAAGCCGCCGCGACCGAACGATCTGGTGGTGGACCAGTCGGGAGGCATCTACGTGACGCTGACCTCCCTCGGTCAGGTGGCGTACGTGACGGCCGAGGGACGCGCCTCGACGGCCGTGGAGGCGCTGGAGACCCCCAATGGGATCACCCTCTCACCCGATGAGCAAACCTTGTACGTCGCGGCATACAGGCCGAAACAGATCTGGGCTTACGAGGTCTCGCAGCCGGGCGTCGTCAGCGGCGGACGCCTGTTTGCCCAGATGGACGACGGCGACGCTCCCGGGGCGGACGGCATGACGATCGACCGCGACGGGAACGTCTACTGTGCCGGCGCCACGGATGTGTGGATTTGGAGTCCCCAGGGGAAACTGGTGCAGAGGCTCCCCTGTCCCACGCGTCCCATCAACTGTGCCTTTGGCGATGCCGATCTGAAATCGCTGTACATCACGGGTCTGGGGGGAGTGTATCGACAGCGGATG
The DNA here is from genome assembly GCA_037445755.1 of Planctomycetaceae bacterium. Taxonomy (GTDB): domain Bacteria; phylum Planctomycetota; class Planctomycetia; order Planctomycetales; family Planctomycetaceae; genus JBKECA01. The sequence goes on along the minus strand of JBBIJW010000014.1, from coordinate 44,967 downwards.
CTTGTCGCGGGTCGGACGCCGCGGGGGGAGAGCGGCGGCTCGCGGCAGGACCGGCGGCGAGTAGAATGACCCCCGGAGGTCTCTCGCGCCGGAGTTGTCCATGCCGCTGCCTTTGATGTACCGCCTCCGTCAGTCGCTCCCCGCGCCGTGGCTGGAGGATGTCCCCGGGGAAGTGGAGCGGCAACTGCGCCGGTTGGAGCTGGGTCGGATCGTGCGGCCGGGAGAGAGCGTGGCCGTCACCGTCGGCAGCCGCGGCATCGCCAACATCGCGGTCATCACCCGCGCCATCGTGCGTCACTTTCAGGGTCTGGGAGCGCGGCCGTTCCTGGTGCCGGCGATGGGAAGCCACGGCGGCGGCACGGCGGAAGGGCAGCGCGCGCTGATCGAGAGTTACGGCGTCACGGAGGAGTTCGTCGGCTGCCCGATCCGCTCGTCGCTGGAGACGGTCGTCGTCGCCCACACCCGCACGGGGGTGCCGGTCCACTTCGACAGACTCGCCTTTGAGGCGGACCACGTGGTGGTGGCCGGACGGATCAAGCCGCACACCCGCTTCGTGGGGGAGATCGAGTCGGGCCTGCACAAGATGATGCTGATCGGCCTGGGAAAGCACGCCGGGGCGATCGTTTACCACCAGGCGATCCACGATCACACCTTCGGGGAGATCATCCGCGACGTGGCGGACGTGGTGCTCCAGCGGTGCAAGGTGGTTTGCGGCGTGGCGATCGTGGAGAACGCCGTGGACGAGACGGCCCTGATCGAAGCCGTCCGGCCGGAGGACTTTTACACCCGCGAGGCGGCGCTGCTCCGGCAGGCGCGGGAGTGGCTGCCGCGGCTCCCCTTCCGCGAGTGCGACCTGCTCATCATCGACCGCATCGGCAAGGACATCAGCGGGACCGGGATGGACACCAACGTGATCGGCCGCAAGTTCAACGAGCACGAACCGACATCGCAGGACGACGTGGCCTGCCGCCGCATCTTCGTTCGCGGCCTGACGGACAAAACGCACGGCAACGCCACCGGCATCGGGATCGCGGAGTTCACCAATCGCCGCACCATCGAGGCGATGGACTATGCGGCCACGAGACTGAACTGCGTAACGGCGGGACATCCCACGGGGGCGATGCTCCCCATCTGGTACGACACGGATCGGGAAGTGGTGGAAGCAGCGCTGGCGACGATCGGCCGCACCCCGCCGGAGCAGGCCAAGGTTCTGCACATCACCGACACGCTGCACCTGACGGAGCTGCTTGCCAGCGAAGCCTATGCCCCGGCGTTTGCCGGGCGGCCCGATCTCAAGGTGCTGAGCGGCCCCGAGCCGATGCGGTTCGATGACGCGGGGAATCTCCGCGACGTCGCAGCGCCGTGAGGCGACCCTCCTCAGCGGCCGGATGGGGAGGGACCTTCGCCCACCGCGGCGCCGGCCGGGCCGGACTCCGCGGGCGGGAGCGGATACTCGGCGATCGACAACCCCAATTCGCGCACCTGCCGCAAGCGGAGATAAGCGGCAGTCACCCGCTGCTCCCGGCGCCGCACGTCTGCCGGGTCGAGGTGCGCCTTGGCAAAGGGGCCGTCCACCAGCACCGGTTCAAACTCGGCGGCGACGATGAACTGGGCGAGTGTGGGATTGCAGCGGAGGTGCCGTTCGGGGGCGGAGAGGAGTTCGCGGCCCCCGATCTCCCCCAGGACGTATCGCAGGTACAGGTCGCTGTCGGTGATGTCGGCGACCTCTTCGCCGCAGACTTCACACAGATAACCGCGTTCGCAGCGAGCCATGGGTCAGTGAGAGTCGAGAGAGGAGAGTTGAGAGAGACGCGGCGGCGGTGAGCAGGACGCAGAACTCTCCACCCTGGACTCGACTCCGCCGTCACGCCTCGACGGCGTACTCTTGCAGCACCTCCAGGTCGATGAATTCCAGGACCGAGATGTGCGTCGCCTCCAGGACCACAGGCGGAGCGACACCGGCTTCATACGCCTCCTTCCAGCGGAGGCAGCACAGGCACCAGCGATCCCCCGGCACGAGTCCCGGGAATCCGTATTCCGGAATCGGCGTCGACAGGTCGTTTCCGACCCGCCGCGAGAACTCGAGAAACTCCGCCGTCGTCTGCACGCAGATGGTGTGCATCCCGACGTCTTCCCGGCCCGTGCGGCAGCAGCCGTCCCGGTAAAAGCCCGTCAGTGGTTCAAAGGAGCACGGCTCCAGTTCGGTGCCGAGGACGTTGCGAGGCTGGGGCATGGCAAGAATGACGGGAAACGACAATTCGCAAGAAGACTGCTTCGATCTTCGCCGCCGCGGGTCAGAGTTGCAAGTACCGGCTGAACAGGTCGTGCTCCGGCCAGTCGGAAACGGCCTCGGCCGCCTGGTGCAGCCGCGGGTCAATCAGCGACGCCAGTCGCTCGCCGCCGGGCCCCAACCGCTGGTTGAACAGCACGGCCCAGGAAAGGCCGTCATGCCGGCACACGAGCAGGGTGGACGTCCCGGGCAGCGCCCCCTGATGCCAGAAGTTGCAGCGGCCGTCCTCCCCCACGCGGCGAACGTTCCAACCGCAACCGTAATACACCGTTTTGACTCTCCCCTGCTCATCGTGACCGGCTGGTCCCTCGGGCGGGGCGAGCATCTGCTCCCAGGCGTCGGCTGAGAGCAGCGGAGAGTGCTCTTTGTCGACCACGGCGCTCGAAAACCGCACGAGTTCCACGGCCGAGGCGATCCACCCGCCGTGAGCGTCCATCGCCTCCAGGTTCCATGCGCCGTAGGGGTGGGGAACCTCCCGCCCAATGTCGCCCCGCACCGCCGGAGCGGTCCCCGCCTCCGGGGCGTAATACCGGACCTCTCCAGGGGCGGTTCGCAAGGTGCGCCCCAGACGCATCGCGCGAATCCCCAACGGGGCAAGCACCTGTTGCCGCACCGCCTCTCCGTACTCCAGTCCGGTAACAGCCTCGATCACCCGTCCCAGCAAACAATACCCGAAATTCGAGTAGGCGTACCGCGACCCCGGATCGAAATCGAGCGGCTGCTGGAGCATGTAGGCGATGATTTCCGCCGGGCCGGCGGGAGGCGGGGCATGGAGGTGTTCAGCGATCTCCACCGCCCGAAACATCGGATCAAAACTCAGGTCCCGGTCCCATCCCCCGGTGTGCTGAAGCAAGTGCCGCACTGTAATCCGTTCCCAGCGGGGGTCGAGATAATCGACCAGACCCAACCGCGGAACGATCGACTCGTCCAGACTGAGCCGCCCCTGTTCCACCAGCCGCAGCACGACGACCGCCGTGATCGGCTTGGACAGACTGGCGATGCGAAACAGCGAGGTCGGTTCGACGGGGATGTTCCGGTCCCGGTCTGCCAGTCCGCACCCCCGCGCGTAGACGAGCCGGGAGCCTTTCGTCACAGCGAGCGCTGCTCCCGGCACGCCCGTTTCCACGACAAACGCACTCAGCAGCTCGTCGAACGGTTGCGTCTGCACGTCGGTCGTTGCGTCCTCAAAGCGATCGCCGCCGCGAGCGATGTTCGCGTCGCTCGAGAATCCCGGCGCGGACAGGAACGCTCCCGCCGCAGCGGCCAGACGGCCGCAGAAGGAACGCCGGGAATCACGCCGCACCGACACGCCACAGACTCCGGACGACTCACGCGCTCTGGAACTCCTGGTCCGGGGGAGTCTGGCGGACGCCCGTCAGCGATGCCTGGGCCAGGTGAGTTGACCGCCGATCGACAGTCCCCGAATCCACAGGTCTTCCCGCGTCGGCTGGACGACGACGGCCGGGGGATTCGCCAGACCGAGGTCGTTGTAGTAAATGGAGTCGTCGGCCCGGGAGACGTTATGGATCCACATCAGGTTATAGCCGATGTGAAACGCACACCAGTCGGTGACATTCAGCCGCGCATAAACCCCCAGATCGATTGAGGGAGAGAAGTAGGATTGTTTGAGCCGGGTCTCCACCACTCCGTCGTCGACGAGAGGCGGGAGGGGGGAATCGCGGAGACTGGCGGTGCGGACCTTGGACCGCACGCTGTTGCTGCCGAAGGCGATCTTGGGTTCGAAGCCCAAAGCGTACCAGCGGTTCGAGTATTCCGTCCGTAAGCCCAACTGCAACGAGTTGATGCGGTTCCGCGTCGCCGAGTAAATCTCGTTGACGACCGGGACATCGAAAATGTTGTCGATTCCCAGCAGCGGGGCCAGCGGATCATCGAGACTGGAGCGGTTGTCGAACGAGCCGTTCTGCACCAGCTCCTCCGCATGGGAGAAGTACCGGTAACCGATGAGTCCCTGGAGCAGCCAGCCGTCGTTGGGGTTCCGCAGGTCATAGGCCAGGTGGACGTCCGTCCCCCAGGTCTGCACGTTGTACTTCACGTTGAAGCTGCGGTCATAGAGGATCGCCAGCGTTCCCGGTTGGCCGTTGTCCAGCAGCGTCGTGGCGATCAACCGGGCGTTGGGATTGACCGGAAACGCCAGGGGATTCTGGGCCAGTCGCGTGGCCCGATCCTGGAGGTCGATGACGTTGAAGTCATTCAGTTCCGGGGCGCCGAACCGCGAGACGGTCTCGATCCCCCAGAAGCTGGTGATCAGTTCGCCAAACGTGGTGGGGACGCCGGCTGAGACTCGCGCCCCCTGCATGTGCTTGAGGTCGACCGGACTCATGTCCATGACGCGGGCCGTCCCCACGGTGACGAAGTTCCCGCTGGCGTCGACGGTCTGGACGATGAACGGCTGGCGGGGATCGTTGACCGTCGAGAGGGGCGCCCCCAGCAGCGTGTTGCCGGGGTTCCGCATCTCGAAGTTCAGATACTCCATCCGCACCCAGGAGCCGCGCATCCGCTCTCCAAAGCGGTTGAGGGCGGCGAGGTCTTCGTCGTAGAGGATGCCGCGGTCCTCCGGCAGCAGTTCGTACACCGTCCGCGGCGCCGGCATTCCCGGCGGCGCCCCCCCCTGGGGATAGAACTGGTACTGCGGGGAGTAGGGGGGAACGTATCCCACCCCCCCGCCGCGCGGACCATAGGGACCCGGACCGGGAGGAGAACCGTAGCTGTCGGGGTAGCCGAGATGACCGGGGTGGCCGTAGCCGTACACCGGTCCATCGACCATGTCGTTGGGCCAGAGCGCGTAGCCCCCCTGGGGCGGTGTTCCCCAGTGCGGGTAGGAGGTGGCGCCGCGGGGGTCGCCGGGACCAGCGGCTTCCGACGCTGGGACTTCGAGCGTCCCGTACCCGTGAGGATGGTTCCAGGGGAGAGCCTGCGCAGACACCAGGCGCGGCAGCCCACAGGCCGCAAAGAGCACGAGGCAGCAGAACAGGCGTCGGGACATGAATTCCTTCCCCGTGCCGCGGCGCGCAGCACGCGCTCTCGACACCCCGAACACACCGGGATCGGACAATTCGGTCGTACGTCTCTTATCGGTCGTGCCGGTTAGTCCGATTGGGCGTTTCCCCGGAAAATGGGAAACGATTGCGGGATGCAGGGACTCTGTCAGCCGGAGTTCGGCAGCGGCTGCCGGTCGGTCCCCCGTCGCTCCGGGACAACAACCCCGCCGCAGGACATCCGTTCCGCAGGTGGAACATCTGGACCCGGGCTCTCACGACCACCCGGCCCGACTCGAGAGCGGGGGGGGACGGTCTCAAGGCGGCTGTGTTTCAGAGCCGGTCACTGCCCGAATTCTCTCCTGTCCCAGGGGACCTTTCTCTCTGTGAAAGAATGGGAGCGTGGCGCTCCGGGGACTCCCTGGATCCGTGGACCACCTGCGCACCAACACTGGCAAAGGCCGGCGTAATCGGGGAAACTCAATTCCTTTCCCTGCCGCCCGGCTGAGCGCGGTTTTTGCCGCCACGAACCCCGCATGATCGACAACCTCCCCCTCAAAACCGTCACCCACAGAGGCCTGACCGTCGAAGGCTACTCGCGCGCTGCGGTGCAGACGTACTGGCGGATTCCCGAGCTGAAGATCGGCTTCGACCTGGGGGGGAGTCCCTGGTCCTTCATGGGGACGCAGACGTACTTCGTCTCCCATTCGCATCTGGACCACCTGGCGGCTTTGCCGGTGTACGTGGCCCGACGGCGGATGATGAAGATGGAGCCGCCCACCGTGTACGTCCCCGCCGAAGTGTGCGAACCGGTGGAACGGATGCTCCGCGCCTGGCAGCGCCTGGACCGCGGCCGGATGCTGCTCAATCTCATCGGCGTGCGGCCCGGCGACGAGGTGGAACTCTCTCGCGAACACGTCGTCCAGGTCTACGAGACCCGGCATACCGTCCCCTCGGTGGGATACCTGGTCTACGAACGCCGCAAGAAGCTGAAGACCGAGTACCAGTCCCTCACGGGCGAGCAGATTCGCGACCTGCGGCTGAGCGGCGTGGACGTCACCAGTGAGGTCCGTTTTCCGCTGGTGTGCTACACCGGCGATACCGCGCCGCAGGGGCTTGACAACCATCCCGGCGTGTACGAAGCCGCCATCCTGATTACCGAACTGACCTTCTTTCGCCCGGAGCACCGCAAGGACAAGATTCACAAGTTCGGCCACACCCATCTGGATGACATCCTCGACCGGGCGGACCGCTTCCGGAATGAGCTGCTGATCTTCGGACACTTCAGCACGCGGTATCACGACCAGCAGATTCGCCGGGCGGTGGAGCGTCGGCTGTCGGAGCGGATTCGCGGCCGCGTGGAACTGTGGTTGTAGCGGCTGAGTGGGAGCGAGCAACGGCCGGTCCAGCCTCCAGAAACTCCGACGCCCCATCCACCGTCAGGCGGACAGGGCGTGCCGGGAGCCTGGGTCAAGTCGGAACTGTTCGGGTGAACCGTCGCGGTCTGAGGCCGCACTTGATCAGCGACGGATGCAGGCGAGTGCGGTCTGCGCGGCCTCCCGGACGGTGGGAGAATCCAGGGTCGCCCGCCGTTGCAGCTCGGGAATTGCCGCGGCGGCAGCCGGACCGAAGCCCCCCAGGCTGAGCGCCGCCGCCGAGCGGACTTCGGGGTCGGCATCCTGCAAGGCGGTCACAAGCGCCGGGACGACGGTGACCGAATGCCGCGCCTGCACGTGCCCCAGCGCCAGCGCCCCCAGCCACCGCTGATGAGGTTCCGCATCGCTCAGAGCCGAGATCAGCACCTGGACGGAAGCGTCGTCGAAGGCGTCGATCCGCACGAGGGCCTCGGCGATATGCAGACGAGTCGCCCCGTTGAACTGCTCGCGGGCCACCCGCAGCGCAGGGGCGATGCTGAGCGCCTTCGGACCGAGCGATCCCAGGGCGTAGGCGGCAAATTGTACCACCTCCGGCTGACCAGTTTGAATCAAACGCACCAGTTCGCGCGTCACCTCCTGCTCATCATTCGTGATGTTCCAGATCGTCCACGCGGCATGTGCGGCGATCAGGGGGTGATCCTCCAGCAACACGCGGATCGCGGGCAAGGCCGGCCGAGCCCGGGCTCCCAATTGACCCAGATCGTGCAAGACCTCCTTGCGGACCCCCGCCTCGGGGATGTCGAGCTGCGCCACCAGCGCTTGCAGGTCCGCCGGGAGACGATCGCAGACGTCCAACAGCGATTGCTGGGTCCATGTCGCCTGCATCACCGAGTGCGGAGCCGTGGGAAGCAGATCGGCCGGCGCGGGTTGGATCGGCTGCTGGGGGAGGACCGCTGTGACGGGCTGGGCAGACGCCACGGCAGGAGTGGCGTGCAGCCACGGATCGGACGAACCAGGGCCTGCCGGGGAATGTGAGGTCGTTCGCGCAAAAGCCGGATCGACCGGGACATCCTCCGCCGGGAGGGATGAACCCGTGCGGTTGGTCATCAGGACATCATCCAGCAGACTGGAACGGGGAGATTCCCCGCCGGCGATCGCCGCGACCGGCGTCCGCTCCGCTGCGGGTGCCGTCGTTCCGCCGTCCGCAAACAGTCCGCGCGGCTGAGTGTAGTCCGAAGCGTCGTAGGGGCGAGCCGCCCGCGTTTCCGGGAAGGGAGCCGCGTCGGTTCCCGGGATCGAGGACTGGGCGGGGCCGATCTGCGCCGAGACAATCTCGCCGGGCTGTGAGCCGGTTCCAGCCTCCTGTGCCCGGCGGTTGCCCAGAATCCACAGGTCGTTCTCCGGCGTGCGGATGGTCGGATCGCGGCGGGCCAGGGTCGAGGCATCTGCATTCCCGGCCGGTTCGGCGACCGGGCTGCGAGACGGCAGGTCCGGAAACTCTGGGGGACCGGATTGAGCGATCGCGCCGGAGGAAGGCTGGTGCTCCGTAGCCGCCACCGACCCTTGCGGCAGGTCATCCAGCAGCGACCAGGAGCGTGTCTCCCATCCCGCATTCGCCGGGGCTGGAGAGGACTCGCCCGTCGTCGAAGGGTTCGAGGAGGACCAGTCGGCCAACAGCGAGGGGTGGAGTTGTTCCGTGGGAGAACCGGCTGCGGTGCCGCCGCGGGTGTCCGGCGTCGTCGAAGACTCCCGCTCGGACTCAGAAGCGCCGGAGGGGAGAGCGGAGGCAACCTGCGCCAGCGAACGGGTGTCCAGCAACGGGTCTGCCGCCTTGCGCTCCGGTTCCTGGGACGACTTGGGACGGTCGGTTTCCCCGGCGGCTGCGGAACCCTCCCGCGAGGACTCACTCTCACCCGGTCCGAGGATCTGCTCTCCACGCGTCCGCAACAGGCGAGTGAAGCGTGTGAAGGCGGACGACTCTTCCGCGGCGGGAGGTTTCGGTTTGCTGATCTTGGCCAAAGCCTCTTCCGCCGGATCCTTCCCCAGTTCCGCCGGGTTCAGTCCCAGGATGGCGAGTCGGAGTTCCCGTTCCTGACGGGCGATTTCGATGCGTCGGTCTCGTTCGTCCTTGGCGGCGGCAATTCGTTCGGCGAGTTCCGTTTCGGCACGGGTCATGCGTTCGACCAGTTCCGCTTCGGCCAGCAGTTTGCGTTCGGCGAGCTGGGCCTCGGCGAGGGCGGCCTTCTCAGCCCGTTCCGCTTCGGCCGCGGCCGCCCGCTCAATCCGGTTGGCTTCCACCGACGAGGCGGTTTCCACGCGGCTGTTCCGCTGTTCCTGACGCTCCTGGCGAGCCAGTCGCCGCGGCGGCGGCATGAACGGCGGGAGTTCCGGCAGGGCGTAGGGAGTCATCGGCGCCATGGTCAGCGGCGGGACGGGAGTGACCGTGGACCCGGTCGGCCGCGGAGTCGCAGTCGTCCGCGGAGTGGTCGACGTCCCTCCCCCGGAAGGGGTCGGCTTCTTCTGCGCCGTGGTTGGCGCGGCGGAACCCGCGGGACTGGGGCGCCGCGTCTGCGGGGGGGGTTGCATCAGCATCGGCTGCATCAGCATCTGCATCATGATCTGCTGGTTCATGCGCCGACGTGCAGCCGCCAACTGGAACAGCCGCGATGTTTCCGGATCGGACGGGTCTCCGCCGCACCACTCGGCGGTGCTGAATGCCCCCTCATCCCCGGAGAGTTCCCGGAGCTTCCCGGAGCGCTCCAGGGCCACGAGAGGCTCGGGAGTTTGAAGCGAAATCACGGCGGCGTCGCGTGACCATCCCCCCGTGGGTCCGAGACTGCACCCGGTGATCCATGCGGCGGGCGCCGCAACCAGCCAAGCCATCTTGCTGCGAAACTTCATCCTCAGTTCCCCCCTGGACGGACGGCGGATGCGCTGCACCGTGGTGGCGACGGAACCGGACCCTCCTCGTCCTGAGGAGGACGCGCGCTTCTCGGCGCGGCGCAAGCCGGTCAGAACGCCTTGTCAGACGGTATCGGTCGTGCTGATCGCACAACTCGATGCATCGGCGGGAAGGGCCGGTTAGTCCGATGATGGAGGATCGGCAAGCTGGGAGGACCCGGCGTGTCGCGAGAAGTTTGCCAGGGACTTCTGCCGAGCCGGGGCCGCGACCACCGTGAACCGGCCACTCGCTGATTGTCGAACGGTGCGAGCCCTCAGACCGCACCAGCGGATCTGGCCGCAGTCGGTGTGGGGGGAACGGTCAGGTGAGGGCGATCTCTCCCAGCCGGTGTCAGGGACGCAGCCGGGAGGAAGGGACGGACGCTGCGGACCGATCTGCGGGGTGTGCGAGGCTCGAAGGGTGAATTCGGGGGCCAAAAATCCCCGGATTTTTCGCGGTTTTGAGGGTCCCGGCCAATTGACAACGCGACAGGGGGCCGTTCTACTATCGCCCGGTCTGAGGGGTCGGAGTATTCACGCACGTTTCAGAAAGGAGCCACGATGGCCAAGCAAGCCACGTCCGGGAAGCCAATGACGAAGACCGAGGTGCTCAACACCTTGGCCGAAAAGTCGGGTTTGACCAAGAAGCAGGTGGGCGCGGTGCTGGAGAGCCTTGCCGAGGTGATCTCCAGTCAGCTCGGAAAGAAAGGGCCGGGAATCTTCACGGTCCCGGGCCTGGTCAAGATGAAGGTGCGGGAGAAGAAGGCCGTTCCAGCCGGGATGCGGAAGGACCCTTTCACGGGGGAGATGCGGATGATGCCGGCCAAGCCGGCCAGCCGCACCGTTCGGGTCACCGCTCTCAAGAAGCTCAAGGACTCGATCTGAACGGAGGGAGATTCCGGAGCGGCCGTTTCCGCCCCGGGTCTTTCCTGAGCGGCCCTGAATTTCAGAGCGCATCGAAGGAAAACTCCCCCTCGGAGGGACGGGGAGTTTTCTTTTTGCGCCGCGTCGCCTGCCTGTGAAGTCGGGAGTCGTTGCGCCCCGGCGTCCGTGGTGATTCTCCAGACATCCACTGTTCGCAGCCGTCTTCCTTCGCTCAACGGATCAAGATTCGTTAGAATGATGCCCCCGCCAGGTTGGTCGGGTGCCAGGGGGAAGGTGTTGCCGACGCGCGAGCGATCTCCACCTGTCCCCGCGCACGCTGATCTGGACCGATGCTGGGGGAGGTTTCGCAGGTTGGATGTGTTCAGACCGCATGAGGGGGGACGCGATCCCGATGGACCGTCGGAGCTCAATCTCGGTGTTCCGGTTCAGCGGCATGGCGGCCGCCGTGGCGAGTGTCTGGGTCGCGGCGTGCGTCCGAGGGGAGGAGCGCGTCGACTTTGCGCGGGAAGTGCGTCCGATCCTCTCCAATCGCTGTTTTCAGTGTCACGGGCCGGATGAAGCGAGCCGTGAGGGGGACCTGAGGCTCGACACGCGATCCGGCCTGTTCAGCTCCGGCAACGACGGAGCGATCATCGCTCCCGGGAAACCCCTGGAGAGTGAACTGTACCTGCGGGTGACGGCGAGCGATCCCGATCGTCGCATGCCCCCGGCGGGATCGGACTCTCCGCCGCTCACGCCGGAGGAGGTGGAGAAGATTCGCCGCTGGATCGAACAGGGGGCGGAATGGAAAGAGCATTGGGCGTTTGTGACTCCGGCGCGTCCGGCGCTCCCCCCACTGCCGGAGGGGGCGCGTCGGTGGGAGTCGTGGGTGCGGAATGAAATCGATCATTTCATTCTCGCAGAACTGCTGCGGCGGGGGTTGACTCCCAATGGACCGGCTCTGCGCGAGACGCTGCTCCGCCGGGTCACGTACGATCTCACCGGCCTCCCTCCCACCCTGGCCGAGATCGACGCCTTTCTCGCCGACGAGTCCCCCGATGCCTATGAGGCGGTGGTCGATCGTCTGCTGGCCTCGCCCCGCTACGGCGAGCATATGGCCCGCCAGTGGCTCGATGCCGCCCGCTACGGGGACACCCACGGCCTGCATCTGGACAACGTCCGCTCGCTCTGGCCGTACCGCGACTGGCTGATCCGCGCCTACAACGAGAACCGTCCCTTCGACCAGATGACCGTCGAGCAGCTCGCCGGGGACCTGTTGGACAATCCGACCCGTGACCAGCGCGTCGCCACCGGCTTTTGCCGCTGCAACGTCACCACCAGCGAAGGGGGCTCGATCCCGGAGGAGTTCCACGTCCGCTACACCGTGGACCGGGTGGAGACGATGGGGACGGTCTTTCTGGGGCTGACGCTCGGCTGCGCCGTCTGCCACGAGCATAAGTTCGATCCGATTTCGCAGGAGGAGTTCTACGGCCTGTACGCTTTCTTCAACTCCTTCCAGGAAAACCCGATGGACGGGAACGCGCTCCTTCCGCCTCCGTTCCTGGAAGTTCCTACCGAAGAACAACTGGCGCAGCGCGCCAGCCTGGAATCGCGGTTGCACGAGGCCCGCGCCCGGCTGGACGAGGCCCTGGCCAAAATCGAGTACGTGGACCCGCTGGCCGAAGCCACGCCGGACAACCTGCCGGCCCGCGAATTCGTCTGGATCGACGACCAGGCCCCCGAGGGGGCGAGCCTGCAACAGGCGGGACATCCGTGGGAGTTTGTTGCGGCCCCTGCCCCCGTGTTCTCCGGCGAGCGGGCGATGAAGCGCACGGCCGAGGGGCTGGGGCAGCAGTTCTTCACCGGGGCCAAGTCCGAACTCGTCATCGGCGCGGGGGACATCCTGTTCGCTCACGTCTACCTCGACCCCGACCATCCCCCCCAAACGCTCATGCTCCAGTTCCATGACGGAAGCTGGGAACACCGCGCGTACTGGGGCGAGAACTTGATCGACTGGGGGACCAACGAGACTCCCAGCCGTCGGCCTCAGGGAAATCTTCCGGAGGCGGGGAGATGGGTGCGTCTGGAAGTTCCCGCCGCTCAGGTCGGCCTGCAGCCAGGAGCGAAGCTCAATGGCTGGGCGTTCACGCAGTTTGACGGCACGGTGTACTGGGACCGGGCCGGGATCGTCACGCGGACCCCGCAGGCCGGGGAATCCTTTGAGTCGCAGCGGGTCTGGGAACTGGCTGCGGGCGATGGGGCCAAGCTCCCCCCGCCGGTGCAGGAGGCGCTCAAGGTTCCGCCCGCGGAGAGGACGGACGCTCACCGCCAGACCCTGCGGCGGCATTTTTTGGAGCAGGTCTATCCCCCTTCCCAGGAACAGTTGGCCCCGCTGTTGACGGCGCGGGATGCGCTGCAAAAAGAGCTGGACGCGCTCAACGACTCAATTCCCAAGACGATGGTCGTGGAGGAACTCCCCCAGCCGAAGGAGGCGTTTCTGCTGATCCGCGGGGAATACGATAAGAAGGGGCCGCCGGTGCAACGGCACGTCCCCGCCGCCCTTCCGCCGTTGCCTCCCGATGCGCCCCTCAACCGCCGGGGGTTGGCGGAGTGGCTGGTCCACCCCTCGCATCCCCTCACCGCACGGGTGACGGTCAACCGCTGGTGGTTGCGGTACTTTGGAACCGGCCTCGTCAAAACCGCCGAGGACTTCGGCATTCAAGGGGAACCCCCCTCGCATCCGGAACTGCTCGACTGGCTGGCGGTGGAACTGGTGGAGTCGGGTTGGGACGTCAAGCACCTGCAGAAGCTGATCGTGATGTCCGCCGCCTACCGTCAGGACGCCGCCGTGACGCCGGAGAAACTCCGGGCCGACCCGTTCAACCGTTATCTCTCCCGCGGCCCGCGGTTCCGTCTCGACGCCGAGATGATCCGGGACACCGCGCTGGTGGTCTCCGGGCTGCTGGTGCCGGACATCGGCGGCCCCAGCGTCAAGCCGTACCAGCCGGAAGGGCTGTGGGAAGCGGTCGGTTACACCGACAGCAACACCGCCCGGTTCACGCAGGATGACGGGGAGCGGCTGTACCGCCGCAGTCTGTACACCTTCTGGAAGCGGACCTCCCACCCGCCGTCGATGGCCCTGTTTGACGCTCCCTCGCGGGAAGCCTGTGCGGTCCGCCGCGCCCGCACCAACACCCCCCTGCAGGCGCTGGCGCTGATGAACGACAAGCAGTATGTGGAGGCAGCCCGGCACTTCGCCCAGCGGATTCTGCGGGAGGGGGGCGAATCGGACCAGAGCCGCCTGGAATGGGCGTTTCGTTCGGTGACCGCCCGGCGTCCCGGCCCGGCGGAGCGGACGATCCTCCTCGACCTCCTCCAGCGGCAGCGGGAGGAGTTTGCCGCCGACCCGGCTGCCGCTTCGGCATTCATCGACTCGGCCACCACGCTCCTGAAGCCCAATCATCTGGAGCGGGACCGCGCCGGAGATCCCGAACTCGCCGCCTGGACGATCCTGGCCAATCTGCTGCTGAACCTGGACGAAGTGGTCACGAAAGGTTGATCCCTCGCCGCCGGGGTCCGCCGCCCCGCCGTGCCCGAACGTTACGCCGGTTTGCGCGTCAGCGACTGCATGAGGGCGGAGATTTCCTGCGGGAAGGAGCGCAGGTGCAGGTCCTGCTGCGGGAAGGGGATTTCGATCCCCTCTTCGCGGAAACGGCGGAGGATCGCCGAGTGCAACTCGTGCACCGTGTCCAGGCGACGCTTCAGATCCGGCAGATACGCCCGGAGAGTGAAGTTGAGCGCGCTGTTGCCGAAGTTGTCCAGGGTGACGACCGGCGGCGGATCCGCCAGCACGTTTTCGTGCTGCCCGGCCACATCGAGGATCACCTTCCGCACGTGCTCCGGATCGACGTCGTACGCCGTCCCCACCGGGATCACCACCCGGGTCAAGGTGTCACTGAGGGTCCAGTTCAGCAGCTTGCCGGTGACGAACTCCTTGTTGGGAACGATGTATTCCTTGCGATCCCAGTCGGTGATGGTGGTAGAACGGATGCGGATGCGGCTGACGACGCCGGTGACCTCGTCAATCGTCACCACGTCCCCCACGCGGACTCGTTGCTCGGACAGGATGATGAGGCCGGAGACGAAGTTGGCGAAAATCTCCTGCAAGCCGAAGGCGAGTCCGAAGGTCAGCGCCGCTGCCAGCCATTGCACGCTCGCCCAGTCCACCCCCAGCAGATTGCTGATCACGACGACACCCACCAGCACGATGGCGTAGCGGGCAAACGCCTGGAGGGCGTAGCGCATGGCGGCGTCGAACGGAAGCCGCTGCAACAGGGTGATCTCCAGCAGTCCGGGAACGTTCCGTGCGGCGGTGATGGTGAGGATGGAGACCATCAGCACATGGATGAGGTCCGCCCACGTGACGCGGTGAATCGGCACGGGCACGCTGGGAGCGACGGCGGTCGGAGCGGGAGCGACCGTGGCGGGGGGAGCGACCGTGGCCGGGGGAGCGGCCGCAGGGGTCGCCGATGCGGCGACCGGCGCCGCCCCCTCCGCCGACGGCCAGACCGGCATGGAATGGAAGTAATTGAGGGCCGGCAGCACGTCCGCCCACACAAACCAGATGATCGTCAGCACGATCACCGCCACAGACGTATTGACCAGTCGATGCGACTGCGTGCTGCTGGCCGAGAGGTCCGGCTTGGGCTCCACCACCTCCGTCAGCCGCAGCACCGACTCCTCCGGCGACGTACTCCCCTCGGCCCGGGCGGCGCGGCGGGCCCGCGCCTGTTCCAGGGCGGCTCGTTTGCGCTGCAACACCAGCCAGCAGACGACGACGCCCCGGAGGACCACGGCCCCCTCCAGGACCGCCAGCGTCACCAACAGCTTGGCCGCCAACTGCTGAGCGGTGTAGTAGAAGCCGTAGATCGCCAGACCCGCCAGCACGGTCGGCACGGCGACGACCGTTCCCGTCCACACCGGCCGCAGCCGGTCCAGCCAGCCTCCGGGATGGTGCGCCACCCAGTCGGCCAGGACGCCGGTGCGCGGATGCATCAGGTCGCGCAGCCCCCACGCCAGCAGGAGCAGCACGGCGGCAAAGCCGACCCGCTGCCAGGCATCGCTCCCCATCTCGACGTGCAAGGCGTTCAGCACCGCCACCACAGCCAGAATCGGGACTCCCGTCACGGTCAGCCGGCGAACCCATGTCAGCAACCGGCTGCGAATCCGCTCGCTCCAGTCAAAATGGGCGTCGGCCAGTCCATCGACGCGAACCAGGTGCCGCGTGAATTCGAGCAGGAACAGGATCAACGCCATGTTTCCCAGGTTGTGGGCGAGGGCGCGAGTGAAGGGGGTGGCTTCCGCGGCCAGGGCCAGTCGCCAGGCGAAGAACCCTGACAACGCCGGCCAGAACAGTGCCAGCACCACCGTGATGGCCAGCGCCCGGAGCGTGGGGGCCAGTTCGACATTGAGCCGCGACGTCACCCGCTCGGCCAGTTGTTCGAGTCGCCGCCGCCGTCCCCGCCGGCCGGCATACAGGAGTGCCAGCCCCAGTACGCCCAGTCCATACCAACCCGGTTTGTGCCACAGGTCTGCCTTGACGACCCGGACCACCTCCAGCACCCAGCGTTCCGGTTCCAGGGCGGCGAGCATCGCTCGATCGGTCGCGAGGTCCCGCGGTCCCAACAGTCGATGGCTGCGAATCCACAACACGCGCTCGTCGATGAACGCCGCCACCGATTCTGTCAGCTCCGCCAGCGCCAATTGATCCCGCTCGAGTTCATCGAGGGCGTCGGTGTAGGCGTCGTAGGCGCGCGCCAGTTCCGCCAGGAAGGCTTTGCGCTGCTCCAGGGCGTCGGCCACGGCCGCCCCCCATTGGTCTTCGGTGAAACCACGCGGCGCGGGGTGCTCCGCCACGAACCGCACCACTGCGGCCTCCAGGTGGCTGAGTTCCGCAAGCTGGTCCCGTTTGTCGAGCGCCTCCAGTCGCGCTTCCTCCACCGCGTCGACCCGCGCCGCAACGGCGCGGCGCAGTTCGGCGGGATCCCGCAACAGCTCCCGCTGCTGACGCAAGCGAAGTCCCAGCGCGGTGCTGCCGGCGGCTCTGCGTTCGCGGTCGCGAAGCTGGTCGAACCGCCGCTGGAGGTCGCTGACGGCTTCGGCCGCCTGGCGAGCTTCCGCGCGGGTGGCAGCCGCCAGGTCGAGCACCTCACGTTCCCGCTGAGCAATGGTCAGGTTCTCCTCGTACAGCAGCCGTTCGTCTCCGGCCGCCTGTGCTGCGGCAGCCAGGGCCTCGGCTACCCGCCGGGCGATGGCATCCTCGCGTTTTTCCTGAACCCGCGCCTCCCAGAGCTGGACTTCCCGTCGCCGCAGCGCCACCAGACGTTCCAGCCGCTCCCGCCGCAAACGGGGGAGGTCGTGCATGTCCTCGGCGTCGTAGAAGCCGAGTTCGTTCTGCGCCGCCTCCAGCGTGCGTTCCAGCCGTTGCAGGCGGGCCCGCGCAGCCAGTTGGATCGCCTGGGTGACCAGCGGTGGGTCTCCGGCCGTCGGAGGAGCTTGCAGGGATTGTTTGACCTCGGTCAGCGGTTGCGCCAGACCAAACAGCGTGTTGCGGAGCGATTCCCGCCGTGCCGGGCGCTGCTGAGTCTCCCGGATGTAGCTCTCCAGTCCCGATTGGGTGGTTTCCCACTCCTGTCGACGCTCCAACGCTCCCGCTTCCAGTTCGTTCAGCGGGAGGTCGCGAGGGGGTTCGCGCGGCTGCTCCTTCTGGAGGTTCGCCAATTCGCTGAGGAGGGTGTCGCGGGTCGACGCGGCCTGGAGTTTCTGTTCCTGAAACCGGGCTGCCGTCTCCCGCTGCTTCTCCGCCACGGCCAGGTCCTCCAGCGCCTGCTGGATCAACCCTTGGACCTGTTGCCGCTGTTCGTCGGTGAGGGACTCGATCTCGATGCGCAGCCGCAGCGCCTCGAGGTCTGCGGGAGTGACCTCGGGCGTCCCGGCATTGGCGGAGGACAGGGAGCCGTTCTGAGCCGGTTGGGGACCCATCGGGGGAGTGGTTGACGGGGGCGTTTGCGGACCGGCGGCTTGAGCCCAGACCGTCGTCCCCAGCAGCCCTGCCACAAAACCCGTCCGCAGCAACATCCTGAAGTTTTGCATTTTGCCCTGTTTTAACCGCGTGCCAGCTCCTTCCAGCTTGCCACTCGGGTGGTGGAATGGCGAAGTCTGCCGGAATTGACCCCGGCTGTCGACCCCGAAATCCGCCGCCAGGGACCGATCTTCTGCCAGACCGCAGGTCTCGGATATGCTTCGCCTCCCGCAGCAGGGATCCTCCGATGTCCGTCAGCAGCTTCCGCCAGCACCGGCGGATGGCTGATCGGGACGTCTGACTTGTTCACGTCTCACCGCATGTCGCTCCCCAAGTGCTTTCTCGAAGGCAAAGTCGCCGTGGTGACCGGTGCCTCAACCGGCATCGGTCGGGGCGTTGCGCGTGCGCTGGCCAACAACGGCGTCAACGTCATCCTTGCCGCCCGTTCGGCGGAGCTCCTGGCGATCCTCCGTCAGGAATTGATCGAACAGACAGGCGTGCGGGCCCTGGACCTCCCCTGCGACGTCTCCCGGTTGCCGGACCTGGAGACGCTGGTGCAACGCGGCGTGCGGGAGTTCGGCCGGATCGACATCCTCGTCAACAACGCCGGGCTGGACGGCTTTGGGCCGCTGGAAGAGTTCAGTCCGGCGGACATCCAGCAGGTGTTGCAAGTCAACCTCGTGGGAGCCCTGCAACTGACGCGGCTGGTGCTGCCGCACATGCTGGCCCAGGGTTGGGGACACGTGATCAACATGGCCTCGCTGGCGGGCAAGTACGGTCCCCCCGCCGGGGCGGTATACGCCGCCACGAAAGCCGGACTGATTGCCTTCACGCAGTCCTTGCGGACCGAATTCCGCAGCCGACGCATCTCCGCCACGGCCGTCTGCCCCGGTTTCACTGTGGCGAGCGGCATCTACGAACGCATCTGCGGGGACGTCGGCCGCGAGGCCCCCTGGTGGTTCGGCCAGACCACGGTGGAGCGGGTGGCGCGGGCGACGGTGCGCGCCATTCGTAAGGATCAGCCGGAGGTGATCGTCAACTTCCCTCCCTTCCGGCTGTTCTATGCCCTCGCGGCGCTCTGTCCGCGGGCGGCGGAATGGTTGCTGCGCAAAACAGCCGGGCGCTACTTCCGGGCCATCGGCCGCGCGCGACGCCGCGGAGCCCCCCCCCGGCCGCGCTCTCAGCCCCGGGCGGCTTGATCCACCTGCTGCACGATTGGCGCGCCGCCGCCGGTCGTTAGAATGCGCAGCATCGATGGACGGCGATCCGAAGCCCTCTCCGGGGGTGCCGTCGTCCCGAGTCGCCGCCTCATGCGGTGGAAGAGTTCTGTCGTGGTCTCTCTGCGACGGTGCAGCTCTTCGCGACTCCCCCATATCTCGGTACCCCACGAAGGAGACGGTCGATGAGTCTCAAGCGGCCTGGTGGATCGGACGGGAGACAGGGAGGCTTCAATCGCCGCGACTTCCTGCGGGGTTCGGGGGCCGCCGTGGCGGCGGCCTCGCTGGCCGCCCCGGAACGTGCGGCGCGGGGAGACGACCCCAACACCGCCACCGTCGTGGACGGGACCGTCACCATCACGCTGATGGTCAACGGCCAGGCTCGAGAGGTGCGGGTGGAACCCCGCACCACGCTGCTGGAAGTCCTGCGGGACCAGCTCAATCTCACCGGCTGCAAGGATCTCCAGGACGTGCACGTCGACGGCGCCGATACCGTCCTCGTGGATGGCAAGGCGACCTATGCCGGCACTGTGCTGGCCCTCTCAGCCCGCGGAAAACTGATTCAAACCGTCGAGTCCCTCCGCAACGGGGACCAGCTCGATCCGGTCGTTCGCTGCTTCGTCAAGCACGATGCCATGCAGTGCGGGTTCTGCACCCCGGGTTTCGTGATGGCGACCCGCGCCTTCCTCAACAAGCACCCCGGCGCCACGCTGGAGCAGATTCGCGAAGGGCTGGGGGGAAACATCTGCCGCTGTGGAACCTACGACGGCATTACCAAGTGCGCCCTGGAACTGGCCTCTCAGGGATAAACCCGCTGCCCCGCGCGGTGCTTTGAGCGTCCGTTCCTTGCAACTCATCGGTCAGTCGGGCCTCTGACACACTCGATCACGGCGACGATTCACGACGCAGGAGAAACTCATGGCTGAACTCAAGGTCGCCTGGAAGCCCCGGGAAGAGAACGAACTGATCGGCAAGGAGATCGACCGGCTGGACGGCGTCGACAAGGCGAGCGGCTACGCCAAATACTCGGCCGACTGGAATACCCCAGGCACGCTGCAAGCCCGGCTGCTGGCCTCCCCCTACGCTCACGCCCGGATCAAAAAGCTCGACGTCTCCGCGGTGATGAACGTCCCCGGCGTCCGCGGCGTGTACGTCTTTCCCGGCCGTGCCCCCAAGGACAACCAGCTCTACGAGATCAAGTACGAGGGCGATCCACTCGTGGCCGTCGCCGCCGACACCGCCGCGCAGGCGGCCGACGGCCTCCGTGCCGTGCGGATCGAGTACGAACTCCTCCCCCACTTCGTCAACGAGTTTGATCTGGCCGGAGCGCACGAGCGCGGCCTGGCCCGTCCGCAGCGCGACAGCGAGGACGGCGACGTCGGCGCCGCCCTCAAAGCGGCGGACACCGTGGTCCGCGGCTACTACGGCATCCACACCATCACGCACTGCTGTCTGGAGCCACACGGCTCCCACTGCGAGTGGCGCGGCGAGGAACTGGATGTGCACCTCTCCACGCAGAACGTCTCCGGCACGGCGGGACAGTTCGCCGGTGCACCGGAGATCGGCATTGACGCCTCCCGGGTGACGGTGATGTGCGACTACATCGGCGGCGGATTCGGATCCAAGTTCGCCGCGGACGAGTGGGGAGTTGCTGCTGCCGTCCTTGCCAAGCAGACCGGCAAGCCCGTCAAGCTGATGCTCGATCGGGCCACGGAACTCAAGGCCGCCGGCAACCGTCCCAGCGCCTTCGCAGAAGTGGTGATCGCCTCCGACGAAAACGGCAAAATCACCGCCTGGGACAGCCATCACTGGGGCACCAACGGATTCAAGGGAGGGACCGTCTCGCCGACGGTCATGCCCTACGTCGTCATTCCCAAGAACCGCCGCATCCGGGCCACCGGCCTCGTCACCCATCTCGGTCCCGATCGCGCCTGGCGCGCCCCCAATCACCCGCAGGCCTGCGCCCTCACCTGTACCGCCATCGACGACCTCGCCGCCGCACTGGAAATGGACCCCTACGAGGTCTTCATGGCCAACCTCGATCTCACCCAGCGGCCGGACGTGTATGCCGCGGAGATGCGCATCGCCGCCGAACTGATCGGCTGGAAGGAGAAGTGGAAGGGGCGCAAGAAGTGGGTCGAAGGTCCGATCCACCGCGGTCTGGGCATGGCCCTCCACACCTGGGGCGGACGTGCCGGCAACGCCAAGGCCCGCATCGTCATCAACCCGGACGGCGCCGTCGAAACCTTTGCCGGCACCCAGGACCTCGGCACGGGAACCCGCACCGTCATCGCCCAGGTCGTGGCGGAAACCTTCGGCCTCCCACTCAGCGGGGTGAAGGTGAACATCGGTAGCAGCAAATATCCCGCCTCGGGTCCCTCGGGCGGCAGCACGACCGTCGGCGGCGTCAGCGGCGCCCACCGCCGCCAGGCGCTGCGGGCCCTGGGCAAACTCTTCGACCTCGTCGCCGCCAAGTACAGCGTCCCGGCCGATCAGCTCCGCGCCGCCGCCGGAAAAATCTGGCAGGGGGAGAAGGAGGTCTGCACCTGGCAGCAGGCATGCCGCCTGATCGGCCCGATGAGGCTCGAAGTCGAGACCGAGGATGGCCGACCGGTGGACGACGGCCTCACCAGCCAGGGGGTCGGCGGCGTGCAGATGGTCGAAGTCGCCGTCGATGCCGAAACCGGCGTCACCCGCATCGTCAAATACGTCTGCGTCCAGGACATGGGACTGATCATCAACCGCAAGACCGCCGAAAGTCAGGTCCTCGGCTCGATGATCATGTGCATCGCCTATGCCCTCAGCGAGGAGCGGATCGTGGACGACCTCACCGGCCAGTTCCTCAACGCCAACCTGCGGGACTACAAGCTCGCCCGCATCGGCGACATCGGCGAACTGGTGGTGGAGTTCTACGAACCCGACAGCGAATATGGCCGCGGGGTCGTCGGCCTGGGCGAACCCCCCGTCATCTCCGGCGGGGCCGCCATCTCCAATGCTGTGGCCAACGCCATCGGCAAGCGCGTCTCCGTCCTGCCGCTGACTCCCAAACGCGTACTGGAAACTTTGTATGCCTGATGCCCCGTCGGCCTGATGAACCATGCCGCGGCCGATCGGCGCCGTTCTCCCGAACCTCGCCCGCGGCCGTCCTTCGAGCCAGGACCAGCCCATGAAACCGTTCCAATACACCAGCCCCCGCACGGAAGCCGAAGCGATCGCCCTTTTGAGCGAATCGGCCGGGGAGGCGACCATCCTCGCCGGTGGCACCGACCTGTTGCCGCTGTTGAAGTCAGAAGTGCTCGGCCCGCGCCGGGTGGTCGATCTCTCCGGTGTGGAGAGTCTGAGGCGGATCGAGCCGGCCGACGACGGCGGCGTGCTGATCGGAGCGCTCGCCACCCTGGAGGATCTGCTGGACAGCCCCTTGCTGGCCGACTACGCCTCGCTGGGCGACGTGGTGCATGGTGTGCGGGCCATCCAGATTCAACAGAACGGCACCCTCGGCGGCGACCTCTGCTGCCTGCCCAACTGCTGGTACTTCCGTCGCGGGTATGGTTTGCTCGCGCGGCAGGGGGGGGTCTCGCTCCCCGAAGCGGGCGATAATCGCTATCATGCCATTTTCGGCAACCAGGGAGCAGCCAAGTTCGTCTCCGCCAGCCGGTTCGCGCCCGCGCTCATCGCGTGGGGAGCCCAGGTGCGCATCGCTGGGCCGCGGTCGAGCGATGAGCGTTGGGTCCGGCTGGCGGACTTCTATATCACTCCCAAGACCGAGGAGCAGGGAATCTCGATCCTCGAACCGGGTCAGCTCCTCACGCATGTGCAGCTCCCCGCGTCGCAGGGCCGCGTGAGCGCCGCCTACGAAGTGCTGGAAAGCGGCGGTCTTGACTGGCCCCAGGCAGCCTGCGCGGCCACGCTCGAGCTGGATGAATTCGGTCTCGTCCGTCGCGCAGCGATCGTGCTCGGCCACGTGGCCCCCACCCCCTGGCCCTCGCCGCCGGCCGAAAGCGTGCTGATGGGAGCTCCCGTCACGGAGCAGACCGCCGCCGCAGCGGCCGAGGCGGCTGTGGCCGAGGCGACCCCCCTCTCCCAGAACGGCTACAAGGTGTTCCAGGCCCGGGCCGCCGTGAAGCGGTCCATTTTGAAGGCGGCCGGCATGAAAGTGGTCTGACGGGCGTCCCTCCCCGCGCGGGCGTCCTCAGCCGACGGACATTCGATCCCCAAGGAGCGACCCATGTCGCACGAATTCAGCATCCTCAATCAACCGCGCTGCCGGCATCTCCTCTCCAAAGGGCTGTACATCAACGCCGGCCTCCCGGAGGACCAGCACTTGGTGGGGGACGGCAACTTCTGGTGCGCTCAAACGCAGCGGTTCCTCGGTCCCGATCAGGAGCTGTGCGACGCCGAGCACTGCACCGATCCCACCCGCCACTGCTACTCTGCTCCTTGATCCCCCCCTCCGTGGGCGGCGTGCAGCGGGGGGAGGTCCGCCTGCGCCGATCCGTTCCCGCTTCCGTCCCGAGGGATCAATGCGCTCTCACGGTCCGGCCGGCCAGAGGATCAGCCGGCCGTCCAAACCGGCCGTCAGCACCAGAATGGCTGCCACGCGGGATGCGGGCGGTCCCTCCGCCGGCGCCGCTGGATCCGTCCCGCCCGTCGCCGCCAAAGGGGATTCCTGAACGGCAGCGTCCCCGCCGCCGTCCAGCGGCCGCTCCGCGAGTCTCACGAGCGTGGCATCCACGGCGGTGAGTCCCAGGCTGTGCCGCCGCAGGCTGATGATCTCCCGGCCGGTGGCGGCGTCCCAGAGACGTGCCGAGCGGTCGCGGCTGGCGGTCAGGACCCGCAACGGCGGGGCCATGCCTTCTCCCCCCTCCTCGGCCGGGAGAAAGACGACGCTCTCGATGCGGTCGGCATGACCCTCGAGGAGGGCGAGTGGGGGATTGTTTTCGGCGGCGAGTCGCTCCGGGGCGAGGCTCCACAGCCGTCCGCGCTTGTCCGCCGCGCCGACCACGACGGTCAATCCATCCTCGGAGAAAGCTCCGCAGAGGTAGTCCACGTTGGCGGCCTGGGGATCGATCAGCTCAGCGAGGGGCTGCTGGCGGCCGAGTTCCCAGACGCGGGCCTGTCCGTCATCACCCACGGCCAGAAGTCGGCTTCCGTCGGGCGAGAAGCGGACGTCGAGGAGCGGGCGTCCGGGAGCAGGTTCGCCGAGGGTCTCCACCAATCGGACGTCGGCCGGTTCCGGAATCCACTCCCAGACGCGGACCAGGCCGTCCGCCCCGGCCGTGGCGAGGAGGTACCGCCCTGCGACAGGCGTGAAGTCGACGCCGTAAACCGGTCCTGCGTGGGGGGCCTCGCGATGGAACAGCGCCCGTCCGGAGGCGGCGTCCCAGATTTTCACCGTTTCGCTGCTGGTGGCGACGTAGCGGCCGTCGGCCGAGAAGGCAGCGTCGGTGACGGCGGCGTGCGAGCGGAAGCTCTGGTGATGCTCCAGGTCGATGAGACTCCACTGGAAGGCGGAGTTGCCGTGCAGCGTGACAAGTTCATGCTTCTGATTGGCGAGCAGCAAGGCGGCGTCGGCCGGGGCAAGGCGCTGGGGGAGGCGGAACGTCCGCAGCAGCTCCACGGCGCCGAGGGAATCAGCCCGCCACAAGCGGAGCAACGATTCCGGAGCATCGTAGCCCCCGTGCAGCGTGACGAATCGCACGCCGTCCGGTGCGAACCGCGCGGAGCGGATGTGCGTCTTCGGCCCGTCGGCGTCGGAGGTGAGAAGGGTCCGCGCTGCACCGTCGGCCACCTGAACCAGCACCAGCGACATGACGGTGCCCCCCTTGTCCGGATCGGAGCGTTCACTGATGGCGAGGAAACGGCGGCCGTCGGGAGAGAGGGAGAGGGCGGAGACGAATCCCGGCTGCTGGAACTTCTGCACCACCTGGGCCGCTTGCGGATCATAGAGGGTCACTGAGAGATCATCAGAGGCGGTGAGCAGGCGGCCGTCGGGGAGAAAGGCGGCGGCATTGATGCGCAACCCGTCATGGTAGGAGAGCGCCTGGGTGAGGGGCCGGCCGGTCTCCGCGTCCCACAGGTAGCCGATTCCTTTCTGGTCGCCGGTGAACAGGCGACGCCCGTCGCCACTGATGGCGAAGGCGGTGACGGGGTGCTGATGCCCGGCCAGCTTGAGGCGCGGCTGGCGGGGAATCTCCCCCCGCGGCCCGAACTCCCACAGGAGGGCGCTTGCTTGGGAGTCGCTGGAGGCGGAGAGCAGCAACCGGCCGTCCTGCGAGAGAGCAAACGCGGTGTTGAGTCCGCACCCGGTGAGTTGACCTCGTTCGGTGCCGCGGGCGACGTCGAAGACCCGGATGGTGCCGTCCACGCCGCCGATGAGCAGCGTGCCGCCGTCGGGCGTGGCCTGAATGGACATGGCCAGGTAACGGTGCCCCTCCACCAGGGAGCGCGGTCCCTGGGGAGAGGTCTGATCGGCGAGGAGCAGGGGGGCGCTCATCGCCATCCGGTCGCCTTGCCGCAGGATGGTCCAGATGCGCGCGGACCGGTCGCGGCTGGTGGTGACGACGTGGGTCCCCTGGCGGTTGAAGCGTGCGGACCAGACTTCGTCGTCGTGGGCCTGGACCTCGGGCGCGGCCGCGCCGGAGCCGGCGGGGTTGGCGGAGGAAACGTCGACCTCGACTGCCTCGGCGTACTGGGAAACGCGCCACGACTTGACGCTGCGGTCAAAGCCGGCGGAGAGCAGGAGATCGTCGTCAACGGGAGAGAACTGAACGCTGCGGACCCAGCCGCCGTGGCCGCGAAGAGTTTCCACCAGTTGTCCTTGACCGGGGTTCCAGACTTTGAGCGTGAAGTCATCGGCGGCGGAGACGAGCCGACCGCCGGTGTGGGCGAAGCTGAGGGAGCGGACGGCTTCGGCGTGGGCGCGTTCTGCGTCGGTCACCATGAGGCGGAAGGCGCCGTTGGGCGCGGCGGCGTCTTCCAGGGAAACGAAGGCGGTTTGAGCGGGCGAAGCGAGCGGCGGTTGTGCCGCGGGTGGTTTCCAGGCCGCGGGTGCGCCGTTGTTTCTGAGCCTGTCGAGGGCGGCGTCGATGGCGGCGCCGTAGTCGAGGGGAGCGACGCCGGCGCGCTCCCAGAGGAGAATGCGTCCGGAACCGTCGCCCGAGGCGAGACGGCGGCCGTCCGGCGTGATGGCTACGGCGTACACGGGCGCTGCGTGGGCAAGAAAATCGCCCACCGGCGCCAGGTCGGTACGGCCTCCCTGCTCCCGGACTTGCCAGACGGCGACGCGCCCGGAGCGGGAATCGGCGACGGCGGCGGCAACCAGCGGGCTTGGTCCGGCGCTGGCGGCGACGTCCTCCACGGGAGCGATGTGCCAGGCGGCGGCCAGTTCGCGGCCGTTGACGGCGTCCCACAATCGAATGGTCTTGTCCAGCGAGGCGGAGAGAAGCCGGTCGGGAGTGAGGAACCGGACCTTGGTGACGGCGGCGGTGTGGCCGGTCAGTCGTTTCACTTCACGGCCGGAGTCGGCCTCCCACAGCCGGATGAGTCCGTCGGCTTCCCCTGTGGCCAGGAGTCGTTCATCGGGGGCCAGGGCGGCGGTGCGGGCATCGGCGCCGAGGAGGAGCTGCCGATCTTCGGGGGGGGCGAGCGTCCCGTCAGCGGCGACATCGAACCAGCGGATGCGTCCCCCCTCGAAGGCGGCGACGGCGCAGCGTCCGGAGGCGCTGAACGAGACGTCGCGGGCGGGTTCATCGGCCGAGACGTCGGAAGCGGCTTGCGACGCCTGGTGCATGAGGCGGTGCCACTCCCAGCCGCAGAGCTTGGAGGTAGCGGGGTCCTGCTTGAGTTCGAGGAGGAGTTGGCGGGCGCCGTCGAATTCGTTCTGGTCGATGCGGGCCTTGGCGAGGCCGATCTTGGCAATGTAGGCTTCGTACTGGGCGCGTTGTTCGGCGGCGATGGCGGCCTCCTTGGCGCGGGTTTCGGCCTCCTTGGCATCCAGGGCGGCCAGTTTGGCCTTTTCTTCGGCGATCCGCGCCGCTTCGGCTTCCTTGCGGGCTTTTTCCTCCTGCTGCCGGGCGAGGATGGCCGCCTCTTTGGCCTTGGTCTCCAGTTCCTTGGCCATTTTCTCGGCGAGCTGGGCGGCGATGGCCCGCTCCTTGGCCTCGCGCTCCTGTTCCTTGGCCTTCATTTCGGCGAGGGCGGCCTCTTCGGCGCGTTTCTTGGCGGCCAGGGCCTCGACCTTGGCCTTCATTTCGGCCAAGGCGGCTTCTTCAGCCTTTTTGCGCTGGGTTTCGGCCTCCTGCCGGGCCATCCGTTCGGCGAGCTGGGCGGCGATGGCCTTCTCCTTGGCCTCGCGCTCCTGCTCCTTGGCCTTCATTTCGGCGAGGGCGGCGGCCTCGGCCTTCATCCGGGCCTCTTCCGCCTTCTGTCGCTGCATTTCCGCTTCCTCCTTGGCGGCGACGGCGACGAGTTTGGCTTCGCGTTCGGCGGCGGCGGCGCGTTCGGCCTCGACGCGCAGGGCGATGGCTTCGTTTTTGGCGCGTTCTTCAGCCGCCTTGGCCAGCAAGGCCGCATCGCGCTGCTGGCGGGCTTCTTCCTCGGCTTGCACGGCCAAATCCCGCGCAGTCTCTGCTTCCTGGCGGAGCGCAATGGCCTCGTTCTTCTGTTGGTTGATGACCGCCAGTGCCCCGGATCCGCCCACAATGATCACCGCCACCAGGGCGATGGCGATGCGCTTCATCCATGCCAGGCGCGCCTTTCGCGATTCCTGTTCCCGCTGGGCCTGCCGCAGCCGGTTGACGATGGGCTGGTGCGCGGGATCGTGCTCGTCGAGCAGCGACAGTCCCAACTCGTAGTCGGCCTTGTGGAGGGCGTGTTCGGCGTAGGCGAGCTGGGCGGCGGAGAGTCCCTGCCGGGCCGGCTCGTTCCCCTCCCACAGTTCGAGGGCCTGCTCGAAACCGAACATGGCCCGGGCGTAATCGGCGTATTGTTGCGAACGGCGGGCCCGCTCCAGGTCTTCCTGGGCCTTATGGGCCAGCCCGATGGACTCGGCATGCGCGAGATACCCGCGCACCGCCTCCTGAAACGCCTGGACCGTGGGGTAGCGGTCTTCCGGTTTGGTGGCCATCGCTTTGAGGGCGATGTCCATCAGTTCGCCCTGCTCCTTGGCCGGGTCGATCTTGTTCGTCGCCGCGGCGCGGAGGCACTGGCTGACGTTCGAGCCGGAGTGCGGCGGCCGGCCGGTGATCACCTCATACAGCATTGCCCCGATCAGGTAGATGTCCGCCGCGGGACCGATGCGGTCGATGGGACCGGTGGCCAGTTCCGGCGCCATGTAGGCCGGCGATCCCCCCAGGCTGGTGGCGCGGCGGATGCTCGCCTGCTTGCTGAACTGCGGCGTGGTGAGGGCCAGCCCCCAGTCCATCACGAGGACGACGCCGAACTCGCCGAGCATCACGTTCTCGGGCTTGAGGTCGCGGTGCACGACGCCGCGGGAATGCGCGAAGGCCACCGCGTCGCACACCCGCAGCAGGATTTCCAGGTTCTCATGCAAGGTCTTCTGCTTGAGCACCTTGGACCAGGGGGTGCCCACCACACACTTCATGGCGTAAAAGACGGTTCCATCCTGCGTGGCCGCCACGTCGTAGATGGGAACGATGTTGGGGTGCTCCAGGTCCCCGGTGACGACGGCTTCGGAGAGGAACTGTCCCTGGCGGTGCTGGCGGATCGTTTCCAGCCGGCCGCTCTGCTGCAGCCGCTGTGACTCCTTGTTTGAAATCGGTTTGATGACCTTGAGCGCCACGTTGCGGTTGAGGGAGGTCTGGTTCGCCAGATAGACCGCCCCCATCCCGCCTTCGCCGAGTTTCTTTTCGATGCGGTAGTCGACGGGCAGGCCGGGCGCCGGCTGTCCCTCGATCAGCGTCCGGGTCTGAATGTTGAGGTTGGAGCCGACCGACACATAGCTGGACTCCCGCTTGCGGCGGGGGGACGGTGCCGCCTGCGAGCCGAGGGCTCCGCGAATGACCTCCTCCCAGTGCCGCCGATCCTCCGAGTCCATGGACTTGGGATTGATGGTCTGTCGAATGTTCGACTGAGCCATCAGCCCGGCGCCTGCGTCGCTTTCTCCCAGATCGTCCGACTGGAGGGTGCGGGAGTCCTCGGCGGTGCCGTCGATGTCGGCCATCACCGTCCGTCCGCCCGTGTCCTCCCAGCGGGGGCCTTCGGGATCGCTGACAAAGGTCTGCTGTTCTTCAGGGGCTTCGGCAAAGGTGCGCTCGACCGGTCCCTCTGCGTCGAATTCATCCGATTGGATGGTCCGAGAATCGGCGCTGGCCGGCTCATCGAGCTCGTCGGAGATCAGCGTGCGGGAATCCTCAGCGGGCGCATCCGCCACTCCCGGCTCCTCGAAGTCATCGGAGATGAGCGTCTGTGAATCGGCGGCCGCCGGCCCTTCGAACTCATCGGACAGCAGCGTCTGGGAGCTGTCCGACGCCGCTCCGCTCGGCGAGCGGGGAGCGCCCCCCTCCGCCGGCATCGGCAGATCTCCGTCCACGGCCCGCGTCTCTCCCAGCGATTTCGCCTCGTCATCGAACTCATCCGACAGGAACGTCTGCGAGGAGTCCTGAGACGTTGCCGGGGGCGACTCCGTCGTCCCTTCGGCCGGGGAGGGACGCAAACCATCCTGCGACGGGGTGGTCAACTCGTACGTCTGATCCGGCAGTTCGTCGGAATCGAAGGCGCCCGAGTCTGAAGGAGGACGCTGAGAACTGGCCATGACGTCAACTCACGAAAGGAACGGTGGAAAACAGAGGCCATCGCCGGGTCCACCGGCGGTCGCCTCTTGCCGCAGCTTTCCGGCTTTGCGCCACACTGCCCACGGGTGGCCATGTGTCGGGAAGCACTCACGGCTACGGCAGGGGATCCGTCCCCGAGGCCAATCGCCGCGCCGTCCTGCGTGCGCGGCTAAACGGTTGAGCCGACCGGCTTCGTGCCAGACGGCGAACGTGTTGCCAGGCGACCGCGGCTCCCAACGGCCCCCAGGCCGCTGCGGACGCCTCCGTTGCCTGCTGATCCGGTGGGATGTGGACCTCGGCCGACGCGCCCGCTGCTCCATCGGCCGCGGGGGCCACTGCCCCTCCGGGCGAGGGTGCACCCGCCGCGGTCTCCTGTCCCTGTTGGTCCTGAGTCTCGGAGGGATGTGCTGCCTCGCGGACCTCCGCAGGCAACGCCGCAGGTGGTTCACGGTCGTCGTCGAACTCACTGCGTCGTACAGTCGTGCTCGTGGGCGCGCCGATCGGTGCGTCGTTGCCGGCGGGAATCTGGCTGGTCGGATCGCTTGTATCCCGCGGCAGAAACTGTTCCCGCAGATGATCAAGGATTTCCTCCAGCTTCAGAGTTCCGCCTTGCAGCTCATCCTGCTGGATTTCTGATTTCCCGTTGCGGACGTCGATGCGGACCAGCCGTTGCCGGTTCGATCCCAGAATATACCAGATTTCGTACGTCCCGTCGGGAAGACCGTCGAACAGGTCGATGAACGAGACCCCTTCCTTGCCGGCCAGGAACTCATCCGGCAGGCGTTTGACAGCCAGCGGCCCGGCTTGCGGATCGGGACTCTGCACCACCAGCTCCAGGTACTCTTCACGGCCGAGGACCTGAAAGACGGTTTGGGTGAAGGTGCTGGTGGTGATGATCGGCGGAGTGACCACCGTCTCGGGGGGAATGACCGCCGCGGGAGGTTCACTCGCCGGCAACACCACGGGTTCATTGAACTGCGGAAGGCCGAACTCCAGGGACGGCACGACAAAGAAGGCGATCCCGTTCTCGTAGGGGGTGCCGGTGGGGAAGAACGGATTCGGGTTGTCCCCGGTGAAGCGGTTGTCCGTGGTGGAGGCCAATCCACCGGGGACGGGGATCGGCGTCCCGCCTCCGGGCGGAGTGACGGTGTTTGCCAGGAAGGTGAACGATGTGTCGAAGGAGACGCTCCACAGGACGGGGATGGGGTCGCTGGCGGCCGTTCGCCCGTTCAAAAACGCCCCCAGCAGGTCCTGCAAGGTGTATACGTGAGCCACTTCAAAGTTGTGCGGCGGAGTTCCGGGAGCGAGGTCGCCCGCCACGGGGGCAATCACCTGGATGCGATCCGTCAGGCTGCTCCAGTCGATCTGGATGATCAAGCCGCTCTCGCCGGGGAGTCCCACACTGAAGGAGAGCACTCCCAGGAAGCCGCCTCCGGCGGAGGAGAGCGGGGGAGCGATCACCGTGGAGGCGTCATAAAACGCCGTCCCCACGAGCGGAGGCGGGCCGAACTCCGGACGGGGCGCCAATCCCCGCACCGTGCCCCCGGGCGTCCGCACCTGTACCAGTGAGCCGAATTCGAGATTGTCCGCGGCGTCCAGAGTGATGGCGCCGGGCGTTGCCTGCGAGGCGCTCAGTTGTGCGCCGTCGGCGAGCGTCAGGTTCGTTCCCGCCCGCAGACGGATGCGGCCGTTCGCGCCGCGGGCGATCACCTCTTCATCCCCCGTGCGGTCGCCGCCGTCGTTGGCGGTGTTCGTGTCCACCACCGTCAACGACGTGCCCGTGGTGATGCGGATTTCTCCGTTGCTGGTGCTCACCGTTTCGGCGTCGCTCATGGCGTCCGAGGCGGCGATGCGCAGGGCGTCGACATCGATGAGCTCGACGTCCCCCCGGAAGGGGCCGGTCACGTTGGCCGACAGATCGTTGACGCGGGTCCGGAGTCGGACGGCGTCGTCGCCGTCGGCCGTGCCGTTGGCCGCTGACAGGCTCAGGTCGTCCGCGATGATCGAGCTCGCCCCGGCGCCGGGGGTGTTCAGGATGTCGTCCCCGGCGGTGAGGAGGACGTCGTTGAGCACACCGGCGTTGATCGACGTCACCAGGATGTCCGACGCCGGTCCGACGGCGGTGAGCGTGACGTCGTTGAGGTTGTTGTCCGTCGCCGAGGTATTGACACTCGTGGCGGTGATCGTCCCGCCGGCGAGGACGACGATGGGACCGTTGGCGGTGCGCAGCTCCCGCAACTCGATCGCGTTCAGTTCGTTGAGGCGCATGCTGCCGGCCGCCGTGACGGTGGCGTTCAGCCGCGCGACGTCCGTTTCCAGCGGATTGGCGTGACCGATGCCGTCCCGCGCGCTGAGATTGACGATGCCGAGCGGATGCGTGGCGACGAGGTCGATGGCCGAGTCGCCGCCATCGATGATGGCCCCTGCGGTCGACGCGATGACGATCGCCGTCGGGCTGTCGGAGAGGCTCCGCACGCCGCCGAGGGTCACGTCTCCGGACGCCTGCATCGTGACCGTCCCGGCCTCTGCATCAACGATGGCGGAATCGCCTCCGACATCCGCCATGAAGATCGCGCCGGCTCCCGGACCGCCGGTTCCGTCCGCATCCGCGATGATCCGGATGTTCCCGCCGTGGGAACGGACGTCGCCGGCAGGGTTGAGCGTGATGTGCTGGTCCGCCAGCAGGTCGATCGGTCCTCCGGCGGAGGTGATCCCCGCATTGGCCGTGATGTCCTGCGTCGCGATCAACGAGGTCGGACCGGCGCCGCCGTGGCTGACGGCGGCGTCGATTGTCAGGCTGCCCGGCACGGTGATGTGAATGGCATTGCCGACACCGCTGCCGGCATCGATCGTCGCGCCGGTCTGACCACCGACCGTCGTGAGCGTCAGATCGAACGCATTGGAGAGGAAGACGTCGCCCGTGGTGGTGCGGGCGGAGAGGTTCGCGACGGCCAGGTCGAGATCGTTCCCCGCGTCGGCCGGCAGCGAACTGAAGTTGCCGATGCCGGTTCCGGCCCGGATCGCCAGCATCTGCGCGACGACGTTGGCAGCAGCGTCGCTGGTCACGTCACGATCGGTGATCTGGCCCGCGGCGTCGAGCACCACCAATCGGCCGACGTTGGAGATCGTCGTCAGCGAAACGTCGTCCGCCTCGAAAAGCTGCACGTGTCCGGAGGCGACGTTCGTCGCCGTGAGGACGGTGGCGTTGAGGTCCAGGGCGGCCGCGTCTCCGAGCACTCCCGTCCCCGCCCCGATGCCCGACTGGGAGGTGAGGGCCACGGTGTGGCCGATGACATCGAGGTGCGGCCCGCCGGCCAGGGTCGCCGACCCGTCGATGATCGCTCCTCCGGAGACGATCGTGACGATCGCCGTCGGCAGGTTTGTGCCGGCGCGATCGGCGTTCACAATCCCGATCTGTGCCGGCGAGGCCGTGGCGTCGTCGATCGTCAGGTGGCCGCCGGTCGTCAGCGTGATCGCCGCGCTCGGAGTGGAGACGCCGACGACGTCCGTGGAGAAGCAATCCAGCGCCGAGACAAAGTCGATCGTCAGATCGTCGACGTCGTTGAAGGTGATCGTTCCTCCATCGGTGGTTGCGGCGAGGAGGTCGACGTCGTTCGCCAGTCCGAGTGTGATGCTCCCCCCCGCGGTGGTCCGCACGCCGAGCGCCCGGGCGGTGATGTTCGCCGTCTGCGTCACGTTGCCGGCCGCTTCAATCCGCAGCGTATCGGCCACGGTGATGACGTTTCCGACGGCGACGAAATCGGCCCCCACGCAGAGCGTGAAGTTCGTGGCGGTGACGCCCATCACTCCCGGGAAACAGCCCACAGCCGCGACATCTCCGATCGTCACGCCATCCACATCTCGGTAGGTGACATCATCCCCCGACGCTGCGAAGATGTCGACATCGTTGGCGGCCCCACTGAGATGGATGTCGTCCCCTGCCACGACGCCAAGGGTCGCTGCGGTGATCGCGCCGGCGGCGGTCTGCACGACGTCGCCCGTCTCGGCATGGAGGCGGACAATGTCGGTCGGGTTGGGGGTGATCGTTGCCGAGTTGCGCGTCGTGACCGCCTCTGTCAGCGTCAGGGTTGTCTCCACGCACACCAGGATGTTGTTGGTGACGTCCACGCCCGTCGTTGCAGCAAAGGCGTCGAATGTGCTCACGCCGCCCACCGTCAGGTCGTCTGCATCACTGAACTCGAGCGCTCCGCCGCGACCGCCGGCGTCCTCCCTCACGAAGGCCGCCAACGTATCGACGTCATTGATGGCCGGCCCGGCCGCGCCGTTGGGATCGAGCAGCACATCGCCCCCGAGCAGCCGGATGCCGAGACTGGCCGCCGTGATGCCGCCGTTGACGCCGTCCTGGGTGATGCTGTTGAGGGCGGTGGTTGCCGCGCCGCCCTGGGCGGCCAACCGCAGGGTCCCGCTGCCGGCGCTCAGACCGTCGGTTTGCGTGAACAGTGTGAGGTCATTGAACATGCCGTTCAACTGCCCCGTCACTCGGTTGAGGTGGAAGCCGTCCGCGTCGCGGAACCCGATGTCAGCGTTACTGGTGGCGATGGCCAGCGTGCTGACATCGTTGACCGCGGTGAGCAAGTTGACCTGTCCGGCAGTGGTCCGCACACCGAGTGTGTCGGCGGTGATGATGCCAACAGCGCTCTGCGTGACCGCCCCCGTGGCCGAGATGCGGACCGTGCCGGTAAACACTCCGCCGTCGTTGCGAGAGTCGATCGCGGCATTGAGCGTCACTGCGCCGCCGTTGGCGTCCAGCGTGATATTGCCGGCGTCGAGGTTCCGCACGGCGTCGTTGATCGTGATCGCACCGTCGGCCTGCAGGCCGATGAAGTCCGCCCCGGAGTCCTGCACGTCGGGTCCCAGTCCCAGCGTGTCGGTGATCGTGACTCCGGAAAGCGCGGCGACCTGACCGGCGCCGGTGGCGCCGAAGCTGCCGGGAGTGAGCGTCGCCGAGAAGCCGCGTCCCGCCACCGTGCCGACCACGAGGGCCGAGACGTCGTCGATCTGGATGTGGCCGTGATCGGTGACGGCGGCGACCGTCGTGACTTCGGTGTCGATGGCCGAGCCGTTGCCGATGCCGCTCGCCCCTCGCAGCGAGGCGTTGAGTGCGGTGATGTTGACGTTACCGGGGCCCTCGCCACTGCGGTTGTCGGTAATTTCGCCCGCTCCGCTGTTGTCGCTGTCGGCGATGACGTACACCGTCCCGGCCGCCGTCGCGCCAGTGTTGGTGCTCACGCGGGCGAGATGCACGTCGTCGGTGGCGGTGAGGATCGCGTCGCCGCCATCGGTGACCACCTGTGTCCCCGTCGCCATCGTCAGGTCGACGCCGGCGGCTCCCGGAGTGAGCGTCTGGTTGAAGAGGAACTGCCGGCCGGCGTGCAGCTCCGCGTCGCCGCCGTTGGTGTCGATCACGACGGCGGCGTTCAGAGTCAGCCCCTGCCGCGCCGTCAGCCGCACGTTGCCGCCGCCGGCGCTGGTGTTGGAAACGTTGGAGTTGACGGCCAATGCTCCCGTCACGCCGCCCACGCCGGCCGCCAGCGTCGTGGACCCCGTCCCCGCCTGGACGACGTTCGCATTCACTGTCAGGTCGGTCGTAGCGCGGACCAGGATGTCGCCTGTTCCACCCAGGACCTCGAGGGCGTTCGTCAACCCGTTCACGCCGGCCAGCGTGAGGTTGCTCGCGTCGCTGACGAAGAGATCGCCGGTATTCGTCCGCGCAGCGAGCGTATTGACCTCGACGTCAATATCGTTCGCCTCATCGCCCGGCACACCATAGCTGAAGTTGCCGATGCCACTCCCCGCCCGCAGCGCGGCTGCTTCGGCGATGATGTTCGGCGCCTCGCCCGGAGTGTTGTCGATGATCCGGCCGATGCCGTCGCTCGCCTGACCGTTGATCCCATCGATGGGGACCGTATTGGCGTCGGCGGTGATGACGGCCGTCCCCCGCGGCCCGGCAGCGTCGAAATCGAGATTCACCGTTGTCAGGAAGACGTCGCTGGACGCCTGCAGCAGTGCGTTGCCGGAATTCGACTCCACTGCGGCCGTCCCCTGCATCCGCACGTCCTCATTGAGGCCGGTGACGGTGATCTGCGTCGTCTGCGTGCGGACAATCGAGTTGTCGATGAAGACGGCGTCGCGGGTCCCGTTCGGGCCGGCCGTGCCACGGACGTCGATCGCGCCGTCGCCGGCTGCGGCGAGCAGGGCGCCGGCGGTCAGGGCGACGCCGTGCGCGTTCGTGACGCTCGTCGACGTGCTCTGGCCGACGAGGTTGATGTTTCCATCCGCGGTCTGAACCGTCGCCGCATTGACGTGCACGCCGTACGCGTCCGCGCCGGTCCCGCGAGCCGTCCCCGTGACCGTGATGTTCCCGACTGCTCCCGCTCCGGTCCCGGTCGACTCGACAAGTGCGCCGTTCTCGATCTGCACCCCGATGTTGAAGCCGCCCGCCGCCCCAGCGCGGACGTTCCCGGTGATGCCGGTGTTCCCTGTGGTCGTCCGCACGCTCGTCCCGGCGTCGGCCATCCGCACGCCGACGTCGTGCCCGGTCCCGGCGCCACCCGTCCCGTCGATCTGGATGGCGGCCGCGGACGTGGCTTCAACCACGGCGCCGCTGCGAATCTGGACGCCGATGTCGTCCATGCCCGTGCCCAGCGAGTTGCCCGTGATGCCGATCGCTCCGTCGCGGGTGTTGACGGTCGTCCCCGCGCCGGTGAGCAACACGCCCTCGTTGCCGTTGCCGGCTGTGCCGACGCCGGTCCCCGTCCCGTTGAGTGTGATTGTCGCGGCCGTCCCTCCCAGTCCGGTCGACAGCACGTCTGCACCGGCGGCGATCCGGACTCCCTGGTTGTTGGTTCCCGTTCCACGGGCGACTCCAGTGACGCTGACGGCGCCGGAGACCGACTCGATCCGCGTTCCGGCGTCCTCGAGGTTCACCCCCTGGCTCTGGTCGCCGCCGGCTGCGGTCCCGCCTCCCGTTCCCAGCAGCGTGAGGGTTCCGGCGCCGACTCCCGCGCCGGTCGACTCCACCACCGCACCCGACTGCATCAGGATGCCGTCGTTGTCGTCGCCGGTGCCGTTGGAGGTCCCCGTCAGGCCGACGTCGCCGGCGACAGTGGTGATCCTCCCGCCCGTCTGCAGGTGGATGCCGTGATTCCCGCCGACTCCCTGGCCCGTGCCGCTGATGGTGATGTTCGCGGCGTTGGCCGTGGTCCCGGTCGACTGCACCAGGGCGCTGTCGGCGATCGTCACTCCGACGTTGCCGTCCCCCGTGCCGGAGGTCGTTCCGGTGACGGCGATGTCGCCATCCTCCGACCGGACGATCGTGCCGGCGCCGGACATGCTGACGCCGAGGTTCCCGTTCAGCCCCGGTCCGCCGCGGCCGACGATGGTGATCGTACCAGCATTGGGATCGCTGCCGCGGGACTCGATCTCCGTCGTCCCCTGAATCACCACGCCGTTGTTGTCGCTGCCGGTGTCGCCGCCGGTGCCGCGGATGAGGATGTCGCCGCCCGGCTGTCCGCCGCCGCCCGGCGTGCCGGTGGTGATATCGGCATTCGAGAGCACGATGCCGGTGAAGTTGCCGCCGAAGTTGGCGGCGGCGTCGTTGGCCCGCAGCGTAATGTTCCCGTTGACCGTGGTGATGGTCGCCGTGTCGTCGGCAGATCCCGTGAGCGTGATGCTGCGGCCGGCGGTGTAGTTGATCGCTCCGTCCAGCAGGGTGCTGGCGTCGGTCGTGCCGCCCGCGACGCTCGTCTGCGCGATGTCGCGGACCGCATCCACCGTGATCGCGCCCCCGGCCGTCGTGAGGTCCGCAGAGCCGGTGGCATTTGTCGCTGTCAGCCGCACGTCCCGCCCGGCAGTGAAGTCGATCGCTCCCGCTCCACCGGCCGAAATGTTCGCTGTCCCCGTCGTGCCGGAGAGCGCAATATCGGTCCCGGCGTTGAACATGACGTTGCCGCCAGTGGTGCTGACGTTCGTCGAAGTTCCTGCACCGTCCGCCGTGAGTTCGATATTCCCGGCTGTCGCCGTGTAGGAGACTGCACCGGCGCCGCCGGCGGACGTGTCGGCATTGCTGTTCACGCCGGTGGCCGACTGCGTGATGTCGGTCGCCGCCTGGAACGTGATCGCGCCGTTGTTCGTTGAGACATCCGCCGTCCCGCCGGTGGTCGCTTCGATGTCGATGGCGCCGGTCGTCGCGGTGTATGCAACAGCTCCGGTTCCACCGGCCGCCACGTTGGCCGTACTCCCCGCGCCGTCGGCCGACTGCGTGATGTCCGTCTGCGCCTGCAGCGTGATGGCGCCGTTGTTCGTGCCGATGTCGGCGCTGCCGCCGCCGGTGGCGCTCAGATCGATGCTGCCGGTCTGTGCGGTGTACGTCACGGCCCCCGTGCCGCCGGCGAAGACGTCCGCCGTGGCTCCGGTCCCGGTCTGACTGATCGAACCGCCGGCCGTCAGGGTGATGTTTCCGTCGTTGGTCTTAATGCCCGCGGAATCACCGTCCGCCAGGATGTCGATATCGCCGCTCGTCGCCGTGTAGCTGACGACGCCGTTGCCGCCGAGCGTGACGTCGGCCGTCACGCCGCCGGTTCCGGTCTGCGTGATGTTCGTCCCGGCCACGACGGTGAAGTCGCCGCCGGCGTTCGCGGTGAGATCGACGTCGGCGTTGATCGCGACGTTGGCGGAGGTCTGCAGGCGCAGGAGCGCCGTGGCGAAGTTGGCCGTGCCGGTGACGTCCCCCACCACGGTAATCACCCCGGTCGTCGCTCCAGCGAAGGGGTTGTCGGTCTCGGCCGGATTGCCCCCCTGTCCGACACCTGGCGGATTGATGTGCGGGAATTCGCCGTCGGGGTCGTCGAACGTCTCGCCGCCGAAGAGGTCTGCCGGCGTGTTGGCATTCGTGCCGATGCGGACCGTCGGGGCGCTGAGCGTGTCGAGCTCGGCGTCGTTGAGGTTGAGGCCGACGAGCGTGTTGGCGTCGATACCTCCCAGCACTCCGCCGCCGCCGAGGTTGATCGCCCGGCCCGCCGTGTCGGCCGCCAGCAGGATCGTGCCGGTCGTCGTCGTGACGCTCCCCTCCAGCGTGGCCGCATCCATCGACAGGAAGATGTTGCCGCTATCGGAAGTGACTGCGCTGCCGGCGGCCATGGTGAACAGTCCGTCGGAGCCAGTGGCCGCGCTAATCGGCCCGGCGTCGATGGCGATGAAGCCCCCTTCCGACGACACCGAGCCGGTCGTGCTGATCGTGACCCCCTCGCCGTCGAGGAAGATGCGCCCCGTGCCGACCGCCGTGCCGTGCGTGGTGCTGACGGCGGCGTTGATCGTCAGGCGGTCGAGATTGCCGACCCCGGAATCGCGGGCGGCGAGCGTGACATTGCCGTCGTCGGCGTTGGTGACGGCGCCGTTCACCGTCAGCGTCCCGACCGTCACCAGCGTCAGATGGTCGGCGCCGGAATCGAGCGTGCCGGCGGTGTCGGTGATCGACAGCCCGGACGTATTCGCCGCCGTTGTCAGCACCCCCACATCCGGCGAGAACTGGACGCCGAAGCCGGCCGAGACGCTCAGGTTGCCGATGTTCTTGACGTGCAGGTCCCCCTGCACGGTCTGGCCGGCGATGGTGGAGACGGCCGTGTCGATGTCCTCATCATCCGTGCCGATGCCGGTCGCCGCAGTCAGTTGTGCGCCGGCCGCGACGATGTTGGCGAACCCGGCCCCTTCGCCGGTGAGGTTGTCAATGATGGCGCCGACGCCGTTGAGCGCAAACGTCGCCGCACCCGATGCCAGCACGCGCGAGTCGGCCCGCACGGCGACGTTGCCGGCCGTGGCATCGGCGTTGGAGTTCGCGTTCAACCGGCTGAGGGCGATGTTCCGCGCGGCGCTCAGGCCGATGTTCCCGTCCTCCGTCGAGATCACCGAGCCGTCGAACATCGCGATGTCGCCGGTGGCCGAACCGGCCGTCGCGATCGCCCCGGCGTTGAAGCGGTCCGATCCGGCGAACAGGTACACACCACCATTCGACTGCGTGGAGACGGTCACCGCCGCGCCGGTGCCGACGCTGATGGTATCTCCGGCGAACAGGCGGATGTTGCCGCCGGTCGTCCCGTCCACGGCGATGCCCGACGTGCCGGTCGCCGCGACGTTCCCGCTCAGCACAAGGTCCGCCGCCGCAGTGGTCCCCTCGGCCGAGAGCGTGATGTTCCCCGCGTCGGCATTCAGCACGCGCGCCCCCGCGAACACCGAGACGTCGCGCTCCACGATTCCGCCGGCCGTGACCGTCAACCCGCCGGTCGCCCGGATGTCGATGCTGTCGGCCCCGGAGTTGTCGTCCGCGGTGTCGAGGATGGCGACGCCCGCGAACGAACTGGTCGAGAAGTTCGTATTGCCGTTGATCGCGGCTGTCCGGCTGGCGACCGCGCCGATCGACAGTCCATTGACGCCCTGGACATGGATGTTGCCCGACTCGGTGATCGCCGCCAGTGTGCCGGCGTCAACGTCGAGATCGGTGTCGGCAGGACCAATCCCCGTGCCGATGCCGCTGCCCGCCCGGAGAACGACGTTGGCCCCCACGACGTTCACGAGCACGTCACCCACGTCCGTCTGGTTGTCGAAGATCGCCCCGACGCCGCCTCCGGCGACGTTGCCGACGTCCGCGTCCGCCAGAACAAACACGTCCCCCGCGCCGGCGTTCACCTGTGCCAGCCGGACGTCGTCTGTGGCCGTCAGCACGATCAGTCCGGCGTTTGACCGGATCTGCGTTCCGGAGGCCATGTCGAGGTCCGCCGTGCCGCTCCCGGCCAGCAGTGCGCCGAGGTACTGGAACCCGAACCCGGCCGCGGCCAGCACTTCGCCGCCATTGGCGTCGACAATCGCATTGTTGTCGACGCGCAGGTCCTCTTCGCTGATGAGGCGAATTGCGCCGGATGTGGTGGCCAGCGCCGCATTGCTGGTGACGTTGGCGTTGATCACGAGGTCATCCGCCGCCGTCGTTCCGAACGCCGCCAGCGTGACATGCCCGGACCCGCTGTTGGTGACGATCGAGTTGACCGTGAAGGCACCGGCACCGCGCTCGCGAATCAGAATGTCCTGCCCGGCCCCGCCGATGGTGATCGACACGCCCGCCTGACTGCCGAACGTGGAGATGGTCAGGCCGCTGCTGAGATCGTCGATGAAGACGTCTCCCGTGGCGGTGTGCGCCGTCAGCGTGTCGACCGCGACGTCGATATCGTTGTCCTCATGCGTGGCGTTCGTGGCGTCGAAGTTGCCGATACCGGTCCCGGCAAGCAGAACCAGATCCGCGGCTGTGACGTTGGCCGCCTCGCCGGCGAGGCCGTCGGTGATCTGGCCGGCCGCCTCCAGCACCACGCGGCGCGTGGCGTTGACGAGCGTGTCCAGCGCAACGCTGTCGGTCTCGCGGACCTGGACGTGGCCGCCGGTGGTGTTGAGGAGGGTGAGCAGCGTGGCGTTGACGTCGAGGTCGCCCGCATCGCCCAGGTCTCCCGCGTCGCTGCCGATACCGGTGGCCGCGGTGAGCGTGACGTGGTTGCCGACGACGTTCTCATTGCCGGGACCCTCGGGCGTCGAGCCGTCGATGATCGCGCCGGTATTGTTCAGGTCGGCGTCGGCGGTGATGGTGACATTTCCCAGGCCGGCATTGACGGTGCCGACCGCCGCGGTGGTCGCCGCGCCGTCGTCGATCATGATGTCGCCGTCGGCGGTGAGCGTGATGTCGCCGTCGTTCGTCACGACGCCGGTCACGCTCTGGTCGAAGCACCCGGCCGCCGCCACGAAGTCGATCGTCAGGTCGTCCGTATCGTGGAAGGTGATGGTTTCGCCGGAGGCGAGCGTCTGGGCCGCGAGGAAGTCGACGTCGTTGTCCGCGGCGTTCAGCGTGATGCTGCCGGTCGTGGAGAGCACCCCCAGCCGATTCGCCAGGATCACGCCGCCGCCCGCCTGCGTGACGTTCCCGACCGCCTTGATCCGCACCGTGCCGGTCGGGTTCGAGGTGACGTCGATGTCGTCGGCGAGGTCCAGGTTTCCGCCGACGCAGAGGGTGAAGTCGCTCCCGCTCACTCCGGAGAGGTCGGCGGGAGTGACGGGCGTCAGCGTGGAATTGAAGTTCACCTGCTGGACCGTCACCGACACCGTGCCGATCTCGAGAGTACCGGTCGAGTCGAGGAAGATGCCCCCCGTTGCCCGCGCGGCCAGCGTGGTGAGGGTGACTTCGATGTCGCCGCCGTCCGGTGCGGTGTCGGCGTTGGCCGTACCGATCGACTCCGCCCCGCCGGCAGCGTTGGAATCGGCGATGAGCGCCGCCCCGGCGGCGATGATGTTGACCGAGTCGGGCGTGGTGGCGTCGTTGTTGTCGCGGATGCTCCCCTCGGCCTCAACGCGGACGTTGCCGGCCCCGGCGTTGATCAGCGCCAGCCGCACCTCACCCTCGCCGAGCGCGCGCAGGTAGACATCGCCGTCGCCGCTGGCGATCGACGTCCCGTCGGCCATCTCGATGCCGTCGACGCCCCCCGCGGCGCCGTTGGCGGCATTCAGGTAAACCGTGCCCCCGGTCGTGGCGATGTTGGCGCTTTGCTGGATGTCGTCGCCGGCGATGAGCGTGATGTGGCCACTGCCGGAGAGGACGCGGGCACTGGCGCTCAGGATGACGCTGCCGGTCGCCCCGCGTGCTTCGAGCAGCACGTCGCCCGTGCCGTGGGCGGAGACGCCGACCGAGTTGCCGTCGCCGTCGTTGACGGTGATCGTGCCTGGCGTACCCACCGATCCGGCGACGACCTTAATCGGGCCGTTGCTGATCGTGGTCAGGTCGGACAGGCTGGCGTCGGTGACGGTGGAGTTCGCGGCCCCGAAGTTCACCTGCGTGACGGTGACGTCGCCGGTGGCGCCGATGGTGACGTCGTCCGCCTCCTGAATGTAGATGCCCGTCGCACTGCGGGCGGCGAGCGTCGTGACGCTGGTATTGATTGCATTGGCGTTGACGGGTGGATTGCCGTTGCCGGCGTCGTCCGCGCCGATGCTGCCGGCCGTCGCTTCCATGCGCAGGGCGCCCGCCTCGACGTTCACCGTCGCGCCGTTGTTGTCGAGGATGCTGTCCGCGGCCAAGATGCTGACACTCCCCGCCCCCGCATTGACCCGCGCCAGCAGCACATTGCCGCCGTTCGACGCCGCCAGCCGGGCGTTTCCGCCGCCTGTAGAGATGGTGGTGCCGCTCTGCATGTCGATGCCGCTGATCGCATCTGCGGTGCCGTTCGCGGCATTGAGAGAGACCGACCCGCCAACGGTGGAGATGTCGGCGCTCTGGAGAATGTCGTCGCCCGCGAGGACGGTGATGTGCCCGCTGCTGCCGCTCTCGACGTCGGCGTTCAGGATGACGTCGGTGTCGGCCTGCAGGAGGATGTTGCCGACGGCCGCTCGCACTCCGGTGTCATCCGCGTCGCCTTCGTTGACGGTGAGCGAACCTCCGATGACCTGGATCTTGATGTCGCCGCTGGTGATGGTCTCGAGGTCTGACAGCGTGGCGATGGACGACGTTCCGCCGTCGACGGTATCGACGACGAGCGAACCGGTGTGGCGAAGGAAGATGCCGCCGGTGCCGGTGACTGCGGCGACGGTCAGGGCCGCGGAACCGGTCGCCGTCTGGGTGTTGAGGTCGTTGCTGTTCGAGCCGATGCCGGTGACGGCCCGCAGCAGGACGTTCGTGGCGATGATATCGGCTGCGGTGTCGCCGGAGCCGTCGATAATGCTGCCGGCCGCGTCCAGGCGCACCGTACCGCCCGCGGAGGTCGTCAGCGTGCCGTTGATGGTGATGTCACTGTCAGCAGGCCCCGCCGTGTCGTTCGCGTGGAGGTTGACGTCGCCGGCGGTTCCGGTCCCTGCGGCTCCGGCGGTAATGTTCGCCACCGTGATCGCTCCGTTGACGGTGTCGATCTCGACCAGCCCGCCATTGGCCGCACCGCTGCCGCCGGACGTGATGATGTTCCCGGCGAGGTTCACAAACCCGCCCGCGTCGATGTCCACGGCCCCGGACGCGGCGTCGACCGCCGTGGCGGATGTGGTGATTGTCCCGGCTGACGTGCTGCTGATGTTGCGGCCGGCGTTGATGGTCACATTCCCCGAAGCGGCCGACGTCCCCTGCGTCGTGATCGTGTCGTTGATGACGATGTCGCTCATTGCGCCGTTCGCAGTGAGTGCAACGTTGCCGCTGACAGCTTCGACCCCCGATTGGTCCACCGCGATCGTGATCGTCCCGCCGGCCACGAGCGTCACCCGTCCGCTGTTCGCGTTCTGGTCGATGCGGTTGACTGTGATCGCGTCGGTCTCGTCGAGGTTGATGTCGCCCGACGTGGAATTGACGGCGTCGAGCGAGCCGACGCTCAAATCGATGTCGTTCAGGTCTGCCGCCGCGCCGCTGCCGATCCCGGTAGCGGACGAGAGCACGGCGGACGCGGCGGTGATATTGACCACGGCATCTACGCCCGTCTCATTGTCGGTGATGGCGCCGGTTCCGTTGCCATCGTTGTCGGCCGTGATTGTGGCCGTGCCGCCGGCCACGTTGACGATCCACAGCCGGACGTCGCCGTCGGCGGTCAGCTCGGC
Organism: Planctomycetaceae bacterium; assembly: GCA_037445755.1. GTDB lineage: Bacteria > Planctomycetota > Planctomycetia > Planctomycetales > Planctomycetaceae > JBKECA01. The sequence continues at coordinate 797 of JBBIJW010000014.1, read as the reverse complement.
GTTGCCGCCGGTGGTCGTAATCTGGGCGCCGTTCTCCATCACGATGTGGTTGGCGTCGGCCGTCACCAGGAGGTCGCCGCTGGTGGACTGCAGGACGGCTGCATTGATGACGACGTCAAGTCCGCCGCCGTCCGTGTCGCCGGTCAACAGCAGGTCGCCTTGTTCGACGGAGATCAGCGTGCCGGATCCCTCTACCCGCACGCCGCCGTTGGCCGCCACGCTGCGACCGGTCCCGTTGATGACGACGCCGCCGCCGTTGGCTGCCGCGATCAGTGCGCCGGTGCGGACCAGTACGCCGTATCCGATGGCCGTATCGCCGCTCTGGCCGGTGATCTCGACGTCGCCGTTCGTCGTCGAGACCGCCGTATCGGCATCCTGAATCAGCACGCCGGAGAACGTGCCGTTGGTCGCGCCGGTGGAGTTGCCCAGCAGCGTCACATTGCCATCGACGGCTGTGACAGTCGGGTCGACGCCCGCTCCGTCGTCCGTGCCGTTGCCGATGGTGATCGACTCGCTGGCGGTGAAGGTGACGTTCCCGTCCCCCGCAGCGGACACGGCTCCCGTGTTGTGGACGATGCGGAACGCATCCAGCGACACATTCCCGTCGCCTCCGACGGTGGTGATGTTGGCGTTCACGGTGAGCACATCCGTGGAGGTGGTCGACGGAACGACCGCCCCCGCCTGCAGCGTGACGTCTCCGCCGTCGCTGTTGACGACGGCCGAATTGACCGTCAGCGGGCTCGCGGCCACGACGGTGATGTCCGCCCCGTTGGCGACCGCGTTGGAGTTCGTGATCT
>JBBIJW010000013.1:0-143009 GCA_037445755.1 Planctomycetaceae bacterium | reverse complement strand
CGCACCGGGCTGCTGACCCGCTCCGGGCTGCTGACCCGCTCCGGGCTGCTGACCCGCTCCGGGTTGTTGACCCGCTCCGGGCTGCTGACCTGCACCGGGCTGCTGACCTGCACCGGGCTGCTGACCCGCGCCGGGCTGCTGACCCGCTCCGGGTTGTTGACCCGCTCCGGGTTGTTGACCCGCTCCGGGCTGCTGACCTGCACTGGGCTGCTGACCCGCGCCGGGCTGCTGACCCGCGCCGGGCCCTGGTTGTCCGGGCATCGGACTCCCTTCCGCCTGGGGCGGAGTCCTCGGAGCTGGTGCAGTCTCGCCGCGCTCACCGGTTCGCTCGCTTCCCGGAGTCGAAGGAGGCAAACCTGGTTCCGGAGATCTCTCACCCGGTTGGCCGGGGTTCGGCTCCGGAGACGGACCAGGAGCGCGATCGGGGGGAGCATCCCCCCGCGGGGGCATCGGTGATCTTCCGCCGTCGGTTGCATTCCGGGGATCGCCGTTTTGAGACTCACGCGGCATCGGTTCCGTCCCCGGTTGCCTCTCACTCCCCGGTTCGGTGGAGGGACGGCGCTCCTGCCCGGTACCCGGCATCGGCTCACGGCCGGAAGGTTCTCGTTCACCTGCACCGGCACCGGGAGCGCGCTCTCCCGGTTGTGAGCCGGACTCCGGCATCGGGGCACGAACGTCGCCCGGCGTCCCCGGGGGGGACTGGGAAGCAGACGGAGCGGTCGGTTCTCCCGGCTGCGGAGTCTGGTTGCTGGGTGGCGATTTCCTCGGGTCAGTCCCCGGTTGCGGACTGGTCGGAGAGGCCTCGGGGGAGGGGGTTCCGCGGCCGGTGGGATCGGGACGCGGCGACTGGGTCCCCTCCGTTCCGGAAGGACCGCGGTCGGGTCGACTTTCCGAAGGAGGCTGGTCTCCTCGCCCGGTTGGCGGATTGTCTCCGCGGCCGGGGGTTTGCTCCGCTGACGAGGGTTCGCCCCGCCCGGGTTGTGGTCGTTCCTGTTCTTGCGCGGATCGATACCGCTCCAGCAGTTCACGCAGAATGCGTTGATCGGAGGCCCGGTCCTTCTGTCCGGCCTCTCCCGTCTGATTCCCCTCCTGCCCGGACGGAGCGGTTTCCGAGCCGCGCGGCTGACCGCTCCGCGGGTCAGCGGGAGAACCTTCACGGGCAGTGGCGGAACGGTCACCGGTCTGATCGCCGCGGGAGGGGGAGCCCTCCGCACTGGGTTGTCCCGGTTGACTGCCGCGGTCCCCTTGAGGTTGGGGCTGTCCCGTTCCGGCGGGGGTTGACTGCGAGCGTCCGGTCGTCTCCCGTTCGCCACCGGTCATGGGTTGGTTGCCGGCGCCGGTCTTCGACCCGGAGGGGGAGTCCCCGGAGGGACTCTGGGCGGGGGCATCTCCGGACGGCGAACCCTCGGGGCTGGGTGCGGGAGAAGTCCCCGGGGTCTGAGGGGACGCGTCGGACGGCTGTTGCGGCGAAGTGCGCTCCTCGGGAGACTCCCCCGGGGCGGAGGCAGGTTCCTCCGCGCGGGGAGGCCCCTCGGAGGTGCTGGGGGTGGGGGAAGCTGATGGCCCGCCGGGTGGAGGCGTCGCCGGAGGTGGTGCACCCTCGGGAGCGGCTGGTGGTTGCTCCTGGTCCGGTGCTGGAGGTTCCGCCGGGGCCGGTTCCTGAGCCACGCCTTCGGTCTCGGCGGCCCGCGTCTCCTCCAGTCGCTCCTGGGCTTGTCTCTGATCGCGCTGGAAGGCCTGTTCCGCCTGTGTCCGCTCGACGGGGGCGATGATCTCAATGTGCTGGACGGGAGTGCGGGTGATGTTCGGTTCGCGACCGGGGAAGGGGTCGAGGTTGTCGCGGGCCTCGAGCCAATAGGCGAGGCGGTCGCCGGGTTCGAGTTCGGCGGTCAGAGTTTCGAGCGGCAGGCGGTAGGTTCCCTCGACCACCTGTTGGAAGGGGGGGGCCTCGAACAGCGGGAACGGCCGGGCGTGCGTGTCGCCCACCTTCTTGTACTGCAACGTGACCGAGCGGAGCAGGAAATCGGGGTCCCGGGCCCGGTAGGCGATGGGAACGATGGCGTTGGCGGGGAGTTGCAGGTCCCCCCGGGGATGGTGCAGGGTGAGCTTGGGAGGGAGATCGGGACGGATGCGGAGGGGGTGGAACACGGGGCGGGGGTCCTTGTCCCCGCGCTCGTTCTTCACCTGGATGCGATAGAAACTGGGCGCGGAGCCGTCGTCGCGGAAGCGGAGTTGCACCGTGCCGCTCAGATGCGTGCCGTCTCGGATCTCCAGGGGGAACTCTTCGGCCTTGGCGGTGCCGAGTTCGTCGTCGGAATAGAGGATCATGGCCGAGACGACGGGCATGTTGGCCGTGGCGTGGATGGTCACGAGCGTCCCTTCCCAGGCGTCGATGGCGCCGCCGACGTCGGTCCGGGGGGAGAGCCGCATGTAGTCCGGGTATTGGTAGCTCACCTCCTGCACCGTGGCGGAGGGGGGCTGAACAACCGTCACGGTGAAGTCGGGGGAGCGGGCATCGCCGGCCTCAATGCGGTAGGTGAGGTTCTGGAGCAATCCCCGCCCGCGTTCGCCGGCCAGCAGTCCCCGGAAACGGTTCAACCGGTCGTCGACCGGACGCATCGCCAGCGGTTCCTGGACGAACCGCTTGTCGGCCGTGGTGTAGAGCAACCGCACCTCCGACGGGATTTCCCCCGACAGGTCCACCTGCACTTCGACCTGTTCACCGCGGAGGACTTCGACGTCGCCCGGCTGCACCTGGTCGATGCGGGTGCGGGTGGCGACGGCGACATCAGCCGACGGCAACAGCGCCCGCCACACCGAGGCCGACATCTTCTTGGGAGAGAACACCACGTAGAGAAACATCATCCCGATCAGCACCAGCAGCGCGGTCGAGAGCCGCAGCAGGGGACGATGATCGACGGCGGCATCGACGTTGGTCTGCGCCAGGCTGCGGGCCGCGCGCTTCCCCATCGCGGTGAGGATGTGCGGCGAGACCGGCCGGCCCGCCCGCTGCAAGTCGACCAGTGTGAGGAGATTGCTCTGGAGCTGCGGCTGCACCGCCTCCAGTTCCTTGGCGGCGTAGAGGGCCGTCACGCGGCGGCGGGCCGGCAGAATCACCCGGAACACCGTCCAACTCAGGACGAACGTCGCCAGGGCAATGAGCATCACCAGCCGCGGCCAGTACCCCACCCCCCCCTCGATCACCCATTGATCGAGGAGCACAAACACGAACAGGTAGGCCAGGACCGTCAGCGTGACGACGAGGAGGGCGGTGAGGAGATCGGCGGTGCGGATGCCGGCCCGGATTTTCTGCAACTGGAAATCGATGTAGGCATCGAAGTCCAGGTACTGGGGACGCTGGGGGGACGGCTTATCCGTAACCGTGGCCATGCCAAGGCTCCTGGGGGACGCGCCGGAACCGGACGGCGCGCAAACTCCCTCCGTGGGATCAACTCTGCTCTTTATTCTATTCGACGCCCCCGGCGGCCGAAAAGTTCCGAAACCCGACGCAGCGGCAGATGTTGCGTACCGAGACAACAAACTTGACGGTTACGCACGACCTTGCCCGCCGGCGAGGGACGGTTCCCAAAGCGACCAAATTGATGACACCCACGAGGGGGTGGGGATGGTCATGGGAGGCGTGAGGTGCTCCACTTTGATCCGCGGCGAAACGGCCGCGCTTCGAGTCGCAGTGAAACGGGTTACAATCCTCCCATGCTCACACGCCCCGTTCTGACGCTGACATTGGCCCTGATTGCCGTCGGAGAGACGGTTCCAGCGTCCCTCATCGCTGCGGACGTCCTGCAACTCCCCGCCAGCAACGGGGAGCGGATGCAGTTTCCCCTTCCGGATCAGCCGCGGCTGACGGTCCTCTGTTTTCTGGGGACGGAGTGTCCCCTGGCGCGGCTGTACGGCCCGCGGCTGGCCCGATTGTCTCAGCACTACCAGTCCCACGAGGTCCGGTTCCTGGGGGTGAACAGCAACTGCCAGGATTCGTTGGACGAGGTGCGGCGGTACGTGAAGGACTACGGCATCCCCTTTCCGATCGCCAAGGACTACGATCACCAGCTTGCCGACCGCTTTGCCGTGACGCGGACGCCCGAAGTGATCGTGGTCGATGTCGCCGGTCAGGTTCGCTACCGCGGCCGCATTGACGATCAGTACCGTCCCGGACAGTCGCGTCCGGAGGCGACGCGCCACGCTCTGCAAGCGGCGCTGGACGAGTTGCTCGCGGGCCGCGCCGTGAGCGTTCCCGAAACCGAGCCGGTCGGCTGCCTGCTCGGTCGGCGGCCGGTCGCCGCGACCCCCACCGAGCTGACCTACTGCCGCGACGTGGCGCCGGTGTTGCAGCGGCATTGTGTGGAATGCCATCGGCCGGGGGACATCGGGCCGTTCGCCCTCACCGATTACGACGAAGTCGTTGGCTGGGGACGAATGCTGGTGGAGGTGATCGAGGACGGGCGGATGCCCCCCTGGCATGCGGCGCCGCATACGGGTCCCTTTGCCAATGCCCGCCAGATGCCGGAGCGGGAGCGCGAGGTTCTCCGCGCCTGGGTCGCCGGGGGCATGCCGTTTGGCGACCCCCGCGATCTGCCGCCGGCCGTCGAATACCGCACCGGCTGGATGCTGCCGCGTGAGCCGGACCTGGTCGTCCCGATGCGATCCGAGCCCTTCCTCGTTCCGGCGGAGGGAGTGGTGGAGTACCAGTATTTCGTGGCCGACCCCGGTTTCACGGAGGACCGCTGGGTGGTCGGGGCGCAGGTGCTGCCGGGGAACCGGGCCGTCGTGCATCATGCCATCGTGTTCATTCGCCCGCCGGATGGCATGCGGATGCGCGGCACGGGATGGCTGACGGCGTACGTTCCCGGCCAGCGGTCGGCGCTGATGCCCCCCGGGATGGGGCGCCGCATCCCGGCCGGTTCCAAGCTCGTCTTTCAGATGCACTACACCCCCAACGGTTCGGAACAAGCGGACCTGACGCGCGTGGGACTCTTGTTCGGCGATGAGGCCACGATGACGCACGAGGTTCTCACCCTGATGGCGCTCAATCAGGATTTCGAGATTCCCCCGGGAGCAGAGAACTATTCGGTCACGGCTGAGCTCTCCCAGCTCCCCGCCGATGCCCAGCTCCTGGCGCTGGCACCGCATATGCATGTGCGGGGGAAGGCGTGCCGCGTCTTGGCCCACTGCGGCGAGGAACGCCGTCTGCTGCTCGACGTGCCGCGGTACGACTTCAACTGGCAGCACGTCTACGAGTTGGCTCAGCCCGTCCCGCTAACGGACGTCGAGCGTTTGGAATTCATCGCCAGCTTCGACAATTCGGCCGACAACCCCGTCAACCCCGACCCCGCCCAGTACGTCTACTGGGGAGACCAGACATGGGAAGAGATGGCGGTGGCATTCTTTGAGGTGGCGCGCCCGCGACAGACATCCTCCCCGGGTGTACCGCGGCGGGATGTCGATCGCTCCCCATCGCCGGAGGACCTGCACGCTGCCGTGGAGCGGTTTCAGCAACGGTTCGACGCCGATGGCGATGGCACGGTGAGCGAAGCGGAGGTTCCGCTGTCCGTGAAGCGTTTCGGGTTCCGGACGCTTGATGAGAACGGGGACGGCCGACTCGACCGCGCCGAGCTCGAGGCGGCCTTTCGACGTCGGGGAAAGTTCTGATTCCGCTGCTGCACTTCCGTTCCCATTGTCTGTTCATCCCGTCGTCGTTCGGTCACTCGCCCCGCCGTGTCACGCCCCTTTGAACGCTGTTTCGCCTGGACGGTGGACCACCCCCGGCTCACGGTCCTGGTGGTGGTGATTGTGAGCGGTCTGGCGACGCTGGGGTATCTTGCTCCGGAGACGGTGCGGCGCTGGTTCGTGGCCGTGTCCCCCTCCGTCAGCGAGTCGCCACCAACCGCCGCTCCGCGGCCGGCCGCCGCTCTCCCCGACGTCACTCCCTTCAGTCTCACCGATGCGGACGTGGTGCTGGTGATTGAATCGCCCGACCTGTTCACTCCCCAGGGGGCGGCAGCACTGCGGGAGGTCGTGGCAGCGCTCGAACAACTGGATGCGGTGGAAAGCGTGACGTGGATGGAACGCGTGCCGATGCTGAACATCTTCGGCCTGCGGGAGCCGCTTCTGCCGCCGGAACATGCCTCTCTGCGGCAGTTCGCGGCCGCCCGGGAAAAGGCGCTGCAACATCCGTTGGTCGGAGGGCAGCTCCTGTCGGCAGACGGGCGGACCCTGCTGCTGCTCATCAAGCTCAACTGGCTGTTTGTGGAGAGCGACGCGGACTGCACGTCGCGGCTGAAGGAGACCGCCTGCCAGGCCGCCGCCCGCTTCCCCGGCGTCTCGATGCAGTTTCTCACCACCGGCCGCGTGCCGATGTACCTCGCCTTCATCGGGTCGCAGCGCGAGAACCAGCGCAAGTACCAGATCATCGGCTACGGCATGGTGGGGCTGATGTCCCTGATTCTGTTCCGAGGGTTGCGGGCGGTGCTGATCGTGGCGCTGGCGCCGTCGCTGGGGGTGTTCTGGTCGCTCGGTTGTCTGCGGTTTTTCAACGTGCAGGACAATCCCTTCAACGATGTGGTGCTGCCGGTGCTGCTCAGCCTCGTGGCCCTGACGGACGGCGTGCATCTGATGGTGGAAATCCGCAAGCGGCGGGCGGCGGGGCTGGCTGAGCGGGCCGCGGCCCGCGCGGGGATCTCCCAGGTCGGTCTGGCGTGCTTCTTGACGTCGTTGACCACTGCGGTCGGCTTCGCGTCACTGGCGCTGGCCCACCATGAGGTGGTGCGCGAGTTTGGCTGGAGCTGCGTGCTGGGAGTCGGGCTCTGCTTTCTGGCGGTCATCACCACAATTCCGCTGGCCTGCTCGACGCCGCTCGGACGGCAGGTGCATGTGGGTCTCGACCGGGGGTGGATCGAGCGGCATCTGGACCGCATCGGCGGCCTGATTGCGCTGGTGCTGCGGAACGCCCGCCGGGTGGCGCTGGCGGCGATTGTCAGCACCGGAGCGTTGACGGCGCTCACTTTGCAGCTCCGCCCGGACGAGCGCCGCTCCAGCGCGCTGCCGTCGGGGTCGGAGGCCGTCATGGCACTGACGCACATGGATCGCGCGTTCGGCGGCCTGGAACTGGGATTCGTCGAGGTGACTTGGACGGAGCGGGTGGACGCCACGGCTCCGGAAGTCTACGACGTGTTGACCGAGGTGCACGCTCTGCTGGAGGGGGAGCCGCTGATCGGGAGTCCGTTGTCGATTCGCAGTCTGCTCGCTGCGCTCCCCGGCGGGAGTTCGTCGGCCGAGCGGATGTCGCTGCTGGAGCTGCTCCCCCCTCCGCTCAAGCGGGCCTTTTACACCCCGGAGAGGCGGCAGGCGAAGGTGAGTTTTCGGGCGCAGGACCTGGGGATCGCCACCTATGGACCCGTGTTCGAGCGGATCGAGGCGGGTCTGGCGCAGATCGCCGCTGCGCACCCCGACTTCGCGCTGGAACTCACGGGAGCCGCCGTCCATCGCTGGCGTAACCTGTACCAGATCGTCGTCGATCTGCGGAACAGCCTGGGGAGCGCGGCCGTGGTGATCTTCGGCATCCTGATGCTGGCGTATCGCTCGGTGCGGCTGGGTCTGATCGCGGTGGTGCCCAACGTCTTTCCGCTCGCAGTGACCGGCACCTTTCTGGTGCTGATGGGGCAGTCGCTGGAGATCGTCAGCGTGTGTGCTTTCACCGTCTGCCTGGGGATCGCGGTCGACGATACGATCCACTTCCTGACGCGATTCCAGGAAGAACGCCGCGTGGCAGCGCACCTGGAAGCGATTCAGCGGGCCTTCACCGGCACGGGGACCGCGCTCATCATGACCACTGTGGTGCTGCTGGCCGGTTTTGCCACGGTCCTCTCCAGCGATCTGCGGGACCAGCGGGTGTTTGCAGCGATGGGCGGACTAACCATCGGGAGCGCGCTGTTCGGCGACCTTGTCTTCCTGCCGGCGCTGCTGGCCTGTTTCGGCCGGGCGGACAGCCCCGGCCTGTTTCGGCGCGGCGGAAAAGCCCGCGCGTCTGTCGTCCACACGGAACCGCTCTGCACCGGGATCGCCGCCGAGGGATCGGAAGTGGCCCCGCCTCGCGATGACGCCGCGCGGATCGCCTGAGCCCCCTGTCCACGCCCCCCGTCGGAGTGAGAGTTACCCGGCCAGGATTCGAACCTGGACGAACAGAACCAAAATCTGTTGTGCTACCGTTACACTACCGGGTAGAGCAGAGGCAGCCACCAGACGGGGGCGAGTTCGGGCGGGGAGGGGACACCCCTCCCTCAAACCGTCGCCGCCAGCGCCCTCCGCCGCGGGATGGCTGGGCGGAGGTTCACGACCGCGGCCGCTCAGTGTAGTGAATCCCCCTCCGCTCACAAGGCCGAGTGGCGGCCCACGCTGACATGCTGACATGCTGACATCGCATTCGGCTCCGGGCATGGCCGGCCTGCCGGCGGGCGAGCCAGGTTCGGCTCCGGCCCTCCTCTTGTTGTTCCTCCCTCCCTCCCGGCGACTCACCCGAACAACCGCGAACGACGGCGGGTCAGTCATTACACTGTGGCCAGTTCCAGGCCGCCGGAGGGGGACGTTCCCTCTGATCCGGGCCACCGGCACCAGCGGCTTGTTGATTTGATCCCCGTCCGACGACGCGACCGGCCCTGTCCATGAAAACCGACGAACTGCGCGAGAAGTACCTGGAATTCTTTGTCTCGAAGGGGTGCGTGCGCCGTCCCAGCGACGTGCTGGTGCCGCGCGGAGACAAATCGGTCCTGTTCACCCCCGCCGGGATGAACCAGTTCAAGAACCAGTTCCTCGGCGTGGGACCGCTGGAGTTCACCCGTGCCACCACCTGCCAGAAGTGCCTGCGGACGGGGGACATCAATAACGTGGGGGTCACCGCTTACCACCACACCTTCTTCGAGATGCTGGGGAACTTCTCCTTCGGCGACTACTTCAAACGCGAAGCGATCCTGTGGGCATGGGAATTCCTGACGCGGAAGGAGTGGCTGGGACTCGACCCGGCGCGGCTCTCGGCCACGGTTTATCTGGACGACGACGAGGCGTTCGACATCTGGCATCACGAGGTGGGACTCCCCCACGATCGCATCCAGCGGTGCGACGAGATGGAGAACTTCTGGCCGGCCGGCGCTCCCACCCACGGTCCCGACGGCGTTTGCGGCCCGTGCAGCGAAATCTATTATCACCCTCCCGGCGGCAAACCCGTGGAGATCTGGAACCTGGTCTTCACGCAGTTCAACCGCGTGGGTGATCCACCGAACAATCTCCGCCCCCTCCCCAAAAAGAACATCGACACCGGCATGGGGCTGGAGCGGACGGCGGCCGTACTGCAAGGGGTGGTGAGCAATTTCGAGATCGACACCCTCCGGCCCCTGTGTGAAGCCGCCGGAGAAGCGGTCGGTGTGCACTACCACTTCGAGAGCGAGCACGGCCGCGCTCTGCGACGGATTGCTGATCACATCCGCGCCGTCACCATGTGTGTGCACGAGGGGGTTGTCCCCTCCAACGAAAAACAGGGGTACGTGGTGCGGCTGTTGCTCCGGCGGGCGCTTCTGGAAGGGTTCCTCATCGGCAAGGATGAACCGTTCCTGTATAAGCTTGTTCCCGCGGTGGTGGCGGTGATGAAGCAGCCCTACCCGGACGTCGCCGAGTCGGTCGTCTCCGCCGCGCAGACCATTCGCGAGGAGGAGGAGCAGTTCCTGGGGATCATTGAACGGGGGTTGGCGCGGTTCGAGCGGATCGTCGAGCGCTGCCGCAAGTCCGGGTCCCCCCTGGTCACCGGCGAAGAGGCCTTTGAACTCCACACTCAGGAGGGCTTCCTCATCGAGATGACCGAAGCGATGGCGGCGCGGCACAACCTCTCGGTCGACCGCAAGAAGTTTGACCGGCTGCTGGACCGCCACCGCGAGGAGAGCGGCCGCGGCAGCTTTACCGACGCCGTCATGGCCGAAGGACCCCTCGATGCCATCCGCAAGACCTCCGGCGGCACGCAGTTCCTCGGCTACGACACCACCGCTGCGGAAGGGAGGATCATCGGGATCATCGCCGAGCGGCAGCTCGTGGAGTCGATTGAAGACGTCGGGCATGTGGACCCCATCGCCATTGTGCTCGATCAGACTCCCTTCTATGGCGAAGCGGGGGGCCAGGTGGGAGACACGGGACGGCTTGTCACCCCCGGCGCCTGCTTTGAGGTCATCGACACGCAGCGCGACGGCGAACTCATCCTGCACATCGGACACTTGAAGGAGGGGCGCCTGGCGCTGGGGCAGACGGTCTCGGCCCGCGTCGATGCCGACCGCCGTGCAGGGATTCGCCGCGCCCACTCCGCCACGCACCTGTTGCATCACGCCTTGCGAAAGGTCCTGGGTCCGAACGCCCAGCAGCGCGGCTCCAAGGTCGAGAACGACGTGCTGCGGTTCGACTTCGCCCACAAGGGACCGCTCACGCCGGGGGAACTCATCCGCGTGGAGGATGAGATCAACGCCCGCATTGCCGAGGGCGCGCCCATCGCCACCGAGATCACCGACCAGAAAACCGCCCGCGAGCGCGGCGCGATGATGCTCTTCGGAGAGAAATATCCCGATCGAGTCCGCATGGTCTCGATGGGAGAGTTCAGCGTGGAACTGTGCGGAGGCACACACCTGGCCAACACCGGCCAGGTGGGACTGTGCCGCATCATCGCCGAGGAGCCGGTCGCCAAGGGGGTGCGCCGCATCGTGGCGGTCACGGGACGCAAGGCGATCCAACGCGTCCGCGAGACGGAGTCGCTGCTCAAATCCACAGCTCAGGCCCTCAAGGCGCCCGACCCCTCCGAACTCCCCGCGCGGATCGCCCAGCTTCAGGAGGAAGTCCGCGTCCTCAAGCAGCAACTGGCGCAGTACACCAAGGCGACGGTGGCGGAGGCGGCGCAGCATCTGCTGGCCGACGCGGAGCGGCTCGGCGAGACCCGGATCGTCTGCGCCCGCATCGACGGTGCAGACCGCGAAACCCTCCGCGAATATGCCGACCAGCTCCGTGCTCAGGGGAGATCGGTCGCCCTGCTGCTGGCCACGGAGATCGACGGCAAGGTGGCGCTGCTGGCGGCCGTGACCAAAGACCTGCTGTCGCGGGGCGTGAAGGCGGGAGATTGCGTGCGCGACGCCGCCCGGGCCGTGGGGGGCGGAGGGGGAGGCCGACCCGACCTCGCCGAGGCGGGCGGCAAAGACCCCTCCCAAATTGACGACGCCCTCGCCGCCGCCCGGAAGTACTACCATGCGGTGCTGTCGGAGAAAGTTGCCTGAACTGACGGATTGATCGGTGTGAGGCCGCCGTGGAGCGCGCTTCGCGGACCGGCGCGGCGGTCGAGATCCCTTCGTGATTCTGCCGCAGGAGAACCTGTTGCAACTGCGTACGCCGCTGGTGGTCGTGATCGGTCAGATGGTCCTGGTCGGCCTCTGGCTGGGACTGACGGACCGCCTCGCGCCGGTGGTGCTGAACGACACTCCCACCTACACGAATTATCCCTGGCATTCCTGGCGGCTGGCGCTGGATGACATTCGCACGCCAGCCTACCCTGCGCTGCTGCGGCTGACGCGTCTGCTGTGGGACGATCACGCCGGAGACCCGACCGTGCACTATCTCCTGTACTGCGGAGGAGTGCTGCTGTTCTGTGGCGGTGCGGCCGCGTACCTCAACCAACCCGTCGCGGCCGCCGTCGCCGCCAGTTCACTCCTCTATTCACGGATTCTGCACGGGTACGTGATGACCATCGCCACCGATACCGTGGCTGCCGCGGCCGGGATCGCCGCCTGCGGCGGGATGCTCTGGTGGCTCGCGCGGCCTGGTCTGGCCACGGCGACGGCCCTGCTGCTGGCCGTCGTCACGGCCTGGATGATCCGCCCGGCGAATCTCTTTGTCGTGGCCTTCGTCCCGCTGGCCACGTGGCTGCTGCCGCTGCGGACGCCGGAGCATTCACCGCCGGGTCGGCGGCGCAAGCTGCTGACGGCGCTGCTGCTGACGCTCGTGCCGCTCCTCGCCTACTGCTCTGTCCGCTACCTGGCCATCGGCCGCTTCGCAGTGGTGTCGCACGGCGGTTACAACCTCATCGGTGTGGCAGGACAGTTCTTCTCCGCGGACGACCTGGACCGGCTGTCCGAGGAATCGCGCCCGCTGGCGGCCGGGGCGCTGGCCCGCCGCGCGGCCGACGATCGACCCGTCACCCCCTATGACGACCTCCCGCGCCTCAATTACATGCGGATGGAGATGCGCTACGATATCACCATCTGGCAGGAGTTCGTCCCCGCGGCGCGGGAGCTGGTGGGGAATGAGTGGGGACCGGTGAACGCGGCCCTGCGAAAACTCTCGCTGGAGCTGCTGCGACTCCACCCGGCGGAGTATGCCGTCTGGCTGGCCAAGGCGACGCGGCAGGCCGCCAAGAAGGTGCTGTGGGATTTTGCCGACAATCCCTTCACGCTGGCGCTGCTGCTGTTGGCGGTGCTGAAGGTCTGCCGGCGGGGATTCCTCGCACCTGCCGCCCCGGTGGCGGACGAACGTCCCCTTTCCGCCGCGGCGGTGCTGCTGGTTGTGGCGATGGCGTACCTGGTCCTGGCGCTGGCCGTGGTGATTCCCGTCTGTCCGCCCCTGGGACGGATGACGGACGCCACGGCCGTGCTGCTGTCGGCCCCCCTCGCCGTATGGTTGTGGCCGGGGAGAGACCGGCCGCGGGCGGTTGCTGCCACCTCATGAGGCGGCGGGCCGCGCCCTGGTGGCCGACAGGAACTTCTCCAGCCGGTCGAGAAGCTGCTGAGGAGCGTCCTCGAACAGGTAGTGCCCGGCGTCGGCGATGGGACAACTCTCCGCCTGCGGAAAGCGGCGTTCAAACTCGCGGCGGAACTCCGGGGTGAAGCACCAGTCCCGCTCTCCCCAGACGAGCAGCATGGGGCGATCGCGAAACTGAGCCAGTCCCTCTTCAATCCGCACCAGCCGGGCGTAGCTGGGATGCGCGGGTCGCAGCGGGATGTCCTGCACAAAGCGGTGCACGGCGATCCGGTGGGTCCAGGAGTCGTACGGGGCGAGGTAGCCGGCGCGGGCCGCGGCGGTGAGGGGCTTCTCGACCGCCATCCACAGGGCCGCTCGGGAAAAGAGGTTCAGCCCTCGCACGGCGAGCCCCCCCAACAGAGGGATGCGGCAGACGGCGATGCGCAGGGGGATACGGGTCGAACGGAACGCGGCGGTGTTCATCAGCACAAAGCGGGTGAAGCGGTCGGGACGTTCCACCGCCGCTCCCATCCCGATGCAGCCCCCCCAGTCATGGCCGATGAGCGTGACCTCCCGCAGGTCCAGGGCATCGATCAGAGCCACCAGGTTGGCCACGTGCCGATCGAGCGTGTAGTCATAAGCGGCTGGTTTGTCGGACTTCCCGCAGCCGATGTGATCCGGCGCCAGGCAGCGATACTGCGGCGAGAGGGCCGGGATGAGCCTTCGCCAGGCAAAGCTCCAGGTGGGGTTGCCGTGGACGAACAACAGCGGGGGGCCGGTCCCCTCATCGACGTAATGCAGGCGCGCCCCCGCCAGCGGCAACCAGTGTGGAGCAAACGGGTATTCCTCCAAAACAGGGGGGAGATTCACGGCGTCTCGAGGCTGTGTCCAGGCGGAGGGGGGGACGGCTGATTGAGGGGCGTCACGCTCCCGCGGAAAGGGATCATGCGGCTTCCCATCCCCCCTCACGGTCAGAGAGTGCACTGGCTGAGTGGAATCAGGGGAGTAAACGGCCGGAGTGCAATTGACGAGGCCCGGCAGAGCCATCGTGAGCAACTCCGCCACGGCGGCTTCCTCCTCCGCTGGTGAAATCAGCTTCTGCGGAGCAGTGTACTCCCTTCCGGGGCCGCGCACATGCGAACCGGAGGCCGTGAGTTCACAGCGGCCAGCGTCCCGGGAGTGGTCGAGAGAGACCCGGTCACAACCGGATCAGCTTTCTCCGGTCTCGGTGTCCCGCAGGAACTGGGCGGCCTGCTCGGGGGGGACGGGATTGATGTAGAACCCGCTCCCCCACTCAAACCCGGCGATCCGCGTCAGCCGCGGAATGATCTCGATGTGCCAGCGATAGTGGGGGAGTTCCGGCATGTCGAACGGGGCCGTGTGAATGACGTAGTTGTAGGCCGGATCGTCGAGTGCCAGCTCCAGCTTGCGAAGCGTCTCCTTGAGGACCCGCCCCAGCGATTCGATCCCCTGCCGCTGGATGTTCTCATAGTGGCTGGCGTGCTGCCGCGGGATGATCCAGATCTCAAAGGGAAACCGGCTGGCATAGGGGCACAGCACCAGGAACTCGTGCGCTTCCAGCACCACCCGTGTATCGGAGGCGAGTTCCTGCTGGATCATGTCCTCAAAGATACAGCGGCCGCGATAGCGGTAGTACACCTCGGTTCCTTGCATCTCCTCCAACACGGTGATTGGCACCACCGGACTCACGATGAGCTGCGAGTGGGAGTGGTCGATCGTCGCGCCCGCCTGGGCGCCCTTGTTTTTGAAGATGAGTCCGTGGACGAGCCGGCTGTCGCGCTTGAGGTCGACCAGCCGGTCGCGATAGACCCACAGCACTTCCCGCACGTGGTCCACCGGCAGCCGCGCCAGGTTGGTTTCGCGGTGCGGACACTCGATGATGACTTCGTGAGCGCCGATGCCGCTCATCATGTCGTACATCCCGTCTCCGCGCTTGGTCAGTGGTCCCTCGACCGCCAGGGCGGGGAACTTGTTCGGGATCACGCGGACTCGCCACCCGGGCTTGTTCGGCTGTGTTCCCGGATGGCGATAGGCCAGGATTTCCGGCGGCGTGGCGTCCTCATGCCCTTCCAGGAAGGGGTCGAAGTCAGCGTCCTCCACACTCTCATCGGGACGGACCAGTTGCGGACGGCTGATGCGGTCGGGGGCGATGATCACCCACCGGCCGGTAATCGGATCCTTGCGCAGTTGCGACATGCTCTCTCTGTTCACTCGCGTGGGGTGCGGAGGCTGGGGTCCAGACGCCGCGAGTACCGGTGGATCATGCGGTGCCTGGTCACCGTCGACCGGCACCCCGTCGGGGGAACGCCGTCATTGCTCCCCCCGATGTGGGACCCGGACGTTCACCGTTCGAGCTCCGGGACAGAGACCGCTCGCCCCTCCCCCGGCACTCGGAGTCTACACACGCCCATCCGACCGCAGCTACCCAGCTTTCCGTGACGTTCACGATCCAGGCCGGCTCTCGAAGCTGGGGAGATTCCCAGGCCTCCCCCCCTCTCCTGCCCGTGATGCGCGATTCCGCAGCGAGGGGCCGTGAGGGAGAAAGGGAGGTCTGACATTTTTCGGACGTTCCCGCACCGATGAGCATCCAGGCCGATTCTTCAGACCACTCCCGCCGGTCCCCCGCGGAATCGCTGGTTCGCACCGAAACTCCCGCGGGGGGAGCGGGGTTCAACCAGAGGGTCGAGAGGCACAGAGGAACTTGAGCGATCCTCCCCACGGAGGCGACCATTCTGCATGTCGGAGTCTGTTCCATGCTTCGCTTGACGACGGCGTATCTGGTTATTTTGACGTGTGTTACAGCCACGGCTGCGGACCCAGCCCAGCCGCGGGACGTCGCCGCCACGGTCGATCGCTTGCTGGAGGCGGAGTTTGCCCGCCGGGGGGTCGCTCCCGCCCCCCTGTGCACCGATGAAGACTTTCTTCGTCGCGTGACTCTCGATCTGGCGGGGACCATCCCGACTCCCCGCGAGGTGACGTACTTCGGCCTGGACCCCAGTCCGGACAAGCGCAGCCGCAAGATCGATCAGCTTCTCACTTCCGAGGAATTCTCCCGTAACTGGGCTGCGTACTTCCGCGAGGTCGCGTTCTCCCGCGCCACGGAGGCGCGGGCCCGCATTGCGCAACAGGCGTTTGAAGACTGGCTGGCGGACCAACTGCAGAACAACCGGCACTGGGATGAGATCACCACCGACATCCTGACCGCCACCGGTAACGTCCAGGAGAACGGGGCCGCGGCCATGATCTTTGCGCACACCGGTCAGCCGGATGAGCTGGCGGGGGAGATTTCGCGCGTGTTTCTGGGGATTCAGATTCAGTGTGCCAACTGTCACGATCACCCCTACGACGCCTGGAAGCGACGGCAGTTTCACGAACTGGCGGCGTACCTCCCCCGCATCCAGGTGCGACAGGAATTGCAGTCGCGCCCGCCGGTGTTCACCGTGGTGTCGGCCGACTTCCTGGAGCGGCAGGAGCGCGCCCGCAATCAGTTCTCACCGGAGCAGGTCTTCCGCATGTTGGACCGCAATCGGGATGGCCGGGTGACAAAGGCAGAGGCAACGCAGGCAGGACCGCTCGCCGCACGGTTTGAGCCGCTGTTACAACTCGCCGACAAGGACAAGGACGGCGCGCTGTCGCTGGAAGAATGGCTGGAGGCCCGCAACCAGGTGCCGGAGCGCCCGGGGCGCGGTTCCGCGGAGTACTACATGCCGGACCTGGAGAATCCCGCGGCCCGCGGCACGCTGATCGAACCGAAGTTCTTCGTGGACGGGTCGCACCTGCCGGCCGGTACTGACGACCTGGAACGCCGCTCCGCCCTGGCTGCCGCGATCACCGACCCCCGGAACCCCTGGTTCGCCCGGGCCTTCGTCAATCGCATCTGGACCGAACTGCTGGGAGAAGGTTTCTACAACCCCGTGGATGACCTCGGCCCGCAGCGGACCTGTGTCTATCCGGAGCTGCTGGAGGCTCTGTGTCAGGGCTTTGTCGCCCATGACTACGACATCCACTGGTTGTTCCGTGCCATCACCAACACGCGAGCCTATCAGCGGGCGGTGGGAGACCGGCAGCCGGGCGACGAATCCCCCCCCTTCGCCTCCGCCGTTCCCACGCGGCTGCGGTCGGATCAGATCTACCATGCCGTCCAGCGGGTGCTGGGGGTTGAGGGACTGGTCGGACGCGGACGCGGTGTGGGAATGCTCGCCGGCGGCAACAACCCCTTCCTGCAACAACTCGCCGGGCGCGATCCGGGACGGTTCGCCTTCTTCCAACTCTTCAACTTCGATCCCTCGACGCCGCAGGATGAGATTCTCGGCACGATTCCACAGGCCCTGTTCCTGATGAACTCCCCCCTGGTCCAGCAGTTCATCAGCGCCAACTCCGGCACGGTTTTGGCTCAGCTTCTCCGGGAGTATCCGGATGACGCCGATGCCTTGAGCGAACTGTATCTGCGTGTCCTCAGCCGCGAGCCGACCCACGAGGAAGTCGTCATCTGCCGCGAGCACATCTCTGCCTCGTCCACCCGGCAGCAGGCCTACGAGGACATCCTGTGGAGCCTGCTCAATTCGAGCGAATTCCTGACGAAGCGGTAGCCGCCGTCCGCGCGGCCCCGCCCTGCATTCCGCACGCCCCGATCCTGGTTCCCGACCCATGTTCACCCGACACGATCACATCGCCGTTCGCCGTCGCGGCCTGAGCCGGCGGTCCTTTCTGCACCACGTCTCGGCCGGCGCTCTGGCCGCCGGGGGAGTCTCGTTCATCGACCTCGTGAGTCTTCATGCCGCGGAACTGCGGCGGCAGGGACGGGCGATGATCCTGCTGTGGATGAACGGCGCCCCCAGCCAGTTCGAGACCTTCGATCCCAAGCCGGAACACGAACACGGGGGGGGCACCGAGGTCATCCAGACGGCCGTCCCCGGCATCCAGATCGCCCAAGGGTGGGAGCGCACCGCCCAGGTGATGTCGGACCTCGCCATCCTCCGCTCGCTCACCAACAAGGAGGGAAACCACCAGCGGGCGACGTATCAGTTACACACGGGGTACGTTCCGTCGGGGAGCATCAAGCACCCCAGTTTTGGCGCCTGCGTTGCCCAGCAGCTTCGCGATCCCGACCTCGACCTGCCGAGCGTCGTTTCCGTCGGCCCGACCATCGGGGCCGGCTTCCTGGGCGTCGATTACGAGCCGTTCGTGGTCCAGGACCCCGGCCGGCTCCCGCAGAACGTCGCCTCGCCGGTGGGCGCGGAGCGACTGGAGAAGCGGCTGGCGCTGTTCCAACGCCTCGAACAGACGTTCGCCCAGCGCGGTGGACGCACCATCGTCGAGAATCAGCGGCAACTGTATGAGAAAGCCTCCGGTCTGGTCCTCAGCCCCCAGACCAGAGCGTTCGACATCGCCGACGAACCGGAGTCCCTCCGCGCGCAATACGGCAACACGAACTTCGGCAAAGGGTGTCTGCTGGCGCGGCGGCTGGTCGAGGCGGGGGTGACGTTCGTCGAAGTCCGCAGCAACGGCTGGGATACCCACGACAACAACTTCGAGCGAACGGCCAATCTCGCCCGCGAGGTCGATCCGGCGTTCGCCGCGCTCATCACCGACCTCAAGTCGCGCGGGCTGCTGGAACGGACCACGGTCCTGTGGATCGGCGAATTCGGGCGGACCCCCAAGATCAACGCCCGCAACGGCCGCGACCATTACCCGCGAGTCTTCTGCGGCGTGCTGGCCGGTGGCGGCGTCCGCGGCGGTCGGGTGATCGGCGCCTCCACTCCCGACGGCACGGCGGTCGCCGAACGGCCCATCACCGTCCCCGACCTGCTCTGCTCCCTCTGCCACTCGCTCCAGATCGACCCCCGCCATGAGAACGTCAGTCCCCTGGGACGGCCGCTGAAGGTCGTCGAAGGAGGCGAAGTCGTCCGAGAACTGTTCGCTTGATCGGTCTTCACGCGCCTTCTCGGCCGGGGTCAAGATGGGCAACGCTCCCCCGTTTGCCGGCTGGCTTGCCAGCCGTGTTAGATTGATCCCCTCGGACAGCATGTCCCCTCCCGTGGGAACAGGTCGAAAGTCCTGAAGGTGCAGCCGTCGATCGGTGGCCGGGGCCGCTCCACGAACTTTCCTTCTCTCTTGCCATCCCGGGAGGTCGTTGCTCACCGTGTGTCATCTGCGGCTGGGCGTGGTCGACGATCGCGGCCGGCTGTGGAGGCCGGCGGCAGATCGAAATTCCCCAGGTCGTCGGAGGCCGGGGGTATCAACCCCCGGATCTCCGTTGATGCCCCCGGACCGTCCGAAAACCCGCCGCGGCATCACCACGATCGCTGAGTCCCGATCGCCGCTCAAACGGCCCCGGGCCTGACGGCCCGGGCTCGCCTCTGCGAACGTCACTCGGCGAGCCGGGGGCGTCAGCCCCCGGACCGTCCCGTCAGGACCGACGTGCCCCCCCGCGCGACGCAATCGCTCCCGCCGCACCCCTGATCCGTCCCTCGGCTCCGCCAGCCGCCGACGCCGTCGGCGGGGCTGGGTGGGAGCCCTCTCCCCAGGAGCAGGCAAGCGGAGGATGTGGAACTGCAACGCGCCCCTGACCGGACCACCATTCCGCGGCTGCGCCCAAGTCCTGAACGCGCTCCCGCCAAACTCCAATCTCCGGCCAGAAATCGGGTAATATGGAGAACCCTTGATGGCTGTCAGGGTTCTTCAGGTGGTGACGGTCGTGACGACCGCACGCCTTGGACCGATGGTGTTGTGCAGCGGCGAACCTGTTCGGCGGTGATCGCTGATCCACAGAGCCGATATTCCGAAGTGAGCGCGCTCTCCTGCGCTGCGGGTCCGCCCTCTCGCAAGGTTCCGTTGGGGAGATTCGGCTGTGCGTCGTTCGATGTGGCTGAGATGCTGTGGTTCGGGGTTCCTGGCCTTGGCGGCGACTGTGGGAGGGACCGACCTTCCGTGTGGGGCTGACGAGGGGCAGGGACTGCACGTCGTCGCCGGCCAGGCTCCCGAACTGCAACCCGAGGCTCCGTTGCTCCCCCTTCCGGACCAGGTCCCGATCGGCCTGGACGTCGAAGCCCTCGACAAACTGGGAGACAACTGGCGGCCATGGATCGAGGAGACCGCAGCGCTCATCGCCGACTTGTATGAGAACGCCGAGACCGACGCCGACCAGGTGCGGGCCCTGGAGGGGCTCCAGCGCCGGCTGGGGACGATTGCTGTCGCTCTCGCCGATCCCCGCTACGCCAAAATCCATCCGCAGCTTCAGGACTTGCAGGGGAAGCTGACGCGGCGGCTGGACGTCTTTGCGGCGCTGCGCAAGGTGCTGCTGGGACCCGCAGCTCCGCAGGGTGATCCCGTTGCCGCAGCATTCGCGGAGATGCGGCGGGCACTCAGCGATCTGGAATCCGATCTGCTGGTCATCCCGCAGGGGGCCGCCTGGCTTCCGTACGTCAAAAGCGACGACCTCGATCAGCTCGTCGGACGGGGGACCGTGCAGGAGGCGGATCGGACGCTGCTGGAGACCGTCCGGCGGCGGATCAGCCAGCCGCAGGGGCTGGAACCTGCGCAGGCGGAGTTTCTCCAGCGGCCCGCGTTCCAGAACCTGGCCGGGGCGATCACGAAAGTGCTCGCCACGACGGCGCCGGACTACGCACCGGGCGTCCCGGACGACCTCCGCGAGCTGGCGGCGCAGCTTCTGGCGGCACAGGAGGAGTATGAGCAGTCCGGCAGCCGCGCCGCCGCCGCTCAGTTCCGCGCCGCGCTGGGCGAGCTTCGGGCGCGCAGCGCGTCAGCCGGAGAGGAGCTGCTGGCGGCGGTGCAGCGACACTACTTCGCCTACAACCTGCGGCTGATCGTCACCGAGTCCTTCGTGCAACCGTTCTTCAGCGATTTCCGCAGCGAGACGGGCGGCGTGGCCGAGTACATCCTCGAAGCCTGGGTGACCGGGTGTCAGTGGACCAACACCAAAGTCGGCGTGGACCTGCGGCCGTGCGACAACGGCGCCAAGTTCGTGCTGACCCTCGACGGTGACGTCGTCTCCAGCACCCAGGGGGAGGTGACACACGCCACGGTCTACACCAAGGGGACGGCTCGATTCCACGCGGAAAAGGATGTGATCCTGGATGGACAGTCGTTCTACCTCTGTCCGTCGCGGATCGGCGTCAACGCCCGGAACTGTACTTACGACGCCCAGACGTGCCTGGAGTGGGTTCCCATCGCCCGCAACATGGCCCGTAACTTCGCCCTGGAACAGGCGGCGGAGAAGCGTCCCGAATCCGAAGCCTACACCCGCTGGAAAATCTCCCGCGAAGTCCGCGGCCGTTTCGACCGCGAAACCCAGCAACAGTTCGCCCAGGCGGAGCGGAATCTGCAAACGGACTTGTACGGCCCTCTGGAGGAACTGCGTCTCAAACCGGAGTACAGCCACCTCAGCAGCAGCGAGGACGACCTCACGGTCCGCCAGCGCCTGATGGGAGCAGGACAACTTGCCGCCGGCACCCCGCCCCCCCCCAGCGTCCCTCCCAAGGGGATGGTGGCACAAATCCATCAGAGCCTGCTCAACAACGGGGCTGACCGCATGGACATCGCCGGGCAGCGGCTGACGCGCAAGGAACTGGACGATCGCATTCAGCAGCGGCTGGATCGCATCTTCAAGGATCGCCAGCGTGACGATTCCTCCCGCGTCCCCCCCGAGCCGGAACTTGGCACACCACCTGCGGAACCACGCCCCCCCACGGCCGACGACAACACCCGGCTCATCTTCGACGTCGTCGATCCCATCTCCTTCCGCTTTGAGGACGGGGCGCTGGTGATGTTGCTCCGCGCCGGACTCGAACGGCCGGGTGAAGAGGAAATCCCCACTCAGATCATCAGCGTCCCCCTCGTCCTGTCGGTCGAAGGGAACCAGTTGGTGCTGACGCGCGGCACCGTCGGCGTCAAGCCGGCCGTCCCCCCGCGCAACGTGGGCGAGCAGATCACCCGCGCACAGATCATGCGGAAGCGGATTGAAGACGGCATCCCTGAACGCCAGACCCGTGATGCCACCCGCGAGATCAAGCAGCGCGGGAAGGTCGTCCCCACGCGAGTGACTCAGGTGACGGCCGACGACGGCTGGCTCACCCTCACGATCGAATGAGCCCGGCGGTCCCGGCCCGACGCGCGGGACGGACGACGTCCCCCGCTCCCAAGCACAGTCCGCCGGCAGGTGCAGGACGCCCCCTCGCCACTCCCTTGCGCGGCGGACTGACGCCGAACCCTTACTCCATCGCCGCCCGCACCACGTCGCTGCTGATCTCCTCAATCGACCGCACCGCGCCGGCGGCATCCACCACGCTCACCTTCCGCCAGGTCGGATCCGCAGCGCACAACGCCAAGTACATCTCGCGGACCTGTTCCTGATACGCCAGGTCTTCCTCCTGCAAATCGGCCGTGGCGCTGGTGTAGTCGCGTGGATGTTTCCTGCTCACCAGCGTCCGCGCGACCTGAGCGGGGAGGTCCAGCAGGATCGTCACATTGGCGGGCGGCAGGTGATAGACCTCGAACTCCAGGCGGCGAATCCACTCCGCCAGGACCTGCCGCTCGGCTCCCTGCCGTTTGGCCGCCTGGTGGGCGATGTTGCTCGCCACGTAGCGGTCTAGGACCACCACTTCGGATGCGGCCAGAAGCTGCTGCAACCTGTCGCGCGACTCGAACCGGTCGCCGGCGAACAGGAGCGCCGCCAGAAAGGGATGCACCTCGGTCAGCGTCCCGAAGCGGCCATTCAGAAACTCCCCGATCCGAGCACCGAAGAACGTCTCCCGATAGCGCGGGAATCCGAACAGCACGGCCGCCTGTCCGCGCGCCTGAAGCTCCGCCACGAGCCGCGCGGCCTGCGTCCCCTTGCCCGATCCGTCAATCCCTTCGATGGCGATCAGTCGTGCCACGATATGCTGCCCATCAAGTGCGGCCTGAATGGCGGGGACTGTGCGAACGCTCAGGACCGCCCGGTGCGTCCGGCCGCACCTTACACCAATCGTGCCGACCGGCCAAACCGGACCCGCCCCGCGATGGCGCACCCCACCGGGAGGGAGCGAGCGATCCGCACGGCCCGCACCGCACTCTGGCGCGGTTGCTCCCGCCGGACCGGGCTTCTGGCGGCGCCGCGAGGGTGCTCACACCTCAAACCGGATGCCCTGCGCCAGCGGGAGGTCGGAGGAGTAATTGATCGTGTTAGTCACGCGGCGCATGTACGCCTTCCAGGCGTCGCTGCCCGACTCGCGGCCGCCGCCGGTCTCCTTTTCGCCCCCGAAGGCGCCGCCGATTTCCGCCCCGCTGGTGCCGATGTTGACGTTGACGATCCCGCAGTCGGAGCCGCACGGGGAGCAGAACAGTTCCGCCTCCTGGAGCTCGTTGGTCATGATCGCCGAGGCCAGCCCCTGCGGGACGCCGTTGTGCCGCTCGACCGCCTCCGCGAAGTTGCGATAGCGGATGAAGTACAAGATCGGCGCGAAGGTTTCCCGCTGGAGGATCGGCGCCTCCGGGCCGATCTCGACAATCGCCGGCTGCACATAGCAGCCCCCGGCGGGAACCTGGCTCGTCACTCGCTGGCCGCCGTGCACCGTTCCCCCCTGCGCCCGGGCCTCCGCCAACGCCTGCTGCATCGCTTCTCCTGCCGCCTTGTCGATCAGCGGACCGATGAGAATGCCAGGTTCCAGCGGATTGCCGATCGGCAGGCGCGCATAGACCGACAACAGCCTCCGCAGCAGTTCAGGGGCGATCGACTCATGCACGAACAGTCGCCTCAGCGTGGTGCAGCGCTGTCCGCAGGTGCCAGCCGCGGCAAAGACGATCGACCGCACGGCCAGTTCCAAATCGGCTGAAGGAGCGACGATCATCCCATTGTTCCCCCCCAGCTCCAGCAGCGAGCGGCCGAGACGCGCCGCCACGCGCTGCGCAACCGCGCGCCCCATCGGCACCGAGCCGGTCGCGGAGATGAGCGGGACTTGCGGCGAAGCGACCAGACTCTCCCCCACTTCCTTCCCGCCGACGACCACTCCGGCGATGCCCGGCGGGACATCGTCCATCTCCTCCATCACTCCGACCAGAAGGGCGTGACAGGCCAGGGCGCACAGCGGCGCTTTCTCGGAAGGCTTCCAGATCACCGGGTCGCCACAGACAAGCGCCAGTGCGGCGTTCCAGGCCCACACGGCGACCGGAAAGTTGAACGCGGTGATGACCCCCACCGGACCCAGCGGATGCCACTGCTCCATCAGCCGGTGCCGCGGACGTTCGCTGGCGATAGTCTTGCCGTAAAGCTGCCGCGACTGTCCCACGGCGAAGTCGCAGATGTCGATCATCTCCTGCACTTCGCCGACTGCCTCGGCCGGAATCTTGCCCACTTCCAGACTGACGAGGAGTCCCAGGTCTTCCTTTCGCTCCCGCAGTCGCTCACCGAACCGCCTTACCAACTCCCCCCGCCGCGGAGCCGGAACCATCCGCCAGATGCGGAAGGCGTCGCTGGCGGAGGCGATGACGTGGCGGACCTGCGCGGGCGAAGCTGCCGTGAGTTCGGCGAGGATCGAGCCATCGATCGGCGAATCGGCCGTCAGCGGCGCTCCGTCACCGGCGGCCCATGAGCCGCCGCTGGCCACCGTGGGGCGGGACGCCGGGACTCCGAGTCGGTCCAGCACCTGCCGTGCGCGTTCCCTCAACGTCAGCTCCATCGCTTGCTCCTCAATCTCCTGAGACATGGACACAGCGCGCGGAAGACGTCTCGCCCCCCGTGAACCCGGCGCGCGGAGAACCAGAGGCCCCTCCGACCGTCACGGCTGGCGACTGAGCTGCTCGTAGTACCGCCGGACCAGATCGGCGTACTGCTCCGGAATCGCATCGCGGTCAATCGGTACCAGCCGGTCGACCGGCGTGCGGCGGGCCAACTCCTCCGCCAGCCGCTGCTCCAGTTCCCGCATCGGGCCGTAGATGGTGGTCCGCACGAGTTCCCAGTTGGGCTGCTTGGAGTGGCGCTTGAATTCGATTCGCACGGCCCGCGCCCGCTCCCGCACGGTGGCCAGCTCCGCCCGCAGCCGGGGATCGCCGATCATCTCTTCCACATCACGCAGGCGATCGGACCATTGCAGGAACTGTTCGCCGGTAAGGGGATCAACGGGGCCGGCGTTGCCGCCGCCGTACGTCTCCGGCGCCAGGGAGCTGAGCATCCGGCGGCGGGTGTCGAGATGGGGGTCTCCCCCCCGGCCGTCGGCGGTGGCTGAAGACGGCTGCTGACCGGGAGGTGCCCCACCCGGCGATGATGGGGAGTCGCCGGCCTGTGATCCGGGAGAGCCGGACGACGGCTGCCCCTCGGCTGTTTCCTCTCCGGGCGACGAGGACCGCTCCGGGGAAGGAGCATTCCCGGGCGACGACGGACCTGACGGTTCATTTCCGCGCCCCTCGGAGCGCTCCGCACGCGGGCGATCGGCCGGGTCCGCGGTCTGTGATGGTTGACGATCGGCCGGTTCCGTCCCTGGTGCGGGCCGTTCACCGCTGGGCGCCGCGGTCCTTTCCGGAGACCGGTCGGAGGGAGTGGGGGGTTGCTCGCTCTGTCCGGACGGTTCGGAATCGCTTCGCGGAGCTGGGGACGAGCCCTCCGGCCGCACCGGAGAGGGATGCGCCTCTGAACCGCCGGCGGGGGGGCGATCCTGGTCGGCATGCGGGTCATTGTTGGCCAGTTCCCGCCCGAGGGCCTCGGTGAGCAGCGCCAGTTCCTCCCGCGCGCGGCGGAGCGCTTCCGTCTCATCCCCCAGAACGCTCTGTGCGGCCTCATCCACACCTTCGCGGAGCTTGTTGATCCCCTCCCGCGCCTGAGCCTCGGCCTGACGCGCGGGGTCATCCAATCCCCGCCGCATCAGTTCCGACGCCGCCGAGAGCGCCTCGTCGGGTCGGTCGCTGCGGGTGGCCCGCAGGGCGTCGTACAGACGCTTGGAGAGGAGCGGCTCGGGCGTCTCGGAGGCTGTCACCAGGTCTCGCATCCGTTGCAGGATTTGAGAGAGTTCCTCCTGCTGGCGGGCCAGACGTTCGGCCAGGGCCTGACGATCGGTCTGCTCCGGCTCGCGGAGCGAGGGGCGCGGACGGGGCGAGGGATCGGTCCCCTGGAGGCGTGGCTCGGAACCGCTGAGCGCCTGGCCGATCTCGGCCTGCTCCTGGGCGAGTTGCCGCACGTCGTCTCGAAGTTCACGGACTTCTTCGGCGAAGCGGTTGGCAGTCCGCTGGCGGAACTGCTCCTTCAGCTCGTGGAGTTCACGCTCGGCACGGGTCCCTTCGGCCAGTGCTCGGGAGGTCTGCTGTTCCTGGAGAGCCTGGGCCGACTGGTAGACCCGTTCGCGGACCTGATCGAGGGCCTCGCGGGCCTCGGCTGTCTGCGGACGGTTCTCCTGGCGGTTCATCTGTTCGCGGAGTTCATCGACGTCGCGGAGAATCTCCTGCTGTTCTGCCTGGAGTCGGCAGAGTTGCCGTTGGAGTTCCTGGCGTTCGGCCTCGGAACGGGCTTCGCGGAGGGCGTGCTCCACCTGACGGATGCGTTCGTTGAGGTCCTCCTGACGGCGGGCCAGCTCGCGGAGTCGGTTGAGGGTTTCGAGGGCCTGCTGCTGGGCGGCCTCCTGCTGGCGGCGGGCCTGCTGCTCGGTTTCGTAGCGATGCCGGTCGTTCTTCAGTTCCAGCGCCCTTAGTTGGGCGTTCATCCGCTGATTCTGTCCCTGCTGACCACTCGACTGCGACTGGGCGTTCTGCACGGCATGTTCGCGCGCCTGTAACTTCAGGAGGGCCTGATACGCCTGACGCGCCTCCGCGCGGGCGGCGTTCAGCGGGGCGACGGTCCGGCCGTCGGCCGCGGACTGGAACTGCTCCATAGCCCCCCGCATGTGGCGTATGGCCTCCTGAGCGTGCTGCTGGAGAAGCACGTCCTCCACCTCACCGGCATACTCTTCCGCCAGCTCGAGGGCCTGTTGCTCAGACTCCACCAGCGTCTGGATGTCTTCAGGGAACTTCTCGCCGGGGGGATCGGTTCCCTCGCGGCGGATCAGGTTCCACGCGGCCGTCACGATCTGTCGCTGAAGCTGCAACAACTGCTGGCTCGGCCCCCCTTCCCCCTGGCCTGGCTGCTGCTGCTGCCCTCCGGAAGACTGGTTGGGCGCCTGCCGGTACGTCTCTTCAAAGGGCCGCACTTCTGCGAAGAACATGTCGCTGAACGCCCGCCGCGGCTGGCCGTCCGGACCGATGTCCTCGGCGTAGAAGTAAAAGGAGACCAGGTCGTCCGGCTGCACGCCGAGCGGCTCCAACAGCACCTGATGCGTCATGGAGACCTGAGTGCGCGCGGCGGCCGCGGTCCCCAGCCTGTGCTGCTCTTCACGACCATCCGGGAACTGCAACACCAGTCCCTGCTCCCTGAGACCGAAGTCGTCCCAGGCCGTCCCTTCCAGAGAGACCTCTTCCAGAGGCGAGACGCGCACGTCCCGCGCCGGGAAGGCAAATTTCAACTCCGGCGGACGGTTGGGGAGCACGTCGACGGCCAGTTCCACGGCCTCTTTCTCCTGCCGGCCGGCCTCATCCGTCAAACGCAGACGGTAGGTCTGGTCCTCGCGAGGGGAGAGCACCGCGGTCAGC
This sequence comes from Planctomycetaceae bacterium, assembly GCA_037445755.1. Classification (GTDB taxonomy): domain Bacteria; phylum Planctomycetota; class Planctomycetia; order Planctomycetales; family Planctomycetaceae; genus JBKECA01. The sequence goes on along the minus strand of JBBIJW010000013.1, from coordinate 115,616 downwards.
CGTGCGGGGGAGGCGGGAGGCGGAGTGAGCGTCACGGATTCGGTGCCGTCGCGTCCTTCCAGCACCGCCCGGACCACCGGTTTGTTGAGGTGCAGCACCAGCGTCAGTTCCGAGCCTTCCACCACACTGACGCGGCGGACGTCCGGCCGCTCCTCGTCCGCCAGTCCCGTGTACGACGGATAACGAATCCGCGCGTCCGCCTGTTCCAGGCGGGGATACTCGAAGGTCGTGACCTGAAACTCCTCGGAGGCGCGGCCGTCAAACTCCACCCGGTATGACAGGTCGGCAGCGACCTGCGCCAGCCGGACTCCGAACAGAGGATCGTCCAGGCTCTTGGACATCGGCAGACGGGACTCGACTCCGGAGGCGTCCCGCGTCACAACGTCAACGCGGCTCGGCAGGTCCCCCCCAAACTGAGCGGTGATGAGCAGTCCGGTGCCGCGTTCGATCTCCACGTCGCCCGGTTTGACGATCACCGGCGGTCCGGCTGACGGAGCGGTTTCTGCCCGGGAGGGACTTGCATCGACTCCCAGGACCGCCAGCACTTCCGGACGATGCCGCAACCCCACGGTCAGGGTGAGGCCAAACACGGCCAGGGCCGCCAGATGCCGCAGCCGCGCTCGCCACAGCTCCGCCGTGGGGACGCCCCGCCGCCACTCCTGCCGCCGTGCATGTTGCAACACGTCCCCCAGCACGACCATCTGCAGATAGCCGTAGACGCCGCCGGCAAGCTGCGGCTGCTGGTCGACAGCGGCCAGCAGGCGACTGTCGAGATCAGGGTATTGGGCCTCGACGCGTCGCGCCGCTTCACGCAGGTCTCCTTCGGCGGGGCGCGAGCGCCACCAGCCGCAGGCCAGAGCCGTCGTCACGCCCAGAGCGATGACGAGCACCGCCGGTCCCGCACCGGCCAACAGGAGTCCGCCGCTGAGGAGCGCTGCGAGAATCCACCCCGTCGCCAGTCCCCGGTGCAGCCGCACTTGACGAAGGCGGGAGAGAGCCCCGGACAATCGATCCAGCAACCGGGCGTCGAGCATGGCGGCTCCTGACGGGGAGTGTCCACGGCCCGCACCGTCCTCCCGGGAGCAGTGAACCGACATGTTCCCGGTTCCCACGGAGAGTGCCGAGATACCGGGGGACTCATACCCGGCGATGGCTCGGCCCTCGACCGGGCGGACTCCCTCGCAGCTCTCACCGCCGGAAGGGACGGACTTTGGATTCCAGTGTACGCGCCAGCGCGGGGAATTGTCACGCCCAAGGTGTTTCGGAGGAGATTGCGGGTGCAGCCGTCGATGGGTGGTTGGGGCCGCTCCACGAGCTTTCCTTCTCTCTTGCCATCCCGGGAGGTCGTTGCTCACCGTGTGTCATCTGCGGCTGGGCGTGGTCGACGATCGCGGTCGGCGGCGGAGGCTGGCGGCAGATCGAAATTCCCCAGCTCGTCGGAGGCCGGGGGAGGCGAGCCGGGGGCGTCAGCCCCCGGACCGTCCCGTCAAGACCGACGCGCCCCCGCGCGACGCAATCGCTCCCGCCGCACCCCTGATCCGTCCCTCGGCTCCGCCAGCCGCCGATGCCGTCGGCGGGGCGGGGTGGGAGCCCTCTCCCCAGGAGCAGGCGAGCGGAGGATGTGGAACTGCAACGCGCCCCTGACCGGACCACCCTTCCGCGGCTGGACCCGAGATTGCACGCGCCCATGACTGGACCACCCTTCAGCGGTAACACCCCCTGGCCTCTGGCGGCCCTGCGTGGCGCAGTTGCCGGGCGTCTCGTCAGCGGCGACAATCAGCGCGGCGCGGCTCGACCGCCGCCGCACACCCTCCCAAGGATGCTTCCCTCCATGTCTGCCCCTTCCCGCGTCGTGGACGCCCCCCTGGAAGACCCCACCGCACTGGCGCGGTTCGGGCAGCTCGACGTGGTGGCGCGGCTGGTGGTCGAAGGGTACATGATCGGCCAGCACAAAAGCCCCTTCAAAGGTTCCAGCGTCGAGTTCGTCGAGCATCGTCAGTACTACCCCGGCGATGAAATCCGGCACATCGACTGGCGAGCCTTCGGGAAAACCGGCCGCTACTACATCAAGGAGTTTGAGGAAGAGACCAACCTCCGGGCCTATCTGCTGGTGGATGGCTCCGGCAGCATGGCCTACGGGCAAAGCACCCTCGCCAAGTTCGACTATGGCCGGTATCTCGCGGCGGCGCTGGGATACCTGCTGATCTCCCAGCGCGACGCCGTGGGTCTGGTGACCTTCGACACGGCGGTCCGTGAGCGGATCGAACCTTCGACGAATCCTCTCACGTTTCGCCGGATCACCGATGCACTGCAAGGCTGGAAGCCGGGCCGCGAGACGAGTCTGGCCGACGTCTTCGCCCAGCTGATCCCGACCCTCAAGCGGCGGAGCCTGATCATCCTCATCAGCGACTTTTTCGATCGGATCGAGCCGTTGCGGCAGGCACTCCAGCAGTTCCGCCATGAGCGTCACGAAGTGATCCTGTTCCAGGTGCTGGCGCCGGAGGAGGAGGAGTTCCCCTTCAGCCGGCCGACGCAGTTCCGCAGCCTGGAGCGGAGTTCGCACCGGATTCTGGTCGACCCCTACCGCTTGCGGTCGGTGTATCTGGAGCAGTTCGGGCAGTTCCGCCGCGAGTTGGAAGCGATGTGCGGCAACCTCGGCGTGGACCTGCTGAAACTTGTGACGAGCACTCCCTATCACCGCGCTCTGGGGGCCTATCTGGACGCCCGCACACGCCGGAAGGGGAAGACGTAGCGGGTCCCCAGGAGGACTGCCCGTTCCCCGGGAGAGCCCCGCCGCTCCCGGGTGGCGAACAGGCTCCGGGGCGGCGAACAGCCCCAAACAGCCGGGAATTCCTCTTCCCTCATCTCGCACGATTGCTTAGAAGCCGGGGTGCACATCCCCTGATCCCGCCCTCTGGCGAACGTCGTCCCTTCGTCCCGTTGCCCCTGCCGTCCCCCTTCGGTCGATGACTGCGGTGCATGTTCCGGTGTTGCTGCGCGAGGTGCTGAGCCATCTCGATCTGCGACCCGGGCTGATCGTGGTCGACGGGACCGTCGGCGCCGGGGGGCATAGTCGGGAGATCCTCCCGCGGATTCGTCCGGGGGGCCGATTGATCGGCCTCGACCGGGACCCGCTGATGCTGGGTTACGCCCGCGCGGCGGTCGCCGGACCGGACGTCCACCTGCAACAAGCCTCCTACCGGGACCTGCGTTCCGTGCTCGACGCCCTGCACCTCCCCGCCGCCGACCGCGTGCTGATCGATCTGGGACTCTCGTCCGATCAGTTGGCCGACCGGACGCGCGGCTTCGGGTTTGAGGCCGGCGGCAAGCTCGACATGCGGTTCGATCCAACGTCGGGCATCTCAGCCGGCGAGTGGCTGAACACCGTTCCGGAAGCCGAACTGGTGCAGGCGCTCGCCGCCTGGGGTGAGGTTCCTCAGGCCGAGCGGCTGGCGTCCGCCCTGGTCCGCCATCGCCGCCGTCGGCCCTTTGAAACGACGGACGATCTCCTCGCGGTCGTCCGTTCCGAGTTCGGGGTCCGCGGCCCACATGGATCCATAAAAAACCCCGCTCCACAGGTGTTCCAGGCCCTGCGCATCGCAGTGAACCAGGAACTCGAGCACCTTCGGACATTCCTCGACGACGTCCTGCCGCGGTGTCTCGTGCCCGGCGGACGGGTTGCCCTCATCAGCTTCCACTCCGTGGAAGACCGGATGGTCAAACAGGCCCTCCGGCCGGAGCACGGCTGGACGCCTACCCCCAAGCGACCCATCTTGCCCACCCCCTCGGAGGTGCGAGTCAATCCCCGCAGTCGTTCGGCGCGGCTGCGGGTCGCCCTCCGCACCCCGGCTGCCGACAGGAGTTGACGCCATGGCCGGCAAACCTTCCGCCGCCCCCCGGGCTGCTCAGCCTTCCTCGACGAAAGAACATTCCGGCGACTCCCGTCCCGCAGCCGCCGCCGACTGGGGCGCGCCCGCCGCGCGTGCCGGCGTCAGGCTCGAAGTCAAACTCGCCGTGCTGCTGATCGTCACGCTGAGCGGTGCCTTCGGCTACCTCGTCCATCGAAAGTTCGACGCCTTGCGGCAACAAGCGGCCGCGGCGGAAGGGAACGATCCTGAGAAGTTCGTCCCCCTGCCCCGTGCGTCCCAAGTCGCAGAGGAGATCGATCTGGGTGCTCCGCCGACACAGCCGGCACGAAACGAGCCTCCGTTCGGTTCCTCGGCAACCTCCGCTGTGGCTCAGACGAGTGCGACGATGCCCGCCGCGGCGAGTTCTCCTCCACTCCTCAACTGGGTCCCGGCGACTCCCCGGAGCGAGCCTGCATCTCTGACCGGTCCGGATCGGCAGAAACTGCCGATGGGGGGCGAACCGCCGAGGGAACTGCCGCTCCAGTCCGAACCCGCCTCGCTGGGCGACTCCACCGACACGGGGCTACTCGGCCTGTTCGGCGGCAGGGAGGGTGAGACACCGGGAGGGGTGATCGTTCCGGAGCAGACTCCGGGGACGGATCCAACGCCGACGACGGCGGGGGGGAGCCGCGTCGTCTTCCCGTCAGAGGACCCTCGCCCCCTCTCCGAGGAACCGCTGGCCTTCCCAGATCATGTTCCTTCCATTACCGCTTCTCCGGTTCCGGCCGCAACCGCCTCACCGGGTCCTGTCACTCCCTCAACGGTCCCACTGCTCGCGGGAGAGGGGTCGGCCACTCCCCCTGCAACGCCGGGGGAGGCCGAGTCCGTAGCCGCCGGGACGCCACCACGGGAGCCTGCGGGGAGCGCTGCTGAATCCCCTCCCCTCCCTCCTCCCCAGCGGGAAGAACCGTTTGAGCCGAGGTTCGAACCGGCACCGTTCGAGCCGGCCGAGCGACCATCGGTTCCGCCGACAGAGGCGGCACCGGCGTTTCCCACCCCGGCTGCTCCTCCCGTGCAGGGGGGCGAGTCGTCCCCCTTCTCTGCGGAGTCTGCCCCTCCCCGCATGTCCACTGATCCGCAGCCGCATCCGGTGGAGGGGACCACGCCCGACGGCGATCCGTTTCGATTGTTCTCTCCGGCGACTCCGCCGGCGGCCACGAGCGGGGTCCCGGCGGAAACCGTCGCCGCACCGCCTCAGGAATCCTCTTCTCAGAGTCCTTCGCGGTTCTCTCCGGAACCTGTCGTGGATCCGTTCCCCGAGGTGACTCCCCGCGGATCGCCCGTACCGGCTCCGTCGCTGCTGGAGCAGCCACAACTGACTGCGGAACCTCACCCCCTCGACTCCGCCACGGCGCCCCCGCGCGACCGGCTCCTTGAGGAGATTGCCACCACTCCCCGCCCGGTTGCCGCACCGGACCCCTTCCCGCAGGGCCCTCCGCACACCGTGCCGAGGGGGACCTTCGACCCGCCTCCGTTCACGGAAAGTTCCGCTCGACGGGAAGGAACGACGAGTCTGGGAGCCGCCAACTCGGATGGGGGTGTCCGGACTCCCGCCGGTGGCAACATTCCCTGGGATGATCGCCCGACGCTGGAACGGTTCTACACGGTCCGCCCCGGGGACAGTTATTGGACCATCGCCCGCATCCAGTATGGGTCGGGGCGGTATCATGCCGCACTGCTGGAATACAATCGCGCGCGATTGCCGGAGCCGGAACGGCTTCTGCCGGGGACTCAGCTTCATATTCCTCCGGTGGAACTGCTGGAATCGCAGTATCCGGCGCTGGTTCAGGGAACGGCCGTCCCACCACTGACGACTGCTGCGGGTGCCCCCCCGACCGGGGAAGAGTCCGGCCGCTTCTTCATCTCCCCGGATGGTCAGCCGATGTACCGGGTGGGAAAGGGGGACACGCTGACGAGCATTGCCCAGCGGCATCTGGGACGGGCGTCGCGATGGGAACAGATAGCCCAGATGAATCAGGACATCCTCCCCAGTCCCGACCGCCTCCAGCCCGGCGACGTTTTGAGGCTGCCTCCCGATGCCAGCCAGGTAGCTCCGTCCCCGGACACGACACCAGCGCGCGGACGCTGAGACGAGCGGGAGCCCTCCGCGGGAGTGTGTCGCCGGCCGGGGCCATGCCGCGGGAGGTCACTTGGCCAGCTTGTTGGCGTGGGGGTGGGCGTGCTCGTAGGTCTCGCGCAGGCGGCGGGTGCTGACGTGGGTGTAGATTTGCGTCGTGGTCAGGCTCTTGTGGCCGAGGAGTTCCTGCACGCTGCGGAGGTCGGCCCCGCCGTCGAGGAGGTGGGTGGCAAAGCTGTGCCGGAGCGTATGTGGGGAGGTGAGCTGATCGAGACCGGTGACCAGCAGGTATTTCTCGAGCATTCGGCCGATGCTCCGCGTGGTGAGCCGCCGGCCGAAGCGATTGAGGAACATGGCGTCGCGTTCCTCGGGAGGGGCGTCACGGTCGGCGACGCGGACCTCGAGCCAGCGTTCGAGGGCACGGGCCGCATACGACCCGACGGGGGCGATCCGTTCCTTTTTCCCCTTGCCGAGGACGCGGAGGATGTTCGCTCCGCGGTCCCAGTCGGAGACGTTGAGCGAGACCAGTTCCGCCACGCGAAGGCCGGCGGAGTAGATCGTCTCCAGGATCGCCCGATCCCGCAGGCCCATAGCGTCGTTGGCGGGAGGGGCTTCCAACAAGGCGGCGACCTGCTCGGTGGTCAGAAAGTGGGGGAGCTTACGGCCGGTCCGCGGGGTCCGCAGCGCCTTGGCCGGATTGCTGGCGGTAATCCCCTCCCGTGTGGTGAACTTGAAAAAGCTCCGCAGGCAGGCCAGCCGACGGGCGATGGTGCTGCGGGCGTAATCGCATTCGTGCAGGTACGTGACGTAGCCCCGCAAAATGTTGATCGTCAGCTCGGTCGTGTCGGGAATCCGGCCGAGCCGGTCACGGAGATACTCAAAGAAGCTCTCAAAGTCGTCGTTGTACGACTTGAGCGTCAGCTCCGAGGCGTTCCGCTCCATCCGCAGGTGCCGCAGGAAGGCCTGAACGTCCGTTTGCATCGAACAGCTCGCCGGTTGAAGGTTGTTCCCCTCCCTGGCGGATGCAATGCCGACGGGAACCGCGCGGCGTCCCGGTCCTCCCTGCCCCTCGGAGTCCTCCCTGCCCCTCGGAACAGTGTCCGTGAACTAGGCGCTCTCACGGAACGTCGAACGCCGCTCCTGTTCCAGTTCCCGCTGGAGGCGGCGGACCTTCTGGCTGAGGACGGCGGCGTCGTACCAGGTGAAGCTCAGTTCGGGATCGGCGGCATAGCGCCCCAACGTCTGCAGGAGCTGGGCGTAGCTCTCGTCGTCGTAGAGAAAGACGAACCGCTCGCCGTCCTTGACCAATGCGAGTACGTTGACGCCGCGTTCCATGCCAGGACTGCCTGATCCGGGACGAGCTGAACTCCATCGGCCGGGGGGTCCGCCGGGAGCGCCGCCCGCCCCGCGGGTTCCGAATCCTCAACAGGTATCGACCGCCGATCCGGCGGGGGATTGGGAGATTTCGCCCCCCTGCAGCACATTTCCGGGCCGGGGGGGACGGGGGCTCCGGGGGCCGTTCCACAGGAGCCGGCCCGGAAAAGTGAACACAGGCTGCCGAATATGCATGACGTAGCGATGATGCCGCCGCGCAGTCTCCCTGCTCGACGCCAACCGGCCACACCTCCCTTCTTTCCCGGCCGTTCCAGAATGTGCTGACGGCATATTGTCCCAGACGCCGTGCTCATCGTGCGCGCCGTCGTTCGCCCCCAGACCATTCCCGATTCCGGGCGCAGCCGTGGCCTATCTGCTGTTTCTACTGGCCAACGTGGCACTTTTTGTGCGACCGGCGGAGCTCGTCCCCGCCCTGGGGAACGTCCAGGTCTACTTTCCGCTGATCGCAGCCGCGGCACTGGCCAATCTCTCCGGCCTGAGTGCCCAACTCAACCGGGGGATGTTGATCCGCCAACCGGTTCACGTCTGCGTGCTGACCCTCATCGCCGCGGTCCCCCTGTCGCTGCTGACGACCACGATGTACGTCTCGGCGGCCTGGCAGGGGGCCGTCCAGATGCTGAAGTTCGCCGTCTATTACCTGATGCTGACGTCGGTGATCCATTCGCCGGCGCGTCTCAGGCGGTTGATGCTGGTGATCGCGGTGTGTGCAACGGTCCTGGTGGGGGTGTGCATCGTCGACTTTTCGCGGTTCCGGCAGCGGTGGTCCAACGTCGATGAGGTCCTGGCGCAACTGGCGGAAGACCGGCTTGTCCCCTACGACCAGCGGGTGCTGTTTCATGCCGTGGAGATTCACGGTTCCGACGAAGTGGGGGACCTGACGGTCCGTTACCGCATGCGGGGCCTGGGAATCTTCAGCGATCCCAATGACGTCGCGCTGCTCATCACCATTGCCGGGGTGATGGCGTTCTACTTCCTCAGCGACCGCTCGCTGGGAGCAGTGCGGTGGTTGTGGTGGATTCCCTTGGTGATCCTCGCCTACGGCTACGTGCAGACGCAGTCCCGCGGAGGGTTGCTGGCGATCGCGGCGGCGGGGACGGTCTGGCTGGCGGTGCGCTACGGGGGAACGGTGGCCATCGTGCTGGGAGTGCTGGGGCTGCTGGCCGCGCCGATCGCCCTGGGCCGCGCCGGCGACCTGGACATCTCCAGCGGTTCGGGTCAGGAGCGCATCCAGCTCTGGAGCGACGGGCTGGTGGCGCTGAAGTCCGTCGGGTTCCTGTTCGGGATCGGGCAGGGACAGATCGTGGAACTGACCGGGCTGGTGGCGCACAACTCGTACATCCATGCGTTCGTGGAGCTGGGGTTGCTCGGCGGAACGGCGTTTCTGGGGTGCTTCTTCTTTCCGGCGTGGGGGTTGTACCGGTTGCGGAGGGATGTGACCCCTGTGGTGCACCCGGAACTGCGTCGGATGCTGCCGTTCATTTCAGCCATTCTGGCGGCCTGGGGTGTGGGGATGCTCTCGTTGTCGCTGTGTTATTCCCCCTCGACCTACATGGTGGTGGGGCTGGTGGCGTCGTATGTCCATCAGGCGGGCGTTTATCGCCCGTCCCCGCGGCCAGTGGTCCCCCTCAATTGGCTGACGACGCAGCGACTGGCCCTGTGCAGCGCGGGCCTGCTGGCGGCGAGTTTTGTGTTTGTGAAGCTCTTTGCCCGGTTTGGAGCCTGACATGCCGCATTTCAGTCCTCCTGCCGTGCCGCGACCCTCCGCCCGCCGCCGACGGTGCACAGACCGCGTGAGTGCGCGGGCTGAGAGGAGGTCCGGCCGATGACCCTGCGGCGGAACATCCTGACGAGTTGGGCGTCCCACGCGGTGACGCTCATGGTCGGATTGTTTCTGGTCCGCTTCATCAAAGACACACTGGGTGATGCGGGCTACGGAGCGTGGATCTTCGTCAACTCGATCGTCGGTTATGCGACGCTGTTGTATTTCGGTTTCGGCGCCGCGGTGAGCCGGTATACCGCCCGTCATCATGCGCTGAGGGACTGGCCGGGCCTCAACCGCGTCCTGAGCAGCATCTTTGTGATCTATGGCATCAACGGGCTGTTCGCGATTGCAGCAGCGGGCGGAGTGGCGGCGGCAGCGCCGCTGTTGAGCGATTGGGAAGGCCAATCCCTCCGTGAAGTGCGGGTGGTGATCGTGCTGCTGGGCGGGAACGCCGCGGTCGGTCTGTGGGGGAGCGTGTTCGGTGGAGTGCTCATCGGCATCCAGCGGTTCGACGTCTACCGCTCGGTGCAAATCGTGTGCACACTGCTGCGGCTGGGGCTGTTTGTGGCGGGGTTGCACTGGCGGCCGTCGATCCTGTCCCTGGCAGTCGCCTCGCTGGCCGTGACGGCGGCCGAGAATCTGACCTATTTCGTCGCCGCCCGCTGGCTTGTTCCGGCCCTGCGCGTCTCGCCGCGGCTGGCGTCTGTGGGGGCGTTGCGCGAATGTTTCTCCTTCACCGCCTTCAATGCGGTGGTGCTGCTCTCGGACTTTCTGATCGGACTGACGGACACGGTGGTGATCGGCTGCGTGCTGGGGACGGCGGCGACGGTGCCGTACTACATCGCCCTGCGGCTGTGCCAGATGGTGCAGACGCCTTTGGAGCACGTGGCCGAAGTGATGCTCCCCAAGTCGGCCGAGCTGCAAACGCGTCGGCAGCCGGCGGAACTGCGTCGCCTGGTGCTGCGTGGTTTCGGCGTCTCGCTGCTGCTGCTGGGGGGGGTGATGATCGGGGCGGCCTATTTCGGGGACCGGCTGATCCGCACCTGGCTGGGGCCGGAGGAGACCGACAGTCCGGCGATCCTGCTGGTACTGTTGGGGGCGCAGCTCATCGCTCTGCCGCTGCGCGTCCCCAAAATGACGCTGCTGGGTCTGGGGCGCGTCCGGGCGCTGGCGCTGTTCAACGTGGTGCAAGCGACGGCCAACCTGGTCCTGTCGCTGATTCTGATCCGCCACTGGGGGGTGATCGGCGTGGCGTGGGGGACCTTCCTCCCCGCCCTCGTGTGTGAACTGGGCCTGCTGGTCCCCTACACCTGCCGCGTGCTCGGCCTGCGGGTGCGCGACCTGCTGGTGCAGGGGGTCGGTCCGCAACTGCTGCCGTTTGCGGCGTTGTGGTGGTACTGCGAATGGATGGCGCTCGTTCCGTGGGCCGAGACGTGGCCCAATCTGTTGCTCATCACCGGGCTGGGGGGCAGCGTGCTGCTGGCCGTCCGTGGCGCGGAACATTGGTGGTCGCAGCGTTGGCGACAGCGAAGAGGCATGCTCACCGGGGAGGTCTGGGCGCAATGATTTCTACCACGCTTGACAGGCGGCCGGACGCTGCCTCCGTTGCCGTTGCTTCGGTCGGTCCGTCTCCGGGCGCCGCGGCGCTGCATGGGGAGGTGCTCCCCGCAGCGGACCGCGCGGCGGCGATGGAACTGTGGCGGCAGGTCGCGGCAGCCGTTCGCGATGACCCCGCGGCGACTCACGTGCCGGTGACGGCGTCGCCCCTGTGGACCGCAGCCTGGCTGGAGGCGTACGGCGACGTTGTCCCTCACGAGTTCCTGGTGGTCCGCTCCGGCGGAGGGCCGGTCGGCATCGCTCTGCTGACGCGGGGGGTGGGACGGCGGGTGGGACCGTTCCGCTTGCGGACGAGGCACGTCGGCACGGCGGGCGAGGACCCGCGGGAAGGAGCCTGCGTGGAGTACAACGACCTGTTGGCCCTCCCCGCATACAAGTCGGCTTTTCAGGAGCAGCTCCTCTCTTACGTGTTGCGCGACAAGTCGTGGGGAACGTTCTGCCTGGACGGCTTTTTGCCCGAGCGGCTGCACGGCATTCTGCAAGACCTCCGCGGATTTGAAGTCCGTTATCGCGATTCCCCTTACTTCGATCTTCGCGCTGCCCGTCAGCGGGGGGGAAACTGGAGGGAACTGCTGGGACGCAGTACGCGGCAGAACCTCAGGCGGCTGCTGCGCAAGTACGGCGAGGTCGATTGCGAGTGGGCGGAAACTCCGGAGCAGGCTCTCGACATCCTGGAGGAACTCGCCGAGCTGCACCAGGCGCGGTGGCAGTCGGCCGGACACCCCGGAGCGTTTCACAGCGAGCGATTCCGGACATTTCAACAGACGCTGGTCACGGCGGCGTTTCAGCAGCCCGGCGACCGCCGGCCGGTGGTCCTGTTCCGGGTGCGGCAGCAGGGAGAGACGGTCGGCTGCCTGATGAATCTGGTGGATGGCGGCCGTCTGCTGGGCTACCTCACCGGGTACGCCGATTTTCAGGCAAAGTCGAGTCCGGGACTGGTCACGAACGCCCTGGGAATTGAGGCGGCGCTGCACCGGGGGTACGACGCCTATGACTTCCTGGTTGGCGATTCACGGTGCAAGGCGAACCTGTCGACGAACGTCAACCAGCTCGCCTGGGCGACCTGGACCCGCACGACCCTGCAATCCCGCACAATCGCTCTGGCCCGCAATCTGAAGCGCCGCTGGACCAACTTCCGCGGTGGAGGGGTTTCCCCCACCACCCCGAACGACGCCGAATGACAAGCTTCCCGCAACAGCGCGGACTCATGATCCCTGCACTCCTCACGACCGACGACGCCCAGCGACAAAAGCTGTGGAGGAACGCCGGCAACGGCGATCCGGCCCAGCGGCGGCGCGTCTGCCACGTCAGCATGACGTTGCAGACCGGCGGCCTGGAACGGCTGCTGGTGGAGTTCGGTCGGCACCATGACGACCATCGCTATTCCGTCCGCTTCGTGGCGCTTGATCTCCTCGGCACCCCCGCCGAAGAACTCACCCAATTGGGGTTGGAGGTCGATTCGCTCGGCTACGGGGCCGTCGGCAAGCTCACGCTGCTGCGGCGGCTGGTGCGTTTGCTGCGCGAGGAGCGGATCGACATCGTGCACACCCATAATACCTACGCTCACTTCTACGGTGCGCTGGCGGCGCGGCTGGCCGGAGTCCCGGTCGTCATCAACACCCAACACGGACGCGGCTGCGGAGACACCTGGAGGCACCGGACCCAGTTCCGCCTGGCCAATCGGTGGACGCGAAGGATCGTGGGAGTCTCGGAGGATGCGGCGCGGCTCTGCCGCCGCCAGGACCCCCGCTCCGCCGGAAAAATCTCCTGCATCTGGAACGGCATCGACCTGGAGCGGTTCCGGTACCACGGGCCGGCGGCGGTACCGACAGCGATTGCGGTGGCGCGGCTCTCGCCGGTGAAGGATTTTCCCACCCTGCTGCGCGGGCTGGCGGCGGCCATCCGCGAGGCGCCGGAACTCCGGTTGCGGATTGTGGGGGACGGTCCGGAGCGGCCGCGGCTGGAAGCACTCACCCGCGAACTGCGTCTGGAGCGTCACGTCGAGTTCCTCGGAGAACGGCAAGACGTTCCCGATTTGCTGAGCACGGCGGGATTCTTTGTCTCGTCGTCAAAGACGGAGGGGATTTCGCTGACGCTGCTGGAGGCGATGGCGGTGGGGCTGCCGGTGCTGGCTACCAGCGTCGGTGGGAATGCGGAAATCGTGGTGGACGGTCGGACGGGACGACTCGTGGAGCCGCTCAACCCCGACGCCGTTGCCGCGGGCCTGGTGCAGATGTGCCGCGATCAACATCGCTGGCGGGAGATGGGCATCCAGGGACGCCGCCGCGTCGAGACGCACTTTGAGGTTCGCGGGATGATTCGGCAGTACGAGGCGTTGTATTCGGAGTTGGCCCCGGTCTTGAACCAGCAGGGAGTCGCCGGCTGACGAACGGAGGACGACGAGTGTGCAGGGCGAGTTCTCCCGGGACCGTCCCCTGACATGCTCCCCATTCGCTTCCACCGACGCCGCCGGAGGACGCGCCGCGCGCAGCAGTCAGCCCCCTCGCGATGAACATCGTGTTTCTGAGTCAGGTCTTTCCCGACGACCGCGCCCCGGTGCACGGCACGTTCAACCTTGCGCTCTGCCGAGCGCTGGCGGAACGACACCCGGTGCGCGTGTTGGCACCGCGCCCGTGGCCGACGAGGCTGGGCCGCTGGCTGCGTCGCCAGGGACAGGTCGCTCTCCCCGCAGCGGTGGCAGGTCCGATGGTGACCGCCCAGTACCCCACCTACTGGTATCTGCCCAAACTCTGGCAGCATCGCTCCGGCCGCGCGATGTTCCGGGCCACCCGTGGTCCGCTGCGGAGGCTGGCCCGGGAGTTTCCGCCCGACGTGATCCTCAGCTACTGGCTGCATCCTGAAGGAGCCGCCGCTCTGGAAGCCGCCCGCGAACTGGGCGTTCCGTCCGTGTGCATCGTGGGAGGTTCGGACGTGCTGTTTCTGCCGCACCGCCACCCGCTGCGCCGCCGCGAAGTGGTGCGCGTCCTCTGCGAAAGCGACGCCATCATCACCGTCAGCGAGGGACTGCGCGAGGCGTGTTTGCAACTGGGGGCCTGCCCGTCCCGTGTGCACACCATCTACCAGGGGATCGACACGACCTTGTTCCAGCCGCGCGATCGCCACACGGCCCGCCGGCGACTGCGCATCCCGGCCACCATCCCCACCTACCTGTGGGTCGGCCGGATGGTCGAGGTCAAACGGCTGGAGCTGCTGCTGGAGGCGGTCGCCGCATTGAAGCGTCAGGGGGAGCGGCTGAAGGTGTACTTGCTGGGAGACGGTCCGCGCCGCACCGCACTTGAGAAGCTGGCCCGCGAACTGCGTGTCCACCCCGCGGTCGATTTTGTCGGCCCAGTGGGGCAGGAGCAGCTTGCGGATTGGTACTCCTCCGTCGATGCCACGCTGTTGTGCAGCCGCTCTGAAGGGCTGCCCAACGTGCTGCGGGAATCGCTGGCCTGTGGGACGCCGTTCGTGGCGACGGACGTCGGCAGCATCCGGGAGATTGCCGACCCCGCCAGTTCCCTGCTGGTCCCGCCGGACGATCCCGCCGCATTTGCCCGGGCGATGCTCGAGATTCGACAGGAGCGATTCCGGCTGGGAGCGTCGCTGCATCAGCCGCGCACGTGGAGCGACACGGCTCGCGAGGTGGCCGCACTGTGCACGGCATTGACGTTGTCTCGCCGGGAGTGCCCCCCCATCGCCGCCACCCCGACAAACGTTGGCGATCGCTGGCAGGCGACGCCGACGGCGCTGAAATCGAAGGACGACTCCCCCCCGCCGCGAGACGAGTGGCCAGGTTTCCTGCGCGCTTCCCATCCCGGGGGGGAGGAGGAAGAGTCGGCACTGGCAGGCGCTGTTCCCTCTGCCGGCAGTATTCCCGACGCCCCAGGGGAGAATGAGGAGTCTTTCGACATCATGGAGGCCCTGAATCACCGCCTGCGGGCGGGAGCCGGTCGAGGGGCGTACCGGGGGACGTCCCAAGGGGAGGAGCAGGCATGAACTCAACAGTTCGGCGGCGGGTGCTGTTCATCTCGTACCTGTTTCCCCCCACGGGAGGGGTGGGAGTGCAGCGGGTGACGAAGTTCGTCAAATACTTGCCGGACTTCGGTTGGGATTGCTCGGTCCTCACGGTGGCGAATCCGTCTGCTCCGCTGCAGGATGAGAGTCTGCTGCGCGACATCCCGGCGGCGACCGTGGTCTACCGGGCGCGAACGCTCGAACCGGGTTATGCGGTCAAGCAGGCCGTGTCGGCCAGCAGCGCGGGACCAAACCCGCGCGGCCTGCGGCAGTGGTGGAAAGGGGTCTGCCGCCGCCTGGGAAACAGCCTGCTCCAGCCGGACCCGCAGATTCTCTGGCGTCCGGCGGCGCTGCGGATGGGGCGGCGCATTCTGCGGGAGACGCATCACGACGCCATCATCGCCACGGGTCCGCCGTTCTCATCACTGCTGCTGGGTGCCACGTTGGCCCGGGAGAGCGGAACCCCGCTGGTGCTCGACTATCGCGACGAGTGGGGGATCAGCAACGCCTACTGGGAGAACAAGCAGCCCGGCTTCGTCAGCCGCCATGTGCAGCAATGGCTTCAATCCCGGGCCGTGCGGGCGGCGCGGGTGCTGCTGGCGACGACGCCGTCGTCCGCCGCGGAGTTGGGGCGGGTGGCCGCCGCCGCGGGGAGCACCGCCCGGACGGCGTGCATCTACAACGGCTTCGATCCACCCGATTTCACCACCGGAAAAGAGGCCGCGGCGCTGCCCCCTCCCCCTCCTCGCCGCTACCGCCTGGCGTTTTTGGGGACCCTCTGGGCGCTCAACCCCATCGACCCGCTTGTGGAGGCGCTGTTGCGGCTGCACTCCTCGGCCCCGCAGCTTCTGGCGGAGCTGGAGCTGGTGCTCGCCGGGCGCCGCACCGCACCACAGGAACAGCAACTCGACCGGCTCCGGGAGCTCCCCTGCTCCGTCGTGCGGTTGCCGTTCGTCTCGCACACCGAAGCATGCCGGCTGATGCGGTCCGCCGACGGTCTGCTGCTGCTCAACGCCGATCGACCCGACACGCATCGGATCATCAACGCCAAGACGTTCGAGTACATGGCGTCGCGGCGGCCGATGTTCGTGATTGCGCCCCCCGGGGATCTGTGGGACGTCGTCCGCAGCCTGCCGGGAACGGTGCTCGTCCCTCCCGGCGATCCCGGTCGCATCGCCGAGCAACTGGCGCTAGTGCTGGAGCGGCATCGCTGCGGCCTCCGGTGGGACGATGCCGTCTGGGACGTCGCGCGATTCGAACGCCGCACCCAGGCCGGCGAACTGGCTTCGCTGCTGGAGCAACTCGTCTCCGCCGATGCCCTCCGGGACGAATGCTCATTCCGTCAAGGCGCTGCAGCCACTCGCGCTCCCCAACTGCTCCCCCTCTCTTCCTGATGCCCTCCTCCCATGCCCCTGCTGGTCTGGATCATCGCCGGAGTCGTGTGTCTGGCCTTCGCCGGGCTGGGGGGAGCGGTCTTTCTGATCCGCCGCCGCCACATGCAGCGGTGGTTACCGGCGTACATTTCTCCGCCGCACCCGCGGGAGAAGCCGCGCCCCGATGAACCGCTGGACCTGTTCATTGCGATTTGCGACCACTTTGAACCGGAGTGCTATGGGACGCTGCGCGGCCCGGCGCTGGAACGGGTCCGCCGCTGGGTCCGCGACTATCCGCGGCTGTTCGGCGAGTTCCGGGACCACGACGGCCGGCCACCGCAGCACACCTTTTTCTTCCCGCAGGATGAGTACCGCCCCGAGTACCTGGACGAGCTCAAACGGCTGATCGATCTCGGCTACGGCGACGTGGATGTCCACCTGCACCACTACAACGACAACGCCGAACGGCTCCGTGAGAAGCTCGAAAGTTTTCGAGACACGCTGTTTCACCGTCATGGTCTGCTCCGCCGTGATCCGCAGACGGGCGAGGTGGTGTACGGTTTCATCCACGGCAACTGGGCGCTGTGCAACGCGTTGCCCGACGGCGACTGCTGCGGGGTCGATCAAGAATTGACGATCTTGAAGGAGACCGGCTGCTACGCGGACTTCACCTATCCCTCCGCCCCCAGTCCGACGCAGCCGCCGATCCTCAATTCGATTTACTATGCGCGGGACATTCCTGGCCGCCGCCGGTCGCACGAGGTCGGCATTCCGGCGCGGGTCGGTCAGGCCCCGCCGGAGGACCACCTGCTGCTGATTCAGGGACCGCTGATGCTCGACTGGGGCCGCGCCAAGTTCGGCCTGCTGCCGCGGATCGAGAATGCCGACCTGACCGGGGGCCGCGCCGCCTCCCTCCGGCGGCTCCAGCTCTGGCTCCGCGCGGGGGTGCATGTCCTCGGACAACCCCATTGGGTCTTCATCAAGCTGCATACCCACGGCTGCAAGCCGGCGAACGTCGACACGCTGCTCGGTCCGGAGATGCAGCGGTTCCACAGCGAACTGGCCGCCTGGGCGGCCCGCCGACCCGGCACGCGCTACCACTACGTCACCGCCTGGGAGCTGGCCCGGCTGGTCCACGCCGCGGAACGTCGTGAACGCTGGGAGAGCATTCTGGCGGCCCGGCCGAGAACGGTCGGACGCACTCGCGCCGCGGGATCGCTCGCCGAGGCGGTCGGGGCCGCGCTGGACGGTACACGCCCCCCGAGACCTGCCCTCCCGGCCGCCTCCGGTCGATGAACTACGGGAGTGAGTTTGCCCGGCCCGTTTCGCTGCGGGGCCGGCTCGTCAGCACGGCGAAGAACTCCTCCCGGTCCCGGTACACCAGCCGCGGCGACATCCACCCCGCCGACGTGCACAGGTCCTGCATGGTGGCGAGCGATTCCGGAACATCGCACGCTTCCATGTGCTCGTGGACCGTCTCCTGCTCCACCGGTGTCAGGCTCCGAAAGACACGGGCGACATGGCGGTGAAAGCGGTCCAGGTAGCGGCGGCGATTCTCACCGTACCCCCGGAGCAAATCGACCATGACGAACCGTCCCCCGGGAGAGACCCAGCGGCGAGCGCTCCGGAGGAACGCCCCCTTCTCCTCCGTGGGGAGATGATGCAGCGAGTACGCCGCCAGCAGCAGATCGACCGGCTGCTCCGGAGGATCGGCCACGACCGTGGCGAGATCCCCTGCGATCAACTCCGCCGCGACGCCCGGCGGGAGGTGGGCCGGAATCTCGTCCAGCAGAGACCGGAGGCGATCTACGCCGATGTATCTCGTCAGGGGAAGGTCCGTCAGGGCGCGGAGCGTGCAGCAGCCGTCACCGCAGCCGAAGTCGGCCACGGAGAGCGACCCGACGTAGCCCGCGGCGATCCGGCGCACCGCCTGATACACCTCCCGGTGCCGCATCCAGTTGTGGGCGATGAACTTCTCGTACAGCCCCCACGCGCGGCGGAAGACGTCGGCCGGGTCGGCGGGAGTGCTGGCGGGAATCTGCGGCATCTGGAACCCATGCGTCCAGTCACGTCCATGGTCCCGACGTCAATCCGACTGGTTGTGGCGAGGATGCGGCCGGGCCGTCCGATCGGGAAAGCTCACCCCCCCACTCTGGAGCGATGGGGAGAGTTCGTCAATCCATGCGAGGTCGTGATGTCGATCAGGCTGCTGGCTGACCCATTGTTGCGGGGGCGACACAGCGGATGCCATCAGGGAGAGGCCTGGCCGACGCCACTCGCCGGTCCGCGTCGTCGGCAATCGGGGGGCGTCAGCCCCCCCGGCCGTTCCGAGACGACACACGGCGGGCAAGCCCGCCGGCGAACGCGTCTTACTGGAATTCGATCTTCAGGTCCTCGATCCCGGAGGAGGGGATTTCCACCACGACTCCTGATTCTTCCGGATTGGCGTATTTGGCAGGGAGGGGAACCGGCTGCTTGGGCAACAACCGGGGGTCTTCCACTGGTTGATCGAACCCACCCGCGTCCTGCTGAGGCGGGCCTTCCCAGGCGACGCTGACCTTGCAGCGACCCGGTGGCGCTCCGTCTCCGGCCGTATTGGTGCTGAGCACGAACTTCCCTGACTCATCGGTCACACCGCTTGCCGCCCGACGCCCATCTTCCGGCACGAGGGTGACTCGATATCCACCCAGGGGTTGACCTTGGTAGGTCAGTAAGCCCGAGACCGGGACTGCCTTCTCAACGGGCGCCCCGGAACTTCCGCACCCGCCACTGAAGGCCGCTGCCAGCAGCCCCACGAGACGACAACTCGCGCGCATGAGGTTTCCTTGGAGAAGAGAGGATTCTGGGCAGTACCGCGTCATGAACACCTGTGGCCCTGATCCACCAGCGCCCCGGCCGGGCACGCCAGCCGTCGGTCGGAAAGCACACTCGCGCTACTCGCCCTCTTCGGACGAACGCGGGAGTGCGGTTCAGCCACTACCGTCAGAAGCGGTGGTTGGTCTCACCGCCGCCCATGCTGCCGACCGCCTTCCAGACGTTCTGATCGACGTTTTCACCGGCAAACTGCACCTTGCCGTCGCCCATCGCGACGTGCGCTCCACCGGGGTGGTAGCTCCGGGCGGCCAGATGCCCCGCATCCAGTCCCGTCCCCCGGATACAGTCATGTCGACGATCATTAGGGACGAGCGTGTGCGAGTAGTACGTGGCGACGACGACTCCTCGGTAGTACTGCTTGCCCCGATACCGCCAGACCGGAACGTTGGAGGTGTCGCAGGCAGACGGATAATTGAGATTGGAGGGGGAGTTGGCGACGCCCCCGGCCCCCGCGTCGTACGTGCCAAAGGGGATGTTGTATGCGGTCCGATACCAGTCACGATCGGTGTTGAGCATGTTGGGTGTGGTGGCCGTGGAGTTCCCCGGCCCATGACGAATCTCTCCGAAGAAGGCAGTGTTGCTCACGCCGTCCGTGACGAACCGGAAAGGGGCCCCAAACCGCCGTCCGAACGGGCCGGCAAACTGCTTCTGGTTGGCCGGCGCCGTGGGATCGTTCGCACCATACCAGGCGTTGGCGCCCAGACTCTGCATGTAGCTGGCGGTCCCCCAGTTATTCAACTTGGTCTCCGCTCCGGGGTCCGAGGGACAGTTGTAGACATCCAGGACTTGCGTCCGCGCGGCAGCATTGACCGCGGCGGTGTTGAGGTTCTGATTCATGTCGAACAGATTGTACTGATTGCTCCCCTCCAAAAAGGGGAGGATCAGCACATGGGTGGAGGCCTCATTGCCTGCACCGCCGATCGGATTGACGGATCCCGGCGGCAGCCTCCTGTGCGCCCCTTCGTAGCTGTGCAGCGCGATCACGATGTTATGGAGATGGTCCGAGCATTGCGTCTTGCGGGCCGCTTCCCGCACCTGCTGCACTGCCGGCAACAACACCGCCACCAGAATCGCGATGATCGTGATCACCACCAGCAGCTCGATCAATGTGAAATCTCGCTTACGACGCGCAGACGACATGTGCGCCTCCTGAATCAGGAATAGAAAAAGTGGACACGACTCACCGCCTGGGGCGCGACAGGGACGGGTCGCGCCAGAACACCAGCGAAATTCCGATCGCGATATTGTCCCTCAAGTACTTTCGCCAGCGGAAACTGGACAAAATGTGCTCATGGGTATATGAACACACGAACACTTTTCCTCGACGGACTCCCCCTCACCGGCTCATCTCCCGCCTTGACCATCGCCCCCCCCCAGCAGCCGCGGTCCTCCCCAGGACTCGCCCGACTCCTCTTCGGTTCTGACCCCGGCACGTCGGGTCGAACCGCGGGTCCGATTGTGCGGACTTCAACGAGCGCAGCGCATCCCCGCCTCCAGCTTGGGTGGCGGCACCTCCTCCCGGCCGAGTCTCGGCAATTTTCGCCTGTCAAGTTGGCGATAACAGATCGTGTAGGAAACCGTGGCGGCCGCTGACGGCTGTGCGGAAGACACGGCCGCGGCAACGACCCGGCGGGACTCCCTCCGCGTCCCGGCCCTGGTCGAACCGTGGACCGGCTGTTGAACTCACGGCTGGCGGAGCGGCCCGCCGCCCCATCTTGGACCCACGCTCGGGAGGCACCCTCGTGTTACAGGCAGGAACAGATCATCGGTCCGCCGGAGCGTCCGGCTGGCAGCGGATGCGCGCCTGGCTGGCGTCGCACCAGAAGGTTCTGACCATCGTGGCGGCGTTCGTCGTCGGGTGGGGAGTGATCTCGTTGCTGGTGACGCAACCCCTGCTCCGCCAGATAGCAGCGCTGCAATCCGAGTTGGGCGCCCTCGCGGGACAGATCGACCGCGTGGCGGCTCACCGTGATGCCGCCCAACGTGGCGCCGATCTGCTGGCCATCCTCGCGGCTCAGGAGGAGACCCTCGACTCCGCCCGCACGGCGCTGGCGCAACTCCGCGAGCTGCGGATGGCGGTGCTGGAGGAAGGACGGCGCACGGCCGCGGCTCAGCAGGAATTGGCGCGCATGGCCGAGATTCAGGAACAACTGGTCCGCGCGGGAGCTCGGGCGGTTGAGGTGCAGACCGCCCTCGAGACGCTCGCCGCCGTGCAGTCGCAGGCCCTTGCCCTGGCCAATGACGGACAGGAGACGCTCCGGCAGCTCGGCGGCGTGGAATCGGCTCTGGCCCGCTGCAACGCGCTCCAGCAGCAGGTGGTGCGCACAGCTCAGGCGGCCGAGGCCGCACGCGCGAGTCTGGCGGCCGTGGACGCCCTGGAGGAGCGGATCGCCGCCCTGGTGGACGGCAGTGAGGCCCAACTCGCCGGTTTGGATCAGGCGGATGCGGCGCTCATGCGCCTCGCGGACCTCAAGACGCGACTGGCCGGGCAAACGGACGGGCTGATTCAGGCCGAGCAGGCGGTGGCAGCCGGCGCCGCCCTGCATCAAGCGCTGGCTGCCACGTCCACTCTCCTGCCGCAGGCACAGACCCAGGCGACGCAGTTGGCGGACCTGGCGGCAGGACTGGCGGGGGTCTCTCCCCAGACGCTGGCAGCCGCGGCCGACAACTCTGCGGAACTATTGGCGATTCATGACCTGCTGGTGAGCGACGCCCTGCAATTCCCCGCGGCCGAACACAACCTCCGCACGCTGATCGCCACCCAGACCGAACTCACCCGCGCAACGCCCCAGATTGCCGCGGCCGCGGAAAACCTGGAACTCTTGTGCGATCTTCAAGACGAGTTGACACGGCAACTCGGGTTGCTGTCGGGCTTGCGGACCGACCTGGCTCAGGTGGCGCTGTTGCAGGAGACGGTGGCCCGGGTCTGCCGCGTGATGGAACCTCTGGTCCAGCTCTCCAACCTCCGCCGTCTCGACGCGGAGGAGGTGCGGGCGATGGCGCGGGAGATTTTGGAGCGGCGGACGGCGCAGGCGACGCCGCTCTCCTGCGAGTCGCCGCTCAGCGCCCGGGAGGTTCCGGCTGCCGTCCCCGCCGGCGGTGCGGAACGAACCGTCCCCGAGCCGCAGGAGCCGTAAGGGCCCCTGCCCCGACTTGTTCTTTCGACGGCACGACCGTCGGCGGACGTCCTCCCGCCGGCGGTCGGATTGTTTTCCGGGAGGAGCGAGCGGCGTTCCAGGGGGATCGGTCCCCCCCGTTGAGAGTGGCTACTGGAGGGCGGATTTAAGCAATTTGGACAGCCGCGACTTCGTTCGAGCCGCCGTGTTGCGATGGATCAGGTGCTTGGCGGCCGCCTGATCGAGGCGCTTGCACGCATAGCGGAACGCCTCTTGCGCTGCGGCGGTCTCACCGGCGGCGATGAGCTTGCGGACCTTCTTCACGGCCGTCCGCAGGGCGGAGATGCGCGAACGGTTGTGCAAACGGCGTTTGATGTTCTGCCGCAGGGCCTTCTTTGCACTGGCGGTATTGGGCATGGTCGGCTCTTTTCAGGGGTGTACGTCTCGTCGCCACCAGCGGCACGAGAGGCACACCGCTCCATTTCTGAGATTTCCAGGGGACGGAGTATAAGGCACCCCCGTCGCGGATACCAGCCAAGGAATGCGTGAGACGCCGGCACACCTGAGAAGGGAACACCCCCTGTTCGCCGGCTGGCATGCCAGCCGTGCCCGAGGTGTCCTCTCGGACAGTGCGCTCCCTCCCGCTTGAAACAACAAACGCCCTGAAGGGGAGTGGGGGATTCAGTGGGAGGAAGCGCCTGTGTCCATTACGATCTGAATCATGCCGGTCCTTCTCGCTCAGTCCGCACCGCCGCTCGACCCCATTCCGCTGCTGGCCAGCGTCCTCATGGGTTGCGGCGTGGCGGTCTTCTGGTGGACGGTGACACGGGCTTTGGAAAGCGAGGAGGCCCAGCAGGACGACGAGTGGCGCTACGACGTCAACCGGATCAACGAACTGCGGCGGGCCAGCCTGTTCTACCGTTCGCTCCAGCCGCTGGTGCAAGGCCTGGCCACGCTGAATCGCCGCGCGTTCGCCGCCCAGCTCCCGGAGATCGGGCGGGAGTTGCTGGTCGCCGGGGAGTCGCGGTTCTGGACGGCCGCGGAGTGGCTGGCGCGGATCGAAATCCAGGCCCTGCTGATCGCCTTTCCGCTCTTTTACGTCTGTCTGGAGGTGATGGGTCCGCCGGGCGTCGTTCTGGCCGCCGTGCTGACGGTGCTGGCGGCGGTGCTGCTGCGGCGGAGGCTGGCCAACCGGGCCCGCTACCGCTTGTGGGTGATCAAGCGCCGGTTGCCGTTCCTGCTCGATTTGCTCACGCTGCTGATGGAGGCCGGTTCGACCTTCCTCGCCGCTCTCAAGGAGGCGGTGCATGAGTTTCGGGAGCATCCCGTGGGGATGGAGTTCGGTCGCGTCCTGGCGGAGATGAACATGGGGAAAAGCCGCACCGCCGCCCTGGAATCGCTGCGTACCCGTCTGGCGGACGATGAGATCACCAGCATTGTCGGTTCGATCATCCAGGGAGAGAATCTGGGCACTCCGCTGGCGCTGCTGTTCCGCACGCAGGCGGACGTGCTGCGGATCAAGCGGACGCAGCGGGCGGAGACCCTCGCGGCGGAAGCGGGCGTCAAGATGCTGCTCCCCGCCGTCCTCATCATGGCCGCCACCGTGCTGATCATCCTCGGACCGTTCCTGCTCAGCTTTGTCGAAGGCGACTTCATGCAGTGACAGCATCCACACGGGCAAGTTCCAGTATCGGGACGTGACCGATGGGCGTCCGCCGTCAGGCGGGTGATCGGGGGGGCTCCCGCCCCCCGCTCGCCAGTTGTGAAACTGGCTCAGGTCTCCCCGGCGAGCACAGCGCATCGATCCACCCTCCCTCAGCCACTCTCAACCCACCATGACCGGCATCGGCATCATCGGACTCGGCTTTATGGGCATGACCCACTTCGAAGGTGCGAAGGGGGTCCAAGGGGGCAAGGTCGTGGCCATCGCCACCCGGAGTGAGAAGAAGCGCCGCGGCGACTGGTCCGACATCCAGGGGAACTTCGGCCCCCGCGGCAGCGCGCACACGGACCTTTCCGGCGTCGCCGCCTACGCCGATTACGCCGACCTCCTCCGCGATCCGCAGGTGCAGCTCGTCGACATCTGCCTGCCGACCGACCAGCACGAAGCGGTCACTCTCCAGGCACTCGCCGCGGGCAAGCACGTGCTGGTGGAAAAGCCGATCTCCGTGGACCTCCCCGCCGCGGATCGCATGGTCGCCGCCGCACGGCAGGCCAGGCGGCTGCTGATGGTCGCCCAGGTCCTCCCCTTTTTCCCCGAGTTCCGCTGGCTGCGGGAAACGGTTCAGTCGGGCCGCTTTGGCAAGCTGCGGGCCGCCTCCTTCCACCGCGTCATCTCCTCCCCCGACTGGTCCGACAACATGGCCGACTTCCACAAGCTCGGCGGGTGGGGGATCGACCTGCACATCCACGACAATCATTACATCAGCCTGTTGTGCGGGGTCCCGCGGCAGGTCTTCTCCCGCGGCCTGCTGATGGACGGCCTCGTCAATCACGTCTGCACGCAATACCTGTTCGACAATCCGCAGCTCACCGTCAGTTGCGTCAGCGGCGGGATCGCCGCCGACGGCCTGAAGTTCAATCAGGGCTTCGAGGTCTTTCTCGACGAGGCCACTATTCAGTTCGACGCCGGCACCTACGGCAGCGAGTGGCTCGTCAACCGACCGCTCACCCTCATCACCAATGATGGGCGGATCACGAACCCCGATCCCGGCGGCGGCGGGTCGTGGTGCGCGGCCTTTACGGACGAACTCCAGGCGGCGGTCGACGCGGTCGCTTCCGGACAGGAACACCCCATCCTCAGCGGCCAGCTCGCACGGGACGCTCTCAAAATCTGCCTGGCCGAGGCGGAGAGCATCCGCACCACGCGGCTGGTGGAGATCTGACGATCGCCGGAGGGACGCGATTCCCCATGCACGATCCTCTTTTTTCAGTGGCCGAGCAGGTGGTGCTGGTCTCCGGCGGCAGCCGCGGGATCGGGCGGGCGCTCGCGCAGGGGTTTGTCGAACGCGGGGCGCGGGTCGTCATCACCGGCCGCGACGAGACGAGCCTCCGGAGCACGGCGGACGAATTGACTCGGCAGGCGGCCGCGGCGCGGAATCAGCCGGCAGTCCCTCCCGTGCAGTTCTCGGTCTGCGACGTCGCCCGGCCCGATGACATCACGCGCACCGTGGCGGAGGTGAGCGCGCGGCACGGCCGCATCGACACCCTGCTCAATGTTGCCGGCGTCAACATCCGTCAGCCGGCTGAAGTCTTCACCGTCGAGCAGTTCGATTTTGTGCTGGACATCAATCTCAATGGGGCGTTCCTGATGGCCCAGGCAGTCGGCCGCGTAATGCTCAGCCAGGGGCGCGGAGCGATCATCAACATCGACTCCCTCAACAGCGCCGGGCCGCTGAAGAACGTCGCTCCGTACGCGATCAGCAAGTGCGGCGTGAGCGGAATGACGCGGGCGCTCGCCGTCGAGTGGGGGCCGCGGGGAGTGCGAGTGAACGGACTCGCCCCCGGTTTTATCCTCACCGACCTGACGCAGAAGCTCTGGTCCGACCCGACGATGCAGGCGTGGGGACGCGAGAACACGCCGCTGGGACGCCTGGGGACTCCGCAGGACCTGGTGGGGACGGCGATCTTCCTGGCGTCGCCGGCAGCCGCGTTCCTCACCGGACAGACGATCTACGTCGACGGCGGCTTCCTGGCCGGCCGCGTCTGGCCGATCCCCCCCGACGGCGGCCAGTGATGCCTCCCCCCCCTCCGGTCACTGCGATGTTGCCGCGGACGCTCGAACCCGAGGTGATGGACTCCGCCGAGGAGGCGGCGGACTACGACGCGATGGACCACGCCGAGGTGAACCGCAGCTTCGCCCGCGACAGTCTGGATGCGTGGCGTACGACGGAGCAGACGCCATGCTCCGTCGTCTCCGTTTCCGAGGTGTGGCTCGATGTCGGCACCGGCACAGCGCTCATCCCCATCGAGCTCTGTCGGCAGTGTGAGTCGCTCTGCATTCTGGGGATCGACCTGGCGCAGGAGATGCTGCGGCGCGGGGTGGAGAACATTCGCCGCGCGCAGTGCGAGGACCGCGTGCTGCTGGCTCGGATGGACGCCAAGCGGCTCCCCTTTCCGGACGGCCGGTTCTGCGGCGTCATCTCCAACAGCATCGTGCATCACATCCCCGAGCCGCTCGATGTTCTGCGGGAGATGACGCGGGTGCTGGCGCCGGGGGGACTGCTGTTCGTGCGGGACCTGGCGCGGCCGCAGACGGCAGAGGAGGTGGAGCGGATCGTCGCGCTGTATGCGGGGGGAGAGACGCAGCGGCAGCAGCAGCTCTTTCGGCAGTCGCTGCATGCGGCGCTCACCGTCGAGGGAGCGGCGCGTCTGGCGACGTCCGTGGGCTGGCCGCGGGAGTGTGTGCAAAGGACGTCCGACCGCCACTGGACGCTCTGCGGCCGAAAAACCGAGGCGACAACCTGAGTTCTTTGACGGCCCGGAGGTTACGGCATGACGAAGTCGTGCCCTTCCGGTCGCACCGTCAGCACCGGACAGGGGGACTTGCGGACGATCTTCTCCGCCACGCTCCCCATCAGCATGTGCACCAGCCCCGTCCGGCCGTGCGTCCCCACCACGATCAAATCGATCTCGTGCGCCTTGGCATAGCGGATGACTTCCAGGAACGGCGTCCCGGTCTCCACGTGGCGGATGATGTCGGGGATGCCCTGAGACCATTCGGCGTCGGGGAGCTTCTCCAGGGCCTTGCGGGCGCCGGCTTGCAGCTCCGCCAGGTAGTCTCCCTGTACGGGGAGGAGCATCCCGGCCTCGGGGACCATGGGATAGATGTCTTCCACCACGTGCAGCAGATGCAACTCGGCCCCGAACCTCCGGGCAAACTCGCAGCCATACCGCAGCGCATGCTTGCCGAACTCGCTGAAGTCCAACGGGACGAGAATCTTGTTGAGCCGGATCATACACGCGCTCCTGTGAGGGGGATTCAGGCGTCAGGCTCACCGCCGCCCGCAGCGGGAAGCCCGCCTCTTCCTGCCACCGGAGGGAGAGACAGAGCAGCGCCACACCGGGAGGAAGCCCACCAGTTCATTGTAGGGGGAAGCCGCTCGCCAGCGGAACCGAGACCGCACGGGGCAGGGGACAGCTCTTGCCGGCGCGTCTTCGGGGAACTCCTTGAATGGGGCGGGGCAGCCGGTACACTGACGCCCGCACAGGCCGGTCCGGCGTGACCGGCGGCGACGATGTGTCCGGCTGAAGTTTGGAACCTGATGGAGGCTGCCTGCATGATTCGCCGGTGTCTGTCCGTGGTCTGCTGTCTCGGGACTGTGTCGTTGGGTGTGCTCTCCGGGTGCCTGCCGCCGGTCGAGGAGGCGACCGACTCCATGCCGGCAGCGCAGACAGGTGAGCAGGCGGCCCAGCACGTCGAAGCCCAGACCCCCACCCCCACTCCCTCCGAGCCGGGAGAATTCCAGACCACCGCCAGCGGCCTGAAGTACAAGATTGTCCGCCCCGGCGGCGAGAAGAAACCCCAACCCAGCGACACCGTCAAATGCCATTACAAGGGCTGGCTCGACGACGGCACCGTGTTCGACAGCTCCTATGATCGCGGCGAACCGGCAGAGTTCTCGCTCAGCGGCGTCATCGCCGGTTGGACCGAAGGCTTGCAGCTCATCGGTGAAGGGGGAGAGATCGAACTGGAGATTCCCAGCCGCCTGGGATATGGGGAAGAAGGCCGCCCGCCGAAAATCCCCGGCGGTGCCACGCTCCACTTCCAGGTGGAATTGCTGGAAATCCGGTAACACTCCGGGAGACGCTCCGCCGCGCGTCGCCGGAGGAGCGGCCTGCCCATGACGACGCTGGATGACACCATCGCCGCCCCCGCTTCCCCTCCCGGCTGTGGGACGAGAGTCATCCTGCGCGTGAGCGGTCCACACGTCCGTTCCGTGGTCCGCTGCTCATTTCAGCCCGACGACCCGGCTCGCTGGGACTCCGCCCGCCGTCCGGAACGTCATCCCGGACGCTTCCGACCTCACGGTTTCGCCCAGCCGGTGGAGGCGGCGGTGTACCTCTGGCCGACCGCTCGCAGCTACACCGGTCAACCTCTGGCGGAAGTGCATCTCCCCGGCAGTCCCGCGGTGACGTCGGCCGCCCTGACGGCGCTCTATTCCGCCGGGGCCCGTCCCGCGCGGGCCGGAGAGTTCACGCTGCGGGCGTTCCTGGCCGGCCGGCTGGACCTGATCCAGGCCGAAGCCGTCCTCGGCGTCATTGAAGCGGACGATCACTTCCAGCTCCGCGCGGCGCTGTGCCAGTTGGCCGGAGGCATCTCCCACCGCATCGCCCACCTCCGCGAACAACTGCTGCTCCATCTGGCCGATCTGGAAGCCGGGCTGGACTTCGTGGACGAGGACATCGAGTTTGTCAGCCGCGAGCAACTGCTCGCGCGGCTCGACGAGGCGCTGGCCACGCTGAAGGAACTGGAGCATCGGGCGGAGGGGCGGATGCAGTCGACCGGTCGGCGGCGCGTCGTCCTCGCCGGCCTCCCCAATGCCGGCAAGAGCACGTTGTTCAACGCCCTGGTGGAGCGGGAAGCGGCCCTCGTCTCCCCCACACCGGGCACCACGCGCGACGTCCTCACCGCCCCCGTCGCGTGGGACGGAATGCCGCTCGACCTGTGCGACACGGCCGGCTGGGACCCGCGCGCGGAACAGAGCGGCCCCCTCGACCGCGCGGCCGGAGAGATGCGCGGCAATTGGCTCGACCGGGCCGACCTGGTGATCTGGTGCACGCCGGCCGATCTCTCCGACCCACAGCGACCGGAGGACCTGCGCCTGCGTCGGCGGTTGCCCCAGACCGGCCGGGTGCTGGAGGTCGTCACCAAGGGGGACGTCGCTGCGCCGGGAAGCATCGACCCCTCGCGACTGGCGGTGAGCGCCCACACCGGCGCCGGCTTGGAGCGCCTGCGGCAGGCCGTGGTGGTCTGCCTGGAACAACAGAGCCAGACGGCAGGCGAGTTGCTGTTGACGACGGCGGCGCGGTGCCGCGAGAGTCTGCGGCTGGCGAGCGCGGCGCTCACCGAGGCGCGGGCCGCCGCGCAGGCCGGCGCTGGGGATGAACTCATCGCCGTCGATCTGCGGGCGGGACTCGATCATCTGGGCCTGGTCTGCGGAGCGGTCTACACCGACGATCTGCTGGATCGCATTTTCAGCCGCTTCTGCATCGGCAAGTAGTCCACAAGGAGGAATGGCGCATGTCCGATCGGCGCGACCTCCGCCCGCGCGGCCGGATGATTGGGACCGATGAGGCTGGCTACGGTCCCAATCTGGGGCCGCTGGTGGTGACGGCGACGCAGTGGGACCTGCCGGCCGCCCCGCAGGAGTTTGACCTTGCCCGCGC
The DNA here is from genome assembly GCA_037445755.1 of Planctomycetaceae bacterium. Classification (GTDB taxonomy): domain Bacteria; phylum Planctomycetota; class Planctomycetia; order Planctomycetales; family Planctomycetaceae; genus JBKECA01. The sequence continues at coordinate 86,091 of JBBIJW010000013.1, read as the reverse complement.
CCTCCGGGGGGTGGTGGGACCGGACCCTCCCCATGACGGCCGCTTGCAGATCGCCGATTCCAAGCGCGTCTATCAGCCCGGCAAGGGTCTGGCGGCGCTCGAACTCCCCGTGCTGGCGCTCCTTGCGGTGGTGGGTTTTCACCCCCGTTCGTGGTCGGAACTGTGGCGGGGGATGACGTCGCAGGGGGAAGGTGGGCGGGACGACTTCCTCGCCCCGTGGTATCGCGAAGTCGATTTCCCCTTGCCTCTCGCCGTGGAGGCCGCGACTGTGGCAGGCGCCGCCGAGCGGCTGTGCGTGGGGTTGGCAGCGGCGGGAGTGCAGCTGGCCGCCATCCGCTCCGACGTCGTGACCGAAGTGCGGTTCAACCGTCTGACAGACGCCGCTCAGAGTAAAGGGACCGTTCTGACCGAGGTGACGTTCTCCCTCATCCGCTCACTCTGGTCGGCCGATCGCACCACGGCGACGCTCATCATTGGCGACAAGCATGGAGGACGCAGCCGCTATGCCGGGGCGCTCATGGAAGCGGCCGACGGTGCGTTCGTCACCACGCACGAGGAGTCGCGTTCGTGCAGCCGCTATGTGGTGGATGAGACCGAGTTCCGCTTTGAAAGCGGGGGGGAGAGACATCTGCCGGTGGCGGCCGCGTCGATGGTGTCGAAATACATCCGCGAGGTGGCCATGCGGGGAGTGAATGCCTACTGGCAGCGGTATCTCCCGGACCTGAAGCCGACCCAGGGTTATCCGCAGGACGCCGCCCGGTTCCGGGCGGAGATCGCCGCCGTGCAGCGGCGCGAAGGGCTTGCAGACGAGCTTGTGTGGCGTCGTCGGTGATTCGGCGGCCTGACGGCCGCGGCTCGGCCCGAGTTCCCGTGGGCGAGCGGCGGGCGCCAGCCCGCCGGCCGGTCGAGGAACCCGATTCCTTCCTGTCGTCCGGCGCCGTTAGCGGTCCTGGGCTGGAAGGGGAGAAGTGGAGAGATCGACGTCGAGGCCGCGGAGGTGGCGATCACAAAAGGCGCGGACGCGGGCGTTGATCTCGGGATTGCGGAAGCCTCCGTGGCCGCCCCCCTCCACGCGAATCAGGACTGATGAGACTCCCGCCGCGCGGAGCGCGGCGTCGAGCTTGACCGACTGGTCAAAGGGGACGACGCGGTCATCGGTTCCGTGCACGATGAGGAAGGGGGGATCATCGGCCGAGACGTAAGTGAGGGGGGAGGCCTGGCGGGCGCGGTCGCGGACCTCCTGCACCGGCCCCCCCAGCAGCAGCGACTCCGGAGAGTGGGGGGCGTTGTGATCGATGCTGCCGGGAACATCCCCCATCGTGAGCAGATTGGCCGGCCCGAAAAAATCGACCACGCATGAGACGCGACTGCTGGCGGAGCGGAACTCGCCCAGGTCCCCTTCCAGTGCCTCCACACCGCCACTCGTGCCGAGCAGGGCCACGAGATGCCCCCCCGCCGAGGTCCCCATCACCCCGATGCGATCGGAGTCAAGGCCGTACTGTTCGGCGTGGGCGCGGAGCCAGCGCATGGCAGCCTTGCAGTCGTGAATCTGCGCGGGCCAGATGGCATCGCTGCTGAGGCGGTAGCCAACGGACGCTCCCGCATACTCGCCGGTGAGGACGAAGGGGAGGACCTGATTCAGGCCTCCGGTCTTGTCACCGTTGCGCCACCCGCCGCCGTGGATGAAGACGATCAGGGGGAGCTTATCGGATCGGGGCTCCCTGGGGAGGTACAGGTCCAGCCGCTGGCGGGGGTGGTCGGTGCCGGCGTAGGGGAGGTCACGTGCGGCGCGGACGGACTCCGGGACTCGAGGTTCGCGGGGAACGTCGCCGGCGGCGGGGACGCGACGGCGCAGAAAGGTCTCATGCTCATCCCGAGAGAGGAAGCCGTCGCCGTCGGCATCGACCCGCGGGAAGTTGGGGCGGAGATTATCGGGCAGTTCGTCGCGGGAGAGTCGGCCGTCACGGTTGCGGTCCCAGCGGTCGAAGAGGTCTCGTGGACTCTCCTGAGCGCGAAGGAGCGAGGTCGCCGCAATCCCGAGGATCATTAACAGGGGGAGAACACGGCACGCCCCGGGGAGAGAGTGAAGCATCGGAGTCACCTGACGATGGGAGAGGACTGGAAGATGGTCCAGGACGAGAGTTCCGCCAGCCGATCGCGCCTCCCGGCGCGCCTCAGTTGGTCGTAAGGGTCGGGACGAGGCAGGCGCTGCGGGCGGACTCGGCGTCTTCCGTGACGGTGAAGTAGTTCAGCAGCTTGGCGGTGCCGAGGATGTCCGCCAGGGTGGGGTTGATCCCGCACAGGACCATCTTCCCCCCCTCCCGGTCGAGCTTGCGGTGCAGCATGATCCACTTGCCGATGACGGAACTGGTGGCGTACTCGACCGATTTGAGGTCGAGGATCACGCGGCGGCACTGGAGCTTGTCGACGATGGCGTTGAGCTCGTGGCCGAGCTGTTCGACGTTGTCTTCGTCGGTGAGGCGGGGGACGGCGAAGGTGGCGACCGCCAGTTCACCGTCGCTGTGGAGCTGGAAGTACGTCGGCTCAAAATCGGCTGGGGTCATCGGTCCGCCTGCAGGCAGTGGGGAAGTGCGCACCGTCCTCGGCCCGGAACAAAGCATCCGACGTCCGACCTGGTTCCCGGCAGCTCCACCGGGACGTAGTGTCGGTCGCAACCTCGCACCCAGCCGGGACGTTCCTCGCTGGTGCGTTCGACCAGCACTTCCAGATCGCGGCCAATCAGAGATTCATAATACCTCCGCGCCAGGTCGCGTTCCAGAATTATCAGCCGTTCCATCCGCGCTTTCCGAATCTCCGGCGGGACCTGTTGGGGGAGGGTGGCAGCCGGAGTTCCCCGCCGCGGACTGAAGGGGAAGGCGTGGATTTTGACAAAACCGGCCCGGCGGCAGGCGGCCAGAGTCTCCTCGAATTCCGCCTCGGTCTCCCCCGGGAAGCCGACGATCACGTCGGTGGTGAAGGCGACGTCGGGAATCCGCTCGCGGAGCTGGTCGAGCTTCTCCAGGAACCGGCCGATGCGGTAGCGGCGGCGCATGCGGGCCAGCACTGCATCCGACCCGCTCTGCATCGCCGGATGGAACTGGGGGCAGAGGTGCTCGCAATCGGCGGCGGCGGCGATGAAATCCCGGTCGACCTCGTTGGCCTCGATGCTGGACAGCCGCATCCGCCACCGACCCGGAATGCGGTCGAGCTGCCGGAACAAGTGCCACAGGCGAAACGGCGTCCGTCCCGATTTGCCGCGGGTTGTGTCCACGCCGTAGTGCCCGACGTGAATGCCGCTCAGGACAATCTCCTTGTAGCCGTTGTCGATCAAGCGGCGGACCTCGGCCTCGATCTCATCCGGATCGCGGCTGCGGAGTCCGGGGCGAACCTGCGGGATGATGCAGTAGGTGCACTTGAGGATGCAGCCGTCCTGGACCTTCACGAACGCCCGACTGTGCCCCTCGAAGTAACTGATTCCGCCGGGCAGGTCGACGATCCCCTGGCGGGCCAGGATATCCGGAAGCTCCCGCTTGTCGGCGACGACTTCAAACACGCCGGGGAGCCGCCGCACCGTCTCGGGATCCCGCGTGGCGTAGCAGCCCATGACGATCGTCCGCGTGCCGGGGTTCTGCCGGGCAAGCTGGCGAATAATCTTGCGCGACTTGGCATCCCCCTCGCCGGTGACGGTGCAGGTGTTGACGACGCACAGGTCGGCCGGTTCCCCCTCGGCAGCGAGACGGAAGCCGTGCCGTTCCAGCGCCTCCTGCACGAGCTGGGTCTCATACTGGTTGACCTTGCAACCGAGCGTGACGAGCCGGCAGGTCCGAGCGGACGTGTCTGGCGGGGGAGTCATGGGGGGATTGGTTCCGGAGCAGCACCGCGGAGATTCTATCGCTTCACTCTCCCAGACACGAGGTCCTCACCACTCGAACCGGACCTTCGCATTGTTCATACGGGAGGGAGATCGCTGTCTTTGTGGACCGATCCGGCACGGCTGGCAAGCCAGCCGGCGAACAGGGGGGTGATCGCTCCTCTTGAATAATGCGATCGCCCTGCCCCTTGGGCCGGAGTTGGGAGTTGGTCGCATCCCGAGACGTTTCCCGAGCCTGTGTCCTCAGCGGGGAACGAGGCAGCGCTTGCCTGCGGGTCGCGGCTCAACGTTCGCCGGGCACTCCGTTGGATTTCCCGAGCTGCGGCTCGACCCGCAGGCGTTCCGAGGTCGATACAGAGAATGTGACCCGTCGTGCCGTCTCCCGCACAGCTTGGACGCGGGGTGAACTCGTCCGCAGGACTATTGGACGGACGGTGCTGTAAGTCAGGACAAATTCTCAGGTTCTGGCACGACGCCGCGACTGCCTCTCCCCTGAGGACGCCGCCAGTTCCACCAGGACGGTTGCGAGGAGACCGCCATGCGCAAGCCTCTCAACCGAAACAAGTTCCGATTGAGCGAGCCACACGCTTTGCCGCAATCGATGTTGTATCGACACTCCCGGCTCCGGTATGATGCTCCCCGAAGTTGGGAGCGGCCCCCTTCCGCTTCCGGACGCGACAGTGACGCCACAGCTCAGGAGGTGGACATGGATGTGACCGGTGCCGGTGCGGTGGGAGGTGCCGCTCCCATTCGTCCCACGCAGCTCTCCGCCCCCCAGGGCGTGGAGGCTCCGCTGGAGGGACATCTGGTCGCCCCGCAGGATGAGGTGCAGATTTCGTCGGCCGCGCGGGCCTTGGGGCAGGTCGATCCCGGCTCGCAGATTCACGAGGCGCGGTTGGCGGAGATTCGCGCCGCCATTGCCGACGGGACTTACGAGACTCCCGAAAAGCTCGCAGCGGCGGTGGAACGTCTGCTCGCGGCACTCAACACCACCGGCCGCTGAGGCGTGCCTGCGGTGGCGGCCGCTCTCGCGGGGGACTCCCTCGCCCAGCGGACTCGCAGCGGAAGGCGCTCCCTCTTCGGCGGAGAGGGGGGGCTGCGCGGCGTCTTCGGGGGGGGTGAGTCGCTCGCTCTCCTGTGACAGGTGAACGGGATGAGTCGGGAGTCCAGGCCCCGCTGGTCGCGGGGGATGGTCAGGAATCGTCGGATCGACAACAATTTGAGCGTGAGATCGGTGGAGGCGACGCCCCGACGACTGATCGCACCCTGTTTCCGGTTTGACGAGACCCTCTGAGCGATGTTTGGTCCGACAGCCCTCCGCACGCTGCGTCTGGCCTTCAAAAGCTTATTGCTCCACAAGCTGCGGTCCGGGCTGACGATGCTGGGGATCGTGTTCGGGGTGTTTTCCGTGATCGCCATGCTGGCGATCGGAGAAGGGGCCAGCACCCAGGCGCAGCAACAGGTGCTGCAACTGGGGGCCAACAACATCATTGTGCGGAGCGTCAAGCCGCCGGAGGGGGGGTCGGGTCCCAGTACGGAGCGGACCTCGGTCCTGCGCTACGGATTGACCCGGGAGGATCTCAAGATCCTGAAGAACACGCTCCCCCAGGTGCGGGGGGTCGAACCGATCCGCGAGGTGACGGCCGAAGTGATGCACCTGAAGAACAAGCTGGTGGCGCGGGTCGTGGGCTGCACGCCGGACTACCTGCAGATGAACCACCTGCAAATGGCCCGGGGGGAGTTCCTGGCCCCGGAACACCTGCGGAACATTTCCAACGTGGCCGTCCTCGGAGCGGAAGCGGCGGAGATTCTGTTCCCGGCGATCGATCCGCTCGGGCGGCAGATCCGCATCGGCGGACAGGCGTACGTCGTCATCGGCGTGACGCGGTTTCGCACCGCGTCGGCCGCCATCGGCGGCAGCCTTTCCGGTCAGGACTACAACAAGGACGTCTATCTCCCGCTCGACACCTTTCAGCTCCGCATCAACGTGAACGATCTGTTCGTCAAGATCGTCTCCGGGAGCTTCTCGGCGGAGTCGGTGGTCTACGATCAGATCACGCTCAAGGTGGACGACGTGTCGCAGGTGGTGCGGACGGCGGAGGTGGTCCGTGAAACGCTCCGGCGGACGCACGGAGACAAGCAGGACTTCGCGATCGTGGTCCCCCTGGAACTCCTCAAGCAGGCCGATCAGCTCCGGTGGATTTTCAACATCGTGCTGGGGTCGATCGCCGCGATCAGCCTGGTGGTGGGCGGAATCGGGATCATGAACATCATGCTGGCGACGGTGACGGAACGGACCCGCGAGATCGGCATTCGCCGGGCGCTGGGCGCCCGGCGTCGCGACATCATCAGCCAGTTCCTTTCGGAAACCGTGGTCCTCTCCGGCGTGGGAGGGGTGATCGGACTGGTGTTGGGGCTGTTGACCGGTCCGGCGTTCAAGGGGATTCGGCTGGTGCTGGACAATTACATTCTGGAGGCGGGGACGATGGACTCCGAGGTGGGGCGCATCTTCGCCCAGATGGAGCCGTCCGTGGCTGTCTGGAGTTTGCCGCTGGCCTTTGGATTCTCCGTCGCCACCGGGCTGATTTTCGGCGTGTATCCGGCCCGGTCCGCCGCGCAGCTCGATCCGATTGAGGCCCTGCGGCACGTGTGACGGCGGGGTGGCGGGGTGGCCGGCGGCGAAGCGACAATTTCGCGCCAGGCAGTTGAATTCCCGGCCGCTTATGCGATGATGGAGCCGATTGAGTCAGGCGCTGGCATCGTCCCCCTACACAGGTTTCAGGAGGTCACGAATATGCGTCGTCTGAGTTGGTACTGCGCTGCGGCATTGACACTGATCTGGAGCGGCTCGGCAGCGTTGGCTGAGCAGGTGCGCGTCGAAGGGGTGCACATCTGTTGTGGGATGTGCGTGAAGGCGCTCAACGCCGCCTTCGAAGGGGTGGAGGGAGTCAGCAACGTCGCCGTGGACAAGGACGCCGGGGCGGTCACCTACGACGCGGCCGACGCCAAGACCGCCCGGGCCGGCTTGCAGGCCCTCGCCAAGGCCGGTTTCGCCGGCAAGGCCAAGTTCGGAGATCGTGACCTCAACTTCCCCAAGGGCTACAAGGAGGAAGCCACCGGAGACTCCGTGACGATCCGCGGCGTGCACAACTGCTGCAACGGCTGCAAGGAGGCGCTGGTCTCCTGCCTCAAGGGAGTCAAGGGCGTGACCAATGTCGAATGCGACAAGCGGGTCTGCACCGTGACCGGCAGCGGTGTCAGCCATGCCGCCCTGATCGAGGCGCTGCACGCCGACGGCTTCCACGGCAACATTGGCGCCGCCGACGCCGGGGGAAGCAAGCAAAACAAGACCGAGTAATCATCCTGCGGTGCTGACCATGGCATCTCGGCACGGCCCCGCGGCGCTGCCGCTGCGGGGCCGTGTCGCGTTGTCGACCCTCAACGCGGCCCGGAGCGGACGGCGTCTGGCCGCGGCCCGGCTCTTGGCACATCTCCACGATGTCCCAGCGGTTCCTTGACCATCTCCGCCAGGAGCTCGATCAGATCCGCACTGCCGGTCTGCACAAGGCCGAACGGGTCCTCACGTCTCCCCAGGACGCGCAGATTTCCGTCCAGGGACGCGACCGGCCCGTGCTCAACCTCTGCGCCAACAACTATCTCGGCCTGGCGGATCATCCCGCCGTGCTGGAGGCCGCGCATGCCGGGCTCGATCGCTGGGGATACGGCCTGGCCTCCGTGCGGTTCATCTGCGGCACGCAGTCGATTCATAAGGAACTGGAGGGGGCCCTCAGCCGCTTTCTCGGCACTGCCGACACGATCCTGTACAGCTCCTGCTTCGATGCCAACGGGGGGCTGTTTGAAACGCTGCTCTCGGCCGAGGACGCCGTCATCTCCGACCAGCTCAACCACGCCAGCATCATCGACGGCATCCGGCTGTGTAAGGCCCAGCGATTTCGTTACGCCAACAACGACATGACCGATCTGGAACGACAGCTCCAGGCAGCCTCCTCCGCCCGCTTCCGGCTCATCGCCACCGATGGCGTCTTTTCCATGGACGGCACCATCGCCAATCTGCCCGCCATCTGCGAGCTGGCCGACCAGTACGATGCTCTCGTGATGGTGGACGACTCCCATGCCGTCGGTTTTCTGGGACCGACCGGACGTGGCACTCCGGAATATCACGGCGTCGTGGAGCGGGTCGACATCCTCACCGGCACGCTGGGCAAGGCCCTCGGCGGCGCCAGCGGCGGGTACACGTCCGGCCGGCAAGAGATCATCGAGCTTTTGCGACAGCGTTCCCGTCCGTATCTCTTTTCCAACACGCTCGCCCCCTGCATTGCCGCGGCCTCCCTCCAGGCGCTGGAGATTCTGTCCGCCTCCACCGAGCTGCGCGACCGGCTGATGGAAAACACACGGTTCTTCCGGGCGGAGATCGAGAAGCTGGGCTATCAGGTGCTGCCCGGAGAACATCCCATCATTCCGATCCTCCTGGGAGACGCACGGCGGGCAGTGCAACTGGCCGACGCACTGCTGGACCGGGGTGTGTACGTGATCGCCTTTTCCTATCCGGTGGTCCCGCAGGGGCAGGCACGCATCCGGACTCAGATGTCCGCGGCACACACGCGGGAAGACCTGGAGTTCGCTTTGGCACAGTTTGCGGCGGTCGCTTCACAGGCGAAGGTCTGAGCAGCGCCGCACGGCCCCTCGTGACGCGGGTCAGGCGGAGAAGCTGTACCTACGGATGCGGTCTCGGTTCGGTGAAGCCCAACACGCCTGAGCGTCTGGGGGTCTGTGCGAACGAGGCCGCCCCTTCTCTCGCCGGAACGGGGAGTTCGGGGAGTTAAACGAAACAGCCGTGCGATCCCTCTCATCGCACGGCTGTTCGCGTTAGGGACTCAGGACGTTCGCACGCGGCCCTTTCTCAAGGGGCCTCTGGGTCTCCTCTCCCGGGATCGGCACCCGACGTTGAGCAATCGTCTGCGGCCGATCCCAACTCTCTCATTCACCGTTTGTAGAGAGTTGCAAGAGCTGTGCCGCGGCCTCACCCCATGCGACGCGTCTGCCTGCCACAGGCGCAGCAACTTCAAATCACGGAGAAGGTTACGCGTTTCCTTCTGCGTGGACGCATTGAGCAACGCCCACCTCGGATGCCCCGCTGTTTGCATTTTTTTCCAGCGCGGGGAGGTCCGGTTTGCAAGTTTGTCGCGGCCGCGCCGACGGGAGGGGGGCGACTGTTCCCTCACCCTTTTCCTTTCTACGATAGCCGTTGGCACGCTCGTCGCGATTGGGCGAGCTTCTCCATCTCTCTCCTGAGGCCCATCCATGTCCGGTTCGAAGAGTTGGTTTGCGATGGGATTGAGCCTGCTGCTGGCCGGTAGACTGGCTGCCGCCGATCCGGCGCCGACCGCCCCTTCCACGGCGGCGACTCCCCCGACTCCGACTGCGGCGACGCCGCGGGGCCTGGTGCCACTCAACAAGGAGCAGACGGTCTTCATCGACCGGGCGGGGAAGCGGCTGGTGCTCAAGACGGAGGTGGTGCTCCGTGCCGGTCTGCTGGAGATGCTCCTCTGCAAGGCCCACACCAAGGAACACGAGTCGATCCTCGCCATTCAGGCGGACGCTTATGTGATCCACGCGGGACTGCTGGCTCTCGGCGCCCAGCCGGGGACGCCGGTGCGGTACGAACCGGTCTTCCGCCCGCCGACCGGACAACCGATCAAAATCCTCCTGCGGTGGCAGGATGCTGAAGGGAAGACGCGCGAGGTCCCCGCCCAGTCGTGGATCCGACACTCGATCCATCGCTACTTCAGTTGGCCGCTGGAGAAGCTGCCGAAGGGGTTTGAGCTCCCGCCGGAGAGCGAGCTGAGGTACGACGAGTTCAACCAGCAGCTTTTGTGGTACGGACCGATGACCGCCGCGCAGCGGGAGGAACTCCTTCAGCGGAGCAACGATGCCGACTATCGCAAGGCGATTCAGCACTTCTTCGAGGTGAGTCAATCGCGGGAACTGACGGCGGGGTGGGTCTTCGCCGGCAGCGGGTTTTACGATCTGGGGGACGGCACGCGCCGCTACCAGGCGGAGGATGGCAACGTCATCTGTGTGGCGAACTTCGGGGATGCGATGCTCGACTTGTCCATCCCCAGCACCGCCAGTAACGAGGGTCTGGAATTCGAACCCTATACGGAACGCATCCCTCCCCTGGGGACCGCCGTGGAGGTGGACCTGATTCCGATGTTCGATCCGCCACCCGCTGTTCCCATGCCCCCGCGGTGAGACAGGCCGAGGTATTGCGTCGTCATGCCGATCCGGCTGGAGTTCTACGGAATTGTGCGCCGCCGCGCGGGGAGGGCTGCGCTGGAGGTTCAGGCGACGACGCTGCGGGAGGCGCTGCGCCAAGCGGTGGCCCAATGCCCCGCCTTGGAAGAGGTGTGCACGTCCGATGGCCGGCTGCGACCGGGATTTCTTGTGAACCTCAACGGCCACCGGTTCGTTCACGCCGGCGAGACGTCCCTGGCGGACGGGGATGCAGTGTTGCTGTTGTCGGCTGATGCGGGAGGGTGACGCATGGACACACGCGCGGGAGAAACCGTTCCGACCGAGGTTCCCTCCGACCATCCTCCGTGTGCAGTCGCTTGCCGCCGGGGGACGCGTCTGCCCGTGGCGGTCAGCGTCGCCCTCCCTGTGGGATTGTGGATGCTGTTGCTGCTGTGGGTGATCTTTCCAGTCCCCCGCTATCAAGAGCTGTTCGACGATTTCGGCGTCCGCGTGCCTGTTGTCACGGAGCTGGTGTTCCGGGTCGCGGCCGTCGTTCGGCAGTGGCCCGTGGCGACCCTCGGTCTCCTGGCAATCCTCATGGCGATGGACGCGTGGCTTGACCAGTCCCTGGCAACCGCGGGACGGGCCTCGTTGCGTCAAGGGCTGCTGGTCGTCCGCCTGGCCGTCCCATTCGGATTGCTCGTTGTGGGGGTGTGGGGGGTGCTCTCTCCCTGGTACCAGTTGCAGGCCAATCTCCCTTGAAGCAGTTTCACCACCACCCTCTCCCCCCGTGGGGAGAGGATGTTGAAACTTGCTCTTGAAACCCTCTCCCCCGGAGTACGAAGTGCGGACCGTTTTGGCGCGGCAGGCGACGGCGGCACTCGGCACACCTCGGGATCGTCTGAGAATGTTTGGGCAGCCGCTTCCCCCCGCGATCAATTGAACCACAGAGAGAAGCCGAGCAGGTTGCGGCCGAAGGCGCGGTCCATCTGGGACCAGAAGTTGACGTCGGTCAGCTCCCCTTCTTCCAGAAACGGAGTTGCACCGCTGCCGTGCACCCACAGCACGAGGTCCCAGCGGCGAGGCTGGTGAAAGACCTTGTGGAGGTTGACTCCCAGCCCCCGCCCGCCGCGCGGAAGATCGCGGCGAAAGGGACGCCAGAACGGAATCAGCCGTTCCCCGTTCAGAATCTTCTCCACCTCGTCCTGCACCCGAATCCATCCCTCCACCATCTCCTGCGTGACGGCAATTCCCACTTGACTCTTTTGCCGCGGGTTGGGAATCCACTCGTGATCGTCGTCGGCCTCCGCCAGGATCAATTTCCAGGAGAGCCGGCTGAGCGCCACCATCTCCAGAAAGTGCGCATGGGCCGACCGCATCCGCTCCGGTTCCTGCACCTCCCAGTTGCACAGGTGAATGGCGGCGATGACGTCCAGGAAGAACTCCTCATCCCACGGCCGCGGTGGCTGAGCCGCCGGTGTGAGGAAGGCATACGGGGAAACCGCCCGGGGAAAGAAGCGATGCCCCACGGCATGGAAGAACATCTCCCAGTCGTGCGCCAGGATCATGTCGCAGACCCCCATCAGGGCGTGGCAATAGCCGCGCAGCCAGAGCACGTCCCCGCCATCGACGCCAATCACCCAGCGCTGCGCCGCTTCCGGAGGGAGGCGCCCGCCGAAGAGGATGGCAGCCACCTGTTCCTGTTCCGCCAGGCCGTTGCCGTCAAGATCGAAGCCGATCTGTGAGAAATCGACGAGGAAGTGCACCTCTCGGACGTCGACTGCCGCGAGGGTCCGCTCCGCCTTCTCCAAACCCTCCTGGAGGTTTGCCACCAGACCACGCACGTCCTCGTAACGGACCGGCTGCGGATCGGGATGGGGTGGGATTGGAAGTCGGATGCCTGCGCCGAGGATGAAGGCGTTCTGCAAGAAACCGTATTCGTATTGCCGCCGTGCTGCTGCTTCGATCGCCTGCAGCACCTGTGTCACACCGAGCAGCGTCCGGGCGGAGGGGTCCTCGGGGGAGGCGGTCAGGAACTGGCTGAGGGCGGCCTCGGCCCCGGCCAGATCCCCTCGGCGGGTGTGAGCCTCGAAGAGTTCTCGGGCCTTCTCTGCAGCGGCAGCCGGGCCGGTGGAGAGGCCGCCTGTCAGCACGACTGCAGCGAGAACGCGACTGACGTATTTCCAGCATGACGATGACGGCGACATCTTGATCCCCCTGTGGCTGACGGTCGATATGGTGTTTGCCCCGCAGTGATCGTCCGCACACACCGGGGGACGATCGAGGCGCCGACCTCCGGAGGGAAGGGCGCGATCCCAGGCGCCGTATCACGCACCTTTTCCGAGAGCCAGTCTCCTCACAGGGAAATGACCGCTGTGAGTCCGCCTCTGGGGGGTGATCGGGGGACTCACACCCCCGATCTCCCGTTGTGAAGCTGGCTTGACACGGTTCCGTCGCTCGCTGCCGGCGGCGGGCGGGGTCAGGGAGAGCCCTCCGTGGAGGACTCGGCCCAGTACCCCCCGCGGGAGTGATCGAATTGCACTTCGGTTCCGCGGTGAGTGGGATCGAGTTTCCCGTCGGCATAGACGGTCCGGCCCCTCACAATCGTCCGCACCGGCCAGCCCTGGAGCGTAACGCCGTCCCAGGGGCTCCAACGGCATTTCGCGATCTGTTCGGCGTCCCGGATCGTTGCCCGGCGGTTGAGATCGACCAGCACCAGGTCGGCGTCAAATCCTTCGACGATGCGTCCTTTCCCCACCAGGTCCCACACACGGGCGGGGGCCTCGCACATCCAGTGCACCACCTGCTCCAGCGTGCAGCGTCCTTCGTGGACGGCGTGGAGCATCAGGGCCAGCGAGTTCTCCACGGCGGGAAGGCCCGAAGGGGACTGGGGGTAGGGCCGGGCCTTCTCCTCCAGCGTGTGCGGGGCGTGGTCGGTCGCCACCACCTGCAAGCGGCCGTCGCGCAGCGCCTGCCACAGCGCGGCATTGTCCGCTGCGGTCTTGAGCGACGGATTCATCTGCACCCGCGTCCCCAGGCGCGCGTAATCCTCCACGTTGAACCACAGATGATGCGAGCAGGCCTCGGCGGTCACCAGGCCGTGATGCTCCCGGAGGAGCTCGCACTCTTCGGCCGTGGAGACGTGCAGGACGTGAAAGCGATGCCGGTGCCGTTTCGCCAGGTCCATTGCCCGCCGGGTGGCAATCACCGCGGCCGCGTGATCGCGGATGCGGGAATGGTCGGCGACTTCGCGCCCTCCCCCCAGCCGCGCGGCGTTGGCGCGGATGGTGGCTTCATCCTCGCAGTGGGCGCAGATCGGTAGAGTCGTTTCCGCAAAAATCCGCTCCAGGGCCGCCTGTTCGTCCACCAGCAGGTCGCCGGTGCTGGAACCGATGAAAATCTTGATGCCCGGCGTCCGCCGCGCGGCTTGCAGCTCGGCCAGGTTGTCCACGGTGGCGCCGATGTAGAAGCCGTAATTGACGACCGCCCGGGAGGCCGCCAGCGCGAGCTTCTCGTGCAGGGCGGCCACGGAGATGGTCGCCGGCCGGGTGTTGGGCATCTCCAGGAAGGTCGTCACCCCCCCCTTGGCGCAGGCCAGGCTGCCGGTGTGCAGGTCCTCCTTGTGCGTGAGGCCCGGTTCGCGGAAATGCACCTGGTCGTCAATGACTCCCGGCAGCAGATGGAGGCCGCGGGCGTCGATCGTCTCGTCGACCCGCGCCGTGGGGGGCGGGTCGATGGCCAGGATGGTGGCCCCTTCGATCAACACGTTGGCCCGGCGGGTCTCGGTCGGCAAGACGCAAGTTGCGCCGGCAATCAGGGTGCGAGCAGGCATGGGGGTCGGAGCCACAGGAGCGGAACGGAACCGTCGCCGGCATGGTAGCAGACTGGGCCGGCTGCGTGAACCGTTGCCGGCCGCACCCTCCCTGCGAGCGATGGGTTCCTCCGCAGGAGCGAGCGTGCTCTCCGGGAGGACTCATCCGGCACGGCTGGCCAGCCAGCCGGCGAAGAGGGGGGCTTCGCCGAGTTTGAACAAAGCCATCGCCTGCCCGCGGCTCCTCACGCTCATTCCGCGCCGCTTGCCGCAGGTCGTCTCACGGACTGACCGTGGGGGCCAGATTTGACGGCAGAATGCGAATCTGCATGATGGCCCGCAGTCCGTCCCGCAGGATGTTGCGGCGATTCTCGACTTCAGCCACCACCCGGACCTTGCCGGTCACCGGCTGCACCAGCGAATCGACGTGAATCAGCGTCCCGCGGAACCGTTCCTGCGTGACCCCGAAGCGTTCCAGCTCCGGCGCATCCAGCCGCACCTCGACCTGCGCTCCCGGGAGAAGATTCCAGAGGTCTTCAAGATTCCCATACCCTTCGACCTGCACGCGGTCGGTGTTGACCAGTTCCAGGATCGCCTCGCCGTTGCGGACCGACTCTCCGGGAACCTTGAGGACCTGCCGCACCGTCCCGGAAAAGGGGGCGTTGACCTCGTAGGCCCGGAGTTCGGCCGCGGCCCGTTCGGCGTCCAACTGATGGATGCGGAACTCGAACTGCGCCTGTTCCACGCTCAACTCGCTCCGCTCGAATTCCAGCTTCTTCTGCCGGAGCACCTGATCGGTGGTCGAGCCCTTGGAATGCAGATCGAGGTAGGTCTCGTAATCCTGCCGGGCGACTTCGAGGACCTTACGAGCGTAGCGTTCGTTGATGTCGCTGCGGGTCCGTTCCTGCGCAAGATGCAGGTGAGCCTCGGCGATGTCGGACCGCAGCCGGGCCAGCGGCTGCCCCTGCTGCACGCGGTCCCCCACCTTCACCTCCACGCGATCGACCACTCCGTCCCGCTCGGTCGCCACGAGCGCCCGGTCAATGACGTGAATCTGGCACTTGAGGAGGTCCAGCAATCGGCAGTCCTCTTCCGGGACCGGGTCCGCGGCGACGCCGGGACCAGGGACCGACGCGCCGAGAAGACATCCGCACAAGAGGATCCGCGCCAGCATGAGCTCATCCCCGTTGCCGTCGAGAACGTGAGGACCGGCCACCGCCTCGATCTGCTCCGACCAATCACCCGTGGTCGATTGATCGACATTCTCGCCCCGCCGTCCTGATGTCTCAAGAGGGAATTCGGGCGGAATGACGCTACGTCTGCGGATTTCGCGGCCGTCCCGGCAGTGGGCAGGGTCGTCCCGACCACCCATGTCCCCGGAGCTGGAAAAACCGCGTGGCTGGCTTGACGTCGGCGAATCCGCAGACGATAACCCTTGATTCTTGCCAATTTCACGATCCGCCTCGGGGAGACACTTCACTTCCCCGCGGGCGCACTGAGATACGGAACCACGAACAGAACCAGCCCGGGAGGCGGGGAACGGGCGGACCCCCTTCCAGTGGGCGAACGTTAGTCACCACAGGGAGTTACGGCATGGGCCGGTATACGGGACCCAAAGCACGCGTCAATCGTCGGCTCGGTTTTCAGGTGTTCGAGAACGCGGGGGCGATTCGCGCGTTGGAGCGCAAGCCGCAGCCCCCCGGCATGGCCCAGAAGCGCCGCAAGCCCTCCAACTTCGGACTGGCGTTCGCGGAGAAGCAGAAGATCAAGTTCTACTACGGCTTGCGCGAGCAGCAGCTCCGCCGTTACTTCGCCATCGCCAAGAAGCACAAGGGGAACACCGGCGAACAGCTCCTCGCGATGTGTGAACGGCGGCTGGACAACGTCGTCCGCCGGGCCGGTTTCACGCTGACGCGTCCGCAAGCCCGGCAAGGGATCGTGCATGGCCATTTCCAGCTCAACGGCCGCACCGTCACCAAGCCCTCCATTCAGGTCAAGGCGGGCGACGTCATCACCGTCAAGAATCGTCCCAACCTGAAGAAGCTGTATGCGGAGTTGATGGCGGCCGGTGCGCGTCAGGAGACTGCCTGGATCTCGACGGACGCCGAGGAACAGAAGGCCATCGTCACCACGTTGCCCTCGCGCGAGGACGTCAGTCTGCCGGTCGATGTCGGGCAGGTTGTCGCCTTCATGTCGCGCTGAATCTCACAGGGCCTCCGGGATCGTTGGGTTCCGAGGCTCCCGGTCCTACTGGGGAGGCCGCTCCATGGCCCGCAAAGGAGCCACCTATCCCGCGGCACTCATCTTCGGCGTCCCGGGCGCAGGCAAGGGGACGCAGGGAGAAATCCTCACCCGGATTCCGGGATTCTTCCACCTCTCCAGCGGCGTCATCTTCCGCAAGCTCGATCCCAAGTCGGAAGAAGGACGGATCGTCCGGGAGTATGCCGCACGCGGCGAACTGGTCCCCGACGATGTGACCATCCGCATCTGGCATGCCTGGCTGGAAGCCCAGCGGGCCGCCGATCGCTTTCGTCCCCACGAACATCTGCTGCTGCTGGACGGCATCCCCCGCAACATCAACCAGTGCCGGATGCTGGAGCGGTACGTCAGCGTCCAGGTCGTCATCCACCTGATGTGTGACGATGAGCAGACGATGATCGATCGCATCCGTCGCCGCGCCATCCTGGAAGACCGTCCCGACGATGCCAGCGAATCGGTGATCCGCCGCCGCTTCGAGGTGTACCGGCAGGAGACCGAGCCGGTCCTCAAGTATTACCCCCCCGAGATCATCAAGAACGTCCAGTCGACCGGGATCCATGCCGAGGTGCTGCTCCACTGCCTGGAGCATCTCGTTCCTGTGCTGAAGGCGCTGTTTCCCCTGCCGTAGGGGGCGGGGCCCCCCTCCTCTCCCTGCAATCGAGCCTGCGATCGAGCGGGGAGATCGACCGGACTTTGGACCACCGGTGTCGGCGTTCCACTGGTATCGGCTGCGGGGGCGAGGTCGAGAGCAGCAAAACTGACGTCGAGGGGGGGACGGCCGCGCGGTATGATCTCTGCACGACGTCAGCGGGCCGGAGCATCGCCCCCCGACGGCGGTTCCATCATCAGCGTCCCTGTTGAGACTCTGCGGCGGGGAGCGCGGAATGACGGAGCCGCATCCCGCCGGGGCCTCCGGCCGACGTCTGCGGACTTCCGCTTCAGTTCGTCCCCCTCGACAGTGGGTCAGACCGCCGTGTCGGACGTTCCTCCGCCTCCATCCTCTCCCCCCGCCCCCCCCCCGGCCCGCTTCCGGCTGCGCGGCGACCTGATCACCGGCACGCAGGAGTACGGTGGCAAACTCTGCTATGTGCTCAAAGACCCCGTGACGCTGTCTTACTTCCGGTTTGCTCCCAAGGAGTACCGGGTGTTGCAACAGATCACGGGACGCACGCTGGCCGAGATCAGCACGGCCGTCGAACAACTGGGGGACGAACGGCCCAGTGAAGCGGACCTCCAGCAATTCCTGGCGCAGCTCTTGGCGTCGGGGCTGGTGGTGCGGGAAGGGGGCGGGGACGGGCGGCTGCTGCACGCCCGCAAGCAGGCGGTGCAAACACTCCGCCGCCGCTCCTGGATGGGGAGTCTGGTGTACCTCAAGTTTCCGGGATTCGACCCGACCCGAGTGCTCGATCGGTTGTACCCGTTGACGTCGTGGCTGTTTTCGCCGCTGGGGGTGGCTGCGGCCGTGGGGCTGATGCTGTTCGCGAGCGGCTATACGCTCGTCCACCTGGACGAATTCGTCGGGCGGGTGAAGCAGGAGTCGCTGGAGTCGTTTTTCTCCTGGTGGACGCTCTTGTGGTTCTGGATCGCACTGGGGGTCAGCAAGGTGCTGCACGAATTCGGCCACGGGCTGACCTGCCGGCACTTCGGCGGCGAATGCCACGAGATGGGGTTTCTGCTGCTGGTGCTCTCCCCGGCCCTGTACTGCGACACCACCGATGCCTGGACGCTGCCCAACAAGTGGCGCCGCATCGCCATCAGCGCCGGGGGCGTCTACGTGGAGCTGATCATCGCCTCCGTGGCGACGCTGGTCTGGTGGCACACGGGCCCCGGAACGGCTCACAGCATCGCCTTTGCGCTGATGACGCTCTGTTCGCTCTCGACGGTGCTGGTCAACGCCAATCCGCTGATGCGGTATGACGGCTATTACATCCTCTCCGACCTGCTGGAGATTCCGAACCTGCGTCCCAAATCCCAGGCGGCGATGCAGTCGCTGATCGATCGCCACGTGCTGGGACTGGACACTCCCGCCCCTCCCGCCGTGGACGGGAACCGCTGGCTGTTCATCCTCTACGCCGTGGCGGCTTATCTGTACGGCTGGTTTCTGGCGGTAGTGATCGTGTGGTTCTTTTATCATCTGCTTCAACCGTACCGGTTGAGTTCCATCAGCGTGGCACTGGCGGTGCTCATCAGTTACCAGATGCTGGTCGTGCCGATCTGGAAGAACATCCTGCGATTGAAACTGGCCTCCCGGACGCAGACGCGCATCCGCTGGGGACGGGCGCTGGTCTCGACCATTGTGCTGGCCGGGCTGATGTACGGCGCGGTCTTCGTTCCCATCCCCCGCCGCGTCTGGGGCGTGCTGACCGTGGAAGGAGTGGGGCAACAGACTGTGTTCGTGTCCGTCCCCGGTCGCGTGGAGGCGATCCCGGTGCGGTTGGGAGACGTCGTCCAGGCCGGCGACGTATTGGCGCAGCTCGTCAATCCCGAGCTCGACGCCTTCATCGCCCATCTGGAACATCGGCTGGCAGCGGCGCATCTGTCGGCCGAGACGTATGCGGCCCTGGGGCATCCCGCCGAAGAACAGGCGCTTCGCGCGCGACAGGCCGACATTGCCGAGGAGTTGCGGACGCGGCAGGAGCAGCGGCAACGGCTCACCATCCGGGCCGAGCGGTCCGGACGCGTCGTGGCCACCCCCAGTGTCAGGGACCAGCATGTGCGGACGCAGGGGTACACCCTGCTGGCCGCATGGCAGGCTCATCCGCTGCGGCCGGAAAATGTCGGCGCCCGGCTGGAGGCCGGCGTCCCTCTGTGCGACCTCCTTCCGGAGGACCGCTTCGAAGCGGTGCTGCTGATCGAACAGGCGGAGATCGCCTTCCTCAGCCCGGGGCAGCCCGTCCGCATCAAGCTCGACGCCTTCCCGGAGCGGACCCTGCTGGGGACCCTGGAGGAGATCGGCAGCGTGGCGGTCGAAATCCCTCCGCCGCAACTGCTCATCAGCCACGGCGGAGAACTGCCGGTGCGTGTCCGCCCCGATGGTCGGCACGGCCTCCCCGGCGCTTACTACGAAGTCCGCGTCGCCCTCGACCGCTTTGAAGACGCCGCCGACGACCCCCACGAGCTGCTCTGCTGCGGGATGCGCGGCCGGGCGCGGATCGACTGTGGGTACTGGACCTGCTGGGAAGTGCTGGTGCGGGAGTTCCACCAGCTCTTTCACCTGTGATCGAGCCGCAGTCGTGGCGGCCTCCCCGAGATTCTGTCGCAGGCACCACCGCAGCTACGAACACCGCGGCCTGTCGGCGGCAATCGGTGCGCAATCCGATCGACACGGACGGGGACTCCGGTTCGTGTTCCAATCCCACCGGAACCGACGGCGTTCGGGTGTTTCAGGGAGAAGATTCCGGCCGGTCGGTTCGGTCGGAGCACGCCGACGGCCGTAAACATTGGATGCCCGTCAGGAATAATGGGGCCACAAATCCATCGCCGCGCGGCCAGGAGGCGCCACCACTGAGGATCGTCGATGAGCAAGTCCCCTCCGGTACAAGAACCTCGGCGGATCACCCCATGTGAGCGCGAGCTGGACCTCCGCCAGTGGGTTCCGGAGGAACTGCAATCACTGGACAACCCGCAATCGGCTATCCCGGCCATCGCCAAGGATCCACGGCTGATGCGCCTCATCGACAGCGCCGTGCGCACAATCCTCACGACTCATCGGCTGCTCCTTCGAGATTCGCGTTCGCTCAGTGATCTTGAGTCCGAATTCCGTTCAGCTTGTCCTCACGTCGCCCCCCTACTGGACCCTCAAGGAGTATCGTCGCTCTGCTGGTCAACTCGGACAGATCGCGGACTACGAGACGTTCTTGTCCGAGTTGGATCGCGTGTGGACGCATTGCTTCCGCGCGTTGGTGCCTGGCGGGCGACTGATTTGCGTGGTGGGCGATGTCTGCCTGTCGCGACGAAAGAACAACGGCCGACATACTGTCGTGCCCCTCCACGCGTCCATTCAGGAGCATTGCCGGCGGCTCGGCTTCGACAACCTCGCGCCAATCATCTGGTACAAGATTGCCAATGCTGCTTACGAGGTTGAAAACGGCGGGGCAGGATTCCTCGGAGAACCGTATGAACCCAATGCGGTGATCAAAAATGACATGGAGTTCATTCTCAGGCAGAGAAAACCGGGGGGCTATCGGCAGCCAGTCCTGGCCGAGCGCCTGCTCAGCATCATTGCCGCGGACGATTACCAGCGGTGGTTTCAGCAGGTCTGGACCGGACTCACCGGTGCGTTCACGAGAGACCATCCCGCCCCCTTCCCGCCGGAGCTCGCCGAGCGACTGATCCGGATGTTCAGCTTCGTGGGGGACACGGTTCTGGACCCGTTCTGGGGGACGGGTTCCACCAGCGTGGCCGCTGCCCGCTGCGGTCGTAACTCCATCGGCTGCGAGCTCGATCCGCACTACTTTGAAATGGCCGAGCGACGCCTCCGCGCAGAGACCACGGGGTTGTTCTCGACCGTTCGAATCCACGTCGAGCAGGAATAGCAGATACGCGATGTCGAACAACCGCCACGATCTGACCAAGGGAATCCAGAGGGCTGTCCGCCACTTCTGGCAAACGCGAGAGCGTCAGGGGAGGGCCCAAGGCGCGAAATCCGGTGAGCGGGATTGCGGAGGGCGAAGTGCAGTCACCGGCGGCGCGCAAATGGATGGGTTTATCGAACTGATCCGGGAGCTTGTGGTCGACGCAGGCATCAGCGCCGCCGCAGTTCATCGACGGACACGAGTCGAGCTTCCAGGCTACTTCCGACCCGAAAAAAAATGGGATCTGGTTGTGGTGGTCAAGGGGCGTCTGTTCGCAACCATCGAATTCAAGGCGCAGGTCGGACCGTCGTTCGGGAACAACTCCAACAACCGAACCGAGGAGGCTCTCGGCAACGCCACGGATTATTGGGCGGCCTACCGGGATACCGGGAAGGTGCGTTCAGGGGGTCTCCCAAACCCTGGCTGGGCTATTTCATGCTACTGGAAGATACCCCCGCCTCAACTCGCCCGGTGTCCGTGGCGGAGCCACACTTTCCCGTGTTCGATGAGTTCCGGACCGCCTCGTACGCCCAGCGATATGAAATCCTTCTGAAGAAGATGGTTCGCGAGCGGCTGTACGACGCGGCCAGTCTCATCCTCTCACCCAGCGATGGCGGACGAAGCGGCAGATACTCGGAACCCTGTGCGGAGTTGACGTTCGCGAATTTGGCCGAGAGCCTCGTCGCCCGGGCCATCGCCTACTCCAGAACGCAGACCTGATTCGCAACCACGCCAGTTCCAGACCGTCCTGCGACCGGTTGGCAGCCAGCGGTTCGCCCGTGAGCGCCGCGGAATCGGAAGGTGGTGCGGCCCCGTTCCCCGGACTGCGGCGACCTCGGCAGATTTGAATGGGCCGGTGCGTTACTCTGTGGGTGTTCCGGGCGTTCCCTTTCCCCGTCGTAAGGACAGGTCCTGCCGATGCCCCCCTTCCGCTATTCGCTCAACTCGAGCACCATCCGGCCGACGCCGATCCTGGACAAAATCCGCATCGCCGCCGAAGCCGGCTACGAAGCCATCGAACTCTGGCACGACGACATCGACCTCCACCTCCAACGGGGAGGAACCCTGCAAGACATCCGCCACGCCCTGGATGACCACGGCCTCGCCGTCCCCACGACGATCATGCTCAAGGGCTGGTGCGAACCGGACGGACCTGCCCATGACGCCGGTCTGGCCGAGTGCCGGCGGCGACTGGAGCAGGCGGCGGCGGTCGGTGCGAGGCACGCCATCGCCGGCCCGCCGCACGGCCGTGTCGATTTCTCACTCGCCGGCCGCAGGTATCGAGAGCTTCTGGAACTCGGTTTGACCTACGGCGTGCGTCCGGCAATGGAGTACCTGGGGTTCGTGCAGGATGTGAACAGCATTGGCGCGGCCCGGCGGATCATGCGGCAGAGCGGCCACCCGCAGGCGACGATCGTCCTGGACCCTTTCCACGATTTCCGCGGCGGCGCCGGCTGCGAGGAGATTGCCGAGCTGCGGCCGGAAGAGATCGCCGTCTGCCACTTCGACGACGCCCCCGCTTCCCCTCCCCCGCACCAGCAGCGCGACCCCGACCGCGTGATGCCCGGCGACGGCGTCATCCCGCTGAAGAGGTTTGTGTCGCTGCTGCGGCAGATCGGCTATGACCGCTGGATCTCCCTGGAACTCTTTCGCGAGGATCTGTGGCAACAGGATCCGCTGGAAGTGGCTCGCGCGGGACTCGGCAAGATGCGGGCCGTTTGCGAAGGGGGGACATGAGCTGGCTCGTCCGGGACCGTCCGCGTGCAGCCGCGGAATGGTCGTCCGGTCATCGGCACGTGTACCTCATTGGCGCGTGGAATCCCAAGGCTCCCTCTCCGGCTCGGCGGGCAAGCCCGCCGGCGAACCGGGAGAGTGTTCCAGCGGGCTGAGAGTGGTCTCCGGGAGGGCGGCGGTCAGGGATCCGGCCGCCAGGAGGCGAGGAGTTTCTCCACGTACTTGCCGATGACGTCGGTCTCGATGTTGACCAGATCGCCGACATTGCGGAGACCCAGCGTCGTCGTCGCCAGCGTGTGCGGGATGAGAGCGACGCTGAATCGCTCCGCCTCGACGTCCACGAGGGTGAGGCTGACGCCATCAACCGCCACGGAGCCTTTGGAGACCATCTGCCGCGTGAGTGCGGGGGGGCACTCGAACCACATCCGCACCCATTCGCCGTCGCGGTCCAGGGCGGTGACGGTCCCAACGCCGTCGATGTGTCCCTGGACGAAGTGTCCCCCCAGGCGGCCCGAGACCGGCAGTGCACGTTCCAGATTGACGAAATCACCAGGATGCAGTTGTCCCAGATTGGTGCGGGAGAGCGTCTCTTCCCCCGCCTCGAAGGCCCAGGCCCGCCCCTGGACTGAGACCAGCGTCAGGCAGCAGCCGCTGACAGCGATGCTCTCCCCGATCCGGAGCTGGTCCCGCCCTGCTCCGCCGGTCAGCTCCGCGGGGGCGGCGATCACCAGTTGCACGCCGGGAGGCTGCGGGATCACCGCCGCCACGCGTCCGCGCCCCTCCACCAGTCCGGTGAACATGGTGGGTCAGCCTTCTGGAGGAGCCGGGGCCGAGCGTGAATGCGGCGACGCCCATCGCCGCCGCGACAGCTCCCCCCAGGCCGCCTTCAGCGGCGCCCCGAAGGCGAAGCTGCAAAAGATCAACGGCACCGCCAGTTCGTGCGTCCAGAAGACCACCGCCAGGACAAACACGATCTGAATGATGTGCCGCCGCGTGCGGCGGCGGCGGAAGAACTGGCTGAACAGATGCGGATACCGCACCCGCGAGACCATCAGGCAGGCGGTCGCCAGCGCGATCAAGGGCAACCCTGTTTTGACGGCCGGGGCGATCCACTGGGCGACGAGCGTCCCCAGCCCGCGATCCGACTGGGCGAGGGCCAGCAGGCTCGGCATGGCGAAGGGGAACGCCACGATCGTCCCCGCCGCCGCCGGAGAAGGGAGTCCGCTGAATTCCTCGTGAGTGTCGTCCTCCTCCGTCTCGACGTTGAACCGCGCCAGCCGCAAAATGGCGCACAGCACGTACAGGGCGCCGATGGTCCACAACAGCCGCGGATGAAAGCTCAGCCCCTCCATCGCGCTCAGTTCGCGGGTCACGAATTGGAGCATCAGGAACGCCGGCGCCACGCCGAAGGTGATGGCGTCGCAGAGGCTGTCGAGTTGAGCACCGAGTTCGCTGGTCTGCTTGAGCCGCCGAGCCGCCGTGCCGTCCAGCATGTCGAACAGCATCCCCAGGTACACCAGCAGGGCCGCCACCAGCGACGGATTGGCGGCGAAGAGGCTGTCCCGGGTCGCCACGGTGAGGTCGGCCGGACCGAGCTTGGCCGCGAACGTGATCGCCCCGAATCCGCAGGCGGCGTTCGCCAGCGTCAACAGGGTGGGCAAGACGCCGATCAGCCGCGGCCGGATCAACCGCGGGGGGGTAACCCCCGTCTCGACTCCGCTCTCTTGTGACATCGGTTGGTGGCCTGATGCTCCTGTCGCAAACCGCATCACAGCGGTGCGAAATCCCAACAGGGTGGACATTGCCAGGCTAGCATAGGTCAATCCGCCAGTGGAAATCCACTTACCGTCGCTGAGTTGACGGCGTAGCCCCTCGACAGGGCTGGCCGACTGTGCCGTTTCACCCTACGATGCCCTCATGCTGACCCTCGGCATTGAAACTTCCGGCATGGTCGGGAGCGTGGCTTTAGTCGAAGGGGGACAATGCCTTGCGGCGTCCGAACTGTCCCCCTCGGGCCGCCGACACGCGCGGACGTTGGTCGCGGAGCTGAAATCCCTGCTGGAGCAGGCAGGCTGCCGACCCCACGATTGCCGCTGCGTGGCCGTCAGTATCGGGCCGGGGAGCTTCACCGGTTTGCGCGTGGGAGTCGTGTGCGCCAAGACCTTCGCCTATGCCGTCGGCTGCCCTGTCGCAGCGGTGGACACCCTCCAGGCGATCGCCGCGAATTCCCCCGCGGAGGTGACCGACGTCATCGCTGTCATGGACGCGCTCCGGGGGGAACTGTTTCACGCGCGGTACGTCCGTCGCGGGGAGGAGTGGGAACGGCAGGGAGAGGTCCGCATCTCCTCCTCCGTACAGGTGTGGGGGGAACTGGTCCCCCCCGTAAGGGGGACCGGACCGGGGTTGGCACGCGGCACGGGTGAATTCCCGGCCGAGCGACTGCTGCCGCGCGAATTCTGGCACCCCCGTGCCGAGGTGGTCGCCCGGCTGGGAGAACGCCAGGTCTGGGCGGGACGCAGGGACGATGTGTGGTCGCTCCAGCCGTTCTATCTGCGTCGCAGCGCGGCCGAGGAACGGTCCGCGGAACAGGGGGACTCAATTCCCTGACGCTTCCTCACCGCGTCCGTTGGTCGATCGCGGTTCGCCGTTCGTTTCTCCACTAGGATCATCGGTCTTTTCCCCGGCCGGCTCTCCGCCGGCGTCCTCGGCGGCGTCCGGATCGAGCGGGCCATCGCTGAGGAGCCTGCGGGCCTCGGCCAGGAGGAACCGCGGCTGCATGAACGGTTCGTAGCTGATGTCCTGCCAGCGGATGCGCCCCTCGCCGTCGATCAGGAAGGTGCCGTGCAGCGGCTTCTGCTCGAAGTCGTCGAAGCAGCGGTAGGCGCGGAAGACGTCGAGCGCGTGATTCTCCACCAGCGGGAACGCGAATTTGGAATCCTCGAACAGTTCCACCGACTGCTTGAGGGCTTCGGAGGAGTCGGTGCTGATGGCGATCAGTTCCAGTCCGGCCTGCCGGAAGGACTCCACTTCGGGGGCAAACTTCTGCAACTGTTCCGTGCAGTGCAGGCAACCCTGACCCAAGTAGAAAATGACCACCAGCGGTTTGCCACGAAACCGGCCCAGCGACCAGGTTTGGCCGAGATGGTCGGGGAGCGACCAGTCGGGGGCCGGCGGAGGCTGCCAGCGAAACGGACCGAGTGCATCGAGGTCGGGACGTTCTCCGAGGTCGTCCCGGGCCGGCAGGGGCAACCGCCAGTCCGACGGCCAGCCGAACTCGGCAGCGATCGGCGTCAGCCGCGCGAACAGGGGAATGTCGAGATCGATGGTCTCCGAGATGGTCCGGAGTTTCTCAAACGCCTGCCGGGCTTCCTCCGTCCGCCCGGCCTCGTGCAACAGGTAGACCTGGTGCGCCAGGGGGATCGTCTGGTTCTCCCGGCTGCGGACTTCCTTAGCGATCAATTGGAGTCCCTCCTCGACCTGGCCGGCCCGCAGGTGAACCAGGGCCATCAAGGCCGGGGGCTGGGAGCCGGCCTGCCGGAGGCTCTCCAGCGCCTCGGCGTAGCGGCCCAGCGCCAGGTGCTCCAGGCCGTCCAGCTCATGCACGACTTCGATGAGGGGCTTGAGGAGCTTGTCGTACTTTTCTCGCTCCTGCTTTTGCATCTCCTCGATCTCGGTTTGCGATTTGCCGATCGACTTGAGGATGCGTTCGGCCCGGGCGACCGCCTCGTCCCGTTCGGCCTCGAGTCGCTCGCGGCGAGTGCGCAGTTCGGTCAGGAGTGGTTGGGCTCCTTCGACGTCGCCGGACCGCAGGTGGGCGCGGGCGATCAGCCGCTGCCGCTGCAAGACTTCGTCCGGCTTAAAGGGAGGCTCCAGATACCGTGTCCCCGCCAGTCGCAGCACTTCGTCCCACCATTCAAAGTCGTTGAGGACCTGCACCAGTCTGAGCCGGCCGTAATACGCGCTCCCTTTCTTGGCCGTGGTGTTGTAGGCGGGGTGTCGCGGGAGATCGATCATGTTCTTGGCCAGGTCCAGCGCGGCATGGGCGCGGCCGATGAACACCAGATTGCGAATCAGCCATTCGTTGTTGTGGGCGAAGTTGTGAATCTGATCGGGCATGACCCGATCGCGGATCATGTGGGCATGGTCCACCCGCGCGGAGGCCTCCTGCTGCCAGACGGCGTCGTGATACCGCTTGAGTCGCGAGTAGATATGCCCCGGCATGTGCCACATGTGGGCGATGGCGGGAGCGGACGGACCGCACAAAGCGGCCGACTCCAGCGCCCGCTCCGGTTTCTCATAGTCCCACAGATGGATCACGTAGTGGTGACAGGGATGTCGCGGATTGACCGCCAGAACGTCGCGGAGGAGCGCATCCACCGCGAAGTAGCTCGAGATGGGGATGCCTTTGCCGCGGTTGTCGTACAGTTGCAGTCCCAGAAAGGCCTTGGCCTCGATATCGTCGGGGAACTCGTGGAGAATCTGCTCATACGCCTTGACGAGGGACTCGCGGCGTTTCTTGTCTCCCTCTCCCTTCGTGTCGGCGTTGTGGTAGGCGCTGAGAGCGTCGATGTAGAGCTGCTCGCGACGGCTGACATGGTGCTTGCGTTTCACCGCTTCGGCGATGAACCCCTGTGCCCGCTCCGCATTGTTGACGTTGGCCATCGCCATCCCCCAGTAAGCGATGGCGCAGTCGGGATCGAGCATGGCGGCCTGACGGAACGAGCGTTCCGCCTCGTAGTACCAGAAGCCGTGCAACTGCCCCACCCCCTGATCGATGAACGCCTGAACCTCCGGACTCTGCGTGGTGCAGGGGAAGTGGACGTCGCCGGTGCCGCCGATGAGATACGCCCGTTGCCGCGGCCCCTCGTTGAACGCCTCCCCGTGGTAGGAATGTCCCGCCGCCACCTCCTCCTCAGTTCGCTCCTCCTCGGCCGGTTCCGCCGCGGTCGTCGTCGGCGGGACGGATGCCGGTTCGGGAGCACCGCCACGGCGATCCTCTGCGGCCACAGGCGCGACCACCAGCCACAGATACCACACCATCCACCACGTTCGAAGCATCGAGGTCATGCGTCAGACTCATCGAGAACGCCCGCACCGGGCGAGGGTTCGGAGAGGCCGCGGAGGCGCGCCACGACCGTATCGTCATCGAAACCAATGGCGACTGCAAATGTGACCGCCGGTTGACAACCGTCACGGGAGGTGTCTCGACCATGGGGGGAGACCGAGGCCTCACGCCCCCTCCCCCACGACGCAGAGGCTGCGGAGACGATCCCGTGGGGGATCGGACCGGAGCTGCTGAAGTGGTTCCCCGTTGTGACGCGTCTCCTCTTCACGCCTCCTTCCCGCACACGGGCCGAAGCGGAGGGGATGCCCGCCGGCCAACGCGCAACCGTTGCAGGCGGCACAAGTGGATTCCTTGCGCCTTTTCGCAGCATCGCGCAAGCTGCTCCGGCCGCAGGGACCGCAGTCTCGCGGCTCAAAAACGGGGGGAAACCTGCGGCGTCTCCATGTTCGCCCCTTCCGGGGTGCTAGTGTTCGAGGACCTGATTTCGGATCGGCCGTTCGTGACCGACGCCGTCCTCACGTCTTCGGCTGATCGCACTCGCGGGCCCTGCGGAGGTGAACACGATGGGTTTCCTCAAGCGGATGATCAAAAACAGTTACCGGGACGAGGCCGTGCAGACGGCCCGCAGCAGCTTCGCGCAGCTCTCCGAGACGCAGCTCGAAGAACACCTCGCCATCGCCCGGTACGGAAGTTTCCTGCTCACCGACGCCGTGCGGCCCTCCTTCAATCTCGACGTCGTCCCCAGCGCCGGCTATCGCCGCGACGCCTACAAGGATCCGGAGACCGGCATCACCGTGCCGGTCATCATGGCCGCCGAGTCGCGCGAGCGGCTGTTTGACCTGTTCATCGACCTGCTCGATCCTCTCGGCGACGTCGTCGACGTCGTGCTGGAAACCAGTCACGACACGGATTCCGGCCGGCACGAAGACCTGTATCGCGAACAGATCGACCTCCCGATCCTCAAGAGCATCCTGTACGACTTTGAGGACCTGCTGCTCGACGACGGCTGCACGGGCATCGCCGTCCTCAACCCGCGCATCCCCCTCGAAGTCCAGTTCGACGAACACAAGCTGCTCGTCATGTACGGAAAGAACCTGGAACCGTTCGAGGAGATCCTCGGGGAGTACCGCCTCCGCTCCAGCGAGACGCTCCGCTTCATCACCGAAGGGGAGCACGTCCACTCCTCCAGCGACGAGCTGGCCGATCGGTTCCAGGAACTGGCCTACCGGCTCGGCATGGAAGCGGATTGACGACGTCCCCCCGATGATCAGCAGCGCCGCGCCTCCCGAGAGACCGCCCCACGTCTCCCGAATTCCGCGGCAGGCGACATGACCTCCCTGACACGGAAGGAGGGTCCCGGATGATGTCTCGACGTTATGCCATCCTGGCCGTCGTGCTGGGGAGCGCCGGCTGCGCCACCTGGTCGACGACCACGCGTCCCGCATGGTCTGTCCCCGGTGCAGCCCCCTCGGGAAGCCCCGGAGCACTCTCCGTCTCCCCGCCGACCAGCGGCGGTTCCCTCCCCGGGGGGAGCAGTCCTCACACCACGAACCGGGTCCTCACACCCGGACCTGCGTCCCCCTCCAACGGACCGCAGGAACGCAACCTCCCCGGCCGCACCCCCAACGGCGGTGCCGTCCAAACTCCCCCCCCCTATCGGCCGGAGGCCGATGAGAACGACCCGTTGCGCAAGCCCTACAGCGGCGGGACGCGCGACCCCGCCCCCACCCCGCGCGGAGAGGAGCCGTCGTCGGATTCTCCGACCTCCCCGCAGCCCTTCCCCCTGCGAATTCCTGTTCCAGAGGCGGGGGCGTTCCTCCAGTCGCCCGGGGGCGTCGACCCGCATCACGCCTGGCAGGTCCGCGGCCGCAGCACGACTCCGCCCCTTCGAGCGGAACTGTCTGGTCCCTCTTCCGCCGCCGGCGCTCTCCCTCCATCGTGGCGCACCATCGGTCAAAGCAGTGGCGGACGGCCGATTGAAATCCTGCAGCTCGGTTCGGGAGAACGGCATCTGTTCCTCACGGCCAGTCTGGCCGGCAATGAGCGCGACAGCGTGACGATAGTGTCCGCACTGGCTGAGCTGCTGGCTCGTCAGCCGGAGCGGCTCGCCGGATGGACCCTGCTCCTCGTCCGCACTCCCAATCCCGATGGACTCGCGGAAGGGACCCTGACCAATGCCCGCGGCGTCTCTCTCAATCGCAACTTTCCGTCGGACAACTTTCTTGGCCGCCGTACCGCCGAAACCGGCCTCACCCCGGCGAGCGAACCGGAGACCCAGATCCTGCTGGCCCTGCTGGACAACTTCCGACCGGACCGAGTGATCCACTTCCGCAGCGGCAACGGCCAGCGGACGCTGGTGCTGGCCAACGCGCTGGCGGTGGACGTCCTGCGTGCACGCAAAGACCCCCAGTGGATGGACGCCGGCGAGTTCGAGGCCTTCAAGGCCGGCTCGCTGGAGGAATTCACCCACGAGCGGCTCCGCGCGGAGCTGATGGTCGTCTGGCTCCCGGCCACTGTCGCGAATTGGGAGAGCATGGCCCTGCGCCTGGCGGACCTGCTGCTCGATCCCCCCTCCGCTTCAGTCGAGACCGCGGCCGGGTCGGTTCCTGCGGCGGTCGCACCTGCCGCACCGACTCCCTCGCCGCCGCAGCGTTCGAGGCCGGCCGGGGACGACCTGTTCGCCCCCTATGAGCCTCCGGCGCGATTGACCGGCCAGGTG
The DNA here is from genome assembly GCA_037445755.1 of Planctomycetaceae bacterium. Taxonomy (GTDB): domain Bacteria; phylum Planctomycetota; class Planctomycetia; order Planctomycetales; family Planctomycetaceae; genus JBKECA01. Next base: position 55,803 of record JBBIJW010000013.1, on the reverse strand, counting down.
GAAACAGAGCCCCCCGCCGTCGTGGAGCCCCCCCGCGGGAAGCGCGGCTATGTCGAGATTCTTCCTCCGCCGCCGGAGTTCGCCGACACGAGCACAGGACTGAATCCCAGGTACTACGAACTCGCACCGCCGGAACAGAAATGACACCCACAGGGGCTTTCGAGACTCATGTGGCAGTCCGTGTCGGCCCCGCCGGGGCACCCGTCACCGTCGGTCGCCGACGCACTACGGCAAGCCGTTGATTTTGCGGAGCACCCACTCGGCCGTCAGCAGGGCGAACAGGGACAACAGCAGCGGCCAGCTATCCCACAACGACTGCTCCGAGCGCAACGTGGTGGTTTCGGTGACGCCGCGGAACAGCTTCGGCAGCTCGGCGAGTTCGTGGGGCAACAGCAGCCGCCCCCCCGTGAACTCGGCCATCGCCTCCAGCAGGGACCGGTTTGCGCTGATGTCGCTCAGTTCCGAGGTGGAGGGTTCCTGCACCTGCAATTCCGCGACGACTTCGGTCCCCGCCAGATCAGCACCGTCGACTTCGAGTTTGACGCGGTAGTCGCCGGACCGCAGCCCGACAGCCCGCCCCTCAAAGTCCAAGGGTCCGGTGGCGCTGGGGAGCAGTTCGAAGGTCATCACGGGGGCGTGCGTGGGATCGCCGATCCGCGACACGACGCCGCGGGCCTTGAGGCTGGGGAACCGCTGCAGGAAGTTTCGGTTCCAGGAGGCCTTGAACAGCGCCTCTTCGCCGAGTTCGATCGCCGGTTGCACGGGGCCGAAGGCCACGAACTCGTTTTTGGCCACGGCCTTGAACCGCGCCCCCCAGCGGACAAGCTGTCCCCAGAAGCGGTGGTGATAGGCGTCCCCCACGCGGTGCCGCCACCGCCACGTCCCGTCGAAGCCGATCCACAACACTTGCCCATAGCCGGCCTGCTGACGCACGATGAGGGCGTTTTGCCGTTCGGTCTCCAGCGTCTGTTTGGCCCCGGTGGGGAGGACGGCGGCGAGCACGGTCGCTTCCCCTTTCGCCTCGCCCACCAGACCCCACGTCTGCCCCGGCAGTTCCGCCCAGAGGCGCTCGTTCTCGGCGGGATCGTCGGAGAACCTCAAAAACGTCTCCTCCTTTCCCTCGGGGGTGAGGACCGGTCGGAATCCCCGCTGCGTCGGCGGAGCCTCCTCGGAACGTCCGGTCAGGTGGAGCGTCCGCAGGCCCGTCACCGGCAGGAGCGCCTCCAGAATGGCGTGGCGGTTGTAGCCCAGCGGCATGTGCCGCTTCCCCGCTTGCAGCACCAGCGTCCCCCCCTCCTCCCGGACGAACTGGTCCAGCAACTCCCACGCCCCCGGCGGCATCTGGTGCTGGCCGACGTCCCCCACGATCACCACGTCGAACGGCGCAAAGGGAGAATCCTCGCGACGCCGTGGCCCCTCCGGCACCTGCAACTGACGCGGGAAAAAGGTGTCCGGCAGCAGACCCATGTACGGCTGGCGAAACAGCACCTCCTGGACCTTCACCTGCTCGTCCCGCCGCAGGGCATTGTCCAGAAACCGGAACTCCCAGCGGCCTTCGCCGTCCACCAGCAGCACGTCCGCCTCGTCGTCCACCACGGTCAAAAGAAATGAGCGGGAGTTGTTGTCGTCGCGCGTCTCGCCCGCCCGCCACGGCGTGGAAACCGTGTACCGAAATCGACCCAAGCGGGGCGCTTCCAGCGTGAACTGCAACTCCGCTGTGGGACCGACGACGTGAACGGTCTTCGTCTGCGGCTCCCCCGGTGCGTCATCCTGGGGTGTCAGCGTGACTTGCAGGTCCTCCCCTTCAAAACCGGCCGTTCGCAGCGCTACCCGCACCAGCGGACGATCGTCCAGCGAAACCGGTTGCCGCGGATAGTCCAGCGCGGCGAACGCCAGGTCTTTCGGCCGCTGTTCGGAACCGATCAGCACGGGATACACCGGCGCGGCCACACCGGCCATCCGCGCCAGGAGGCGATTCTCTGATTCCCGCGCGTTGTGCCGTCCGTCCGTCAGCACGACCACTCCCGCCACCGGCAGATCGTGCTGCGCGCCGGCGAGGGAAGCCACCGGCTGAACAAGGTCCGTCGTTTCGGAGAGGAGTGCCGGGTCCCGTTGCGTGAGCCGTTCGTTCAGCTCCTCGGGATCGACGGACGCCGATTGACCGGCGAACAGTGCGACCTCGAGCACGCCGAGTTTCGACAGTTGCTGCAGGAGCGGATCGTGGCCGGAGGTCAGCAGCCTGCGCACCATCTCCTTGCGGGAGAGCCGGCTGAGCTGTGCGAAGATTTGCTCTAGGTTGTCCCGCCGCGCCTCGGCAAGCTGTCGGCGTCGCTGCGGATCGGGCGTCTCCTCGGGATCGACCCACTCCGGTTCTCGTCCTTCGTCAAAGGCGGCCTGCCAGCGATCGAGTCGCTCATCAATCTCGGCATTGCCGATCATTCCCAGGGCGCGGGCCCAGCGGAGTTTTTCCCCCGCTCCCGCCTGGAGATCGATGGTGTCCATGCTGTCCGAGACGTCCACCGCCACCAGAATCCGGCCTGTCCGTTCCCGGTCGATCTCGGTGATCCAGATCGGCTCCAGCAGCGCCAGACCAATCACCACCACCACCGCCAGCCGCAGCGCCAGCAGCACTCCCCCCAGCAACGGGGAGATGAGCCGTCGTTCGTAACGGTACAGCCAGACGATCAGACCGGCCGCGATGACCGACAATGCCGTCAGCACGACCAGCCAGGTCGGATCGGCCGTGCCGTGCCAGGTGAGGTAGGACTTCATCAGCGGGTTGCAGCCGGACCGTTCGCAGGCGGAGAAACCCAGGGAGGATCATCAGGAAGGTGGAGGCATCATATCGACCGGCGTTGACGTCTGTCACGGCGCGGGAGACGTCATGGCGAACGGGGGTGCAGCCGCGGAATGGTGGTCCGGTCAGGGGCGCGTTGCAGCTCCACATCCTCCGCTCGCCTGCTCCAGGGGAGAGGGCTCCCACCCAGCCCCGCCGACGGCGTCGGCGGCTGGCGGAGCCGAGGGACGGATCAGGAGTGCGGCGAGAGCGATTGCGTCGCGCGCGGGGGGCACGTCGGTCCTGACGGGACGGTCCGGGGAATCAGCGGAGACCCGGGGGCTGACGCCCCCGGCTCGCCTCCCCCGGCCTCCGACGACCTGGGGAATTTCGATCTGCCGCCAGCCTCCGCCGCCGGCCGCGATCGTCGACCGCGCCCAGCCGCAGATGACACACGGTGAGCAACGACCTCCCGGGATGGCAAGAGAGAAGGAAAGCTCGTGGAGCGGCCCCAACCACCCATCGACGGCTGTACCCGCGAACGGGGGCCTCAGCAACTGGGAAAGAGTGCCGCCTCAACTCCGTGAGGGCGTCAGGGAAAGAGAGCAATAACGAAAGATCGAAAGCGAGGGCGAATCGACGTGCGGAAGAGCGTCGCCGCGCAGAAGGTCTCCGGCGGGGGGGCATGCCTCCTCGACCGCCCGAGGCGTCTCAACGCGACTTGCGGCCGGCGGAAGCGAGCAGCCGTTGCTGGTACTCCCGGAACGTCACCCATTGCAAGCGGTCGGATTGCCGCAGTCGCTCCCACTGGTGGATCTGATCTTTGTCGATCGGTTGAAGCTGCCAGCGGAATTCGTGATCGGCCCGCAGGGTCGGTCCCTCGGGAGGCTGCGTCTGGAGCGTCACCGAGACCGGCAAGAGTTCCCGTTCTCGCAGCGTGCGGTTGAGCTCCTCCCGCGGCGCCGGGAAGACTCCCTGGCTGTGCAGGACGCAGTTGAGCCGCGCCGCCCAATCGGCATACGCCAGGTACTGAGCCAGCACCACACGATTCGCCGCCGTCCCGGTCCGGACGTCGTAGCGGAGTTCGCCCCCCTCCAGCCGCAGCCGCTGCGTGGCCGGGTCGAAGTGCACCTCGAACTCCGGCCGCAACTGGAACTGGAGGAGCCGTCCCAGGCGGGTGGAGGCGTTGTCGCGGCTGGCGCACAGTTCCGCGGCGCACACTTCCGCGGAACGTGTGGCGACGTCGAGGTATTGCCGCAGTTCCTCGAACGTCACCACCGTTGCGGCGTGATCGCGAATCAACGTGAACTGTTCATGGATCGGTTCAAAGACGACGAGCTCTCCCAGTTGCTCCATGTGGTCGTAGACGCGGCCGGAGTGAAACAGAGTCAGGCTACGCGCCACGACGCGGCGCGTGACCGCCTCCGGACCGAGCTCCGTGACGGCGGTGTAGACCCGGAAATCCTGGGCCCGCGTGGTGCGCGCGAGCTGCGTCGAGCAGATCAGCCAGACCAGCGGAAAGAGGACCGCAAGGGAACGAGGGCTGGGCATGGCAGGGCGCAGGCCGGCGGTTGACCCGCGACGCTGCGCGCGGCGGACCCACGAAACCGGCCGTGAAGAGGCGAGGGAGACCCACGAGAGAGAGGGATTCGACCCTATAAGCGGCCAGCGACCCGTCGCCAAGAGCGTCCGTGATCTGGGCCGCTCGTCTGGCGACATCTGCCGATCCGCGCGGCGAACCGGTCCAGGCACCGGTGGCTGGAGGAGCAAGCTGGGGGAGTGGTAGGATGCCGCCGGTCCGTTGCGGCGGGCCAACGTCCGGGCGTCTCTGCCGCAGGCTGTGCCTTCGCCCTCCCCTCGATCCTCACACACTCAACTCCGCCACGGTCCTTGGTGTTCCGATGCCGCTGGTCTCTGCTTGTGATCGGATGACGCGCCGCACGTCTCTGCGGCGCATGGCCGCCGCGGCCCTGGGAGCGGGACTGCCCCCTTGGACGGGACTGGGGGCTGCCGACCCGCCGCCGGTCGACGCCCCGCTCCAGCGCAAGCTGTACGTCGCCTGTCCCGGCATCCGCAACTATCTCGAATACGGCGGACACGGATTGCTGGTCTTCGGGATCGACGGCCACAAGCACACTTTTGAACGGCGGATCAAGCTGGGGGGCCTGGACGAAGCCGGCCGGCCGCTGAATGTCAAGGGCATTTGTGCCTCGGCGATCACGCGGCGGGTCTACGTCAGCACGATTCGCACATTGCAGTGCCTCGACCTTGTGACCGACCAACTGCTGTGGGAGCGGAGCTACGACAAGGGGTGCGACCGCATGGCCCTCTCGCCGGATGGGAAGATCATCTACCAGCCGAGCTTTGAACAGGACCAGTGGTACGTGCTCGACGCGGCCACCGGAGACGAAATCGCCCGCCTCACCCCCAACTCACGGGCGCACAACACGGTGTACGCACCGGATGGGAAAGAGTGCTATCTGGCAGGTCTGGGATCGCCGCTCTTGTCGGTGGCGGACACGGCAACGCACACCGTGGTCCGCACAGTCGGCCCTTTCTCCCACAGCATCCGCCCCTTCACCGTCAACGGCAGCCAGACGCTGGTGTTCGCCTGCGTCAACGACCTGCTGGGATTCGAGGTGGGCGATCTCCGCAGCGGGCAGAAGCTGCATCGCGTGGAGGTGCAGGGGGCGTCGCGGGGGCCGGTCAAGCGGCACGGCTGCCCCTCGCACGGCATCGCCCTGACGCCGGACGAGTCCGAAGTGTGGGTCTGCGACGCCTCCAACCAGAAGCTCCACGTCTTCGACGCGACGGTCATGCCCCCGCGGCAAAAGCTCAGCCTCCCCCTCCGGGAGGAGCCGGGCTGGATCACCTTCAGCATCGACGGTGCGCTCGCCTGGCCGTCCACGGGAGACATCATCGACGTTCAGACGCACCAGATCGTCGGCGGACTGAGCGACGAAACAGGGGCGATGGTGATGAGCGAGAAGCTGCTGGAGATAGACTTCCGGGGAAAGACCCCCGTGCAGGCGGGAGACCAGTTCGGCATCGGCGGCCGACGCAAGGCCCCGACCGGCTGACCGCCGGACGAACTCGGGATCCTCACCGCCGAGAGAGGCCCGCCACGACCTGTGCGGCCGTCAGGAGGTCTGGCGAGCCAGAGCCTCCCAGAGGGCGGCGCTGGCGGCCGTCCCGCGGTGGAAGTCCTCCAGGTGAAAATGCTCGTTGGGGCTGTGCAGGTTGTCGCTGTTGCGCCCCCACCCCAGCAGCAGCGTGTCCACCCCCAGAATCTCCTTGAGTGAACCCACGACGGGAATCGAACCCCCTTCGCGGATGAGCACCGGCTCGCGGCCGAAGCCGGCGGCAATGGCCGCGCGGGCGGCCGCCATGTAGGGACTCGACGTATCGCACACCACCGCCGGCGCGCCGTGGTAGGCGCGGAACTCCAGCCGCACGCCGGCAGGGGCGCGGCTCCGGAGGAACTCCTCCAGCGCTCTCGTCAAGCGGTGCGGGTCCTGCCGGGGGACGAGGCGACAGGTGATCTTGGCGGTGGCCCGGGCGGGGATGATCGTCTTCGGACCTTCGCCCTGGTAACCGCCGGCGATGCCATTGACGTCGCAGGTCGGCCGGGCCCAGCGGCGTTCCAGCGTGGCGAAACCGGCCTCGCCGAGCGGAGCGGTCACGCCCACAGAGCGACAGAATTCGGCGTCGTCGAACGGCAGTTCGGCAAACGCCCGCCGCTCTTCCTCCGTGAGGGGGAGCACATCGTCGTAGAAGCCGGGAATCTGCACGCGCTGCTGGTCATCGTGCAAGGCCCCGATCAGCCGACACAGGACGTTGACGGGGTTCGCCACCGCGCCGCCGAAGATGCCGCTGTGCAGGTCGCGGTCGGGGCCGTGGACGGTCACTTCGCAGGCCAGAATGCCGCGCAGCCCGTAGGTGATGGCGGGGATGCCGTCGCCGAACTGGGCGGTGTCGCTGATCACCGCCACGTCGCACCTCAGGCGGTCGCGGTGAGAGGACAAAAAGTCGTCGAGGTGGCTGGAGCCGACCTCCTCCTCCCCCTCGATGACGAACTTGAGATTGACCGGCAGCCGGCCGGCCACCTGCAACCAGGCGACCGCGGAGAGGATGTGCGTGAAGAGCTGCCCCTTGTCGTCGGTGGCGCCGCGGGCATACAGACAGCCGTCGCGGATCGTCGGCTCGAAGGGGGGCGTCGTCCACAGGTCGAGGGGATCGGCCGGCTGGACGTCGTAATGACCGTACACGAGGACCGTGGGCGCCCCCGGCGCGCCGATCCACTCTGCGTAGACGATCGGGTGTCCCGGCGTCTCGACCAGTTCCGTGGCGAACCCGGCGCCGGCCAGCCGGTTGCGGACCCAGTCGGCGGCGCGGCGGCAATCCGCGCGGCGCTGCGAATCGGCACTCACGCTGGGGATGGCGAGGAACTCCCGGAGCGACTCGATCGCATCGGGCCGATGCTCCACCAGATCACTCTGCACCTGCGGCAAGTCAGTCATGAACACCCAACCTTCGTGAAGCGACAGTTCCCGTTGGCACAGACTCTTGCGGGCTGCCGGAGTCCTCCGGGTTCAGCTCGATTCCTCCGATGACCCGTCCGGCATTTCTCCTCCGGAGTCCCGACTGGAGCCAGTCTTCGAACCTCGAACGGAGTTTCACCTGGCAGTCCGCCGCGTCGAAGCGCATGCCACGAAACCGTTACACGATCTCCTGTTCCAGGGGAGAGGACTCCCACCAAGCCCGCCCACGGCGTCGGCGGGACCCGCACCCCTGCTTCCGGGAGAGGGTTTTGAAACTGGCTCACGACGCCGGGGACAGCCGGAACCTGCCCGGCGAGCGGAGAGTGGGATGCTGGTCCTCCTCCCCCGGCACCGGAGGCTCCGGGGGGGACTCGGGAGACTCACTCCGTCGGAATCAAGCCCCCATCGACCGTGGGGGCCTGTGGCATAGACCTTGCTGCTCACTGCCCTCACTCCCCAAAGGCGGCGTCAAAGCGGCGTCCGGAGGGAGCGAAGTCGATGTTCTTGCAGAACTGGGCTGCTTCCGCCGCTCCGGCTTCGCGGTCCATGCCGCTGTCCTCCCACTCGACCGACAGGGGCATGTCCTGCGGATACCCGGCCGCGTTGAGCGCCCGGATGATCTCCTCGAACCGCACCCCGCCGCGCCCCACGCTGCGGAAGTCCCACCCGCGACGCGGATCGCCGAACGACAGATGGCTGGAGAGGATGCCGGTCCGGCCGTTGAGCGTCACCGCGGCATCCTTCATGTGGACGTGGTAGATGCGGTCCGGGAAGGCGCGGATGAACTCCACCGGGTCGACCCCCTGCCAGATCAGGTGCGACGGGTCGAAGTTGAAGCCGAACTCCTCCCGATGGTCGAGCGCTTCCAGCGCCCGCTGGGCGCTGTAGATGTCGAAGGCGATCTCGGTCGGGTGGACCTCCAGGGCGAAGCGGACGCCGCACTCCCCGAACACGTCCAGAATCGGGTTCCACCGCTCCGCCAAAAGCCGGAACCCGGCGTCGATCATCTCCCGAGGCGTGGGAGGAAAGTCGTAGATCAAATGCCAGATACTCGAACCGGTGAAGCCGTTGACCACCCCGACCCCCAGCCGCTGGGCTGCCCGGGCGGTGTTCTTCATCTCCTCGATCGCCCGCTGATTGACCCCTTCGGGCTTCCCGTCCCCCCAGACCGAGGGAGGCAGAATGCTCTTGTGGCGGGCGTCGATGTGGTCCAGCACCGCCTGACCCACCAAATGGTTGGAGATGGCGAACAGCTTCAGGTCGTACTTCTCCAACAGGTCGCGTTTGCGCGCGCAGTAGGTATCGTCCGAGAGGGCCTTGTCGACCTCGAAGTGGTCTCCCCAGCACGCCAGTTCCAGTCCATCGTACCCGAACCCAGCGGCCTTTTTGCAGAGTTCCTCTAGGGGGAGATCGGCCCATTGACCGGTGAACAGTGTGACGGGGCGTCCCATCGGGAAGGTCCTTTCGCGCGCGGAAGTGGATCAGGTTGCCGGGGCGCTTCGCCAGAAGGCTTGCACCATCGCGAGTTAGAACGTACCGGAGCGGGCCGGCGTTTTCAACGACGCCCCCGCTGGCCCGGTGGGTCCGGCCGGGCTTGTCCCGAAAACAGGCGGCGGGAAAAGACCGCAGAGTGGGAGCCAGCGGAAGCAGAGAGGGGGGATTTCCAGTCTCGGGCGGTGCGGCGACCCTTCACCACGGGGGTTTCGGTGGGAAAACCGGCCCCCCCAGCATACGCTGTTGCGCATCCATGTCCCTCGATCCGTCTCCGTCCGGGAGTTGAGTCATGCTTTCGCGACGCGTCTGTCTGGTGGCCCTGTGCTGGTGGGCAACCTTCGGAATTCGCGGTGATCTGGTCCGCCCGGCCGGGGCCGAGGAGGCCCGCACGCTCATCCGCTGGGAGACGCGGCAGCTCTCCGACGTCTTCTTCAGCGAGGGGGCCGACTGCGGCGACTTCAACCGCGACGGCCGCCTGGACATCGTCTCCGGACCCTTCTGGTATGAAGGCCCGGACTTCAAGACAGCCCACCCCTACTACGAACCCAAGCCGTTCGATCCTCACGGCTACTCCGACAACTTCTTCGCCTGGACGGAGGACTTCAACGGCGACGGCTGGACGGACATCCTCATCATCGGCTTCCCCGGCAAGGAGGCGTTCTGGTTCGAGAATCCCCAGGGGCAGGATCGTCTCTGGCCCCGATACGTCGTCCTCGACGTCGTGGACAACGAGTCCCCGACGTTCGTCGACCTCACCGGGGATGGACGCCGGAATATCGTCTGCAGCGTCGACGGCTACTTCGGCTTCGCCGAGCGGAATCCCGACGACCCCACCGCCAAATGGACCTTCCGCCGCATCTCCGATCAGTCCGCCGGCGGACGGTTCACCCACGGCCTCGGCGTCGGAGACGTCAACGGCGACGGCCGGCTGGACCTGCTCGAAAAGTCCGGCTGGTGGGAGCAGCCCGACTCGCTCGACGGCGACCCCCAATGGAACAAGCACCCCTTCCCCTTCAGCGGACCCGGCGGGGCCCAGATATTCGCCTTCGACGTCGACGGCGACGGCGACAACGACGTCCTCACCTCGCTGGCCGCCCACGGTTACGGACTGGTCTGGTATGAGAACTCCCGCAACGACGCCGGCGGCATCGAGTTCAAACCGCACCGCATCCTCAGCGAGAAGCCGGAGGATAATCCCTACGGCGTCTGCTTCTCGCAGCTTCACGGCATCGACGTGGCCGACATCGACGGCGACGGATTGCTCGACATCATCACCGGCAAACGCTGGTGGGCGCACGGTCCCAAGGGGGACGCCGAACCGAATGCCGCGCCGGTGCTGTACTGGTTCCAGCTCACGCGCACCGCCCCCGGGGCCGCGGGGGTCGAGTTCGTCCCCCACCTCATCCACGACAACTCCGGCATCGGCGTGGAGGTGAAGGCCAGGGATGTCAACGGCGACGACCTGCCGGACGTCATCGTGGGCAACAAGAAGGGGACGTTCGTCAGTCTCCAGCGACGGGAACGCGTCTCGCAACGGGAGTATGACCGGCATCAGCCGCTGCGGCCGCAAGACCGCGCCCGCGCGGTCAGCGAGGGACTCCCCCCGCACGACGGCCTGCAACCCCTCAACGCCGCCGCCGCGATGACCGTTCCCAAGGGCTTTCACGTGCAACTCGCCGCCGCCGAGCCGCTGGTTCATCAGCCGGTTGCCTTCACCATCGACGAGAAGGGACGCCTGTGGGTCGCCGAGGCGCACACCTATCCGCAGCGGGCGCCGGAGGGACAGGGTCGGGACAAGATCATCATCCTCGAGGACACCGATCAGGATGGCACGCTCGACAGCCGCAAGGTGTTCCTGGAAGGGCTGAACCTCGTCAGCGGACTGGAGGTCGGTTTCGGCGGCGTGTGGGTCGGCGCGGCCCCCTATCTGCTGTTCATTCCCGACAGGAATGGAGACGATCAACCGGACGGCGAGCCGCAGATTCTCCTCGACGGCTGGGGCTATCAGGACACGCACGAGACCCTCAATTCCTTCATCTGGGGGCCGGACGGCTGGCTCTACGGTTGCCACGGCGTCTTCACGCACTCCAAAGTCGGCAAACCCGGAACCCCGGACGAGCAGCGCGTCCCCCTCAATTGCGGCGTCTGGCGGTATCACCCCACGCGGCACAAATTCGAGGTTTTCGCCCACGGCACGAGCAACCCCTGGGGAGTCGACTTCAACGACTACGGACAGGCGTTCATCACCGCATGTGTCATCCCGCACATGTATCACGTCATTCAGGGGGGGCGGTACCAGCGTCAGGCGGGGCAGCACTTCCATCCCTACACCTACGACGACCTCAAGACGATCGCCGATCACGCCCACTATGCCGGCAACATCCGCGACCACGCCTGGTGGGGCCGCGACGAGCCGGTGGTCCATGCCGACACCCATGCCGCCGGCGGCGGACACGCTCACTGCGGAGCCATGATCTACCTCGGCGACAACTGGCCCACCTGCTTTCGCAACACCCTGTTCATGGCGAACATCCACGGCAACCGGGTCAACAACGACGTGTTTCGCCGCAACGGCAGCGGCTACGTTGCCTCGCACAACCCCGACTTCCTGTTCGCCAACGACCGCTGGTTCCGCGGCATCAATCTCAAATACGGGCCCGACGGGAGCGTCTACCTCATCGACTGGTACGACCCCAACGCCTGCCACCGCAACCAGCCGGAAATCTGGGACCGCTCCAACGGCCGTATCTACCGCATCAGCTACGGGGACGTCCCACCCCGGAAGGTGGACCTGGCCAGCCTCTCTGACGGCGAGCTGGTCGATCTCCAGATGCATGAGAACGACTGGTATGTCCGCACCGCCCGCCGCCTGCTGCAGGAGCGTTCACACCAGGCACGGATCGCCCCCAGCACGGAGCGTCGCAATCAGCTCTACCAACTCGAGCGGACTCTGAGTCGCCTGGCGCAGGAGGAGCGGCCCGTGCCGCAGCGGCTCCGCGCCCTCTGGTGCTACGCTGTCATGCGGGACGAGAGTGATTGGGGGCTGACCGCCGAGTTGCTGCAGGCCGCCGACCCCAATGCCGAATACCTCCGGGCCTGGGCGATTCAGTTGGAAGTGGAAGACGGCAGAATTCCACCGGTGCTGTTTGAAAAGATCACGGAACTGTCGAAGTCCGATCCCTCTCCGGTGGTCCGCCTCTACATTGCCTCGGCGCTGCAGCGGCTGCCGCTGGACCAGCGCTGGGACCTCGCCCGTAATCTCCTGCAACATGCCGACGACGCCGCCGACCACAACCTCCCCCTGATGATCTGGTATGCCGTCGAGCCGCTGGTCCCGCACAATCCCGACCTCGCGCTCTCCCTGGCAGCGGAGGCAAAGATCCCGCTCGTGGCGCAGTTCATCTATCGCCGGGCCGCCGCCGACCCTGCCGCCCTTCCCCGGCTGCTGGCCGCCATCGCTGCCGCGACCAGCGAACCGCAGCAGCAGACGATGCTCGCCGAGGTGATGACCGTCGTGAAAACCAGCGGCCAGCTTCCCATGCCGAAGGGCTGGCCAGAGGTGTACGCGCGGCTGTCTCGGAGCGACAACCCCGACATCCGTCGCCAGGCCCAGTTCATCACCGTCAAGTTCGGCGACACGTCGATCTTCCCCGCCCTGCGACAAATCGCCGCCGACCCCAAGGCTGAGCCCTCCGCACGCATCAGCGCCGTCGAGGCCCTCGTCAGCGGCAAGGACCCCCAACTCCCCCCGGTGCTGTTGACGCTCCTGGACGACTCGGCCCTGCGGAGTCTGGCCCTGCGATCGCTGGCCGCCTTCGACGTCCCCGAAACTCCCGCCGCCATCCTCAGCCGCTACAACCAGTTTGACGAGCCGACGCGGCAGGAGGCCATCGCCACGCTCGCCTCGCGTGCGCCGTACGCCCTCGCCCTCCTGGACGCCATCGAGCGCGAGCAGGTCCCCCGCGGCGACCTCAAGGCCTTCACCGTCGCCCAGATGCAGCAGCTTCAGGACCGGCAGCTTCTGGCCCGCCTCAACGCCGTCTGGGGGACGATCCGCTCCACCCCGGAAGAGAAGCAGCGGCAGATCGCCGACTACAAGCGGTTCCTCGGGCCGCAGCAGCTCGCCCGGGCCGACCTCTCCCACGGCCGCGAACTGTACGTCAAAAACTGCGGCAAGTGCCACAAACTCTTTGGCGAGGGGGGGGCCATCGGTCCGGACATCACCGGCTCCAACCGCGCCAACCTCGATTACATCCTCCAGAACATCGTCGATCCCAGCGCCCTGGTGGGCAAGGACTACCAGACGACGACGGTCCTCACGACCGACGGCCGCGTCCTCAACGGCCTCATCAAGGAGGAGAACGACACCGCCCTCGTCCTCCAGACCGCCACCGACGTGGTCGTGATCGACAAGCGCGAAATCGACGAGCGGAAACTCTCCGAACTGTCGTTGATGCCGGAGGGACAGGTCAAGGACTGGCCGCGGGAGCACGTGCAGGATTTGATCGCCTACCTCGCCAGTCCGCGGCAAGTGCCGCTCCCCGGCGCCGCTCCCCAGTACGACGAGGCCACCCAGCGCGTGGCCGGAGCACTGGAAGGGGAGATGCTAAAGGTGCTCTCCGTCACCGGCGGCGTGGCCCGCAGTCAGCCGATGGGCGCCTTCACCAAGGACCGCTGGAGCGGCGTGGACCATCTCTGGTGGACCGGCGCCAAACCGGGGGACAAACTGGTCCTGGAAGTGCCGGTCCGCGAGTCCGGCCGGTATGAACTCCTCGCCGTGATGACCAAGGCCCGCGACTACGGCATCGTGCAGCTTGCGTTCGATGGCCGCTCCCTCGGCCCCCCCATCGACCTGTACAACCATCCGGACGTGATCACCACGGGGATCGTCTCGCTGGGGACGCACGAGCTTGCGGCCGGTCCACACCAGCTCTCGGTGGAGATCACCGGGGCCCATCCGCAGGCCGTGAAGGCATACATGTTCGGGCTGGACTACCTGTACCTGGCCAGGCCGCCGCAGGGCCAGTGAGCGCGCCCAGTTTCGCCGCGACCCGCAGAGGAGCGCGAACGTTTAGCCGCGACCCGCAGGGGAGCGCGTCGGCGACCGCTGCTCTCGAGCGTCCGGACTGCTGGAAGAGGAGAACCACTCGGGGGCGGCCAGCCGATGACCGGGAGAGTCCTTGAGAGGGGAGCTGCGCTCTCGGAATGGGATGCTGGGGCTGATGCAGCGTGAATAGATCGGCCCATTGCCGGGGTGTTGTTGAGGAGGGGCGTTGTTGCGCCGCTGCGGAGGGCTGTTACAATGAGGCCACGGCGTCACGGACGCCGCCGGAGAGAGCCTCGCACCGGCTGCACAAAACTACGGATTCTCGATCGGAACTCACAATGCCCACGGAAGATCTGTCACTCCAGGAGGATCGCCCCCGACTCGACTTCATTCGCCAGATCGTCGCCGCCGACGTCGCCAGTGGAAAGCACGGCGGACGCGTGCAGACCCGCTTCCCTCCCGAACCCAATGGTTACCTGCACATCGGCCACGCCAAGTCGATCTGCCTGAATTTCGGTCTGGCCCAGGAGTTCGGCGGAAAGTGCAACCTCCGCTTCGACGACACCAATCCCACCAAGGAGGAGCAGGAGTACGTCGACGCCATCATGGAGGACATTCGCTGGCTCGGCTTCCAGTGGGACGGACTCTACTACTGCTCGGACTATTTCGAGCAGCTCTACCAGTGGGCCGAACAGTTGATCGAGATGGGCCTCGCCTACGTCGACAGCCAGGACGTGGAAACGATCCGCCGGCAGCGCGGCACGGCGACCGAACCGGGCGTCGAAAGCCCCGACCGCAACCGCCCCATCAGTGAAAACCTCGATCTCTTCCGCCGCATGCGGGCGGGCGAGTTTCCCGACGGCGCTTACGTCCTCCGCGCCAAGATCGACATGGCCCACCCGCACCTCATCATGCGGGATCCGCTCCTCTACCGCATTCGGCATGCACACCACCATCGCACCGGGAACAAGTGGTGCATCTACCCGATGTACGACTACGCTCACGGACAGAGCGACTCCATCGAACAGGTCACCCATTCCATCTGCACGCTCGAATTCGAAACCCACCGCATCCTGTACGACTGGTTCATCGAGAAGCTCGGCATCTTCCCCTCCAAGCAGTACGAGTTCGCCAAGCTCAACCTCACCCATACCGTGATGGGGAAGCGCAAGCTGCTGGAGTTGGTGAAGGAGGGCTATGTCGATGGCTGGGATGATCCCCGCCTGCCGACCCTCCGCGGCCTCCGACGTCGCGGTTATACCCCCGAGGCGATCCGCAACTTCTGTCGCGACATCGGCGTCACCCGCTACCCCGGAATGACCGACATCGTCGTGCTGGAGAACGCCCTCCGCGACGTCCTCAACCAGCAGGCCCCGCGGCGCATGGCGGTGCTGCGGCCGCTCAAGGTCGTCATCACCAACTACCCCGAGGGGCAGGTCGAAATGCTCGATGCCGTGAACAACCCCGAGGATGAATCGGCCGGCACGCGGCAGGTCCCCTTCAGCCGGGAACTGTACATCGAGCAGGACGACTTCCTGGAAGTCGCCCTCAAGAAGTTCTTCCGGCTGACGGTCGGCGGCGAGGTCCGGCTGCGATGGGCGTACTTCCTCAAGTGCGAGTCGGTCGTCAAGGACGCCGCCGGGAACATTACCGAACTCCGCTGTACCTACGACCCCGCCACCCGTGGCGGCAGCGCCCCCGATGGCCGCAAGGTGAAAGGGACCATCCACTGGGTGAGCGCCCCGCACGCCATCGACGCCGAGGTGCGGCTGTATGATCATCTCACCAAGGTCGAGGACCTCAGCGAAATCTCACCCGACCAGGACTGGAAGACCGCCCTCAACGAGCATTCCCTGGAGGTTCTCACCGGCTGCAAGCTCGAGCCATCGCTCCGGGAGGCCAAGGTCGGCGCGCCGGTGCAGTTCGAGCGACTGGGCTACTTCGTGGTCGACTCGAAGGATTCTCGTCCGGACCGGCTCGTCTTCAACCGCAGCGTGACACTGAAGGACACCTGGGCCAAGGTGCAGAAGCAGGGAGGAGGATGATTACTACGTTGAGGGACGCGCCGCTGAGCCGGGGAGACTCTCCCACGAGCGGTGACCAGGGACTGGGTTCGAGGGTGTCTGACTTTGCCGCCCTCCGACACGGCTTCGCCGTTGTTCCGGTTGGGCAACTCACCACCTACGAAACCTGCTTTGGACTCTGTGTCGGAACTCTTGTCGCCAAGGAGGGATTCGATCAAGGTCGTTCACGCTGGCCCCCAGCCTCCAAACAACCTTACCGGAACAACGGCGAAGCCGTGCGCCCTCCGATGGGGTGACTCGCCGCCGGGCGGAGGAGCGTTTAGACTGGAAGTCGACGGCGCGGCTCGCGGACTGTCGGTTGTTCGCTCCGTTGCGACGTCACGGATGCCCCGTGCCCCGCGAACGCAGGCGCCCCACCCCCCGAATTCCAGCCCGAGAGGAGATTCATCATGCGGTATTCAGCTTCGATCTGGACCTGCCGCGGCCTGTTGGCCCTGGCCGCGGCGGCGTGGCTCTCGACTGCGGCGCAGACGCAAGCGCAGTGGGGGAGCCTCTCCGGGCAAATCGTGCTGGAGGGGGACATTCCAACCCTCAAACCGAAAGTCTCCAAGTCAGACCCCACGGTGAAGGACCCCGCCGTCTGCGCCGTGGAGGATATCCGGGACTACACCTTGACGGTCGACCCGACCACCAAGGGGATCGCCGATGTGTTCGTGTACATCCGCAGGCCGACCGCCGTGCACCCGGACCGGGCCCCCGTGCCCAAGGAGGAACTGGTGGTCGACCAGAAGCAATGCCAGTTCATCCCCCACGCCATGATTGTCCGCTGCCAACAGCAGGTGATCGCCAAATCGCAGGATCCCGTGCCGCACAACATTCACGGCTATAACGTGTTCAACCCCGGGTTCAACTTCACCGTGGCGGCGAACGACCGGGGGGGGCAGAAGGTGCCGATCGACAAGGCGAACTCCAAAGCCGAGCCGCTGCCCATCCCCGTCAAGTGCGACATCCACACGCACATGGAGTCGTACTGGCTGGTGATCGACCATCCCTATGCGGCCGTCACGGACGCCGCCGGCAAGTTCCAGATTCCGGACCTCCCGGTGGGGAAGAACACGCTCACCATCTGGCACAGCACGTCCGGATACGTGTGGCGGACGCTGGACGTGGAAGTCACCGGGAGCGGGACCACGCTGGCGCTCAAAGTGAAGCCGCAACCGTCCGGGGAGCGCGTCAAGCTGGTCCCGGCGCAGTAAGCGTCGCTCGCTGGAGGGGGGGCGTCAGTTGGCGGACGAGGGGACGCCGGGAGCGGCCTCGGTGGAAGTCGTTCCGGTGAGGGGCGGGCGCGCCTCGCCCCCCTCCTGCGGCCCCGCTTCTCGGGGAGGTGCAGGAGTTCGGTTCTCGGCACCGCCGGGTGCGGGGGGGCCGGAGGCAGCCGCGGGTGCCTCCGACTGCAGGATGATGTCGGCGAAGGGGGAGAGGCGTTCCGCCCCCTCGGTGACGACGAGCATTCCGGGCTGAAGGTCCTCTCCCAGCACCTCCACCTGATCTTCGTAGGCGCCCCCCTCTTGCACCATCACCGGGCGGGCCTTGCCGGTGCCCGGTTTTTCGCCGGGGATGACCGCGTACAGCCGCGTGCCGGTCTCGGAACGGACCAGGGCGCTTTTGGGGACCAGCGTCGCCTCATGCTCAGGTCCCGTAAACCGGATGCGGGCGAGCATCCCTTCCCGCAGCACCGGCTGAACGAGGCCCTCGGCGGAAACAACCTGATTGGGGATCGTCACTTTGACCGGGAACGTCCGGGCCCCTCGCTCCCAGTCGCTGCGGGGGATGACGGCCACGACGCAGCCGGTCCATTCCCGTGGATCGACGCCGTCGATCCACGCGGTCACCGTCCCTCCCAACTGGACGTTTCTCAGCTCGCGCTGATCGACGTTGGCCACGACCTCCACCTCCTCGAGCAGGTCGGAGAGTGTCACCACGGGGTCCCCCTTGGAGAGCCACTGTCCGGCTTCGGTGTGTTCGGCGACGACGATGCCGCGGAAGGGCGCCCGCGTGGTCCGCTTGTCCCGCTCGGACTTGAGATATTCGACGTGGTGCCGTTGGGCGTCGCGGCGGGCCTGGGCTTGCAAGCGGGTCTCGGTCCGGGGTCCGGCCAGCACCAGTTCGTAGCTGGCCTTGGCCGCCAGAAAGAGTTTTTCTGCGGCCAGGGAGCGTTCACGGGCGTCGTCCAGGGAGTCCTGCGGGGCGGCCCCTCCCTGGGAGAGCCGTTGCCAGCGTTCCAGCCGGTCGCGGGCGATGTCCCGCGTCACCTGAGCCGCTTCCATGCGGGCCAGGGCCTCGGCGATCTCCTCCGGCCGGGAGGCCTGAGCCTCCAGAAGCTGTTGTTCGCGTTCGCGGAGCAGGGCCTCCGCCTCGGCGAGCTCCAGATCGGTCGAGACCATGTTCAAAACCGAGAGTTCCTGGCCGGCCTCGACGATCTGCCCGCGACGGACCAGAAACTGCTCCACCTTCCCGTCCGCTCCAGACGCCACCACCGACGTCCGCCGCGCGATGACCGTTCCTACCGCCCAGGTGGCGGGAGTGACGGTCCCGCGCACGACCGGGCCGACCCGGACCAGGGCGGCTCGCGGGGCTTTGCCGCCGGCAGGGGCGGCGGCCTTGCCGGGAGCCCCGCCGCAACCGGCCAGGCTCAAACCGACCAGACTCACCCCCAGCATTCCCCCCCACCAGAGCATCAGACGAGTGTCGTTTCCCATCACGAGACGTTGGTTATTCGGCGTCACCCACAACAGCGGATGGATGCATCCGCATCCGCCCCCCCGGTGATCGGAGTCCCTAATCGTAGGCGCGCCCCCCCAGCATGGCGAGCGATTCTTTCAGAAACGTGTCGACGTCCGGCCCGAAGGAGGGAGAAGCTCCGGTCCAGCGACAGGAGGAGGACCCACGCAGCAGGAAGGCGAGACGAGGCGAGGGGGAGCGAAAAGGTCAAGGGGGCGTCTGGGGACCGACCGGTCCCGGTGAGCCTGGACATCCTGACGGTGTTTCTGGCGCGGGAGGCGCGGTCCGCAACTCGTGACTGCTCAGTCACCTCGGCACAACCGGTCCCCGAACCCTCCGTACGGCGTCGAACTCCGTTCGCAGACCGCCATGCTGAGGGGCAACACGTCGCTTCCGGACAGCACGGCCCCTCCGGCGCCGCTGCCAGCCGGCAGCAATTTGTGAATTCTCACCCGATCCCTCAGATAACGGCGAAAGTCGAACTAGCGTTCAGGTAACCAGTCCAGTTGGTCCGTCCGGGAATTGTGTGATGCGTCCCTCCCAGGTCCGGTTATGCCGATTCGAGCAGCGCTCACAGCGGGCCGGGGCCGTGCTTGTGGAAACGGCGCTGGTGGTCTCGGTGTTCGCGATCGTGATGGCGGGAGTGATCGAGTTCGGACACGTGTACCTCGTGGTCGGCACGATCAGCGCCGCGGCGAGAGCCGGAGCACGAGCGGGGGCGGTGGAAGGGGTCTCGACCGCCGAGGTCCGGGCTGAGACCGAGCGGCTGCTGGGGGCGTCCTTCCACAAGAGCCTCGCGACGATCCAGGTCAAAGACGCCAGTGTCTTCGATCAGCCGGGCGTTGACGCGAAATCGATCGACTACTCCAGTCTTCCGGATGTGGAAGTCAAGGAGCTGAAGACGGGACAACTGTTTCTGGTGCGGGTGGAGGTGCCGTACGAGGCGGTGGCGCTGATGCCCCCCTTCTGGGCCCAGGGGATCACGCTCCGCAGCCAGTCTGTGATGCGGCACGAGTAGTTCGTTTTGTCAGGAAGGTGTTTTTTCTGATGCAACGTCGTCCGGTCATCCACCGAACACCTCGGCGGTGCGGCGACCCCGCTGCGCCGCCGCGCCGTGGGGCGGCGACCGTCGAACTGGCGGTCGTGCTGCCGGTGTTCCTGACACTGTTGCTCGGCCTGGCGGAGATGAGCGCGGCGTTGAACGCCACACACGTTCTGCACGGAGCCGTGCGGGATGCCGGCCGTCTGGCCTCGATGGACTACAAGCAGTTCCTGGCGGCGGAGACCGACCCCAACGCGAAAGTCGTGCAGGACATTCGGAACCTGATCACCGCCTCGGGTCTGCCGGGGGAACTGGTGACGATCCGCATCGTGCACTCCGGCGGGCCGAACGACGGACAACCGTTCGACCTCGCCGATGAAAAAAACTACCTCCAGGAATTTCGGATTGAAGCCTCGGTGCCGTACGTCGCGGTGAGTGGTTTTCCTCTGAAGTACATGAACAACCAGGACCTTGCGGTCGCCGTCACTTTTCGGAAGGGGCGGGTCTCGCTGAGCGGGACGGACTGACACCGACGCCGCGATGGCACTCCCTGGCGAAGGACACTTTTTCAGGATTGACGACCATGTTTGTGCATCGATTCACCCCCGGGCGTGTGACCGATCGGCGCAGTGCCCCGCGCCGCGGCGCGTTCCTGATCCTGGCGGCCTTCTGCCTGGTGCTGACGATCGGCTTCGTCTCCCTGAGCGTCGATCTGGGGATGATCTCGCTGACGCGGAGCCGGATGCAGACGGCGGTCGACGCCGCCGCTCTGGCCGCCGCCATGGAGATCACCCATGCGGTGGAGACCGCTCCGCCGGAGGAAACCAACATCACGGCTTACGCCCGCACGGCCGCCGCCAACAAGGCCGCCGAGATCGCCCAGCTCAACGGCTTCTACGTCGATCCCGGTCGCGACGTAGAATTCGGCCGGCGGATGTACGACGAAGCCAGCAAACAATTCTTCATCGACTGGAACGTCGGCTCCAGCGATCCGGTCAACGTCGTGCGGGTCATCAGCCGCAAGGAGAACTCCGACCTCACGCAGCCGGACGCCAAGTTGCGGCTGTTCTTCGCCGGTTTCTTCGGCGACAACACTGCCCGGCTGCGGACCGAGGCGGTGGCGTACGTCGAGTCCCGCGACCTCGTGGTGGTGCATGACTTCTCCCGATCCATGAACTTTGACAGTTACTTCTCCGACGAGGCCACACTCTCCCTCAGCGACCCCGAAATTCTCGCCAACCTTCAGGCGGTCTGGGACGATTTGCAGCCACTCAACCTCGGCTCGCTCGGCTTTCAGCCCCAGTGGCTGACCCTCACGCAGAACAATCCGAAGATGTCCGTGACGTTCAAGTACAACGTCGCCGACGTCGCCAGTGAAAAGACGCTCACCAAGGTCAAACTCCGCTTTACGGACGGCAAGGAAAATCTCTTCAACGTCTCTCTCACCAGCGGCGTGTTCCAGGGGCTGGGGAACAACAAAGGCAAGAACATCAGCAAGGTCTGGTTGACGTGGGTGGAGGTCAGCAACATCCCCGTCACACTCACCGGCCAGCCGGCGAGCGGCTGCATCCCGCAAATCATCGTCACCTTCTCGGCCGACCGCAAATCAGTCAGCGTCGTCAGCACCAAGGACCTCTCCAACGTCGTGCTGATGTTCGACGACAACGCCACCTACAAGTTCGACAATCTCAACCAGGGGAAGACCGGGACCTTCCAGGGCGTGGGGAGGAACGCCGGCAAGAAAATCAAGACGGTGTGGGTCAAGTCCGGCTGCAACTCCAGTGGCGACGGACCCGGCTACGGCGAACGGTTCGATCATCCGAACCCCACCGACAAGCCGCTTGAGGTGACCCGCGAGTTCGCCGATACCAATCTGGCCGTGATGACCACCTTCGGCCTGAACTCGGTCTCCTATCCTTACCCTTCCGGAAGCTGGGATGAGTACATCAACTTCGTCCGCACCAACAGACCGCTGTACCAGAAGGGATACCGCGAGATGTACGGCGGGCTGACCTTCGTGCAGTTCCTGCTGCGGGCCAAGTCCTCACACGCGCAAACCCCGGCCCTGGCCCGTACCCGGCATTACCCGTTCCATGCCATCAAGCTGGGTCACAGTCTGCTGTGCAACTTCCTGGAGAACCTCGGTTTCCATGATTACATCGGGATGGTCAGCTACGACACCTACCACCGGATTGAGAAGTATCAGGAGGGGGAGGGCATCCCGTTGGTCGATCTCTCGTCCAAGCCCCTCGGCAGCGACTATCAGGCGGTGAACAATCTGATGCTCTACAAGCAGGCCAACCACTACTACCCGGCCACCAACATCGGCGGCGGAATGCGCGACGCCATCAGCCTGCTGGAGTCGTACGGACGCCCCGGCGCGCGGCCAAACATCCTGCTGATGACCGATGGCAATGCCAACGTCACCGATGGCCCCACCACTCTGCCGGCGGGGTGGGAAAGCTGGTTCGACGGCTACGACGGTCCAGGCAGCACCTACAACATCCGTTTCGATAACCCCTCCAGCACCGTCCTCAAGGCGCGCCAGCAGCTCCTCTACGAGGTGCACCGCGCCGTGGAGAAGGGTTACACCATCCACACCGTCGCCGTGGGGGCAGACGGGGACTGGCGCACCCTCAAGGCCATCGCCTACTATGCGAAGGGGCAGTTCATCCACGTCCCCGGAGGCACCAGCGTCGAGGAGATGGAGGCCGGCCTGCTCAAGGGCTTCCACCGCATCGCCGGGCTGGTCCCCCCGGCCAGGCTGATGGCTCCCTGAGCCGCCGGGCAACGCCCGGTCCGCGGGGTGCCTCTCCGGCCGCCTCGCAGACTCACGGGAACTCCGGATGCTGGATGGGACTCCCCTGGGCGTAGTTCCCCAGGTTGGTCCAGGTCCTTAAGTCGATGTTCCAATGGATGGGGCGGACGCGGCCATCGGCCAGGGCGACGTTCACCAGCCAGGGATGTTCGCTGTCCGCCTCGTCGTAGTGGCTGCCGGTATGCGGGGCAAACCGCGCGCTGAAGAGGGTGGCGGGACCTCCCCACGCCCAACCATCGCTGCTCCATTGCGGACCCGCAGCGGCACTCCGAAAGACCCGCCGTTCCGACAGCAAGAGGACATACGCCAGACCGTCCCCCCTCTCGACATCGACCCGGGTGACGCGGCTGTTGACACCAAAAAGACCCCGCTGTCGCGGCGCCTGGGAGTAGGGCGACACGTCCCCCCGCAGGGTGGCGGCAAGCTGCATCTCGTCCAGCGCCCAGCTTTGCCGGGCCTCGTCGTTGAACGTGATCCCTGAACCGCTGCACGCGGCATAGTCGTTTCCCCCACGTGTCCAATCCGTTCCGACCCGGTCACACGCCGTGCACAGGCCCCCCCCGCGGCGCGACGGACAGTACAGGACCGGAAGCTCCGTCTCGGCCAGACGACGATTGGCTGCCACGCTCCGCCGCTGCTCCCACTGGTCGAAGAGCTCCTTTTGATTCAGGAACGGGAGGCAGGGGACGACCCAACTGACCCCCGACGCCGGTCGGTCGTCGCTGGAGCGCGGTTCGGCAGGGTCGGCATAACGACCGATGGCATGGGTCTGAAACCGCAGCGTTTCTTGTCCCGCAGGGAACCGTTTCGCCCCCTGCTCCCACGCCAGCACCGCTCCGGACAGCTCTTTCAGATGCCGCCGGCATTGTTCCTGCCGCGCGGTCTCGCGGAGCTTGAGCAGGTACGGCGCCGCCACCGCCAGACAGCAGATCAGCACGGCGATGAGGACGGCGACTTCCGGGATCGTCAGACCGCAACGGGCGCGCCGCCTCCCCGCTGCTGCGCGGCACGACCGGCTGGGACCGTGAGAACCGAGCGAACCTGGAACGCACAAGTGCTGCATGGCCCCACTATAATCGCCGGCTGTCGCGGCGAGGAACTGGCTCACACGCTGAACTTGATGACGATCTCGTCGCCGTCCTGGACGATGTAGTCCCGCCCCTCGGTACGGTGCAACCCGGCCGCCTTGACTTCCCGCTCCGATCCCAGCCGCAACAGGTCGTCCGTGGACATCACTTCCGCGCGGATGAATCCGCGTGCCAGGTCGGTATGGATGGTGCCGGCCGCCTCGACGGCGTTCGACCCGCGGTGGAGCAGCCAGGCGTGCACCTCTTTTTCATCGCACGTATAGAACGTGATGTAGTCGGTGAGTTCAAAGATGGCTCGCAACACCCGGACGCGGGAGGGTTCCCCCAGTCCCATCTCCCGGGCGAACAGCTCGCGCTCCTCCTCGGGAAGCTGGTTGACCTCCAGCTCCAGCCCCAGCGGCGCCGCCAGGGCGCGATACCCCTGAGCTTCCAGGGCGGCCACGTCCGCCGCACCGGCGCTCGAATCGGCTGTGTTGAGAATGACGAGGTGGCGCTTGCGCGTCAGCAGCGAAAACGACTTGGTGGCCTGTTCTTGAAGCTCGCTCAGCGGCAGGTCGACCAACGTCTGGCCCTCCTCCAGCCGAGCGGCGATCGGTTGCAGGCTCTCCAGTTCCGCCCGCACGGCGTCGCGGTTCGGAATCGGCTTGAGCAGGTCCTTCTCCAGCCGCTGGATGCGATTCGTGACCACTTGCAGGTCGGCCAGGACCATGTCGGTGACGAAGTCCTGCACCTCCGCCACGGCATCTCCCCCCAGGAACGATCCCACCACCTGCACCAGCGCGGTGGACTCGCGGATCACTCCCAGCCGCTGGGCGTTCCCCTTCTGCTCGCCGCGGAGCAGTCCCGGCGTATCGAGCAGTTCGATCTTCGCGGGAGTGACCTTCTTTGGCCGATAGAGCGCGACCAGGCGCTCGAACCGCTCGTCCGGCACCACGGCGATCCCCACCTGACCAGTGTGCGCTTTGGAGTGATCGGGGGACACGCCGGTGAGCAGCTCAAAGACGGTGCTCTTGCCCGTCCCCTGATATCCCACGATCCCGATCCGCATGTACCGATCCTCGTCCGAAGGCCCGCCTGCTGTGCCCCACGGATGTTAGCCCGAACAAGCGAGGTACACCACGAACCCTGCCTGCCGCGTGCTTGCTCTCCAAACAAGCAAACACCCCCCGCTTCACACGACCGCCATCGCGCTGACGGTGCGGCCTCCCTCTCCTCTCCCAGCGACTGCCGAAACTGTCGCCACAAGCCTCCGGAGCGAGGAAACTCCCACCCCCTCCGCTCGAGGAGGGGGGCGGAGTCCACCCGCTGGGGACCTCGGGACACAGAGCATTCCTGCGGCCGGGAGGTGGCTGACAGAGCGCGACTACGGGCGGTGCCTCCCGCTGGATCGCGGCCCGTGCGGGGTCCGCGCCGCGGAGCTGGGCAACCCCGGGCTATTGTTCCCCGAGCTTGTCCGTGGCAACCTTGGCGATCACCTTGCCGGCGGCCTGGAGGATGCCCACTTGCACGTGGGTGTGCGCCGAGAGCACTCCCTGGTGTTGGCGGACTTCGATCGTCAATCGGTCCTCCTCCGATTTCCGCAGCGTGGGGAGGGCGATGCCGCGCCAATCGATCCCGGTCAGCAGGGCTCCGCCACGCCTGGTCTTGTCGTTGTCCTCCGGTGCGGCGGCAGGATCGCGCCCCAGGAACTGGTCGAGATCGAATCCGGTCTCCACCGCCAGATGGTCGAGGTGGGTCAGGATGATGCCGAGCCTGGCTTTGCCGATCAGCACCTCTCCAGTGGGCTCACCCGGCGTGGAGCGGACCAGGGCGATGGTCGCCTTGAGGCGCTCGAGGGCGTCGGCCCCCCCCGCAATCCAGACCGCTTCCTTGTAGGTGGCGATGTAGGCGTCGCCGCTCTCGCCGTAAAAGCTCTTCAGCGATTCCGGAACCTGCTCGGTGAACTTCAACCGGTGGAAGGCGACGTCGTCCACGGCATCGACGTTGGTCTCGAGGGCGAAGCCCTCCACGGCCTGCGGGATGAGCTTGAGGATCTCAATTGCCTTGGTACCGTCGGCCGTGCGGATGCCGCACAACAACTGGTGCAGACCATCCGCCGTCGGCGTGATCTCGATGCAGGCCTCCAGCACCCGCAGAGTCCCCCCTTCCTGGATCATCTCAAACAGCAGGTCGACCACCTGTTTCCGGGCGGTTTTCTGGGCGGCGGTGAGCGACTTGTCCCCGTCGATGCGCTGCTTCCAGACCGGGCCGGCCAGGCGGAAGAACTCATCCACCTGGAGTTGCAGCCGATCGTCGACGGGGAAGTTCAGCCGGCCGGTCACGACGGCGTTGTCGGTGGTGGGGACCGCCGCAAAGTAGCTGGGATTGGCGCCGAGGAGGCTGACGACTCCGGCCAGTTCGGTGCCGGCCAGTGCCGTGAGGGTGAGTTCGCCACGGCTTTCCCGACGGGTCCTGTCGGTGATCCATCCGGCGGTCAAAGACTCGGTCTCGACGAACAGACGTTCCAGCCGGAGCGCCTGATGCCGCACCACCGCCTGACGCAGTTCGAAGGCCTCGCGGGTTTCGGTGGGACGACGGGTGACGCTGGCCAGCATGTTCTCGCGGATTTTGGCGAAGGCTTCCCGTCGGTCCGACATCCCGTCCGCATCGTTGCGGGTGTACAAGCCCGCGGAGTAGCCCTTGGGATTGAGCAGTTCGTCCAGGGCCTTTCGGGGACTGGGCATGTCGGCGGGGACGTCCTCCTTCACGGTGGAGATGGAGGCGTAGTTGTCCACGATCCGCATCCAGCCCTTGTAGTCGAGCGTCGTGGAAGTGAGCTGATACAGCGTCCGGTCGCTGCCGACGCGGCGCGACTGAATGTCGATCGGTTCAAGGTTCTCCGCGCGGAAGTCGTTGAGACTCTCCAGGGGAACCTGCCATTGGCTGCGCGAGCCGTTGGTCCGGTCGAAGACGAAGTCCACTCCCAGCGGCCGCTTGGAATCGACCCCGATCAGGAAGACCTCAAAGGCCGGGATGAGTTTTTCGTTCCAGGTTTTCTGTTCCCCGGCCACCTCGCCGATCAGCCACTGCAATTCTTCCAGGAGCTGGGCGGGACTCCGAATCCCGGTGACGATCCGCGAGGGGCGGAGCTGAGCGGGGTTTCCCGACTGAGTGACGCCGGGATGGGCGGCGCCGACCACGAACGCCACCGCCAGCCACAGCCGCAGGGAATGCATACGCACAAGGGACTCCTTTCTGGCGTTGGCGGCCAGAGCAATGGTCTCGGACGCGCCTCACCGCGGCTCCAGGAGGGGCGGGGGAGGTCCGGACAGGGCTATCAATCTCGTCCGTGAAGTTAGGGAATCCCGCCGGTTCCGGCAAGGTTTTCCGAACGCCCTTCGCACGGGAAACATGCGATCAGAACGTATCGTTTCAATCGTCGGCCCAACGCTCGCAGCCACTTGAGGATCGGCCGCCCACATGCTCCGGGGAGCGTGAGAGTATTGCCCGCACGGCCGCTGTTCATTGCCTGTCTTACCGGGACGGCCGCACCCGCAGCGACACCTCCACTCGGGACGATCCTGCTCTCAAGACCTTCCGGACCGTCGGCTGCTCGTCACCACACGGCCCTCGAGGAATCAAAGCTCCGTTCAGGGGAGGGGCGACTCAGGAGCCGTGAATCTCAACAGTTCGGTGGTCACGGCGCGGGGGTCGGGCCGCAACGCTCCGATCACGGCCGACCAGGCGGAGCGAAGCTCCGGCGTGGCGGCGTTCTGCCAGGCCGCCAGCACCTGCGACACGGTTCCATTCTCCAGCAGTCGACCATACCGCTGAATGTGGAAGGCGAGTTGTGCGAGGGCGACCAGTTGCGATTCCTGGGCGACGCCGCTGGCCATCCCGATCTCCGCCAGCCGCTGCTGGACGCTCGGCTTTCCGATCGCCCCCAGAGCGATGAAGGCGTCTTTGGCGATTCCCGGGCGCTCCGCCGCCTCCAACAGGGCCGTTTCGGCCGGTTCCAGAGGAAAGATGCGGGTTCGCTGACTGCTGGCGATGTGCCGCAGCCAGAACGCCGCCGCCTGCATCTCCTCCTGCCGCTGGGCTTCCGTCAGTTCCGGCACGGTTCGTTGCTGAACGAGTGGTTCGAGCTGCGTCCGCAGAATGCCGATGTCGCCGGCATCGTCCAGATAGCTGACCAGGCGGTATGCCTGAAGCTGGCGAGCGGCCGCGTTCCTCAAGTGGGGCGGTCCGTAGACCGCGATGGGGAGCCGCGCCGTCCGCGGATCGGCTCGCAGGTTCGCCAGGGTTTGCGAGAGTTCCCACTGGATCGTGTTGAGGTGCAACACCGCCAGTTCGACATTCCCTTCGCGGACGGCCATCTCGAAACCGGCCTGACCGGTCGGTGCCAGGCCGGGTTCGTAACCCAACGTGGCGATCAGACCCGCCATGGCGGCCCCCCGCCGGGGGTTCGGATCAACGACCACCGTTTTTTTGTGCACAGAGCCGCTGAGCGCGCGCACCAGAATCTCCACCACGCGCGACGCCCCCGGGAACGGCTGCACGGGATCAAGCTGCAACACCGTCTCGGCGGCGGCGAATTGCACGCGCGGCTCCGGCGCTTGCAACGCCTCCAGCAGGGGTGAACCCGGGGTCAGCAGTTCGCTGCGACTCCCGGTCAGCGCCAGAGCGTGCAAGGAGACGATGGCGGCCGCCGCGTTCCCCTGCTCCAGCCCGAGCCGCAGCGTCTGCTGCGTCAGGTCGGGTCCGAGCGTCAGCGCCAGGTCATAGGCGGTTCCGGGTCCGGTGGGGAGGGGGTGGTCCCAACCGGTGGTTGTGACGTCACGCCACATCCGGATCGCCAGGAGCAACGCCTGGTTCCTGGGGTCGTCGGGCGCGAGGACCAGCGCCTGGCGGGCCAGCCGCTCCCCGACGATCTGCGATGCCGCCTCCGGTGTGACGTGCTGGTGGACCACCGTGCCTGCCGCAGTCTCCCAGCTCCACAGCGAGACGCTGCCGTCAGGATCGGCATCCCACGTCGCCTTCCGGGCGAAATGGTCCAGGGCGGTCTCCCGCAACCGCTCCACCAACCGCAAGCTGGTCACCTGCTGCGCCTGCTCGGGGGAGCCGAACTGAATCCGGGCGACCGCGCGGCGGGCGGTCTCCTGCAGCGCGGGCGAGGCGGTCGGCTCAAAGGCGACGGCGGTCAGACTGAGCAGGGCCTCGCGGGCCTCCAGTCGACCAAGCAGGTCCGCCGCAGTGGCCCGCAGCTTGGGCAACGGACTCATCAACGCAGCTTCGAGAGGGGCGATGGCGGGACGTCCCAGACGGAGCAGGGCCTGGATCAGCAGGGCCTCCTCCTCGAGTGAGACACCGCTCGCCAGCGGCCGAAGGACCAGCGGGACTGCGTCATCCCCGATCGCGTGCAACAATGTCAGGGCCGATTCGCGCTCCCGCGGTCGACCGGTCAGACCCCGCAGGATCGACTGCTGAAAGGCCGGGTCTGCCAGTTGATTTCGAGCGGCCTGATTGAGTCGGTCGAGGAGTTCTCCCCCCACCGGTTGCAGGGCTTCAATCCGCGACAACTCCACGAACGTGCCGGTCCCGTGCTGATCGCGCAATTGCAGTAAGGCGGCGTCATCCGGCGCCGAGGCCATGAAGGCGTCGAGATACT
Source organism: Planctomycetaceae bacterium (assembly GCA_037445755.1). GTDB lineage: Bacteria > Planctomycetota > Planctomycetia > Planctomycetales > Planctomycetaceae > JBKECA01. Next base: position 26,545 of record JBBIJW010000013.1, on the reverse strand, counting down.
GGCGGGCCAGGGCCGGGCGGTTGAGCTTGAGCATCGTCAGGACCGCCTGGAACGTCTCCGCCGGGGTCTCCGGCTCCCGGCTGAGCAGCGATTCACGCGCGTCGGTCTGGCTCCAGACCGCGGCAGGAGTCGCAGCGCCCAGGGCGGCTGTCAGGATGACCAGGAATCGGCGCAGCATCGTCCCCCTCCCCCTCCTGCAAGTCGCTCCGCCTGAGCCGCGGAGCGTCCTTCTCGGCGGAGCGGGTCCGGGACCCATTCCGCCCTGTTGGCCCCGCGCGGGGACGGACCTTCCGCGCCCCGGCAGCCGGGCCGTATCGGTCATATCGAATCTTACATTCCTGAAACTTGAGAGGGGACCGGCGAAGGGACAGAGGATGGGCAGGCTTCCGCCCACAGCCGTCTGCCCCGCCCGCCCCCTTGGCGGGCCCTATCCTGAGAGGCCCCGCCGGAACAATCGCGAGAATCATTACAAATTCTTAGCACGCTTCATCCCCTCCAAGTCCTCCAACCGATTTCCAAGGACAGGTCGCTCCGTCGCTTCCCTCCTCCATCTTACTCCGTGGGCCGCAAGCCCAAACGCTTGCAGGGGGCGTGCGATCCGCGGCCTGTGGGAGCGGGCGGCGACCGTTCACCACCCGGTGAGGAATGCCATCCCGTCAAGCTGAGATTGACACGCAATGACAGGCCGAACCTTGACCTGCACGGTGCTCCTCTGGGTGGTCAGTACACCGGCCTTGGCACAGAAGCCCCGCTTGGCGCCCCCGACGTTCGACGAACTGCTCCAGAGGATGGCGGCCCTGGAGCAGGACAATCGGCAACTTCGGCAGGAAATCCGGGACTTACGCGCGGAGGGACCGGCTGTCGGCCGCGCGTTCGTCGCTGCGGAAAGCGGGACCGGACTGGGGACCGCCCCCCTTCCTTTGGGAGCGGCAGGTGCGCCTCCGGATCAGACGCTGATGGACCAGCAGAACCGCCGCATCGAGTCCCTGGAACGGGGGTGGAAGCTGTTTCAACAGCAGGCGGGGGCGAAGAAATACCCCACCGTGACGGTCAACGGCGTGTTCCAGGCGGACGTCGGCTGGTTCCATCAGGACGCCGCCAGCCTGGCGCAGTATGGACGCATTCAGGACGGGGCCGATTTCCGCCGCTTCCGGCTCTCGGCCAAGGGGAGCGTCACCGACACGGTCAATTACTTTGCCCAGGTTGATTTCGGATTCTTCGGCCGGCCGACGTTCACCGACGTCTGGATCGAACAGACCCAGGTTCCCCTCCTGGGCAACGTCCGCATCGGTCAATGGAAGCAGCCCTTCAGCCTCGAAGTGGTCAGCAGCTTTCGCTACACGACGTTCATGGAACGCTCGGTGCTGTTCCAGCCGTTCACGCCGTTCCGGCACATCGGCGTCGGCTTCTACGACCACTCGGAGGCGGAGGACCTCACCTGGGCGGCGTCGGTGTTCCGCTCCGGACAGGACCAGTTCGGCGGATCGATCAGCACCGACGGCGGCTGGGGAACGGCCGAGCGCATCACCTGGCTGCCATACTGGGAGAACGAGGGAGAGGACTATCTGCACCTGGGATTGGGGCACTTCTTCAATGCGCCCCCCCCGGGATCGGATCAACTTCCGGACGATTCCGGAGCTGTTCATCGGCGAGAACGCCCCGGGCGTGGTGGGGACCAGCGGACAGCCGATCCCCGGTGGACAGGATGGCACGCCGTTCTTCATCGCTACCGGTCCGCTCAACGTGACGAACTTCAACGTCATCGGGACGGAGCTGCTGTGGGTCGCGGGACCCTTCTCCCTGCAGTCGGAGGCGATGGTGAACTTCGTCAATCAGGGGGCGGGGCTCCCCTCAGCGGTGCTGCCCGGAGCATATGCCCAGGTGGGCTGGTTCCTGACGGGAGAGCATCGACCTTACGATCGCAAGGCAGGCGCGATCGACCGCGTGATCCCCCACGAGAACTTCCGGTTCTGCCGGTGCGGACGCGGGACCGGCTGGGGGGCCTGGGAAGTCGCGGGACGATGGTCCTACCTCGACCTCAGCGACGACAACATCCGGGGCGGGACGATCACCAACTACACCGTCGGGGTCAACTGGTACTGGAACCCCTACACGAAGGTGGTGTTCAACTACGTGCGGTCGAACCCCAACAGCCCGCTGTTTCCCAGCAGTCACACGGACATCTTTGCCCTGCGGGCCCAGGTCGACTTCTGACGGTCGCGGGCGCAGGTCGATGTCTGAACGTCCGCAGCGTCCCGCCCCGGCGGGGTCACGACTTTTTCCCTTTTGCGGCGGGCTTCCTTTTGACGGCAGACTTGCTCTTGGGGGGGGACTTGGCCGCCGCCGGGCTGGCGGTTTTCTTCTTCGCGGCTCCCTTCCCCTGGCCGAAGACTTTGTCCCAGTTCTCCCAGAACTTGGGGGTCGTGCCGGTGCGAACAATCGGTCCGCTCATGGTGTCGTTCCTGTCTGAACAATGGTGATCGCAGAGAGTGGTGGATGCTGCGGGCTGGCGCCGCACCGGAGTCGTGCCCCTCACCGGGAGACCGGGAAGCATCGGCGCGTCCGCGATGCTTTTTTGGCAAGGCCGCTGAGCGGTGTCAAGCAGAGCGCCCTTGTGTTCTCAGTCCTGATCGTCTCCACTACAGTGACGGGATAGACGTCGGCGGGACCGCACCCGACAGGAACTGTATGGCCAGCTTTCCGTTTGATCCTGAAGCGAGCTTTCGCGCTGCGTGGGACGCCGTCGCGATCGTCCGACCGGTCCCGTACACGCTGTTTACGTTCGGCGAGAGCGAGCTCCCATATGTGCTGGTCGTCGGGGCCTCGGAGCCCCGCCAGCCGGTCTCCATCACGCATGGCGAGGTCCGCATCACGCGACCGCTGATCATCACGCCGGACAACGCCCGCCCGGAGTTCCGGCACTTCTTCGAGGAGGGGGAAGCGTTCGCGGGGATGATTGACTTTCTGTTGGCTCGCACCGCGGCCTTCCGGCACTTGCAGTTCAGCAATCTGCAACAGCGGCCGGAGCTGGTCAGCGACAGCGTGGAGGAGGTCGTCTCCCGGATCAACCGCAAACTGGACGCGCAGGACGAGGACCGTGTGGCGGTGCTGACGGCTCCGTACGGACTGGGTGGCGTGGCGGTCCTCAAGTACGCCGCGGACCGTGTGCTGCAAAGCGCCCCCGGCAACATCCAGGAACTCCGCGAACGGGGCTTCCTGCCGGAGGTGTGACTCTCCTCGCGCCGTTCGTTTCGAGCGGACAGTCTTTCTCGGCAGTCTTTACTTGGACGAGGGAGAGCCACTAGCATGGTTCCGGACCAGACGCCGGCCTGAGACTCTGCCGGCGCGAACCCGCGAACGGCGGACGGACCGTGTATCAGCTCACCCACGAAGCGGCGCGGGTTCCGAGGCGCTCGGAAGGCTGGGTCGCCGCGTCTCCTGACCACCTGATCCACTTTGACGGCAAGCGATTCCTGGGGCCGTATCCCCTGACCACCGCTGAGGATGCAGAATCATGACTGCAAGCCGTGCCAACAGGCAAGCCCAGCCGGTGGCACTCCCAGCGGTGGCCATCCCCAGGAGCGTCTGGGCGCTGCTCCTGTTCGCTCTCCACGCTGGCGGACTCACGCCCGTTCCAGCCGACGAGGCCCCGCCGCCGCCCGCCTCGCGCGATCGTTTCAAGGCGGACCTTGCCGGCAACGAGGAGGTCGAACGGATCATCCGCACCTTTGCCGGCAAGGGTGAAGTCGGGGATGACAGCGCACCAACTCCCGCACTAGAAGCCGTCAAGCTCTTTCACACCGCCGAGGACCTGGCCATCGAACTCGTCGCCAGCGAGCCGGCCGTCGAGCAGCCGTTGTCCATGCACTTCGACGACCGGGGCCGGCTGTGGGTGGTGCAGTACCGGCAGTATCCCTTTCCGGCCGGCCTCAAGGTGATCCGCTACGACCAGTACCTGCGGACGCAGTTCGACCGGGTCCCTCAGCCGCCTCCCCGGCACACCCCCGGCGCGGACAAGATCACTGTGTTCGAGGACACCGACGGCGACGGCCGTTACGATGCGCACAAGGACGTCCTCACCGGACTCAACATCGCCACGTCGGTCGTCACCGGTCACGGGGGAATCTGGGTGCTCAATCCCCCCTACCTGCTGTTCTATCCCGACGCCGATCGCAACGACGTCCCGGACGGCGATCCCGTCGTCTGCCTCTCCGGCTTCGGCCTCGAAGACACCCACTCCGTTGCCAACAGCCTGCAATGGGGGCCGGATGGCTGGTTGTACGGGGCCAACGGCTCCACCACCACCGGCAACGTCTCCTCCGCCGCGACACACAACGTCCGCTTCGAGGGGCAGTGCATCTGGCGGTACCACCCGGACAGCCAGGTCTTCGAGATTTATGCCGAAGGGGGAGGCAACACCTTTTCCAGCGAAATCGACGCCGCCGGACGAGTCTTCTCCGGCACCAATCACGGCAACACCCGCGGGATGTACTACCCCCAGGGGTCCTACGGCGAAAAGAACTGGGGCAAGCACGGACCGCTCACCAACCCGTTCGCGTTCGGATACTTCGTGCATATGAAACACGAAGGGGACAAGGACCGCTTTCCGCAGACATTCATCCTCTACGAGGGGGGCGCTCTGCCGGCCACCTATCACCGCACGGTCATTGCCGCCAACGCCCTGCACAACCGCGTCTGGGTGAGTGATCTCTTGGAGGATGGTTCCACCTACCGCACCATCGACCGTCCCCCCATCGTCACCACTCCCGACCGCTGGTTTCGGCCAGTGGACCTCAAGGTCGGACCCGATGGGGCCGTCTACATCGCCGACTGGTACGACACCCGCCTGACGCACGTCGATCCCCGCGACAACTGGCACAAGACCAGCGGCCGACTCTATCGCCTGGCGGCGCGTTCAGAGCCGCGCGCTGCGAGTCCCGAGCCGGGGGATCGGCCAACCGGAGAGAGTCAGCCGGCAGACTCCCTTGTGCGCCATCCTGCCACACGCTCGGCGGTCGCCTTCGACCTCGCGGCGCTCGACGACGCGGCCTTGATCGATCTCTTCGCTCACCCCAACAAATGGATGCGGCAGACCGCCGTCCGCGTCCTGGGAGACCGCCTGCACGCCGGTCAACAGACGACCACGACGAATCCACAGCGCACCGCAACAATCTCCCGGTTGCGAGAACTGGCCCTCGACCACGCTCATTCCACGGCCCTGGAGGCCCTCTGGACGCTGCACTGGGCCGGTGAATTCGACCTGGACCTGGCACTGCGGCTGCTGAGTCATCCCAGTGAACATGTCCGCCGCTGGACGATCCGTCTGCTGGGCGACCATCGCCGTTTGAACGACGCACTCGGTCGTCGCCTGGCTGAACTCGCGTCGCAGGAACCCTACGTTCAGGTCCGCTCGCAGCTCGCCTCCTCGGCCAAACGCCTGCCGACCCGCTACGCCCTGCCGATCCTCCGCGCTCTGGCCCTGCGCGAGGAAGACGCCGCCGACCCTCACCTCCCCCTGCTGATCTGGTGGGGTCTGGAGGCTCACGCCGGGAATCACCCTCCCACCGGTCCGCATCTGGGAATCCCGCCGACCGATCTCTCCGGCGACCCGCCGCCGCGGCAACAACTTCTGAAGCTGCTGGAGGACTCGGCCTGGTGGCAGGCGCCGCTCGTCCAGCAAGCCCTCCTTTCGCGGCTCATGCAGCGGTTCGCGATGGACGATCTGGCCCCCGCTTCCGCCCCCTCCTCTCCGGGAGCCATGACCGGTCTGGAGGCGTGTACGCGCCTGCTGGAACTGGCCCCCGGTGACGCCGAGCGCAGCCGGCTCATCGCCGGATTTCTGGAAGCCTATCAGGGACGGGCCATTCAGAACCTCCCCCCCGCACTGGCCGCCGCCATCGCCGACTACCAGCAACGGATCGGGACATCGGACCTGGCGCTGGCCCTGCGGTTGGGCCAACCAGACGCCGTCGCCAAGGCCCTTCAGGTGGTGACCAGCGAGTCGGCCGACATCGCCCAGCGGCTGGCCTGTCTGGAGTTGCTCGGCCAGTTGGGACGCTCGGAAGCGGTTGGGCCGATGCTGGGGCTGCTCGGCTCCCCCTCGCCGGCGATCAAGCGCGCGGCCATGCTGGCCCTGATAAACTTCGACGACCCCCGCATCGGGCAGACGATCTGCAACCGGTACCACTCCTCCCTTCCGGCGGAGCACGACCTCCGCTCGACCGCCCATCGCGTGCTGGCCAGCCGCGCCGTCTGGACCCGGCAGTTCCTTCAGGAGATTGAAGAGTTCCGCATCAAGCCGGAGTGGGTCTCGCTCGACGTGGTACAGCAGATGCGGGTGCATCCGGACCCGGAGATTCAGAAGCTGCTCGACAAGCACTGGGGCCGCACCCGTGCCACCCCCGAGGAGAAACAGCAACAGATCGAACGGATTCGCCGCATTCTGGCGGAGGCGCGGGGGGCGGCCGCCTCCGGAGCCGATCCCTCCGACCCGTTCGCCGGCCGGGAGTTGTTCCGCAAGCACTGCGGCACTTGCCATACCCTCTTTGACGAAGGGGGCCAGACCGGTCCCAAGCTCACCGGTTACGAGCGAGACAATCTGAACTTCCTGCTCACCGCCATCGTCGATCCCTCCTCCGCCATCCGGGAGGAGTTCACACAGTTTCAAGTCATCACCCACGACGGGCTGGTGCTCAATGGCCTGCTCGACAATCAGACGCCCACGACGATCACGCTGCGCGGGGCCAACAATCAGACCACGCTCCTCAACCGCGACGACATCGAGGTCCTCCGGGCGGTGGAGACCTCGCTGATGCCGGATAACCTGCTGGAAAAACTGACCGATGTGGAGGTCCGCGACCTGTTCGCGTATCTCACCCGCCGCACACCCCTCCCCGCGCAGCCATAGTGCCGTGGAAGCTCTCGCCCGGGGGAGTGCCTGGGGCAGAAGCGCCGGGTCGGTTGCATCGGCCGGATGCGAGTGGTGGCAAACAGAATGAGGCTCGGATGATGTGCTTCCTGACCTCGAACCGCTCGCCCCCTTGCTGGCGCAGCGGATGCGCGAAAGTCCCGGGACGGGTGAGGGCGGCCCTATGGACCGCTGCGGTGCTCCTGCTGGTCGCTCCGTTACGCGGCTCCGCCGACGAGGACCCGCACGTCTCCGCCGCGATAAAGCTCCACAACGGTACGCTGGTCGTCCTGCACCGCTCGCAAGCCGACGCCCGTGATCTGCTCGTCCATTTTCATGGAGCGGTGGAGACGCTGCGGCAGGCTCATCTGCGGACCGGATCGACCGCGGTCCTGGCAGTGGTCAACTTCCCGGGTCTCTCCTCCGCCTACTCGCAGCCGATCGCCAACGATCCGGAACTGTTCGAGCGGATTCTCCGCCGCGCCTGGGACGTCTCCCGGCCCGAGGGGTCGGCTGCGAGCGATCCCCACTGGCGGCGGGTGACTCTCTCGTGCTTCAGCGCCGGCTACGGAGCGGTCCGCGAAATCCTCAAGACCCCCGAACACTTCGCGCGGGTCGACGCCATCGTCGCGGCGGACTCGATCTATGCCGGCCTGGTGGAGGGGGCGGCGGAGCGTCAGGTCAATCCCGTGCAGATGCAGGATTACCTGCGGTTCGCGCGGCTGGCCGGAGAGGGGCGCAAGACGTTCGTCCTCGCGCACTCATCGCAACCGACCCTCTACGCCAGCACCACCGAGACCACAGACTATCTGCTGCGGGAACTGGGGATCGCGCGGCAGCCGGACGGGTCGTTGAGCACGGACGAACTCCGCCAGTCGAGCCGCGCGTCCCGCGGCCGCTTTGTGGTCCTGGGATTTGAGGGGAACGACGCCCAGGCCCATTTGCAGCATCTGCGAAGGATCGATCTGTTCTGGAAGATGGCGGCGGGAGAATAGGGCGCACGGTTTCGCCGAAGTTCTGGCGGGGCTGTTCGAAGGTAAGCGTCCACCCCCCGGATGCCGGCGCGTGTGGGTCGCTGCTCGAAGCTGAACCGTTCGCAGCGGGAGCCACAGGGAAGCTCTGGAATCGGGCGGCCGCAGGCTGGACCTGGGACCCCGGGCCCGCCATCATGGGCCATCCCCGCGACAGACATCCCGCTCTTCACAGGTTCCGCCATGGCTGAGTTCACCGGCTTGACGAGTTCATCTCCCCCGGCTGGCAACGCCGGCGGGCCGTGGTATCAGGAGATGACGCGGTACCACTGGTTTGTGCTCATCGTGGCGGCGCTGGGGTGGCTGTTCGACACGATGGACCAGCAGCTCTTTGTGCTGGCGCGTGTGGACGCGATGCGCGACCTGCTGGCAGCAACCCCCGGTGCGGAAGTCGCCAAGGCCGATGTGGATTTTTACGGTGGCGTGGCGACGTCGGTGTTTCTGATCGGTTGGGCCAGCGGCGGGCTGGCCTTTGGCGTGCTGGGGGATCGGATCGGCCGCGCCAAGACCATGCTGCTGACGATTCTGATTTATTCTCTGTGCACCGGTCTGAGCGCGCTGTCGGTGGGGATTTGGGATTTCGCCTTCTACCGATTCCTGACGGGACTGGGGGTGGGGGGCGAATTTGCGGTGGGGGTCTCGCTGGTGGCGGAGGTGATGCCGGATCGGGCGCGGCCGTTCGCACTCGGACTGCTCCAGGCGCTCTCCGCTGTGGGGAATATTGCCGCGGCGCTCATCAGCATGGGGCTGGGGCACCTGGAGTCCGGCGGCGCCTTCAATGATCTGGAATTGCTGGGGACGCCGTTCAAGGCCTGGCGAATCATGTTTGTGGTCGGCATCCTGCCGGCGTTTCTGTGCATCATCATTCGTCGGAATCTCAAGGAGCCGGAACGCTGGCAGAAGACCGCTCATGAAGGGGTGGTTCGCGAGCGTCTGGGGTCGTATGCAGAGCTGTTCGGCGATCGGGAATTGCGGCGGCGGGCGGTGGTGGGATTTCTGTTGGCCTTTGCGGGCGTGGTGGGGTTGTGGGGGATCGGCTTTTTCGCCCCGGACCTGTTCGACACCGTGCTTCGCCGCCACTTCGCCGATCAGAATCTCGCCCCTGCCGACCTCTCAGGGCGATTGAAATTCTGGAAAGGCATGCTCTCCCTGATGCTCAACTTCGGGGCGTTTTTCGGCATCTACGGGTTTGCCTACGTGACGCATTTCACCGGACGCAAACCGGCGTTCGCCATCGCCTTCGTGGCGGCCATGCTGAGTACCGCCTCCGTGTTCTGGTTCCTGAACGAATTCAGCCAGATCTTCTGGATGATCCCGATCATGGGCTTCTGCCAGCTCGCGTTGTTCGGGGGGTATGCCATCTATTTCCCGGAATTGTTTCCCACGCGGCTGCGCAGCACGGGGACCTCGTTCTGTTACAACGTGGGGCGGTTCGTGGCCGCCTCCGGTCCCTTGTTGCAGGGGGTGCTCGCCGGGAGCGTCTTTGCCGGCAATGAAAACGCCATGCGCTACGCAGGCGTCAGCATGTGCGGAATCTTTCTGATCGGCCTGTTGACGCTCCCCTTCGCGCCAGAGACGAAAGGCAAACCTTTGCCGGAGTGAGGTGCTTGCCGGGACGGTCGCTCGGCAGCCGTCGGGAGTCTCGTCGAAGCCGGGGTGCTCTCCGCCGAACAGATCAGGACGATGACGGAGTTGTGGGGAGGATGATCGTCTTGGGGCCAGTGGTTGAAGACCCTGGCTGATGTCGCGTGGTCCGGCCGCGACGGGCGGCCCGGTTCGCCATTCCCCTGATGTGGTCCGCTTCTCCCAGCAACGAACTCCTCGCCGTGGACATAGTTCCCACCACCCCGCGGGAAGTGGCGGAAGCCCTGCAAGTGCGGCTGGCCGCCGGAGGGGCGCCGGTGCGGATCGTCGGCGGCGGGACCGTCCCCCCCGTGGCCGAGGCCGCCCCTGTGCCTGCCGCACGGCTGCTGACCACCCGGATGACCCGCGTGGTCGACTACCCGGCTCGCGACATGACCATCACGGTCGAGGCGGGGATCCGCATCGCCGAGTTGCAGGCACTGCTGGCGACCGAGGGACAGCGGCTGCCGTTGGACATCCCCCAGGCGGCGCAGGCCACGCTCGGCGGGGCCATTGCGGAGAACGTCAGCGGGCTGGGCCGCTACGCCAACGGCACATTTCGCGATTACCTGATCGGGGTGCGGGCGGTGGACGGTCAAGGGCGGTTGTTTGCCGCGGGAGGGCGGGTCGTCAAGAACGTGGCCGGGTACGACCTGTGCAAGCTGCTGGTTGGCTCGCGGGGGAGCTTGGCGGTGCTAACGGAGGTCACGTTGAAACTCCGCCCCTTGCCGGAGACGCGGCGGATCATGTGGACCCAATTCCCGTCCTGGGAGACCCTGGAGGCCCCGCTGGCGGCGCTGCTGACGTCTCAGACCCGCCCCACGGCGATCGAAGTGCTCAGCCCCGCGTCGGCCCGGGAGGCGGCGTCCGCCGCCGGCCTTTTCCTCTCTGCCGCCGGACCGATCTTGTGCGTCGGTTTTGAGGGGACGGAGCGGGAGACGACCTGGCAGATGGAGACGCTGCGGGACGAGTTGTGGTTGCATCGTCCGGCGACGCTTGAGGCGCTGCATGCGGCAGAGACGGACCGGCTCTGGTCTGCCATGACGGAACTGCCGGTCATGATTCCAGGAGAGATGGTGGTGCAGGCGTCGCTGCGCCCCGCGCAGCTCATCCCCTGGTTGCAAGCGGCGGAGGCGGCGGGATGGGCGGTGCTGGTGGCCCATGCCGGCGACGGGGTGGTCCTGGCGGGGAGAGGTACAGCCGAAGGGACTGCCGCAGCCGCGCGTGAGGAGGTTGCAGACTCGTGGCGGAGATTGTCGGCCTTGGGGGTGCGATGGCGCGCCTGGCGCGTGCCGCGGGAATGGACCGGCCGCACCGGGTCGGCAAGCGCCACGGAGGGGGAGGGAGCGTTGGCGCGGCGTCTGCGGAAGACGTTCGACCCTGGCGGGATGCTCAATCCGCACCTGGAGGTCGGATAAGACGACAGTCGCACGATCTGTCGCGAGAGGAGGAGCGTGCGGAATGTCGTCCCGCCTGAGGGAAGGGGGGCGGAAAAAAGAATGCGGTCCGAAAGTCGTGCGACTCTCGGACCGCGGAAGTCCCGGGGTGTTCTTCCGTGAATCACCGATCGGGGCCGGCCTACTTGATCATCTTGATCGTTTTCAGGATGCGGGCGACGATCTTGTAGGGATCGGCCTGCGAGTTCGGGCGGCGATCTTCGAGGTAGCCGCGGTAGGCGTCGTTGGCGACGAAGCTGTGCGGGATGCGGATCGAGGCCCCGCGGTTGGCGACGCCGTAGTTGAACTTGTCGATCGACTGGGTCTCATGCAGGCCGGTCAACCGCAGGTGGTTGTCCGGACCATACACGGCGATGTGCTCGTCCTTGTACTTGTCGAAGGCGGCCATGAGCTTCTCGAAGTACTCCTTGCCCCCCTTCTCGCGCATGTAGGTGGTGGAGAAGTTGGTGTGCATGCCGGAGCCGTTCCAGTCGCCGCGGATCGGCTTGCAGTGGAGTTCGAGATCGACGCCGTATTTCTCGCAGTTGCGGGCCATGATGTAGCGGGCCATCCACAGGTCGTCGCCGGCCTTCTTGGCCCCCTTGGCGAAGATCTGGAACTCCCACTGTCCCTTGGCGACCTCGGCGTTGATCCCTTCCAGATCGATGCCGGCGTCGTGGCAGATGTCGATGTGCTCCTCCACAATCTGCCGGGCGATGCAGCCGACGTTCTTGTAGCCGACGCCCGTATAGTAGGGACCCTGCGGACCGGGATAGCCGCTCTCCGGGAAGCCGAGAGGGCGGCCGTCCTTGTACAGGAAGTACTCCTGTTCGAAGCCGACCCACAGCCCTTCGTCATCGTCCGGCACGGTGGCCCGGAAGTTGGAGGGGTGCGGCCCCTTGTCCCGCGGCAGGTACACCTCGCACATCACGAGATAGCCGTTGCGGCGAGTGCTGTCGGGATACAGGGCCACCGGGTGCAGCAGGCAATCCGAGTCGTGCCCTTCCGCCTGCTGGGTGGAACTGCCGTCAAAACCCCGGATCGGGCAGTCCTTCACCGACGTGGGCTCGGTGCTGATGATCTTGGTCTTGCTGCGGAGGTTCGGCTCGGGGAGGTAGCCGTCCAGCCACACATACTCCAGCTTGTACTTCTTGCTCATTCGTGGTCACTCCACATGAAACGTGTTGGCGAGGCTCCAGCATGTCCCTGGGAGTGATGGGCGATGACGAATCGCCGGAACGTGTTGGGAAGTCCCCCCGGCCGTCCCGGCCGTTGGGAGCTTCCGGACCTCCCCGAACCGGCACCAGCGTGAGCGCTTCCGGCGGGTGTTCGGTCTGTTCCTCACAAATCTCCGCGGGCGATCCTTCCTGTCATGCCTGCCTCAAACTGAACGGCGAGCACCGTGCTCACCGCATTGGCAAGTCTGCACAAACCCTGTGCACTCGTCCGGTCGCATCCTGCAACGCTTCCGCCATTTTCCGGCCGAATCGGACGATTTGACTCTGAAAGGTCCCGGAAAGGCAAGTGTCGTGCCGATACCCCCCTCGTTCACTCCATCCGCACTCCTGCCACCAATCCCCCACGTCGCCAGATGGCAAACCACTCTCGTATTTGAGAGGCCAGTTCGCTGGGGTTTCCGACAAAACGCTCCGCCCCCTCCGCCAGCGCCTCTGCGACGCACAGGCCGGACTGAAGTCCCTGCAGGATCAGGAATTCCGGCTCCGACAGCGGATGCCGACGCACGATGTAATCGACCCGCACCAAAGCCAGCCAGGTAGGTTCCGCTCCTGGTAGTGCTCCCTTCCCCCCGCGTTTCAATTGCTCCCAATAAGCGCTGACCGGGAACTGAAATGCCAACAGCCGCAAACTCGGCGAAGTGAGCAGGCGACAGCGGCCGAACTCCTCCAGCGCAAGTCGCTCCAGCAAGGAAAAGTCCCCCGGCTCCAATCCTTCCCATCCCGGCCCATCGAACACTTCTCCCATCGTCCATTCCAGTTCGGCCAGTTCCACCAGGAGCCGCGGCCAGTCGCCCCCGGACTCCGCCGGAGGGCGAGTCTCCTCCAGAAACCGGGGAAAGTTCTCCCCCAGACGGTTGAGCGTGTAACTCCGGGACGGGTAGCGCTGGAGATACTCCAGGGCGAGCTGATCAAACGCCTCCTCTCCCACAGCCCGGACGAACATGGGGAATTCAGTCCGCAGGCATTCCAGCAGCCGGGCGCCATAGGCGCGGGCGTAGATGTCCAGGCGTTCGACACTGGTGAGCGTCCGCGAGGGGGAGATCACCGACTCCAGATTCTCCGCCGAGACGTTCAGCAGTTTGCGGGACGACGCACTCTCGACGCCGGCCGCCGATCCGCCCGGATGCATCAGCACTCCCTGCATCCAGCGCTGCAGCAGCTCGAGCGGAGGTGTGGGAGGATCCGCAGACATAGGGGACAAATCGACGCGGCGCCGGCTACTCCACCTCGGCCGCCGCCAGATGGGCCGGATGCGGCACCCCCCGCAGCCGTGCGGGACGGGGAGGCGTCAAGGCAGCGGTGGCGGGGAACCCGTCCGCGACGCCAATCCACTGCTCCGCCTTGAGGGCTTCTTGATGCAGCTCCTCGAACGAGGGGATGCGGGCGTCCCACTCCAGCAACGTCGCAGCGCCTCCGGTCAGTTCATGCGCCCGCCGGTAGAGCCGCCACACCGGGTCGATCACTGGTCCATCGTGCGTGTCGATCAAATGCGTGCCGCAGTTCGTATGTCCGGCCAGATGGAACTGCACCACGCGGTCGTGGGGGAGCGATTCGAGATACTCCACGGGATCGAAGTCATGGTTGACCGCCGAGACGTAGACGTTGTTAACGTCGAGCAGCAGTCCGCAGCCGGTCTCGGCGGTGAGCCGCGCGAGGAACTCCCACTCGCTCAGCGTCGAGGAGGCGAACGTCACGTAGCTGCTGGGATTCTCCAGGACGAGCGGACGTTCCAGAAAGTCCTGGACGATCCGCACACGTTCGGCCACGTGTCGCAGCGTTTCCTCGTTGAACGGGACGGGCAGAAGGTCGTGCGTGTTGAGTCCGGCGACGCCGGTCCAGCAGAGGTGATCGGAGACCCACCGGGCCTGAATGTCGCGGGCCAGATCGCGGAGTTTGCGGAGATACTCGAAGTTAAGCGGATCGGTGCTGCCGATCGACAGCGAGACGCCGTGCATCACGATCGGATAGCGCTCGGCGATCTGATCCAGCACGTACCGCGGACGGCCGTGCGAATCCAGGAAGTTCTCGGAGATGATCTCGAACCAGTGGACGGTCGGCCACGTGCGGAGGATGTGCTGGAAATGGACGGTCCGCAGCCCGACGCCGACGCCCAGGTGGGGATACCCCAGCCGCCTGGGGCCGTTGCGGTTGAGCGCGTGGGCGGTCTGCGGGAGGAACATGCTCAGTCTGGGGGCTGAGGCCGGGTCACTCGATGTTCTGCACGATCTCGCGCATCTTTTCCACCTGCGTCTTCAGGTCCACCACCCCGTGGGCCGTCTCGACGTCGTTGGCCTTGGACCCAATGGTATTGATCTCGCGGAACATTTCCTGACACAGGAAGTCGAGCTTGCGGCCGGGAGAGGTCGCGGACTCCAGTTGGGCACGGAACTGGTCGAGGTGGCAGCGCAACCGGGTCAGTTCTTCCGTGACGTCGCTGCGGTCGGCAAACAGGCTCACTTCGCGGAGGAGGTCGTGCTCCTCCACGTGGAGGTCGCTCTCCCGGACGAGTTCCCGGACCCGCTCCAGCAGCTTGCGGCGGTACTCGATGACGATCGCCGGAGCGCGGGCGGCGATGGCTTCGACGCCGGCGTCGAGCAACTCGCACAGGCGGCGCAGCTCCGCGGCCATCGCCTCCCCCTCGCGGCGGCGGAAGCTCTGCAGGGCGCGCAGGGCATCGTCCATCGCACCGGCGACGAGCGGCCAGTCCTCCTCCTCGATGAGGTGATGCCGCCCCTCGGTCACGACGCCGGGCAGGGAGAGCAGCGGCGAGAGGTCCCGCGGCGGCGGAGCTTGCACAGATTCCGCCGCACGCACCACCTGATCCCAGTAGTGCCGCAATACCTGCACATCGATCGCCTGGTCGTGTGCCTGGTCGAGCCGATCGGCGTACAGATTCACGTACACCGTGCCGCGCGCGATCACCCCCCGCACCAGCTTTTCGAGTTCGTGCTCCAGTACCAGATAGGCGTCGGGGGTCCGGAAAGCGATTTTGAAGTGCTTGTTGTTGACGCTCTTGAGTTCGACCGTGATCGCCAACCGCTCGTTCTGGCGGTGACCCGCGCCGAATCCCGTCATGCTGAGCAGCATCGTCGCCGCCTGGAGAAGATCACGGTTTGTCCGTCGGCGATGAGGCGCTCTCCGACGGCGGGGTTGCAGGCCCGGAGGGGGGAGCGGAATTCTCCGGCGGAGAAGTGGGGGGCGTCGACGGAGGGGAATCGGCCGGCGGCTGCGGGGGGGGAGCGGTTCCGGACTCCGGGGAAGGATTGGTCGGGGGCGGAGTCGTCGCACTCGACGGCGCGGTGCTCCCCTCGGGTGTCTGGGGAGTGCGTGGGCCAGCCCCTTCCGGCTGAGCAGGTCCCGTCGCCGGCGGAGTCCCCGTCGGGGTTCCCAGATCGGTGGCCGTGTCCTCCCCCGTGGGAGCGACGCTGGTCCCGGTCTGGCTCGGCATGTTCCCGCTCAGCGCCAGCGACTCCCGATGCATCAGCCAGCCGCTCACCCCGGCCAGCAACACCCAGATCACGGCAATCACGCAGGTGATGCGCGTAAAGACGTCCCCCGCGCGGGTGCCGAAGGCGCTCTGCCCCCCCATTCCGCCGAAGGCCCCGGCCAGGCCTCCGCCGCGGCCCCGCTGCAATAACACAATCAAGATCATCAGCAGGCCGACCAGCAGCAGCAGCACCTGCGATAACTCTGCCAGAAATCCCACGGGGTCATCCTCTCTTGAAAACGGGGTCCGACGGGGGCCGGTCCTGACAACCTCCCCCCCTCCCTCACGCAGGCAGGGTGTTCACGGCGGCGGCCACGATCGGCAGGAACTGTTCCGCTTTCAGGCTCGCGCCGCCGACCAAGGCCCCGTCTACGTTCGGCTGCGCAATCAGTTCCGCCGCATTGTCGGGCTTGACGCTCCCTCCATACAAAATCCGCAACCCCTCCGCCAGCTCCGCATTGTAACGGGCCGACAACCACTTGCGAAGATGGAGATGGGCCTGCTCGGCCTGTTCGGGGGTGGCGGTCAAGCCCGTGCCGATCGCCCAGACCGGCTCGTAGGCGATCACCAGCCGCGAGAGTTCCGCGGCTGAGACCCCCGCCAGTCCCCCCTCCATCTGCCGGTCCAGCACTGCCTCGGTCTGGTGGTTCAAACGTTCCTCCTTAAGCTCCCCCACGCACAGGATCACCTGGAGGTTTTTCGCCAGCGCGGCCCGGACCTTGAGATTGATCGCCGCGTCGCTCTCCCCCAGCAGGTGACGCCGCTCGCTGTGCCCCAGGATCACGGAGCTGCACCCGACGTCCACGAGCATTTCCATCGCCACCTCGCCGGTAAACGCCCCAGGCTGTTCGTGGTAGGCATTCTGCGCGGCCACGGCCACCCGCGAACCCCGTGTGACCTCCACGACCGGCAACAGGTACGGGAACGGCGGCGCCACCAGCACGTCGACCCGGGAGGTGCTCGCAGCGGTCCCTTCCACCACCGCGCGAGCCAGTGCCACCGCGGAAGTGCGCGTGGTGTTCATCTTCCAATTCCCTGCCACCAGCAGCCGTCGCATGTCATGTTCTCCCGGAAGTTGCGCAGGGCGTAACGGTATCGAACGGCGGCGGGAGGTCAATCGTGCGCCGCTTGATCGGCCGGCGGATTCGCTTCCGGCGGGGTGACTTCAGGCGATATCTTGCGGTCGATGTCGCCTGCTCCTTCTGCTCCTGCCCCTGGTCACCCATGAGCACTTCGATTGCGCCTGTCGCCCCGCCCCGCCGCCTCCTGATGGGTCCCGGTCCCAGCGACGTTCCTCCCCGCGTTCTCGCCGCCCTGGCCGCCCCCACCGTCGGGCATCTCGATCCCTATTTCCTGCGGATCATGGACGAAACGCAGTCGATGCTGCGGCAGGTCTTCTGCACGCAGAACCGCCTCACGCTGGCAGTCAGCGGCACGGGCAGCGCGGGCATGGAAACGTGCGTGGTCAATCTCGTGGAGCCGGGGGACCGTGTGGTCGTCGGCGTCAACGGCGTCTTTGGCGGTCGGATGGCGGACGTTGCCCGCCGCTGCGGCGCGGCGGTCACCACCATCGAGCGCCCCTTTGGCGAAGTCTTCACACCGGAGGAAGTGGCCGCGGCCGTGCGGCAGGTGCGTCCCAAGGTCGTGGGTCTGGTCCACGCAGAGACCTCCACCGGCGCTTTGCAACCGCTGGAGGAGATCGCGCGGGTGGTCCACGAGGCGGGGAGCCTGCTGCTGGTCGATTGCGTGACGTCGCTGGGGGGGCTGCCGGTCGAGATCGACCGCTGGGGGATCGACGCCGCCTACTCCGGCACGCAGAAGTGCCTGAGCTGCCCGCCGGGACTGGCCCCCGTCACCTTCAGTCCCCGGGCGGAGGAGGTGATTCAGAAGCGTCAAACGAAGGTGGCAAGCTGGTATCTCGATACCACGCTCATCGCCAACTACTGGAGCGACAAGTCGCGGGCGTATCACCACACCGCTCCGATCAACATGAACTACGCTCTGCACGAGGCGCTCCGGGCGGTGCTGGAGGAAGGGCTGGAGGCGCGGTGTGCGCGACACCGCCGCAACCATCTGGCGCTGCGTGCCGGGCTGGAGGCGATGGGGATCGAGTACGCCGTGGCCGAGCCGCACCGCCTGCCGATGCTCAACGCCGTGAAGATTCCCGCCGGCGTGGATGACAAAGCCGTCCGCGCCAGGCTGCTGAGCGAATACGGCATCGAGATTGGCGGCGGGCTGGGTCCGATGGCCGGCAAGACGTGGCGCATCGGCCTGATGGGAGAGACCTCGCAGCCGCGCAACGTGCTGCTGTTCCTGGCGGCTCTGGAGGCGTGTCTGAAGGCCCAGGGAGTAGGCATTCCGTCCGGCGCCGGAGTCGCCGCGGCCAATGCCGCCTATGCGCACATCGGCTCCTGAACGGTCCTGATTGGCACTCCGCTGAAAGGAGCAGTTCCGTTCCTGCCTTCTGCCGATCCCGTTGCGCCTGGTCCCCCCCCCCTCCCGTCTCCCGCCCGCTCGCTCCACCGTCTGGTTGACCTCCCCTCGGGTTCTGGTAGCATCCATACTTAGCCGGTGGTCTCTGGGAAACAGGGACCTCGGACTCCAGACATACACCTCAGCAGCAAGCGTTGTGCGAACTGACTGGCATCGGGTCTCTGGCTGGAATGTGTGACCACGCAAGCGTCCGGAGCCGCGGGCAGCCGCGGCACCGCCGGGTCGTTCTCTGGAGAGACCTCTCCGGAGAGGATCGCCGGTCGATGAGACCGGGGGGCGGGCCGGAGCTTCCGAACGTCTTATTGCGAGACGACTGACGATGTGGAACAACCGTATCCTCCGTGGCGGGGAAACTCTGGTTTTCTCGCTGATGTGCCTGTGGCGTCTGTGCATGGGGCGAGTGGCGGCGGGAGTTTCTCTGGCGGAACGCCAATACCGGGGAGCTGGTTCCGCAGGGGACGTCGTGCGGCCGGGCCACAGTCCGGGATGGGGTGGGTCGCTCCTCCCCGGTCGAACGCCCGTCGCGGTTCCCGTGCTTCTGAAGGATGCCCCCGGCACCCGACATCCCACGGCTGTCCCCGCATCGCTCAGGGTCGTTTCGCGCGCATTTTGCCGGTGAGCGGCGGGAGGTTGTCCCCCCCGTCGTCTTCCGCCAGATTCCCGAGGTCATCCGTCCGGCCCCCCGGCTGGGCCGCGGTCGTCACCTGACGCCTGCTGCGCGGAAAGGACCTGCGGGATGAATCCATATCTCGGGCTGCTTATCGGACTGGCGATCGGCATTCCTCTGGGCTGGTTATTCGACCGGCTGCGACAGGGAGGGGCGTACCGCACCCGCGATCAACTGCTCGCGCAAACCCAACGGGAGGTGGAAAACCTCCTCAAAACGGCGGAACTGGAAGCCAAGGAGGAACTCCTCAAACGCCGTGAGGAGCTGGAACGCGAACTGCAAGGCATTCGCGACAAGCTCCACGAGGAGCAGCGGCAGGTCGATCGCCGCGAAGCCAAACTGGAGGAACTCCAGCAGGGCATCCTCAAAAAGGAGCAGATGCTCCAGTCGATGCAGCAGCGGCTCAGCGACCGCATGAGGGCCGCCGAAATCCGCGAGGCCGAACTGGAAAAAATCCTCAAGCAGGAACAGGAGGAGTTATACAAGATCAGCGGACTGGACCGGAACGCCGCGGTCGAGCGGCTGATGAAACGGCTCGATCAGGAGCTCAAGACCGAAACCGGAGCGCTGATCCTCAAACACCAGCAGGAACTCAAGGAGCAGAGTGAACGGCTGGCACGGGAAATCCTGGGCATGGCGGTGCAGCGGTACGCCTCTGCACACACCTCGGAAACCACCGTCGCCACCGTGGACATCCCCAACGACGAGATGAAGGGGCGGATCATCGGCCGCGAGGGCCGCAACATCCGTGCCTTTGAAAAAGAAACCGGCGTCGACGTGATCGTGGACGATACCCCCGGCGTGGTGGTCGTCTCCGCCTTCGACAACGTCCGCCGCGAGGTGGCCCGGCTGTCGCTCGCCAAGCTGATTCAGGACGGCCGCATCCATCCCTCGCGGATCGAGGAGGTTGTCCGCGAAACCCAGTCCGAAATCGACGAGCGGATCATGCAGTTGGGGCGGGAAGCGGCCGACGAGGCCGGCGTCGGCGGATTGCACGACAAGCTGATCCAACTCATGGGGCGGTTGCACTTCCGCGTCAGCTACAGCCAGAATGTCCTGCGGCACTCGATTGAAGTCGCACACCTCACCGGTCTGATGGCCGAGCAACTGGGACTGGACGCCGCACTCGCCCGCCGCTGCGGGTTCCTGCACGACATCGGCAAGGCGGCCGACCACGAAATGGAAGGGGGGCACCCCGCCATCGGCGCCGAACTCCTCAAGCGGTACGGGGAATCTCCGGAAGTGGTGCACGCGGCGGCGGGACATCACGACGACATCCGCCCCGAGTACATCTACACCGTGCTGACCGCTGCGGCCGACGCCTGTTCCGCTTCGCGGCCGGGGGCGCGGCGGGAGACGCTGGAAAAGTACGTGCGCCGGTTGGAGGAGCTGGAGGCGATTGCGCTCGGCTTCCCCGGCGTCAGCCAGGTGTTTGCGGTGCAGGCGGGGCGGGAGGTCCGGGTGATCGTCGATCCCAAGGACGTCAACGACCGGGAGGCGGCCAAGCTGGCGCGGGACATCGCCCAGGCCGTCGAGCAGACCATGACCTATCCGGGCGAAGTGCGAGTGGTGGTGATGCGCGAGGTGCGCTCCGTCGGTGTGGCGCGGTAAAGATCACGAGGCACCCGTTCGCCGTCGAGCTTGCTCGACGTACCGCTGAGGAGCAGAGCGCGGGGACAGACACAGAAAGCCAACTCGCCGTCGAACGGTCGTCCTGTGTCTCTGTGTCCCCCACAGCCATCGGCTTTCGGGATGTTTGACCTGGATGCGTCCCACCCGCAGGGGGCCGAGTTCTGCCGCTGATTCACAGGCACGTCCCATGATCATCGCCGCCGGACTGTCGCCTGCCTGGCAGAGAATCCTGGAGTTCGACTGCATTCGTCTGGGGGAGGTCAACCGCGCGACCGCGGCCGACGAGTGTGCCTCGGGCAAGGTGCTCAACGTCGGTCGCGCGTGCCATCGGCTGGGAGCGACGACACGCACCCTCACCGTCGTCGGTGGAGCCACGGGACGGGCCATCCAGTCGGAATTCGAGCGGGAAGGTCTCTCGGCCCGGTGGGTCGAAGTTGCCGCGCCGACACGCATCTGTACCACGCTGCTTGAGGCCGGCGGCCGCGTGACCGAACTGGTGCAGAACGCCGCCCCCTTGGAACCGTCGGAAGTCGCCCGGTTCTCGGCGGCCTTTGCAGCCGAGGCGGCGGCCGCCACCGTCGTGGTGCTGAGTGGATCGCTCCCGCCGGGCGTGCCGGCGACGTTCTATGCCGAGTTGCTGCGCGATTGTCCCGCCCCGGCAGTGCTCGACGCCCAGGGGCCGGAACTGCTGGCAGCCCTCCCTCAGCATCCGCTGGTCGTGAAACCGAACCGGCAGGAGCTGGAGAGGACTCTCGGCCGGCCGCTCCGCTCCGACGGGGAGTTGCAGGGGGCGTTGGCCGAGCTCCAGCTTCGGGGAGCGCAGTGGGTGGTGGTCTCACAGGGGGCGGGTGCCGTGTGGGTCGCCCACGGGGAGCACTGCTGGCAGTGGGCTCCCCTGGAGGTTGCTCAACCCCGGAATCCGATTGGGTGTGGTGATTGCCTGGCGGCGGGGATCGCGGTCGCCGTGGCACAGGGGGCGGAAGTTCCCGAAGCGGTTGCGCTCGGGTTGGCGGCGGCCGCGGAAAACCTGCAGGGACTGTTCCCCGCCCGGCTCGATCCGCAGCGGGTGGCGGCGCGGTGCCAAGGTGTGCGGAAACGCTCCGCGCCCGAGACCCCTTGAAGGGACCGTGTGGCAGAACAATCTCTCCGGAAGCGGGCCAGTTCCGCTCACGTGGACGGGAGACCGCGGACGATGCATAAGCTGGTTCGGGACTGGGAATTCAGTCGTGCCGATTCTGACGGGAAGGCGCTTGACAAGGCCCCGGGAATCCGGTAATCCCACGCGCACTTTCCCGGCGGTCCATCTCCACGAAAAGTGGTGTGAGGCCGGCGGGAGGAGTGCGGGCGCCGCTTGTCGTCGTCGTCCCCCCCCCTGTGCCGAGGGTCGGTTCCCGGCCGTCCGGTTTGTTGACTGAGGAACGCGAGGTATCTGCTGATGGTCATCCACACAACGTTTCCGCTCGGTCGCCCGGACGGTGCGCACCGCCAGTTCCCGGGCCGTGAGCCTGAACTTGACGACGTCGCGCCGTCGGTGACGCTGGAGGACGAAGAAGAAGACTTCGGCGACGAGGACGACGACTTCGGCGACGAAGACGATGACTTCGACGACGAGGACGACTTCGACGACGAAGAGGACTTCGACGACGACTTCGACGACGACGACGACGACGACTTCGACGACGAGGACGACTTCGACGACGACGAGGACCTCGACGACGACGAGGACGACGACGACTTCGAGGACGAAGAGGAATTCTGAATCCTACGGGATCGGGCTGGAGGCAGGAGGGGTCAGCCGCTTCCTGCCGGCAGCCTTGTGGAACCGCTCCGCCGGATCGGCGAGTCGTCCCCTTCCGAAGACCAGACCCTCCCCGGAAGGGACCCTCTCCGAAACGCTGCGCGCCTGCGCAAAGGGCCGTATTCTGCATCCGGTTTGTCGCTCTCGGCGTCCGTCACCTGCCAGGAACTCGCTCGCCAGGTCGCCTACCTCAAAGAGGAGAACCGGATTCTCCGCGACCGGCTGCCTGAGCGGCTGGTCGCCACCAACCAGGAGAAGCGGCGGCTGCTCCGATGCGGGCGCATGCTGGGCGTGCAACTGAAGGAGCTGATCTCGATCGTCAGCTACCAGTCGTTCCGCCGCTGAGTCCGGGAGGCAGAGGAAGCCCACACGGCCAAGAAGGCGGCGACGCCGAAACGGAAGCCCGGCCCGCATCTGCAGACTGGTCGATCAGCACGCCAGTGAAGGAGAGACGCCACGACCGACGAACCGGTCAAAGTCCGCGTCAAGTTTCACCTGGCCACGGGCTGCACCGGCCACAAAGAGGTCCGCAAAGGGGAGGCCCCCGAACCTCCGCCCATGTCAGACGGCCACACACTCCGAATTTCGCAACTGATGGCGCTGGCAATTCGGTTCGAGCAGTTGATCCGCGACGGCGTCGTCCGTGACCAGGCCAACCTCGCCCGCCTGGCCCTGGTCAGCCGCGCCCGCGTCACCCAGATCATGGACCTCCTGCTGCTTGCCCCCAACATCCAGGAAGCGCTGCTGTTCCTCCCGCCGGTCCACAAGGGCCGTGATCCGATCACGGAACGGGATGTGAGGAGGGTTCTGGTGGAAACGGACTGGCTGCGGCAGCAGCATGTATGGGTGTCCACAACCATCCCGCAGTCAGGCAATGACCTCGGCATTGCATAACGCTCTGCATCAGTTGCGGCGTACGGAGACGTCACCTGAACGTTGTGGTTTTGCGGCAGTCTTTGAGGTTGAGCCTCTCTCACTCAATCCCAGGCGAAAGCATTTCAGCTCGGCGCGCGCTTTTTCAAGCACTTCCGCCGCCGTCGTTGAAGAGGGGACGGCCGCGTCCGGGTCCACGTCCGCGCGAACGCCACCGAGTAACAGATCGAACTGGAGCAGTCGGTAACGCACGATCTCGACGAGCTTTTCGTCTCGTGTGCCCCGAAGCGCCGGGTAGAGGACTCGAATGGGTTGCTGGGTCCGCGCCGCCCAACTGTTCACCCGGCGCAGCCGCCCGTTTCGCTGAACCGTCCGGACTGGACTTGGATCGAGTTCATGATGAATGATGTGCCGGCAGAAGCCGTGCAGGTCGACGCCTTCGCTGAGCCGGTCTGTCGCGACGAGGACATCGGGACCGAAGGGGCTGTTGAAGACCGCCAGAGTCGCGTCAGGCTGTCCCGAATAGAAGACCCCGGGTGCTTGCGCAGTGGTGCGTCAGTCTCCGGCTGGCACACGGCTGCAATCCGGGCCTTCGTTGTCCCCGGTAAACGCAGTTCGTCGTCCCGCAGGAGAATCGCCCGTGTGGACCCTGACTCGCGATCGACCAGTTGCTGGTACAGTTGCAGTGCGTGGACAGCGATTGTATCGCACGCGGAATGAGCACGGGCGCGCGCCTTCTCCAAAAGGCGCTTCAGGTCCGTAGCGGACATCGTCGGCAGCAGATCAGTGCCAAGCCAGCTTGCGACCTGCATCCGGACACCTTCGCTCACCAGCCAATCGAGGTAGTGGTGTTCGAACCGGGACAGGGACTGCTCACGCCCGTCCTTACGTTCTTCCTTCGGACGCACGTTGGAAAGGAGTAATTCCCAAGCCGATCGCCACTCCTTCTTTGGAGGGAGCTTCATGCCCGCACTTGGCCAACGAATCTCCTCTGCGAGCGCACATGTGAGTTCAACGGCAGGAAGGTGATGGTCGCAGAAGATAAGAACCTTCTCGCCCTGCTCGACGAACTCATTCGCAGTCTTGACGGTATCAGCGATCTTTGGGTGCCTGCCGTTGGATCGAATGTGCTGTCGTGCGATCTGGGCGTGGTGGCGCGCCAAGGCCGCCGCATCGTCAGCAGTCTGCGAGCGGATTGCGACGAGCAGGGCGGTGAGGTCATTCTC
Organism: Planctomycetaceae bacterium; assembly: GCA_037445755.1. Classification (GTDB taxonomy): domain Bacteria; phylum Planctomycetota; class Planctomycetia; order Planctomycetales; family Planctomycetaceae; genus JBKECA01. The sequence continues at coordinate 2,134 of JBBIJW010000013.1, read as the reverse complement.
CAGCTTGCCAGCGGCGACATGGTAGCGGGGGTCGTTCAGCCGTTTCATGCGCCACGCCTTGCACTCGCGGCCGAGCGCCAGAGCGCGGTCAGTGCGCAGCATCGCTTCTAGAAGCTCATCGGACACGAACGTTGCTTCCGCTCCATTCCTGTCATCGACCTCACCGAATGCCCGACGCTCTTCGGCTCGCAGGTCGTCGATTCCGTGGCGAATCACAAAAGGCCGCATTGCTTCCACGGCGTTTCGAGCTGCTTCAACCAGTTGACGCGCGAGATCCTCGGGCGCGCCCGAGCTGCGCCCGTGCCAGAGGTCGTCGAGCATCCGGGCGTAGTTCCGCATGGGTTTTTCGGCGGTCCGGCCGCCGATTCGCGCGAGCAGCCTCGCAAGGTCGTTCGGGTCGATGCTGAAGGGCGTGGCGATCAGCACCAAAACGCGGCCGATGGCTTTACGGTGCTGATTGATCCGCTTCGCCAGGTTGCTGTTCTCGGATCGGGTGCGATGCGCCTCGTCAATTATCAGCAGGTCACATGCGAGTTGCTTCGCTTTGTGGTGCGTCGAAACAGCGATCGTGTTTGGAGTTAGCTTCCTGACGTCTATGCCGAGACGCTGGCGAGTACGCTCGAGGTTGAGGTGCGGCGCGAAGTCCCCGACCGCCTTAATATGAACTTCCAGTTCCTGTCGCCAGCGACGGCTCATCATTTCGTTCGGGGCCAGTATGCGAACGCGTTTCTCGCTGCCTGCGAAAACGAGCGCACAAAGCGCGGCCACCGTCGTCTTGCCCAGCCCGACGTCGTCTGCGAGCAGCACCCCTTGCTGCCCGTTGTTCATGCGTGTGAGGATTTCACTCGCGGTCGCGAACTGCCGCCGAGTGGTACTGGGCACGAGCTTCTTCCAACCTTCTTCTCGCAGCCGCTCGTACACCTGAATGTAGGCCCGGACCTTATCGCGACTCAGAAATTTCCATCGGTAAGCGTTGATGCCGATGGTCATGGCGAACTCCGAATGCGGTGATCGAGCTCATCTGCGGCAACCTTTGCCGCCAGACGAATGCCCCGGTCCGGTTCTGATTTCGCAACAGCGTTCCATCGTTCGAGGATGCGTCGGCCGTCCTTCAAGATAAACGGCCGAGCACGCTCGTTGGACTCACAGAGTTCGTTCCACCAGTTGTCGATGAGGTGGAAGCGGCGGCGGGCATCGACGTAAGCCGGAACTGAGTAGTCTGCGCTGGTGATGGCGACGCCGGATCCTGGTTCTCCCGTGCCACCCCTGCCATCAATGCCCGTAACCGAGAGATATCCGTATCGCTCCTCGAGCAGACGGTCGAGCATTTCGCGTAGCCGAGCCTCATCGAACTCGCCGCACAGGATTTCGCCATTGTTCGCCGGACGAACGTCATGAACGGCGCACTGTCGAACAATGCCGTCGTGAGTCTTGATGCTGATAAACAGGGGCACGCCGGCGCTTTCAGACCACGAAAGCGTCGTTTGGACCAATGCGCCAATCGACCAATGCGTCTCCACCCGCTTGCTCGACTTCGACCTGGCTGCAGTAACTTCCACATCTGGCGCAAGGACTGTTCCGGAGATCGTCCAGCATTCCACGCTGATCTCTGTGCCGTTTCACTCAGCGGCCAGCCACGCGATAGGCGGCTCAATCGAATGCGAATCATCAACCTCGCCTGTGGCTCGCTGAAAGGGCCTATCCCTCAGGCGATCGCCAATGCCTGCTTGAACTCGAAGTAAAACACCAAGCTCAAAGTTATCAATGACGAGGCCGCCGTCGCTTTGGGGGTCGCCCCACGCTGCCCGGCTCAAGTTGGCCGACGTGATCAGGATTCGCCGCCGCGTACCCTCCCGAAGTTCGTAGAGCTTCGCGTGACTCCAGCGCGGGTCGGTCTGTTCTGCACTTTCCCAGATCCGGCTAATACCCGGGCCGCGTGAATGAGCGGTTCCTCTTTTCAAAAAAGGGCTCTCCCGATAGGACGTGTCTGTCACAAGCACGGGCCTTTCGGGAGAGCCAAGGATGGCTGCGTGGAACCTGACGCCGGAGTGGATCGACTGGTTGTCTGTGCTGGTATGGGTGCTGGACGCCCGCGTCCAACCGCGGATCACGCCCCTCATCGTGGGAGCGCTAT
>JBBIJW010000012.1:0-150756 GCA_037445755.1 Planctomycetaceae bacterium | reverse complement strand
GCGACGCAATCGCTCCCGCCGCACCCCTGATCCGTCCCTCGGCTCCGCCACCCGCCGACGCCGTCGGCGGGGCTGGGTGGGAGCCCTCTCCCCTGGAGCAGGCGAGCGGAGGATGTGGGACTGCAACGCGCTCCTGACCGGACCACCATTCCGCGGCTGCACCCCCCGTCCATCGTCGCAGAGAGTCCCTCCGATAACCGGCTGCCTCCCCCTGACGCTCACGACTGCACAACCGTCACCGGACGTCGCCAGACCGGTTCCTCACCGTCGGAAACCAGCCGCTCCAGGACCTCGTGCGGCCCAAAGTTCGCCTTGTAAGCCATCGAGAAGCATCCGGCGACCCAGTATCCCAGGTACAGGTGCAGGCGTCCCGTCTCCCGGCAGAAGGCCAGTTCCTGAAGGATCGAGAATGTCCCCGGCGCCAACGGCCGCCACTGGGGATCGTGGTAAAAGTAAACGCTCGAAACGGCGTCGGAAACGATGTCCACCAGACCGACACCGATCAACCGCGAGCCGTCCAGGTAGCGCATCTCCCGGGCAAACGGCCACACACCGATCAGGAAGGAGTTCTCGTAATCCTCCGGGGTCGTTTGCTGATCGGGCCAGCCCCGGCGGCGCGACATGTCGGCGTGGTAGGCGTTGAACAGTCGAAGATGAGCCTTCGTCACCTCCGGCTCGCACAGGAGGACCCGGACGTCCCGGTTCTTTCGGAGAATCCGCCGCTGGCTGCGGGAGGGACGGAATTCCTGGGCCAGGACCCGCAGGCTGCGGCATTCGCGGCAGTGCGGACAGACCGGTCGAAAGAAGTGTGCTCCGTGCCTGCGCCAGCCTCGACGCAGCCGCTCCCGGTACTCCCCCTCCGACATCAGGGCGTGCACCCGGTACTCCAGCGCGGCCGTCTCCTGCGGCAGGTAGGAGCAGGAGCGCGGCGGAGTGCGGAAACGCAGCAACTCGCGGGAAGGGAACTCGATCATGGCGGCCGCGACCTTGTTCGCCGGGCGGGAGCAGCCTTGCGCCGGCTGACAGGCCGCCGTCCGACGCCGGTGGTGATTCTGGTGGAAGCTCCCTGTCGAAGGAGCCCCGGAGGTGTATTATCCGGTTTCTCCCCTCCGGCGTGAAACGATCTGTTCCTTCCGGAGGGTCTCTCCGTTACAGAACGTGGGGGGGACGCGCGTCCCCACACGTCGCCCTTCTTTTCCGGAAGCGATTGTCGATGCCTGCAACTCGTTCCTGGCTGCTGGTGACCGGGCTGGTGGTGAGCCTGGCGTGCGCCCCCTGTCTCCGTCGAGTGCACGGCGACGAGCCGGCCGAGACGGCCATCCCCTTCGTCGTCTTTTCCGTGGCCGGCGTCGATCGGACGCTCAGCGACATCGCGTGGATGTTCGAGAGCGTTGGCCGCAAGGACATGCTGGACGTTCTGGGGGGGCTGCTCGGACAGGCGGGGGACCTGAAGGGGATCGACCGCACCAAACCCTTCGGACAGGTGATGTTTCTTCAGACGGACGCCCTCCCCCCCCGGCCGGCGTTTGTCTTCTTCGCTCCGATCGAGAACCTGGACGAGATGCTGAAGACGATCGCCCGGGCCCCCGTCGCACCGCGGCCGGTGACGGGCCGGAACGACCAGTACGAAATCTTCTCCCAGGACCTCGATCGCCCCGTGGCGACGCTGCGGGTGATGGGAAACTATGCCTATGCTGTCCCCAATGAATTCGTCGACATCCTCGACGTCCTCCCGGACATGCAGAAGCTGGCCGACCAGCTCGCTGCCCGCTACGACGTGGCTCTCACGGTGCAGGTAAAGGCGATTCCCCTGGGAGTGCGGGAGGTGTTCATCAACTTCCTGCGGACGCAGGCGGAAATCGACCTCCAACGCCGCGATGACGAGGAGGAAGCGGAATATCTTGTCCGTCGCGCCAACGGCCTGAACGGCCTGGAAATGATCGAACAGATCGTTCTGCAAGGGGAGGACCTGACGCTCGGCTGGAACGCCGAACCCGAGAAGCGGAGCGGGTACTTTGAAGGCACGCTCAACGCCACGCCGGACAGCCCCTTCGCCAAGTTCCTCAGCGAAGTGGGGGGAAAAGCCTCCATGTTCACGCCGCTGCGGGAGGAGGACCGTCCGCTGACGGTCAACATCTCCTGGGTGATGAACCAGCGGGAGCAGAAGGCGCTCTCGGGACTGCTCCAGGCCGCGCGAGTCAAGTTGACCGAGGAACTCCCCGACCTGGGTCAGCCGGGCGGGCCGATCGAGCGGATGCACGATTCCTTGCAGGCGACCATCGACAACGGGCATTTCGACCTGTTCTTCCAGTTCGCCGCGCCAGACGTGCAGGAATTCGTCTTCCTGGGCGGTTTGAAGCTGGCTGGGGCGCAGGCGTTCGGCCAGGCACTGGAGCAGTTCCTGCAAGGGGTGATCGTCAAGATCCAGGAGCTCTCACAGACCAATCCCGCCGTGGTCGGCAACGCTCCGCAGATTATCCCCAACGCCGAATCGCATCAGGGGGTGATGTTCCATAAGCTCATCCCCAAACAGGTCGGGGGGGAGGAACAGCGGCTGTACGGCGGCGTGCCGGACGCCTACATCGGTGTCAGCAGCCGGGCGGTCTGGTGGGCCGTGGGGCGCGACGAGGCGCTGCCGACGCTGAAGGCTTCGCTCGATGCGCTGCTGACCGCGCCGCCGCTGGAACGAGAAGCCGGAGGAAACGTGCCGCTCTCCGTCACCCTGCGCGTGGCGCCGTGGCTGGAACTCCCGCAGCCGCCGCCGCCCGACGAGGCCCCCAACGCGGGAGACGAAGGGGGGGATCAGGAGCGCCGCATCCGCCGCCTGAGGCAGCGGATGCAACAGCGACGCGAGCTCTTCCGCGAGCTGGCGCACGAGGCATTCACGCCCAGCGACAAAATCCGGATCGAAGGCCGGCCGCTGGAATCGGGCTTCCGGGTCCGCGTCCATTTGGACGAGGGCTTCATCAAACTGCTGGGCTTGGCGATCGCCCGACAGTACGACCGCAGTCAGTTGTGACGTGCGACTGTTCCACCTGTGTCATGAGGGACGGGCATCTGTGGCGCGGGAACGCCGCCGCAGGTGCCACCAGAGGAGCACGACCAGGAGGGCGATCGCCCTCCAGCCGAACGGTCCGAAGATCACCGTGGCGCTGATCATCATCGCCAGGCTGAAGACGTGCCAGCCGCGAACGATCGCCTTGGGACAGGCGGAGCGGCCCGTGGACCGCTCCACCCACAGCCGGACCACGTCCAGAGGCCACAGGAGCGTGAACAGGTCGTTGAGCCACACGCCACCGCCCCAGTGCACTCCGGCGAGGGCGGCGGTCCGCTGGGCGGTGTGCTCCCAGGCGGCGGCATGACTCCAGTTGTGCACCCAGTGGTACGCCGCCGCAACATGCGCCAGGTGAAAGCCACACCCCGCCGTCCACCAGAGGAGGGCGACGCGAGGCAGGGCGCGCCCTGCTGATGAGCCGGCTCGCCTGTTGTGAGGCACTTCCACCAGCCAGCGGACAAGCCAGCAGCCGGCGGCGAGCCGGGCGGTCCACACAACAAGCGGCGGGGTCACCGCTCCTCCACGGCTTCGACCGCCGTCCGGTCGTGATGAATGCGGAGTTTGATGATGCGCCGCTTGTCCGCTTCCAGGACGGTGAATTCAAGGTCCCGCCAGCGGAACTGTTCCCCGGCGGCGGGAATCCGCCCCAGCTCGCTGAAGACGAAGCCCCCCACCGTGTCGAAGTCCTCGTCCTCGGGAAGGTTGAACGCGAACTGGGCGTTCAATTCGTCGACATGGACGCGGCCGTCGACGTCGATCGTGTCCTCGTCAATCTGGTGAATCTGCTTCTCCGGGCATTCGTCGAATTCGTCCTCGATGCTGCCGACGATCTCCTCCAGCAGGTCTTCCAGCGTCACCAGGCCGGTGACGCCGCCGTATTCGTCGAGCACGATGGCAACATGCGTGCGGCTGGCCTTCATCTCTTCCAGCATGCGTTCGATGCTGGTGGTCTCCGGGACGTACAGCGGGTCGCGCACGAGGTCCCGCAGCGTTACCGGCGGGGTCTCGTCGTGGGCGGCGTCCGTTTCCCAGGCGCCCGCCGCTCCGCCGCGCGATCCCTGGCCGCGCAGCCCCTCGACGGTCCGCGAGTGTTCCAGCAAATCGCGGGCGTACAGGATGCCCACGATGTCGTCGGCCGTGGCGCCAATGACCGGGATGCGCGAGTGGCCGCTCTCAATGATCACCCGTCGTGCCTCTTCCAGCGAAGCGTCGACCGGGAGGAACACGATATCGGTGCGGGGGGTCATCACCGCCTGTACGTCCTCTTCGTGCAGCTCCATCACCCGCTGGATCATTTCACCGTGCTTGCGTTCCACGACCCCTTCGCGCTCCCCCTCGTCCACAACGCTCTGCAGCTCCTCGGCAAAGGCATCGACCGTATCCGGCGAGGGGAGTTCGCGGCCGGCTACCCGATGCAAGAACGTGTTCAATCCGTCAGCCACGGCCAACAGCGGACGGCTGAGTGCGGTGAGCCCCGCAATCAACGGCCACGTGCGCACCAGCAGCCACTCACCCGCAACCAGCGACAGCGACCAGGGGACCGTCACCAGCCCAAACAGGACCGCCAGGGCCAGTCCCACCAGCTCCAGCACCACCCGCAGCGGAATGAAGGGTTGTGCATGGGGGACGCCGCGCCACGCCGCCAGCAGGCACAGCCCGATCGTCACCCCCAGAATCGCCAGCAGCTCGCAGGCCAACAGGGCCGATTCGTCGTGCTTGAGAATCTCCCCGAAGCGTTCGGTCCGGTGGCGATCGCGGCACATCTGCTGGAGCCGGCTGCGCGAGAAATTCCGCAGGCTGTACGCCGCCGTGGAGAGGAAGAAGCTTCCTCCCAAACATCCTCCCGCCACGATGAGAATTGCGTTGTCAGTCACGACGCCGCTCGCCTGCCGGCCAAAGCTCGCGGACCGAAAGCGAGGCCCACCGGCCAGATGCTGGGGAGTGTTCGGTCATCGTCCATAGTGTGGCGTCAACCCCCAGTTTTGCAAGATTTCGCGCTCGCGGCGACGCATCCGCCGCCGGGCCGGCGGGTTCTGATCGTCGTACCCGCACAAATGCAACAGTCCGTGCACAACATACAGTGTGACTTCATGTTGCGGCGACCAGCCGTAACGCGCGGCCTGGCGGACCGCCGTCTCCGTGCTGACCACAACCTCCCCCTCGAGTGGCTCCCGGCCGGAAGACGAAAACAGGAAGCTCAATACGTCCGTGGGGAAGTCGTGCGCGAGGTGCCGGCGATTGAGCGCGTGGATCGTCGGATCGTCGACCAGCGCCAGGCTGATCGAGGCCCGGGCCACTCCCTCGGCCCGCAGGGTGGTGCGGACAATCTCCCGCAGCCGGGCCGCAGGCAGCCGCAGGGCCGTCTGTTGATCGGCAATCGCCACCACGATCGACACGGGTCGCTCTCACCCGCCAATCGAGTACATCGGCCGGGCCGGCTGGATGAAGCGGGCCGTGTTGATCTCGTGTCCCTCCTTCTTGGCGGCGATGCACTGCCGGACCGCCGCCAGAATCTGTTCGTCGTCGGCCCCCCCTCGCAGCAAACTGCGAATGTCGGTCTCCTCCAGGCTGAACAGGCAGTTGCGGAGCTTGCCGTCCGCCGTCAGACGGAAGCGGTTGCAGCTCAGACAGAACGGCTGACTCACCGAGGCGATGAACCCGATCCGCCCGATCCCATCGGCGAACTGGAAGTCCGTGGCCGGAGCAGACGGGTCTTGATGGTCGCACGGGACCAGCGGTGCGATCTCTCGTGACAAAACGTCGATGATCTCGGACGCGAACAGGACCTTCTCCCGCTCCCAGGCGCAATCGGCGTCCAAGGGCATGTACTCGATGAACCGGACTTCGCAGCCGGTCTCGCGGGCAAACCGCCCCAGCGGGACGATCTCCTCCTCGGTCACTCCCCGGACGGAGACGGCGTTGATCTTGATCGGATCGAACCCGACCTCCCGCGCCTTGTGGATGCCGGCCAGCACTCGTTCGTAACCGGGGCGACGAGTGATCTCCTCAAACTTCTCCGGCGAAAGGGCGTCGAGGCTGACGTTCAGCCGCCGCAACCCGGCGTCATACAGGTCCTGGGCCTGTTCGGCCAGCAGGATGCCGTTGGTCGTCAGGCCGAGGTCGTCAATGCCGGGGAGGACCGCCAGCCGCGCCACCAGTTTGTGCAGGCCCTTGCGCACGAGCGGCTCGCCGCCGGTGAGCCGCAGCTTGCGCACGCCGCACGGCGCCAGCACCCGCACGAATCGCTCGATCTCCTCATAGGTGAGGAGCTGCCGGCGGTTCATGAACATGACGTTCTCGGCCGGCATGCAGTAAAAGCAGCGGATGTTGCAGCGGTCGGTGACGCTGATCCGCAGGCTGTCGTGCAGGCGGCCGAACGAGTCGATGAGCGGGGCGGGCATGAAATGTCTCCCGAGCCAGTTTCACAACCGGCGAGCGGGGGGCGTGAGCCCCCCGAGCACCTGCATTCCGGAGGATTCGCAGAGGTCACGTTCCGTTGATGAAACTGGCTCCTGAGAGCCATTCGACCCCCGCGGACAGGGCGTGTCAAGGGGAGTGCCAGCACCGCGAGGGCCTTCGCATTGTTCATATTCTGGAGGGAGATCGCTGTCTTTGAGGACCGCTCAGGCGCGGCTGGCAAGCCAGCCGGCGAACAAGGGTCATCGCCCCTCTTGAACAAAGCGATCGCCCTGCCAGCGCCGCGAGCGATCCCCGGGGAAATCCGCGGCTCCGGCTGCCGCCGTTGTCACGCGGATCGGTGAAACACAACCAGCCGGGCGGTGCTGCACCATGCCTGGTGAGTGCCCGTTTAGTGATGATGATGCGCGGGCGCTGCCGCGGGGGGCTCTCCCCGGAGCACGTACCCCAGCAGGTCCAGAATCTCCTCCGCCGTGCAGGTGTTGAGCAATCCTTCCGGCATCAGGCTCACCGTGGAGGGGAATCGCTCCTCGATCTCCGTCACCGGGATGACGATCGGCTCGGCGGGGGCGTTGGCGTCGAGGGGATTGGAGGCCAGTTGCACCTCCGTGGGCGTCTCCTTCACGATCAGGCCGTTCACCAGTGTCCCGTCGAACTTCTGGATCGTCACTGTCCGGAACTTCTCGTCGATCTTCCGCGACGGCGTCACCAACTCCACCAGCAGGTCGGAGCGGGTCAGCTTCCTGTCGGCCAGCTTCTTGCGGACGTCGATGAGGTCCGGGCCGACGTTCCCCCCCTGCCCCCCCAGTTTGTGGCACTTGATGCACGCCAGCTCGGTAAACAGTTGTTGCCCCTGCGTCAGGTTCCGCTCACCGTCGAGCTTCGCCAGCTCCGGTTCGAGATCGACCACTTCCCACTTGCGGACGAACGGACGGGTGGGACCGGCGGCCGGCGCCGCCGACTGCGACGCCGCCAGGACTTCGGCGGGAACCTCATCGAGATTCGGCACCACGTGCAGCACGCCGTGCATCGTCCGCCAGTGGCCGGGGAAGGTGCAGATGTAGAGGTAATCTCCCGGCTCCGCGGGGACGCTGAAGGTGAGGGACTCCCGCTCCCGGGGCTGCAGCAGTTTTGTGTGCGCCAGCACTTCGGGAATCTTCGGGGCGAAGTGCTTCTGGTAAGCGTTGGGATCGGCGGTCATCTTCTCCGCCTCGAGACCGACCTTTTGCAGCGTTCCCGGCCGCGCAATCAACAGGTTGTGCGGCATGAGGTCGATGTTGTCGAAGATCAGCTCGATCGGCTTGCCTGCCTCGACGTAGACATCGGTGCGGTCGTATTTCATCTGATGGGGGACCGGGCGGATCACCACGACCGGCACGCCGAGTTCGCGGAGGCGGCGGCGGATGGCCGTGCCGCGCGCGGCGGGGAGGATCGCAGCGATCGTCTCCCCCAGTTGCAGCGTATCGCGGACGGCGGGCGTGGTCCGCTCGTTGTCCGGAAGCCGGGAGACATCGGCAATGATCATTTCGACCAGCGGTTCGAGTTCCTCCTTCGGCCAGTGCGCGGAGGGGAGGCGCGTGATGGCGCGGACGGCGGCGTCCCGCTCATCGCCGCTGCGGATCAGGGCGGCCAGGCGGGAGAACGTTTTGGCCGGTTCGCGCCCGGTGGTGACGATCGCCTGAATCGCCGCCCGACGGAGCGTTCCCGCCGGGTCGCCTTGCAGGGTGTATTCGACGTTGACCGCCGGAGGGGGCTGCTTCGTCACTTGCCAGACGGGATTGCGCCTTGCGTCCAGCAGCGTGACGGAGAAGTTGTTCAGCCGTTTGCCCAGGTCGCCGTCGGTGCGGTTCCAGATCACGATCCGCTCGATGGGACGCTCACTCCCCAGGTCCACCTCCCACCAGGGGTTCCCCTTGTCTTCCGGGGTATGGGTGGAAGTGCCGGCCCCCCAGTCACCGCGAGTGTTCCCGTCGATGGCCCGCTGAGCGACGCCGCCGTGAGCGGTCTCCTTCTGGGAGGCGCGGCCGGCCGGGGCGATGTTGACGCCGTCGCTGTACACCTGCACCTCCGCGAGCGTCAGCGTGGCCCGGCCGGGAATCTCGATGCGGACGAAGCGGCCGACTGTCCCCCGCTGCTGCTGAAGCTGCGCGGCGAGTGTGTCCGGCACGCCCTCAAGGAACGGCGTCAGCCGTTCGTGCGCGGCGGCGCGGAGGGCCGGATCGGGGATGACGGGAACGGCCTCGAGGAGGTCGCGATAGGTGTCGAGCCGTCCGGCCGCCTGCTGCCAGGTGGGGTCCAGCGAGCCGTCGGCGGTCATCAGGGTGACGTAGGCCAACTGGCGGGTGAAGGGCTGCCGCGCCTCGCCGGCCAGGTGCTCGAGGCGGTCCCGGTGCTGCTGGAGCTGCTCCCGGGGCGAGGCAGTAAGCATGTGGGCGAGATCGGCCAGGACCTGGAGCCCCTCGCTGCCGCCGGCTTTGTCGGCCCGCTCGACGGCGTTGAGGAGCTCGGTGATCCGGTCGACGCCGTGGAGCTTCGCCAGCTCCGTCACCGCCTCGTGCCGCAGATCGTGGACGATGTTCGGCCGCGAGAGGAACGCCAGATAGACCGGTTCAGACCGGGGGAGTTTCATCAGTTCCTGCGGCGTGACGCTGTCGAGCAGGTAGGCGATGCCAGCCGGATTGTCGGTGGCCAGCGGCTCGCCGCGCTCGATGGCCCGCTTCCAGTGAGGTTCGAGCTGTTTCATCGTCTCGGCCAGCGTGTAGTCGAGGTAGTAGTCGCGGGGATGCCGGGCGATTTGCAAGGCGACTTCGGCGGCGCGGGGATCGTCAAAGAAGCTGGCGGCGCGGACCGCCTCCAGACGCACCCGCGGATGCTCGTCGTTGGCGCATTCCATGAGCAGTCCCAGCGGGTCGGAGATCGATTCGCGCCAGTAGCACAACACGCGCGTCGCCGCCGCGCGGGCATGATAATCCGGCGAGCGCAGCACGCGCCGCAGCAGCTCATCCGTGGGGACGTTGTGCTGCTGGTGGACCCACAGCGCTTCGCAGAGGTGGTGCTCGAAGTCCGGGTCGCTCTTGTCGAGGGACTCGATCCACTGGTGGACGGCGGCGATGACCTCGTCGCTGTGGCGTTCACTGAGTTCGATCCGGGCCCGGTAACGGACGCGGTTTTCCGGCTCCCGCAGTAGGTCCAGCAGCGCCGGGATCGGTTGTCCGTCGATCGGTTGAACCGGCAGCAGGTCGCGGCCCTTGGCCGTCACGCGATACACCCGGCCGTGCGTTTTGTCGCGGCTGGGGTCGCGGAGGTTGTGCTGCATGTGGCCGATGATCGGGTTCTGCCAGTCGAGGAAGTACAACGACCCGTCCGGTGCAATCTCCAGGTCGACGGGTCGGAAGTTGGGGTCGCTGGAGAAGACGATCGGCTCGATCTCCTCGGCCTCAAAGCCGGAGCCCTTCTCGATCAGCCGGTAGTTCATGATCCCCTGAAAACCGATCACATTGGCGATGAGGTAGCTCTCCTGCATGTCCTCGGGGAAGTGCCGGCTGCTGAGAATTTCCGTGGCCGGACAGGGACGGGTCCGCTGTTTGAAGAAGGGATTCATCCCCGCGTGCTTGCGGGGGAAATCGAGTCGTCCGGAAAAGGCGGCGGCGAAGTAATTGACGGCCCCCGTGCCGTCGGTGAGGAAATCCTGTCCCCAGCGATCGAAGACGTGGCCGTGCGGATTGGCGAAGCCGTAGGCCACGTAGACCTCGAATTTCTGCGTGCGGGGTTCGTACCGGAAGCAGGCGGCATTGGCACTGCGGACGGGCGGGCCGTAGGGAGTCTCCACCTGCGTGTGATGGAATGTCCCCTCCTGAAAGTACAACGCGCCGCCGGGATCGAGCACAAAGCTGTTGGAGGCGTGGTGGGTATCGGCCGAATCCAGCCCGTGCAGGACACGGAGACGGACATCCGCCACGTCGTCGCCGTCAGTGTCCTTGAGGAACCACAGATCGGGACAGCAGGCCACGAGCACGCCGCCGTTCCAGAACTCGAATCCGGTCGGATTGTGCAGCCCCCCGGCGAAGGTCTGGCACCGGTCCGCCTTCCCGTCGCCATCGGCGTCCTCCAGAATCAGCAGCTTGTCATCCATCGGCTCGACGAGCGGCTGCCAGTGGGGATAGGTCGGCCACGCCGCCACCCACAACCGCCCGCGGGTGTCGAACGACATCTGCACCGGGTTGACCAGTTCCGGGAACTGCTCCTCGCTGGCGAAGAGGTGCACTTGCAGCCGCGAGTGCACGGTCATCCGCGAAATTGCTTCCTCGCCCCCCAGAAACAGGTGCGTCCCATTCGGGCCTTCGCCCGGTTTGTTGGTCTTGACTTCCAGGAAGGGGGGGACGTTGGAATCGTCGACCCGGAAAGAGCGGTCTCCCCCAGCGGCGGCCCACACCAGGCGGTCGCGGTTGGCGGTCATCACATCCAGCACTTCCATTTCCCGCTGGGCCACCTCGCGATTGGTCTGGCCATCGACAAACTTGAGGTGCGAACGTCCGCCGAAGACGGAGTAGCCGTCCGTGGTGCGATAGCGCTGGAACCAGATGGCGTTCTTCTCGCGGACGGCGGCGGCGATCTCTTCCAGCCGCGCCACAGGGATTGCGGGTGCGTCTGGAAAGAGGAACCTGTCAATCGCGGCGGCCAGCACGCGGTTCCCCTCAGAGCTGAGGTGCACGCCGTTGATCGTCAACCGCGCCGTGCTCGGGAGTTCGAGGTGGAACAGGTCGACGAACAGGACTCCCGCCTCGCGCGCGACCCGCTCCATCGCCGCGGTGTACAGCTCCAGCCGGCGATTGTTCGCGGAACCGTCGCTGAGGTTGGGATTGCCGGGATCGACGACGCGTCCTTCGACGACCAGGGGACGTGTGAGATCCTCGTGCCGTACCGGCGAGAACAGCACCAGCCGCGGGGGAGATTTGCCGTTGTACTGCTGACTTTGGAGATGCTGGAGGTATCCGGCCAGGTCCCGTTCAAACTGCGGCAGACCGGCTTCGCCGGCGAACGACTCGTTGTAGCCGAAAAACAGGAAGATGACGTCCGCGCGGCAACGGGTGAGCCAGTCGTCCGGCGTGCCGAAGTCGGCCGAGCGGAGCCGCGTCGTCAGCTCATCCCCCGAAAAACAGAGGTTGCGGACGACAAGCTCGTGCCGGGGGTGGCGGGCATGGAGCGTCGCCTCCAGCCAGCCGTCGTGCTGCATCCGCTCGCCGAGAGTGTTGCCGATCCAGCAGAGGTGATCGCCGGGGGAGAGGGCCAGCCGGCCCTCCGCCCGGAGTTCCGACCACGCAGCCACGCAGACCGACAAGCCGAGCGAAAGTTGCCACAGACGCATGAAGGACCTCGACAGGTTGGGGGTGGGCGGGGAGAACGGCAGCGGCGGCGCGGCATCTTGCGGGGTCGCGCCACCGCTCGGCGGGAGACTTCAACGGGGATGAATGCATGGATGATAGAAGGGGGGCCGGTAACGGTCAAAGTGCGGCGCTCGCGGAGCCGAACGCGACAGCGACCGCTGCGGGTGGAGCCGCCACGGTCAACCCTTCTCCTGAATGCTCGAATGCTCGGGCCGTCGCCTGAGCAGGCTATCGAATCTCGACGAGACTCGTATAATGCCCCGACGGCCTCTTCCGGCAGCCGTCGCCTCGTGCGGAGTCGTTTGACCGGGAGCGGGCGAAACAGGGCCTTGGATTATTCTCACGACGGCTGAGGAGACTCATGGCCCACGATCACACTTCAGGTCCAGCAGCAGACGCCGTGCTGAGCGCGCTGCGGGAGCTGGTTGAGGAGTTGCTGGCCGAACCCGCGGCCCGACAAATCCTCCGGCGGTTTGCAGCTCAGTTGCTGGAAGCGCTGGGACCGGAGGATTCCTCGGTCGGCGATTCGATCGAGATCTGCAGCGATGACACGGTCACGCTGAACCTGGTGTCGCCGTCACGGCCCGCGGCGCCGCCGCCCGTCGATGTCGTTTCGTCGGCGGAAGCCGTTCGGCAGCTCAAGTGGGCCCAGTCCGTCGATTCGAGGTTGTCGCCGGACGAGCGTCAGGCGGTGGCGGAACGGGCCGAGGCGGCGGGCGAGTTCACCGGCCGGCCGATCACCTGGCGGACCGTCCCCAACTCCGAGCTCTCGCTGATCCCCAAACGCTGCCGGATCAAGGCCCAGGCGTGTCGCTGGAACCTGGAGCGCCGCCGGTTGTTGGAGGCAGGAAAACGCTTTTCCGAGGGGGTGGAACCACGTGACGCGGAACTGATCGCCCAGGCCAAACAAGTTCCCGATTGCTTTCTATGGATGAACTACCACGAAGGTCCCACCGTAGGAGCGACAACCGCCTGGGAGACCTTGGGGGAATGCTTCGACGCTCTGGCCGACGCCGTCGCCGCGCTCGAGGAATCGGCCCCTCATGCCGATGATTTCCCCGATCTGTTCCGGGAGATCCTGCACCTCGTGGCGGAGGCCCAATCCGCCCTGCGCAGCGCCGCCCGCGCCGTGCATTACGAAGACGAACAGGAACAGGACCGCACGTACAACTGGCTCAAACGCACCGCCGCGGAACGCGGCCAGTACATCGAGCGGCACATGCGCGTGGACGACCCCGCCGATCCCACCCGCTCCGCCGATCTCCGCCGCCGCATCGCCGAATACATGGAACGGCTGGAGGCGCGACGTGCGCTCGACAAGCAGCGGAAGAAGCGGCTCGGCCAGCTCAAGTACCACGCCCAGCGCATCCAGTCGGATGCCGACGACGACCACGCCTACAACTGGGACAAGGTGCTCATGGCCGTGGACGAACTCGTCGCCGCCGGAGAGCCTCCCAGCAGCAAGGAGCTCCGCAAGCACCTGCTCCCCATCCTGGACGACATCCCGGCCGGCGATCTTCCCCCCAACGTCGAACTCGTCCTCCGCGAGATCGACCGCTTCCTGGCCGAAAATCCCGAGGAGGAACCACGGACCGCGGCCACCCGCCTCACCCCGGAGGTGCAGGAGGTGGCGCGGCGGCTGGCCGGCCGTTCGATCGTGCTCATCGGCGGCATCCGCAAACCGGGGCACGTTCAGGCCCTCAAAGAGGCTTTCCGCCTCAAGGACGTCATCTGGGTGCCGACCCGCGAGCACCAGTCGGTCGCCAAATTCGAGCCGTACGTGCGTCAGCCGGATGTCGCCGTCGTCGTGTTGGCCATCCGCTGGACCAGCCACTCCTACGGAGAGGTGAAGGATTTCTGCGACGCCTACGGCAAGCCGTTCGTCCGGCTCAAGGCCGGCTACAACCCCGTCCAGGTGGCGACGCACATCCTCGAACAGGTCAGCGACAAGCTCCCGACCGGGGGGAACGCCGAGGGATCACCCTGAGACGTCCCGGCGCCGGCGAGCTTCCACGTTCGCCGGCCGGTGGGCCGGAAGAGCGCGACGGAACCTCCCCGGCGGCGCTCGCCCGGCCGTTGGAACCCGGGATCCCCCAAGAACCGTCGCCGGTCCGCTTCACGTCCGCAGTCTCACTCGGTACGCTCGCCACTTCGCGACTGCTCCTCTCGAACTCCAGCGTGCGCTACCACACTCTCATCATCGGCGCCGGCATGTCCGGCCTTGCCGCGGGGATTCGCCTCGCCTATTACGAGAAGCCCGTCTGCATCCTGGAGCGGCACACCACGATCGGCGGGCTGAACTCGTTCTACCGGCTGCGCGGCCGCAACTACGACGTCGGACTGCATGCCGTCACCAACTACGCCCCGCCGGGGACGCGCTCCGGCCCGCTGGCCAAGCTCCTCAAGCAGCTTCGCCTGCGGTGGGACGATTTCGATCTGGCGCCTCAGTGCGGGTCGGCGGTGGTGTTTCCCGGTCGCCGTCTGGAGTTCGGCAACGACTTCCAGGTGTTGCTCGAATCGGTGGCCGCAGCCTTCCCCCACCAGATCGACCGCTTTCGCCGTCTCGTGGCGCACATCGATGCGTTTGATGAACTCCGTCTGACCCAGGCGCCCCTCTCCGCACGCCGGGTGCTGGCGGACGTCCTCACCGATCCCGTGCTGATCGACATGCTCCTGTGCCCGCTGATGCTCTACGGTTCCGCCGTGCCGCGGGACATGGAGTTCAGCCAGTTCTGCATCATGTTCAAAAGCATCTTTCAGCAGGGGCTGGGCCGCCCGCGGGAGGGTGTGCGGCGGATCCTCAAGACCCTCACCCGGCAGTACAAGGCCCTGGGGGGAGAACTGAAGCTGCGGTGCGGCGTGCGGGAGATTCTCATCCGAGACGGCCGCGCCGTCGGCGTGGCGACCGACGACGGCCGCGAGTTCGAGGCCGAGCACGTCCTCTCTTCCGCCGGACTGACCGAAACCTACGCGCTCTGCGGCCTGGCCGCGGGCAGCGCGCGGCCGGCGCCGGGAAACATCTCCTTCAACGAGGCGATCTTCGTCCTCGACTGTTCACCCGCCCAACTGGGACATCACGAGACCATCATCTTCTTCAATTCCGCCGAGCGGTTTGAGTACGCTCCTCCCCCACAGCCGTGCGACCTGCGGAGCGGAATCATCTGCGCGCCGGATAACTTCCGTTACGGGGCGGGGGAGCCGCCGGAGGAGGGGGTCCTGCGGCTGACGGCCCTGGCCAACCCCCAATACTGGATGGGCCTCCCTGCGGAAGAGTATTACCCGGCCAAAGAGATCTGGACGCGGCGGATGGTCGAGTCCGCCCTCCCTTATCTGCCGGACTTCCGCCCCCACGTCATCGAAACGGACGTCTTCACCCCCCGCACCATCCACAAGTTCACCGGTCATCACAACGGAGCGGTGTACGGGGCGCCGACCAAGGTCCTCGACGGCACAACGCCCATCCGCAATCTCTACTTGTGCGGCACGGATCAGGGTTTCCTGGGGATCACCGGCGCGATGCTCAGCGGGATCACGATGGCCAATCTCCATCTGCTGCGGTGACGCGCTCCTCGCGGAGATACAACCCCCTCTGGCGGATGTACTCTTCCACGGCTCGCGGGGTCATGTACCGCAGCGAACGGCCGTCGGCCGCCCGCTGCCGGAGGTCGGTGGCCGACAGGTCGATCGCCGGCATCGACACCAGCACAATCCGCCCGGCCGCGTCCGCACCGAGGGAGTTATGCACGGCAGCGAGATCGGGAACGGCGCGACCGCGGTTCACCGCCGCCACGATCGCCAGTTCCAGAATCTGCCCGGGCTCGCGCCACGTCGGCAACTCGACCAGTGAATCGCCGCCGATCAGCAGGTACAGCTCCCGATCGGGGTCCTCTGCCCGCAGCTCGGTCAAGGTCTCCACCGTGTAGCTCGTCCCCCCCCGGCGCAGCTCGCGATCGCTCACATGCAGGGCGGGATGACCGGCGGTCGCCAGCTTCAGCATCGTCAGGCGATCGTGTCCGGACGAGACGCTGACATCCTGTTTATGAGGCGGCACGGCCGCCGGCATGAACCACACCTCATCGAGCCGGAGCTGCTCGCGACACTGCTCGGCCAGCAGCAGATGCCCGTAGTGAACGGGGTCGAAGGTCCCGCCGTAGATGCCCAGTCGCATGGAGATGGCCGGGAAGGAACGAGAGGGGCAAAAAGGCGCCGCCGGGCGCCCTCAACCGGCGGAGCGTGCTCACTGCTTGAGCCAGCGAAGCAGCGTGTCGAGCATATCGTCCGATCCGCCAAACGGCGAACGCTCCGAAGTATGCACGTACACGTTCTCAATTCCCAGTCGGTCGAGTTCGGCCTTCAGCTTGTGACCGAAGATCGGATGGTGAATCCCCTGCCCCGGCCGGGCGTTTGCCGGCAACGGCGCATCCGGTTCGCTGTACACCATGTAGACGGGGGGATCGTTCGCGGTGAGGTGCTTGATGGCCGAGACCTCGTCGTAGAGCGGCTGAAGCTTGGGATCGGTAATCTGGTCAATCGAATCGATGCCGTAACAGAGATAGATCGAGGGATGCTCATGGGCGCGGCCGCCGATCCAGGCCTTGATGACATTGGGATCGTAGGTCGTCTGCCCGCCGAGCGAGCCGACCGCTTTCAGCCGCGTCGATTGCCGCGCCACCGGATCGTCGCTCGCGGGATCGGCCAGGTCGTCGTGAAACGCCAGCCACAGCGACAGCCCCGCCCCGGCCGAACCTCCGTAGGCGGCGAACCGCTGGGGATCGAGGTTCCATTCCGCCGCCCGGTGGCGCAGCGTCTGCACCGCCCGCGCCACGTCCCGCTGCGGCGCCGGGAACGGGTCCGTGGTCACAAACCGATAGTGCAGCGCGGCCACGGAGACCTGGGCCGCATGACACCTCCGGATGACGTCGGGCGCGACGGACGACTTGTCCCCGCCGACGAACCCGCCCCCGTGAATGTAGATGAGCAGCGGCGTCGGCCGATCACTCGCGACCAGATACAGATCAAACACCTGCCGTTCGTGGGGGCCGTAATGAACGTCGGCGTGGGTGGGAGCCGGCCGCTCACCGCGAGGGGCGCGGTTCCCCTGCGCCCGCTGCACGCGCTCCCGATAGGCCCGTGCCTCGGCATCGGTCAGAATCCCGTCCTTGTCCGCGTCGGCCTCGGGGAACTGTTCCAGCGCCCGCCGGAGCTGCGGATTGTTCTGGGAAGTCCGCGGCGGAGTGGATTGGGCGGTAGCGCTCTCCCCCGTCAAGACCACGACGGCCCACAGACATCCCAGCGTCAATAAGCGTCTCAGCAACATCCCGTCCCCCCCGCTCGCAGCAGAAATCGGCACTCCCCCCTCACCGGCTCAGCGCGTATGATCTGACCATCCGTGGGTGCGGTCGTCAAGGGGGGGCGAAGCGACAATCGCGCCAGGGATCGCCTCCGCTCGGCAGGAGAGGATCCCGCCGACGCCGCCGGCGGGCTTGGGTCGGAACCCTCCCCTTGGGAACAGAGGAGTGGGAGGTTGTGAATCGACTTCCAGTCTGTATGGCCAATCCCCGTCAAAGCGTGCCGGAGAACGTTCCCGGCGAGTTCTTCGTCGACGCCACCTGCATCGACTGCGATGCGTGCCGGCAGATCGCCCCGGGCATCTTCGGACAGGCGGCGGAGACGTCGTTTGTGCGCGCTCAGCCCACAACCGCCGCGGCCCGGCGCGACGCCTTCCACGCCCTGCTCTCCTGTCCCACCGGCTCCATCGGCTGCCGCGGACAGGGCGATCCACGGGAATACCTGGAGGATTTCCCGCTGCCGATCGACGGTCCCGTCTCGTACTGCGGGTTCAACTCCCCCAAGTCGTTCGGAGGCAACAGCTATTTTCTCCGGCGCCCGGAGGGGAACTGGCTGATCGACGCTCCCAAATTCGTCCGGCCGCTCGTCCGCCGACTGGAAGCATTGGGGGGAGTGGCGACGATCTTCCTCTCGCACCGCGACGACGTGGCCGACGCCGCCCAGTTCGCGCGGCACTTCGGAGCGCGGCGCGTCATCCACCGCCGCGAACTCGACGCCCAACCCGACGCGGAACTCGTCCTGGAGGGGGAAGCCGACCGGGAACTGGCCCCCGGTTGCCGCGTCATTCCGACCCCCGGCCACACGGAAGGTCACTGCTGTCTGCTGGTGGACGACCGCTATCTCTTCACCGGCGATCACCTCGCCTGGGACCGCGACGCGGGACACCTCGTCGCTTTTCCGGATTACTGCTGGCACTCGTGGGAGGAGCAGACCGACTCCATGCAGAAGCTGCTGGCCTACCGGTTCGAGTGGGTCCTGCCGGGACACGGCCAGCGGGTAACGCTGCCGGCGGAGGAGATGCGGCGGCAGCTCGAAACACTCGTGGCCGCCATGCCCACCTGAGCCGCGGCCTCCCGCTCCAGGACGCTCAGCGAACCCGCTCCAGATACCGCAGCAGGTCCGCCATCCCCTGCACGTCGATCTCCTTTTCCAGCCCCTCTGGCATCAGCGACAGCCCCGTGCTGCGGAGTTCCTCGATGTCGCTTCGCAGGATCGTCTCCGTCTTGCCTTCGTTGCGGATGAGCGTCACGGCCGTGCCCGTCTCGGATTGCAGGATGCCGGTGTGAGTCAGGCCGTCGGTCGTGACCACGAGGTAGCTCTGGAACTGGGGATTCACCTCGCGGTTGGGATCGAGGACATTGAACAGAATCGCCTCGGCGCCGCGGGCCTGCATGGAGATGAGGTTCGGCGCCAGGTCGACGCCGACCCCCTCCAGCTTGTGGCAGGCGACGCAGGTCTTGCGGAAGATGGCGCGGCCGCGGTCGACGTCCCCACCCATGGTCAGGGCCGGCTGGTAGCGGTCGATCACTTCCTGGCGAGTGCTGGTCCCGAGCCTGGCCAGCAGAGCCGCCGCGCGGGACTTGAGACTGGCCTCCTGGCTCGACTGGAGCAGTTGCAGCCGGCCGGGACTGAGGTCCGCCAGTTTGATGTCTCCGGCTTCGAGTTTGGTCAGCAGCGCGGCGACGCCGGCCGGCCGCGCGCAGACGGCGTCCTCCGCCTGCTTGCGGAGGGCGGGGCTGAGCCGCGGCCACTGCGCGAGGATCGCCTGGACTGCCGCCGGGTCCGCATAGAATCCCAACACGTCGATGGCCGCCGACTGCACGACTGCCGGTTGCCGATGGTCGAGAGCGGCCGCCAGCCGTGCGCCGTCCTCCGGCCACGAGCCGAGCCGCAACAGCCTCGCTGCATCCGCGCGGCGGGCGGCGTCGGCCTGGGCATCTTCCACCAGACGTCGCGCCTCATTCAGGAGGCCTTCCAGCGTCTCGCCCGGCGACGTTCCCGCGAGCTGTTGACGGAGCCGGGGGTTCCCCTGAGCCATCTCCAGCAGCACCAGCGGCGCGAACGACTCTGTCCCGGATGACTGCACCGCCGCGAAAACCTCTGCGAGGTCCGCGGTGCGGTTCTGGCGGCCGACGAGCCGCGCCAGCGGTGCAAGCACCGCTCCCGCATGAGGCAACGCGAGGAACTCTGCATCCTGCAGCAGTTTGGAGAGCACCGCGCCGCCCCCCTCCGACAGAGAACTCAGCACGGCCACGCGAACCCACGCCTCTCCCCCGTCGCGCCGCAAGAGAGCCTGGAGCACTTCCCGCTTACGGTCTTCTGGCAGCGCCCCGGCGGTGAACGCCAACTGCCAGCGGACCGACAGGTCCGGGTCCTCCACCAGACGGGAGAGCCGTTCGCTGATCGTGCTCACGCCGGTCCACGGCTCCGCCAGTTTCACCGCGTGGGTCCGCACGATCGCCTCCGGATCGCTGAGGGCCGCCGTCACGAGGTCGGCAGTCAACCAGCCTCCGGCTTGCAGCGCGGAGAGGGCGTGCAGTCGGCCGAGGGGGGAATCGCTTTCCCGCAGCAGCGTCGTCAGGAGGGGACCGGCGGCGGGATCGGCGCGTTCGTACAGCAGCCGGCTGGACGTCTCGCGATGCCACGAGTTGGCATGCGCCAGCAGTCGCACCAGTTCCTCGGTCGATGCCTGTGTCAGGTTCACAGGGGAGCGTCCGGAGAAACCCTTCGGGACGACCCGGTACAACCGACCGCGATCGCGGCCGCTTGTCAGGTCGAGGTGTTGTTTGATCTCCGGAGGCAGACTTTTGGGGTGCTCGATCACTTCCCGGTACATGTCGAGGATGTGCAGGCAGCCGTCGGGGCCGTTCGCAAACTGCACCGGCCGGAACCAGATGTCCTTCGAGCGAACGAACTCGGTCTCGGGGTCGATCCGCTCGGCGACGAACCCGACGCCCCTGGGGACCAGCCGCTTGCGATGGACGAGGTTGCTGCCGACGTCGCCGACGATCGCCATCCCCCGCAGGTCCGGCAGGGCGTCGCCGCGGTAGATGGTGATGCCGGTCGCGCCGGTGAAGTACCCGGCGGGACGCCCCCCTCCTTCGACGATCCCCGGCACGACCCCCGAAGCCCGCAGACGCGTGCGGACAATCCGCCACGGTTCGACCGGGCTGATGCGGTAGACCGGCCCCTGCCCGCCGTCCGCGGCGATGCTCACACGCGGACCCGGGGCGGGATAATCGGGGTTCCGGGCGAGGTAGCGGTCCTCGTACATCACCATCTGGCAGTGGTCGCTGTTGGAGCAGACGAACTTGCGCCCCCAGTCGTCAAAGCACATCCCATGCTGGGCGCCGCCGCTCTCCGGCCGCAGGTCGAGCGTTTTCGGATCGAACGAAAAATCCCGGCCGCGGAGATCGACCGGCGTGAACGACGGATCGTCCGGCCGGGAGACCACGCCCCCCGCCGTTCCGGTCGCGCCGTGGATGCGGTGGTCCAGCCCCCAGTGAAGGGAGTTCATCATCCCCTGCACATTGGCGCGCGAGAAGCCGGTGAAGACGATCCGGCGGAGGTCGGCGCGGCCGTCTCCCGTGGTGTCCTTCAGGTAGTACAGATCGGGGGGAGCCCCGACGAACACGCCACCGTCATAACAGGTGATCGCCGTCGGCCAGGAGAGGTCCTCGGCGAAGACGACGCTCTCGTCGAAGCGACCGTCGCCGTCCGTATCCGTCAGCAGCCTCACGCGGCCGAGACGCTCGGTCTCCTGTTCCGAGTAGTCCCGCATCTCGATGACGTACAGTCGCCCGGCGGCGTCAAAGCTCAGGGCCACCGGATCGACGACGAGCGGCTCGGCGGCGGTCTGCTGAATCTCATAACCGGGCAGGACCTCGAATGACGTCAGTGCCGCGGCCGGTTCCAGCGGCGGAATGCGCGGCAATTCCGAGGAAAAGTCGATGCTCCGGGCCGGTGTGTGGCCCAGCGCCTGGTCGAGGAACTCGTAGGCCTCCCGCCGCATCTCGGTGGGGAAGTCGTGTCCGCACTTCGGGGTGCGGAGTTGCAGCGCCTCCTCCGCCCCCAGCAGCCGGTACACCTCCCGCGCCCGCGGAATCGCCTTCTCCACCCCCCGGACGTCGAAGTTCGAATCCTCGACCGGCGAGACGGACAGGAACGGCCGCGGCGCCAGCGCCGCCACGACCTCATAGAAATCGAACGGAACCTTGTCCGGGTCGAGACCGTACACGTCCCGCAACCGCGGCATGTAGCGGTCGCTCGTCCACCCGGCAATCTTACCGCCGTAGTAATCGTGGAACGGCGTCCAGCCACAGCTCGACACAATCGCCTTGATCCGCTCATCAAAGGCCGCCACGAACAGCGCGTTGTGCCCCCCCAGCGAATGACCGATCACCCCGATCCGCTCCGGATCGACCTGCGGCAGCGACTGGAGCAGGTCCACGCAACGCCGGTGATTGACGATTCCCTTCATCGTGCCGGAGACGTAGCTGTCCGCGGCGAAGTCGTAGTCCCGGGCATCGCCGAACGAGGGATAATCCGGCGCGAGGACGACATACCCCCGTTGGGCCAGTTCCACGGCGTACTGCCGGTTGGGGGAGGGGCCTTCTCCGGCCACGATCCGCTTTCCGAGCGCCCCTGTCGGATGCAGCGCCAGCACGGCCGCCCGGCGGTCCCCTGCCGGCAGGGGCTGCGGCAGGTACAGGTCGATCGACAACCGGTCAACCTGAGCGTCCCGGACGTGAGCAGCGCCGGGGACGCCGCGCTGCTCGCGGTACTCGACCGCAAAGGTGTACGTCCGGCGAACGTAACCATCCCCGGCCTGCTCCTCGGTGAGTCGCAGGTCGAACTTCGGCCATTGATCCCGCGCGGGGAGCGGTCCCATGGCCGCCTCCATCCCCTTCAGGATGTCGCGCCGCCGCCGCTGCCAGTCTTCCGGCGTCTTGACGGGGTGCAGACCCCCGGCGTCATCGGCGTACACCAGCAATCGGGAGTGGTCGGGATAGGGGTCCGGAGGGGCCTGGGCCTGCGGAGCCTCCTGTCCCGCAGCGGACAGAGTGCAGCAGAGGATCAGCAGAGACGACAGTCGCCGGCGACCGGGCATGGGAAGTTCTTCCGGTGTCGAATCTCAATTCGGATCGTTCGGGACTTTTTCACGACGACACCTCAGGAGTGCGGCCGTCGTGAAGGATTCTGAACTCTCGTCGCTCACGCGTCCGTTCCCAGCGCGCGGAGGGCATTGTTGTGCAGGATGTCCGCCAGGCGGTCCGGGTCGGTCACCATGCGCTTCAAGAACGCCTGAAGCTGCGTGCTGTAACAGGTCCCCTTGAAGTTCTCTCCCTTGCCGTCGCGGCAGGGACAGTCGGAGCCGAACAGCAACTGCCGGGGGTGCCGCTCCAGAAAGCCCGCCGTGAACTCCTCATCCCGCGTCAGGGCCCCGTAGCCGCTGCCGGCGGAGAGGTCGGCATACAGGTGGGGATACTCGCTCAACAGGCGGTCGAGCAGCCCCCCCGGCTTGACCGGCCCGGTGGGGTAGAGCGTCGTCTCCGGCGGCGGGACCTCGGCGCTGATATTCGCCCACCACGTCTGGGCGTGCCCGATGATCCGCACCCGCTGGTAGCGCCGGAGGTACGTTTCCAGATGCTCCGCCAGTCCCTGGTTG
Organism: Planctomycetaceae bacterium; assembly: GCA_037445755.1. Classification (GTDB taxonomy): domain Bacteria; phylum Planctomycetota; class Planctomycetia; order Planctomycetales; family Planctomycetaceae; genus JBKECA01. The sequence goes on along the minus strand of JBBIJW010000012.1, from coordinate 127,883 downwards.
TAGCCGTTCTGGCCGTCCTGGAAGTGCAGCGTGATCGGCCAGTCGAGTTCGTCGCACAGCGCGATCAGGTTCTCGATCCGCCGGTCGCCCAGGGGGACATGTTCTTTCTGCTCTCCGACGCCGCGGCAGCCGAGTCGGTGATAGGCCTGCACGCGGTCGAGATAATCGTCGCGGCGAACGTTGGTCTGGCAGAAGGGGATGATTCGATCTTTGTGCAACTGCCAGGCGTGGAGGACCGTCTCGGTGGGGAGCGTCACGCCCCCTTCACCCGTCTCCAGCGGGAGGATGAAGGCCCGGGAGGTCCCGGTGGCGTCCATGTGCCGCAGCGTGTCCTCGATGCTGCGCTCAAAGTGATTGATGTGCAGGTGGCAGTCGATCAGCCCGGTGGGAGTCTCCTTCACATCCGCCTCGGCGGCATCGGCGATCGTCACACCCAGCCGGGGATGAATCGCGGCCAGTCCGGCGGCGGCTCCCACGGAGCCGAGAAACGTGCGTCGCGTGAGGCGGTTCCGGCGAGTCATGGCACGAGGCGAGGTACGGGCCAGTACGGATGCGGATGCACCGCGAGTGTAGCAAAGTCGGTTGATGCGTACCGCCGAAGAGGACACGACGACGGTGTGGAGGGTGCAGCCGCGGAATGGTGGTCCGGTCAGGAGCGCGTTGCAGTCCCACATCCTCCGCTCGCCTGCTCCAGGGGAGAGGGCTCCCACCCAGCCCCGCCGACGGCGTCGGCGGCTGGCGGAGCCGAGGGACGGCTCAGGGGTGCGGCGGGAGCGATTGCGTCGCGCGCGGGGGGCACGTCGGTCCTGACGGGACGGTCCGGGGGCTGACGCCCCCGGCTCGCCCACGGCCTCCGACGACCTGGGGAATTTCGATCTGCCGCCAGCCTCCACAGCCGGCCGCGATCGTCGACCGCGCCCAGCCGCAGATGACACACCGTGAGCAACGACCTCCCGGGATGGCAAGAGAGAAGGAAAGTTCGTGGAGTGGCCCCGGCCACCGATCGACGGCTGCACCCCGGTGTGGAGGCCAATCACTCATTTACCGCGCGGCGGGGCGGCGGCCTGGTCAAGGCGGGAGAGATCGAGCGTGACCAGCGGTGTGGGGGGAGACGAGCCGCAACCGGTGCAGGAGTGTTCACAGGAACGGCCGGACGCATGACGCCACCACCGCCACGCACGGAGGACCAGAGAGGCGGCCGCCCCCAGCACGATCAAGGCGACGATCAGGCGTTGCCAGTCCATGACGACGGGGGCGAATGGGAGGAAAAATGGACCGTGTTCACTCACGGGGCTGCATCACCCACGCGGGCATCCAGCGTGGCGAGGGTTTCCTTCAAAGTATACTCCAGGTACGGGTCCTGATCGTAAGCGAGGGCCTCGTAGGCGATGTCGCGGGCGGGGGCGGCGTTCGGGCCGTCGAAGAAGCTGAGCGCCCGCAACGCCTCCAGCCGCACGCGCGGGTGTTCGTCGTTGACCGCCGCACGGAGCAGTTCCAGCGGAGATTCCATCTGGTCGGCGACGTAGCAGAGGACCCGCACGGCGGCGGCGCGGGCGCGCGGCTCCGGCGAGGCCAGCAGCGAGCGCAGCAACTCCGGCAGGACGGCGTTGTGACTCTGCTGGACCCACAGGGCCTCCAGACGCAGCCGCTCCACCTCCGGCTCTTTCGGATCGAGACCCGCCAGCCACTTGTCCACCTCGGGAAGGACCTGTTCCGTCGGCAGGGCCCGCAGTTCGCGACGGACGAGGTAACGGGTCCGGTCCTCATACGTCTTGAGCAACTCCAGCAGCCGCGGGATCGGCTGCCCGGCGATCAGCGGCGGCTCCAGCAGGGGCTTGTGCTTGTAGGTGATCCGCCAGATGCGCCCGTGAACCTTGTCGCGGTTCGGGTCGCGGATCGAGTGCTGCATGTGGCCGATGAGCGGGTTGAACCAGTCCAGCACGTACAGCGCCCCATCCGGGCCGAACTGAAGGTCCACCGGGCGGAAGTTGGGATCGGAGGAGCGCAGGAGGGGTTCCACCGGCTCCCCCTTCACGGCCGAGCCCTCCTCCTGCAGACGGTATTGCAGCGTCCCCTGAAAGCCGATGTCGTTGTTGAGGAGGTAGTCCCCTTGCATTTCGTCGGGGAAGTGCCGGCTGGAGACGAGTTCGCAGCCGCACGTCGGCCGCCACTGCTTGAGCAGAATCTGCTTCAGTGTGGGATGCTGCCGGGGATGGATCGTCTCGCCGGAGAAGGCCGCGGCGAAGTAGTTCGCTCCGTCGGAGGCGTCGGCCACGATGTCCTCTCCCCATTTGTCGAAGCAGTGTCCCCAGGGATTGTTGAAGTTGTAGGAGACGTAAACGCTGAGGTGTTCGGTCCGCGGCTCGTAGCGGAAGACGGCCCCGTTGGCCACGCGCTGCACGCCGTAAGGCGTCTCGACCTGCGAGTGATGGAACGTCCCCTCCATCAGATACAGTTCGCCGGCGGGGCCGCACTCGAAGGCGCTGATGGCGTGGTGGCTGTCGGCCGAGTCGAGCCCGTGCAGGATCAAATGCCGCTCGTCGGCGACGTCGTCTCCGTCCGTGTCCCTGAGGAACATCAGGTTCGGCTGCTGGGCGACGTACAGGCCGCCATCGCCGAGTTCGAGGCCGGTCGGCAGGTAGAGCCTGTCGGCGAAGATGGTTTGCCGGTCGGCGCGGCCGTCGCGATTGGTGTCCTCCAGGATGAGGATTTTGTCATTGACCGGCTGGCCGGGGAGGTACATGGGATAGCTGGGCATCGTCGCCACCCACAGCCGGCCGCGGGCGTCAAAGCTGAACTGCACGGGGTTCCGCAGGTCGGGGAACTCCACCTCGGAGGCCCACAGGTTGATCTCGAAGCCTTCCGGGAGCGTGAAGTGCCTCAGCGACTCCTCCGGCGAGGTGAGGTGGACGTCGGTCTTGAAGTTGGTCTCGATCGCCGGCAACTCCCCCGTGCCCGAGTCGTCGATCTCCTCCGGCAGGGTCTTTCCCTGCGCGGCCTCCCACACACGCTCATCCCGGACCGCCACCATCTTCCGCAGCTTGGCGAACTCCGCAGGAAAATTGACGACCCCGAAGGGGTGCTTGCGGTCGCCGTAGATGTAGTACCCGTTGACGGCCCGGTAGTCGTAGAAGTGCTGGAGGTTCTTCTCCTGCACCTCCTGATGCAGCCGTGCCAGCAACGACTCGTTGTCCACCCACGCCGGGCGCGGACCGAACAGCAACTCATCCAGAAGGATGCCGACGTGTTTCTCTCCCTCCTCGGTGAGATGAACGCCGTTGAACGTCAGGGGGCGGATGCGCTCATGGGCGGTTAGCGTCGGATGGAACAGGTCGACGAACGGAACCTGGTGTTCCGCGGCGACGGCCTGCATCGCCTCCACATAGAGGGCCAGGTTCGGGTTGTTCCGCGTCCCCGCGAACAACTTCCGCTGCGGCAGGTCCTCATTGGCGATGGGTGAGACGAGCACCAGCGTGGGCGATTTCCCCACCTCGCCTGTCTTGTCGAGGAACCGCGGTTTCTCCGTCCCCCGATCGTACGTCTCGACGGGGTACTTGAGCTGCCGCACGTCGGCGATGAACTTCGCCAGGTCGGTCTTGAACTGCGGCAGGCCGGCCTGGCCGGCGAACGACTCGTTGAATCCGAAGCAGGCCAGGATCACATCCGGTTGATGGTCCAGCAGCGTGTGGCCGTGGTCGTGGAAGTCGCGCGACCGCAGCCGCGTGGTGATCGTGTCCCCGGACCACCCCAGATTCCTCACCACCAGCCTGTGTTCCGGAAACCGTGCGTGCAGCAGCGTCTCCCAGTGGCCAAAGTACTGCATCCGCTCGGCCTGGGCATTGCCGATGAGGACGATTTTGGCGCCGGGCTGGAGCTTCAGCAACGGCTCGGCGGCCGGCAACTCGCGAGGGAGCGCCGCGCTCATCAGGACGCCGGACAGAAACCCTATGCCAGACAGGAATAAACGGAGACCGAGCATCGGGGGAAGGCTCCCTGGTGGCTTGCCATTCACAGAACGAGACGACCTTTCATCCCAGTCGTCACGGAGGACGATTCTGGAGCACGCCGCCGGGCGTGTAAACCGAAGCAGGGACGCAGGTGACGCCCCCGCCGGCAATCGCTCGTCCCCCCGTGAGGCCCGGTCACTCCTCCAGGCAGTACAAATGCCTGCGGCCGCGGAGGAACATCTGCGTGCCCACCACCGCCGGAGAAGCGTCAAAACCATCGTCGAGCCGATTCGTCGCCAGCACCTCCCACTTCGGACCGGCGGCGAGGACGGCGGTCACGCCCTCGCGGCTGGTGAAGTAGATGCGTCCGGCCGCCGCCACCGGCGAGGCATAGATGTTGGACAGCTCCGGCAGCCGCTCCGGGCCAAAGACCGTCTCTCCCGTCCGCGCATCGAGGCACGTGAGGACGCTGGTGTTGCCGGCGGTGAAGTACAGCCGGCCGTCGTACAGCAGCGGCGAGGGGACGTAAGGAGTCCCGCGGTCGCGGGTCCACAGCAGCCGGCCGCTGCCGGTGAGGTCCCCCTCGGCATCGAGCGGAATGGCGGCGAGCATCGCCCCGCGATAGCCGCTCATGGCATACACGGCTCGCTCATCCGCAACCGGCGAAGGAATCACGTTCACCGTCTGTCCCCCGCATTCCCACACGACGCGCCCCGTCTCCAGTTCGTAGGCCCGGACGCGATTGGTGGCGTTGACGACGGCCAGCGCGCGTCCCTTGTGCTCGACGATCAAGGGCGTGGCCCACGAAGTCGGTTCATCGCGCTGCCGGCGCCACAGCTCGGCGCCGGTGCGAGCATGGAGGGCGACGAGGAACGAATCATCCTCATGGTCCCAGTTGACGACGAGGGTCTCCCGCGCCACCGCGGGCGACGCCCCCTCGCCCCAGCCGAAGCGAGTCCGCATCTCCCCCAGGTCGCAGTCCCACAGCCGACGGCCCTCGAAGTCGTAACAATACAGTCCCTGCGTGCCAAACGAGACGTACAGGCGTTGGCCATCCGTCACAGGGGAGGCCGACGCATAGGTGTTCGTCTCGTGCTTCCCTTCCCGCGGAACCCCTTCCCGGGCGACGCGCTCCCACAGCGTGCGCCCCGTCGCCCGATCGAGACACAGCACGACGAACTGATAGATGTTCTCCGGCGGCGAGGTCTTGGCCGTTTCGTCGGGAGTGGGGGGACGCTCAGCCAGCCGGTCGGTTTTGATGGCCGCAGTGAGGAACACCCGGTCCTCCCAGACGATCGGCGTGCCGCTCCCCTCTCCCGGCAGCGGCACCTTCCAACGGACATGGTGAGTTTCGCTCCAGGTGAGCGGCGGGTCCGCCAGCGGCGCCTCACCGGTGGCCAGCGGTCCGCGCCAGGCCGGCCAATGGCGGAGAGTTGCGGGCGACTCTTCTTCTGCCGCAAGCAGTGCGGCAGCGAACAACACCACGAGGACTCCCCACCCTTGAGGGATGGCCAGCATTGGGACGCGCATGACAGTTCGGCTCCTGATCGAGACAAGGGGGGGCAGCGGCTTCCACCCCGCCTATTGTCCTGCAGCCGGCGGGTTCGTCCAGCGCGGCCGGTCACTGCGCAAGAGGATGAGCACCGCGGACGGCGTTGTCCGTTACACACTGGATTCCGCCTCCGCTCCGGGCAGTGCTGCCTCAGCGGCCCCCGACTGGCCCCACGCCCGGACAAGGGGACAGTTCTGTCCGGGACAGAAAGGGGACGCTTCTCTCTGTGGACAAAGGTGCAGCCGTCGATCGGTGGCGGGGGCCGCTCCACGAGCTTTCCTTCGCTCTTGCCATCCCGGGAGGTTGTTGCTCACCGTGTGTCATCTGCGGCTGGGCGTGGTCGACGATCGCGGCCAGCGGCGGAGGCAGGCGGCAGATCGAAATTCCCCAGGCCTTCGGAGGCCGGGGGAGGCGAGCCGGGGGCGTCAGCCCCCGGACCGTCCCGTCAGGACCGACGTGCCCCCCGCGCGGGACGCAATCGCTCCCGCCGCACCCCTGATCCGTCCCTCGGCTCCGCCACCCGCCGACGCCGTCGGCGGGGCTGGGTGGGAGCCCTCTCCCCAGGAGCAGGCGAGCGGAGGATGTGGGACTGCAACGCGCTCCTGACCGGACCACCATTCCGCGGCTGGACCCAGTGGACAACGCGGAGTGTCCGCCCTCTTGCCAATTGGGGTGCTCTTGGAGATACTTCGCCAGCGTTTCGCCGGATCGCCCTGCGGGGAAGTCTTAGGGAGGTCGTCCTGCGCGTGCGCAGAAAGGCCGGGAAGACGGACATTTGCACTCAAGTGGGAGATTCTGTCGCGTCGAAACTGCCGGCGGAGAAATGACGACGACCCGGCATCGACACCTGACGATCGTCCTTCGTCGTTCGGAGATTCGGAGAGATGGCTGAGTGGCCGAAAGCGCCGGATTGCTAATCCGGTGTGTCGGATTTCCCGGCACCGCGGGTTCGAATCCCGCTCTCTCCGCTGGCAAACGCAGCAGCCGGTCCTTGGGACCGGCTGCTGCGTTTTTTTCGCCACAGGGCCGCGCTCCAAACGGACGCCGCCAGGCAAGGCAGGACGCTTGGTCCCGTCGGCAAGAAACCGGTCGCAGCGAGGTCGCACCTCGGCACGAACACACCCACAGCGCGAACGTCTCCCACGGTGCGCCCCCCAGAGCCGCCGGCAACTTTCATCCGGGCTGGGAGCACCGAATCTGAGGGCGAAGGGAGCTGCGCAGGTCTGTCAGCCGCTCGGCCGGCGCCGCTGGCGGAGAATCAGCCACAACATCCACACAGTACCGAGAGCCCCGACCGCTGCCGCCAGACCGAAGGCGGTCGTGAAGCGACCCGCTTCCAGCAACGCACCGACGTACAGGCTCGACGCCATGTCTCCCACGGCGTTGCCGCACGCCAGGATGCCAAAGCCCAGGCTCCGCAGTTCCCGCGGGAGGAGTTCCGCGGCCGCGGCCTTCTCCAGCGTCTCCTCGATGGCAATGTAGACTCCGGACAGCACAATGGCGACAACCAGCCAGCCCAGCGCATCTCCCCGGAAGGCGAGCATCAGATTGGTGGCGACGCCCAGCCCATAACCGACGACCAGCACGGAGAGCTTGGAGCGCCGATCCCCCCACTGCCCCACCGGGTAGGCCGCCACGGCGCTGACCAGGTTGTGGAGCATGTAGAGCAGCGCGGCCAGCGAGAGTGTCCCCGAGGCCATGCCGCCGTCCTCACCCACGGCCCGGGCCGCCAGCCACACCAGAAACGTGCGCGAGAAGTCTCCCAGTCCGAACAGGAACACGCCGATGAGGAACAGCCAGAAGATGCTGGGGAACGGAGGACGAGTGGAGGAGGCAGGCTGCTTCGTCTCCGCGGCGTCGGTCGAAGGGGCCTCTCGCTCCCGGGTGAAAAAGAAGAACGCCCCCGCGGCCAGCAGGCCGGGAAGGATCGTCCACAGGATGATCGTGCGGAACTCCAGTCCGGCCCACAGCAGGAGCACGGCCAGCAGCGGACCGGTCACCGCGCCCAGCATGTCCCCGGTCCGCTCCAGACCGTAGGCGCGTCCGTAGAACTGCGGTTCCACGGCGTCGGAGAGGAGGTAGTCGCGGAGCGGTCCGCGAAATCCGCGTCCCACCCAGGCGGCACTGCGCAAGGTGAGCACCGCCGCCAGGCTGCCGGTGAAAGCGATCCCCCATGTCCCCAGCGTGGTGATGAGATAGCCGAGCGAGGCCCAGGGGCGCTTCCGGCGGACATGATGGCCGAGATAGCCGCCGCCCAGTTTTGAGAGACTCACCAGAAAGTCGGCGATCCCCTCAATCACTCCCAGCGCTGCGGGCCCCAGGCCGACGGTCGCCAGATAGAGCGGCAACACCGCCGTGCACATTTCATGGCTGACGTCGGAGAGGAACGTCGCCAGCACAATGGCCAGGACCGTGCCGGTGATCCAGGTCCGACGCGGAGGCGGAGGGGACGTCGCAGTCACGCCTCCTCCCCTGGCTGCCAGTCGGAAAAGCGTGACACTGGAAGGGGCGGGACGAATCTCGGAAGCGATGTTGCTTGCGACCGTTTAACGGCGCCGCCGGAAGTCGCTGCCAAAGTTCCGGGCATCTCGCGGCAGCCGGTGGAGGAATTCAGGTTCCCCATACGCAGCGTCGATCCCGCCAGCCAACCTGCTCCCCTCGGCGACGGCACCACAGCACCAGACGTCCGCCCGGGACGCCGGTCACATCCGGAAGGAAGGGCTGTCGCTCAGGTCCGGATTTGGGACCTCAGGCGGGGGGACGGCGGGTTTCTCCGCCTGTTCGCGTTTGAGGACCTCATACACCTCGCTGCGGTGGATGGAGACGTCCTTGGGGGCCTCGATCCCCAGACGCACCTTGTCCCCCCGGATGTCGACGACCGTCACGACGATCTGGCCGTCGATGACAATCTTCTCATTTCGTTTACGCGACAGGACCAGCATTGAAATAGCTCCCGGCCGCCCCCTCCGGGCGGCAGCCCCTGTTCACGGGGCATCCTCGGCCCCCTACGGGCCGGTTCATTCCATGATAGCCGGGGGGGAGGTGCGGTCAATGGCCGATTCGCGGACTTGTCAAGCGAAAATCTGAAAGATTTCAGGAATCCGGAAAAAAATGGCACATGGCCGGCCGCACGCTTGCCGCCGCGGGAGAGTCCTTCTCCGGACGGAGGGGCATCCCCCGCGACGGCCGCCCACCCGACAGAAGACTCGACCCTCCGCCGCAATCCCGTCAGACTGGACCTCGGAGAGCCCGGCTGCGCAGCCGGGCGAGGGAGGGAGGCGACTAATGGACCCACAGCGGATTGGCCCGTATGAACTGGAACGGGAACTGGGCGCCGGCGGCATGGGGACGGTCTATCTGGCGCGGCACGTCGAGTCCGGCCGCCGGGCAGCGCTCAAGGTGCTGGCCGGATCGCTCTCGCGCGAGCCGGGGTTCGTCGCCCGCTTCACCCGCGAGATCGAGGCGTTGCGGGCCGTCACCAGCCCCCACATCGTCGAACTGTATGAGAGCGGCGTCGACGGAGAGACGTATTACTACGCGATGGAGTATGTGGAAGGAGAGACGCTGACGGAGCGACTGGAACGCGAGAAGCGCCTCCCCTGGCGGGACGTGATCGACTACGGCGTGCAGGTCTGCAAGGCGCTCAAGGCGGCCCACAACGCCGGCGTCATCCACCGCGACCTCAAACCGTCCAACCTGCTGCTGACGCCCGACGGACAGGTGAAGCTGACCGATTTCGGCGTGGCCCAACTCTTCGCCGGTGGCAAACTGACCGCCACCGGCGGGGTGATCGGCACGGCCGAATACATGTCCCCGGAACAGGCCGAGGGGAAGCGGGCCACCAAGCAAAGCGACCTCTACGCGCTGGGGGCGGTGATGTACGTGATGCTCACGGGCCGGCCCCCCTTCACCGGACAGTCCGCCCTCGAAATTGCGCAGAAACATCGCTTCGGACAGTTCGACAGCCCCCGCCGCTTCGTCCCCGAAATCCCCCACTGGCTCGACGAAGTGGTCTGCAAGTGTCTCTCGAAGAACCCGGAACAGCGTTATCCCGACGCCTATGTCCTGTCGCTGCGGCTGGCGGAAATCCCCCGCAAGGTGGAGCTGCTCGCCTCGGAGAAACGGGCCTCGGGAACAGGGGGACTGGACGGGGGGACCGAGACCGTGGCGGCCACCCGCGACGCGGCGGCGGTGGATGCCGCCGCCGCTCAGGTCGGCGGCACCTTTGTCCGCGACGTGATCCGGGCGGAACTGGACCGCACCATGCAGCGCAGCGTCTGGGAACGCTGGCTGGACAACACCTGGGTGCTGGCAGCGCTGCTGGTGCTGGTGATCGTGACGGGCGTCTGGTTCTATCAGCATCGCACTCCCGATGCCGAGACGCTGTTTCGCTCCGGTCAACAACTCCTGGAACAACCGCGGCGGGAGGAATGGCTCCGGGCTGACGCGGAGTTCTTCCAGCCGCTGCTGGCTCTGGATCGCGCAACCTGGGAGCCGCGGATCGCTCCCTACCGCTCCCGCATCGAGCTGGCTCAGAAGGAAGCGGAATTGCTCCGGCTCCTCCGCCGCAAGGGGGGCGAGCGCCCCAACCTCGGCTCGGAGTCGCTCCGGATTCTCGACCGCGTGGCCCGGGACGTGAGCGCCGGAGAACTGGCCACGGCGCGGCTGCGGCTGCGCGGTCTGGAGGCGCTGCTGCCGCCCGGCGAGGAGTTCGCCCTGGACCGCGAGATCGTCGCCGGGCTGTTACAGCACTTGCCGGAGTCCCCCACCACCCGCGACAATCAACTTCTAACGGAGGCCCTGACCCGGCTGGAACAGTATCAACGGGAGGGGCGGTGGGGGGACGTCCGGCGGCTGTGCGAGGGGATTCTTGCCGCCTATCGGGACGATCCCTCCGCAGCCGAGTTCGTCCGACGGGCGGAAGCCGCACTCGCGGCGCTCCCCGGCTCCCACTCTTCCCAGTGACCATTCGCATGGATTTGACCCAATACATCCGCACCGTTCCCAACTTCCCCAAGCCGGGCATTCTGTTCCGGGACATCACACCGCTGCTGGCGAACCCGCGCGCCTTCCACGAGGCGATCCATCGGATGGCGTTGCGGTATCGCGGGGAGCGGGTGACGGCGGTGGCCGCGGCCGAAGCGCGGGGGTTCATCTTCGCCGCTCCGCTGGCGCTGGAGCTCAACGCCGCGTTCATCCCCGTGCGCAAGCCGGGCAAGCTCCCCTTCGAGACGCATTCGTTTCACTACGAACTCGAATACGGCAGCGACACGCTGCAGGTCCACACGGACGCCTATCACGTCGGAGACCGGGTGCTGCTGGTGGATGACCTGCTGGCCACCGGAGGAACGATGAAAGCTTGCGCCGAGCTGGCCAGCCGGTCCGGTGCGGAAATCGTCGGTTGCGCCTTCCTGATCGAGCTGACGCCGCTGCGCGGACGAGAGAACCTGGCCCCGCATGACGTCTTCAGCCTCATCACCTATGACGAGGCTTGAGCCTCTCTGGTGGTGTGCGGACGAAACATCGGCGCATCGCACCGGTGCCGGACGCCGTCTTCATCGCCGTCTCCGCCCGGCGGCCGGCGCGCGAAAGCAGTGGAGGAGGTCCTGACCGATCTGGTTCTTGACCAGTTTCCTGAGTATCCTCCATACTCTCCCAGCCCTACCGATGCCAACAAAATGGGCCATGCTTGATTATTGAATCCCAATGGAGCCAGACCCATGCGCACGGTGACGGCCCTGCTGACGCTGGCCGCGCTTGCTACGGCCGAGGACTTCACAACTGACGCTGCCAGGGCTGCGAAGGCCCAATACGAAGCCGACCTCAGAGTGGCCCGGGATAAGTACATCGACGCACTCAACCAGGCGGCCGTGAAGGCGGCGGAGCTCGGCCAGCTCGATGAGGTCGTGAGGATCAAGGCAGAGAAGGATCGATTGCTGGGAAAGCGGGCTGCAACCCCGGCGCAGCGCGTGCTGTGGAAACACCCGAAGGGTTACTTTGAGCGGCTGAATGACGGATTCTGGATCGAACGCGTCGGCGATGGAGCTGCCAATATCTTCGCGGGGTCAACGGTGAACGACGAGTACATCGAGCTGGCGCGATCCGGAGTGCTGGTGCGATTGTTTCCTGATCGCAGCGAGGTGCTATTTCACGGTCGCGACAAGGGTTTCAAGCTGCTGCATCGTGGCGGATGGGTTCAGCGCTAACGTGGGCAGAGCACGCCATCGAGGGCGTTGACCATGTGCGGCGTGACTCCGTCGCGGGGGGGTGGCTGGCATGCAGGGGGGGAAACTGAAAACCGGTCTTTGGCGGAAGACGGCTTGGGGGGTATGCTTCTCCCCCCCATGCGGGGGAGACGAGGGCAAATCCGGCAGGTAGCGACGGAATTCCCTCCCTCCGCCCCAGCTCACAGCTCTCGACCGGAAAGCGCGCCATGGATCGGATCGCATTGTTTGAGGATGCTCAGGCCCAGGACTTCACGCCGCTTTCGCTCCTGCGGCCGGTCTTTGAACTGCGCTGCGGCCACTTCTCGACCCGGGAGCGGGTGCAGGAGACGATCGGGCTGACGGACTGGGGGGTGTTTCTCCGGCCGGTGTTGCAAGAGACTTACGCCGAAGCCCACCCGGACGCCCATGTCAATGACGAAGCATGGCTGCGCGCCGGACCGACCGTGTTCGTCAACGGTCGGTGGCTGGGCGACCCCCGCTCCCTGCCAACCTCCGCCGCTCCCGACGTCGTCGGCGTCGTCGAGGACCAGGTGGCCTGGCTGTGGGTCGATCCCGACGAAGCGGTGCTGATCGACCCGCACCATGCTGAGGAGGGGGTGTTGCAGATCGCCGCCACGCGCCGCCCGCTCCCGGCCGGCGGTGCGCTGCTGCGGTATCCCTGGGACCTCATTCATCACAATGCCGCGCAACTGGAACGCGACTTCCACCTCCGCCCCGCGGCGGCGCCGCCGTGCGATCCGGGTCCGCAGGTCGCCCTGCAGGGGGACCGCCGGCTGATGCACATCGATCCGCGGGCGATGCTCGATCCCTTTGTGGTGATTGACGCCCGCGGCGGGCCGGTGTGGATCGAGGCCGACGTCCGCCTGCTCCCCTTCACGCGCGTCGAAGGCCCCTGTTTCATCGGCGCCGGAACGCAACTCTTTCGCGCTCACGTCCGGGCCGGAACCTCCCTCGGTCCCGTCTGCCGCATCGGCGGAGAGATTGAAGAGAGCATCTTTCACGGCTTCTCCAACAAGTATCACGACGGCTTTCTGGGGCACAGCTACGTCGGCGAGTGGGTCAATCTCGGCGCGCTCAGCACGAGCAGCGACCTGAAGAACGACTACTCCGCGGTGAAGGTCCCGCTGGCCGGCGTGCCGATCGACAGCGGCTCTCCCAAGGTCGGGAGCTTTCTCGGCGATCACGCCAAGGCGGCCCTGTGCAGCCTGTTCAACACCGGTTCGTCCATCGGCGTGATGACCATGCTCCTCCCCGGCGGCGAACTGCTCCCCAAGCACATCCCCAGCTTCACCCGTCTCTGGCACGGGAGACTCGAGGAGCTGCCGCAGGGAATTGAGCCCTCCCTGGCCGTCGCCCGCATCGCCCTGAACCGCCGCGGACGCACCCTCACCCCCGCCATGGAGCGGCTGCTGCGCGAGGTCTATCGCCAAACCGCTGCCGAACGGGCGCTGGCCCTCCAGCGCGCGCGGCAGAGCGATCCGCACTCCAGCCCGGTGCGTTAGCGCGGCTGTGCACTCGCGAGTCCTCGGGGAGCCGTCTCTGTGAGGCGCCACGCCGGCGGAAGCCGGATTACGATTTGACGTCCTCCACCTCCAGCCCCAACTGCCGCATCTTGCGGTAGAGATTGGAGCGATGCAGACCGAGCAGACGGGCGGCGTCGCTCATGTTCCCCTGCACCCGCTGGATCGCCTTGCGGATGTACTCCTGCTGGAAGCGATGGGTCGCCTCGGACAGCCCCACGCCGGCCGCCAGTTCGTCGAACTCCTCCGCCTGCGGGGCCAGAATGAAGGCCAGGTCCTCCACCTCCACCTGATCGGAGCGGCACAAAAACGCCACCCGCTCCATGAGGTTGCGCAGCTCCCGGACGTTCCCCGGCCAGGCATGCGCTTGCAGGCGGCGGCGCGCGTCCGGCGAAAGGTCCAGCGGGCGGCGGCCCGCCTGCCGGCAGAACTGCTCCAGAAAGTGCCGTGCCAGGGGAAGCACGTCTTCCGGCCGCTCCCGCAGGGGTGGGAGGTCCACTGTCACCACGCTCAACCGGTAGTACAGGTCCTGGCGAAACCGCTTCTCGCGAACCGCGACTGCCAGATTGGAATTGGTGGCGGCAATCACACGCACATTGACCGGAATGGCCTGCGTCCCCCCCACCCGCGTGACCACTTTCTGCTCCAACACCCGCAGCAGCTTGGCCTGACCGCCGGGGCTCATCTCCCCGATCTCGTCGAGGAACAGCGTCCCCCCGTCCGCCAGCTCGAACTTCCCGGGACGCATCGCGTGGGCATCGGTGAACGCCCCCTTCTCATGCCCGAACAGTTCGCTCTCCAGCAGTGTCTCCGTCAACGCGGCACAGTTGACGGCAATGAAGGGGTGCGCGGCCCGCGGCCCCTGGTAATGCAGCGCCTGTGCCGCCACCTCCTTGCCGGAACCGCTCTCCCCCAGGATCAGCACGGGCAAATCGGTGGCGGCCAGCCGCGCGATCGTCCCCCGCAAGGCCACGATCGCCGGACTCTCGCCGATGAGCGTCGTCCGGCCCGTCACCTGCTCGGTCAACTGCCGGTTGCTCCGCAGGAGCTGATCCCGTTCGCGGCTGTGCTGGACCGCGGCAGCGGCCGGCAGACACAGGTCCGCCAGGGCCTCGAGATCGTCGTCCGTAAAGGAGCCGCCGATCCGGTTGATCGCCTCGAAAGCGCCGATCACGCGCCCTTCGCCGTCGCGCATCGGCACGCACAGCAGGCTCTGAGTGCGGTAGCCGCTCTGGCGATCCACCGACTGATCGAACCGCGGATCGGCGTAGGCGTCATCCACGCGGATTGGCCGGCCGGTCTGGATCACCTCGCCGACGATCCCCTGATCGTCCGGCAGCCACAGCCGCCCGCCGGGGACCCCCAGCGCGGGACAAGCCGTCACCTGTCGCTGTTCCCGGTCCCAGATGAAGATGCTGGCCCGATCGCAGTTCAACAGCTCGGTCGCCTTGCGGGCCATCAGTTCCAGCAGCGGGAGCGTTTCGCGTTCGCGCGAAAAGATCGACGTCAATTCCAGCGTCCCCCGCAGCCGCTCCACCCGCCGCCGAGCGTCCGCCAGCAACTCCGCGATCCTCAGGCCCCACCCCAGACCGCGGGCCGCAACCAGCGCCGACGGCAACGCAGTTGCCGAGAGCCGCTCCCCATGCAGCAGCAGAACCTGCCCCGGCTTCAGCGGCAGAGGGACGGCGATCCAGCTCCTCCCCCCCTGCTCCTCGCAGCCCCCCGCATCCCGGTCGAGCGCCTCCGCCGCCAGCAGCCGGGGCCAATCGTCCGTCGCGGCGTCGGAACGGCCGACCCGGCCGAGCAGTCTCCAGTCCGGCGTCCGATCGACGATCAGACCACAGTCGGCCCCCAGTTCCAGCACCACCTCCCGCAGGGCGGGAAGGAGGAACGGCTCCCGGGAAGCGGATTCCAAAGCCAGGCTCAGGAGACGCTCGGTCAGCGGAAACCCAAGCCCACCCCCTCCGAGACTTCGGGACGGCTCCTCTCCCCAGCGCATCCAGGTTTGCGGCGGCATGCTGGCCCCTTCGGGTCGTCAATCGCTGTGCCAACTGATGTCACGGCACACCGGGAGCGTAATCCGATCGACTCCACTGCACAACACCCGCGCCACAAGTATGACCGCAGATGGGACAGGCAGCTTCCACTCACACCCTCATTGCTCATCCACTCACCCTCTTCTGGTCCATTTCCACAATCGGCCACCTCACCCAGTGGAGAGGACCTGCCCCGAAACCCTTTCCTCTAGCCAGATAGCCAGAGAGGGGACGCAGCCGCATGAGGGGAACAGTCCCCAGACCCTCGAAGTCTCCCCCCCCACCCTCTCTCCTGTTCCCGGGGATGATCCAAGCAGGGAGAGAGATGATGAAACACTGGTGACGACGAGCCGCACAATCCCACACCCCTTCTGAGTGGTGTGCGCTAGCCGACCTAAAAGTTCGTCTGGGAAGGAGGCTCGGCCGGGCGGGGGAGAGAGAGCCGCAGGACGCAGCGGAACCCCACGTCCGGGAGACTCTCCCGCATGCTCACGCCGGCGCGTTTCCACAGCCACCACCCCTCCGCACCAGCCCCCTTGACGACGCGGGCGTTCGGCTGCGACGGCCGCTCCGGCCCCGTGGGATTGGAAACGGGGGCGCCGTCCGCGCGGCGGCGCTGCTGATAGGCGTCCTCCGCATACCAGTCGCTGCACCACTCGCGGACGTTGCCGGCCAGATCCATCACCCCGTAGAGGCTGCGGTCCGAGGGATGACTCCCGACGGGATCGAGCTGGCCCGGTTTGCGGGGGGGGGACCACAAGGGACGGTCGTTCCCCCAGGGATAGTCGAACCCCTGTTCGCCGCGGCCGGCCTTCTCCCATTCCGCCTCCGTGGGGAGTTTCTTTCCCACCCACTTGGCGTACATCAGGGCATCCCGCCAGGAGATGCCGACGGCCGGCATCGCCGGAGCATCGGCAGGATTGAGCGGCGGCTGTGGACGCCGGCTCAGGTTCGCTTCGCGGAAGCGCAGGTACTGACCGACGGTGACTTCGTGGACGTCGATGTAATAGGCATCCAGGTAAACATGGTGGGCCGGACCAACCTCCGGGGAGCGGCCATCCTTGCCGACCAGGCAAGCACCGGCCGGAATCAGGACCAGCTCCGATCCGTCCCGCTCACACCGGATGCGCCGCGGAATCCCCTGGGGATCGTTCCCCGAGGCCGAGACGACCGTGAATCCTTCGGGGAGGGGAAAGGCGGGATTCAGCGGCACGGGGGGTGCCGCAGGAGGGGGAACCCGGGCGACAAACTGGTCCGTGGTCACGCCGGGAGCCGGGAGAACCGCGGCGAAGCGTTCTTCTCCCACGCGCAGTTCCGGTGGGGTGGCGGTGAAGTTCGGGAGCGGCTCGCCGGCCAGATAGCTGTTGGGGAGAGGTTCCAGGGGGACAGGTTCGCGCTTGGCCGGACGCGACGCGGCGGGCTGAGCTGCGGGACCTGCGACCGGAGCAGCCGGAGCAACCACCGAAGGCGGAGGGGGCGGGGCTGGTGCGACCGGAAGCGGCGGCTCCTCTCCCCCGCCGCACCCGCACGTCAGCATCAACAGGCTCACAGACCAGCGCAGCGATCGTCGGCTGGGGGCGGATGATTCGAGAGACATGAGGGGACGCTCCGCAGGCAAGGGGGAGGAATGTTCACACCGGAATCGACGGAACAGATGCGGCGAGACGACTCCATTCGATGCTGATGACCATGCTCCTCCCGACCCATCCGCTGGTTGAGACGAGTCAGTTTCATCACCGGGACATGACCGATGCGAATCCAACGGGAGGTGTGTGATCGAGGGGCTCACGCCCCCCGCTCGCCAGTTGTGAAACTGGTTCGTGTAGTGCTGAAGCTCGTCACTCCCCGATGACTTTGACCAGCACCCGCTTGGGCCGGCGGCCGTCGAACTCGCCATAGAAAATCTGTTCCCAGGGTCCGAAGTCGAGCCGTCCCTGCGTCACCGCCACGACCACTTCCCGTCCCATCACCTGGCGCTTGAGATGGGCGTCGGCGTTGTCCTCGCCGGTGCGGTTGTGATGATACCGCGTCGGGGAGGGGTCGAAGGGAGCCAGTTGCTCCAGCCACCGCCGGTAATCCTCGTGAAGTCCCGGCTCGTTGTCGTTGATGAATACCGAGGCCGTGATGTGCATGGCGTTGACCAGGCACAGCCCTTCCCGGACGCCGCTGGCGGCGACGATCCGCTCGACGTCGGGAGTGATGTTGAGGAACGCCATCCGCTCGAGGACGTGAAACGTCAGGTATTCGGTATGGGCTTTCATGGCACACGTTCAACTGCGACGCCGCGTCCTCTCACCGCCGAGCATTGTGATGAGTCGCGGCGGTGCTGGAAACGCAAACGGCCCGACGGGGAATACCGCCGGGCCGCACTGGCTTCGAGTTCAACAGACGTCGCCGGAACTCAGTTCAGGATCGTGCTCGTCTTGGAGAGGACCGTGGCGATCTTGTCCTGAGCGAACTCTCCCTTCTTGAAGGCGTCGTTGACCTTAAGAGTGTGGTTGACCCACATCATGACGGTGACGTCGGCATCCTGGGCGACCTTGTAGTCGGCCGGGCCGGCCGCGCCGTCAAAGGTGGTCAGGGGCGTGTGCTGAATCCCCTGCTCGGCCGCGAGCTTCTTGAGCTTCTCGGCGTCCCCCTCGGGATTCTCCGTGAGCAGCACGACGAACGCCGCCATCCCGGCATCCTTGTGCTGCGCCACCGTGTTGTCGATCTCCTTGACCAGCTTGGCCACTTCCGGATTGACGTCGCGGACGAAGACGCTCACCACCGGCTTGCCGCCATAACGGCAACGGTAGCAGAGTTTCTCACCCTTCGCCGGGCCGGTGATGTCCGTCACGTAGAAGGCGGCCACTCGAGAGCCGACTTCCAGGCACTCCGACTTGTCCGCAGCGAGCAGCGCGGCCGAACCGACCAGCGCCAACGTGGCAACAACAATGTGCTTCATCTGACAGGTCTCCTTCGATTGGTACGTCTGGGAACTCGCCTTCCCCCGCCGGGGGGACCCCCTCGTGCGGGTGTCATTGTAACGAAGTGGACCGAAAGGTCGAGCATCCAGAAGGTTTGATCCGTTTTTTTCTCCGGGTCGCGGGGACGGTCCACTCCCCTCACTATTCCAGAGACTGCCGGAGGCGTCTGTAAGCGGGAACACACAGACCGCTGTTCTTCACGATTTCCCATGCAGAGGCAAATGGCGGGCCTGACTGCTGATATTCGCGACCTGCGCCAAGCACCCGGCGTCGTTCGCGGCGAGGTGTCATTCGCGCATCACCTTGAGGAGAAATCAGTTGCAACATTAACACTCTCCCCACTCTCTCCGCTTCGGCCGCAACTCGCCTTCCAGTCAACCCGGCCAGACGAACGTCATTTCTTCAAACTCGCGCTGCTGCGGAAGACATTTTGGGAATTGCTCGACCAGACGACGAGAACACCCGTCACCCAGCCTCTGCAGGTTTTTCTACCGACGAATCAGGCGGTTGTCGCTCGGTGGGGGCGCAGGTTTGTGGCGGTATTCCGACTCGTGGGCGTGTGGTCCAACTCCTGGCATTCCTCCCGACGGAGACGGCAACCGGCAAGCAGGAGACGTCGTCCCCGGCACTGCTGAGACTGGGGAGGGGGGCGGGGTGGGACCAGGGCATGGGCTTTGTTGTTCCCCAGGGGCGCAAGAACAATGTTCGCCGGCTGGCTTGCCAGCCGTGCCTGATTGATGGGTCTGCTCGGACAGCGTGCTCGACTCCCGTTGGAACACCTCGAACGCCCCGCCGCGGAACAAGTTCGCGTTGACCCTCCGTCCCCCTTCCGCGTAGTCTCTGCGGCGTCATTCGCGCCGGTCTGGTCCGCACCGGACGACGCTTTTCCCTGGACTCCGTCGGGCAGGCCTCGCTCCGGAGGAAACAGCCGCGCAGGGATTCTGCCGGCCAGGATGGAAGGGAGTCCCTCATGCATCAGGATTGCTGGAGAGTCTGTCTCTGCGGGTGGCTGCTCGCCACGGGCTTCCTCGCCCGGGCGCCGGTGGTTTGGGGACAAGAGGTCCTGCCGCTCAAGGGACTCTTCCCGCCGAAGGATGCACCGGAGCGACCGCGCCTGCTGGTGCTCAAGACCGGACAGGTCGTCAGCGGCGAGATGGAGCCCCAAGTGGGCGGCTACATGGTGGTGGTCCCCAACGGACGGGTCCTGATTACGTATGACCAGGTGTGGACGGCGGCGACGTCGCTGGCCGACGCTTACACCCGCATCCGGGACAATCGCCCGAACCCTTCGGCAAATGAGCGGCTGGAGCTCGCCCGCTGGTGCTTTCAGCACGGTCTGGAAGAGGAGGCGCGGTTCGAGGTGGCGGCGGCGCTGCGCCTCGAACCGGACCGACCGGAAGCGCGTCAATTGCTGCAGCGCGTGGAAGCATCGCTCCAGAAGCGACCAGCGGTTCCGCACTCGGAAGCGTCCGTGGTCAGCCCTGCGCCAACGCACGTTTCTCCGGCGGCACTCTCCGGTGAACGGACTGCCGAGTTCATCCGCGTGGTCCAGCCGATCCTGATGAACCGCTGCGGCAACGCCGCCTGCCACGGTACCGCCACAGTCAGCCAGTTTCGGTTGGAGCCGGCATCAGGCAGCCGGGTCTCCCGTCTGACGAGCGACACGAATCTTGCCGCCGTGTTGCAACAGATCGACTGGGCGCGTCCCGACGAAAGTCCGCTGCTGACGCGGCCGCGCTCCGGCGTCGGGCCGCATCGCGCAGCCTTCCAGGGGCGATATGCCACGGACCAGATTGAGTCGCTCCGGAGCTGGATTCAGGCGGTGAGTCGGGAGGCCGGGGGAAGAGAGGGCCCCCCGCTGCCTGCTCCTGCGGGCGTTTCGCCATCTTCGTCGCACCCGCTGGTGCAGGCGGTGGCCCCGTTCCCCCGGACCGAACCCGCCGGGGCTTCGCTTCCGGGGTCCGGCGAGACCGTTCCTGCCGATGCCGTCGGCGGCACACCCGCGCCCGCAGCCGCCGACGGCCTGAAACCGGTCGACGAGTCCTTCCTCCGCAAGATTCTCGCCGAGTCTCAACCGGACCCGTTCGATCCGGATGAGTTCAATCGCCTGATCCATGGGATCGAAGCGGCCTCGCGCCGCTGAGGGGGCCACTCCGGCGCGGTGAGCGGCGCTCAGCGTCGAGGGATTCCCGGATCCCCGTGTTTCCGCATTGACGCTCGCTGCAATCCGGGTGCAGGTTCGCTAGACTTCCCGGGGACCGTCCGGAGTTTCACGGGATGGTTCCTTCACCTCGGTTCCGGGAGCCGCGCTGTCCATGTCACGCCCGCCGATCCTCTCCCTCCTGACGCTGACGATGCTGTTGTCCGCCCCACTCGCCGCGGCCGAGGGGGAATGGATTCCGCTCTTTAACGGCAAAGACCTGAGCGGGTGGACGCCCAAGATTCGTTACCACGAGCTGGGAGTGAACTTCGGCAACACCTTCCGTGTCGAGGATGGTCTGCTCAAGGTCTCCTACGACCAGTACACCGACGGCTTCCAGAACCGCTTCGGGCACCTGTTCTACAAGGACAAGTTTTCCCATTACCGCCTGCGGGTAGAGTACCGGTTCGTCGGCGAACAGTGTCCCGGCGGACCCGACTGGGCCTTCCGCAACAGTGGGGTGATGATTCACGGCGAGTCCCCCGAAACGATGGCCCAGGACCAGGACTTCCCTGCCTCCATCGAGGCCCAGCTTCTCGGCGGAGAACGCAACCGCACCACGGCCAATCTCTGCACCCCGGGAACCAACGTCGTCCTCGACGACAAGCTCTACCTCCCCCACTGCAAATCCTCCCGTTCCCAGAGGTACCCCGGCGATCAGTGGGTGACGGTGGAACTCGAAGTGCATGGAAACGGCGTCATCAAGCACATCATCGACGGAGAAGTGGTGCTGGAATACGAG
The DNA here is from genome assembly GCA_037445755.1 of Planctomycetaceae bacterium. Lineage (GTDB taxonomy): Bacteria > Planctomycetota > Planctomycetia > Planctomycetales > Planctomycetaceae > JBKECA01. Next base: position 106,690 of record JBBIJW010000012.1, on the reverse strand, counting down.
CAGGCGCAGCTCGACGAGCGCGATCCCCACGCCCGCGAACTGGCTCAACAAGCCGGTACGATTCAACTCTCCGAAGGGACCATCTCGCTGCAGTCCGAAAGCCATCCCGTCGAGTTTCGCAAAGTGGAACTGATGATCCTCAAGGAGTGACGGATCGCACCGTGCCCCGCGAAACCGCGTTGATTACCGGCGCTTCCTCCGGACTGGGGTGGGAACTGGCGCGGCTGTTTGCCGCCGACGGCTCCGACCTGATCCTCACCGCCCGCCGCGTCGACCGGCTGGAGGCCCTGGCCGCGGAACTCCAGACCGGCCACGGTGTCCACGTCCGCGTCATCGGCCTGGACCTGAGCCGGCCGGGGGCGGCGCGTGAACTCTTTCAGCAAGCCACCGCCGACGGGACGCCGGTCGACGTCCTGGTGAACAACGCCGGCTTCGGCACGCTGGCCCGCTTCCAGGACCTCCCGCTGGAGACCTACACCGCCATGCTGGAATTGAACGTGGTGGCGCTGACGGAGCTGACGCGGCTGTTTCTCCCCGCCATGCTCGCGCGGCGGCGGGGGGCGATCCTCAACGTCGCTTCGACGGCCTCGTTCCAGCCCGGACCCCATGCCGCCGTCTATTACGCCTCCAAGGCGTACGTCCGTTCCTTCAGCGAGGCGCTGGCCGAGGAACTCCGCGGGAGCGGAGTGACCGTCACGGCTCTCTGCCCCGGCCCGACAAAAACCGAATTCGGCGAGCATTCCGCCATGGAGGGAACCTTGCTGTTCCGCTTTGCCATGGAGGCGGCGCCGGTCGCCCTGGCCGGCTATCGCGCCCTCCGCCGCGGCCGCACCACCGTCATTACCGGCCTGGGCAATCAGTTGTTGGCGCTCCAGTCCAAGCTCTTTCCCGGCTGGATCGTGCGCAAGGTGGTGAAGTGGTTGCAGCCCGTTCCCGGAGAAGGAGCTGGTGCGCCGCCCCCCGCGGCCTCGGCGTCCGATTCCTCGACGGAGCCGGATTGAGACGACGTCCAGCGGTCTCGTCGCAGCCACACCCTCGGCCGGCGTCCGTCCCCCTCGCGCCGGGCCTCGGGGCCTCAGTGAGTGAGCGTGGTCCCTGTGCGGCTGATCCATCGGTTGGCCCGTGGGGGTCCGGCGGCGATACTCCCCCCATGCCCGAGACTTCCGCTCCTGCTCCCGAACCAGCCCGCGAGGCGGTGTTCATCGTCCGCGGCGTCACGAAGATTTATCAGATGGGGGAGGTCCAGGTCCCGGCGCTGCGGGGGATCGACCTCGAGTTGTATGCGGGCGAGTTCGCCGTCCTGCTGGGCCCCTCGGGGTCGGGGAAGTCCACCCTGTTGAACATTCTGGGTGGGCTGGATGTCCCCACGTCGGGGACGGTGACGTATCGCCAGCAGCCGCTGACGGCCGCCGACGATGCGGCCCTGACCCGTTATCGCCGGCGGCACGTGGGGTTCGTGTTTCAGTTCTATAACCTGATCCCGTCCCTCACCGCCCGCGAGAACGTGGCGCTGGTGACGGAGATCTCCACTCGCCCCATGTCGCCGGAGGAGGCTCTGATGCTGGTGGGTCTGGCGGACCGCATGGACCATTACCCGTCGCAGCTCTCCGGAGGCGAACAGCAACGCGTGGCGATCGCCCGCGCCATCGCCAAACGACCGGACGTCCTGCTGTGCGATGAGCCGACCGGGGCGCTGGACGTGAATACCGGCATCACGGTGCTGGAGGTCATCGATCGCATCAACCGCGAACTGGGGACGACCACGGCGGTCATCACCCACAATGCGGCAATCGCCGGGATCGCCGACCGCGTGATCCTGATGCGCGACGGGGTGATCGCCGACGTCCGTCGGAACGCACACAAGCAGCCGGTGCAGGCCGTCGCCTGGTGAGTCGTCAAGAGCCGGCGGACGTCACCGGCCGGATGCGGCGGAAAGGTCCACCCGCACCAGCTCCCGATCGTTGCGGGCGAACACGCTCCCCAGGGCAAAGGCGGGATGCGACCAGATCGTCATCCGCCGCTGGACGGGTCGGGTCGGGTCGATCAACTTGCTCCGCCCCAGTTCTTCATACCCCCGGGGAGTGAGCCGGGCCAGGATGAGCTCTCCCTGCTCGTTGTGCACAAAGACGCGGTCTTCGTGGGGGACGAGAAAGGCGTTCCACCAGCGGCCGACGCCGGTGGCCGCGGTTGTCTCCCACAATCTGCGGCCGGTCGCCGCCTCCAGGCACCGCAATTGACCGTAACTGCAAACGCCGTAGATGTGCTCGCCGTCGAACAGCGGCGTGGACATCAGGCAATGCAGCTTGTCGGTATTGATTTCGCTGTTGCTCTCGCCGCGCCACAGGACGCGGGCGCCGCTGCCGTCCGGAGCCACGTCCAGCATCAAAGGTCCGTTGTAGAAGGCCGACACGAACAGCTGCGTCCCCTGCCGGCGCGGCGTGGCGATCGTCAGTCCCGACCGGACCTGAAAGGGGATCGACCACAGCAACCGGCCGGTCGCCGGATCGAGCGATGACACCGCCCGCGGATGCCAGACGATCAATTGCCGGCGGCCGCCGAAGTCATGGATCACCGGCGGGCAGTAGCCGACCCCGGGATCGTCCAGTGCCCGCCAGCGCTCCACGCCGGTGCGCTTGTCGAAGCTGACGACGAGAGCTCCCGGACCACCCACCAGGACGATCAGTTGTTCCCCGTCCACCAGCGGCGCCGCGGCCATTCCCCACGTGGGGAGCTCGGTGCGATAGTCGGTGGGGAAGTGTTTCGCCCACACGACCGCTCCCGTGGCGGCATCGAGGCAGAACAGATGCCCCACCGCCCCCACGGTGTAGACCCGCTCCCCGTCGACGGTCGGCGTCGCCCGCGGACCGGCGGGATAGCTGATCGTGTACTCGCAGGGGTATGCGTGCTTCCACAGCACCGCTCCGGACCGGGCGTCGAGGCACAACACCCGCTCGGTTCCGTCGCGGCCGGTGCCATGCAGGCGGTCCGTGACGTACACCTTCCCGTCGGCGACGGCCGGACCGGCGTAGCCCTCACCGATCGGCGTGCTCCAGACCCGCGGCAGCATCCCCGAGGGGAGCGTCTCCACGATTCCGGTTTCGCGCCAGACGAGGTCGCGCTGCGGCCCGCCCCATTGCGGCCAGTCCTCTCCGCGGGTCATTCCCGCAACGGTCGTCAGCCACACGACTCCCCAGCAGACGCGCGTCAGGTGCTCAACGATTCGCGGCATCCAGACCTCCGGGGGAGGGAGAACGTGAGAGTTTGCTGCCCATCACCGAGCGTCTGACGGCGGTCAGGTGACCTGCCCCAGGACATCCTCGGAGACGTAGATCGGCAGGTGGGGGTCGTAGTGGACCGCCAGGGCGATGGCGTCGCTGGGGCGGCAGTCCACTTCCAGCAATTCGCCGTTCTGACGGATGCGGATGACGGCGTAGTAGGTGTGGTCGATCAACTGCGTGATGACGACGTCCTGTACCTCGCCCCCCAGCGTTTCGATGACGCTCTTGAGCAGGTCGTGCGTCAACGGCCGCGGCGGGGTATGGCCCTGCACGCGGCGGTCGATACTGGTGGCCTCGAAGATCCCGATCAGGATCGGAAAGGCGCGGGTCCCGTCGACCTCCCGGAGGAACACCACCTGCTGATCGTTGATCTCGCTGATGATGATTCGCACCAGCTCCATCTGCACGAGCATGGCGGCCTCCCCCAATGATGACGCCCCGTCCTGGCCCGCGGTGGACCGGCTCACGAGGCCAGTATAGGTCTGCCGCACAACCGGGAGAAGGGTCGGCGAGCGCGCAACAGCGGTCCGGTCTCTCCCTGCGGTGCGGCGACAAATCGATCGGGGTGGATTAGACTTCTCTCCTCACGATTTCCAACCTCCGCTGGAGCCTCTCGATGCACCGCCGATTGCACCTCTGCCTGGCCACGCTGATCGTCTCCTGGTTCGCCCTGTCCCCGGCGCTCCGCGGCGAAGGGCCGGCGCGCCCCCTGCCCGCCCTGGAACTCCAGAACGGGGACGGGATCGTCTTCCTCGGCGACAGCATCACCCACCAGCGGCTGTACACCCAGTATGTGGAGGACTACTTCTACACCCGCATGCCCCATCTGCGGCTGCGGCTGCACAACGCCGGCGTCGGCGGGGCGCGGGCCTGGGATGCCCTCCAGCGGTTCGATGCGGACGTCGCCGCATACCAGCCCAAGTACGTCACCATCCTGCTGGGAATGAATGACGGGACCTATCAGCCGTTCCAGCCGGAGATCTTCGACACCTACCGTCGGGACATGACGACGCTGCTGGAGCGGATTCGCGCGATCGGCGCCACGGCCATTCCCATGACGCCCACCATGTTCGACGCCCGCGCCGATCGGGCCAGGGAAAAGAACCCCCGTCCAGCGGAAGCGACCCTCCTGTACAACTCGGTCCTGGCCTACTACGGCACGTGGCTGCGCGACGTGGCGGTCGAGCAGGGACTCGGATTCGTCGACATGTGGGGGCCGCTCAACAACATCACCCTGGAACAGCGGAAAACCGATCCCGCCTTCACGCTCATCCGCGACGCCGTGCATCCCGGACCGGACGGGCAACTCATCATGGCCGCGGCCATCATCAACGACCTCGGTTTGCCGCGGCAGGTCTCGAACATCGCCATCTCCCTCTCCCCGGAGGGAAAGCCGCGCGTCCGCGCCGCCGGCGGCGAAGTCACCGATCTCTCCGCGACCGATGACGGACTCGCCTTCACGTTTACGGCCAAGGCACTCCCCTGGGTGGTGCCGGAAGAGGCCCGGTTGGGGGCCAAACTCTGCCGGCTCGGTCATCGACTCGGCAAGGAAGGGCTGGAAATTCACGGGCTGCGCCCGGGGCAGTACGCCCTGTTCATCGACGACGTGGAGGTAGGCCGGTACTCCTCCGAGGCCCTGGAGCGGCACATCGAGCTGCAGGAAAACGACAAGACCCCCCAATTTCAGCAGGCCCTGCAGGTCGCGCTCCTGAACAAGCAACGCAACGAAGGACCGATTGGCAAGCTCCGCGGTGAATGGTCCCAGTTCCAGCAGTATGCCCGCGCCCGCCGCACGGTCAGCGAGCAGCCCGGCAACGAGCAGGCGGCCAAACAACTCGCCGCGCTCGAAGAGAAGATCGCCGGGATCGAGGAGCGGGTGGCCCGGCACAACGCGGAGGCCAAGGCGATCGAGGATCAGATCTTCGAGAAGAATCAGCCCCAGCCGCGGCGGTACGTTCTGAAGCGGGTGGAGACGCCGACGACGCGTCCGGCGCAGCGTCGTCCCGCCGCCGCCGCGCCCGCCAACTGAGCGGGAAGCAGCACCGATCCCGCGGCGGCTGTCCGCGTCGTCGCCGCACGGCCGGGACGTTGTTCAAATCACGCGCGGATCGACTGGCGCCGGTGGGCGGCAGGTCAGCCCTCCCCGGTCAATCGGCGGAGATGACGCTCAGCCCCCGCTGGAACCACGCCTCCCCCCGGACGTTTCCCGTCATTGATTGACTTCCCCTCTCCTTTCGAGGATGTTGGCGGACGAGGTTGGCGACCCAGACTCAGCCTCCCGGCGGGGGAGTGAGCATCGTTTCGCCTCCGTCGCCCGAGTCATTCCCTCCCGTTCCCGGAGTCTGTGCATGTCCCGGATTCAAGCCGTCTGTTCTCGTCGCGAATTCACCCGTTGGGGGGCCGTCTGGGCCGGCGCGGCCGCGGCCTGGCCGGTGCTTGTCGGCCGGTCCGCCGCCGCCGACCCCTCGCCGCTGTTCCGCATTTCCCTGGCGGAATGGTCGCTGCACAAGACGATCTTCGGCGGGAAACTCGACCATCTCGATTTTGCGAAGACGGCGCGGGAGACGTTCGGTCTGGACGCCGTCGAGTACGTCAACCAGATGTTCTTCGACAAGGCCCGGGACGAGGAGTACTTGAAGCAGATGAAGCAGCGGGCCGACGACCACGGCGTCAAGAGCCTGCTCATCATGTGCGACCGGGAGGGGAATCTCGGCGACCCGGACGAGGGGAAACGGCTGCAAGCGGTGGAGAACCACAAAAAGTGGGTCGAGGCGGCCGCGTTCCTGGGATGTCATTCGATCCGGGTCAACGCCGCCAGCAGCGGCAGCTATGAGGAGCAGGTCCGTCTGGCGGCGGACGGACTGTATCGGCTGACCGAGTTCGCCGAGCAGTATCAGCTCCGCGTGCTGGTGGAGAATCACGGCGGGCTTTCCTCCAACGGAGCCTGGCTGGCCGAGGTGATGCGGACCGTCGATCACCCCCACTGCGGGACGCTCCCCGACTTCGGCAACTTCGCCATCAACCGTCAGACCGGCGAGTGGTACGACCGCTACCAGGGGGTCGAGGAACTGATGCCGTTCGCCTATGCCGTCAGCGCCAAGACCTACGATTTCGACGACGCGCATCCCTTCGTCACCTTCGATCGCAAGGCGGGGAAGGAGACCGACCTGCTGCGGATGATGCGGATCGTCGTCGGGGCGGGGTACAACGGCTACGTCGGCATCGAGTACGAAGGGAGCGAGCTCGACGAAGTCGCCGGCATCCGCAAGAGCAAGGAGGTGCTCGAGCGCGTCCGTGAAAAGTTGCAGGAGTCGAAAGACCAGCGCTGAGAGACCAGCGTCCGGAGCAGAGCATCAAGTGCAAGGGGAGTTCCAGGCAGAGTTACAGGTGCCCATGCCGCTGAGGATGCCCTCGAACAGTGACGCGGAGAACCATCCGCCGGCGGCGCGACTCGCTCAGGGTGCTCGTCTCTGTGCTCAGGACTCCGGACTCTCTGCTCGCAACTCTCCACCGCCCCAGTGACGTGGATCGCTCCCATGCTGCGGACCCCTCTGTACGACTGGCACGTCGCCCACGGCGCCCGGATGGTTGATTTCGCCGGTTGGGCAATGCCCCTCCAATACAGTTCCATCGTGGAGGAGCATCAGGCGGTTCGGGAGCGGGCAGGACTGTTTGACGTCGCGCACATGGGGCGGTTCATGTTCACCGGCCCGGACGCGATGTCGTTCCTCGACCACCTGGTCACCAACGACCTGACGCGGCTCAAGGTCGGCCAGGTGCGTTACGCCCTGATCTGCAATCGCGCGGGGGGCGTGCTGGACGACGTGCTGACCTACCGCCTCGACAGCGGGACCTGGATGCTGGTGGTCAACGCCTCCAACCGCTGCAAGATCGCCGATTGGATCGAACACCACATGGAGGGGTATATGGTCTCCGTGGTGGACGAGACCCGCGACCGGTTCATGCTGGCGCTACAGGGCCCCCGGGCGGTGGAGGTGCTGGCCCCGCTGGTGGACGCGGACATCGCCGCCATGCCGTATTACACCGCCCGGTTCGCGCAGGTCGCCGGAACGCCCGGCATCGTCAGCCGCACCGGCTACACCGGTGAGGACGGCTATGAAGTGATCGTCGAGTCGATTGCGGCCGCGATGGTGTGGGAGCGGATTTTTGAACGCGGCCGCGGGGTGGGACTGTTGCCGTGCGGACTCGGCTGCCGCGACACGCTGCGGCTGGAGGCGGCCATGCCGCTGTACGGTCACGAGATGGATGAGACGATCGACCCGTTGACGGCGGGATTGTCGTTCGGCGTCCGTTTGAACGCCCGGGAGTTCATCGGCCGGGCGGCGATTGCCGCCGCGGCGGACAATCCCAACCGGCCGCGCCGGGTGGGGCTGGAACTGGCCGGCAAACGCATTGCCCGGGAAGGAGCGCTGTTGTACTCGGGGGGTGAAGTGGTGGGCCGGGTGACGTCGGGAACATTCTCCCCGACGTTGCAGAAGTCGATCGCCATGGGCTATCTGCCGCCGCATCTGTCCGCCGTCGGGACGGAAGTGGAGGTGGACGTGCGCGGGAAGCGGGAGCGGGCGCGGGTCGTGCCGTTGCCGTTCTATCGGCGGCCGCGGTGAGCGTCTGCGGGCGGGCCCTGAGTGAGGCTGAAGGCGGGCGGCGGAGCAGCGCCGGTCCTCGGAGAGCGCTGGAGTCTCCGCACAAGTCCCTTCTCACCCGTTCCCCAGGACTGGAGCCATGACATTCTCCCAACTGCTGGTCTTGCTCGTGATCGCGGGGGTGTGCGGCAGTATCGCCCGCTCGCTCGTGGGTGTGTCGCGCGGAGGCTGTCTGGCCTCGATCGCCCTGGGATTCATCGGGGCCCTGGTGGGGACCTTCCTCGCGCGGAAACTGGGACTCCCCGAATATCTGGCCATCCAGGTGGGGGACCAGCAGTTCCCGATCCTGTGGTCGATCATCGGGGCGGCGCTGTTCGCGGCGGCGCTGAACTTCCTCTCAGGACGCAGGCCGGGATCGCCGTGAAGAGGACCGCCCGCGCCGCCGGGGGCGTCGTTCCCTGCGGGCGGACGGCGTACAGCAGGGGTCCAGCCCTGCGCCGCTCGAGTGGGGACGCCTCGTCACCCGGCGTCAGCGCACCAGGGTCTCGATCAACTCGGGTTGCAGCACGATCCGGGTGCGGATGTAACGGTCCGGGTCCTGCTTGAAGCGGTCGCGATTTTCAGCAGTGGCGAACAGGTACAGCTCGTCGTCGTAGAACGCGCCGTATTTGGACAGCCCCCGCACCGCGCGATCGGACTCCCAGACGATCACCGGGTCGCAGCCGAGGAACCGGGGGGTGTATTTCCGCGGGTCCGCCTGGAAGGTCTGGAGGGCCTCCGCGGAGGAGAGGTAGTAGATCTGGCCGCGGTATTCGCCGACGAATTCCGCGCTCCCCTTGACCCACTTGCGGTTCTGCCACAACACGACGGGGCAGTACCCGTCGAGCATCGGCTGGGCCTTCTCCTGTACGGCCGGACGAGTGGCTTCCGGAGCGGTCTTGCCGACGATGGGGGCGACGGGGGACGGCTGAGCAGCCAGCCGCTGGCGGGCCTTTTGCACCTCCGCCAGCCGGGTCCGCGCCCGGCGAAGCATCTGGACGTACTCGTCCGGGCTGCGGAAGCCGGTCGATTCGATCATCCGTTCGCCGGTCGGTTCCAGGATGATGTCGGAGGGGAGTTGCTCCACGCCGAAGCGTGCAGCCAGGTCTTTGCGCTGATCGACGTTGATCTTCACCGCGACGACGTCTCCGGCGAGACTGGCGGCCACGGAGGGCTGATTGAAGACACTGCTCTCCATCTGGCGGCAGGGTCCGCACCACTCCGCCCAGAAGTGGACCAGGAGGGGCTTACCGGACTGTTCCGCCAGTTGCCGGGCGCGTTCAAAGTCGGTGTGCCAGCCGTCGGCGGCCGGGAGGAGTCCCGGAAGGAACGTCAGTGTCGCCGCGAGCAGCCGCCCCAAACCTGCCAGTCGCATGGTGAGCCCCTCGAGTCTGAGCGGTGCAGGTGCGGTGGCGTCGGGACCCGCGTCGCTTTTCGCAGCGGTCCGGTCGCCATGTCCGCAGTCCCCCCGCGAAGATCGCTTGTGGTATCGGCGGTAACGGCGCTGCCGATTGGGCCAAAGACGCGATTTCTGCCGCGTCTGGCGCGTGGGGGTAGCGGTGGTATCAATTACGACAGAAAAGCAGCCGTCAGAACCGGCACAATCGCCCCCAGTTCCCCGCCGACCGGCGCGGGTGGTCGGTTGCAGCCCGGCGGGAGTGACGGAAGCTCAGGACTCGAACACGACCAGCAGGTCGCCGGCCTCCACTTGCTTGCCCGGCTGGGCCAGCACTTCCGCCACGATCCCATCCTGTTCGGCGGTGATGACGGTCTGCATCTTCATCGCCTCCAGGGTCACCAGCTTTTGCCCCTTGGCGACTTTGTCCCCGGGAGCGACGGAGACGCTGACAACCATGCCGGGCATGGCCGCCCCCACCTGACGGCGATCCGCGGGATCGACCTTGCGGCGCGTGCTCTCGGCCTTCTGCAGCGATTTGTCGATCACCACCACTTCCCGCGGCTGGCCGTTCATCTCGAAGAACACGGTCCGTTCTCCCGTGGGCTGAGGCTCGCCCACCGTGAGGAACCGGATGATCAGCGTCTTCCCCTTCTCGATCTCGACGAAGATCTCCTCTCCCGGTTCCAAGCCGTAGAGAAAGGCGGGCGTCGGCAGGACGCTGGTGTCGAGATACAACCGCTGATGCGCGGCGAACTCCCGGAACACCTGCGGGTACATCAGGTGCGAAAGAACGTCGCGCGGGGTGGGGGGGCGGTCGAGGAGCGGCTGGATCTTTTCGGCGGCGGCCTCGAAGTCGACGGGAGGCAGGTGCTCGCCGACGCGCCCCTCGACCGGCTTTTCTCCCCGCAGAATCCGGGTCTGCACCTCCGGCGGAAACCCGCCGGGGTTCTGCCCCATGCGGCCGCTGAGCAGGTCCAGCACCGACTGCGGATAAGCGATGTCGCGGTCGGTCGTCAGGACGTCCGCGGCCCGCATGTCCTGAGCGATGAGAAACAAGGCCATATCCCCCACGGCCTTGGAGGTGGGGGTCACCTTGACGATGTCCCCAAAGAGCTGGTTGACCTCCGCGTACCTCTCGCAGACTTCCGGCCAGCGATCGGCCAGCCCGAGCGCCCGCGCCTGCTGGTACAGATTCGTGTACTGGCCTCCCGGCATTTCATGCCGGTACAGGTCGGAACCCGCGGGCAGGGCGGGACTCTCAAAGGGGGTGTAGAACTCGCGGACCGCCCGCCAGTAGTCGGCCAGAGCGTCCAGGTGCCGCGCCGCCAGTCCGGGATTGCGAGCGGTGTGCCGCAGCGCCTCGACCAGGGTATTGAGATTCGGCTGCGACGTACCGCCGGACATGGGGGCCAGCGCCCCGTCGGCAATGTCCAGTCCCACCTCCGCCCCCTTGAGGATGGCGGCGGCCTGGATGCCGGCCGTGTCGTGGGTGTGGAAGTGGATCGGCAGGCCGATCTCCTGCCGGAGCGTCTTCACCAGCAGTTCCGCGGCGTACGGCTTGCACAGACCGGCCATGTCCTTGATCGCCAGGATGTGCGCCCCCATCCGCTCCAGTTCCTTGGCCAGCTTGACGTAGTAGTCGAGGGTGTACTTGGTCCGCTGGGGGTCGGTGATGTCGCCGGAATAGCAGACGGCCGCCTCGCAGATGGCCCCGCTCTCCAGCACCGCCTCCATGGCCACCCGCATGTTGGGGGTCCAGTTGAGGGCGTCGAAGATGCGGAACAGGTCGATGCCGGCCACCGCCGCCTCCTTCACAAAGGCCCGCACCACGTTGTCGGGATAGTTGGTGTACCCGACGGCGTTGGCGGACCGCAGCAGCATCTGGAACAGGATGTTGGGAATCCGCTCGCGGAGGTCGGCCAGCCGCTGCCACGGGCACTCCTTCAGGAACCGCATGGCGGTGTCGAAGGTCGCCCCGCCCCACATCTCCAGCGAGAACAGTTCCGGGCACAGCCGCGCGTACGCCTCGGCGATCTGCAACAGGTCGTAGGTCCGCACCCGCGTCGCCAACAGCGACTGATGCGCGTCGCGGAAGGTCGTATCGGTGAGGAGCAACTGCGGCTGCTCCCGGATCCACCGGGCGAAGCCGGCCGGTCCGAGTTGTTGCAGCTTCTGCCGCATCCCCTCCGGCACCGGCTGCTGGCGGTTGAGCTTGGGAACGGGGGCGGGGGTGCGTCGCGCCGCTTTCGGCTGCCCTTTGACCAGCGGGTTGCCGTTGACGATCGTTTCCGCCAGGTAGGTGAGGAGCTTGGTGGCCCGATCGCGCGGCGGCGGGAAGTCGAACAGCTCCGGAGTCTCGTCGATGAAACGCGTGGTGCACTGCCCCGCCATGAAGGTCGGATGCATCACCAGCTTGATCAGAAACGGGATGTTGGTCTTCACTCCGCGGATGCGAAACTCCTGCAGGCAGCGCTCGATGCGGCGGGCGGCGTCGGGAAACTTGCGGGCCCACGCCGTCACCTTCACCAGCAGCGAGTCGTAGTAGGGAAAGACCACCGCGCCGGAGAACGCCGTGCCGGCGTCGAGTCGAATCCCCATCCCGCTCGCCGAGCGGTAGTGCGTGATGCGGCCGTAGTCCGGCACGAACTTGTTCGCGGGGTCCTCCGTGGTGACGCGGCACTGGATCGCAAAACCGTGCGTCCGAATCGACTCCTGCGACGGCAGTCCGATCTCCGGATCGTCCAGCGGCACCCCTTGGGCAATCAGAATCTGCGACTTGACGATGTCCACCCCCGTCACCTGCTCGGTAACGGTGTGCTCCACCTGGATGCGGGGATTGACTTCGATGAAGTAGAACTGGTTGGTGTCGGCGTCCACCAGGAACTCGACGGTCCCGGCGTTCTCGTAACGGCAGGCGCGGCCGATGGCGAGGGCGGCGTCGAGCAGCCCCTGCCGCACCCCCGGATCGAGCTGGGGCGCCGGGGCAATCTCCACTACCTTCTGGTGCCGCCGCTGGACCGAGCAGTCCCGCTCGAACAGATGCACCAGATGGCCGTGCTTGTCCCCCAAGAGCTGCACCTCGATGTGCCGCGCGCGGGCAATGAACTTCTCGATGAAGATGTCCGGGCTGCCGAAGGCATTGAGCGACTCGCGGCGGGCCTGCTCGTAGGCATCGTCGAACTCCGCTTCGCTGCGGACAATCCGCATCCCCCGTCCGCCGCCGCCGTGCGCGGCCTTGAGGATGATCGGGTAGCCGAGCTGCGCGGCCATCTGCCGCCCCCGGGCGGCATCGGGAATCGCCTCCTGGCTCCCCCCCAGGATCGGGACGTTCGCCTGCTGGGCAATGGCCCGCGCGGCCAGCTTGTCTCCAAGCTGCTTCAGCGTTTCGACCCGCGGCCCGACAAAGATGATCCCCGCCTCCGCGCACGCCTGGGCAAAGGCTGGATTCTCCGACAAAAACCCATACCCGGGATGGATGGCGTCCACGCCATGCTCCACGGCAACCCGCAGGATGGCCTCGTAATCGAGGTAGGAGCGGATCGGCTCTCCCGGCTTGCCCACCTGATAGGCTTCGTCCGCCTTGAAGCGGTGCAGGGCGTAGCGATCCTCATACGAGTAGATGGCGATCGTCCGAATCCCCAGTTCGTGCGTGCTGCGGAAGACGCGAATCGCGATCTCACTGCGGTTGGCCACCAGCAGGCGGCGAATCGGACGCATGGGGACGGAAGACGCGGGCATGTCGGTGCGGAACTTGGTGGGGGGGTTGGGGGGACGGTGTTGCAGGCCGCAATTTATCCGGAACTTGGGGGCGAATGCCAGACACTCGGCCGGGCTGGTCCCGTGAACCGTGGGAGCAGGTTCGCTATGCTGAAATATGCCCTCCCCCACGCCTCCTCCCGGTTCGTTCCGCGATGCTCGCCAAACGCATCATTCCCTGTCTCGATGTTCATGCCGGACGCGTCGTCAAGGGGGTGAACTTCGTCAACCTGCGGGATGCCGGCGATCCCGTGGACATTGCCGCCCGTTATGAGGAGGAGGGGGCCGACGAACTCGTGTTCCTGGACATCACCGCCAGCCACGAGGAGCGACAGATTCTCCTCGATGTGGTGCGGCGGACCAGCGAGGTCTGCTTCATGCCGCTCACCGTGGGGGGAGGCATCCGCACCCTCGATGACATCCGCACGCTGCTCAAGGCCGGGTGCGACAAGGTGTCCATCAACAGCGCCGCCGTCCGCCATCCCCAGTTCGTCCGTGAGGCCGCCCGGCGGTTCGGCAGCCAGTGCATCGTGGTGAACATCGATCCCCGGCGCGTCCGGCCGCCGGAGCCGGGAGTCCGGAACCTGACAGACGTGCCCCCACACCTGCGACTGATTGAACGTCCTCTCCCCCCCGGCGGCGCCGTCCGCGACAGGCTCCTGACGCTGGACGCTCAGCTCTCCGCCTGCTGCTGGGACGTCCACATCAACGGCGGGCGAGTCCCCACCGGCCTCGACGCCGTGGCGTGGGCGCAGGAGGTGGAACGGTTGGGGGCGGGTGAGATCGTCCTCACCAGCATGGATGCCGACGGCACCAAGGACGGCTACGACCTGGAAATCACCCGAGCGGTCGTCGAAGCGGTGGAGATTCCGGTTGTGGCCAGCGGCGGGTGCGGCTCACCGGAGCACATGCGGGACGCCCTCGTCGACGCCGGCGCCAGCGCCGCCCTCGCCGCCAGCATCTTTCACTACGGCGAGTACACCATCGCCGAAACGAAGCAGTATCTGGCGGCGCAGGGGGTCCCGGTGCGGCTCACCGAACTGGCCGCCTGCCCCTGAGGGCCGGGTGAAATGCACCGCCGCCTCATCCCCCGCCGAGGAGCTGCATCACCCCCCACGTCAGTGGCGCGGCCAGCAGCGCCGCCAGCACGTCGTCCGCCATGATTCCCCAGCCGCGCGGCAACCGCTCTCCCTGGCAAATCGGCCACGGCTTGGCAATGTCCAACAGCCGGAACAGCACAAACCCCACCACGGCCGAGAGCGGCGAAACGTCCACCAACCACAGCGTCAGCGGAAAGGACGCGAACTCGTCATAGACGACGGCCGCAGGGTCGCTCCCGCCGAGGAGTCGGGAGGCCCGCCCGCAGATCGGTACTCCCGCCGCCAGGAGCGGAAGAGACGCGGCCACCCACCACCACCCCGACAGCCCCGCCGTCGCCAGTCCCCACGCAATCGCCAGCCCCCACAGCGACCCCGCCGTCCCCGGACTCCCCGGCAGGTAGCCCACCCCCAGACCGGTCGCCGCCGCCAGGAGCAGTCGGTCCCCCACCGATCTCGACTCCGGCTGCGGCATCACTCGATCGTGACCTTCGGCAGGCGGGTTTCGACCTGGTATTGCCCCTTGTCGCCGGCTGCGGCTGTAAGGATGATGTCGCCGGCCTCGCCCTGTGCGGCATCCGCGGCGACGGTCAGTTCGACCTCCCCCTCCGATTGCTCAGCCGCGAGTTCCACTTCAGACGCCGTTACTCCCGCCGGGAGCCCCTTCCATGTCAACTTGACGACACCTGCGAGGGCAGGATTTCTTGCCACGCTGACCCGCCACCGGGCCGAGTTCCCGCGGGTCAGCTTCGCCTCGCCGAGGTCAACCCGCACTTGCAGCGGCGGATCGAGGCGGTATTGAATCGACGGCGTCGGAGCCGTGAGGGTCTGCTTCTCCTGCTGGAGCGTTCCGATCAATACCACCGAGAACCGTCCCAGGGGGGCCTTCTCCTTGGCCGAGAATTCCAGCGTCACCGCCGCCTCTCCCTTGGGGATCGGCTTGAGTTCCAGAGCCACCTGATCGGGCAAAGCCCCCTTGTCGGGGAGCGTGGCCAGCTTGATCTCGCCGTCGAGTCCTTCGCTCCGTTCAGCGCGGATGGTGACGGTTGCTTTCAGGTCGCGGCCGAACACGACTTCCTCCGGCTCTACACGCAGCGCGAAGCGACCGGCCGGAGCTCCGGCTGCCGCCAGCTCTCCCCGCGTGCTGGGCGGCACCACGGCCAGCTTGTTCCACTGGCCGTGGAGCCACTCGGCAGCATCGGCGACCACGCGCAGCTCCGCACCGTTGACCGTCGCGGTGCCGATGATCCGCACCGGAGTCAACGGGGCCGGAGCAGCATCGCTGGACGCCGTGATCGTCAGCACGCCTTGTTTCATCCCCGCGCCAATTCGCACAGGGGCGGCCACATAGCTGGCCGGCAGTCCTTCCACAAGGAGGTCAATCTCCCCGTTGAAATCGCGCCGCTGCACCTGCACCGGAAGTCGCACCGTCCCTCCCGCGGGAACGTTGAGGGCGTCCCCCTCGACTGCCAGGGTAAACCCCGGCGCATATGGGGACATGAGCACGCGGTAGCAGTACGCCGGACCGCCACGATGCAGCAGATCCGACACGACGAGCACGTACTCCCCATCAGCGGCGAAGGTGTGGTCCAACCGCCCCTCTTCCACCCCATCGTCATCCGCCTGGGCAAGCTGCTTCCCCTCGGCGTCCAGCAGCCGCAGGACCAGATCGGTCGGTACTCCCTCCCGGCGAGTCATCCCCGTGAACACCCAGCGTGCTCCCTTGGTTGCAGAGAACCGGAATCGGTCCACGTCCCCCGGGGTCTGCAACCGGCCGTTGATGTTCACTCCCGGCGCAAGCACCTGCGCCTGCTCCGGGGGGTCGTTCGGTTCGGTCTCCACCACTTCTTCCTGGTCGGAGACGGTGAGCAGGGTGAAACCGCAGCCGCTCCCCCCGGGGCGACGCGCCGGAACCGCGAACCACGGATGCGGCCAGTCCTCTGGCACCGTCACGCTGGCCGGCTCCACTTCCTCGTCGATCCCCGCGAACGCCACCACGGCGGTCGTCCCCCGTCGCACCGCCATCGGCAGCGTTGCCTGGATGCAGGGGAAATCCCCCACGCGCAGGCGGTACACGGCCCCCTCTCCGCCACGATACCGGATGTCCCGCAGTTCCAGGACATAAGTCCCTGCCTGCTCACAGCGGTAGACGAGCTGGCAGTCCCCCCCGAGACCGGGAACGTCGTCGCTGGAGGCGAGCTGGCGGCCGTCCGCCTGATACAAAATCAGGGTCGGATCGAGCGTCGAACCGATCCGCCGCGCCAGCACTTCAAATGACCACCGTTCCCCCGCAGCCGCGGAGAATTGGTAGTAGTGCCGCTCCAGATTCCCCATCACCCCATCGACGGCGCAGGGGGGGACGATCCCGCTCGGTTCCTCCCACCTCAGCCCCCGTGCGGCTGGTTCGACCGTCGGCAGGTCATCGACGACGAACAGCCGCTGGCTGCTCACCCCGTTCGGCCCCCACACCCGGAGGGCATGAATCCCCAGTGGGGCGTCAGCCGGCAATGTCAGGGGGAAGGTTGCCCGGTCGTCCGGACGTTCAGCGGCTCCCTCCCCCTCTGTCAACACCGCGGAGACGCCCCAGGAGGTCCGCAGTTCACGCACCTGACCCAACCGCGCCCCGCGCAAGGTCAGTTCGGTGGTGAGTCCCGGCGCAGCCGCCAGGGGACGGATGCTGTTGATGGTCGGAATCCCCTCGGCCCCCATCACGCCTTGCACTCCCACCCCGATCATGACAACCAGTCCCGGAAGCAGGGGAAGGCGAACAGGCAGGAGAGAAGGCATGGGAGGCTCTCCGAATCGGCGGGCAGGAGGGGTGGGCGAGGACTTCATCCTAGAATCCGCGCTGGAGCCCTGCCAACCCACCCGCCGCATGCGCGGAGCGGCTGTTTTGACCACCCCCGCTGCCGGGACCCGACCAACAGGGCGACCGCTCTGTTCCAGAGTGGCGATACCCTCTCTTCGCCGGCTGGCTTGCCAGCCGTGCCTGATCGGTCCTCTCGGACAGCGCTCTCCCTCCCGTCTGAACAACACGAATGGCCTGCCCTACCCAGAGCGGAACGCGATCGGGAGGCGGAGGTCGCTCCCTCTGGCCTGTTCCGCTGCCGAGGGCGTTCACGGACATCAGCAGGCGGCGGCAGCGCAACCAGCACAGCTCCTCCAGCGAAGCTGGAGCGAGCGAACGCAGCGCACGATTGATTGCTCAACCCCTTCCTGGCCGGGCGATCGACCAGGCAACATCCCGCGAGACCCAGGCCGCCCTGGACGACGCACCGACCCTGTTCGAGGCCTCTCTGACTGATCCAGGCCGCCACAGTCAAAACAGCGGAGCTCCGCGCGAGCTGGGGCGTCGTGGCGTTCACCGACCATGCTCGTTGTTGAACCGCGGTCGCACGCCACCCAGAGCAGGGCGGTTCAACGATGTCCCGGAACCAAAGACGCCTGGAGTCGGCCTCTTTGAAGAGCCGCCTCGGCGACGTGACTCTCGTCGTGGAAAAACAGAGAAAGCCGTTTGACGCACTCGCCAAACGGCCTTCTGTTACAAGTAGTCGTGATAGGACTGGAACCCCCCACGAAAACACTGGAAAAACCGGGGTTTCTGAAAAAGGCGGCACAAAATCCGGCACACTCGGCGCACCGCTCACCCTCGACCTGGCGGCCATCATCGCGGCTTGGATGGCTCTCCCCCCGGCGGTCCGGCAAAGCCTCCTCACACTGGTCGAGGGGGAGGAATGACCCGCAGGTTTCAGCCTGTCGACGCCCCCGACTACACGGCCCCGGAGCCACGGGCGGCGGACGCGACCGACCGCGAGCTGGCGATTGCGGCGGAGGGAGACGCCACAGAATGGCCGGCAACGGGTTCAAGCCCACCTGGACGACCTGAACCCGTCCCCAAAGCCGGAACGCGTCCCGAGCGATTCTGTGAGGCGTGGAAAGAAACCACGGCTGGCAATGGGGTGCGAGGGTGACAAGCACCACCCCGCCGCCGTAGCCCCCGGCGCACGCGGTTTCGGGAAGCGCACGCTGGACAAAGACCCGGCGACCGTTGCAATATCACTCACTGCTCGGCGTCTTGCGGGACCCCTCCGATGAGCGCGGCGACTCTGCCACCGATCCGTGTGGACGCGACCCGCCACGGGATCGCTGCGCTCGGAAACCCGGCCGCGCTGTCGCCACGCCGCAGCGAAACGACCGGGAGAGGTAGCGAATGGCGAAGCGAAAGAACAACACGGAGGCGCCCAAGGCAAGCGCCGCCACCGTCGGCTACGAGGCCGAGCTCTGGCAGATGGCCGACGCGCTGCGCGGCAGCATGGATGCGGCCGAGTACAAGCACGTCGTGCTCGGCTTGATCTTCCTCAAGTCAAGTACATCTCCGACGCCTTCGAGGAGCAGCACGCGAAGCTGGTCGCCGAGAAGGCCAAGGGCGCCGATCCCGAGGACCCCGACGAGTACCGCGCCCAGAACGTCTTCTGGGTCCCGCCCGAGGCGCGCTGGGCGCACCTCAAAGCCCAGGCGAAGCAGGCCACCATCGGCCGTCTCGTGGACGACGCCATGGCTGGCATCGAGCGCGACAACCCGGCGCTCAAGGGCGTGTTGCCCAAGGACTACGCCCGCCCCGCGCTTGACAAGACGCGCCTCGGCCAGCTCATCGACATGATCAGCAACATCAAGGTCGGCGACGAGGCGAGCCGCGCCAAGGATGTGCTCGGCCGCGTCTACGAATACTTCCTCTCGCAGTTCGCAAGCAGCGAGGGCAAGAAGGGCGGTGAGTTCTACACCCCGCGCTGCGTGGTGAAGCTCCTGGTCGAGATGCTCGAGCCGTACCACGGCCGCGTCTACGACCCCTGCTGCGGCTCTGCGGGGATGTTTGTCCAGTCGGTGGAGTTCATCCGCGCGCACGCCAAGGGGAACGGCAACGGCGGCAAGGCCCCCAAGCGATCAAAGCCCGACATCTCGATCTACGGCCAGGAGTCCAACTACACCACCTGGCGGCTCGCCAAGATGAACCTCGCCATCCGCGGCATCGACGGCCAGATCGCCCACGGCGACACCTTCTTGAGCGACCGCTTCCCCGACCTCGAGGCCGACTTCATCCTCGCGAATCCGCCGTTCAACGTCTCCGACTGGGGCGGAGAGCGCCTGCGCGATGACAAACGCTGGCAATTCGGCGTTCCCCCGACGGGCAACGCCAACTTCGCCTGGGTGCAGCACATCGTCCACCACCTAACGCCCGCGGGCGTGGCCGGCTTCGTGCTCGCCAACGGCTCGATGTCTTCAAATCAGTCCGGCGAGGGCGAGATCCGCAAGAACCTGATCGAAGCCGACCTCGTGGACTGCATGGTCGCACTCCCGGGCCAGCTCTTCTACTCGACGCAGATCCCAGCGTGCCTCTGGTTCCTGGCACGCGACCGCAAGAACGGCACCTTCCGCGACCGCCGCGGCGAGATCCTGTTCATCGACGCCCGCAAGCTCGGCCGCATGGTGGACCGCACCCACCGCGAGCTGACCGACGAGGACATCGCCCGCATCGCCGACACCTACCACGCCTGGCGCGGAGAGGAGGACGCGGGCGAGTACAAGGACGTGCCCGGCTTCTGCAAGAGCGCGACGCTCGACGAGGTGCGCAAGCACGGCCACGTGCTCACGCCTGGCCGCTACGTCGGCGCCGAGGCGCAGGAGGACGACGGCGAGCCGTTCGAGGAGAAGATGCGGCGGCTCACCGCGACGCTGCGCGAGCAGCAGGCCGAGGCTTTGAGGCTCGATGCCGCGATTGCCGCCAACCTGAAGGAGCTGGGGTATGGCGGGTGATGCGTCGGCCGCGCTGGACAACAAGGGATGGTTGTACCACCCCGACTATCCCGACGACTGGGAGCGATGCCCGCTCTACTCGCTGGCACAGTGGGTGAACGGACTCGCATTCCGAGACATCCAGTTCAGCCCTTCGGGCATGCCCGTCATCAAGATCGCGGAGATCAAGGGTGGGATCTCCGGACAGACGAAGTTCACCGAGCAGACCTTTGACGAGTCCGTGCGCGTCCGACCGGGCGATCTGTTGTTCTCGTGGTCCGGTCAGCCTGAAACGTCGATCGACGCCTTCTGGTGGCGCGGACCGGAAGGCTGGCTGAATCAGCATGTCTTCCGAGTGACGCCTGCTGAAGGCATCGATCCCACCTTCTTCTACTACCTCCTTCGCTACCTGAAGCCGAACTTCGTCGGTATCGCGCGCAATAAGCAGACCACTGGCTTGGGCCACGTGACCAAGCGCGATCTTGAGAACATCGAGGCCGGGTATCCAGAACTCCCTGAACAACGCGCCATCGCCCACATCCTCGGCACGCTGGACGACAAGATCGAGCTGAACCGGCGGATGAGCGAGACGCTGGAGGCGATGGCCCGCGCCTTGTTCAAGTCGTGGTTCGTGGACTTTGACCCCGTCCGCGCCAAGATGGAAGGCCGCTGGCAGCGCGGCCAGTCCCTGCCCGGCCTGCCCGCCCACCTCTACGACCTCTTCCCCGCCCGGCTGGTGGAGTCGGAACTGGGCGAGATTCCGGAGGGGTGGGAGGTGAAGGCGCTGCCCGAGGTCATCGAGGTCAACCCGGCCCGGTCACTTCGCAAGGGAGAGGTGGCCCCGTACCTCGACATGGCGAACATGCCCACGCGAGGTCACTCACCGGACTCGGTCATCGAGCGCCCCTTCGGCTCGGGGATGCGGTTCGTGAATGGCGACACGTTGGTGGCGCGCATCACGCCGTGCTTGGAAAACGGCAAGACGGCTTTCGTGGACTTCCTGACAGACGGCCAGGTCGGCTGGGGCTCCACCGAGTACATCGTCTTGCGTCCGAAGCCGCCCCTGCCAGCGGAGTTTGCGTACTGCCTCGCGCGCAGCGATGGGTTCCGCGACTTCGCGATCCAGAGCATGACGGGGTCCAGTGGGCGGCAGCGGGTGCCCGCGGAGTCGCTCGACCACTTCTTAGTGCCTGTTCCGTCCGAACCGATCGCACGGGCCTTCGGCCGTGCCGTTGTCCTGATGTTCGCGCGGGCCAGAGAAGCCGCGGCGGAATCCCGCACCCTCGGCGCCCTACGCGATGCGCTGCTGCCCAAGCTCATCCGCGGGGAGATCCGGGTGAGGGATGCGGAGCGGTTTTTGAAGGAGAGGGGGCTATGACCTGCACCCCCCCAAAACACCACCGCCGCAGCATCCGCCGCCGCCGCCGGTCACAACGCCGACGCCGAGCGGGGGTGACTGCGAACACGAGGCCGAACCCACCACGCAATCAACATTGAGCGGCCCGCGTCCCTTCTGCCCCGTCTGCGGCCGACGCATCGGTCGGGACGCCCCCTGGCCGTGGTGAGAAAGGGATTGCCAGACGGACGCGTAATCGCCAGACCGCGCCAGACGCCACAGAATCGCTTTGGACGCATTCCGAGGCTCGGCATGGGCCCCCCCTCCATCCTGACTGGCAATCGCGCCATAGGCCATTCTGTGGCCTCTGGATGGTGGCGTACAACATCACAGCCGAAACTCGGACTAGTCCGAATT
Source organism: Planctomycetaceae bacterium (assembly GCA_037445755.1). GTDB lineage: Bacteria > Planctomycetota > Planctomycetia > Planctomycetales > Planctomycetaceae > JBKECA01. The sequence goes on along the minus strand of JBBIJW010000012.1, from coordinate 84,974 downwards.
CTCGGCCGCGGCGACCGACACAATCCCGCTGGGACCTGTCTTTCGCCCCTCCCATCCGACCATTCTCAGACCCCGCGCACGGTCCTGGGAAATTTCCCATGACCGGAGAAATACGGGATTTTTGAGGTGTTTCCCATTTTTGGGAATCGCATGAAGTGTCGTTGATACGTTGGGGCGTCTGCCCGAAGTGGGTCGCTCTCTGGCGCGTCTTGGACGGCCGGCACCGCAACCGCCGATTGGCGGAGGCGGCGCTGCAAGAACTCGTGGCTGACGGACGCGGAAAGTGGGAGCAATCCCCGACCGGCCAGCGTGGCCAGCCGGCCCGGCGTTTCAGCCTGTCGACGCTGTCGACCGTCGACAGTAATACCGAATTCCCGCGGAAAAACACCAATACTGTCGACGTCGACACTGTCGACGCCCAATTTTGTGGCCCCGGAGTCCCAGCCGGACCAGCCGGCGAACACGTGGCCATCCCCTTCTCTGATCCACCGGAGCGGCGGCCGACGGACGCCGACGTGAACCGCCTATTGGCGGAGGCGGCTGCCGCTGACCGTGGCATAGAGGACTCTCTGCTGTGTCCCACCTCCGCGACCTGTTCGCTGAAATCACGGCCCGCGGCTTTCTCTTGATCCCTGCCGGCAATGGCCAACTGGTGGTGCGGCACCCCAAGGGGACGCTGACCCCGGAACTGCTCGCCCGGCTGCGGGAGGCCAAGGCGGCGATTCTCGCCACGCTCCCTCCGCTCTGGCCGGCCGGTGTGCCGATCCCGTCATGGTGGCCTGACGTGGCCGAGCAGTTCCCTCCCGGCACGCCCCACGAAGCCCGCAAGGCGTCCTGTCTGTGCGGAAGCGGCCTGGTCGTGCTGTGGACGGACCGGGACGGCCGGCGGCTGTGGTCGTGTCCGCGGTGCGGTCTGGAGCCGCGCTTCGCCCCGGCGGCGCTGCACTCCTCCCCTCCGTCCCCGCCGGCCACAACGCCGACGCCGAGCGGGGGTGACTGCGGGCATGAGGCCGAACCCATCCTGCGGCCGACGCTGGGCGGCCCGCGTCCCTTCTGCCCGGTCTGCGGCCGACGCATCGGCCGGGACGCCCCCTGGCCGTGGTGAGAAAGGGATTGCCAGGCGGACGCGCGGGACGCATCATTCCGAAATTCCGAACCGACAGGGACCCACCAGAAAGGAACGGTGACGCATGGCCAGCATCGGCAACGACCCCGGCGGACGGCGGCGGATTCTGTTCGTGGCCCCCGACGGCTCGCGTAAGACGATCCGGCTGGGGAAGGTGTCTCAACGGCTCGCGGAGAGCGTCAGGGTGAAGGTGGAGGCCCTGTTGGCGGCCCGAAGAGCCGGTCTCCCCCTCGACGGCGAAACCGCCGGCTGGCTGGGGACCATCTCTGACGACCTGTACGCCAAGCTGGCGAAGGCGGGACTGGTGCCACCCCGAGAGGCCCACCGTGGCCCGACGCTGGGGGCGTTCTGTGATGCCTACGTGGCGAAGCGAACGGACGTCAAGCCGGCGTCCCTTCTGGCCGTGCGGCAGGTGGTGCGGAACCTGAAGGCATTCTTCGGAGCGAACCGGGCGCTCGCCAGCATCACCCCGGGCGACGCGGACGACTTCCGCCGCTGGCTGGCAACGGAGGCCCGTTCGGAGCGACAACCCAACCGTCAGGAGGAATCGCCGGGACTGGCGGCGGCGACTGTGGGCAAGCGGCTGAGCTACGCCCGCGCGATCTTCGGCGACGCGGTGAAGCGGAAGCTGCTCACTGAGAATCCATTCGCCGGATTCAAGCCCCCCCCGGCGACGAACTCCGATCGGCAGGTATACATCCCGGCTGAGCATGTCGAGAGGCTGATTGACGCCACGCCCGACCCGGAATGGAAGCTGCTGTTGGCGATGGCGCGGTATCTGGGCGTCCGTGTGCCGTCGGAACCGTTCTCCCTGACGTGGGACGCGGTGGACTGGGAACGAAGCCGGATTCGGCTCCCCTCCCCCAAGACCGCCGTTCACGGCAAGGCGTACCGGGTGGTGCCCATCGTCCCGGAAGTACTCCCGCACCTGGAGACCGTCTGGAGCATCGCCCCCGAAGGTGCCACGCACGTTTTCTCGCGGCTGCGGGAGCGGGCGTCCACGCGACAGGCGGAGCGTGGATTCTGGCAACAGGTGAACCTGCGGCAGCACTTGCTCCGGCTGATTGAACGCGCCGGCCTGACCCCCTGGCCGAAGCTGTTCCACAACCTGCGGTCGAGCGCCCAGACAGACCTGGCCGAACGGTTCCCCTCTCACGTGGTCTGCGCGTGGCTGGGGAACACCAAGGCCGTGGCGCTCCACCACTACCTACAGGTGACCGACGCCCACGACGAACAGGCAACCCGGCTCTCTCCGCGCGGCACAGAATCCGGCGCAGCAGGCGCACGCATTGAGACGCATGTACAGGCAACGCCTGTTCACCGCCCCCCCAAAACCCCCGGAAAAACCGCATCTTGCGAGTCCGTGCGATACTGTTCAACCGTTCAGATTCGGGGTGATAGGATTTGAACCTACGACCTCTACGTCCCGAACGTAGCGCTCTAGCCAAGCTGAGCTACACCCCGTCAGCGTGGGCGGATTCTAACAGCAGGACGACGTGGGTCAACCGCGATCCGCGAGTGGTCCACGGCTGCGCCGTGGTTCCGGTTGGGCCACTCACCGCTCCGCAACCCGCCTGGGAGGCTTCGCGGAATTCTGGTCGCCAGACCGGGATTCCCTCCCCGTCGTTCACGCTGGCCCTCCGCCTCACCACATCCTCAGCGGAACTGGGCGAAGCCGTGCACCACCCTGGGCGGGGTGTTGAACAAGCCGCGGGGATCGACCAAACTGAGACAGCGGCGTCGGCGGACGTCCCTGCCGCTTCTGACCAGGGGGCGCCGGCGCGCGACTGATGGAGCTCGTCCGGGAGACCGTCTCTTCCCGGCATCACTGCGCGCAAAACTGCATGTCGACCGACTCGGACCACCGCCGGATAGGGCCGTTTCAACTGGAGGGGCGCCTGGGCGTCGGCGGGATGGGGATCGTCTACCGCGCGACGTATCTCAAGGGGGGCCAGAAGGTCGCCCTCAAGGTGCTGGCGCCGGACCTGATGGCCGAGAAAAAAGTGGCGCAGCGGTTCGAGCGGGAGATGGAGATTCTCAAGAAGCTCAAGCACCCGCACATCGTGAAGTATTACGGGGGGAGCACGGCCGGCGCGCAGCGGTACTACGCGATGGAGCTGGTGACGGGCGGTTCGCTGGAGCAGAAAATCCGCCAGGAGGGGCGGCTGACCTGGGAGCAGACGGTCGATTACGGCATTCAGATCGCCAAAGCGCTGCAACACGCGCACGACGCCGGCGTCATCCATCGGGACCTCAAGCCGGCGAACCTGCTGCTGACCGCGGACGGAGTGCTGAAGCTGAGCGATTTCGGCATCGCCCGCGACACGCAGAGCACAGCGCTGACGGCGGCGGGCAAGACCGTCGGCACGATGGCCTACATGGCGCCCGAGCAGATCACCGGCAAGCACCCGATCACCCGCCGCACCGACCTGTACGCGCTGGGGTGCGTGCTGTTCGAGATGCTGACGGGCCGCCCGCCGTTCCAGTCGGAGACGCAACCGGAGTTGTTGTTCAAGCACATCGAGGAGGAGCCTCCCAGCGTGCGGGAATTCAACATGGATTGTCCGATCTGGCTCGATCGGCTGATCCAAGAACTGCTGGCGAAGGAGCCGCAGGACCGGCCGTTCGATGCGCTGAATGTGCAAACGCGGCTGGAGGACGTGCGGCAGCGGACGTATGCGGGGGAGAGCGCCCTGCGGGCGGCCGCCACTGCGGGCGGGGGCGAGGTCACCCTCCAGGACCGCCATCCCGAGTTGGGCAAGCTGATCGGGCGGAAGAAGAAGTCGAAGAAGAAGCAGGGGATGGAAGGTTTCACCCCCCTGTACGAGCGGACGTGGTTTTTGGGGCTGTGTCTGCTGGCGGTCATTGCCATAGCCACCTGGCTCGCCTGGCCCAAGAGCGAACAACAGTTGTATGCCGATCTCAAGGAGGCCATGCAGCATCCCGACCGCACGTGGCGCACGGCGGCTGAACCGGAGGTGCGGGCCTTTCTGGAGCGGTTTCCGGAGAGTCCCCACACGGCCGAGGTGCGGGCCTGGCTGGACGAGATCCAGGAGATTTCTGCCGAGCGGAAGATCGCGTCCCTGGAGCTGTTTCCCAACCGCCAACCGGAGAATGACGGTCAGCGGCTGTACCTGGAAGCCCGGCGGTTCGAGAAAGAGGGGGACCGGCTGGGCGCGCTGGAACGCTATGAAGCGATGCAGGTGCTGCTGGAGAACAAGCCGGACCTGAAACCGTACCTCAGCCTGGCCCGCAAACGGATCGACGCGATCCGCGCGAGCATTCACAGCGAGGGGGATCAGGTGCAGTTCGTGCGGCGGGAGATTGCGGCCGGGGACGATCTGTATCTGACCGGGAAGAGCCTCCAGGCGCGGGAGCGATGGCGGGCGATCCTCAAGTTCTACGAAGGGAAGCCGGAGTTCTCCGTGCTGATGGAGCTGGCCCGGCGGCGCGTGGAGAGCACCGATGCGGCGACGGCCATCCGGGAGTTTCCGTTGCCACCGGAGGCGCGCTGACGACCCCCATGGGGGGATTGAAGGGAGCGGCAGGGGCGTGCGTCCGGCGAGTGGAGCCGCAGCGCTGCGGAGCACCCCGGCGGCTACGGTCGGCGTTCTTCCTTGTTTTTGGCTGCGAGCGCTTCCCGGTGCCGGCGGATGATGTCGGCCGCCTCCTCCGCGACGGTGCGAAAGACTTTTTTCTTGGCGGGGACGATCGGTTCCTGGGCGGCGGGACGAGCCGCTCCTTCGGCCACGGGGAGCACGGCGGTATCGCCGCTGCTGATCTGGTCGGAGGAGCCGTCCGCCAGCCAGAGGGCGATCTCGTCGTCGGAGAGTTTTTCCTTCTCCTTCTCCCGTGGGGCCTTGCGGGGGCTGGCCGCGAGGGGAGGGGTCGTCGTCTCCGCAGCCGCCGGACCGGGAAAGCGGAAACCCATCGGACCGATCACCAGCAGGTCGCCGGGTTGGAGTTCATAGTCCTCCTGAATCGGCGTTCCATTGACGAAGGTGCCGTTGCTGCTGCCGAGGTCGCGGACTTTGAGTCGCTCCCCCTCGGCGATGAGCAGGCAATGGCGTCGGCTGACTTCATTGGAGGCGATCCGCACTTGAGCGTCCGGATCGCGGCCGACGACGGTTTCCCCGTCGGGGAGCTTAAGCCGCTTCCCTTTGTGCTTGCCGGTTTCAACGATCAAGACGTGCATGATACGACCGCCTGGAGCGCTGGCGGCGGGGCCGTCATTCGTGCCTCGGGACCGTCACGCTCCCCCCACAGTGTGGACAGTTTAACCGATGACCGCGATGGGAGGCGCTCGCTTTGAGCCGCTTCCCGCAGGTCGGACAATCGAATCGCACCCGCTGGCCGCGGTGGTCGGACTCTTCCAGATGCGTGCGGCGCCACACCAGTTCGGCCGTAGCGTGAATCTGTTGCAGCAGTTCGTCGGGATCGTAGGGTTTGGTGACGTAGGCATCCGCCCCGACGCGCTCCGCGAGGTCCTTGGCGTCTTCCAACTCGATGGCGGACAACACCAGCACGGGGGTGTGGTCGCGCTCCAGCTTCATCCGCTCGCAGACCTCGAATCCCGAGACCTCGTTGGGGAGGATCAGGTCCAGCACCACGAAGTCGGGAATATGCATGGAGAAGGCGGCGTGCGCCTGGCCGGCGTCGCGCGCGAGCTGGACCTCAAAACCCTTCTGCTCCAGAAACGTCTTCAGGAACTCCGCCTCCTCCCGGTCGTCCTCGACCACGAGGATACGATTGACGATGACGGGAGTGAGTTCATCGGTCATACGACGCACCCGCAGAACGCCTGTCCTCGCCCTCTGCACCGCTCCGGGCGATCGCCATGCATTCCTGAATGTGAATGTACCGTCTGAGACGCCCCTGCGCCAACAGTTGCGCACGGGCGGCCGGCTGGTCGAACGCGGCTCATCGGACGCTTCCGCACCGCTAGGACGGCGGCGCGTCCCGAGAAATTCCGGATTTCTCTGTCCCCGGCGGCCTCGACCGCCCGCTGAGTGAAAGAAACGCGGGCCGCTCGACTCCCTCAACACGCAGGAACTCCCATGAACACGCTGCTCCCGGCTGCCTTGGCCACACTCACTCTCATGACGAGCGGCACCGGTTCCTTCGCCTACGACGACGATCATCCCCGCTTCTCCAGCGGCCGCACGGCCTGGGGAGGCGCGAACTGGACGGGCTTCCAGCCGTCCTCCGACCCCCGGTTGGGACCGGGGATGGGAACTTTCCATCCGGGCTGGAGCGAGAGCTCCGATTCCCTGTTCGGTCCCGGCGGGGGACTCTCGAACCGCTGGGATGCCACCTCCTGCGGATCGAACAGCCCAGCGGGACTTCCCTCCTGGTCCCCCGGTTATCGCACGATCTATCTCCCCGGCCCGTGTTACCCGATTGGTCATCAGAGGTACTGTCAGCCGGGGCGGTATGTCCGGGTGCTTGATCCCTGGGGGATGCCCCGCGGGTGGTGAAACCGGCACTCTCCCGGAGCAAACGCAGGAGCGATTGCGCACATTCCCTCTGCCAGACCGCGGCCATGCCGCGGATTCCATAGCCCGGCCCGGCGGCTCCTGCGAGTCGTCCGGGCCGGTCGTGTGGAGTGCTGACCGGACGGAGGGTCGAATCGGGGGACATCCCCAGGGCCGCCGGCTTTACTCGGCTGGAGTCTTGCGGCGATGCAGGGGACTGACTTCCTCGCGGGTCAGGAATCCCCACTGCAGTGGTTCGTCTTGCGTGTACTGTTTGCCCAAGGTCAACGCCGTCACCGCCTTCGCCAGTTCGTATCCCAGGTAGAAGGCGTGCGGGGCGTCGATCGCGTCGCTGGCCGCCAGGAACCGGTCGAACAGCTCAAAGGGGTCGTCCCCTTGCCAGTGGCCGTCGCGATTGATGAGGTGCAGCCGACCTCCGTCCACAAAGAGGCGCACGTTGGGATCGGTGACTTGCCGGGAGAGTTGTTCCAGAGCGTCCTCTCCCGGCTCCGTGACCTTGCGGTCGCGCAGCAGCAACAAGGAGAGCGGGAACCGCTTGACGAGCACCCGCTGCGCAACCGCCTGCCGCACCAGCCGCCGGGCGACATCGAGTTCACGAACTGCGGAGCGGCACCACGGGGCGACCTCGGTTGTCAGCACGCTGTGAATCCGCAGCTCCTGACAGACCGCCGCCAGCAGGAAATTCAGGCCGGCGCTATCAACCTCGGCCAATTCCGTGACGTTGCCGACCCCCATCATCATCGCCGCCTGCGGAAACCGCCGGCGAGTCGAGTCATACCGCTCGAGCGAGGCTGCGAATCCGAACCCGACCGGCTCCAGGATCGGATCGAGCCGATACCGTGCCCCGGACTCCGCCAGCATCGCCGCCGTCTCGGCCAGCGTCTCCAGCCGTGCCGGATCATCCGGAATGACGACCAGTTCCGCGGGCAGCCGCGCCGCCCAGTCGCGGTTGGAAGCGTTGCAACTGAGGACCAGTTCCGCCCCGGCCTCCACGGCGGCTTCCACCTCGGCGCGCTCGAAACTGTCGAGGGAGACCCGGTGTCCCTCAGCCCGCAGCGACCGCACCACGTCCGCGACGCCACTCCAGCTCTCCCCCGGGATGCAGCCGACGTCGATCACGTCCGCCCCGTCGCGGCGGTAGCGGTCGGCGAGGCGAAGGATCTCGTCCAGCGTCAGCCGCGGAGCGTGATTGATCTCCGCCACGATCTCGATGTCGTAACTCGAAAGCTCGGGAGCCGGAGCGGGACTTCGGCCGAGAAACTCGGGCAGCTCCTGAATCTCCCTGGGACCGGCGACAACCGGCACGCCGTACTGCGCGCTCAAACGCTCCACCGATCCCTGACACCAGCCGGGAAGCATCACCAGATCGCAACTTGTGGGATCGACCGTCAGCTTGCGACGGACCCACTCGACGTGCATCAGGGCGGCGACGGTGATTCCCAGCACCCGGACCTCGGCCTGAAAACCGATCTCCCGGGCGACGGCATCCACCACGCGGCGGACCAGTCCCTCCGCCAGTCGGCCGGTCACAAACAGGATTCGCCGCCCTCGGACTCCCTCCGGAAACCGCCCCGGGTCCAGCGACAGGCAGGATGACGGGACCACGCTCATCGGACCCAGTTCTTTGGAAATCCGCTGAGTGGAGAGCCCGCCTCCGGCTTCCACAGGGCCACGGCCTCGATCCGCCGGGCCAGCGCCACGTCGCTCTCCGTCACCGCGCGGACGCGGTGCGTCTGGAGCTTGACGATCACCTGGGCATAGCCGACTTCCAGGTCCGGGTGATGCCAGGCGGCCTCGGCCACATAGCCGATCGCGTTCACCAGCAGCAGCGTGTGCGGCCAGCCGGGGGTGACGTACTTCCGTCGCAGCCAGCCCTCCCGCAGCTCCCAGCCGGGGAGGTCCTTGAGCGCCACGGCCAATTGTTCTTCAGTCAGTACGACGTCCTGGCTCATAGGCGGCTCCTGTGTGGGGAACAGACCCGCTGGGGTCACTGAGGCCCCGAGAGCGCTCCGGCAACCGGCAGCACCAAGGCCCTGCCCTCCATTGAACCGCCCCCCGCCTGCCGCGGCAAGAGGGAGGAGGACGCCAGCGGAAACGCTGCCCGAGCCAGCTCCCCGTTCAGTGCCCGGCACTGGCAGCCTGATCCGCCGGCCGGGACTCCGGTTCCGTGGCCGGGAGGTCCCTTGGCTCGGGCCGCATCTCGAACAGGAACCGCGAGGGGATCGACGGCCGCAGCTTCCCCCACTTGCGACGTGCGGCGGCGCGCGTCAGCGTCAGATGGTCGCGGGCGCGGGTGATCCCCACGTAGCACAGCCGCCGCTCCTCTTCGATCTGCCCCGCATCGCCGTCGACCGAGCGTTTGTGCGGCAAGAGTCCCTCCTCCATCCCCACCAGGTAGACCCGCGGAAACTCCAAGCCCTTGGCGCTGTGGAGAGTCATCAGCTTCACGGCGTCGGCCGCCGCGAGGTCCTCCTTGTCCGGCTCCTCTTCGCGCCCCTCCAGCGCCAGACTGGCCAGGAAGTCGGCCAGCGCGGGGGGCTCTCCCCGTTGGAGGTACTCCGTGGTGGCCTGCACGAGCTGATCGACCATCTCCATCCGGGCGAGTGCCTGCTGGGGATCCTTGTACTGTTTCTCGATCTCCCGCTCATAGCCGATCTCCTCGATCAAGCTGCGGAGATGGACGTCCATCCGCCACGGTTCGTCGAGAAAGCGGCGGCGGTAGGACTCCAGGAGCTGACGAAACGCCCGGATCGCTTCCGCCCCGCGGGGGGAAAGCTCCCCTGCGCGGGCCAGCCGCTCCGCCGCCTCCCAGAACGTCACCCCCTGTTGCACGGCCGAAGTGAGGACGCTCCGGCTGGTCGCTTCGCTGATGCCGCGCGCGGGAGTGTTGAGAATCCGCAGCAGCGACGGTTCGTCCTCCGGCCGGGCCAGCACCTTCAGATACGCCAAGAGGTCCTTGATCTCCTTGCGGTCGAAGAACGACTGGCTCCCCAGCAGGACATAAGGCAGGCCCGCGCGGCGGAGCTCCGACTCGAACAGCCGCGGCTGCTCGTTGGTCCGGAACAGAATGGCGAAGTCCTGCAGCGGAACACCCTGCTGCTGATGCAGGAAGCGGATTTCACGAACCACCATCTCCGCTTCCAGTTGCTCGTCGGGATATTCCTGAAAGCGGACGGGAGCGGCGGCGGGTTTGGAGGACCGCAACTGCTTGGGGTGACGTCCGCGGTTGTGAGCCACCAGCCGGTTGGCGTGCGCCAGAATCTCATCGGTGCAGCGGTAGTTCTCCTCCAGCCGGATCACTTTCGCCCCGGGAAAATGCCGGGCAAAGTTGAGGATGTGCGTCACCTCGGCCCCGCGCCAGGCATAGATCGACTGGTCGTCATCCCCCACCACGCAGAGGTTTTGATGCCGGTGGACGAGTGCTTCCACGAGCCGGAACTGAATGCCGTTGGTGTCCTGGTACTCGTCGATCTGCACGTAATCGAAGCGCTCCTGCTGCCGGCGAAGCACCTGCGGATGTTCCTCAAACAGGCGGTCGGTCAGCAGCAGCAGGTCGTCGAAGTCGACGGCTCCGGTGGCGCGGAGCTTGTCCTGGTAGCGGCGGTAGGCCATCGCCGCGAGGAATTCGCGATCGTCGGTGCTGACGTCGGCTGCCCGGGCGGGAGGAATGCCGGCCCCCTTCCAGCGGCTGATGATCCCCAACAGGTCCCCCGGCGCCAGAGACTTCTCCGTCACCCGGATGTCCCGCAGGACCGTCCGGGCAACCCCCTCCTGATCGCCCCGGTCGAGGATGGTAAATTGCTGCGGATAGCCGAGGTGCTGAATCTCCTGCCGCAGCACCCGCACGCAGAAGGCATGGAAGGTCGAAATCCACGGCCGCTGCCGCAGCTTGCCTCCCAGCAGTTGCCGCGTCCGTTCCAGCATCTCGCGCGCCGCCTTGTTGGTGAAGGTCACGGAGAGAATCCGCTCCGGGGGGGTTCCGCGGCGAATCAGCTCCGCCATCCGGTGCGTGATGACGCGCGTCTTGCCGGTGCCGGCGCCGGCCAGAACCAGCAGCGGCCCGGAGAGGGTCGTCACCGCCTCGCGCTGGGCGGCGTTGAGCTGGGCCAGGTGATTCATGACCAGGGCGGAATCCGGAATCGACGCAATGACGGAGGGTTGAGGCGGACTCGGGGGAGACGTATCGTGGTGACCGCCCTCCACGGTCCAGCGGACGGAGGAACAGGAGCAGACCGGCACGGGGGACGAGCCACCGGCCGTCGTCGTGCGAGTGGCGAATCATAGCGGCCCCGCAGCGGGGGCAGGAATCCACCGTGACCCATGCACGCGCCGTGGTGCTCGTGAGCGGCGGACTCGATTCCGCCACCACCCTGGCGATCGCACGCCGCGAGGGCTTCGAGTGCCACGCGCTCACCTTCGACTACGGCCAGAGACACCGCTGGGAACTCGCAGCGGCCCGCCGGGTCTGCGCCGCCCTGGGCGCCGCCGAACACTTCATCTGTCAATTCGATCTGCGGGGCATCGGAGGGTCCGCCCTCACCGCCGACCTCGACGTCCCCAAGGACCGCGATGAAGCCGCGCTGACCCGCGGCATCCCCGTCACCTATGTTCCAGCACGGAACACGGTCTTTCTGGCCGTGGCGCTCGGCTGGGCCGAAGTGCTGGGGGCCGGCGACCTGTTCCTCGGCGTCAACGCCGTCGACTACAGCGGCTATCCCGATTGCCGTCCGGAGTTCATCGCCGCGTTTGAACGTCTGGCCAACCTCGCAACCAAGGCAGGGGTCGAGGGGACGACCCGTTTCCGCATCCACACGCCGCTGATCTCGCTCACCAAGGCGGAGATCATCCGGACGGGACTGGCCCTGGGGGTTGATTACGCCCTCACGCACAGTTGCTACGACCCGCTGCCGGACGGACGGCCGTGCGGCCGGTGCGATGCCTGCCTGCTGCGGGCCAAGGGATTTCTCGAGGCGGGGATCGCCGACCCGCTCGTCGCCGCGCCGGCCTCAAGCTGAGCCCCCCCCCAGGAACTCCTGGAGCTCTTTTCTGTGAGGGGGTGCCGGCAGGTCGACCGGAGGCCTCGGACTGGCCGGTCATGCCCGTCAAGCAGCGGTCGGGACGCTATGGCTGGCCGCAGACGATTCACGGCCGTGAGCGGTCGTCGTGGGGAGGCGGTTCGCTTGCCGGTTTTGGGAATCTCCTCTCTTCTGCCGCCCCCAACCGTGTTGCCATCCGCGGATACGCCGTACAGTGAAATGAGGAGGGCGAATTCCTTCCCTGGAGAACGGTCTCAGGGGGAGAAGCGTCGCTCTCCCTCCAGAGAATTCGGCTGGTGACAGACGTGCTGACTCGGATTCGATTGATCCTGATCGCGGTGGTGCTGCTGGCGGCGACGTGGGAGGCCCACTCAGACGAGCGTCCCCCCGCCCCGTCCCTCCCCCTCCCCTCGGCGGAGAGCACACCGGACGTGATTGTCGTCGAGCCGTCCGACGACCCGCATCCTCCGCCGATCCGGATCGGTCAGCCGCGGCCGGATGGGACGGGACGCAGCCCCGGTCGGATGGTCGAGTTCAAACTCACCGACCAGTTGGGGCGGACCGTCACTCGGGAAACACTGCTGGGACGCCCGTGGGTGGCGAACTTCATCTTCTCCAGTTGCCCGACGCACTGTCCCGCCACGCTGGCCCAACTGCATGAGCTGCAGCGCCGCTTGCACGCGACGGACGTCCGGTTCGTCACGATCACGGTCGATCCGGCCACGGATACCGTCGCCAAGATGGCGGAACTCGCCAGGGCCTTCGGGGCCGACCCGGACCGCTGGCTGTTCCTCACCGGCGATCTCGCGGAGATTCACAAAGTCATTGTGGAGGGGTTCCAGCAGCCGATGGTCACGAACCCGATGCTGCTGGCGCACTCCCTCAACTTGATGCACGTGGACGCCAGCGGGACGATCGTCGGCAAATACCGCTACCACTATCTGGAGGGGGAGAGCGAGCTGAACCTGCTGCGACAAGTGTTGCTGGGCCAGATCGAGACTCCCGAGGAGAATCGGTTCCTCCCCCGGGAGGCGGAGGAGGCGCTGGCGGATGCCGCGGGGACGGACCACGCAGCCCCTGGGGAATCCTCCCCCAACCAGCAGTTGCCGCCGCCAGACGCCTCCGTCCCGGGTGAGGCGCCCGCCTGGGTGCATCGTCTGCGAACGACCAACGCCATGCTCAACGGACTGGCCACCGTGCTGCTGCTGGTGGGGCTGGCGGCGATCAAGGCGCGGCAGGTGGGACTCCACAAGCGGACCATGCTGCTGGCGTTTGCGACGTCGGTTGCGTTTCTGGCCTGTTATCTGACCTACCATGGGGCGCTGAAGCACTTCACCGGCATCGGTCACAAACCGTATACTGGCGCGGAGTCGCTGGCCGGGGTGTACCGGGCGGTCCTGTGGTCGCACATCGTCCTGGCGGCGGTGGTCCCCGTGCTGGCGATTCTCACGATCCGCCGCGGACTGAAGGAGCAGTGGGAGGCGCACCGCCGCCTGGCCAAGGTGACGTTTCCGATCTGGATGTACGTGTCCGTGACCGGAGTTCTGATCTACTTTCTCAATGTCTGAGGGGCAGGACGGCGGGCACTCTCTGCGGACGAACACAACGAGGAACGATCGATGCGACGCTGGCTGCTGGGGACGATGCTGGTGCTGGGACTGGCGGCGGCAGGACCGCTGGCCCCTCCGCTCGAGGCCTGCCCCATGTGCAAGGCGGCCAACGAGTCCGACCAGAACGGCGAGGTGAACACCAAGCCGCGGGCCTACATGTACAGCATCCTGTTCATGCTGGGGATGCCGGCGACGCTGCTGGGGGCGTACGGATTGGTGTTCTGGCGAGCGACGCGCAGCACCGCCCCTCCTCTCGACTCGCCCCCCGAGGAGAGAACCTGACAGCCGACCTCCTCCGGAGAAGACCGGTCCGGGAGGAAGCCGAGACGGCGCGGAGCGGGACGGATGCAGCGATCGGGCGGAGAGAGGTGGGCCGCGCTCCAGCCGCGCTCAGGCGGCTGGCGGAGGCCCCGGCATCGAACAGCAGCCTGTGAGGGACCACGCGGCTCATGATTACGCGCATCACCGGCACCTTGACCCGCTTGCGGGAAACCGACGCCGCCATCCAGACCGGCGCTTTTGAATATCAGGTGTACATTCCCGAGATTGTGCGGCGGCAGTTGCAGTCGCAGCTCGGCCAGACCGTCAGCCTGTGGACGATTGAGTACCTGGAGGGGAATCCGCAGAAGGGGGGGAGAATGATTCCCCGGCTGGTGGGGTTCCTGCACGAGGCGGAGCGGGAGTTCTTCGAGCTCATCTGTCAGGTGGACGGCGTGGGGGTGAAGAAGGCCCTCCAGGCGATGGTCCGCCCCGTGCGGGACATCGCCGCGGCGATTGAGGAACAGGACGTCAAGCTGCTGAGCACCCTGCCGGGCGTGGGGGCGGCGGTGGCGGAACGGATCATCGCCAAGCTCCGCCGCAAGATGGTCCGCTTTGCCCTGATGATCGGCCGGGAACTCCCCAGTGAGGCGGAGACTCCGCGAGACGTCCTCCACGAGGGCTTTGAGGCCCTGGTAGCGCTGGGACATTCCCCCGCCGATGCTCGGGAGAAGATTGAACAGGCCGTCGCCGCCCAGCGGCGGTTCAAATCGGTGGAAGAACTCTTGCAGGAGGTGTACCGCCAGCACCGGGCCGGGTCGTGACCGGCCTCCGGCCGGCGCCCCGTGCGAGTCTCACGGCGGTCTTCGCGTGCGTCCCGGCAGTGGGCTGAGGTAGACTCGACGGCGACGCCCTCCGCCAGTTCTTCCGTGATGTCCGAACTTCTTCGTCAACTCGTCGCTGCCGCCCAGGCACGACGGCCGGTCTGTTATACCGCCCTCGTGGAGACGCGCGGCTCCACGCCGCAAAAGCCGGGCGCGCGGATGCTCGTGTTCGGCGACGGCTCCCAGCTCGGCACCCTTGGCGGCGGCTGCGTGGAGGCCGAGGTCAAACGCCGCGCCCTCGCCCTGCTGGAACGCGGAGCCGCAGAACTGCTGACGTTCACGCTCGATCACGACTACGGCTGGGACGACGGCCTCATCTGCGGCGGCCGGATGAAGATGCTCGTCGATCCTCTTCGGCCGGGGGACGACCTCGCCTACTACCAATCCGCATTGACGCTGGCAGAGACCGGCCAGGGTTTCACCGAGGTCGTGGTCCTGGACGAGGGTCACGGCGCACTCCCCCCCGCCGCGCAGCTCCTTCTGGACGCCCACGGAGCGCTCGTGGCCGCGCGGCGCTGCTCTCCTTCCGGGGGTGCGGAGGAGTCGGAGTCGGTCCGTGCGCGGCTCCGTTCGCTGAGAGAGCGTCCCCGGCCGTATCAGGCGGACGGGCTGGCCTTTCTGCCGCAGCTTCCGCGGTGCCGGTTGATCATCGTGGGGGGCGGGCACGTCGGTCAGAAGGTGGCGGAGCTGGCCGCCGAGGTCGATTTCGACGTGTGGGTCATCGACGACCGCGAGACCTATTGCAGCCCGGAGCGGTTTCCCCGGGCGGCACGGCGGCTCTGCGCGCCCTTCGATCAGGTGCTGCCGAACCTGGAGCTGAGCGAAGACGATCTGTGCATCATCGTCACCCGGGGCCACCAGCATGACGAGGAGGCCCTGTTTCATCTCGCGGAACGGCCGGCGCGGTACGTGGGGATGATCGGCAGCCGCCGCAAGATCAAGATGATCTTCGAGGACCTCCGCCGGCAGGGAATCTCCGAGGAAGCGCTCGCGCGGGTGCATGCACCCCTGGGGATCGACATCGGTTCGCAGACCGTGCCGGAGATCGCCGTCAGCATCGTCGCCGAACTGATCGCCGTGCGGAACCTCGGCGAGGGGAGGGATCGCCGCAGGAGAGCCGCCGCCGAGGGGACGCACTGACGCATGTCATGCTCCGCCGGACGGGGCCGCGGGAACACGCTCCCGGCTGGCAATTACGCCGCCCGGTTTCCCTGGAAGTTCGACTTCTGCTCGATGATGGAGGTCGCGTCGAAGCGCCGGCCGAAATACATCTCCTGCGCGGCCTCGTCGCTGAGGACCGTCTGGGTGTCGCCGCTCACCAGCACCTTCCCGGCACAGATGATGTAGCTGCGGTCCGTGATGGTCAGCGTCTCGCGCTCCCGGTGGTCGGTCAGCAGGATGGCGATCCCCTGATCGCGCAGGTCGGCAATGATGTCCTGAATGTCGTTGATCGTCACCGGGTCGATGCCGGTGAACGGCTCATCCAGCAGGATGATCCGCGGGCGGCTGGCGAGACAGCGGGCGATCTCCAGCCGCCGCCGCTCGCCGCCGGAGAGCGTCGAGGCGATCTGCCGCCGTTTGTCATCGAGTCCGAACTGGGAGAGCAGTCCGTTGATCATCCCCTTGCGCTCGCGATGACTGAAGGGGAGAAACTCCAGGATCGCGAGAAGATTCTGTTCGACCGTCAGCTTGCGGAAGATGCTCTCATCCTGCGGCAAGTAGCCTAGACCATGCCGCGCCCGCTTGTACATCGGCCAGTCGCTGACGTCCTCCCCGTTGAGGAACACCCGCCCCTGAGTGGGGTTGATCAGTCCGCAGGCCATCCGAAAGCTCGTCGTCTTGCCTGCCCCGTTGGGCCCCAGCAGACCAACGACTTCTCCCAGGTCCACCTCGAAGGAGACGTCATCGACGGCCCGTTTCCCTCCCGGATACACCTTGACGAGATTGCGGCACTCCAGCAGCGGCATCAGCGTCTCCCGACGGGGCGGACTTGGGGGCGGGACTGTACGGCGGCAGGCCGCTCCGCCTCAAGGGGAGTTGCCACGGCGTCAGCCCCCCGGATGCTCCCGTGGGGTGCGGGGCGGCCGGGCCGGTTGACGCTGCTCCCCGCGGCTCGATAGCATTCCCCCGGCCCGCAGGGACGCCTCCCGGACCAGCGGCCAGTTCTGCCAGATGGGAAGCCCGTTCCGGTTTTTCCGTGAAGACCGGTGGGGCCTCTTCCGATATCTATAGAGCCTCGACCAGGCGCCGTAGCCAAGCGGCCTAAGGCGACGGATTGCAAATCCGTTATTCCCCGGTTCGAATCCGGGCGGCGCCTCTCTCTGGATCGCCGGTCCTCGCTCAGAACGGTCCGGCTGAGTCGCGGCCAGCCACGCTCGATCGGCTACTTCGGCTCAAACCCCAGCTTCCGCAGTCCGTCGCGAATCTCCGGATCGGCGAGCAGTTCGACGAACCGGACCACTCCGCGTCCCGAACGCCGTGCACGGGGGACGACGAAGTCATAGTGCTCGTCCACCAGAGGGATCGAACCCAGGTCGTACAGCCGGGCGACCGTTTCGATCGCGATCCCCCAGTCGGCCCGTCCCTGTGCGACGGCAGCGGCCACGGCATTGTGCGAGCGGACCTGCATGGCATAGCCCGGCGGCCGGGGGCTGCCGCCAGGCAGAACTTCCTCCAGCCAGCGATCGAGAAGAATCCGCGTGCCGCTGCCGGGATTTCGATTGATGAGCACGCACTCCGCATCCGTGCATGCCGCCCGCAGCGCCTCGCGAACACTGCGGCCTTCAAAGCGCGCATCTCCGGGACGAAAGACCATACACTGGCGACGACGATAGCCCGGGAGCAGCTCCAGCGACTCGTCCACGAAGGGGCGGTTGTACTCCCCCGTGCGGGGATCGAGGAGGTGCATCCCGGCGAGGTCGCATTCCCCCCGCCGCGCCGCCAGCAAGCCCCCCTGGCTCCCCACAAACAGCGCTTTGACCCGGAACCCCTCCGCGCGCATCCGCCCCAGCAGCCAGTCGAGTCCCACACAATGGCTGCCGATGACGACCAGCTCGGACGGTTCCAAGGACTCGTCCAGCAGCGTCACCTCCACGGCGGACCCCGCCGGGACGATCTCCGTGTGCTGGTCGATTGTGAGGAACCCGTCCGCATGCGCGAACGTCGTCACGGAGCCGGAGCCTTTCCCGAGGGGATAGGCTGCCAGCCCCTCCTTCCCGGGGACCAGGCTGACGAGGTTGTACTCAGTGCGGCCGCGCTCCGAATGGACTTGGAACGGCAGCGTGGCCCGGACGCTCTTGCGGCGCGGGGTCGAACGTCCCCCCAGTGCCAGAAGGACCGGCGCCAGAAATTCGTGAAACGTGAAGATGGCCGAGGTGGGGAAGCCGGGCAGAATCACCACCGGCCGTCCGCGCGTGACCGCCAGACAGATCGGCTTGCCCGGCTTGAGCGCCACGCCATGCGCGATGATGCCGGGGTCGCTCAGTTCGCCCACGATGCGGTAGGAGAGGTCGCCCGCCCCCTTCGACGTCCCGCCGGAGAGCACCACCACGTCGTGCTCCAGCGCCTGCCGCAGCGCATCCCGGAGCCGTTCCGGATCGTCGGGGACCGTGCCGTACAGCACGGGACTGCCGCCGAGTTCCTCCACCGTGGCAGCCACGAGGTAGGAGTTGGCGTCGTACACGCAGCCCGGCGGGAGTGGTTCCCCCGGCTGTCGGACTTCGTCTCCGGTGGCAACGATGCCAACGGTGGGGCGGCGGTAAACGTGGACTTCGCGGCAGCCGATCGCCGCCAAGACGCCGATCTCGCGGGCTGTCAGGAGTTCTCCCCGCCAGACCGCGATCTCCCCCTTGGCCAGATCAGTCCCCGCGAAGGTCACCGCGTCTCCCGCCGCGACCGAGCGGCGCACCAGCACCGCCGGCCCGCCAGCCGGATCGACGATGCTCCCCGGCGCAGAGGAGCGGAGCTCCGTCTGTTCCACCATCACGACGGCGTCGGCCCCGCGCGGGATCATCCCTCCCGTGGCGATCGGCGTGGCCGTTCCGGGCGTCACCGGATGACGGGAGAGCACACCCGGCGCCAGCGATTCCGGATTGAGCCGCAGGGCCACCGGCGCTTCCTCGGAGGCGCCCACGGTGTCCTCCGCTCGCAACGCGAAGCCGTCGACGTTCGAGCGATCGAACCCGGGGACGTCGACCGGAGCGGCGATGTCCTCCGCCAGCACCCGGCCGCGCGCTTCCCGCAGCGGGACCCGTTCGATCCCCAGGGGTTCCAGTTTCAGGTGCGCACGGAACCGCTGCTCCGCCTCGTCCCGCGTGAGGACGTGGAAAAACTGCGACTGCTGAGCGTCGTCCGCAAAACCGTGAGGCATGGACAGGCGGGGGTGGCGGCCGTACAGGCGTGATCTCGGCCTCGCAACGTCTCCCCACAGTGGTAGTCAAGCGACGCGCCGAGAGCAATCCGGCCGCAGGGCCGGCCTGCTCTCAGAAGAGGGCGCACGTCCCGCCCAAGCCGCCGAAGCCCGCTCCGAACTTGGGTCCCTCCCACACCGGGGGATCGCAGTCGAGGGCGCACTGGTTGTTGTCGCATTCGTCGATGGCGTCGAAGAAGATCGAACCGCGGGTATAGGCCTTCACGCCCGCGCCGAAGAAACTGATCTTCGAGAACCCGCTGAAACAGAAGCTCTGGTTGAGGCGGCCGATGGCGTCCGCAACGTCATTCAGCTCTGCCACCACCGCGTGCTGGACCTCGCTGAGACCGACCACCATTCCAATCACCAGCAATGTGGCCATCAGCACCAGCTCGGAGCTGATGATGAATCCCGATTCGTCGTGCACAAGCTGAGTCAACATGATGCAGTTCCTTTGAGGGAGAGTGAGACTTTCCTGCCGGAAGCACCGGGAGACCGGATCGCCGGCCGGTGGGTGTTGACGTCCTCCCCACAGGGGAGGCCGAGGAGGCGATCAGGCACATGGCCTGGCCCCCCGGAGACGCGCCGCAGCGGCGCCGATGAGCTCTCACCGCAAACCGTCGCTGCGCGGAAATCCTGCCGGGTGCGGCAGGGGAGGATTCAACACCGGGGTGACTGGGCTGCGCAGCACCAGTCACCCCGGCGCAAGGAACCCCGAGGGGGACGCTGGCGGCTCCGGGATCAGCGGTGGCCGCCGGACGGTGTCTCGGTCCGTCCGTTCGTCGCCTCTCGGCTGCACGACTCGCTCGTTGCTCGGGTGAGTCGCTGAGAACTCCGGGAAGGTCGGGAACCAAGGGGGCGTGTTCCACCTCGGGCATTCCCGACATCCGGCACAAGCTGCAGACTCCGTGCCAACAACAATTCCGACACCACCGTTGTCGTCGTTCATAATGGCACAACCGTCATAACCGGCTGCCGTACTCCCGGTTATGACGGTGGTCCTGCCCTGCCGCCCGTCCGGACGCGCCGGAGGTAGCGATTTTGACGGTTGGCGCGATGTTGTGGACTCTGTCAATTCCTCTGAACAGAGTGGTTGTGCCGTCGCGGCTGATGACCGCCCCTGCCGTCAGTCATCCGTCCTCACCATACGAAGGGGGGCGGAAACCCTTGCGGTCCGTAGATGGGATTGAATCCCGGGGCGGGAACGCGCATGGGCATCGGAGGTGGGAGCGTCCCCACCGCGATCGGAGCGGGAGGCAGCGGCGGCAGCGGGAGCGCCGAGGGGCTCAACACCGGACGGGGCAGGACCGGAGCACAGGAGGAGCAACCGGAGACGCTCGTCTTCCCCTGGCACCCACAGTTCGCTGCCGGCGGGCACGGCATGGGGGGACAGGGAGGCGTCGTCGGGCAGATCGGGAGCACCGGACAGACCTCCGCGGGGGGACAGACAACCGGCGGCGGACAGGCCGGAGGCTCCACGACCGTCGGCGGGCAAGGCAGGACCGGACCCGGCACCGGTTGCGGAACCGGGCACGGCGCCGGTGAGGGCGCGGGGACGGGACACGGGCCGTCGTCCAGGAGCGGGGCCGTTTGCTCGTCCCTCAGATCGGTGAACGCCGAACCCGCCGTCCACGAAGCCGCGCCGCACCAGGGGCGGAAGCAGCCGTGCATCCCCGAGTAGGAGTACGATTGATTGAGTGAGCCGATCGCGCCGGCGACGTCCTGAAGCTCGGCATTGACCGCGTCCCTCAAGCAGGTGAAGGCGGTGATCAGCCCCAGAACGCCCACGGTGGCAATCAATACCAATTCCGTGGAGACGACGAACCCGCACTCGTCGGCGGCAAGCCTGCCGATGACCGTGGCCATGTGTATGACTCCGCTGGCGAGCAGGAGAGCGGAGCACGGGCAGCGCGGCGTGCGAAACACCCGGACGGGAACGAAACCGAACTGCACGAACCGGGAGTCGCGCCGGCTTCGTCAGCCGACGACCTCGCTCCTCAGGGGCTGACCGTCCCCTGTCGCCGGGCGGACCGGCGGAGCGGGTCTACGCGGGTCCCCGGTTCGCGCGTTCGGTGCCGACGGCCGGACCGTCGGCGTGGCGAGTTCTCAGGTCGCCACACACGCTCGCCTCGAGATGCAGGTGATTCGCGTTCGCCAGCGCGGCGTCTGCCCCGATCCTCCTTCTCTGGAACCCGGATAATCGTTGCCATCCCTGGAACCGATTCCTTCCGTGGAATCGCTACAACCGGCACATCCTGTACCGCGGGTCCGGGCGGCGAGCCCGGGATGCCTGCATCGAGACGGGGAAGCGCGTCCCATCTCGTGAGAGAGTCAGCAGTTCCGTCTCCCCTGCGGAGTTGGGCGCATATGACGATTCTGCCGGGAGAGCCGGTTGTAGCGATTGTGACGATTCAAACGATGAGCGCGGTGATAACGATTCTGCCAAGCAGACTGCACAGCGCTCCTCTCGGCTCCTTCTCCCGCGGCGACCCCCTCACTCTCCCGCGGCATCATGGCGAGCGGTCGGCCTCTCGCGAGCTGCCGCGGAGTGGGCAGCCACTGGGCCGGGTGTTACAAACGATGGTTGTGCGAGGTCATCCTCTTCCGAATGCCCCTTGCCGGCTGGACCAGACCCACAACTTCCCGAGGCCGATCGCCATGAGACCGCTGTCCGGTTTGACGGTCATGGTGGCGCTGCTGGCGGCGATCACATCGCCGGCGGCCGAGCTGGGCATGGGTTTCAAGGTCGGAGAGGTGACGCAGCAGTCGGCGGTCATCTGGACGCGCATCACCGCCGAGCCGGCGCGCCGCGCGGACGGTTCGATGCCCGGCGCCGCGGGAGAAGTGCGCGTCCGGTACGGTCCGGCGGCCGATCCGGCGAACGTCCGGGAGACGGCTTGGACGGCGGTCAACCCCGCGCGGGACTTCAGCCATCAGTTCCTGCTGACGGACTTGCGGCCGGCGTCACGGTATCGCCTGGTGGTGGAGGCGCGGCCGCCGGGGGGAGAGGCCCCGACCGCGCGCGTCGAGGGCGGCTTCGGTACGCCCGCCCCCGCCGACGCCTGGCAGGACGTCTCCTTCGCCGTCATCACCGGGCAGGCCTACAAAGACCTCGACGACCCGGACGGCTTCCACATCTATCCGGCGATGCAGCGGCTGGGGATCGACTTCCTGGTTCCGACCGGCGACACCGTCTACTACGACAACGATCCGCCGCTGGCAAACACCGTGGAACTGATGCGTCTGCACTGGCAGCGGATGTATTCCCTTCCGCGGCACGTCGAGTTTCACCGCTGGATTCCCGGTTACTGGGAGGTCGACGACCACGACTCTTTCGTCAACGATTGCTGGCCGGGGATGCGCTCGCGGTTGATGGCTCCCCTGACGTTCGAGCAGGGGTATGCCGTCTTCCGGGAACAAGTTCCCCTGGCCGATCTCCCCACACACCGCACGTTCCGCTGGGGGCGCGGCCTGCAAATCTGGCTGGTGGAAGGGAGACTGCACCGCTCTCCCAACAATGCTCCGGACGGTCCCGACAAGAGCATCTGGGGCGCGGCGCAACGCGACTGGTTGATGCAGTCGATCCTCGCCAGCGACGCCGACTTCAAAGTGCTCGTCAGTCCCACGCCGATCGTCGGCCCCGATCGCGGGAACAAGGCAGACAATCATGCCAACCGCGCCTTCGCCTGGGAGGGGAATCTCTTTCGGCGCTGGACGGCCGAGCAGCAGTTGACGAACTTCTTCGTCTGCTGCGGCGACCGGCACTGGCAGTACCTCTCCATCGATCCGGAGACCCGCCTGCACGAATTCTCCTGTGGACCGGCGAGCGACCAGCACGCGGGAGGTTCCCCCGGCCGCGACCCCGACATGCAGCCATTCCACCGCGTCGCGGGGGGTTTTCTGGAAGTCTCCGTGCGGCGCGAACAGGACCGCCCCACGATTGTTTTCCGTCACCGCGATGTCACCGGCCACGTGCAACATGAATTCCGGCAGACGTGGTGACGGCGCCGGGCCTCGCCGCCCTCCTCTCAGGGCCGCTGGTACGCGGGGACAGCGACTTCGCTTTCCGCGCAGCATCGGCCGGGCGCTGGGAGTGGCGATCCTGAGTGTGCTGGCCTGTGTGGCCGCCCGGGGTGCTCCACCAGCTTCGGAGCAGTCCGGCGGCCAGCCCTCCGCGGGACTCGACTTTCTCCGGGACGTCTATCCCATCTTTCAGCGTCACTGTCTGCACTGCCACGGGCCGGAACGGCAAGAAGGGGCACTGCGTCTCGACCGGCGGGAGTTCGCGGCGCGGGGGGGGCATACGGGGCGTCCCATCCTGGGGGGAGGTTTACGCACCAATTCGATCTGGCAGCGCGTCACCACGGAGGACGGCGAGCTGCGGATGCCGAAGGGGAAGCCCCCGCTGAAGCTGCAGGAACTCGACACTCTTCGCCGCTGGGTGGAAGCGGGGACCCCCTGGGGCGATCCTCTCTTCCTCCCCGAGGAGACGTCGCGCTCCACCGGTTATGCCTTTCGCTGGCCGACCTGGAGCGACTGGGACGCCACTCGCTGGCCTCCCGACTCCATCGCCCGCCTGCAGTGGTGGTTCTGGCGGTTCGGCGTCGCCTGGATTGTGCTGCTGGCGGGGATCGGCATGTGCGAGCGGTCGCGACAGTGGGTGCAGCAGCAGAAGCCGTGGGTCGTCCCCCCGCGCGGCGCGGTGTGGCGCGGACTGGCGTGCGTCAACCGTCTGCACTATCTGGCGGCGATTCTGGCGTTGGCCCTGGCCGCGTGGCCGGTCTACTACCAGCAGCAGGCCGTGCGCGCGGATGCGGAGATCGCGGAGCTGCGCAGCGAGATCGCCCGGCTGGAGAAGCAGCTCCATCCCGGCCTGCAACCGACGGAGAAGCCGCCGCGCCCGGTTGATCCCCGCCACCCGCGGCGACTGGGCGGCGAGTATTACCGCGGGAACGACGAGCGCGACCCGCGCCTGTTCAACGGGGGGTTGTACCGCACCTGCACGATGCGGGTCTGGCTGTGCGGGTCGGACGGCACGATCCTCCACTGGGGAGACGTCGTGCCGGACGGCCCGTGCTCCATCCGGTTCGAGATCGAGCAGTCCCCCGGCGCCGCAGATGCCCTGTTCGCCGAAGATATCTGGAACAACACGTTCCTCAGCCCGGTCCCCCCGCAACAACCGCTCGTCGATCCGGCCACCGAGGTGGCACGGTTTCGCGAGGCGGGGCCGCGCCGCTGGGTCGCGGAAGTACCGCTCGATCTCGCCGCGGCGGGTGAGACCCCCTTGCACGGCACGATCTATCTGTATCGCGGCGTTCCCGATCCGGGACAACCGGTCTCGGCCGATCCGCACTATGCGGCGGAGTACACGCTGCACGTCGTGGACGGCCGCATCGCGCCGGACTCCGAGTTGTGGATGGGGTACATCTTCCGCACGGGGAACGTCCTGCCGACGCCGGAGGGGAAGATTCCAGAAGATGAATGGTTCTCCTTCCGTCCGATTCCCGAAATCGAGGGGGAGCAGACGACCTCCGATCCCAGGCTGCTGGGGATTGAGGACTACCGGGAGGAACTGCACCGCGTCCCCCCACAACATCCCGGCGGCGACCCTGCTTCCCGGCGACGCTCGACAGGTCCCGACTCACCGTAGCGCTGGCCGAGTGATGGTTCCTGGACGAGGTGACGCCGACTAGGGCGTCGCAGGTCCTGTGGCGAGGACGGCATGCAGCCGCCGCAGGACCATGAGTGCGGCCTCATGCTGGCGGTGCAGGCGCAGCGTGGCGAAGGGGGAATCCGGCGGCAACTGGCGGCTGAGCTGGTAACGTTCGACGGTCGCACGGCGATGCTCCCCTCCATACCGGAATTCCGTCGCCACGTAGAGGACGCCGTCCAGTCCCGGCGGCGACTGCGGACCGAGATGACCGGTCACGCTGGCGGCGAGGGTCGCCTCGGGGGTGACGGAGAGCGCACCGCTGGTCATGGCGGCGGCAGTGGGGGCGCTCACCGGACCGATGACCGGATCGGCCAGTGCTTCGGCGTCGACGTGCAGCCACGCCGTCTTGGTGGCGTTGCGATAGACGACGGCCGAACCGCACAGCCAGTCGGAGGCTCCCGGAATGCGACTGAGAAAGTGAGCCACGAGTCCCGCCGTGCAGCTTTCGGCCAGCACCAGCCGCGCTCCCCGCTCCCGCGCCAGGTCCGAGATCATTTGAACGTGTTGTTCCAGCACACCGATCATGGGCTGCCTCCACGAGCTGGGCTGGCCCGGGTGAATCTACCGAGAGAAAACGGACTGTCCCGCAACCACACTCTCCCCGAATTGGGGGCTGTCGTCTAGACTGGGCGATATCGCACACCGATTGTCGTTACCGATCCAGGTTTTTCTCCCAGCACTCCGATGTCTCTGCCGCCGACCGCGGAACAACTCCAAGCCGCACTCTCCGACCTGCGCGACCCCGAAATCGGCCGTTCGCTGGCCGATCTCGACATGCTGAAAAGCGTCGTCGTCCGGGGGAATTCCGCCGCCGTGGAGGTGGAACTCCCCACGCCGGCCTACCCGGAGCGGGAGCGGCTGGCTCAGGCCGTGGCCGCACGGGTCGCCGAACGCTTTCCCGGCCTGCCAGTGGAGGTGACGTATTCATTCCGCGTCCGCGGCAAGCACAGCGGGGGGACGATCGGTCTCAATGCGGCCAACGTGGTGGCCGTGGGGAGCGGCAAGGGGGGGGTGGGAAAGTCCACCATCGCCGCCGCCCTGGCCTACGGCCTGCATCGGGCCGGCGCGCGGGTCGCCCTCCTCGATGCCGACGTCTACGGTCCCAGCATTCCGCACCTCGTCGGACTGAAGGGACAGCCGACGATCAAAACGGTACAGCTTCCGGACGGACGCTCGATCGACCGGATCGAGCCGCTGGTCGCCCACGGGCTGAAGGTGATGTCGATGGGCTTCATGGTTCCGCCGGAGCAGGCGGTGGTGTGGCGCGGGCCGATGCTCCACAAGTGGCTCACGCAGCTTCTGCATCAGACCGACTGGGGGCCGCTCGATTACCTCATCATCGACATGCCGCCCGGCACGGGGGACGTCGCCCTGACGCTGTCGCAGACGGTGCAGCTTGCCGGGGCGGTCGTCGTCTGCACCCCGCAACAGGTGGCGCTGCTGGATGCCGTCAAGGCCATCTCCATGTTCCATCAGGTCAAAATTCCAGTCCTGGGGATGGTGGAGAACATGAGCGGCGAAGTCTTTGGACGGGGCGGGACGAGAGCCAAGGCGCAAGAACTGGGACTCCCGTTCCTGGGGGAAATCCCCTCCGATCCGCTGATTCGCATTCGCGGCGACGAAGGGCGCGTCAGTGAACTGTTCGCTGAGGACAGCACGTCGCGCGAACCGCTGCAATCCCTGTGCGAACGGACCGCCATCCAGATCGCCAAAAACCTGCTCGAGACGCCCCAACTCCCCACGCTGGAGATCCTGTGACTCGGCGTCCCGGGACCGCGCGGCTGGAGACGCGGACCTCGTTCGCGGAATCGAGGCCTCACGGGAGGACGTTGGACGCATGCCGCGCGGCCTGTTCTCGTTCCAGCCGCTTGAGCTTCGCCGTTTGCTCCGCCTGATATGTCCGCAAGGCGCGGATCAGCGTGCGGTCCAGCGCGCGGCTGCGGGCGGCGGCCCACTCGGGATCGACTCCCGCCTCCGCCGCGTGAGCCTCCAGAAACGCGACCGCCCGTTTGGCGACGGACAACGCTTCCGCAGCGTCGGCCGGTGCGTACCGTGAAGGGAGCGTCTGCTGGCTGCGCAGCGTCCAGCGTTCCTTGAGAATCTCCAACAGGGCATTGACGTGATCCCAGCGGCGTTCGGCGTCGGGCAGGGCCTTCGGTGCATCCAGCAAGAGCGTCAGCGCCGCCGTGGCATCCCGCACGGAACGATCGAACCCCGGACCAAAGTAGACTGCTTGCAGCCGCTCCCGCAGTTCCCGTTCGGGGTGCCGCTCCGGGCATCGCGCGTACAGCCGGGCCGCCTCTCCATGTACGAACGGCGCGACCAGCGGATCGTACGGAGCCGCGAAGGAGGTCAACCGGTCCACTTCCTCGACGGCGGGGGTCTCCTGTGTGGCGACCGCTCCCAGCGCCTTGAGATATTCCTTGCGGCGCTCGTCCTCCGGATGCAGCTCCAGCCCCACCTGCAACAGATCGACGCGCGGCCGCTCCTGCAATCGCTCCTTGAGCACCCGGCGGTACGCCCAGTAATGATCGGGAAACCGCACGATCAGCGAACGCTGTTCACCCACGTCGGCCAGACGCTTTTCCAGGTCGGTTCGCGCAGCGGACTCCGGGAGCAGCGCGACCGCGGTGGTCGCGACCGGCCGGAAGGCCGCTTGCAACTCCTGGTACTTGGCCCCCCACCGCGCGATCTCCAGGGGGAGACCAAGATCGAACCGGGCATTGGTCGGCGCAACCGTCCTCCCCGAGTCCGCCAGCGCCCGCAGCCCCTCCCCCTGCACAACGACGAGACTGAGCGGCAGGCTCCAGTCCCAGCCGATCCGCGCCAGCACCCGCCGCACGTGCGGAGCACTGAACCGCGCGAGCAACCCTTCCTCCACCAGCGGCCGCTCGGAGACGCTCGCCAGGATCAGGAGTTCCCCCGGAGCGGATTCCCACACCAGCACCTGGGAAAAGACGGCGGAGAGCGTCCGCACGGCATCCCGCACGGGGCCGGCGCCAAGATCGACGTACTCCAGCCGCACGCACAACAGCCCCTCATCGCTCAGGTGCGATCGCCAGCGGCGATACGCCTCGACGTGGCCGCTCCCCCAGACGCGCGAGCCGGTCAACTGACGCTCGTTCAGCAGAATCACGTCATAGCGGCGCGGGCTGCGTCCCGCCGAAGCCAGCACCGGCGACGTGCAGCGCAACGTCGCCCGCGGATCGGTCAGACACCCCCCCAGCATTTCGCCGGCGTGCTCGCGCACCACGGCCAGAAGATCGCGATCCGCTTCCAGACAGGTCACCGTGCGGATCGGGAACTCCAGGCTGGTCCGCAGCGCCGTCCCGCCTCCCAGGCCCACCATCAGCAGGTGATCGGCTCGTGGGTGCACGGCGAGAGGTATTGCGGCAGCCATGACTTCCGCCGGCGACTCGGGCGTCAAGCCGACCTCCAGCGCCGTCTCGCCGAACGGGAGACCGTCCCGGCGGATCGAGAGCCATCCCCCCCGCCGCTTCCACGCCGTCCAGATAGCCTCGCGACCCATCGTCGTCCCCACCCAGCGACTCTCGTCCAATGCCTCAAGCAGACGTCGATCCGCCGAGGACGACACCGCAGCCGCCACCCGCGCCGAGAACAGCAGCCGCGCCGACCGCACCACATCGATCTGCGTCACCCCCACCGGTGCCAGCACGCTGCCGAGAACCGCCGTCCCCACCACCCAGCGCGGCCACCGCCGCACCGGCCACGGCCGCCCGGCTCGAATCCAATTCCCGACTGCGGCCCCCATCCCCATCGCCAGCACGCCCCAGAAGACCTGGCCGGGAGCGGGCAACACCCAGCGGCTGACGATCCAGCCCACGGCGGTCAACACCATCAGCACGGAACTCCAGGGGCGATCTTCCCTGCGGCCCGGTCCGCACCCCGCCAGTCCCAGCGCCATCCCGGCGGGACAGGCGCTCAGCGCACAGGCGCAGGCCCGGAGCGTCAGCACCAGCCAGCCGGTGGAGACGTGGGCATTCACCGCCAGGGAGAGATCCGTCCACAGCTCACTCCCCCCGGCGAGGACTCCCGCGGCCAAGACCACGATCCCGCTTCCCAGACACGCCCCTGCGGAAGCGGGGAGACGGTTCAACGCCCAACGGGCGGCGCAGCGGCGGCCCATCACCACTCCCACCAGCAGACCGCTCAACATCGCGAATCCGCAGTACGTTCCGCTGAGCCACAACTGGTTGGTGATGCGTCCGGCCAGCGCCAGCAGCCCCCCGACCGCCAAGGGCAAGAGCACGTCGATCCCCAGAAAATGGGACGGCGGTTGTGATCTCACTCCCACCGGACTCCCCGCAGACCGCCCAACCATCTCCGATGCCTCGGCCAGTTCACACCGTTGAAAACACATGAGGATGCCCCACACCAGCACGAGCACGGTCGCTGACAGGAGGATGGCCGTCAACCCGAGGGCCGGGGCCAGCCACACGGCGGCGGACCACAGCCCCACCGCCACTCCCCCGAGCGACGGGACCACCGCCGACGCGGTCCGGAACTGTTGCCACTTCGCTGCTGCGGTGCTCCCCAGTCGTTGAAGGAGCAGCCGAACCCGCTCGGAGAGGGTGCGTGGTCCCGGCCTCCAGGAGGCGAGGGGGGAGCGGGATTGCGTCTTCTCTTCACCCGCCGGCGGTTGCGCCGGTCGCCGGGCTGCCAGGGCCGCGAGGATCGCATGAGGAACCGCGAGCCAGACGCCTCCGGCCACCGCACCGAGGAGGAATTCCATCGAGGCGGAGGAGAGCCATTCCCAGGGAAGTTGTGACGCCAGTGCCAAGGGAAGTGGTGCCAGAAACGGCCCCACCGCGGTCCAGACCGCCAGTCCCATCAACAGCCCACCGGGAGTCGCCCATGCGGAGAGCCCCCCTCGCGACCACCTCCTCAGCCCGCCCGCCGAACCGATCGTGGCGGAGAGCAACAGTCCGCTGAACATCGCCAGTCCACCGCCAAACGTGGCCAGCGCGCACGACCACCAGCCGCACAGCAGGACTCCGCACAGACTCCCCAGCAGGTGCGGCGCGCCACGGGACGCCCATCGCGAGAAAACCCTCCACAGGCGGGATCGGTCAGAAGCGGGTGAGGCAATGCTCATGGGCCTGGCATCCTTGCCGGGGTGTAATCGCGATCCATCCTGGACCGGGGAGAGTTCGCCGCGGCGTCTCCGCGCTGCGGAACCGAGGGGCGCGACCGGGGCGCTGGATTCGATCGGCCGGGGGACCGCCCACCGCTCCTCCCACGGAGGGGGGCGGATTCTAGGGGGACTGCGGAACCGGCGACAAGAGGAGTGCCCCGATCAAGAAACGGCGGGACGGCGACCTTTACGGGACGGCGGCGGCGCATCCTTCGGGCATCCCTCTTGTGGCCCTGAGGGCATTCTGGGATAAAGCGGCGTTCGCCCAGCAGACGTCGGACAGACGCCGCCAGAGCCGGAGGACCGGCCGCGGCCTGTCGTCTGCTGTGCGGTCGGGCTGGTGCGGGACGGTCGGGCTGGAATGGAGTCCCCAACGACCGAGCTGTCGAAACAACTGCTCGCGCTCGGCCTGTGTACCGAACGCGACCTGCGGCGGTGCCGCGCGCGGGTCCGCCGACTCTGCCGCGATCTCCCCCCCTTTGACAGCGTCTGGCTGGACGCCCTGGTGCAGATGGGCCGGCTGACGCCGTATCAAGCCCGCCAGCTCGCCGAGGATTCACCACAGGCCCTGTCGGTCGGACCCCTGGTCCTCGTGGAACGACTGGGAACCGACGGACGGCTGACCCGCTTCACCGCCCGACGCCCTCCCCAACGGGAACTCGTGGAAGTGACGTTTGTTGCGGCGCCGGCGGCGGAGCGCCCCGCCGTCCTCGAACGGCTCCGGCAGACCATCGAGCGCTGGCCCCCGCACCTGGATCGCCGGGCGGCGCGACCCACCGCGGCGCACCTGGATCGAGATCGGCTGGTGGTCGTCTCGGCTCACG
Source organism: Planctomycetaceae bacterium (assembly GCA_037445755.1). GTDB lineage: Bacteria > Planctomycetota > Planctomycetia > Planctomycetales > Planctomycetaceae > JBKECA01. The sequence continues at coordinate 54,465 of JBBIJW010000012.1, read as the reverse complement.
CCCCCGGGAGAACGCTGGCCGAACTCCTGGTGCGCCGCGGGCGGTTGCCCCTCACGGTCGTGGTCGAGATCGCGCGGCAGATGACCGCGGCGCTGGAGGTACTGGAGCGGGCCGACCTCCTGCATGGAGACTTGCGGCTGAGGAACGTGTGTCTCGACCCTCACGGTCGGGTAGTGCTCCTGCAGACCGGCATCCTGGCGGCGGCGCAGCCGCTCATCACCATCCATTCGGACATTCCGGCCGACTGCTACGACGGCATTGCCCCCGAACTGATTGAGACCCACGCCGAACGGACGATCGCCAGCGAACTGTACGCCTGCGGCTGCCTGTGGTGGCAGCTTCTGGCGGGACGCCCCCCCTTCCCCGGCGGAGACCCGCTGGCCAAGCTGGCGCGGCATCAGACGTGCGCCGTGGAGGACGTGCGCGTCTGGCGTCCGGAGACCCCCTCCCCCTTGGCGGATCTGCTGCGACGGATGACCAGCCGCGATCCCGCCCAACGGCCGCGAAGCTTCACCGAGACGGCTGCGCTGCTGCGCCGGCCGACCACGAGTGCGAGTCCCCGGTTGCGGCGGTTTGCCCGGTCCTTTGAGTCTGCGGCTCCGGCGGCGAATCTCGATGCCGACGGCCGTCGGCGTTCCGTGCTCCCTCTGGCCACGGCGATGGCGCTCGCCTTTCTGGCGGGATTGGCCGGCCTGTATCACTTCGGACCGCGCGGCGATCTGTTGTCCGTGGCACGAGCGGCCCACCACACGACCCCCGCCGCTGTCCCCCCGATCGTCCCCACGGAGCACACGGCGCCTCCCGTCCCTCCCGCGCGGACTCACCACGGAGGGGAATCGATCCTGCCTCCCTCCCGTGAAGGGGACGCCGCCGTGCAGCCGCTTCCGGAACCAGTCCAGGGGGTGATTCACCTGACGTCCCCCGGCCCGTACCGGGCACGGGACCTTGTGGTGCTCGGTCCGCTGGTCATTCGGGGAGAGCCGGCCGTCCGGCCGCGCATCGTGGTCGACCCCATCCCCTGGCAACTCACCGCCACGACGGTACTGCTGGAACAACTCGACATCCTCCGTCCCTCGTCGATCCCCTCGCCCCCATCGCTGGCGGACGACGCGGCGCTCGTGTCCGTGGCGGCTCAGGACGTGGGGGTGAGCGGCTGTCGTCTGGAATGGGAGGCATCACAACCGGAACCGGTCGGAGTCGATCGGCCGCGGTCCCTGCTCCGCTGGCGATTGATCGAGACCGCCGATGCCGCCGGTGGCCGGGCCGGGATTCAGCAGACGCTGTTCCTCGGCGGAGGCGATGCCCTCGCCTGTGAACAGACTCCGCGGTCGGTGCTGGTGCAGCAGTCCCTGAAGCTCGGCCGGGGAGTGCTCGTGTCGCTTCCCTCGGAGTCGCGAGCGGGGCGGGTGGCGGTGACGGTTCGCGATTCCACCGTGCGGGGCTGCGACGCGCTGGTCGCTTGGAGTCCTTCCGAGAACATCTCGCCAAAGACGCTGCACCTGACGCTGGAACGATCCGTCATCGCCCCGCATGACAGCGGAGGGTTGGTCTGTCTGTCCGGGGGGGACCAGCGGCAGGCGCCGCGGCGGCTGGCAGGTTTCCACATCACCGGTCTGGAGACGTTGCTGCAGGCCGGCTCCCCGCCGGTTATGCTGTGCACGCCGGTGGGTGCGCTTCCGCTGGAAGCGTCGTCCCTGTCGATCGAGGGGGTCCAATACGCTCAACTGACCTTCGCCGGTTCGCAGTCCCGGCGTCCGTCGGATGCTCGACTCCAGGCGGTGGACGGCAGCCCGCTCGCCGCCCGCATCTGGGGTTGCCCGCCGCACCTCTTCTCCGTGTGGGAACCAGCCACCTACAATGAGTCAGTTGGCGGCATCGAGACCCCCGCCGCCGCTGCGAGCCGGGAACCTGCCTCCGCCGCCGTTCGTTGAATCGCGCGGGACGACCGAACCTCCGCCCCCCGTCCATGATTGTCACCGCCGAACCCACGGAATTGCGTCAGGCCGTCCGTCAGGCGCGGCGGCAGGGGGCCAGCATCGGCTGCATCCCCACCATGGGGGCGCTGCACGCGGGTCACGTCAGCCTGATGGAGGCGTCGCGGCAGCGGTGCGACTTTTCCGTCGTGACCATCTTCGTCAACCCCACCCAGTTCGCTCCGCAGGAAGACCTGGAGAAATATCCCCGGCCGATCGAACGCGACCTGGCCGCCTGCCGCCAGGCGGGGATGGACCTCGTGTTCACGCCGCAGGTCGAGACGATGTATCCCCCCGGCTTTTCCACCTGGGTGGAGGTGACGGGTCTGACAAACCGCCTCGAGGGGGCCAGCCGCCCCACGCACTTCCGCGGCGTGACGACCATCGTGATGAAGCTGTTCCAGCTCGTGCAGCCGGACGTCGCCTTCTTCGGCGCCAAGGACTATCAACAACAACTGGTGATTCGCCGGATGGTCCGCGATCTCAACGTGCCGGTGGAAATCGTCACGTGCCCCACGGTGCGGGAGACGGACGGCCTGGCCCTGAGCAGCCGCAACGTCTACCTCAGCCCGCAGGAACGGACCTCGGCCCTGGTCCTCTCGGAGAGCCTGGCCCTGGCGGAGAGCCGGCTCCGGAGCGGGACTCAGGACATCGCCGCGATTGAGGCTGAGATGCGGAAGCTGCTGGACGCCCGGCCCGGCGTGGTCACGGACTATGCCGTCATCGTCGATGCCGAGACCCTCGAGCCGCTCCCCCGCCCGCAGCCGCGGATGACCGCCCTCGTGGCGGCCCGGGTCGGGACGACGCGGTTGATCGACAATCGCACCATCGAACTGGAGACCTGACGCGGGGGCGGATCGGTGCTCACCTGCCCGCACGACCACCGACCGCTCCCTTCCGACGCCTCGTTGCGCGGCACGTTTACTCTCCACACCGCCAGGAGTTTTCCCGTTGAGACCTGTGTTGATCCGTCTGCTGCTCGATCACCCCTGGCAACCCTGGGCGAACGACGTCCGGGGAGTCCCGGGGATCGGGATCGCGCTGTTTCTGGCGATCCTCATGGGCGTCGTGCTGGCGTGGCGGCTGCTGCGTCGCGGGTGGCCATGGACCGTCGAGGACCGGTGGATGCTCGCGGCCTGGGGACTGCTTTTGCTGGTGGTCACCGTCGGAGCACCCCGACTGCCGGAGCCTCTGGGCCGCTGGTTTCCCACCCCTGATTCCGCAGCGCCTGCCACCGGACCGGCAGCCCTCACACCGCAGCCGATCACTTCCCTGCCGATCTTCGGTTACGGCTTTTTTGTCCTGCTGGGATTTTTGACCGCCTGGTGGGTGGGCGAGCGGCGGGCGATCCGCGCCGGTTATGACCTCTCCCAGGTCTTCGACCTGATGTTCTGGACGCTGCTGTGCGGCGTGGTGGGGGGGAGAACCTTTTACCTGCTGCAATACAGGGAGCAGGTGTTCGCCCACGCGGAAGGAACAGCCGGCGTCGTGCTGGCGGCCATCAACCTGTCCAACGGCGGGCTGGTGCTGATCGGTGCGATGCTGGGGGGGGCAGTCGGTTTCTTCACGTATTGCCGTCTCCACGCGGTCCCGGCTCTCGCCTATCTCGACCTGCTGACGCCGTCGATCTTTCTGGCGGTGGCGCTGGGACGCATCGGCTGCCTGATGTACGGCTGCTGTTACGGCGACCCCTGCACGCTGCCGTGGAGCGTGACCTTCGGTCCGGAGAGCGCCGCCTTTCAGGCGCTGGAGGCGCGGGGTTTCCTCTCGCGACAGGCGACTGCCACCATGCCGCTGCACCCGACCCAGATCTACAGCGCCATCGACGGCCTGCTGCTGGCCCTGGTGACCTATGCGTACTATCCGTTCCGCGCTCGCACCGGCCAGGCGTTCGCCCTGGGGATGATCCTCTACCCCATCACGCGGTTTTTCATCGAGTTCCTCCGTGGCGACGAACTCGGTCAGTTGGGGACCGGACTGACCATTTCCCAGCTCCTCAGCCTGGTGATGCTGGGGGGCGGCCTGTTGCTGGCGTGGCGACTCCAGCGGACCGGGGCTCGACCGGAGGTCGCCCAGCACGCGGGAGCGGCCGGTCTCACCGCCGCATGAGTGCCGAGTCGCGAGCGGCCGGACTCAGCCGGTGCCGAACCTCCCCCGGACGAAGCGACCAATCCGCCGACAGACTTCTCCGGCGCGAGTAAAGTCGTGCAGCCGGCGGACGAAGGCGTGGATCATGCCGGTGCAGGCGAGGTGTTCGACGGGGACGCCGGCGGCGCGGAGCGCTTGCGCGTAGGCGGTCCCCTCGTCGCGGAGGACGTCGTACTCCGCGGTGACGATCAGCGCCGCCGGGAGGCCGCGATGATCCCCGGCCCGCAGGACGGAGGCGTACGGATGCTCCCGTTGCTCCGGCCGCGGTGCGTACTGGTCCCAGAACCACCGCATCAGGTCGCGGGTCAGGAAGTACCCCTCCGCATTCTCGAAGTAAGAGCGGGTCTCGCAGCCGCAGTCGGTGATGGGGTAGATGAGGACCTGCGCGTGCAGCGGAGGCAATCCGTGGTCGCGAGCCCTCAGCGTTGCGGCCGCGGCGAGGTTGCCGCCGGCACTGTCGCCAATGACCCCCAGCGGCGCTCCGCGGAACCGGCCGGCCGCCCAGGCGAGGGCGGCGAACGCGTCGTCTGCCGCGGCGGGAAAAGGGTGCTCCGGCGCCAGACGGTAATCGACGGCAACCACCCGCGCCTCCGCCTCGCGGCAGATGCGCCGGCAGAGGGCGTCGTGTGTGTCGAGGTTCCCCGTGACCCATCCGCCGCCGTGGAAGAATACCAGCGTCCCCAGCGCCGTGTCCGCCGGCTCGTACCGCCGCAGGGGAAGCTCGCCGGCCGGTCCGGGACAGGCTTCGTTCACCACGCGGCCCACTTCCTCCGGCGGTCCGGGAACCGGCAGAACCGCCGCCCGTGCCTCCGCCAGCCTCTGTTCCCAGATCGGCGGCGCGGCGGCCCTGCGCACCTGTTCGAGGAATCGGGCAGCCTCAGGGTCCAGCGGCATGAGTGCTCTCGCAGAGGAGGGACCTGCACAGGTTAATCACTCCGGCCATCCGGCAGGAGGGAGGAGATGCTGCGGCAGGCGCAGGGGACCGTTCACCGGAGGTTTGCAACGACTGGTTGCCCCCGTCAGACCGTCCGTCTCGCCGCCGATCCGTTCGCCTGTGGCGCAACCGACCATGGAACCACGGAGGCGCCCCGGATGCCGAGTTGGGTCTCACGACCGGGTTGTGCGCGGTATCCTCCTCACAGCATCGCACGCCGCGGGGAAGAACCCATGTTGCCAGAGATCAGCGTGGTTCACGTGTCGTCCGCCGCTCCGCTTCCGATGGCGGAGTGGTCGAGGTCGTCGTCGGAACGGTTGCTTCTGGGGGCGTCGCAGCGGCGACTCGATCAGATCGCCGCCAGCGGACTGCCGGCGCTCTCTGACGCCGGAATCGTGATCCTGAAGGCGACGTCCGCCGACCCGCTGCCAGACGAACTGCGGGGCGCACTTCCGGCGCCGCTCGCAGTGCTCACGTCGCAGTGGTCCTTCGAGGATTGCCTGATGGTGCCGAGGGACGTGCTGCCGGCCACGGCTCCCGGCTCGCTGTGGGAGCTGGCGGCGGAGGCGGCGCTGTCAGGGACGGCGGTCACCTGGAGGACCTTGCCGGCAGGGACCGGCGACGCTGCTGGATCGACCCCGGCGAGCCTGCCGCGACTGGCACCTCCCGCGCCGGCAGCGAGTCTGCGCTGGCTGGAGCGGCTGATCCCGCGGGCCGTGCAGACCGCGCTTCCTCGCCCGGCATCGCGGACCGACGCCGTCGCCCTCACGGCGGGACTGCTGCAGATCCACGACTTTCTCGACGCCTCGCACGCCCAGTCGCAACGCATCGAGGGGGAGGGACGGAACCGGGCGGGGGACTATTGGCACGCCATCATGCATCGTCGCGAGCCGGACTACGGCAACTCGAAATACTGGTTCCGCCGCGTCGGCCGGCATCCGGTTTTCGCGAGGCTGGCGTCGACGGCCGGCGAGCTTCTGCAGAACTCCCCGGCGGACCAGGCGCAGGCGTGGTCGAGGCGGGTCCTCCCCGGAGGCGAGTGGGACCCGCTGGCCTTCGTCGACCTGTGCAGCGAAGCAGCCAGAGACGAGGAGAGTCCGCTGGCCGTGTGCGCCCGACACATCCAGTGGACGGAGATGCAACTGCTCCTTCTGGAGACCTGGCGCGACGCGGCCGGCTAGCGGCGCCGCGGCCGTGGTCGGCATGGACCGCACCGCGACGGAGCACGTCAGCGGAGGAAGATGAACTCCTTGGCATTCACGAGGACGTGCACGTAGTCGGCCCACACGCGCGGGTCATCAGTCTCCACGCCCAGCTCGGCCGCCTGCGCGGCCAGGAACTCCGCGGCCGCGCGGCGTTCGTCCTCGGTCGGTGGGCGGCTGAAGGCGAGCTCGTACAGGCGCGTGATCCGGGCCGCCACGTCGCCGGGAACATCGGAGTACAGTCGCCGTCCGCAAAGCTGCGCCTGTTCCAGCACCAGCGGGTTGTTCATCAGCGCCAGCGCCTGCGCGGGGACGTTGGAGACGTTTCGCCGACCGATGCAGGAGTGCGGGTTCGGAAAATCAAACGCCTGAAAGAAGGGTTCGGGGAAGTTGCGGCGGACGGCGATATACAGGCTGCGGCGGCCGCGGCCGTCGACCGGACCAGACTCTCCGGGCCTCCCGCGGCCCTCCAGAAACGACGTGAGATGCACCGGGACGCTTGGTCCGTACAGGGTCGCATCCAGCCGGCCGGAGAGTTGCAGCAAGGCGTCGCGGATGATCTCCCCCTCGAGCCGTTTGACGTTCATCCGCCAGAGCAGCGAATTCCCGGGATCCTGAGCGAGGGGAGCGCCGGGAGTTGCGAGTTCCCCGGCGACGGTCAGCTGGGGCTGCTCGTCTCCCTCTGCCCCGTGTTCAACCCGCCACTCGCTCGCCATGCGGTAAGCGCTGGACGTGAGGATCAACCGATGGATGTGCTTGAGGGACCAACCGTGGTCCACCAGTTCGCAGGCAAGCCAGTCGAGGAGTTCCGGATGCGTGGGGGGGAGGCCGAGGTGGCCGAAGTCGTCCGGCGTGGGGACGAGGCCGCGGCCGAAGTAGTGCTGCCAGATGCGATTGACGATCACCCGTGGGAGGATCGGCGTTTGCCGCGGGTCGACCATTTGCAGGGCGAGCTCCAGCCGTCCGCTGCCGTGGGGGGACCCGCCGATGCCATCGGCGGGCGTGAAGACGATGCCATCGGCGGGCGTGAAGATAGGGCCATCGGCGGGCAGGAAGGCGGACAGGAACCGCCGCGGAATGACATCGCCGCGCTTCTTCCAATTGCCGCGGATGAACAGGTACTCGTCCTCGCCGGAGCCGTCGAGCATGACGGGGGCCAGCGCGGAGCCGCTCTGGAGCTGCTTGAGGAGCGCAACCCGTTTCTCGATCAGCGGTGCAGCGACCTTGGCGAAGCGCTGCCGGGCTGCGAGCGCGTCGAGGCCGAACAGTTGCGGATGCCGCCGCGCCCATTCCGTCGTCTCCAGATCGCAGACGCCGGAGCGTCCCGGAGAGAGGTACCAGCCGATGCAGACCGGAATGGTTCGCCAGCGGTCGCGATAGCATTGGGCCAGCGCCTCGGGAGAGGCCGGCGGAGGGAACGTCACCCACGGACCGAGGTCGGGCTGAAACGCCCCCTGCGGCGGGAGCGAGTCGGCCAGCAGCACCTCCCGGACGGCGAACGGTTCCCCACGGCGGGGGATGAACTCCAGATGGGCCCGGTGTCCCTGGTACCGCGAGACGTCGTGCTCAATCCACCGCCACTCGTCCCCCCCCTGCGGGGGTTGCGGATGTTCTTTGACCAGCGATCCATGCAGCGGGCCGTTGATGAGAGCGTGCGAATCCACCACGACGTAGGTGTGACAGCCGCCGCGAATCTCACAACAGATTTTGTGGGCGGTGATCTCGAAGGTTGGCGTGCGGAGGGTGCGGCCGCCGCGCTGCAGGGGGGCCAGCTTGCCAGGATCGTGCATGACGCCGGTCGCCAAGGGGAGTTCCCCCAGTTCGGGGAGGTACTCGATGAAGCCCCCCTCTTCGATGCGGCTCAGGGGTTGTTCCGCGTCGGTCGTCAGGAGCGCCGTCGCCTCGGCGGCGGGGCGAGGGAGGAAGGCCGCACCGTCCGCGCGGAACGCCTTCAAGTCGAGGACTCTCCCCTCTGCCAGGGCCTGCTCATACCACGCGACCTCCTCCTCCGGCGTCACCGCGCCGGCCAGCCGCGCCTGGAGGGCTGCCACATCCGTGAGCCGACCGGTCGCCAGTTGTCCCCAGAGGTGAAAGGGATCGCGGGGGTCGTCCGCCGCCTGTCCAAGGTGCTCGATCCAGTTCCGGAGCGTGCGGGAATCCAGTTTCCGCTCGGACGCCAGTTGCTCCGCGCGGTCCAGCACCGGCTGCGGCAGTTGACGGGAGGATCGGTCCAACCCGGCCGCGGCAGCGCGGAGCGCCTCGACAGCCGCCAGCAGATGGTGATCGAGCCGCTCGACGGTGGGAGCAGCGGCTTCGGCATACAGCGGGAGCAGTTCCCGCACCGCCTGTCGCTCCAAGTCCGCCAGCTTGTCTGCCACGACCCGTTCCTGGGCCTGCGTCTCAAAGCGGACCTGATGGTAGGAAGAACTCTGCAAGTACCCCTGCAAGGCATAGAAATCGCTCTGCGGAATGGGATCGAACTTGTGATCGTGGCAACGGGCACAGGCGACGGTCAGCCCCAGGAACGTCTTGGAGTAGACGTCGATCATGTTCTCGAACCGGTCCGCCTCCTCCTGCCGGATATCGACCGGCGAGTGCACCCACTCGCCAAAGAACCAGAACCCCGTGGCGACGATCGACAGATTCGCCCCCGTGACGGGGTCCAGCCGCGCGGAGTTGAGAGCTGCGGGGAGGCCGCCCGGAGGCAGGTGAGAGGAGTGCCGGTCCTGCTCCTCACGGGACACGGGGGACTCGACCTTCAACAAATCTCCCGCGACATGCTCGACGACAAAGCGGTTGTAGGGGACGTCGTCGTTGAAGGCGCGGATCACGTAATCGCGGTAGTGCCAGGGATTGGGGACGTCGTAGTCGAACTCGTGCCCGCGGGACTCGGCATAACGGACGAGGTCCAGCCAGTGGCGACCCCAGCGCTCGCCGAAGTGCGGGGAGGCGAGCAGGCGGTCGATGACCCGCTCCTGCGCGCCGGCCGCCTCGTCCTGGAGAAAGGCCGCGATCTCGGCCGGCGTCGGCGCCAGGCCCAGCACGTCGAACGACACTCGCCGCAGCCATGTCCGGCGATCAGCCTCATCGGCGTGGGGGAGTCCCGCCGCTTCCTGTCTGGCGAGCAGGAAGCGATCGATGGGATTGCGGCACCAGCCGGCATCCTGCACGTCCGGGACCGGCGGCCGCACCAGCGGCTGAAAGGACCAGTGCCGCCTGCGCCGCTCAAACTCTTCGGTCCAGTTGGACACGGAGGGGCCTGCTGCCGCATCCGATTCCGGCGGCCACGGAACTCCCCGTTCGACCCACCGACGGAGGATGGCAATCTCCGCCTCCGGGAGCTTGCCGTCGGGAGGCATCTGGTACCCGGCGGGGTCGTAGCTGACCGCCCGGATGAGTTCGCTCTCCGCAGGTTTGCCAGGGATCACGGCGGGACCACTCTCTCCGCCGGCGAGGACGCCGGCCCGCGAATCGAGTCGCAGCTTCCCCTTCTGCTCCTCCGGACCGTGGCATTTGTGGCAGCGATCGACCAGCAGGGGGCGAACCTGCTTCTCGAAGAACTCCAGGTCCTCGGGGGAGAAGCTCTGCGGTTCGTTCGCTCCCACTCCCGTGACGCACCACAGCGCGCACAGAAGACCAGCCAGGTATCTCATGCATCCACCTCCGCTGGTACGATAGCGGATGCCGCCGCAGTCGCACAGACCATCCGCTCGTCGCCGCAGGGCGATCGCTGTGTTCAAGATTGCCGATCACCGCCTGTTCGCCGGCTGGCTTGCCAGCCGTGCCTGATCGGTCCTCAAAGGACGGCGATCTCCCTCCAGTATGAACAAGGCGAAGGCCCTGCCCGACCGCCACGGACGCACAGACCATCCGCGCGCCGCGGCCGTAAAGTCCCGACGCAGAGACTCAGAGGAGCCTCAGAACAGAATGCGTCGCTGCACAAACTCGATCAGTTCCCGGAACCAGACGAATCCGAGGGAGCGGCGGCCGCAATAGATTTTTCCCTGCACGGTGGCCCCCCGGCGGGGATCGTCGATCAGTCCCGAGGGGAGCTTCACGATCCCGCGGACGGTCAATTCGTGATCGGCATTCAGTTCGGTGGCGTCCCCCAGTTCATCCAGCACGGCGGCATGGACGCGAGCCGGATCGGTCTGCAACACGAACTCGACGCGGGGCGGGCCGCCGGCGGCCACCAGCCGCACATACCCCGACACGTCGTCCGGAACGTCCAGTTCCAGTTGCCACGGTCCCTCCGGATCGTACACGTCCATCAAGTTCTGGCCGTGCCGCACCGGCAGCGAGTGGAGCATCTGCTGAAGGTTCCACCGCGCGACGCGGCCGGCGAGCGGGCTGAGGATCGTCAACTGCTCCCGCCGCTGACGAACCACCTCAAGCTGTTGCCGCAGTCCGTCAATCGTCGCCTTGAGTTCCTCCTGTTCGATGGAGAGGAGAGAGGCGTCGACCGAGCGGTCCTGGAGTCTGAGCTTGCGTCGCGCCTGCACGGCGTCCAGCCGCGCGAGGGCGGTTTGCAGCTCCCCTTGCAGCCGACTCGCCTCCAGTTCGAGATCGGGATCGATCAATCTCACCAGTGGTTGCCCGGCGTGGACGCGCTCTTCATCGCGCACCAGCACTTCGGCGACAATGGCGTCCGCGGGGGCGAACACCCCGCGGCGGTGGACCGGCATCAGTCGGCCCGGGACTTCGATCGTCAGCTCGGCAGGGAGCACCGTGAGGGCGACGAGCGCTCCGACCACCACGGCCAGCACCAACCCCCACGCGGCCGCACGGGACCACCACCGCCACGGCGTCAGCCACCGCCGCCAGCCGCGAGACTCCTTCTCCAGCGCCCCCTGCAGGGCCTGGGCGCAGTGCGGCGTGAGGAGCGGCAGACGATTGCGCCACTCCTCCGTCTCCCGAGCGGTATAGGCATCACAGACGAGGACAGCGATCGGCCGGCCGTCGGACGAGGCCGCGCTGTCCGGAGGGACCGGAGGCGTCAGGAGTTCACAGCGAACGGCGCGGACCTGGGTTTCGTCAAGGTAGTCGTCCATCGATTCCGCGACGCGGAGAGGATTGATTCCGGTGCCGACGGCAACCTCGAAACTCCGGCCGCTCTGGACCGCCTCCCGGGCCACACGTTCGAGCAGGCGGACCTGACGCGCGCGGTGATCCGGTTCGGTGTCGGAACTGACGGCCGCTAGTCGGCAGCGGTTGCCGCGGACCAGCAGCACGCTGACGCGATCGGCCGGTAACAGCCGTCGCACCTCACGGGCCACGACCTGGGCGGACGCGCTCACCGTTCGGGCCGCGTGCATTTCACGGATGGCGACAGCGAGTTCGCGCCACAGGGCGTCCTGACGATGCAGCTCCCGCAAGCGGCGGTGCGACTGGAAAATCAGGGCGATGTCGGCCGCCGCCGCCAGCAGCCCGCCGGCGGTTTCGCGGAGATACAGCGGCGCCTGCGGGCGAAGTTCCACGCGCAGCACAACTCCCGGAACTCCCTCGGCGGTGCGGGGGACCAGACACTGCACGCCGGCGGATTCGTTCCGCAGGTCGGTTTCTGGGAACGCCGCCCCGGGGTCCAACAGGCAGGGAGCGCCGCCGGTGAGGACCGCGGCGGCCAGCGGCCGCTCACTCTCGGGACTGAGGGCGGGGGACTGAGAAGGGCCGGCCGGTCCCACCCGCGCCAGGCAGACCAGCCCCTGGTCCGTTTCGACCCAGGCGGCCCCGGATGTCCCTCCCAGGGCCGCGACCATTTCGCGCACCAGCGGCTCGTAGAACTCGGCCGGCGTGCGGTCCTCGCGGGCGGCCGTCTCCAACCGCGCCAGCAGCGCTTCGATCGCCTCGGCCGGATTGAGGGCCGCGGCAGCGCTGCGGTCGGTCGCCTCAGGGGGTGGGTAGGACATGCCGGAACGAAGGTGGGATGTGTGCCGCCCCGACCGGAGGGGCGCGCCCGAGGCGGCCCTGACGCGGCCGGAGGCTCTGACGGCGGGAATTGCCGGTCGCCGAAGAGCGCGGACTTTCCCCCATGAATCTGACCGATTTCATTCCGCAAGGGAATGCTGGCAGTCCGATCAATTCGATGGTTGACCGCTGCACCGCGGGGTCGCCGCCGTTGCGCGTGCGCCGCCAGCGGTCCCTCCGGGACAGGGACAGGCATCCGGACCACGGGCTTGAAGACGGAGCGAGGACACCGCCGTCGTCGACAACCGGCTCAGGAAACTCTTGCCGCCAGGCGGCGGGGGGGTTCCCGGCTGATGCTCTTGGGGGTTGCGCTGGCGCTCGCCGTGGGGTGCCGGACCTACAACTTCTACGCGGAGACGATCGGCCAGGACACGACCTGGGTCGACCGCGTTTCGGCCAGTGTGGACGCCGGCGCTCCTCCCGGACCGATCGAAGACCCGCTGATCCAGCCGGTGACGCTGCGGACCGTCGAACAGAAGGGGGAACCGGAGTATTGGGACGTCACGCTCGAGGAGGTGATTGCCCACGCGATGGCCAATTCGCAGGTGCTCCGCGACCTGGGGGGGACATTGCTGTCGGCGCCGCAGGTGGTGGCGACGCAATACACACGCCCCTTGCAGCAGACCGACCCGCGGTTTGGCATGGAGGCGGCCCTCTCGGCGTTTGACGCCCAACTGAACCTGCTGGCCACGTTCCAGGACAATCACCGGGTCTTCAACAACCGGTTCCTGGGGGGCGGGGCGAACTTCTTCCAGCAGGAGCGGCATGACTACATCGCCGAAATCAGCAAGTACAGCGCCACAGGCTCCCAGTTCGCCCTCCGGAACCTCACCGATTACGACAACAACAACGCTCCGGGGAACATCTTCGGAAGCGCCTGGCAGACGCAGTGGGAAGGGGAAGTTCGCCAGCCGCTGCTGCGGGGGGCGGGCATCACTTACAACCGCATCGCCGGACCGGGAGGGACGCCCGGCGTCTCCAATGGCGTGCTCATCGCCAAGGTCAACGCGGACATGACAGCCGCCGACTTCAACCTGGCGGTGCGGAATTATCTGAGCGACGTCATCAACGCTTATTGGGACCTGTACTACGCCTATCGGGACCTGGATGCCAAGCAACTGGCCCTGGAGCGGGCGCGGACGATCTGGCAGGCCTATGAAGCCGAGAAGGCGGCCGATCGCCGCGGCGGAGTGGCCGAAGCCCTCTCCCGCGAACAGTTCTTCCGGTTTCAGGCGGAACTGGAAGACGCCATCGCCGGCCGGGTGACGCAACGGACGCAGAACCGCAACGGCGCCACCGGCGGCGCCTTCCGGGGCGTCAACGGCGTGCAGGCCGCGGAACGCCGCCTGCGATTTCTGATCGGCCTGCCCGTCAACGACGTCCGCATCCTGCGGCCAGCGGACGACCCCGAACTGGCCCCCGTCGTCTTCGACTGGTCCTCCCTCGCCGGCGAGGCGCTCGCGCGACGACCGGAATTGCAGCGGCAGCGGCTGCTGGTCCGCCGCCGGGAGATGGAACTCATCGCCGCGCGGAACTTCCTCCAGCCGCAACTCGACCTGTACGGCCGCTACCGCCTGCGGGGATTGGGACACAACCTGGCGGGACCGGACCGCCGCGACGGACTTCGCTCCGCCTACGGTGAACTCCTCTCCTCCGAGTTCCAGGAATGGGAGCTGGGGGTGCAGTTCAACATGCCGTTCGGCTTCCGGCAGGGTCATGCCGCCGTGCAGAACGCCGAACTCCAGCTCTCCCGCGACCGCGCCGTCCTGCGGGAACAGGAGCGGCAGGTGCTCCACGATCTGAGCAACATGGTGGCGGAGGTCGATCGCGCCTGGCGGCTGTGTCAGACCAATCTCAACCGCTATCTGGCCGCCAAGGACGCCGTGGAAGCCCTCGACGCCAATCGGCAAGCGGGACTCCCGGTGAATCTGGAGCAGGTGCTGGACGCCCAGCGGCGGCTGACCGAGGCCCAGTCACAGTATTACCTGGCCCGCACCGAGTATGCCCTGGCGATCAAGAACGTCCACCTGGAGAAGGGGTCGCTGTTTGAATACTCCAGTGTGAAGATCGCCGAGGAAGAATCCCCGACGACACCCGGCGGTACTCCGGCGAGCGAGCCGGCTCAGCCGCTCGTCCCCGCTTCCTCGCCTGCCGACCCGGGGCTGGAAGCGGCGCCCCCCGAGCTGCCGGCCCCGTCCTCGCCGCCGGAGAGCGTTCGCTATCGCCCGCCCGCTCCGGAAGGTCGCGGTGCAGGCCGCACCCGTGTTTCACTGGTCGATCCGGACACATTGACGACCGCCCCGCTGGAGAGCCACTCGACCACCGCAGGAACACAGAACGGCCCCGCCGCCGAAACCGCGGACGACGTCCCGCCGCCTCCTCCGCCGGGCGCGCGGGGAGTCCCACTGGCCCCCACCGACATCGACTCGACGGGAGAAGGAGAGCCGCCCCCCTTCCCCACCAGCGCGCAACGACAACGGACGGGCGTCACAAGCGGTGTCACCGCCCGCTGGGGTCTGGTGGACGCCGCCGGACGGTGAGCGGGAGCATCCGGCCCCGTCGTCATTGGGGAGCGAAGGTGGAGGCCAGCTCGTCCCTCTCGCCGCAGACCTGGGCGCGAATGATGCGGGCCGTCACCGGCGAAAGGAGCAGCCCGGAGCGGAAGTGCCCGGCCGCCACATAGAAACCTTCGTTGCCCGGAACCGGCCCGATGATCGGCCGACCGCGCCGCGCCTCAGGCCGCAGACCGGCCCAGGCCTGTTCCTGCTCCGCAGCACGCAGCGCCGGAACAAGCTGTCCGGCGAACTCGCGCAGGCCGGCCACTCCCTCCGGAGTGGTCCGTTTGTCGAATCCCACCCGTTCCTCGGTCGAGCCGACCAGCACGCGGCCGTCCTCCCGCGGGACGAGATACCGATGGCCGCATTCGACCACACGGGTGAGCACCGGCGTCGGGGAACGCAGCAGCACGATCTGACCGCGGACAGGTTCGATGACGGGAGGGGGACCGAGTTCGGGGGGGAGCAGCCGCTGCGACCACGCCCCACAGGCAATCACCACCCGGTCGGCTTCCCAGCGCCCATCGGCGGTCTCCACTCCCCGGACGTTCCCCCCCTCTCGCCAGACTCGCTCCACCTCGATCCCCTCGACGATCCGCACCCCCAGACGCCGGCAATCCGCCGCCAGCGCCCGCAGGTGCCAGGGATTGCGCACCTGGCACAGGTCGGGGAGAAACAGACCCTCCGTCAGGTGCGGACTGAGCTGTGGTTCAAGCTCCCGGAGTCGTCGGGCGTCCAGGCGTTCGACCCGCGTGCCGGAGGTCTCCCAGGCGGCGGACTCCTCTTCCCACTGCGTCGCTGCGGCGGGGCGGAAGGTGAGTTCCGGGACGTCGACCGCGTGAGGAGGGAGCAGCACTCCACCACAGCGGCGAAACCCGTTGTCGAGGCCGGTGGTCTCCCGGAGTTCTTCGGAGAGTACCGGCCAGAGGTCCTGAGCCGCGGCGGTGAGCCGCGCCAGGGGATCGTCGCCGGGACCGGGACAGGCGGGGGGAAGGATGCCGGCGCCCGCCCACGAGGCCTCGCGCCCGCAGGACTGGCGGTCCAGCAGCGTGACACGAAAGCCCGTGACGGCCAGCTCGCGCGCGATCGTCAGGCCGATCACCCCGCCGCCGGCGATCAGAACATGGTCCATCGGTGTGCGGCACCCGCCGTCAACGCGCCACGGCCCGCATAAAGTCGCGGCCGAGGGCGGCCAGGTCGGCGTTGTAGACGGCCCGGACCGCCTCCGCGGCCGAACGACCGTCCCGCAGGGCCTTCACAAAGTTGCCGAACTTCGCACCCCCGCCGTTGTTGAGCATGTATTTGACGAGGGCGAACCCGACGGCGCCGGTCATGGCGGGGGAGAAGGTGCCATCCGCGAAGACGTCCGCCGGATTGAGGACCGTCTTGACGGTCTGTCCCGCCGCAGTCTCCAGTTCCCGGAGATAGACGTTGTTCCGCAAAACGCTCTGGGCCATGGCCAGACCGGTTCCCCGCACGAGCCAGTCGGGAAGGCTGGCCCCCTCCCGCTGGAGATAGGCCGCGGTCAGGTGTTCCAGCAGGCTCACCTGCAAGCCCCCCGTCTCGTGAGTCGCCTCATCGCCGACGTCCTGGAGGCAGACGTAGGCGTCCTCATAGGTAGGAGTAACGACGGCGTGGGCGATCATCTCCCGCGGGGCGCGGCGGTTGTTGACCACCTGGTTGAACTCGTCGTAGCCGAAGCGGTCCTTGAACACGAAGATCGCCAGCCGCCCTTTCCAGGCAGGCCCGCCGCCGCCACTGAAGGTCTGCTTGAGGGTTTTCAGGTGGTCCTGCGCCCACTGGTCGACCTGCTGCAACCGCTGGGGAGAGACGTTGCCGATGAGGTAGAACTCGTCGGTCTGATAGGTGTTGAAGGACTCGCCCGGGACGGCCCGCTTCCATTGCGATTCGGTCCGCTCGATGCGGAAGCTGTTGAACTCCTCCGCGGACATGCGCGCGAACCGGTCGGCGGCCGACTCGGTATTGGCCATCGCATACGTCCGCAGCGGCGTGCGCGGATCGTCGCCGTCGAAGGCGTTCCCTTCCTCGAACCACTTCTTCAGGTCTTCGTAATTCTTGCGCGTGATGCGCGACTGCGGGTCGTTCGGCATGCGGGGGTTTTCGAGTCCGCCGGTGAGGCGGAACAGCCGGCTCCCCTCGACGTTCCCCGGCAGCACCACCGGGCCGCTGTCGCCCCCCTTCATCATGTCGTAGAAGGTCTCCAGCGACAGTCCGCCCGATTTGCGGTTGCTGTTGTGACAGCGGACGCACAGGTTCGCCATGAACGGCGCAATGTCGCGGGTGAAGGAGACGGTCTCGTTCCCCTTCGGTCGCGGAATGACCACCTCGACCTGCGGCGACCCGGGAGGCCGGAGGTCCGCCAGCGGCGTCGTGTCGCTCTCGCCGTCGAAGCGCGCCCCCGCTTCGACCCATTTGGCGATCAGGCGAATGTTCTCGGCCGAGAGCGGAGGACGATTGGCCGGCATCCGCCGCTGAGGATCGGGCAGCGTCAGTTTGGCCAGCAGCAGGCTCCGCGCGGGATTCCCCGGCACCAGCAGCGGGCCGCTCCGCCCCCCGCGCTTCCACCCCGCGAACGTGGACAGGTCCAGGTTCGCCCGGGGATTGGCCCCGCCGTGACAGTTCACGCACTCCGCCTGGATGAGCGGGGCGATCTCGCCGGCGAAGCTGGGACCCAGACGCGGTTCGCGCCCTTCCGCCCGCGCCTGCGCGATCTCCAGCGACTCCCGCCCCTTCTCGATCAGCGCCTCAATTCCCAGCAGCTTGCGGTCCGACGGCTCCACCCCCAGCGCCTGCGCCAGCTCGGTGAGCTTCTGCTCCGCCGCGTCATACCCCGCCTTGGCTTCCGCGAACTGCTTCTTGCGGACCAGACCGGCAATCGCCGTGACCTCTCGCTTGAGGTCGGAGATCTCCCTGCGTTGCTCGGCGGTTTGCGAGTAGCCGGGTTGCGGCATCACGAGGATACCCAGACCGCAGGTCAGAAGCAGGAGGAGCAGGAAACGCATGGTCATGCCTCAACGAGGGTTGAGTCGCACCGGCCGTCCGACATCCCATCCGGGGGGGACACAGACCCTCACCAGCCCGCGCGTGTACCGGCAGGTCCATCCATCTACCTCGTCTCCCTGCCGAATGTTCGCGGCTTTTGCAGTATACAGAGATGCGACCACCCTAGGAAACATCGGAGGTGTCTTTGCCCAGGGCGATCGCTGTGTTCAAGCTGGGCGATCACCCCCTGATCGCCGGCTGGCTTGCCAGCCGTGCCTGATCGGCCCTCCAAGACAGCGATCTCTCTCCAGTAGGAACAAGGCGAAGGCCCTGTGTCTCCGCCCCCCGGCGGGGTCGGATGCGGCCGGGGAGCCGGCGACTCCCACGCGGGGAGACTCGTCAATCCCTTCCCGCGTCGGTCATACTGCAGCGGCGGCAGGTCCGCCGACACTCCCGGACCTGCCTCCGCAATGGAATTCCTCCCCGTCCCCCTCCCCCCTCTCGCACCCATGTACCTTGCCGATCTCCCCTGGCCGCGCGTCCAAACCCTCCCCAGGGAGACCCCCGTGGTCTTCCCGGTGGCAGCTCTGGAACAGCACGGACATCACCTCCCCCTCTTCACCGACAGCCTGCTGCTGGGCGAAGTCGTCCGCCGCGCTGAGCGGACTCTCGCCGACTCCGTACTCGTCGCCCCCCTGATGTGGCTGGGCAACTCCGATCACCACTTGGACTTCCCGGGCACGCTCTCGGCCCCCCCGCGGCTATATCTCGACCTGCTCTCCGGTCTGGCGGAGAACTTCTTGCAGCACGGCTTCCGGCGGCTGGTGTTCCTCAACGGCCACGGGGGAAACATCACGCCGGGAAAACAGGCGGTGTTTGAGCTGCGCCAGCGCTACCGGAACCGCTCCGATCTGCTGCTGTTGTTCGCGACCTACTGGGATTTCGCCGCGCCCGCCACCCTGCGAGACGACTTCGTGCAATCGCAGATGGGACATGCCTGCGAATGGGAGACGTCGATGATCCTGCGGCTCGCCCCGCACCTCGTCGGCGACTACCGGTCCGCCCTCCCCGTCCCGTCGGACTATGGTTTCGAGCCGGCATACCGCGGCTGGACGACCCGCGACCGCTCCGTCCCCGGCCACATCGGCTCGCCGTCAGCAGCCTCCATTGACAAAGGGGAAGCCCTGTTGCAAGCCTTTGCCGAAGGCGTGGTCCGGTTCTTGCGGCGCGTCAGGGCGTGGGACGGAAGCTCGTGGCAGGTCGGTCCCGCGCCAGCTCCCTGACCGGCGCCTCCGCGGCCCCGGGACGGGTCCGGGCGGACGCGCCGGCCGCGGTTCACTCTGCCCCCACCGGCTCCGGCAGCACTTCCGGACGCGGCCGCCAGTCGCGCCAATTGGTTTCATCCGGCTGGAAATCCCACGTCGCCGCGCCGTTGAACTCGAACTCGCGCTGGTTCAGGTCGAACTCGTCGCCGCGGAGGATGTAGCGCTGGGTGATGACCCGCCACCACGGACGCAGCTCCCCGTCCGGATCAGGCCGCAGCTCATACGAGTTGGAGAAGCCCCGCATCGTCACCTCGAAGAAGTCCGTCCGCGGGTCGATACCGGTCCACGTGGCCACGCCGTAGATCCAATCCAGCTCCTCTTCCGGCGTCTCGAAGGGGACGGGGTCGGGGAAGGGCTGCATGATGCCCAGGCCATGTTCGATCTTCCGCTTGCTGAACTGACTCTCGGGACGCTGCTCGATGCGGCGGATCGGTTCCAGCGCCTCCGGCAGAATCTGGTCCAGGTGCGTGGCGCTGGGAACTTTGTAGTCAGGACCACTGAACGTGGTGAGCAGGAACTCCGGCATGAAGTAGCTTGGGCGGGGCGGCGGATCGATCACGTTCACCGGCCGCGTGTCGGTGTCGTCCAAGCGGCCGGTGGAAGGCCGCACCAGACACCGATACACCAGATACCACACCCCCTGCCGCTGCTTGGCGCCGGTCCGCGGGTCGGTTACGTCCAACCAGATGATCCGCATCGGCTTGAACTGCACTTCCATCACGCGGAGCATCGTCTGGCGATTCCGTTCTTCGCCGGAGGCGTAGGCGGGAACCGTCTTGACGAATCCACGGTTGAGGAGCGACTGGGCACTGGTGCGGCCAACGAGCACCGCGCCGACCAGCAGCGTGAACGTCAATCCCAGGCGAACACCGGACACGGACCAACTCCCCCTCAGGCAGACGCCGCGCGGCGCGCGGCATTCATGGTGAACGTACCATCCCCGCCAAACAGCAGTCAACCGCCTTGATTTGATCGACCGGCGGGGGGTCGCTACTGTCTGCCTCCGTTTCCGTGGGAGGGGATCGACTCCCGTCGCTTCCGCCGGGCGTTCGGTGGCATCGATTGTGACGATTGTCGCGGCGGTGCTTCCTCCCCCCTGACGGCGAGGCGGGGGGACGGCGTCTTCCCCTGAGTCCAGTGACGTGACGTCGAGGCTCCCCTTCCGCGAATCGATCCAGGCATTCCATGACGGTCCTTCAGCCCGCCGCCGCTTCGACCGGAGGTTCGCCCACGCTCAATGCCGCGGCGCTGCTGGCAGGTCTGCAGTTCACCGATTCCGCGCCCCGCGCGCTCGCCGAGGCCGCCCGTGCAGGGGACGTGGGTTGGTTCGCCCGGCAGGTGCAGAAGCGCGGCGTCCCGCGCCCCTCGGCGGGCAAACGCACCCGCCGACTGTGGCAGTCGCTGGCGGAGTTGTTTCCGGCCGGCGAGTCGGCCACGCTCGCGTTTCTCACCCGCGAAGTCCTGCTCGCCTGCGCCCGGCAGGAACCGCGCGCCGCCGCGGCGAACCACCTCGCCGCGCTGCTGGACGCGACCGACGCCCTGGCCGCACCCGAACCGAGGCATCTGGCGGCGTGGCTGTCGCTGCTTCCCGCCGCGTCCCGCGGGAACGACCCCGAGCTGTGCTTTCGCCTGTGGCGTCTGCTGCTCGTCGAATGCCGACGGTGCCTGGGGGAGACCGCCGCCACGGAGTCCCTCGAACTGCTGAATGAAGTCCGCCTCCGCGCCAGCGTGATGTTCCACCCGCTCACGGAGAGCATTGCCTGGTGGAACGCCGCGCGAGAGGGCTGGCGCTCGTGGCTGGCAAACGCCTGCGACGATCAGGGGATGCCGCACCGCTCGCGGACTTCCCCCTCCCTCTGGCTGGGTGCCCTGACCCGCGCCACTCAGGACGCCCTCTCCGCCGAACTGGACCTGTGGAACGAGGAGGACCTCCAGCGGCTCCGTCGCCTGGGGGAGCGGCTGGCAGCCTGGACTCAGCCGGGTCTGGGGCTCGTGCTGGCCGCGGATTCCACTGCCGCCCCCTTGAATCTGCAGATGTTCCTGAAGTTGACCGGCTGGAAGAAACAGAGTCCTCCCCGGAGGCTGGTCGACGCCGCGGTGGATGTCGCCGCGGCACAGGGAGGCCGAGGGAACCGACCGCGGAAACAACCGCGCCAGCCGCCGCGCATCCGGAACCGCAGCATCCCCTCCGCCCAGTCGGACGCCGCCCGCGCGGCGCTGTTGCGCACCGACTGGGGGTGGGACGCCGCGCTGTGCAAGGTCGACCACAGTGGTCCACGAATCCTGTTCGAGGGAGTGCTGGCCGGAGCACGCTGGCTGGCCGGACCGTGGGACCTGGAACTGTCCCTGGACGACACTCCCCTCTCCTTGGCGGGCGGTTGGAAGTGCGACTGCTGGTACAGCGATCACGAAGCCGACTTCCTGGAACTGGTCTGCGACCTGGCGGAGGGGATGATGGTGGTGAGACAGGTCTTTCTGGCGCGGCAGGAGCCGCTGCTCGTCCTCATGGACGCCGTGCGCGGAGTCCCCCCGCAGCGCAGCGTTCAGTGCCGCGCGCGGTTGCCGCTCGCCGCCGGTGTGGAAGTCGAGCGGGACGGTCTGACGCGGGAGCTGCAACTGGTCTTTCGCTCCCGCCGCGTGCGGGTGTTTCCTGTCCACCTTCCCCCGCAGCGAGGCACCTCGGCCCCGGGAGCATTGGACGCGGCGGGGGACGACCTCCTCTGCACCATGAGCGGTCGCGGCTCGGTGTGTCAGGTGCTGATGCTGGATTGGTCCGACCGGCATGGCCAGGCCCCGGCGGACTGGACCCCTCTCTCCGTGGCGGAGGAGGGACGACGCTTATCATCGAGCGAGGCGGTCGCCTCGCGGCTGCGGGTGGGAGACCGTCACTGGTTCTACTGGCACAATCTGACGCGCGGGAAGGTCGCCCGCTCCGCCCTCGGCCATCACTCGGCCAGCGAGACGGTGATCGCCCGGTTTTCCGCGCAGGGGACCGTCGAGCCGCTTGTGCATGTGGAACCGGAGGGGGAGTCCCAGCCGGTCCCCTCGCGCGAATCGTCCGGCCGTCGGCTCCCGGCGTCCTGAGTCCCCACCGCCGCAGCGACCGTGGGGGCGGATTGGCATTCCGAACATCCACGCCTTAGAATCCGAACTCCCACTGGTTCCATACCGCCTGCACCCGTCCGAGCGGCGACGCCCGACGCCGACGGGTCCTCCCAGCGCATCCCGGAGATGTGATGACGATGCTTTCGCGATCGACCCCTGCCGCGACCTCCCGTGCCTCTGCCCAATTACTCCTGACCACGCTTCTGGCGGTGATTGCCGGAGCGGTCTGGGTGTGGCCGCGATCGGCCCTGGGTTATCAGGATGCCCCCCCCCCCCCGGCCGCGGAGGGGGCGGCGCCGCCGCCGGCGGAAGGGTCCGCCCCTCCCCCCGCAGCCGCTCCGCCGGCCACCCCCGCACCCACGCCGGCTCAGCCGCAGGTGCAGCAGACGAGCATGTTGGCCATGATCGGCTCGGGTCTGGGTTGGGTCTGGGGACCCATTTTCCTGTTGCTGTCGTTCGTGATGGTGGCGGTGATCATGATGAACCTGCTGCAACTGCGGCGGGACGCTCTGCTGCCGGCCGCCTTCGTCGAACTCTTCGAGCAGAAGCTCCAGGCCAAGGACTACCAGGGGGCCTATGACGCCGCCCGCGCGGACGATTCGTTTGTGGCGCGGGTGCTGGCCGCCGGCCTGGGACGGCTCAACCGCGGCTACGAGGAGGCCATTGAAGGGATGCAGGAAGTCGGCGAGGAAGAGACGATGACGATGGAACACAAAATCAGTTACCTCGCCCTGATTGGCTCCGTGGCGCCCATGCTGGGGTTGCTGGGGACGGTGCAGGGGATGATCTCGTCCTTCTCCGTCATCGCCCAGTCGGAAACGGCACCCAAGCCGAAGGAACTGGCGGCCGGCATCTCCACGGCCATGGTCACGACCCTGGCGGGACTGGTGATTGCCATTCCGGCGATGATCGCCTTCAGCCTGCTGAAGAACCGGATGGCGCGGCTGGTGCTGGAGGTGGGGATCGTGAGCGAAGGGTTGATGTCCCGCTTCAGCCGCAAGCCGGGGACCGGCGCGGCCGCCGCCCCCGCCCAGCGGGCGGAGTAAGGGACGGCGGGAGTGTCCCCAGGGATGTCCGTGGAATGACAGACCAGCCCGGCTGGTGAAAGGCCGGCCGAACCTGAGACGGATCAGCGCGATCTCCTGCCGGTCGCGGCTCTCCTCCGAGGACGACAACCATGAAGATCAAGCGGAGCGGGTCGGCGTTGGCGGAAGCCGACATGACCCCCATGATCGATCTGGTCTTCCAGCTCGTCGCGTTCTTCATGATCGTGACGAACTTCGACCAGCAGCAGGCGGACGAGCGGGTCAAGCTCCCCGTCGATCAGTTGGCACAGCCGCGGCAGGAGGCCCGCAAGTACGAGATCACCGTCAACATGGGCTTCATCCGCGACGCGGAGGGGCGGATTCTCAGCCAGCCGTTGGTGATGAACCCCGAAACCGGGGAGGTTGACGTGTTGACCTACGGCAAGACCCAGCTCCCCCGGGAGGCGGCGATTGCCCGGGCCCAGGGGGGGGATGAGCAGGTGAGCAAGACGACCATCGCCATCCGGGCCGACGCCGAGTTCCCCACCGGGCTGGTGCAGGAGTTGATCAAGCTGGCCCAGGAGGCGGGTTTTTCCAAGTTTTCCCTGAAGGCCATGGCGGGCGAGGAGTAGGCCGCCCCCGGGGGCGCGCCCACTCCACCGCATCCGGAGTCCCGGCCGATGAAGATTCGCTACCGACCTGACGAAGCGAAAGTGGAAATCCAGATGTCGTCGATGATCGACATCGTCTTCCAACTGCTGATCTTCTTCATGCTCACGCTGAAGATCGTGGCGGAGGAAGGGGACTTCGACATCAACATGCCGATCGGGCAGGCGGCCTCCTCGGCCCCGCCGGAACTGAAGGTGGAGTACAAGGTCCGCCTGCTGGCCGACGCCGACGGCAACCTGCGGGACATCCGCGTGGGAGACAAGAGCCTGGGGGCCCAGGTGCCGCACAGCTTCAACCTGCTCAACAACGACGTGCGGGGCTGGGCCTCCTCGGGCGGGACCTACTCCGACGACCTCGAGGTCGAGATCGACGCCGACTACAACCTGCACTACCAGTACGTCATCAAAGCGATCTCGGCCTGCACCGGTTTCGTCCAGGGAGACCGCAAGATCAAGTTTCTGGAGAAGATCAAGTTCGCCCCCCCCCGCCGACCCGCCGGCGGGTAGCCGTCCTGCCACGGGGTCGTCACCCCGGCAAAGGGGGCTGCGAGGGAGGCCGCGGTCTCCGGGGAATGAGGGGAGCCTGGTCGCCGCCTCGCTCGCCGGCCGACGTCCGTCCTCACCGTGCCGCTTCGTCCTCGGCCAGGCGGCGGAAGTACGACTCCGCATCGCGGCGATAGGGGACCGGCACGCCGCGCAGGTTCCCCGCGGCGGAAGGACGCAGGCTCCGCGCTTCCGGCGTGAGCTGCTCCGCATCGCCCAGAGGTTCGCCGCCGGCGTCCGGCAGGAAGGTGCCGCGCTCCCGGGCGCCGAGTTGCCCGCCGGGTCGCGGAGGCTGTTGTTCCACCAGTGTCCTGGGACCGAGAATCGGGGTCCGGGCCTGCGAGCCGGGGAAGGACTGTCCCGGCCGCCAATAGGGGGGGAACTCTCCGCTCCCTCCCTCCGGCTGACCGCTGAAGCCCGAAGTACCGGAGGCGCCGCTCCCCGGTTGCTGACCGCTGCCGCTCCCCGGGCGAGGCAGGCCGGGAATGCTCCGCCCCTGCGCCAGTTGATCGAGGGACCGCTGCACGGCATCCATCGACAGCGACAGCGGGCCGTCCAGCCCCTGCGCGACCTCGCCGGCGTTGCAGCAATTGCGGCACTGGGCAGCCAGCGAATCGAGTTTCTCCGCAGCGGACTGGGCCCGCCGGTGGGCCTCCGGTCCCGACCCTTCCCGGGCCTGGGCGGCGGCCTGACGCTGATCCTCGGTGATCTGCAGATCGCCGATCTGCTGACAGATGCGCCGGGCACTGGCGCACATCTGGGGGAGACGCTCCTGGGCAGCATCGGCAGCCTGCCGCAGTTCGCGGGTCAGCTCGGTCAACTCCTGTTCGAGCAGTTCCTGTTCCTTGGCGAACTGGTCCGCCCGGTGGCGCTCCTCAGGCGAGAGCGACTCGCGATGCTGTAACTCCGCGAACCGGGTGGCGAGGTCGCGCTGCTGCTGGATGACGCTCTTCAGCCGCTCCACCTGCTGGAGCATCTGGTCGGCCGCCTGGAAGAGTTCCAGGTCGGGCTGGGCGGCGTCGAACTCCCTGTGCTGCTGTTGCAGCCCTGCGTCATCGCGCATCTGTTCCAGCGCTTCGCGGAGCGCCTGCTGGCGCTCGGGAGTGGCTCCCTGCTCGCGGAGGTTCCGCAGGGCCTGGGCCACGGCGGCGGCGTGGTTCGCCTCCTGCGTCAACTGCCGGGCCAGTTTCTCGAGCAGGTCCGTGTAGGGTTGTTCGAGGTCATACAGGGGGAGTTGTTTCGCCCGTTCCTGGAGCTGTTTGGCCAGCGATTCGGCCTGCTGGGCGTAGCGGGCGAGCTGCTCCTCCGTCTGTTGCAGCTTTTCCGCCAGTGTGGGGTTGTCCGGGTCCCGTTCCAGCTCCTGGCGAAGCTGCTCCAGTTCCTCTCCCAGGCGTTCCCGTTCGCGCTGCACGGCGTCCAGCTCCTGGCGGATTGCCTGGAGCTCAGCCGCCAGTTCATCGAGCTGGTACTGCTGCCGGGCGAACTGGAGGTACTCCTCCTCGGAGATGACCTGGATCACGCCGAGAGGGCTGTCGGCGTAGTGGAGGGGGGCGGGATGATTGTCCGCCGCGGTGGCATAGTAGGTGATGACGTCGCCGGCCCGCGCGCCGAGCGCGGCCAGGTCAAAGCCCGATTCGCCGCGGGCAACACCGGGGCGGAGCGCCTGCATCGGCAGTTCCACCAGCGACGGCCCCCACCCGTTGACGCTCCGGCTCAGACGCAGTTGCGACAACCCCACGTCGTCCACTGCTTCCACCACGACCGGGACGTTCCAGTTCTCGACGACGATCAAATGCGGCTGGGGATGCACGATGGCCACGCGCGGCGTCTTGTCGGGAGTGACGGTGACCGTGCCGGTGAACGGTTCCAGGCTCTCCCCCCCGCTCGTACTGGTGAGGGTCAGCGAATACGTTCCGCTGCGCGTCAATCGCATCCGTCCCTGCACGATCCGCGGGTCCGACGACGTTGGTTCCAGCCGCACGATCTCCCCCGCAGTCGCCGAGACCTCGGCGGGTGCCTCGGTCGCGGGTGTACTCGCCGCGGAAGCCGGGGCGGGATGCAGTGCAATCCGTCCCGACTGGAGGGGGAGATTGGCCCGCACAGTCCAGGTCACTTCGGTCCCGACGATGCCTCGCAGATGGCGATCGTGGAGGGGGAGTTGCCGCGGTTCCCACCCGGTGTACTCGGGGTAGTCGTAGCGGATCGTCACGTCCTCGAGGAACGGGACTTCCAGGACGGTGAAGTCGAGGGTGGGACTGCGTCCCTGCGGGGTGTCGATGTAAAAGCGCCGGGAAGCCTCCGCCCGCTCGATCTCCAGCACGAAGGTCGACTCCTCGCGACGAAACATCGGCAGGCGCTGGAGGCCCCCCTCCTCCACGAAGACGACGCTCGCCTGTTCGACGCGCTCCGGGCCTCCCAGCAGGGCCGTGATGGTCGCCGGCCGGCCGTAATAGCTCGGGACCGGACGGACCTGCACGTCGAAGGTGACCAGGGTGAACGGCGGATGGTCGCCCGTGGGATCGAGGTACCGCGGCAGCACCATCGCGAACATCCGCGGCGCCGCCAGCCAGCTCGCGAGGACGATCGCCCCCACTCCTCCCGCCAATGCGAGCGCGTTCCAGACCGGCCGGAACGAGAGGACCTCCAGGGTCGAAAGCCGGCGCGCGCGCTCCTCCGCCAGTTCGATCGTCCGGCGGCGCAGCAGCTCGCTCTCCTCCCGCGGCGGATGGGAGGCAAATTCCACCGCGTTGATCAGCACGCTGTCCGTCAGCCCCAACCGGCACTCCACCAGCCGCGCCGCCTGCCGAGCGTCCGCCCGGTTCCGCCGCCATTCCCAGGCGATGGCCCCCACCGCCGCCAGCACTCCTCCCACGGCGATCCCGTTCAGCATCACGCGGACAGACGCCGGGAAACTCAGCACCGCATCGGCCGCAACCATCGCCAGCCCCAGCGCCAGCCAGCCGGCGAGCGACTGCAGCAGACGGCGTAAGGTCCCCTGGAAGAGTCTCAGGCGGCGGACGCCGTCCAGCAGTCCGTACAGATGAACGGCCCGATCTTCCGGAGCGGCCGGGCTGTGAACTTTCCGCACGGACGGTTGCACAGAGGGCATCGATGCTGCCGCTCAAGGGGCAAAGGATCGGGAGAGCGGCGCGCCGGCCGCTGGCAGGAGCAGCCGCCCGCTCATCCCGCTAGTCTACCGCAATCCGCGACGGCGAACAGGGGGGAGGGAGTGATCCGCACGCGGACGTCCACTGTTGACACCTGCCCGGCAAAACGAACTGGCCTTCAGAACGCTCCCGGGAATGGCGTAGACTGTCAACACTCCCCCCGGACGTGGAGCCTGGCAACCATGCGCGTCGTCTTTTTGGGGACCGGCGGCTACCACCCGAATCAGCGGCGTCACACGGCCGGAGTGCTGCTTCCTGAGGTCGGGCTGCTGTTCGACGCCGGGACGGGACTGTTCCGACTTTCCGAACGGCTGGAACGGGCAGACCTCACCATCGCCCTCACCCATGCTCACCTCGATCACGTCTGTGGACTGACCTATCTGCTGGCGCCGATCCATTCCGGCCACATCCGGCGCTTGCGGGTCCTCGGCACGCGGCGGACGCTGGCGGCGGTGCGGGAGCATCTCTTTGCCGGTTCGATCTTCCCGGTGTTGCCGGAGGGGGAATGGTCGGCGATCGACGAACTCGCGCAGATCGAACCGGTTCCCGGAGTCGTCCTCACGCATCGCCCCCTGCCCAGTCATCCCGGAGAATCGGTCGCCTATCGACTCGACTGGACGGAACCCCCGGACCGCACTCCGCGCGCCCTGGCCTACGTCACTGACACGTGCGTGGACGGCAGTTACACCGAGTTCGTGCGGGGCGTCGATCTGCTGATCCACGAATGCTACTTCCCCGACGACCTCCAGGAGTGGGCTGCGCGCACCGGCCACAGTTGCACTTCCACGGTGGCGCGGCTGGCGCGGGAGGCAGAAGTCGGTGAGCTGATCCTCACGCACATTGACCCGCAGCGAACGGGGGACGACCCGATCGGGCTGGAGGTGGCGCGGGCCATCTTCCCGCGGACGCGGCTGGCGGAGGACCTGATGGAATGCATCGTCGGAGGAACACCGACTCTCCCCGATGACAGTCCCGCCGTGCGGTGAGCAACCTGCTCACCACCGCAGTTCGATCTCCTCCCCCAGCACGTTGGCAACGCAGCCGGCGGCGATGGCTTGCGGTTGCACGGCCGGAATCCGCACCCACAGCCGGTGCTCGCCATACCGCCCCTCCATGGAGACGTGCGCCCCCACATCGTCCTGGTCATCCATCGGGAAGGGCTGCCACCCACAGGCGGTCACCTCATCAAACTCCAGCAACAGCCCCATCAAATCGAGCAGGAAGAGTCCCGGCACGGAGCGGCCGTCGAACTCGCCCCCAAAGATCTCTGTCCTTGAGACAAAGAGAGTCAGCTCCCAAATGTCATCCACCTGACAATAGTGGCAACCGATGGGCGTACGGGGATCGGCCGGTCGCACATGGGCCGCAATGCGCTCCGAGAATTGTTTAATCCACTCCGCCATGGTCCTTCATGGTCTTGGTCAAAGCCTGCCCGCTTCGGCGCTCCACGTGAGGAGGCGCGCACACCATCTCCGGACTTCGATCCCGCTCTGGTTGTGTGGCGGAGAAGCATCCGTCGTGCCTGAATCTCGCATCCACTACGACCGGTGCTGACGGAAGCTGTTGAGCGAAGGTCAGCCTCATCACCCACGGCTCCACCAGTCCCTGAGGAAGGCAACCTCCTCGTCCGTCCCCGGAGAAGCGGCTGGGACACAATGCGTTGTGCTGTCGAGGGTTCCCGCTCGCGAGCCGGCGGGCACAGCGCTCCGGAGGTGATGCGGAAATACGAAGGTTGTCTTACGTTTGAGATTTTCTGTCATTCCGGCGCGGTGGGCGGAAAGGGACCAATCCCTTCCGAGATGTGATTCCCGGTTGAAACAACCGCTCAGGGATCGTGTTCAGGACGCGAAACACCCGCACGGCATCTGCCGACGACTCCCTGTGCGAATCGGGACCGTCAGCGGGAAGGTCGCGGCCGGAGAAAGATGGCCATCACCGCCATCAGCACGATCCCTCCGAGGAAGATGTACTTGTAACGTCCCGCCAACAAGCACAGCCCCACCAGGCCCACCAGCGTCCAGGGAGAAAGGTGCGCCCAGGCCGCTTCCCGTCGACGGGTCGGCAGCGCCAGCCATAACGTCCCCAGCAAGACGCCCGTGCGCAACAGGCTGGCCCCCAACTGGCTGTCGGTCGACTGCACTACCAACACGACGACGCCTCCCAGCAGACAACCGAGCGTCAGCACGCCCAGCAGGATGTGGTTCACGGGTCGATGAGTCGACATGACCGCGGTCCGGGGGAATTCCGATGACATGGGCCAGGTTCAATCCCCTCTCCCCCACTGGTGGGTCCCCACTGGTGGCTCGGCGAAGCTGTATGATCTCCAGGCGGGGGAGAGGGTCCCGCCGACGTTGTCGGTGGGCTTGGGTTGGAGCCCTCTCCCCTGAAAAGGAGGATTTCACCACGGCTGCGTCCACAGTAACAACTGCCGCACGGAGTCGCGAACGCGCCCTCCCGTTTGAGGACGCATACAATCTTCGCTGCGCGAAGGTCTCTGTCCTGCACTCGTGGCCGATCGGTATTCTGCGGCCGCGGGTCTGCCCGGAACCCTGCCGGCCGTCACCAGCCCCGAGAACCCCCGATCCCTCCCTCGGCCCCCCTCCCCCCGTGCTTCGGATCGCTCTGGTCATCCCGACGCTTGACCGCTCCGGCGCGGAGAAGCAGTTCACCCTGCTGGCCACGCACCTGCCGCGCGAGCAGTTCGAGGTGCATGTCGTCGCCCTGACGCGCGGCGGCCCCTATGCGGACGATCTGGCGGCGGCCGGTATTCCCGTCACCGTGCTCCACAAGCGGCTGCGGTTCGATCCCGTGGCGGCATGGCGACTGCGTGCCTTCCTCCGGCGGCTCCAGCCCGACGTCGTCCATGCCTGGCTCTTTGCCGCCAACGCCTACGTCCGCCTGGTGCTCCCGCGCCGGACCGGTACGGATCGGGTCCCCGCACGCTCCCCCCTCTCCATTCCGGCGGTTCAATCTGTGCCCCTCCCCCCTCATCCTTCCCCCACGGTTCCCCGCCTGGTTGTGTCGGAACGGTGCGTGGACACCTGGAAAAGCGGCTGGCAGCTCTGGTTCGACCGCCGGCTGATTCCCCGCACCGACCGGCTGATCGCGAACTCCCGGGCAGTGGCGGAGTTCTATCAGCAGGTGGGGTATCCCGCCGAGCGGGTCAGCGTCATCCCCAATGCCGTGGTCCCCCCTCCGCCTCCTCCCGTCCCGCGGGAAGAGTGGCTGCGACAGTGGGGCTGGCCGCCCGAAACCAGGCTGATCCTGTCGGTCGGTCGCCTGGCGAAGCAGAAGCGCGTCCAGGACGTGTTGTGGGGCTGCCAGCTTCTCCGGCAGGCCGACCGGCGGACGCGGCTGGCGATCGTCGGCGACGGCCCCGAACGCGACCGCCTGTTCGAGTACGCGCGGCAGATCGAAGTGGCGGAGTACGTCCGCTTTCTGGGGCCGCGCGACGACGCCGCCTCCCTCCTGCACTATGCGGACGTGTTCTGGCTGGCGAGCGACTTCGAGGGGATGTCCAACAGCCTGATGGAGGCGATGGCCTGTGGCAAACCGGTCGTCGTCTCCGACATTCCTCCCAATCGGGAGCTGGTGACGCACGAGCGGGAAGGGTACGTCGTCCCGGTGGGGGACGGCGTCGCCTTCGCCCAATTCACCCGCAAGCTGTTCGACGACCCTGCCCTGGCGGCGCGGCTGGGGTCCGCCGGTCGCCGCCGCATGGCGGAGGAGTTCAACCTCGATAGAATGGTGCAGGCCCATGTCAGGCTCTATCAGCATCTCCATTCCGCCCCCCCCACCCGATCAGAGCCATAGCCAAGAGTGGACCTTCCGGACGGAGCAAGCCAGGGAACGCTGGTGCTCAACTCTCGGCAGTGGCCTCCCCGCTGTTGATCATCCCCATGTGCGGCATTGCCGGTGCAGCCTGGACTTCTCGCGGGCTGCCGCCGGACGAACCGACGCTCCGCCGCATGACGGACGTGCTGCGGCACCGCGGACCCGATGACGAGGGATTCTGGTGGAGTGATCGCCCGGCCTCCCTCCCCGCGTCGGCCGGCGCTCCCTCCGCTGTCCCCTCACCCGCGGGACGTCCCGCTCCCGACTCTCCAGGCTCCACTCGCTCCTCCGGCGCCGCGCTGGGATTCCGCCGGCTCTCCATCATCGACGTGGCCGGAGGTCATCAACCTTTGGCGAACGAAGACGGCTCCGTGTGGATCGTCTTCAACGGCGAAATCTACAACTATCGCGAACTGCGGCCGGAACTGGAAGCCCGCGGGCATCGCTTCCGCACCCGGTCCGATACCGAGGTAATCGTCCACGCCTACGAGGAGTGGGGCGTGGACGCCCTGCGGCGGTTCCGGGGGATGTTCGCCTTCGCGGTCTGGGACGACCGCCGCCAGCGTCTGTGGCTGGCCCGCGATCGTCTGGGACAAAAACCCCTCTTCTACCGCCAGGAACCGGAGCGGCTGCTGTTCGCCAGCGAACTCAAGGCGCTGCTCCAGGTCCCGCAGGCCCCCCGCGAACTCGACCCCGAAGCGGTCGATCTGTTTCTCACCTACCAGTATGTCCCGCACCCGCGGTGCATCCTGAAGGGTTATCACAAGCTCCCTCCCGCCCATTACGCCTTGTACGAGGAGGGACGGTTGACGCTGCATCGTTACTGGCACGCCCCCTACGAAGCAGACACCGACCCTGCTGGCTTCGCCGACCCCGCTCTCGCGGATTGCCGCCGCTGGTCCGACGACCAGTGGCGCGAGCAGCTCCGCCGCACGCTCACCGATTCCGTTCGCTTGCGGATGCGGTCCGACGTCCCCATCGGTGCGTTCCTCTCCGGCGGCATCGACTCGACGATCATCTCCGGCCTGATGCAGTCCCTCAGCGACCGGCCGATCCATACGTTTTCCATCGGTTTCCCGATCGAGTCGTTTGACGAACGCCGCTATGGCCGGGACGCCGCGCAGCGCCTCGGCACCGAGCATCATGAGTACGTGGTGCAGCCCTCCGCCCTCGACATGCTGCCGCAGATCATCTGGCAGTACGACGAACCGTTCGGCGACAGCTCCGCCATCCCCACGATGTACCTGTCGAAGGTGACCCGACAGGTCGTCACGGTGGCTCTCTCCGGCGATGGAGGGGATGAACTGTTTGGCGGGTATGAGCGCTATCAGGCGGTGCGGCTGGCGAGCCGACTGGACCGTCTCCCCCGGCTGGTGCGCCGTCTGTGCGCCCATCCCCTCTGGCAGAAGCTTCCGACCTCCACCGAACAACGGGCCTTGGGGCGGAGGCTGAAGCGGTTTGTCGCCGCCCTGGGGCAGCCGCCGGAGCTGCGCTACCTGCGGTGGATCGGCATCTTTGACGCCGAGCTGCGCCGCGAACTGTACACTCCCGAGTTCCGGTCCACGCTGGGAGAATTCGACTCGGGGAGCTTCCTTGGGGAAGCCTACTCCCACGCTCCCGGCCGCGACTTCGTCACGCGGACCATGGCCGCGGACGTTCACAGCTATCTCCCCTGCGACATCCTCACGAAGGTCGATATCGCCAGCATGACCTACAGTCTGGAGGCGCGCAGCCCTTTTTTGGACCATCACGTGGCGGAACTGGCGGCCCGGATGCCGCTGCACCTCAAGCAGAACAGACGCCGCGGCAAACTGATCCTGTTGGAGACGTTCCGTGATTTGCTGCCGGAGTCGATTCAGAATCGCGGCAAGATGGGCTTCGGCGTGCCGCTGGACCACTGGTTCCGCGCGGAGTTGAACCCGCTGCTGCACGACACCCTGCTGGACGACACGGCCCGGCAGCGCGGCCTGCTCGCTCCCGAAGTGACCGCCCGGCTGGTGGCGGAGCATGAGAGCCGCCGCTGGGACCACAGTTACCGGCTGTGGAATCTGGTCTGCCTGGAACAGTGGTGCCGGATGTTTCTCGACCGGCGGGCGACCCACGGGCCGGAACTTGTGCGCTGAGCAAGGAGCTTGTGCGCTGAGCAGCAGGGCGTTCGGTCAGGCGGAGAGCCCCCCTGCCTGTTCCCTCGGCAATCACCGCGAGGGACGCCCGGAATCTGGGCAACTCCACCGATCCATCCACGCGAATATCCGGGGAGAGCGCCAACGTCGCACAGAGTTTCTCAACCCCGGCGGCCGGTGTCGATATCTGACGCTTGAGAACGAGTTACGACGATCGTTCCCGGCCAAAGTCCCGGCGGCGGGGGAAGTCCCGTTCCGACATCCGGTAGCTTCGGAACAGCGGTTGCATCCCCGCCGGCTGTTTGGTTCCGAAGATGAAGGGGAGCCGTGGAGCGGTCGCGGTGCGCGCCCTCTGCGTCTGCCGCTTCGGGCAGGGAAGCCGGTTATGTGCAGGGAACAGCGACTCCGCAGTCATCCTCCGATGTGGATCAGGTGGAACTCATGATGACGTCTTGGCGTGCGCTCGGTCTGACGGTGTTGACGATCACACTCCTCCTCGCCGGGCCGGCGAAGTCGCTGTGGGCCTATCAGGCCGCGGAAATGGAGACCGCGGCAGTGGAGACTGACTCGGCGGCAGCGGAGGAGTTCACTCCCGACCAGGAGCGGGATTACACCATCAATTCGCTGATCATGTTCCTGTGTGCGGTGCTGGTGCTGCTGATGCAGGCCGGCTTCGCGATGCTGGAGGTGGGACTCAACTCGCAGAAGAACGCCGTCAACATCCTGTTCAAAAACTTGATGGACCTCGCGATGGGGGTCCTGCTGTATCTGTTCGTCGGCTACGCGCTGATGTA
The DNA here is from genome assembly GCA_037445755.1 of Planctomycetaceae bacterium. GTDB lineage: Bacteria > Planctomycetota > Planctomycetia > Planctomycetales > Planctomycetaceae > JBKECA01. The sequence continues at coordinate 20,102 of JBBIJW010000012.1, read as the reverse complement.
TCCCGGCAGCGATTATGCCGGAAAGTGGTACGGCTATGCCGGAGCCCCCTTTGTGACCCGGGATGCCCAGGAGAGCGCCGGGGGGGCTGGGAGGTTGCGCCGTCGTCCACGGGATGGAGCAACTCGGCCGACTTCCTGTTCCAGGTCGCCTTCGCCGCCACGGCCGCCACCATCGTCTCCGGTGGCGTGGCCGGCCGCATGAAGTTCATCGCCTACCTGATCTATAGCTGCGTGATCACCGGCCTGATCTATCCGATCAGCGGGATGTGGAAGTGGGGCGGCGGGGCCCTGGCGGCGATGGGCTTTGCCGACTTCGCCGGTTCCGTGGTGGTCCATGCCGTGGGGGGTTTTGCCGCGCTGGCCGGCGCCATCGTCCTCGGCCCGCGGATCGGCCGCTTCAAGGACGGCAAGTCGCATCCCATGCCCGGTCACAACCTCACGTTCGCTGCCTTGGGGGTGTTCATCCTGTGGATCGGGTGGTACGGCTTCAATCCCGGCAGTCAGTTGACTTACTCTGGGGCGGTCAACGCCGAGAAGACCACCTACATTGCGCTGACGACGACGATCGCCGCGTCGGCCGGGGCGGTCGCCGCCATGCTCATCGCCTGGGCGCGGTTCGGCAAGCCGGACCTGACCATGGCTCTCAACGGCGCCCTGGCGGGACTCGTGGGCATCACGGCCAACTGCGATCAGGTGACGCAGGTCGGCGCCCTCATCATTGGCGGCGTGGCGGGACTGCTGGTGTTCTCCGGCGTGCTGCTTTTGGAAGCACTGAAGATCGACGACCCGGTGGGAGCCTTCCCTGTCCACGGCCTATGCGGTCTGTGGGGGGGGATCGCCACCGGCCTCTTCGGCACCAACTTCCCCACGATTACCCGCGAGGGGGTGGAAGTGACGCTCTCGCGCAGCGAGTACATCCTGGTGCAGGTGCAGTCCAGCCTCATCATCGCTGCCTGGTCGTTTGTGACCATGCTCATCCTGTTTACCGTCCTCAAGATCATGGGCCTGCTGCGTGTTTCTCCTGAGGAAGAAATCCGCGGCCTGGACCTCAGCGAACACGGCATGGAGGCCTATGTGTTGACCTGACGGCGGAAGTCCGTGGCGTCTCGCCGTCGTGAAGCCAGCCGGTGAAGACGGCGCAGATAACTGCGGACAACCGTCGGCCCTCGCGGCAGATCGATCCCCCCCTTGCAGCACCCCGGTCGCCGCCGTTGGCGATCGGGGTGTTGTTCGTTCGGCGCGTTCGCCGCTCCCTCCCGTGCGCGAGCTGGTGCAGCGGATGCCTGTCTCACGCCGCTTCCCGCCGCCCGGAGGGATTTTCGGAGCCTTCGCTCATCCGTTAGGATGACGGCATGGATGCCGTGGCGGCGCAACTCGCGATTCTCTCCGGTCCCGACGCCGGCAAACGGTTCGGACTGACGGAGGAGCTGATTCACATCGGGCGGGGCGGGGACAACCAGATCGTCCTGTCCGACCCGGAGTTGGCGGAGCACCAGGCGTCGCTGGCCAGCCGGAATGGTCGCTACGCCATCTACGTTCCTCCGGGACAGCGCGTGGAGGTGGAAGGGACGCCCGTCCCTCCGGAGAAATGGGTCTGGCTGCCGGAGGCGGCCAACTTGCGGTTCGGGACGCGCACCGTCTGTCGGTTTGAAACGGCCTCGGGTGCCGGCCAGAACGGGGGCGGCCGGGTCGGACAGGGGACGACGCTGACGGTGCCGAGCGCCGCTCCCGCCGCTGCCTCTCCGCCGCTCCCCCCCGCGTCCGGGACACCTCCGGAAGAAGCGACGCCCGCTCGCGGCGAGGGAGGCAAACCGCCGACAGCGGCGGGCAAGCGCCGCAAGACGCAGGCCCGCAAACCGGCCGTCGCCAAGTTCATCACCGATCAGCCGGGCGAACCGCTGGTCCGACTGGGGGAAGACGGCCAGTTGCCGGTCCTCGCCCTTGAGGATGCCGCGGACAAGCCGCCTTCCGAACGTCCGGCCGAAAAGAACCCGCTCCTCCTGTACGCCGTACTGGCGTGCAGCTTTGTCCTGTCGTTGGGAATGCTGCTGCTGGAACCGGAGTCCTTCACGGTCAGTTCGTCGGCACGCAGCGAAGCCCGGGAGAAGCTCAAGGAGTTCTATGGTCGCGACGGCAGCAAGCTGGAGCCGTATCAGCTCGCTCTCCGTCGCGGCTTGCTGGAATACTCCCGGGGAAACCTGGCCGGCGAGCGGCAGGAGTATCGCCGCGTGCTGCGCATGCTCCACGCGGCGGACGTCGCGGATCCGGCCAACTTGAACGGGTTGACAGGCCGTCACACCGGCCGCGGCCGCGCCAGCGATGAGGAACTCCGCCAACTGCTGGAGACGTTGCTGGCGCGATAGCCTCGGTCGGAGGGACACGCCGCCGCTCGAAGACGCGCCGCGTTCGAAGGAAGGACGGACTCGATCCCGCCTCTCACGCGGCAACAACGCCCCCGGAGCGTCCTGGCAGCCGCCACGTTCCCCGCCTGACGATTCCTTTCCCGTACACCCGACCGGCTCCCCTGTCCATTTGCACTCCTGCGCCCCTCCGATCGGCTCAATCCCCTCTTGTGGGAAACCGACCGATGCCGGATACTCCCGCCCCTTCCCTCCCCGGTCGGACGGCGGCCACGGCCCTTTCCCGGCAGCCGCCGGACCGCCGCCGGCCTCCCCCTGCGTCTGGCAAACGAGTTCCCCATGTCTGCTCCCGTGTCTCCCTGGACAGGTTGGATCAATTGGAGCCTGGTACTGCTGTTCGGCCCGCTGGCGGCGTTCGTGCTGGCGGAAGCGTGCGGATTTGCGGCCACGCGGGAGACGTTCCAGAGGATCGTGCTGGGCGAGGTCGCCCTCGTATGCGCCGGGGTGATGGCGCTGGTGCTGGCGCGGGCGTTGGGACCGTTGAGCGAGCGCGACCTGCCGGCGCATCCCTCCGTCCGCTGTTCCGCCCCTGCGGCAGGTTCGGCGTGGGAAGAGTCGGTGCTGCGGCCGGCGGCCTGGAACGCCCGGATTCAAACTTACCTGCAAGGGGTGCGGCGGGAGTTCGCTCCGCCGGTCGAGCCGGAGTCGCGCCGGGCGACGGCGACGGACTGGCTCACCGCGCCGCTGATCGGGTCGGCGGGGGCGGCCGCGGCTGAATCCTCGCGGGGGGTGCCTGGCGGCGGCCCCGCCACCGCCCGGGAGCACCCGCAATCCAGCGGACGCCGTTCCCCCCCTGTGGAACGCTCCCCCTCCCAGGCATCCCCCGAGCGAGCGGTGCCCCGGCGACGTCGTCCCCCCTCGTCTGGTCGGTGACGGTAGGATGGCTGACACGCGGAACGACCCACAGCCCCCCTGAAAAACCCTCCATGAGCGGGGGCGGGTCGCCGAAGGCGGGCTGTCTGGACTATGCTGGACAGGGTGACCGCCTTGCCTTCCGAATCGACGCCTCCTGTTGAACCCCGGTCGGCCTCTGCGCTGCCGACGCGAGGGATGTGGCGCTTCCGCGTCGCCACCCTGCTCCTGATCGCCCTGACCGGGGTGGGGCTGTGGTGGACGTTCCGCGACCATCTGACGCTCGAGTCGCTGGTGCGGCATGAGCAGGTGCTCCGCGACTACAGCGAGGCGCACCCCCTGACGGTCTACGTCACAACCATCGTGGGCTATGCGCTGATTGTGGCGGTGTCGCTGCCGGGGGCTTCCATCCTGACGCCCGTCCTCGGCTGGTTCTTCGGTTTCTGGGAGGGAGTGGTGCTGGCGAGCTTCGCCTCCGCCGCGGGAGCAACCCTGGCGTTCCTCGTCAGCCGCTATCTGCTGCGGAGTTTTGTGGAGCGTCACTTCGCCGTCTGGGTGCGGCGGGTGAATGCAGCCCTGGAGCGCGACGGTCCCTTCTATCTCCTGACGCTGCGTCTGGTGCCGGTGTTTCCGTTTTCGGTCATCAACCTGGTGATGGGGCTGACGCGGATGCACTTCTGGACCTTCTGGTGGGTCAGTCAGCTTGGGATGCTGCCGGGGACATGCGTCTTCGTGTACGCCGGTACGACGATTCCGACGCTGGAGGAGCTGGCCGAGCGGTCCCGGCCGCTGGTGAACTGGGAACTGCTGGTCGCCTTGGCGGCGCTGGGTCTGCTCCCGCTGGTGCTGCGGTTTGTGCTAAAACTCCTGCGTCGCGAGCCGACCGCCCGCTGAGCCTGCCAGTTCACCCCCGGAGCATCCGATCCGTGTCCGCTTCGTCCTCCCGGTCCCCGTTGTCGTCCGTCGCGGTGGACGACGTGACGCTGCTGATCTTCGGGGCTTCGGGCGATCTCACGGCGCGCAAGCTCGTGCCGGCGCTGTTCCAGCTCTGGGCGGATGGCTTCCTGGGCGACCGCTCGCTCATCGTGGGGGTCGCCCGGCGGGAGAAGGGAGACGCCGCCTTCCGGGACGAACTGCGCGCGGCGGTTCTGGAGCACGCCCGCTCGAAGGACGTGGTGGTGCAGCGGTGGGAGGAGTTCGCCGCACGGCTGGGCTACGTCTCGGCGGACATCACGCAGCCCGACGACCTGCGGCGGATGGACGCTCTGGTCCGGGAGCGCGAACAGGCGGGCGGACTGAGCGGCCGCCGCATCGTCTACCTCGCGACCTCTCCGGACCTGTTCCTGCCGGCGGTGGAGGGTCTGGCGGCGGCCGGACTGGTCCCCGACCGCCGGGAGTCGGACCGATTGAAGGTGGTGGTGGAAAAACCCTTCGGCGTCGATCTGGCCTCGGCGGAACGGCTCAACCAGGGGCTGGACCGCATCCTCCGCGAGCAGCAGATCTACCGCATCGACCACTACCTGGGGAAGGAGACCGTTCAGAACCTGCTGCTGTTCCGGTTCGGGAATGCGATCTTTGAACCGATCTTCAACCGCCAGCATGTCGACCACGTGCAGATCACGGTGGCGGAGTCGCAGGGGATCGAAGGGGGGCGCGGAGGGTATTACGACAAGGCCGGCGCCCTCCGCGACGTGCTGCAAAACCACGTGCTGCAACTGCTCTGTCTGGTGGCGATGGAGCCGCCCACGTCCTTTGCCGGCGAGTTCATTCGCGACGAGAAGCTCAAAGTCCTGCATGCACTCGGTCCGGGAAGTGCCGCGGGCGTGTCGCACTGGGCGGTGGCCGGTCAGTACGCCGCGGCTGCCATCGGGGGGCAGCGAATCAGGTCGTATCTCGATGAGGACCGCATCGCTCCGGGGTCCACCACGGAAACGTATGTGGCGGTGGAGGCCCGCGTCGACAACTGGCGGTGGGCCGGCGTGCCGTTCTACCTCCGCACCGGCAAACGACTCCCCGCGCGGATGACCGAGATCGTCGTGGTCTTCAAGCATCCGCCGCTGAACCTGTTCCATACCGTGGAGTGCGAGGGGAGCCTGTGCCGGCTGGTCGAAGCCCAACCGAACCGGCTGGTGTTCCGGATTCAGCCGCAGGAGTCCATCTCGCTGATGTTCTCCGCCAAGCAACCGGGGATGCAGTACCAGGTCCGGCCGGTCAAGATGGACTTCGAGTACGATGAGACGTTCTTCGACGTTCCGCTGCCGGAGGCCTACGAACGCCTGCTGCTGGATGTGATGCGCGGCGACGCCACCCTGTTCACGCGGAGCGACGAGTTGCTGGCGGCGTGGCGGTTCGTCGATCCGATCCTCCAGGCGTGGCAGTCGCCTGCGCATCGCCCGGAGTTGTATCCGGCCGGAACGTGGGGACCGAAGGGGGCCGACGAGCTGCTGGTCCGCAGCGGCCGCCGGTGGTACAACCCCGACTGACGTGAGCAAGTTTCAAACTCCCTCCCCCGCGGGGGGAGGGTCCCGCCGACGCCGTTGGTGGGCTTGAGTGGGAGTCCTCTCCCCGGGAGCCGGGGAGCAGGAGGGGGTGAATCTGTTCGGGCAAGTGTCTCTCCGCGAACGGGCCTGATTCTGATGAGCATGGACGCTTCCGGCGATCGCGCCTCCGCTCGCCGCCGCTGGTGGTGGGGGGGCGGCGTGGCGGCCTGGCTGCTGACTTCGACCCTGGTCGGTTCCGGGGCCGGGGTGGGAGCGTACACCTTCTACTACGCCGACGGAGCGTCGTACTTCTCTCAGGACCCCCGGGCGTGCGTCAACTGCCACATCATGCGGGACCAGTTCGACGCCTGGGTGAAGTCCTCCCACCGCCACGTGGCAGCGTGCAACGACTGCCACGCTCCGCACGATGGCTTTCTGGCCAAGTGGATGTGCAAGGGGCGGAACGGCTTTTTCCATTCGCTGGCCTTCACCACCGGCGTCCATCCCGATCCGATCCGGATCACCGAGTACAACCGGCGGATCACGGAGCGGGCCTGCCGTCATTGTCACGGCGACATCGTGGACATGATCGACACACACGCCGCCGACGGATCGGACGGTCTGGCCTGCATCCGCTGCCATGCGGACGTGGGCCACTGGACGCACTGAAGCCCGCCCGCCCAGAAAACCTCCACCACCACAGGGAGAACGGCATTGTCGACTTCGGTTTCGCGACGGACGGTCGTCCTGGTCGGGGTGCTGGCAGCCCTCGCCAGCGCCGGGGCGGCTTATCTGCTGACGGACATCTTCGAGAAAAAGCAGGAGGCGCGACAGCCCTTCTTTCGCGTGGTGGAGCTCGACGACGACACCACCGACCCGGCGATCTGGGGGAAGAACTTCCCCCTCCAGTACGACGACTACCGGCGGACGGTGGACATGGTCCGCACGCGGCACGGGGGGAGCGAGGCCGTCCCCCGCCAGCCCACCGAGAGCGACCCCCGCCCAGTGGTCAGCCGCAGCAAGCTGGAGCAGATTCCTCAGCTTCAGCGGATGTGGGCGGGTTATGCCTTCGCTCGTGATTTCCGGGAGGAACGGGGGCACGCCTACATGCTGGAGGACCAGATGTTCACCGGCCGGCAGGCCGTGCCTCAGCCCGGAAGCTGCCTGCACTGCCATGCCTCCGTTTATACCGCGACCAAACAGTTGGGCCACGGGGACATCCAGGCCGGCTTCCTGGAGCTCTGTCGGCTGCCGTATCAGGAGGCGGTGCGGCACGTCGAGCACCCGGTGGCCTGCATCGATTGCCACGATCCGCAGACGATGGCGCTGCGGATCACGCGGCCGGCCTTCATCGCGGGGATTCGCGAGGCCAGGCGACACGAAGGAATCGAACAGTATGACGTGCACACGATGGCCACGCGGCAGGAGATGCGGACGTTCGTGTGCGCCCAGTGCCACGTGGAATACTACTTCCGCGGCCCTGAGAAGGTCCTGACCTATCCCTGGCACAACGGCCTGACGGTGGACGGGGCGCTCGCCTACTACGACGAGCACGGCTTCGCCGACTGGAAGCACGCCGAAACCGGCGCGCCGATGCTCAAGGCGCAGCATCCCGAGTTTGAACTCTGGTCGCAGGGGACCCATGCCCGCGCCGGCGTGAGCTGCGCCGACTGCCACATGCCCTACAAGCGGGTGGGAGCGGCCAAGATCAGCGATCATCACGTCCGCAGTCCGCTGCTCAACATCAACCGCGCCTGCCAGACGTGCCACCGGACGACCGAGGCGGAGCTGCTGGCCCGCGTGGAGACAATCCAGGATCGACACGTCGCGCTGGTCACTCTGGCCTTGGACGCGCTGGTCGAACTGATCGACGATCTCAAGGCGGCTCAGGCGCAGGGGGTGCCCGAGGAGCAACTCGAACAGGCCCGGCAGTTCCAGCGGCGGGCCAGTTTCTATGTCGATTACGTCGAAGCCGAAAACTCCTCCGGCTTCCATGCGCCTCAGGAAGCGGCCCGCATCGCCGCCCAGGCGATCGACTTCGCCCGCCGCGGTCAGCGGGCCCTCCAGCGCCCCGCCGCGGCGACCGTCCCTTCGTCCGCCGCAGACGCCCCCGCCGAGTCGCCGGACCCTCGGAATCCCCGGGAGATGCTGGCAATTCCCCCTGCCGGGTCGAGCGCCCCCCCGTGAGCCGGCTGTGGACGTTGCGTGGCGCCGCAGCGGGCGGGGTCTGCTCCGCGGAGTCGTCGGCGGCCGGGAGAATCCGGCCGTGACGGATGCTCCGGTTGGGGCGTCTCGATCGCCGACAGAGGGTTCCTCTGCCGCAGCGCTTTCCCAGCCGGGCTGCCGAACAGAACCGCTACGTCCGGACCGACCCGACGTCCGGCGGTCGACGGCGGCATTTTCTCTCAAGTGACAGGCTTGAGGTTTTCCCTCACGGCGGGCATTGTGGCCTATGGTTCGTTCGACGCCGCGTTGCCGGGCGGCAACTGTCCTTCTCCGGCAACGCAGGGTGTGGGGGGAACTCGACGGGAAGCGGCGGCATTCGGCCGCAGCCCTCCCGCCGACGGAAGCGATCAACTGAGGGGAACAGCCATGCTCGGCAGCTTGAGGCGGTGGACGCGGACCTGGGCGTGGGTCGTCGTGCTGACGGCCTGGTGCACTCCCGCGGTGCTGGGGGGGAAGTCTCGCGACGTCGGGAGCACACCCCAGACGGCTGCCGCCGCCGGCGCCGCGCTGGAACAGCAAGGCCACTGGCGCGACGCCATCGAGCATTACCAGGCCGCGCTGAAACAGTGGCCCGACGATCCCGCCCTCGGCTACGGTCTCCGCCGCGCCAAAATTCACTTCGGGATCGAACGCCGCTACCACGACGACTCCTTCAAAGAGAAGCTGCTGACGCTGTCGCGGCACGACGCCCTGGAACTGTTCGACGCCGTGCTCGAGCGCATCCGCGGAAACTACGTGGAGGACATTAGCACCACCTCCATCGTCGCACACGGCACCGAGAGCCTGTGGCTGGCCCTGTCGAACGAGGACTTTCGCCGGCAGCACCTGTTCGGCGCCGATTCCAAACGCATCCAGCGGCTGAAGGACCTGCTCCACCAGCGGTACTGGAACAAGCCGGTGTTCTACCGGGAGGGGGCGCGACAGCTCATCAACGAAGTGGCCGATCAGAGCGAGTCGCTGCTGGGCCTGAGCGGCACGGCCGTGGTGCTCGAATACGTCTTCGGAGCGTGCAACTGTCTGGATGAGTACAGCAGCGTCCTCACGCCGACCCGCAACCACGACCTGCACGACAACATCAAGGGGGAGTTCGTCGGCATCGGCATCGTGATGGAGGCGGAGCTGGGTCAGGGGATGGCGCTGCGAAACGTGCTGCCGGACAGTCCGGCGGCGGAGGCGGGGCTGCGTCCCGGGGACCATCTGGTGAAGATCAACGGGAAGGACTGCCGGTTCATGACGACGGAGGAGGCGGCGGGGCTTCTCTCCGGCCTGGCGGGGAGCCGCGTCGATCTGGAGGTCTCCACGACCCGGCAGACGGAGCCGCTGCAAGTCTCCTGCGTGCGGCGGAAAGTGGAGGTCAAGAGCGTCCCCGTCGCCAAGATTCTCGATTCCGGGCGGGGCATCGCCTACATCCAGCAGTCCGGGTTTCAGGAATCGACCGTGTTCGAGATGCAGATGGCCTTGCACAAACTCAGCCGGCAGGGGATGCGGGCGCTGATCTGGGACTTGCGGGGCAATCCCGGCGGGTTGTTGCAGCAGGCGGCGGACGTGCTGGACCTGTTCATCGAGCAAGGGGTGCTGGTCACCACGCAGGGGCGGACGCCCGATCAGAACCAGGAGTTCCGGGCCCATGCGGAGGGGACGTGGCACATCCCGCTGGTCCTGCTCATCGACGAAAACAGCGCCAGTGCCAGCGAGATCGTGGCCGGAGCCATCCGCGATCATCACCGCGGGACGATCGTCGGACGCAAGTCGTACGGCAAGTGGACCGTGCAAAGCATCTATCCCGTCCGGCGGGGGACCGGCCTGCGACTGACGACGGCCAAGTTTCTCTCCCCCCACGGCCATTGGCTCAGTAAGATCGGCGTGACCCCCGACGTGCTGGTGGAATGGCCGGAGGAGGACCGGCTTGTCCGGCCGATCGGCGACGTCGATCCGGTCGGGGATCGCGACGTCGCCCGCGCCCTCGAGGTCCTCACCAGCGGACAGATTCTGACGCAACGATGAGCGCCGCCAACTCCCCATCTCCCGCCGGCGCCGATTGGATCGGCGGGGGCCGGGGGAACAGCCCGCGGCTGGGTTGGTCGTTTGTGGCGGAAGGCTCCCTCACCGCCCTAACGCTGGCCCGGGAATCGGGAGAGGTCTTTCTCGCCGACGACACCGGCATCCTGTGCAAGCTCGACCGGCTGGGACGGATCGCGGCGTTGACGCGGCTGCATGAGCCGGTCCGGAGTCTCTCCTGGAGCGACGACGGACGCGGCGGCGCCGCCGTCTGCGGCGAGACCTCCGTCCACTACTTCAACCACGTCCTGCAATCGCAGTGGAAGCTGGACTCTGCGGAAGTACCGCTGGCCGTCGCCGTCGCCCCGTTCGGCTCGCATCTCTTGGTCACCTGCGCCGACGGCGTCAACCGCGTGTACGACGCGAACAAGAAACGGCTGGCGATCTTTGAAACGATGCGGCCGCTGGCCTTCGCCCAGTTCATCCCCGCCGAGCCGGGCCTTGTCGCCGCCGCTGAACACGGCCTGCTCTGCCGGCATCGCCTCACCGGCGAGCAGGTCTGGAGCGACAAGCTCTGGTCCAACGTGGGGGGACTGGCCCTCGCCGGCGACGGCCGTCTGGTCTTCCTGGCCGCGTTCACGCATGGCGTGCAGGTGTACGACGGAGAGGGTGAAACCGTCGGCTCCTACCTGCTGGACGGAACCGTCAGCCGCATCGACGTCAGCTATGAAGCCCAGCGGATCGCCGCCGCCACCATCGAGCGGACGCTGTACTGGCTCGACGCCGACGGCGAGCTGTTGTGGTCCACCACTCCACCCGACGGCATCGAGGCGATCCGCTGCGATCCGCTGGGGGAGTGGATCATCTGCGGCCTGAAGTGCGGCCGCGTGTTCCGCCTCGACTGGGGGGGCGCACGCCCCTCCGCGTGAGCGAGCTGCTGTTTCGCCTCACCACAGGACGTCGTCAACAGCTCGCTTTTCCACCGCGTCAGCTTCGCGTCGAAGCGTGTCCTCCCGCTCGCGTTCGGCTCTCAGACTCAGCAAGAAAACGGGCTGGCCAGCCCTGAAACGTGCGAGTCGCCCCGCGCCGCGGAGGAGGACGGTCCGGCGGCAACCGTCCCGTTCGGGATCCCTCATCCCACGCTCCCGGTCCGAAGCGTGAGGCGCGGGGACGGCCGCCCCTCCCGGCTCATCACCGGGGCCGCGTCGTCAGGCGTCTCTGCCCTGCCCGGGACGGTTGCGCCCCGGTTGTGGGAAAACTCCACCCCCGCGCAGGGGAAGAGTTCGTTGGCGCTGCATGACGCAGTTTCATCACTAGGACATGACCGATGCGCATCCTCCGGAATGCGGGTCATCGGGGGGCTCACGCCCCCCGCTCGCCGGTTATGAAACGGGCTCATGTCAGAGCCGCCTGGCGGGGGCCTCGGCCCCTGGGGAGCGGGATGGGTTCCTCCGGCCCTCACAGCTTGAGGGCGTACTGGACCACCAGCCCGGCGAACACCACCGACACCATGCTCATCAGCTTGATGAGGATGTTCAGGCTCGGACCGGAGGTGTCCTTGAACGGATCGCCGACGGTGTCGCCCACGACCGCCGCCTTGTGCGCGACCGTTCCCTTGCCGCCGTGGTGTCCCCCTTCGATGTACTTCTTGGCGTTGTCCCACGCCCCGCCGGCATTGGCCATCATGATGGCGACGGCGAAACCGGCCGTCAGACCGCCGGCCAGCATCCCCATCACCCCCCCCACCCCGAGGATCAACCCGACCACCACCGGCACCACCAGCCCGAGGCAGGCGGGGACGATCATCTCCTTCTGGGCCGCGGCCGTGCTGATCGAGACGCAGGCGGCATAGTCCGGCTCCGCCTTCCCCTCCATGATCCCGGTGATCTCCCGGAACTGGCGGCGGACCTCTTCGACCATGTAGCTGGCCGCGCGGCCGACCGCCTTCATCGTCAGGGCGCAGAAGACAAACGCCAGCATCACGCCCAGGAAGGTCCCCACCAGGACCTTGGGGTTCATCAGCGAGACGCCGTAGTAGCGCACGAAGTCCGGCATCGTGGCCTTCTCCACCGAGACGGCAAGCTCCGTGGCGGTGAGGACCTTGAGGTCGATCGGCTGAGCGACCTCCGCTCCGTCGGGCGTCTCATGGATCAGCCGCATGTTCTCCCGGACGCGCTGGAACGCGGGGGGAAGATCGCCGATGTCCTGGTCGCTGAGGCGGGCGAGGTCGTGCGCCTCCTGGAACAGCAGGTAGCCGTGATTCTTCACTTGGCCCGCGGCGTCCTGCTGGGCGATGGTGATGAAGCTCTCGCTGACGCGGCGGACACGGGCGTTCTCGAAGTTGTCCGCGGATGTCGCCTGGCTGACGACTGGCGTCGCCCCCCAGCGGACGAAGCCCACGCGGACTTCCTCGATGTATGCGGCCAACAGGGCCAGGGCCGTCAACGCGGCGGAACCGATGGCAAACCCCTTGCCGGTGGCGGCGGTGGTGTTCCCCAGCTTGTCCAGAGCGTCCGTGCGGTGGCGGACCTGCGGATCGAGGTGCGACATTTCCGCGTTGCCGCCGGCGTTGTCGGCGATCGGCCCGTAGGCGTCGGTCGCCAGCGTGATCCCCAGCGTGCTCAACATCCCGACCGCGGCGATGGCCACGCCGTACAGCCCCATGGCGAACAGCCGGGCGTCCCCGAAGTGGAAGCCGGTGCAGAACCCGAACGCGAGCAGAATCGCCGCGCCGATGACGACGATCGGCACCCACACGCTGTAAAAGCCTTCCGCCACGCCGGCAATGATGACCGTGGCCGGACCGGTCACCGCCTGGTCGGCGATCCGCTGCGTCGGGGGGTACACGTCGCTCGTCGAGTACTCCGTCCACTTGCCGATGATCACGCCGGAGAAGAGGCCGATGACGATGGCGGCAAACACGCCCAGCAGACTCCAGCCGCTCTGGAGACCGGCGGCGGTCAGCTCTGCGGACATCGAACTCGACGGCAGCACGAGCATCAGCCAGACAAGGATCAACGACACGACGGCCACGCCGACGCTGCTGCCGTTGATCCCCCGCCCCAGGGCCGCCAGCAGCGTCTCCTGGCTGGCGTTCTCCTCCGTGCGAACGAGATACATCCCCACGATGGAGAGGGCGATCCCCAGCCCCGCCAGGACCATCGGGAGCAGGAGCAGCATGAGCTGCATCTTGGGATGACCGGCATAGGCCGCCACGCCGAGGGCGGCGCTGGCCAGGATCGACCCGCAGTAGGACTCATACAGGTCCGCCCCCATGCCGGCCACGTCGCCGACATTGTCCCCCACGTTGTCCGCAATCGTGGCCGGGTTGCGGGAGTCATCCTCGGGGATGCCGGCCTCCACCTTGCCCACCAGATCGGCCCCCACGTCCGCGGCCTTGGTGAAGATGCCCCCTCCCACGCGGGCAAACAGCGCCTGGCTGCTCGCCCCCATGCCGAAGCAGAGCATCGTCACGGTGATCTCTTCCAGCGAATAGCGGACCTCCAGCAGCGGCGCCAGCCAGTACAGCACGGCGAACCACAGGCAGATGTCGATCAGCCCCAGGCCGACCACGGTCAGTCCCATCACCGCGCCGCTGCGGAAGGCCACCTGCAAGCCTTCGTTGAGCGACCCCTTGCACGCCTGAGCCGTGCGGCTGCTGGCGGAAGTGGCGGTCTTCATTCCAAACCAGCCGGCCAGCGCGGAGAAGAAGCCCCCCGTGATGAAGGCGAACGGGACCACCTTCGCCTGCGCCCCAAAGCCGAAGGCCACCACGGTCAAAAGCGCGCTCACCACGATGAAGAACAGCGCCACGATCTTGTACTGCCGCCACAGATAGGCGTTGGCCCCCTGCCGGACGTAGCCGGCGATCTGGATCATCCGCTCATCCCCTTCGGGTTGCTCCTTCATCCAGAGGTAGAACTTGTACGCCCAGAACAGGGCCAGGACGGCTCCGGCGAAGGCCACGGTCCAGCCGAGACAGACCGCCACCTCCGACGCCTCCGCCGCACCGGGGGCATCTGCGGCCAGGAGCGGCGGGGCCGCGAGCAGATTCATCAGCACAAACGAAGAGACTCGCCGCAACGGCGACCGAAGCAGGGAGCAAGCTGTGGCTGTCATCCTAACAGGCGTCTCCAGGAGGGAAGATTCGTCAGCGAGGACGAGTGTGATAGGCGGGGAGTTTAGGGAGGGTCTGACGCAGTGTCAATTGGCGCTTGAGGTTCGGACGCCGCGGGGAGATGTGCAGCCCGGGAACCCCGCCTCGGGACGTCTGATGCAGTGCGGAGAACCAGGGCTCGCGCGTCTCCACACGCCTGCTGACTTCCCTCCCATCAGCCGATCCGGAGGGTCCCCCCCTCTCCACGGGTGGCGGCTGCGCCCCCAGCGGGCGCCATTGCGTTCGTTGCCTGGAACTCCCCATGTTCAGAATCTCGATCGGAGCCTGAGCAGGATGTGGGGTGAAACGGACGCACGTCATGCGGATGCGGGATGGTCGCCCCGGGGAGGGGGCGCTCCCGAGACCCGTCTTCTCCGCCAGAGCCACACCAGCAGGACGACTCCGACCATCACATTCCCCACCACGAACCACCGCCGCCACGGGACGTCGGCGCGCGCACCCGCCGACCTCTTCATCGCGGAAAAGGGGACCAGCGTGCCATCGTCGCCCACCTGCTGCTTGGCGAACTCCGGCAGGTCCCGGCGGTTCACCACCATCCCGGGCTGCAGGGCCATCTGGAACTCTTCCGGGCGAGTCGCGGGGTTGAGCTCCCGCTGGACCACGGTCAGGCGATGTTCCTTGAGCATCCGATTCTGCTCCGCCTCCGGATCCCCCAGAAAATCGATCACGCGCCACGACCGCGGAAACCACCCCTCCGGGGTCTGTTCGTAGTCGATGTCGATCCGGGTGGAGAGGCCCCCCCGCAGGTTCTCATGTTCGACGCGCCGCGGGAGCCAGTCGAGACGCTCCGCCACAGAGACCCGCAGCACGGCTCGATTCTGTTCGACCCGCAGTTCCCGGCAGGCGTCGCCGTCGATCATCCGTTCGTCCGCACTCCGCTGTACACCGGCGGCCGCCAATCCGCCGCTCCGCCAGTCCGGCGGATTGACGCGCCACAACCCGTGGGCCCAGAAGACCGGCAGGTCCATCCACGCCACCGGCGTCTCTCCCCGACCCCAGAACGTCACGTCCGCGTACGACGGTCCGGGTGTGAAGTGGGGACTGGTGTTCGCCTCCCGCGGCCAGTGTCCGACCAAACGCTCCCCGTCAAAGACTTCGTTCCGCACCAGGGGACGAAACGCCCGCTGGCGCACATGGAACGACACCTCCTCGCTCTGTCGGCGGAACATTCCCCGCTCAAAGTCAATCAGCCAGTCGAGGACCAGGGGCGTCGTCGTCTCTTCCACGGGATACCCGCTGGCGGGAATCTCCCCCGGGGCAAAATCGGGATTGTCGGGGGGAATGGACGAACCGGCCGCGTGCCACGTCTCGCCCCGCAACTGGTAGCGCGCGGAACGGAACTGCGCCGCGCGGCGGTCCCACTGCTCGATGATCCGCCGGAGCACCTCGTCCTCCCCGGGGGAGGGAGTTTGCGACCTCTCGGCAGACTGGGCGACGGCGCGAGCGGGGAGCACTCCTCCCGCCACCGCGAACAAGCACAGGATCAAGCACAGGATGCGGAGCGTGGCACGCATGTCGAGTTGCCTCCGAGGAGCACCCGGCCGGGGGGCGACTCTGCCCGCAGAAACGACCCCCATCCGATCGTGAGGGATTGGCCGCCTTCCGCCTCAGTAACGAAGTCGTCAGTGACGAAGCCGACTCCCGTCGCAGAGCACAGTCGTTCTCTGCAGATCGCCGTTCGGACCGGTGGAATCTAACACCCGCTTCGGTGCTTCCACCACCCCGCCGAGCCCAGAAACAGTTTCACAACCACCCTCTTTCCTCTGGGGGAGAGGGTGGCCGCAGGCCGGCCGATCAACGTTCGGGACGCACACACTCATGCCGCCGCAGTTCGCTCAGGGCTGCGGTCAGGTGTGAGCGGCCGCTGCGGAACTCCACGCCGATCTGCAGCCCCCACACCGCCGCCAATCCCAACCGCGCCTGCGGGAGCTTGACCAGGTCCTTGACCGTCACCACCAGCAGCTCAATCCCCTCCCGTGCCGTCCACTCGGCCAGTCGTCGCTGATCCGTCTCATTGTAGTCATGGTGATCGGGAAAGGCCCAGAATCGGGACTCCGCCACGGGAGCCCCCAGGCTGGTGAGCGTTCGCCGGAACGCCTCCGGGTTACCGATCCCGCAGACCGCCCCCAGGGTGGCAGACTGGAGTTTCGACAGCGGTGCCGTCTCCCCCCCTGCATTGCGAAGTTGCGTCGGACGAAAGAGCACTTCCATCAGCGGAGCGTCCGTGTGGCAACGAACCTGTTGAGTCAGTTGCTGGAGCTGCGCCTCGTCGCATTGGTCCACCCGGGTGAGGCAGACGAGTCCGGCCCGTCGCAACGCCGAGGGAGGCTCCCGCAGCAGTCCACGGGGGAGCAACGCTCCATAACCCCACGGGCGAAGGGCGTCCAGCAGCACGAGGTCGAGGTCCCGCGCCAATCGCCGGTGCTGAAATCCATCGTCCAGGACCAGCAAGTCGCAGCCGTGCTTCTCGACGAGCAGCCGTGCTCCGACCACCCGGTCCGGCATTTGGACGTGAGGGACATCCGGACAGAGGAGTGCGAGCATCCGTTGTTCGTCGTTCGCCTCCCCCTTCTTGCGGCCATAGCCGCGGCTGAGGATGCCGGGGGTCGCCCCCCCCCGCTGCAACTCTTCCACGAGCCAGGCGACGAGCGGCGTCTTGCCTGTCCCCCCGGTGGTGAGATTCCCCACGCTGACCACCGGAACACTGGCGCGATGCACCCGCCGCCAACCGCGATCGAATGACAGGTTCCGCACAGCCACCGCAGTGCCGTAGAACGGGACCGCCAGAGACAGGACCCCGCGGCAGAGGCCGGCCCACGCGCCCCGACGGCGACCGGAGAGGACGTCATGCCAGCCAGGGTCGATCACAAGCAAGGTTGCCGCAGGGAAACAGGTGGGGGGCTCAAACCAGTCCCCTCTTTGCCGAAGCAGGGAGTATAGGTGTTGCGTTCCCGGCCGGGAGGTGAAGAGAGCGAAGTCCGTTTGCTCAAGGGCCGCCGCGGGAGGGTGGTCTGCTCAGGAGCGCGGGGAACCTCATGGACGCGTGGAACCCCAGGCTCCCCCTCCCTCCCTCAATGCAAAGAGCCACCGGACACGACCAGCTCCCCGGGGCTGAGATGCCTTGATGGTCGTGTGCCTCCGGGGTTCTGTCCGTTGGCTCCCAGCCAAAACCTGAACTTCCGACAGGGCTCGCCGTTGTCCCGCTGAGGTTGTGGGAAAGCTGGGGGCCAGCCTGAACGAGATGGATGGAATCCCTGCTTGGCGATAAGAGTTCCGTTGATGAGTCCCAGGCGCGTCCCACAGGCGGTGACTTGCCCAACCGGAACAATGGCGAAGCCGTGGGATTTCCGACCGTCCGGCTTGCGACTTCACCCGCACTGCGACATACTTCGCGGGCCTCTCTTCCCGGTCAGCCCCGGTCGCGATCGATGATCCTGTTGACCAGCCTGCCACTCCGGTGGGAGAGGCCCACCAGCCGGAAGCACTCCCCGACGTGGCCGACCAGCATCGGCAGGAACAGGATCGTGACGGCGGAGAACCGTCGTCACAGCAAAGATCCGTGGTCACGGTGGAGGACCGATGTCACAGTGAAGGACCGGGGTGGTCTCCGGATGGCCTCCCCGCCGAAGACGCCGACCTGCCGGCGGGAGGGTGTGAGATGCCTCAGGAGTTGCCTTTCCGGTTGGAGGGTGGTGGTTGTCACCCGGTCAGTGGGGTATGGACCAACTTCTGGGAGTTGGCCCTCCCAGCGGAGGCTTGTGGTGGGACAGGTGTTGTGGTGGAATCCCTTGCCGCGACGGCATTCCACCGCCGGCGGCTGTGAAGAAGTTGACCGCACGGGACGTAGCTCAGCTTGGCTAGAGCGCCTGCTTTGGGAGCAGGAGGTCGCAGGTTCAAATCCTGTCGTCCCGACTCAACTGGATTTCGAGCCGTTTGGCGAGTTCGTCAAACGGCTTTCTCTTTTCCAGTTCAAGACTTACGTCGCCGAGTCGTCGGTTCAAAGATACGGTTTCCAGAATCCGCCGTTTTTCAAGCATCTTTGAACCGCGCCAGATTTCCGGGATTTTTTGCGAGAACTCGAAGACCGCCAGTGCGGCCCGGACGTCCGCCGGTTCGGCCGTGGCGACCTGGGCCAGCGAGGCCTCGAGGACGGCCAGTTCGTCGCGCAGGGCGGCCTGTTTGGCGTTGAACGTCGCCTCGTCGATCGCCCCGGCCAGGAACGCGTTGAGGAGCCGATCGTTCATCGCGGTCAGCTCGCTACGGCGCTTGGTTTGGGCGATCCGCTGGTTGCGTTGCAGGTCGCTGATGTCCGTGAACGCACTCTGGAGCGAGACACGAAACCACGCGGCGATCTCATCATCCGGCATCTTGAACTTGGCGAGGTCCGCGACGATCGCATCTTCGAGGTCGTCGCCACGCCAACGGACTGTCGGGTGATCGTCGTCCGGATAGTTGTTCGCACAGCGGTAGTAGTCGTGCGGACGCACGCCGCCGCCCTTCAACTTCCGCTTGATCCGTTCGCCGGTGATGAACGCCCCGCAATGCAGGCAGGTGAACAGTCCGCCGGAGAGAGGCATGTTCACCGGCGGCGTCGCCCGGCGGTTCTTTCCGCTGAGGATGTCCTGGCAAAGCTGGAACATCGCGCGGTCGATCAGCGGCTGATGTCGCCCCTGGTAGTAGTTGCTACCCCGCCGAATCTCGCCGACGTAAAACCGGTTGTTGAGGATGTACGACACGGCCGTCCGGTGAAACTTCGGCGCGGAGGGCCGAAAGACAAATCCCTCGTCGGCCAGAGTTTGGCCGACCGATTCGAACGTGTGTCGGCCGGATGAGTACAACTCGAAGAGCCGCATCACGGCTTTCGAGTTCTCCGGATGCGGCTGGATCGGCTCTTCGCGATCTTCCTTCACGTTCACGTAGCCGAACGGGGCGCGGCTGTGTTGCCAGCCCTGTTTCGCTCGTTCGTCAATACCCTTGAGGACTTCCGTTCGCAGGTTGTCGCTGTAGTACTGGGCCACGGCGGCCATCACGTTGAACGACAGCGCGCCCGCCGGGCCGGGGCCGAATTGGTTCTCGACGAACGCCAGCGAGACCCCGTACTTGTCCTCCAGTTCCTGCATCCGCACCGCATCCTGCATGTTGCGGCAGACGCGGTCCAGCTTGTAACTCAGGATCGCCCGCAGGTTTTCCCGTTTCGCGTTGGCCTTCACCCAGTCAATCATCTGGTTAAAGGCGATCCGCTCGGCTCCGCGTTTGGCGGATTCAGCCACCGAGAACTCGCGGACAATGGTCCAGCCATTCTTCTGCGCCCGCTCGCGGTTGGCCCGCAGCTGGGCGTCGATCGAATACCCCTCCCGCTGCTCCCGTGACGAGACACGGGCCCAGATCAACACGTTCATTCCTCGCTCCTTTCCAACAGCATTTCGGCGAATCGTTTGACGTTCTGCAGGATCTCGATGGCCTCATCCATCGAGACCTCCCGACCGTACCGGGCCGACCAGAGCCGCCGGGTTTCGGCGATCAACTCGTCCGAAACCCAGGCGAGGGACAATGGCCGGCGGATCGGCACGGGCACACACAGTCCTGGCTCATCCTGCGACGAGAATCCAGTCATGTCGCCGCGATGACCCTGGTCATTCCGCAGTTCAGTTGGAGTCGGCACTGGCGTCATGCCAACTCCCCGCTGCCGAGACCAGCTTCGGTGAATCGCTCACGGATGACCTCGATCGCCGTATTCACGGCCCTGCGCCCGACTCTGAGTTCCTGGGCAATCGAGTATGCCGAGTGCCCCTCGGAGAGCATGCGCCCGGTAGCTGTCCATGCTACGGACGGCGAGCGGTCGGCGTGAGGGTCACCCGGCTGTGGCGATGGGGAGCAGGGGGAGCAGGTGGTGCAGCGGACTTTCGCTCGGCGGCGGCAGGTCGGCGGTGGTCAGCAGCTGCTGGAACC
>JBBIJW010000011.1:0-161408 GCA_037445755.1 Planctomycetaceae bacterium | reverse complement strand
GGCTGACGCCCCCGGCTCGCCGAGTGACGTTCGCAGAGGCGAGCCCGGGCCGTCAGGCCCGGGGCCGTCGGAGCGGCGATCGGGACTCAGCGATCGTGGTGATGCCACAGCGAGTTTTCGGACGGTCCGGGGAATCAGCGGAGACCCGGGGGCTGACGCCCCCGGCTCGCCTCCCCCGGCCTCCGACGAGCTGGGGAATTTCGATCTGCCGCCAGCCTCCGCTGCCGACCGCGATCGTCGACCACGCCCAGCCGCAGATGACACACCGTGAGCAACGACCTCCCGGGATGGCAAGAGAGCAAGAGAGAAGGAAAGCTCGTGGAGCGGCCCCGGCCACCGATCGACGGCTGCACCCCTCAAAGTCTCGCAGTTGTGTAGCCCTCTCGATCTGGCGTCTCACTCCGGATATCTTGGTTGCACTCCGGAGCTCCTGGTTGTGTGACTGCCGGCGGAGGCGGGCCGTCTCAGGAGCTGTCTCCGATGCTCTCTTTCCCTGCCGCGACGTGTTTCCATGCTGTCCCTTGCTGCACGCTGTTCGTCGCGGTGCTGATGGTCGTCTCTGGGGCACCTCTGGCGGCGCAATCCGCCTCCAACCCTCCCGACGGCGGGGCGGACCAGCCGCTTGCGATCCGCCCCTTCCGCATCCACGTGGAGGACGCTCTCCTCGATGACCTCCGCGACCGCCTCGCCCGCACTCACTGGCCCGATCAAATCCCCGACAGTGCCTGGAACTACGGCGTGGACCGGGCCTACATGCAGCAGCTCGTGAGTGACTGGCAGACCAAGTACGACTGGCGCCGGCACGAACGCCGGCTCAACGAGTTCCCTCAGTTCCTGACGACGATTGATGGACTCGACGTGCACTTTGTGCACGTCCGTTCTCCCCATCCCGAGGCCCTCCCCCTGGTGCTGGTCCACGGCTGGCCGGGATCGTTCGTCGAGTTCACCCACATCCTCCCCCGGTTGACCGAGCCAGAACGGTATGGCGGCCGGGCCGAAGATGCATTTCACGTCGTTTGCCCGTCGCTCCCCGGCTTCGCCTTCTCCGGGAAGCCTCAGGAGCCGGGCTGGAACTCGCAGCGGATGGCGGAGGTCGTCGCCCGGCTGATGGCGCGTCTCGGTTATGACCGTTACGGTGCCCAAGGGGGAGATTGGGGGAGCGGGATCGTCCGTTGGCTCGCGAGCAATGATGGTGCGCACTGCATCGGCGCCCACAGCATTTTTCCCCCCGGCAGTCCGCCGCGCGACGATGTGATGCGGGGGGTCACTCAAGCAGAGTTCGATCGGTACCAGGCGCGTGTCGCGGAACTGGCCGACCAGAAGGCCTACGGGGTGATTCAGGGGACGCGGCCGCTGACGCTCGGATACGCCCTGAACGATTCCCCCATCGGCCTGGCCGCCTGGATCATCGACAAGTTCTGGGCGTGGAGCGACCACGGCGGCGACCTCGACCGGAGCTTCTCCCGGGATGATCTGCTGACCAACGCCATGATCGACTGGGTGACGGACTCGATGCCCTCCGCGATGCGTATCTACTACGAGTCACAACACAACCTGCTGCGCCCTCCCTCCCTAACTCCGTTTGAGTCCAGCGGTCGGGCGGCGCCCCTCGGCTTCGCCCTCTTTCCCAAGGAGATCAATGTTCCGCCGCGTGCCTGGGTGGAGCGGAGCGTTGGGCCGCAACTCTTACACTGGACCGAGATGCCCCGCGGCGGACATTTCGCCGCACTGGAAGTGCCTGACCTGCTGGCCGAGGATGTGCGGCTCTTTTTCTGGAAGGTCCGGGGACTCGCGCCCTGAGGAGGTGGAGGACGTGCTTGCAACGGCGGCAGGCAGGGCGTCTAATGGCGTGTGACGCTCTGTGCGACTGTCAGCCGCTCCGTGACAGCCTCGCCGGGCGGCCCGTCGCGGTCTCCTCCTCGATTCCACCACCTCTTGGGCTGAACCCGCCATGAAAGACACCGTCTCTCTCATCTTGGGTGGAGGCAAGGGGACGCGGCTCCAGCCGCTCACCACGTACCGCTCCAAGCCGGCCGTCCCGCTCGGCGGCAAGTACCGCCTCATCGACATCCCGATCTCCAACTGTCTCAACAGCGGGATTCGCCGCATCTATCTGCTGACGCAGTTCAATTCCGTCAGTCTGCACCGGCACATCCGGCAGACCTACGTCTTCGACCCCTTCTCCGGCGGGTTCGTGGAGATTCTGGCGGCGCAGCAGACCAACGACGGCAGCGACTGGTATCAGGGGACAGCCGACGCCGTCCGCAAGCAAATCCGCTACATCCAGCAGCCGGGCATCCGTTACGTCCTGATCCTCTCGGGCGACCAGCTCTATCAGATGGACTATCGGGACATGCTCCGGACGCACCAGGAGAGCGGCGCGGACGTCACCATTGCGGCTCTCCCGGTCACGCGCGAGAAGGCGACGGGGTTCGGGATCATGCGGCTCAACGACAGCGGCCGCGTGGAGGGTTTTCTGGAAAAACCCCAGACGGAGCAGGAACTTTCGATGGTGCGGACGGATCCGGCCTGGATCGACGCCCGGGGCATTGCCAGCCATGGCCGCCAGTACCTGGCGAGCATGGGCATCTACCTCTTCAACCGCGACGTGCTGGTGCAGTCGCTGGAGCGGACCAACTACCAGGACTTCGGCAAGGAGGTCTTTCCCGCCTCGATCCGCGCCAAGCACGTCCAGGTGCATCTGTTCGACGGCTACTGGGAGGACATCGGCACGATCCGGGCGTTCTACGAGACGAACCTGGCGCTGGTCGATCCCGAACCTCCCTTCCGGTTTGACGATGAGGAGTGGCGAATCTTCACCCGTCCGCGGTATCTGCCGCCGACGCGCGTCGACGGGGCGATCATCAAGCGCAGCCTGGTCTCGGAGGGTTGCCGCATTTCGGCGGGAGCCCAGGTGGAAGAGAGTCTGATTGGCCTGCGGTGCGTGATCGGCTCGAATGCGACCGTCCGGAGATCGGTGGTGATGGGGGCGGACTTCTACCGCACTTCGGACGATGATGCCCCGAAGGGGGCCAACCTGCCGCCGGTGGGGATCGGGGCCGGCTCGGTCATCGAAGGCGCCATCGTCGACAAAAACTGCCGCATCGGGGCGAACGTCACGGTGCGACTCCCGCCCGGTTTTCCCGCCCACGGGGAGTATGGCCCGCTGACCATCGCCGATGGTGTGATTGTGATTCCCAAGGGGGCCGTGCTCCCGGACGGCTGGACCTTTGGAAACCGCTGAATCCAAGCGGAGGGCCGCGATGGAGCTGGCACTGCTGGGGTGTGTGTTGATCGGGGCGGCGATCGGCTGCGGCGTGTATGCCGGCGGGCCGGCCCTTGCGGCTGGCTTCGCCTTCGTCGAGGCGGACTTCCGCGACAAACTGCGGCGGCTGCGCAAACCCACCCGGAACCTCACGGCCCTCCTGACCGCCTGGCTGGGGGCCGTCGTGGGCGTGCTGCTGGTGATGTGGATCGGCCTGGGACTCCCCGTGCTGGGGGGGATCACGGCCGTGCTGCTGTTCTGCCTGCCGTGGTACATCCTGCGGAGGCTGGCCGAGCAGCGGCGGCAGAAAATCGAAGACCAATTGGCCGATGCGATGGTCTCCCTCTCCAGCGCCATTCGGGCGGGGCTGTCGCTGGCTCAGGCGATGGACATTCTCGCCCGGCAGTGTCCGCGACCGATCTGCGAGGAGTTCCAGCAGCTCTATGGGGAATACCAGATGGGCAAGACCATGGAGGTCTGCCTGCAGGAGACGAAGGAGCGGCTCCAAAGCGAGAATTTCGCCTTGTTTGCCGCCGCCATGGAGGCCAGCCGGCAAAGTGGCGGGCGACTGAACGAAACGATCGAACGCATCGCCCACTCCGTCCGGGAATTGCAGCGGCTGGAACGCAAGGTGCAATCCGAAACGGCCCATGCCCGCAAATCGGCGGTGTACATGGCGATGGCCCCGGCGTTCATCCTGCTTTTGTACTATGTGGCGGTTGATGCGGAGAGCACCGCACGGCTGTTCACCGAAATCCCCGGACAGGTCATCCTGGCGATCGCGATCGTACTGAACGTGACCGCTTATCTCTGGGCACGTCGCATCCTGACGCCGGATATCTGAGGCTGCGGCATTTTCAGGAATGCCCTTCTCCCTCACAAGGACGGAAGCTCCGCACAATCGGAGCACCTCGCGGATTCGTTGCTCCATTCTGGACCATCCTGGAGCGTCTTGCATGGCGATTGGTTTTTGGCGCCGGTAGGATGATCCTTACCCCTGTTCCGGGTCCGTCCGATCCCGTTCCCCTTCACCAGCACAGTTACCGAGTTCTTCCAAACGATAACAACGGTCTGGACAATAGGGGGGATGGGGTCACCGGTACCTCCAGCGACTGAGCGGTCTGCCAGCACCTGCCATCTCAGAAAAAGTGGCGAGCGACCGGACGTCGCGTCTCATCATCGCCTGACGGATACATTGTCATTCCCTGTGACCTGCACGACGCCGGCCCCAGCGTATGCCACCTGATCGAGCCAGACGCGTCGTCGTGACCGGCATGGGAGCCGTCTCCCCCCTCGGGTTGACTCTGGCCGAGACCTGGCGAAACGCTCTGGCAGGACAAAGCGGCATTCGCCGCATCACCCGCTTCGACCCCACCGGCTGGCCGGTCCAGATCGCGGGGGAGGTTCCCGACTTTGACTTCTCCCGGTACGTCGATCCCACGACGCGGGAACTGGCTCCGCTGTTCCCTCGGCCGCTTCAGCTCGGCGCGGCGGCCGCCGCCATGGCGATCGAGGATGCCGGGCTGGACCCTCACACACTCTCCCCCGATCGCATCGGTCTCTCGATGGGGGCGCTGACCCAGTCCACGGAGATCAGCGAGATCGAACGCTGGCGGGTTTATGCCGAGGAGTATGATCCTCCCCGTTATCCGGTCGTCGATGCCGAGCTGGACCTGTGGCTGCCGCAGGTCGGCATCATCCGCGCGATGGCGAATCGCTGGAACTGCGGCGGCCCCTACTGGATCACCAGCACCGCCTGTGCGGCGGGGACCATGGCCCTGGGGGCCGCGCTCAAGTCGATCCGCCGCGGCGAAGCGGACGTGATGCTGGCCGGAGGTTTTGACAGCATGGTGACGGAGACCAGCGTGCTGAGTTTCGCGTTGCTGGGGGCGCTCTCGACACGCAACGATGCTCCCCAGGCTGCCAGCCGTCCCTTCGCCCGCAGTCGCGACGGCTTTGTCCTGGCCGAGGGGGCCGCGGTCCTGGTCCTGGAAGACCTCGAACACGCCCGCCGTCGCGGCGCGCGGATCGAGGCCGAGGTGGTCGGCTATGGCGCCAGCATGACCAGCGATCACATCACCGATGCCTCCGCCGACGGCCGCCATCCGGCGCTGGCGATGCAATGGGCCCTGGCGAACGCCCGCCTCGATCCGTCACAGATTCAGTACGTGAACGCCCACGGCACGTCCACGCGCTCCAACGACGCCAGTGAGACGCGGGCGATCCACAAGGCGTTCGGAACTCATGCCCCGCGGCTGGCGGTCAGCTCCACGAAGTCGATGACGGGGCATCTCGTTCACGCGGCAGGCGCGCTGGAGGCAGCGATCACAGTGCTGGCGATTCGGGATCAGATCGCCCCCCCCACCATCAACTTGCATGATCCCGATCCGCAGTGCGACCTCGACTATGTTCCCCACGAGGCCCGGCCGATGCCCATTGACGCGGCCATTTCCAATTCCTTTGCCTTTGGCGGCAACAACGCGACCCTCGTGTTCCGCCGCTTTTCCGAGTGAACCTGTCTTTTCCCGTGCGGCGAGCTCATGAACAGCCCATCCTCACAACGGCGAGTCGTCGTCACGGGCGAGGGGCTGGTGACGCCGCTCGGCCGTACTCCGGCGGGCATCCTCGACCGCTGGCGGGATGGCCCGACGGCGGTGGGACCAATCACCCGCTTCGACGCGCGTTCCCTCCCCGTTCAGTTCGCCTGCGAGGTGCGGTACTTTGAACCCCGCCAGGAGGTCCGCAACCGCAAACTGTTGCGATTGATGGTGGGGGGGGAGGACTTCGCCTTCCGTTCCGCCACGGACGCGATGACTCAAGCGGGTCTGCGACCCGGCGGCTATGATCCGCAACGCGTGGGAATCGCTCTGGGCTGCCACAAGGAGGGGTTTCGATTCCAGCACCTGTATGAGGCCCTGGATGCCTCGCGCGGCGCAGACGGCCGGCTCGACCGCCTGCGGTTCATCCAGCAGGGGGTGGAACGGATTCCTCCGCAGATCATTGTCGAGGCCCTGGCCAACGCCGGGTTGTATTACATCGCGCACGAATACGAACTGGAGGGGGTCAACCACAATCTCCTCTCCGTGGGGACGGGAGGGTTGTTGGCGATCGGCGCCGCGCTGCAGTCGATCCAGGACGACGACGCCGATCTGATGCTGGCCGGCGCCTTTGATTCGTGGGTCAACTGGATGTGCATCAGCCACAACGTGTTTACGGGGCTGCTGTCGATCTCCCAGGAGCGGCCGGAAACGATCCATCGGCCGTTCGACCTCCGGCGCACGGGAGGGCTTCCGGCGGAAGGAGCGGCGATGCTGGTGCTGGAGGAGTGGGAGCACGCGCGGCGGAGGGGCGCCGTAGTGCTCGGCGAGATACTGGGCTTTGCGATGGCCACCGGCGTCCCCAGTTATGACCACGCTGCCTGTGCCGACGCTATGGGGCGGTGCATCCGACTCGCCTTGGCGGACGCCGACTGCACCCCGGCTGAGATCGACGTGATCCACCTCAATGGCGAGGCGACCACGGCGGGGGACTGGATCGAGGCGCGGGGCGTGAGAATGGCTCTGGGCGCTCGGGCCGAAGAGATTCCCGCCACGACCATCCGTTCCGCCACGGGGATGACCGGTGTGGCCACAGGAGCGATCGAAACACTCATCACGCTCGAAATGCTGCGACGCGGGGAGGTCCCTCCCATCCGGAATCTCGAGGAGCCTGATCCCGAGTTGCCACTGAGGCTGGTGCGGGAGACCATCCGAGGGGGACGGTTCCGGCGGGGACTGGTGCTGCAACGGTGCTGGCCCAGTCACTGCGCGGCTCTGGTCGTTGGTCGTCCCCCGGCGGAGGCCGGAGACTGACTTCTGTCGATCGCCCAAATCTCTCCTCTGTGGGCGACACCTCCCGTCCTCGGTGAGGGTAGATTCCAGCGGAGAGGCTGATTTCTGGAAGTTTCAGGAGGCTCGATGCGTCCTTGTGCTGCTGGAACAGTGGTGGCTGGTTCGTTCGGACCGCGGTTTCTTCTCGCGGCGATCGTCGTCGGCTCGCTCGTGCCCGCCTTGCGGGCCGATGAAGCCGTCCGCCCCCACGCTGAGCCGGTGGCGATCGTGAGGCTGGCCGGCATCGACCGCCTGCTGGAGGACGTGGATCAACTCCTCGAAGCGGGGGATGCCGTTCCCTTCGGGAAGGTGGTGCGAGGCTTTCTCGCCGGCCTCAATGAGTTGCGGGGGATCGACCGCTCCCGTCCCCTGGGAGGGATGCTGTTTCTTGATCCCGACCAGCTCGACGCCCCCCCCACCGCACTCCTCTTCGTCCCGCTGGGCAATCTGGGCGAGTTGCAGAACACGCTCGCCTCCCTTGGCCAGACCTTGGAAGAGACCGGCGAGCCGGAGGTCTATCGCTGGCGAACGGGACGGAACGAACTCAGGCTCAGCATCGCAGGGGATTATGCCTGCGTGACGGAGGAGCGTCGCCCGGCTCCACCTGTCTCGGCCGAACAACTGGCGGCTTTGCTGATGGAATTCGAGGGTGACCCGGACTTCGCTCTGCGGCTGCGGCGGGCGGGAGTTCCGGCCCCGCTTGTGGCACAGGCGCGGGAACGAATGGAACAAGACCTCCTGCACGAACTGCAACGCTCGTCCGGTGGTGACGAAGTGGAACAAGAGCTGCGCGAAGCCGTGCTGCGGTCCATCGTCGATGCAGCCACGACCCTCCTCGCGGAGACGGAGTCCCTCACGCTCCTGTGCGATCTTCCCGCGGCGCCGCAGCCGCTTCACCTGGAGTTCCAACTGGTCGCCACGCCCGAGGGCCGACTCTTCCACGGGCTGCGGTCAATCCTGAGCCGTCCTGAGCGATTGGCCTCCCTCGGGACAGACCCGGCAGCGCTGTGTTGGCGTCATGCCCTGGTCATCCCTCCCGCGATGCGGGACTTCGGTCGCCGGCTGGTGGCCCTGGGGCGGCAGCGCATCGAACAGCAGTCCGATGCGCAAGTGCCGGAGGACGTCCGGATGCACATCGGCCGCCTCCTCGACGCGCTGGAGGCCTCGCTGGCGGCGGGGCGGTGCGAAGGCGTGCTGGAGTTCCTGCCGACGTCTTCGGGGCATTTCGTGCTGGCGACGGCCGTCGGGATCGAACACGTCGAAGCGGTTGAAGCCGCCGCGCGAGGTCTGCTCCCCCACGCCCGTCAGAGCAAGCAGGTCCGCAGCGTGCTCCTCGACCACTTCCGGATCGGTGACCTCGCGTTTCATCGGATTGAGGGACAGGAAGTCCGCCGGCGCGACGCGCGGCTGTACGGAGACGATGTGGCCCTGCACCTGGCCGTCGGACGGGGCGCCCTCTGGCTTGTGCTCGGCGGAGGGCAGACCCAAACGGCGCTCGCTTCCATTCTGGGAGGGAATCGCTCGCCGACGCCTCCTGACGCTGCGATCCAGCTCGACCTCCACCTGAAACCCTGGGTGGAGCTCGCCGAGCGGCTGGAACGAAACCCCCGGCAGCGACTGACGGAGCTCGCCCGCGATGTCCTGGCCGAAGGGGATGACGATGCGGCGGTCGCGCGCCTGACTTCCACGCCGGTGGGTGCAGTCTTGCAGGTGACGCTCGAACGGGGTTATCTCCGCCTGGCCGCGCGGGCGGCCGCTGAGGCCGCGCGAACTCGTCGTCAGGAATGAGGAGCACGGGTCTGTTCGGCCGCGGCGGCCTCTCTTCAGGCAGGGGAGGGGTGCCGAAGGTGGATGGGGTGTCTCTTTGACCCGCACGTGCAGGCTTGACGTCCCCCGCGGGCGGGACTCTGGAGGATCAATCTGACCCCCGGGAGGGCCACCGACTCGGGCAATCCGCTCCTGCGCTCTGGCGTGGTCAAAAGCCAGTTTCACAACCGGCGAGCGGGGGGCGTGAGCCCCCCGATCACCCGCATTCCAGTGAACTCGCATCGGTCATGTCCTGGTGATGAAACTGGTTTCAAAGCAAGTCCCCCTTGGCTGCCATGTCTCCGGTCTTTTACGATAGGGGGCGGAACGGCAGGCTGAGACCACGGTCCCGAACAGGGATGTTCGGGCAGAGTCGTTCCGGCGGACCTGAGAAGCAACCGACGGATGTCTCACGTGCTGGTGATGCCTCGAACCGAGCGGAGCCCCCCTCCGCGACATTGTTCCGTGGTGGTGCTGCTTGGGGCCGCTGCCGCGCTGCTGGGTGCAACGTCATGGGCGGATGCCCAGTCCTCCCGTCGCCCCACCCTTGCGGAACCGCCAGCCACCCGCGCGAACCTCAAGACATTTGTGGAGTTCACGATCCTCACGCCGCGGGCAGGGGGACAGCTTGAGGCGCAACGCTGGGCAAAGATGCTTGCAGACCTGGGAGTGACGGTGCAGATGCGCGGTCCCGTCATCGGCGATGAACTGACAGTGAGCGAGTCGATTCGCGGCACGCTCCGGACCGTGCGGGTCGTCGGACAGTTGGGGGCCGAGGGGCGGCTCGAATTCGCCGACCGCACGTTCACTGCCAACGACCTCCGCAAACTCGAGGAATGGATTCGCGAGCTCAAAACGTACGGTGCTCAGGGGGCGCCGGAAGGCCAGCCGCTGTGGGGGCTCAATGAACCCCAGTTCACGCAGGTCTATCAGTCGCTCAGCACCGGCGTCGAGACCGAACTGGAGGGGTTGAGTCTCACGGAGGCGTTGACGAAGCTCCCGCTTCCCGCGGCGCATCCCCTGCGGATGCACAGTACCGCCGACGCCTGGCTGGCTCAACATCCCCCCCGCCCGATCGAGAACCGCGTGCAAGGACTGGCGTGCGGGACAGTGCTGGCGCTGGTCCTGGCCGAAGCAGGACTGGGCTTTCACCCGGCCCGCACTCCAGAGGGGAATATCGAGCTCCGTGTACAACCGCTGCGGCAGGACGCTCCAAGCTGGCCGGTCGGATGGACGCTCCCCCAAGGGACCACCGGCGGGGACGTGGCTCCCAACTTGTACAAGTTCGTGGAGATCGGGTTTGACGATGCGGCCCTCCAGGACGTGCTGGATGCTGCGGCCGCTGCCATCGACATCCCCATCCTGGTGGATTATTACGCCGTCCGGCAGACGGGCGTGGACCTCGAACAAAAAACCGTGAGCTATCCCCTCAAGCGGACCACGTGGTCGCTGATGCTCAACACCATCCTGCGGAAAGCGAACCTGATCAAGGAGGTCCGCGGCGATGAACTGGGCCAGCCATTCGTGTTCATCGCTCCCTTCGTGCCGACGCCCGTTGAGAAACCACGGTGAGTCCCGCGCAGCTCAGGGTGGTGCGTCTGCGCCGAGTCGTCGCCATTGCCTGTTTGGGGCTGATCGGGGCGTCGTGGCGGCTGTGGTTGCCGCCAGGCGAGTTCCCGCAGATTCCCTGGTGGTCCCCCCTGTGTGAGGTCCCCGGCGGAGTCGACAGCGGGCTGCTCCTCCTGCTGGCCGGGGGAGTCGTGGCGGCGAGCATCGGTCCCGCGTCGGTTCGCATAACCCGGTGGTCGCTGGGCCTCACGGCGGCTGCCTCGGCCGGTCTCATGCTGCTCGATCAGCACCGTCTTCAGCCGTGGGCTTATCACCTGGGGCTGTGTGCAGTGATTCTGTCGGCGGCACCGAACGCCACGGGTCTTCGCTGCTGCCGGGTCCTCGTGATCAGTCTCTATCTCTGGTCCGGGTGGTCGAAGGTCGATCCGGAGTTTCTGGACCGGCACGGACAGATGCTGCTGGAGGGGGTGTTGCGGTCACTGGGTCAGTCGGCTGCGGTCTGGAGCGACTTCCAGCGGCGCTGGGCCGCGGCCCTGATGCCGGTCGGAGAGCTGCTGATCGGAGCGGCACTCGCGTGGCCGCGGACGCGCCGCTGGGGGCTGGGCGGGTCGATCGCCATGCATCTCTGGCTGCTGGCGGCGCTGGGGCCGTGGGGGCTGGGGCACGAGCCGGCCGTCCTCCTCTGGAACACCGCCTTTCTTGTGCAGAACTGGCTGCTGTTCGCCCGCAGGTGGGAAGATGCCGCGAGTGCGTCCCTCCCTCCGGCTGCGCGGCCCGGCGGCGACCGACTGGCCATCGGCGTCACTGCTGCGGCGGCCGTGCTGCCCATCTTCAACCTGGCGGGCTGGTTCGATCACTGGCCAAGCTGGTCGGTCTATTCCTCGAGACCGGAAAGCGTGCAGGTGTTTGTGCGGGCGGAAGCCGTCGCCCGGCTGCCGGAGTCCCTGCAACGTCGTGTGGCTCCCCCTTGGCCGCTGACGGAGTGGCGGCGCGTGGGACTCGACCAGTGGTCCTTCGAAGTGCTGGGGGTCCCGCCGTATCCGCAAGGGCGGTGGCGTCTGGCGATCGCCGCTGCGATGGCAGAACAGGCGGGGCTGAGGGAGGATCAACTACAAGTGGAGCTGCAGCGCCGCACCCGTTGGTGGGGGCGCGAGTGGGAGACGATCCGCCTGGACGGTCGCGACGCCGTCGCACGGGAACTGGAGAGCTACCGCGTCAATACCCGCCCCCGGCGGTGACGACTATTCGCGGGAGACGTGTGGGGGGGCGTCTGCCTCCGTCTCGGCCAGATCGTCGTCCTGAATGAACCACACACACAGGCCGATCGAGATGAGTCCGCAGACCACCCACGGCAGAGCGACTCCCCAGAAAACCCATGCCGGCATCCCCAGTACGATCGGCAGTTCCGCGGGGTCTGCGGGCGGCTCATAGCCGTACAGGTAGCAGTAGGGAACGGTCCATGCGAACGAGAGCGCCCACACAGCGAGAATCACCCCAGCCTCCCGGCGGGAGTGCAGGAAGACAGGATCGTCGGGGGGATGGTCGGCAGGCATGGGGGATGTCTGGCGGGGCCGGTTACTCCAGCAGCGCGGCGATGGCGGCGAAATTCTCCTTCAGCGCACGGTACAAGGCGCCATATTGGGGATAGTACCGATCATAAGCCCTGCGGTGTTCAGCGATCGGTTTTGTTTCGCTGACGACGCGGATCGTCGCCTTGCACGCCTCGACGACGTTTTTGTACGCGCCGGTCCCCGCGGCTGCCAGCAGCGCCACGCCGTAGGCCGGCCCCTCTTCGGCATTGATGGTGACGACGCTCTGCCCGTAGACGTCCGCCTGCATCTGACGCCAGAATTGGCTCCGCGCGCCGCCGCCGGAGAGGCGGATCTCCTTCACCGGAATGTTCATCCCGCGAATGATCTCCAGGCAATCCCGCATCGCGTAGGTGGCTCCCTCCATCACGCTGCGGACCAGGTGCGGACGTCCGTGCCGCAGGGAGAGGCCAATCCAGGCGCCGCGGGCGTGCGGATCGGCATGCGGAGTCCGCTCGCCGGTCAGATAGGGGAGGAAGTACAGCCCCTCGGAGCCGACGGGGGCCTCCGCCGCCTGACGGGTGAGCATGTCGTAGACATCGGTGTTGAGTCGCTGCGCTTCAGCCGCCTCCGCCTGCGCAAGCTGGTTGCGATACCACTGCAAGGACCCGCCGGCGGAGAGGACGCACCCCATCACGTGCCATTTGCCGCGGACCGCATGACAAAACGTGTGCACGCGCCCCTGAGGGTCGATTTGCACCTCATCGCTATGTGCGAAGACCACCCCGCTTGTCCCCATCGTGGCAGAGATGACCCCTTTCCTGACGATCCCGTTCCCCACGGCGCTGGCAGCCTGATCTCCGCCGCCCCCCACCACAGGCACGCCGGCGGGCAACCCCAACTGCCGCCCCGCCCAGTCCGTCAACTGACCGTTCACCTCCTCCGATTCATACACCGGAGGTAGCAGCGCACGGTCCAGGTCCAGCAAATCCAACAACTTCGTGGACCAGTTGCGCTTCTTGACGTCCAGCAGCAGCGTGCCGGAGGCATCACTGACTTCCGTGGCAAACTCGCCCGTCAGACGGAACCGCACATAGTCCTTCGGCAGCAGCACCTGGACGCAGCGGGCGTAGTTCTTCGGCTCATGGTTCCGCAGCCAGAGAATCTTGGGGGCGGTGAAACCGGTGAGGGCGGGATTGGCCACAAGCTGGATCAGCTTCTTGCGTCCGCCGGCGGCCTCTTCGATCTCCGCACACTCGGCAGCCGTCCGCTGATCGTTCCACAACAGGGCCGGCCGGATGACGGCATGATTCCGGTCGAGAAACACTGAGCCGTGCATCTGCCCCGACAGGCCGATCCCCCGGATTTCCCCCGGTTTGAGGTGCCCCTGCGTCATCACCCGCTGCACGCTGGCGACCGTCGCCTGCCACCAGTCCTCGGGGTTCTGCTCCGACCAGCCCGGGTTGGGATGGTGCAGCGGATAAGTCACGGTCGTCTGGGCCAGGATGTGTCCATCCTCCCGCATGGCCAGCGTTTTGGTCCCGGACGTGCCGATGTCGATGCCGAGGTAAACAGACATGGAGGTGAGTCGAGAGTCCAGAAAGGAAAGACAACCGCAGGCATCCCGAAGAGGTGAAGGCCTCCACAGGGGGATGGTCTGGCTGAGGTGTCATTCGCAAGAGCGGCATGATCGCATATCATCCGTGAACTTGGAACGGAGCGCCGCGGGGAGCGGAGGGGGACCCGGCCGTGCCGCGGGCGGGCTTGGGAGTCTGCTCCTGTCCCGCTCCGTGCCCGGGCATCGCGCTAGTCCCACTCTGGAACTCCCCCCTCTGGACACTGGACACTCGACTCTGTTATGGCCAAACAGCCGAAATCCGCCATCTCCCCCACCCGCGAGGAAGACTACCCGGAGTGGTATCAGCAGGTCATCAAGGCGGCCGATCTGGCGGAGAATTCCGATGTCCGCGGCTGCATGGTGATCAAGCCCTGGGGCTACGCCATCTGGGAGCACATCCAGCAGACGCTCGACCGGATGTTCAAGGAGACCGGGCACGAGAACGCCTACTTCCCGCTGTTCATCCCCAAGAGTTTTCTGGAGAAGGAAGCAGAACACGTCGAGGGCTTCGCCAAGGAGTGCGCGGTGGTGACGCATCACCGGTTGGAGCCGGGGCCGCAGGGGGGGCTGGTCCCCGCCGGACCGCTGGAGGAACCGCTGATCGTCCGGCCCACGAGCGAAACGATCATCGGAGCCACCTACGCCCGCTGGGTGCAGTCGTGGCGGGACCTGCCGATCAAGATCAACCAGTGGGCCAACGTCGTCCGCTGGGAACTGCGGACGCGCTTGTTCCTGCGCACGGCGGAGTTCCTCTGGCAGGAGGGGCACACCGCCCACGCCACTGCACAGGAGGCCCAGGAAGAGACGCGGCTGATGCTCGACGTCTATGCCGACTTCGCCGAGAACTGGATGGCGATGCCGGTCATCAAGGGGGAAAAAACCGCTGGCGAACGCTTCCCTGGTGCGGTCCACACCTACTCCATCGAAGCCATGATGCAGGACCGCAAGGCCCTCCAGGCCGGAACCTCGCACTTCCTCGGCCAGAACTTCTCCCGCGCCCAGGAGATCAAGTTCCAGGACCAAAATGGCCAGCTCGAATATGCCTGGACCACCTCGTGGGGAGTCTCCACGCGCCTCATCGGCGGCTTGCTGATGACCCACAGCGATGACGATGGCCTCGTGCTTCCTCCCAAACTCGCCCCCCGGCACGTCGTCATCCTCCCCATCTACCGCAACGACGACGAACGGGCCCAGGTCCTCCCCTATTGCGAACGGCTCCGTCAGGAACTCCAGTCGCAACACTATGCAGGCGCCCCCCTCCGGGTGCAGATCGACGACCGGGACATGCGCGGCGGCGAAAAGAAATGGTTCTGGGTCAAGAAAGGCGTGCCGCTCCGGTTGGAGATCGGCCCCAAGGACCTGCAGAAGGGGGGAGTCTTCGTGGGCCGCCGCGACACCGGCGAGGCTGGTCCACAAGACCGGAATCAGTTCGTCGCCACCGTTGCCGACGTGCTGACGGAGATTCAGCAGAACCTCTTCAACCGCGCCTTGCGCTTCCGACAACAGCACACTCGGCGTATCGACCGCCTGGACGAGTTCCGGGCGTGGTTCACCCCCCAGAACGAGGAGAAACCCGAACTCCACGGCGGTTTCGCGCTCTGCCACTTCGTCGACGGCGCGCCGGAAATGGAAACGGTCCTGAAGGAATTGAAGGTCACGCCCCGGTGCATCCCCCTGGACGGCGAAGAGGAGCCCGGGACCTGCCTGTTCACAGGCCGGCCCAGTAACCGCCGAGCCGTGTTTGCGAAAGCGTATTGAAGTCTCCTCCGGAAGCGGAGCCGGCCCAGGAGGGTGTTCATGGCGTCCGCAAGCTCGTCATCGCCCGTCGTTTCGCCGCGGCCGCTGTTGTTTTTGCACATCCGCAAGACCGCGGGCTCCTCCGTGCGGAGCCTGCTGGTCAACCGGTTTTCGGTCGCCCAGACGCTGCTCGACTGGCACCATGTCCGCCATCGCAGTTGCGATGTGAATCAGTACGCCTTCGTCACCGGGCATATCACCTTTGCCGACGTCGCGAAGTTCGATCGTCCGCCGGTCGTGCTGGTCTTCATCCGCAGGGGGGTGGAGCGGGCCTTGTCGGCGTACTATTTCTACCGCGACCTCTCTCTGGAGATGCTGCGCCACTTTCACGCCACTCTGCCACGGGAAATGGCTGCGGATCGGGAACGGTTCCAGCAGCGAGCCTCGGCCTTGACGCTGGCCGAGTTCCTGGATCGCGAATCGGACCTGGCGCGGCGGTGGCTGTCCAACATGCAGACGCGGGTCCTGGCCGGCATTCCCGATGGCGCCCCCTTGGACATCTCCGAAGGCGAACTGTGGCGGCGTGCCCGGGATAACTTGGCGCGCTGCGACATCGTCGGCCTGACCGAGCGCGTGGGAGAATCACTCGCACAACTGGCGCGCCACATGGGCTGGTGCGAGTTCGGACCGATTCCGCACCGGAATCGCACTCTCGGCCGCCCGCCGCGAGAGGCGATCGACCCGGACGCCCTGGACCTGTTGTCCCGCTGGAATCAGCTCGATGAGCAGCTTTACGCCGAGGCCGAAACATGGTTCACTCGCCGCCGGTCCTCCGCGCCGCCACTCCCCCCTCCGGCGACGCGTCCCTCAGCCGCGGCGTTCACCTTCGATCAGCCGATCCACGGCCGGGGATGGCAGCCTCGCGAGCAGTTCAACGGCCGGTGGATTTGCTGGATTGGCCCGGAGCCGGCGGCCACTCTCGAGCTGAACCTCGACACGGAAGGACCGCTCCGCTTGGAATGCGTCATCGCCAGCTATCTGTCGCAGGCAGCCTTGGACGGGCTGAGGATCGAACTGGACGGCTTCCCCCTGACCTTGGAACGTCGCCAGACGGCCGAGGGCATCCGGTTGGGGGGACGAATTCCCCGCCGGTTCGCGTCCGCCGGCGACGCACTCCCGTGCTCCCCGCGGATCGTGCGGTTGACGTTCCATGTTCCGCATCTGCAACGGCCGTGCGACGTCGATCCCACCCCCTCCGACGACCGGTTGCTCGGCGTGGCCTTGCAGGAAATCTGGCTGCGGCCGGCCGAAGGAGGGTGATCGAGCGAACGCGCGGCGTGCTACGCCTCGCGCCGACGGCGGATGAACTCCGCCAGCTCCTGCAGACCCGTGGGAGAACCGCACTCGTAGAAGCGCGTGAAGACTTCGTGACCGGCCAGTTGGCCCTCCAGAGAGAGCTGATGACACAAGTCCGCCAGGTCGTATGGCTGATCGGCCGGGATCCGGAGCAGGGCCTCCCTCCTCAGCAGACTGAGGCCATAATCGACGTACTTCATTTCCGGTCGCTGCTGCCGCTTGTCGTACAGCACCAGCCGTCCCGATTCGAAGATCACATTACTTTTGTCCCATTGATTCTCGTTGCGCAGCACCGTCATTAATCCGAGCTTTTGCTGGTGCGTGAAGTCGGCCAGCACGGCGCGGTAATCGCAGGTGAGATAGGAGTCGCCGTAGAGGATGAAGCAGGGATCGCTGATGAGTTCGACCGCGCGTCGGAGCGCCCCGCCGGTTCCCAGCAGCCTGGGGCCGTCCAATGAGTAGTCAATGGACAATCCATAACGGCGGCCGTCGCCGGCGTGGTCCACAATCATTTCCCCTAAATAGCCGATGCACATCACCACGCGGCGGACGCCTTGCTCGTGCAACAGCCGGAGCTGATGATCGAGAAACGGTTCGCCGGCGACGTCGACGAGGGCCTTGGGGATGGTTTCGGTGATGGGCCGCAAGCGGGTTGCCAGCCCGCCGGCGAGTATGACCACAGGGACGTCAGTGATGTCGTGGGACGTGACGGGCATGGGGCGTCGGGTGGGATTCCGTGGTGAGCATCCGGAGGGAAGGAGTGTGCCGCAGCGGATGCGGCCGCGCTCAGTGGTTGATGATCGTGGAGCCTTCGAGTTCGAAGCGGAAGCGGACCTCGCGGAGTCCGGCGGAGGTGAGGGCGCGGCGCAGGCGGGTTTTTTCCTCGGTGTAGAACATGAGAAAGCCGCCGCCGCCCGCCCCGATCAGCTTGCCGCCGATGGCGCCGTTTTCCCGGGCCAGGTCGTACCACTCGTCGATCTTCGGGTTGCTCATGCCGCCGGACCGTTGCCGCTTGCGTTCCCAGTGGATGTGCATCAGCTCCGCAAAGCGATGCAGGTTGCCGCTCTCCAGGGCTTCACGGCTTTCATAACCGAGTTGCTTGGTGTAATGCAGGTTGTCGATCATTTTGGGATCGGCCTGCTTGCTGCGCGTGTCCTGATCCTTGAGGATGGCCGAAGCGGAGCGGCTGTAGCCGGTAAAGAACAGCAGGAGATTGTCTTCCAGGTTATAAAAGGTTTCCGGATCAAGCCGTAACGGCGTGACTTCGACTTGCCCGTCGCGTCGGAACTCAAAGCAGGTGACGCCGCCGAAGGCCGCAATGTACTGGTCCTGCTTGCCGATCGGCTCCTGGAGGCGGTCGAGTTCGATCTGACAAGCCTGTTCGGCGAGCTGACGGGGCGTGATGGGATGCCGCTTGAGGGTATGGAGCGACTTGAGCAATGCGGTGGTGAAGCTGCCGGAGGAGCCCAGCCCGGTGCCGGCCGGCAGGTCGGCCATGCTGACGATCTCCAGTCCGCGGCCGTCGATCTCCAACAGCCGCAGCGCCTCCCGGATGATGGGATGCTGGACCTCCTCCACGCTGCGCACCGTTTCCATCTGCGAGTACTTGATAATCAGCTCCTCGACAAATGTCTGGTGGAGCGCGATATAGACATATTTATCAATTGCACCGGCGATCAGAAAGCCGCCATGCTCACGGTAATATGACGGCAGGTCGGTCCCGCCGCCGCCGAGCGAAATGCGTAATGGACTGCGTGTGACGATCATGGCCGGGATGTCGTGTGGATGGGTGAGCGGTAATGGTCTCTGGCAAATCCGTGCGCGCGGCGCCGGACGAGATCGGATTGGTCTGCTGACCGGTGGTCGACGCTCCGCTCCTGCCGAATGTCCACGATGGTCGCTCCGTTATGAAGCGCGGCGCAACCCCTGCGGCGCGTTGAGCCGATAGGTCTCGGCGACGATCCGCAGCGCCGCCCGTCCGTCTTCCAAGGTGGCTCCCCAGGCTGGCTCTCCCGCCAGGGAGCGGCGGAAGTCCGCGAACTCCGCCTGCCAGGAGCGATCTTCGCCGGGGTACTCCCAGATGGTGGTTTCCGGCGGCCCCATCTGAGGCAACATCCTGTAGAACGACAGGCGTTCGACGCCGTAACTCCCCCCCAGACCGTCGATCTGCAACTTGCCGTCGCGGCCGTAGATTTCCAGGCAGAAGAGGTTCTTCCACTCCGTGCAGCTCGCGTGCAGCCAGGCGATACGCCCGGTGGCCGTTTGCAGCGCCAGAAACCCGTTGTCCTCCACGGGCATGGGCCAGAAATAAGTCCCGATGATGCCGTGGACGTGTGTGAACTCACCCAAAAACCAACGGGCCAGATCGATCAGGTGCACGCCCTGGTCGAGCAGTTCGCCTCCGCCGGAGAGTTCGCGGTTGGCCCGCCATTCCTGTTCGTAGCCGAGCCGGCCGCCGTGTCCGTACCGGCCGCGAACATACATCAACGGACCAACGGCCCCTTCGTCCACCAGCCGGCGGGCCTGGAGCAAGGCCGGATGGAACCGGTGATTGAACCCGACCTTGACGACCACCCCGCGCTGCCGGGCGGCGGCGAGGACCGGTTCCAGTTCCTCGGCGCTGCGTGCGGCCGGTTTTTCCACCAGGACGTGTTTGCCCGCTTCGACGGCAGCCAGCGTCAGGGGAGCCAGAGCATGGTTGATGGTCGAGACGATCACGAGGTCCACATCCCTCCGCCGCACACAGGCGGTGGGATCGGTCTCCACCGCGCAACCCACGTGCTGTGCAGCGAGGGCCGCCGCCCGGCGGGGGTCGAGGTCTGCGACGGCGACGAGCCGCGCGTCGCCGTCGAGGGCCCGGGCGCGTTTCTGGCCGATGAGTCCGCAGCCGACAATCGCTACGCGCATTTCCACTGCTCCGGTCGGTCTTGGGGGACGATCCGCCGCAGCGTGAAGAGGTCGCTGCCGGCGAGTTGCTGGCGGCGGTCGTGGAGCGTCTCCCAGTCATCCCAGACGGCGCTCAGGAGGCGGCCGGTGATGCCGTCGCTGCGAGCAGAGGCAAGATAAACCACGAGTTCCGCCGCCCGCTCGAGTGAGGCGCCGCCACTGTCGCGCTGCTGGAGGGAGCGTTCGTAGAACTTGAGTCCGGCCCGGGCTGGTCCGGCGGCGAGCACCTGCTCGAGCAGCCGCGTGTTGAGCGCTCCCGGGGCTACGGAGTTGACGTCGATGTGGTCGTCGCGGGCCTCCTCGGCGAGCGTTTCGGTGAAGCGGACCACCGCTGCCTTGGATGCTGCGTAGGAACTGAAGTTGGGCAGGGGCGCCGTCGCTCCGCCTCCGGAGAGATTGATGATTTTGCCATATTTCCGCTGGCGCATGTGGGGCAGGACGGCGCGGCACATCTGCACTGTGCCCAGCAGATTGATGTGCAGGGCCTGCACCCATTCGTCCCAGTCATTCTCCTCGATCCGTCCGATCGGCCCGTAGATGCCGGCGTTGTTCACCAGGATGTCCAATCGTCCGAAGCGGCTGAGGGCCGTCTGGACCCACTGCTGGCAGTCCTCCGTGCGGGAGACGTCGCCGGAGAGGCTGTACACGCTCTGGCCGGGTGTCACCGCCAGAGCGGCGACCTCGCGGTGAGTCTGTTCAAGCGTGTCCGCTCCCCGCGCGGTGAGCAGGAGGTTGGCTCCCTCCCTGGCAAAGGCGAGGGCGAGGGCACGGCCCAGTCCCTGACTGGCGCCGGTGATGATCGCACTACGGCCCTGAAGTACGGACATGATGTGCTTCCTCCTGTCGGGTAATTACGCGGCACGGCCGGTGGCGATGTATCTGAGATGTTTCCCGTTCCCCATCTGCATGGACAGAAAGTGATTCGGGTCGATGAGACAGGGACGGCGCATGTGGGCGGCGAGGGTCTGCGGCTGGAATTCGCGAAACGCCGGCCATTCGGTGGCCACGACGGCGGCGTCGGCGCCGGCCAGCGCCTCCTCGGCGGTCGCCTTGAGTTCGATGATGGCCGCCAGGTCGGCGGGGAGCTGCCGGACGGCGGGATCGCAGGCAGTGACTCGGACGCCCCGCGAGTGAAGCCAGCGTCCCAGCTCGATCGACGAGGAGCGTCGCAGAGTATCGGTTCCCGGCTTGTAGGTGAGACCGAGCAGCGTGACGACCGGCTGCTCGACGCCGGCCAGAACTCGTTCCAGGCAGCGGCGGAGCCAATCTTCGTGAGCGGCATTGCTC
This sequence comes from Planctomycetaceae bacterium, assembly GCA_037445755.1. Lineage (GTDB taxonomy): Bacteria > Planctomycetota > Planctomycetia > Planctomycetales > Planctomycetaceae > JBKECA01. The sequence goes on along the minus strand of JBBIJW010000011.1, from coordinate 140,426 downwards.
GCCAGCACTCCGGCGACCAGGGGGGTGGCGACGTCGCATTCCCGCCCGCGCTGCGCCAGGAACTGCAGGTCCCGCTTGAGCGTCCCGCCAGCGATGGCTCCCCCGGGGGCGAGGTACGCCTGGGGACCAATGCGCGCCTCGCTTTTCAGTCCGCGTTCCACTTCCTTGGCGTCCGCTCCCACGGCCTCACACAGCCGGGCGATCTCGTTGATGAACGTCACCGACGTCGCCAGGAAGGCGTTCAGCGCGTGCTTGGTCATCTCGGCTGATTCGACCGACATCCATTCGATCCGCCGGCAAAACGGCGTCAGGAGCGGCTCCAGGAATTGGCGATCGGCCTCGCTTCGCACGCCGACGACCGTCCGCTCCGAGTTCCGAAACACCTCCAGCGCCTTCCCCAGCCGCAGGTTCTCCGGAGAGACGGCCACGCGCACGCCCCGGCCGGCCCAGTCCCGTTCCAGCGCCTGCGAAAAACCGACGGGGACCTGCGAGGAGATGAGCAGCCGTTGCCCGGTCGAGAGCTGGTCGGCGATGGCTTCCAGTTCGCTGCGGACGAAAGCGACGTCGGCTTCGTCGCGATCGTTGACAGGGGTGTCGAACGTCACCCAGACGAGTTCGCTTCCCGGCAGGGCGTCACAGGGGTCGTCGGTGAACCGCAGCCGGCCGGCGGCCGACTGTTCGCGGATCAGTTCGGCCAGCCCCGGCTCCAAGAGGGGGGGCTCGCCGCGGCGCAGGCCCGCGATGATGCGGCAGTCCCGGTCCAGACCGACCACCTGATGACCGGCCTCCGCCAGACAGGCGGCGGTCACGCAGCCGAGGTGCCAGAGTCCGTAGACGGTGATTTGCATGGTGGTCCCTGCTGAGGCCGCGGCACGGCACTGAGCCGCTGTGAGGTTGGTCTCAGATGGTCCGGAGGCGGTGGGTGTGGTTCGGTCGAGGGCTCCCCTGTGGGTCGCGGCTCAACGGAGATGCGGTTCACGCGACCTTGCGGCGTTCCAGGAGCTGCGGGTTGGCTTGCAGATAGGCGAGGGTCCGCAGCACCCCCTCGCGGATGGTCCGCTTGGGTCTCCAGCCCAGCGACCGCACTTTGCTGGTGTCCAGGAAGATGAACGGGCTGTCTCCGATCCAGCCCCGCTCCCCGCCGGTGTGTTTGACGTGCGGCCGTACTCCCAGGGCTTCGCAGATCCACCCGAGCGACTGGTCGACGGTGCAGTATTCCTCGGTGCCCAGGTTGAAGATGTTGATCGGCTCGTGAGACTGGGCGATGACGGTGAGCATGGCGTCGATGCAGTCATCGACGTCGAGGTAGCTCTTGCGCTGCCGGCCGTTGCCGAGCACCTCGATCTCGTGTGGGTTGTCACGGAGCTTGCCGTAGAAGTCGAAGACGTGCCCGTGGGTGTAACGGGGGCCGAGAATCGACACGAACCGGAAGATGTAGCCTTGGAATCCGAACCCGGTGCAGTAGGCGGTGATCAGCCCTTCGCCGGCGACCTTGGAGGCCCCGTAGAGGCTGGTCTGAATGGGGAAGGGACAAGTTTCGGGGGTGGGGAAGACGGTCGGCTCGCCATAGGCGGAACCGGTGGAGGAGAAGGCGATCCGTTTCACCCCTCCGGCCCGCATCGCCTCCAGCACGTGGAAGGTGGCGATGGTGTTCTGCTCCAGGTCCTTGTGGGGATGGTGCGTCCCAAAGCGGACGTCGGCGTTGGCGGCGAGGTGGAAGACAAACTCGTGCCCGACCATTGCCGCTTTCAATGCCGGCAGATCGAGCAGGTCGCCGGGGACCACGCGGCAACGCGGGTGCTTCTCCGCCGCGGCCAGGAATTCCCGCTGTCCCGTGGAGAAGTTGTCGAAGACGGTGACGTCGTCCCCCTGGGCCAGGAGGCGATCGACGAGGTTGCTGCCGATGAAGCCGGCGCCGCCGGTAACGAAGACTCGCATGAAGGTTCCTGAGTGGGTGATGGGTCAGAGGACGACCATACGGATCGGGGATATCTCACGCCGCTTTGCGTTGGGGGGTCGGCTCGGCCTGGTCCCCGCGAGCGGGGGCGATGGTGCCGGCGATTGACGGGACGACCGGCTCGACCGGGAGCGGCTGGCGGCCGCCGAACCGGATACGAAACAGGTCCAGCAGGTTGCGCCAGTTCCCGGCGACGAGATTGAGGCGGGTATCGCCGTCATCGCGCCAGGTGATGCCCACCTCCTTGAGGCGGTAGCCGCTCCGCCGGGCGAGGTGCAGGATTTCGACGTCGAACATGTAGCCGTCGATCCACTGCCGGCGAAAGAGGTCCTTGGCGACGTCGTGCCGGAAGAACTTGAACCCACACTGGGTGTCGCGGATGCCCCACAGGCCGACGATCAGCCGCATCACCACGGCAAAACCTTTGGAGCCGATCTGCCGGTACCAGAAGGGACGGACCTCAATCTGGGAGTCTCCCATCCCGCGGGAACCGAAGACGAAATCGTATCCCTGGGCGAACCAGGGGAGGATCTTCTCGAGTTCTTCGATGGGGACTTTGTAGTCGGCGTCGAGAAAGCCGATGATCTCGCCGCGGGCGCGGTGGACGGCCAGCCGGATGCCGCGCCCCTTGCCTCCCCGTTCCGCGCTGCCGAGGACGCTGAGACGGGGGTCGTGCTGCGCCCGCTGGGCCACCAGTTCGCGGGTGCCGTCGTCGCCATCGGCGCTGACGATGATCTCGTAGGTGAATCCCTTGCGCGCGAGCCAGTCCTGCATGGCGTCGAGGGTGCGGCCGATGCTCCGCACCTCGTTGTAGGCCGGGAGGATCAGGCTCAGGGTCGGTCGCTGGACGTGTTCCGCCATCCTTGGCTTCTCGGCGAGAGCGGGCTCAGAACGAAAACCTCCCCCACCGACCTTCGGGCGTTGGACAACCCCTTCGGCGGGACGTCCTCCTGACGCTCCGCAGGTTGGCGAGAGGGTCATCTCGGGGGGCCAATAATTCCGGACGGGGGGGACCACTCCGAGCGCGGCATCCCCCCGTCCCGGGTGCAAACGTATCGCACAAATGGCGGGTGGCGCAAAGACCAATTCCCCCGGGTGTGGCAGGATCGGCGGCAATCGGGTCCGTGGGCGGCCGCCGGGCTTCGGCCGCAGGCCGGTGCGCTGAGGGGCCCAGGGGCCGGGTTGCTGGAACTTCAGACTGTGTGATCCCGCAGCCGGTCGCGTTGTAGTTGTTATGCGGCTTCCGGGTGTTTGGTGAGGGCTTTGGCGGTGCCTCCGCCTCGCGGCCTTGCACCGCCCATGGCGATCGCGACAATCGCATGCATCCACTTCGATTGGTCGTCCCCTCCTCAGGAGTCATGCATGTCCTTGCCTTGGCAACGCGGGATCAAGTTGTGGGCCGTGTGTCTCGCCCTCGCGACGGTTCCGGGAGGGTGGTGCGTTCCCGCCGCGGCGGCCGAGGAGGCCGGACAGACCGCCCGGCAGCTTCTGGATCAGGCCGGCCTCCGTGGCGGATTCGTCGTCCATCTGGGGTGCGGGACAGGAGCATTGACCGCCGCACTCCGGCAGCGTCCCGCGCTGATCGTCCACGGATTGGACCGCGATGCGGTGAATATCGCGGCGGCGCGAGAGAGGCTCAGCAGCGCCGGAGCGTATGGTCCCGTGTCGGTCGACCGGCTGGCCGGCTCAACGCTCCCCTACGTCGACAACCTCGTCAACCTGCTGGTGGCCGAGGACCTCCAGGGGATCAGCCTGGAGGAGGTGACGCGCGTCCTCGTCCCCCACGGGGTCGCGCTGGTGAAGGAGTCCGACGGCGGGTGGAGAAAGATCGTCAAGCCCCGGCCGGAGGAAATGGATGAATGGACGCACTATTTGCACGACCCCAGCGGCAACGCCGTGGCTCATGACGCCCTGGTCGGTCCGCCGCGGCATCTGCAATGGGTGGGTTCGCCGCGGTGGTCGCGGCACCACGACCGCATGGCCAGCATGAGCGCCCTCGTCTCGGAGGGGGGCAAGCTCTTTTACATCATGGACGAAGGGAGCCGCATCTCCATCCAGCTCCCGGCCAAATGGAAGCTCATTGCCCGCGACGCCTTCAACGGCACGATCCTCTGGAAGCGGGACATTCCCCAGTGGCAGACGCACCTGTTTCCGCTCAAGAGCGGCCCGACCCAGCTTGCCCGGCGGTTGGCCGCGGTCGACGGCGTGGTGTATGTCACGCTCGGTTACGAGGCCCCGCTGACGGCGCTCGATGCCGAGACCGGCGAGACGATCCGTGAGTTCGAGGGGAGCGCCAACTGCGAGGAGGTGATCGTCTCGGAAGGACTGGTATTCGTCCTGGCGAACCGGGAAGGGTTGGAACTGCGGGAATACGCCCCGCTGAATCCGGTCGTCGGAGATCAGGCGGACGTCCGGGAACGCTGGCATTGGAACGAAAAACCCCGCGTTGTCATGGCCTATGAGGCAGCCACGGGACGGCAACTGTGGGCCAAGGAGGGGCTCGTCTCTCCGCTGACGCTTTCCACCGACGGCCGGCAGGTCTACTTCCACGACGGAGAGCGGATCACCGCCCTGGATCGCCGTTCTGGAGAGCATCTCTGGACCACGGAACCCGCCTCCCGTCGCTCCGTGGTCACGTTCAATTTCGGTCCGCGGTTGGTGGTGCATGACGGCGTGGTTCTCTATGCCGGCGGCGACGGCAAGATGGCCGCCTACGACGCTGCCACCGGCAAACAGCTCTGGTCCGCTCAGCATCCTCCCTCGGGATACCAGTCGCCGCAGGACCTGATTGTGATGCAGGGGCTGGTGTGGTGCGCTCCCACCACTTCGAGCAGAGACAGCGGCGTCTACACCGGCCGCGACCTGCGCACCGGGCAGGTCCGCAAGGAGTTTCCGCCCAATGTCGACACCTATTGGTTCCACCATCGTTGCTATATCGCCAAGGCGACCGACAAGTTCCTGATCCCCTCGCGCACCGGGATCGAGTTCGTGGATCCCCAGCGGGAGAACTGGGACATCCATCACTGGGTCCGCGGGGGCTGCCTGTACGGAGTCCTCCCGTGTAATGGCCTGCTGTATGCGCCTCCGCACGACTGTGCGTGCTACCCGGAAGCGAAGTTGTACGGCTTCAACGCGCTGGCGCCGCGCGCTCCGACGAGACCTGTTCCTGGGGTGGTCCCGGACGAAGGTCGCTGGGAGGCCGGGCCGGCCTTCGCCGACCCGCTCGTCGCCGCCCACACGGAGGGAGACTGGCCCACGTACCGCGCGGACAACGAACGCAGCGGTTTCATACCCCAGCCGGTCGGGTCGAACCTTCAAACCACCTGGAGCAGCGAGGTGGGCGGCCGCCTGACGCCACCCGTGATCGCCGGAGGCCTCGTGGTCCTCTCACGGATCGACAACCACACCGTGTATGCCCTGGACGCCGGCTCCGGGGAGCGGAAATGGTCCTTCACCGCGGGGGGGAGCGTCGATTCCCCCCCGACGATCGCCGGTGGTCGGGTCGTGTTTGGCTGCGCGGACGGCTGGGTGTATGCCCTCCGGGCTGCGGATGGTGTGCTCTGCTGGCGGTTTCGGGCCGCTCCGGAGGATCGACGCCTGTTTGCATTTGAATCGCTGGAGTCGGTCTGGCCGGTGAGCGGCAGCGTCCTCGTCCGGGAGGGGGCCGTCTATGCCGTGGCCGGCCGGTCGGTCTTCCTCGACGGCGGCTTGCGAATGGTCAAGCTCGATCTGGCCACCGGCCGCAAACTCGCCGAGGAGATCATGGACGACCGCAATCCCGCCACCGGGAACAACCTGCAAGAGGTGACCAAAATCCTCCAGGGTCCGGTCGGTCTGCCCGACATCCTCTCTGCCACCAGCGAGAACATTTTCATGCGGTCGCAGAAGTTCGACTTTGACTGCCGGCGGCTGGAGATCGGTCCGCACTCCGGCGAGTTTGTCGTGCAGGGGTCGGTGCAGCGCGGACCGGGGGTGCACCTCTTCGCCCCCATGGGTTTCCTCGACGATACGTGGTTCCACCGCGCGTATTGGGTGTTTGGGCGGAGCTTCGCCGGCGGCCACGGAGGTTACTACCAGGCCGGCAAGTTCGCCCCCGCGGGGCAGATTCTGGTCACGGGGGGCGGCTACGTGTACGGTTACGGCCGCAAGCCCGAGCATTACCGCTGGACCACCGTCCTCGAACATCACCTCTTCGCCGCCAGCACCGATCCCAAGGGAATCGCCTCTCCGGAGGAAGCTCCTGCCGCGGCCGCCGCTCCCGCGGGCGGACGCCGTAACCGCGCCCCCAGCGGCGTCTCCACAGTGCAGTTCGGCGCCGCCCCGAGCCTCAACCCGGCCAACAAACCTCTGACCATCGAAGCGTGGGTCCGGGCTGACAAACCCAACGGGACCATCCTGGCGCATGGCGGACCGGCCAACGGCTATGCCCTCGTCATCGACAAGGGTCGGCCGATGTTCTGCCTCCGCACCCAGAATGAACTCTCGGAGATCACCGGCCCCGACCGGATTGCGGGACAGTGGCACCATGTGACCGCGGTCCTCACCGCCGACAAAGAGATGCGGCTGTACGTGGACGGCCGCCGCGTTGCCGCCGGCGCCGCGAAATCCCTCATCCCCGGCGAACCGAAGCAGAACCTCCAACTGGGGGCCGATGAAGGGGGAACCGTGGGCGCGTACGAATCTCCGTTCGCCTTCACGGGACTCCTCGACGAGGTTCGCGTCTACCTGGCCGCGCTCTCGGACAAGGAGGTCGAGCGACGGTTTCGCGACGCGTCCGCCGTCGTCTCGGCCGAACCGGTGCTCGCCCTCTCCCTGGAGACGGAGACCGCCCAGGATGCCTCCCCGGCCCGGTTGACTCCCGAGACCGAGGCCGTCGCCCGCGTGGAGGGGAAGCTCGGAGGCGCACTTCGATTCGGCGGCGCTGCAACGCCCGGTGCCCGCGGGACCGCGGCCGCTCCCAGCGGCTCGCAGATTGAACCGAAGTGGGCCCAGGACGTTCCCATCTATGTCCGCGGAATGGTCCTGGCCGATCGCGACCTCATCATCCTCGGTCCTCCCGACCTCATCGACGAGCACGAGACCTTCGCCCGCCTCTCAGGGAGGGATTCCGGCGTGCAGCAGCTCCTGGCCGAGCAGGACGCCGCACTCGAGGGGAACCAGGGGAGCCGACTGCTCGTCGTTGATAGCGACACCGGTGAAGTTCGGCAGGAACTCGCCCTGGCCGCTCTGCCCGTCTGGGATGGTCTGGCGGCTGCGTCGGGGCGTCTGTTTCTGACCACGCTGGACGGCCGCGTGCTGTGCTTCACGGGGGAGTGAGACCGGACATAAAATGGCGTCAACGCAGCCGGCGAAGGCGTGTCACTTGCCGCGCCAGCGGTCCGACCGAGGACACCTGTCATGAGCACCCTGCTGCTCGCATCGGAAGTCGAGATCCCCGCCGGGATCAACGCGTTGCCGGCGTTCCGCCGCCGGACCCTCGCGGACGAGTTCCCCCCTCGCGGCTGGGACGATCAGGTCTCAAACCCGCTCCGGAGGGCGTTCCCGGAGGCAATCCGCTCACGGAACCGTGGCACACTCCCCTGAACTCCGCCGGACCGCGCGGTCACGGCCGCAACCGTCGCGTTCTCATTCCCTGGCCCCACCTCCCTGCTCCCTCGTCCATGTATTACATCGACCCCCACATCCACATGGTCTCCCGCGTCACGGACGACTATGAGCGCATGGCCCGCATGGGTTGCGTCGCCGTTTCCGAACCTGCCTTCTGGGCCGGGTTCGACCGCGGCTCCGTCGACGGTTTCCGCGACTACTTCCGCCAGCTCACTGAATTCGAGCCGAAGCGCGCCGGCTGGAGCGGCATCCAGCACTACACCTGGCTGTGCATCAACGCCAAAGAGGCCGAGAACGTCGCCCTTTCTCGTGACGTCATTGCCATGATCCCCGAGTTCCTGAACAGACCCGGCGTGCTGGGCATCGGCGAGATCGGCCTCAACAAGAATACCCCCAATGAGTGCACCGTCTTCCGCGAGCACCTGGAGCTGGCCGCGAAGACCAATGAACTGATCCTCATCCACACTCCCCACCTCGTCGACAAGTACAAGGGGACGCGGATGATTATCGACATGCTCCACGAGCGCAGCGACATCCCTCCCGAGCGGGTCTGCATCGATCACGTCGAAGAGCACACAGTGAGGCTGGCCAAGGAGGGGGGCTTCTGGTGCGCGATGACGCTCTACCCGACGACCAAGTGCACCCCCGCCCGTGCGGCCGACATCATCGAGCGCTTCGGGGACGAACGGATCATGGTCAACTCCGCCGGCGACTGGGGACCCTCGCAGCCGCTGGCGGTCCCGGACTTCATTCAGGAAATGCGCAAGCGCGGCCACAGCGAGGCGAAGATCAAGAAGATCGTGTACGACAACCCGCTGGCGTTCTTCCAGCAGTGCCGACGGTTCCAGTTTACGCCCCCGGCGTGAACTGTGCAGGGCCGCGGTTTCGTCTTTACGCGGGGAGTCTGCCGCGAGACTTCGCCGCGACCCGCTTTGCCCCGACGTCCGGTGCGGTCGGCGGAACCAGCCATCGCGGGTTTGATCCTCGCCCTTCTCGCTGGTATACAGCGACTGGTTCTACTTCCACTCGGAGTGCTCGTATGATCGGACGGGCACCCGGGCCCGTTCTGGATGCGCCTCCCACACCCCTCCGAAGGATCGTTTGATGTCCGAATCCAAGAAGATTGCCACCCCCCTCTCCGCCGAGAGTGGCTCGTCCGCCGGCGGCCCGGCCGCCCCCCAGCAGGTCCGCATCGAGCTGGACGATTCCAATGTCCCGGCCCTGTACGCGAATCTGTGCCGCGTCTCCAGCACGCCCGAAGAGGTGATCCTCGACCTGGCGCTCAATCCCAATCCGCTGGCCGCCGGGGTCCAGCAGCTCAAGGTCTCCCAGCGGGTGATTCTCAACCACTACACGGCCAAGCGGCTGGCCGCGCTGTTGACGGCGACCGTCCAGCGTCATGAGCAGGCCTTCGGCCGCCTGGAGACCGACATCCGCAAGCGGCTCTCGCCGGAGCTGCAAGCCGAAGTCCCTCAGGGTTGACGGCTGCGGATTCCGGAGGGACGCTATTGAGAGAGCCAGTCAGCCGCGCCGCCGCTCTGCGGCGCGGTGCGGGAAGGTTGATGCGCGTATGTCCGAGTTCGATCCCACCAGCGACGCCGATGATCCCGACGTCCCGCGGCCGATGCAGGGGCAGGTGCGGCACTCCAGCCTCAGCGCCCGCGTGCCGGAAGAGGTCGGCCTGGGAGTGTTCAGCAACGGAGTGATGATCCTCACCGGCCAGTTCGAGTGCGTGCTCGATTTTGTGTTGCGGATGGGGGAGGTGCAGCGGATCGTCGCGCGGGTGGTGTTGCCTCCGGTCGTCGCCCAGCAGTTCGAGCGTGCCCTGCGGGACAACCTGCGGAGCTATGAGCACCGATTTGGCGGGCTGCCGCGGATGCCCCGTCCCGTCCCCGTGCGGCCGGCGTCTGAGGAGGGGGAGGAGATTCCCCGCGAGCCGGGGCTGACAGGGGGCGTGGCGGGACTGGGGCACCCGGAAAACGCACCGGGCGGACGCACCCCCGACGTCGACGAGATCTACCACGACCTCAAGCTGCCGGACGAGATGCTCTCCGGGCGGTACGCCAACGCCGTGCTGATCCGGCACTCCGGGACGGAGTTCTGCTTCGATTTTCTGACCAACGTCTATCCGCGGTCGGCGGTTTCCGCCCGCGTCTTCATGGCCGCGCCGCACGTCCCCCCCTTCCTCGATTCGCTCACCCGTTCGCTCACTCCCCCCGTGCCGCGCGGATGACCCCTTCATTCCGCGAGTGCTTCGCGCATGTCGTCCCCCCCTTATGACGCCGTCCTGTTCGTCGCCTTCGGCGGACCGGAGGGGCCGGAGGACGTCCTGCCGTTTCTGGAAAACGTCCTCCGCGGCCGCCCGGTTCCCCGTGAACGGATGTTGGAGGTCGCCGAACACTACCATCACTTTGGAGGGGTCAGCCCGATCAATCAGCAGACGCGCGCACTGATCGCCGCCGTCGCCGCGGAGCTGCATGCACACGGCATCCATCTCCCGATCTATTGGGGGAACCGCAACTGGCATCCGCTGCTCCCCAGCGTCCTGACAGAGATGACCGCCGCCGGCGTCCGGCGGGCCCTCGCCTTCGTCGTCGCCGCCTACAGCTCGTACTCCAGTTGTCGGCAATACCGTGAGAACATCGCCGCCGCGCAGCAGGTGGCCGGCGCGGCGGCGCCACAGATCGACAAAATCCGCGTCTTCTACAACCACCCCGATTTCATCGCCGCCAACGTCGATCACCTGCAACAGGCCCTGGCGAAATTCGGCGACGCCCGCGAGCAGGTGCATGTGGCCTTCACCGCGCACAGCATCCCCCGCAGCATGGCGGAGACTTCTCCCTATGAGCGGCAGCTTCTGGAAGCCTGCCGGCTGACTGCCGACGCCGCCGGCGTCCCCCCCGATCGCTGGGAACTGGTCTACCAGAGCCGCAGCGGCCGACCCCAGGACCCTTGGCTCGAACCGGACATCCTCGACCACCTCCGCGATCTGCATGCACGCGGCATTCACCAACTGGCGATTCTTCCCATCGGTTTTCTCTCCGATCATCTGGAGGTGCTCTACGATCTCGACGTGGAGGCCCGGCGACTGAGCGACGAACTGGGTCTCCAACTGGTCCGCGCCGCCACCGTGGGGACGCATCCCCGCCTGGTGACGATGGTTCGCAAGCTGATTCAGGAGCGGCTCGATCCGACCACGCCCAGGGAAGCCCTCGGACAGTACGGACCAGGCTGGGACGTCTGCCCGGTTGACTGCTGCCCCGCCCCGCACCGGCCACAAACCGCAGCACGCTAGCCGCTCCGGTCATCCTCCCGGAAACTCGTAGCCGAAGTGCTCCAGCTCCCAGGCGTACGCCTGCTCCACCAGCGTCCGAGACCGAGAGGTGTACAGGGCCGCGACAGTGGCCTGAGGCGGCCGCACTCCGGACTTGAACCGCGGCAGCCGTGCCGGCTCCCAGGGCATCCCCAGCCGCTCACAGACCGCGGCCAGGTCCGTGGTCAGCGACTCGTGGCGGATCACCCGGTCGAGACAGAACTCCCCGTCAATCAAGTACTTGTCCCGGTCGATGGGTGGGCCATTCGCCGCCAGCCACTCCTCAAACCTCCATCGTTCCCGATCGAGGTCAAGCCCTTCTGACGGCTCCGGCCGGCCGAGGAAATAAAACGCCGACACCGCCTTCTCGAACGGATTACGCACCACGCAGAACTTGAAATACTCCGACCAGACCCGTTCGCCGAGCTGTTCCCGGATTGACGCGGCCGGCATGTGGTTCCACCAGCGGCAGTCCGGCGGAACCTGGGGTCCGCGGTAGCCGATGATCCCTGCGGCGGAAACCGTCTCATTGCGAAAGTGCATCGGTTGCCACTGACCCGACGGGAGGCACTCCGGCTCAAAATACGACTCCACCGATGTCCCGCCCGTCTTGACGGTCTTGGTGTAGATGAACTGACGGCGATGACTGACCAACATGCGGGAGTGTCAAAACCTCTTGAGGATCGTCTCCAGGCCGGCGAAGCGCTCAGGGACCAAGAACCCGGAAGACTCAAAAAACCGAGGCATTTTGGGCCCCGAGAGCCGGGATTGTCCAGAGCATCTCCGTGGACGAGCAGGGCGATCGCTGTGTTCAAGATGGGCGATCACCACCCGTTCTCCGGCTGGCTTGCCAGCCGTGCCCGATCGGCCCTCTCAGACAGCGATCTCCCTCCCGTGGGAACAATACGAAGGCCCTGCGTGGACGAACCCCTCGAGCCCGCAAACAGCTCCGCAGACCACTTCCCCCACGTGATGAGGTGGCGGCAGTTATCAAGCCTACGGATCATCTGCTCCTCCACGACCCGGCGGGTCCAGTCCCGCCGCAGCGCGCGGCTGTCCTGCGTTCGTGGCTTCGCAAGGTTTTCGCGGTGCGGGGAGATCAGCTCGGTCCCATGCGCATCCAGATGCTTACGCAGCCAGTCGGGATCGGCCGTCTTGCCGTACCAGAGCCGCTCGGGACGCGGGACGGCTTTGCTCCGCTCATCGACGAGCGTTTCGAGGGTGTGGACTATGTGACGGTTTGCCGCGGTGGTGTCGCTTGGAATCTCTCCGGGGGCGAGGCCCGCTACTTCCCGGAAACGTCGTAACAGAAGAGCAGTTCCTGATCGCGGAGGTACAGCCGGCCGTTGGAGACCGTGGGGTGCGTCCAGATCTTCCCCTTGGGGCTGCGCTGCGAGGTCTGGGGGGTGAGCTTGAAACGGCCGTGCTCGCTCCAGCCGCTGGCCGAGGCCTCAATCAGCACGATCTCGCCGCGCTGCTCATCCTGCAGGTACAGCATTCCGTCGGCGCAGGTCAGGCATCCTTTGCCCAGGGCGTTTCGCTCGCGCCAGACGATCTCCCCCGTGCCGAGGTCCTGACACAGCCAGCCCACGCCGTCCGAATACCCGTACAGATGATCGCCCACCAGCACCACGCCTCCGTGGTGGTTCTTCATCACCTGGTTTTCATAGAGCCGCGTCACCGCGTGGTCGGTGCCGAGGGAGACCAACAGGCACCCCACGCCGTAACCGCTGGTGACATACACCAGATTGTCCCGGACGATGGGGGTGGGGATGACGGCGGTCTTGCCCGGCCAGTCGGTCAGCCACAGGACGTTGCCGGTGGCGGCGTCGAGGCCCACGAGCTTTTGCTGGGTGAGCTGGATGTACTGCCGCACGCCTTGGATGCCCGCCGCGACGATCGAGGCGTACTGGGCCGGTTCAGTGAAGTCGCGGCTGCGCCACAGGAGGCGGCCGTCCTGCTTGTCCAAAGCCACGATCGCCCCCTGCCGCCCTCCGGGAGTGCACACAACTCGGTCGCCATCCACCAGCGGGCTTTCGGTGTATCCCCAGTTGGGGATCTTGCCCCCCAGGTCCCCCACCAGTTCCGTCTTCCACAGCACCTGGCCGTCGGCGGCATCGACGCAGACCAGCCGCCCGCGACCGCTGAGGGCGTAGACGCGATCGCCATCCACGGTCGGCGTGCCGCGCGGACCGTCGCCCCAGCCGTTGGTCAGTTTCGGGCCGATGTCGGTCGACCACTTCAGCGAACCGTCAGCCACGTGGATGGCGAGGAGATGTTCGACGTCCCCTTGGGCGCCCATCGTGTAGAGAGTCTCTCCCACGACCGCCATGCCGGAGTAGCCCAGGCCAACGTCGTCACACAGCCACACGCGCCGCGGTCCATCGGCGGGCCAGCTTCGGAGCAGACCGGTCTCCCGCGAGATGCCGTCCCGCTGCGGGCCACGCCACTGAGGCCAATCGTCCGCCTGAATCAGACCATCGAGGGCGGTCCCAGCGAGCAACACAAACAGGAGGCGTGCGGAAGGAGGCAGTGTGGGGAGCATCGGCGGGGACTCCAACGGGGGGGGGCGGGGTGGGCGTCCGGAAGCCATCCATCGGACGGAGTGAATGCATTTTATCTTCCGCGAGCGGATTGTCTCGTCCGACCGGTTTTCTCCTCCGGGACGAGTGCAGCCGTACCTGCGCGGTCGGTTTGACCTCCGCAGGGGGGGAATCGACAATCGCCACCAGCTGCGGCGAGACTCCGACCCGATCCGTCCGCGGCATGTGCCGATGCCGTCTCACCTCGCCGGCATCGGCACAGAACTCGATCCCTCCCGACAGCCCGGAGTGCGTTATGCGCCGTGATGCTGCTGATGGTCGGCGAAGAGTCTCGAGGCTCCCCGGATGGTCCCGGGTTCTCTCGGCCGGAGGTTGGCTCTGGCTGGCAGCGTGCCTGGTTCTGGCGCCCCCCACTCGCGGATGGTCGGCAGAAGCGGCCTCCCGGCTCAATGTGGTGTTGATCCTGGCGGACGATCTGGGGTGGGGCGAGGTCGGCTGCTACGGTCAGGAGAAGATTCCGACTCCGAACATCGATCGTCTGGCGCGGGAGGGGATGCGGTTCACGCAGCATTACAGCGGCGCCCCGGTGTGCGCGCCGTCGCGGTGCGTGCTGATGACCGGCAAGCACCTTGGCCACGCCGAGATTCGGGGAAACCTGAAGGTTCAGACGCACTTTCCCGAGTTCTCCGAGGGGCAGTACCCCCTCTCCGAGCAGGCCGTCACCATCGCTCAGTGCTTTCGGCAAGCGGGATACGCCACCGGGGCGATGGGAAAGTGGGGATTGGGACCGGTCGGCAGCAGCGGCGACCCCCACCGCAAGGGGTTCGACCTCTTCTTCGGTTACAACTGTCAAGGAGTGGCGCACAGCTACTATCCGCCGCACCTGTGGCGGAACAGCGAGCAAGTGCTGATCAACGCGCGGCCGATCCCCGGGCACCAACAGCAGCCGGAGGGGGAAGTCCGGATGGAGGACTGGATCGGCGAGACGTACGCGCCGCATCTGATGGCGGCCGAAGCGGTGCGGTTCGTTGCCGCTCATCGGGACCGTCCGTTTTTCCTGTATCTGCCGTTCATCGAACCTCACGTGGCGATGCATCCGCCGGCGGCCTTGGTGGAACGGTTCCCTCGGGAGTGGGACGACGAGGTGTATCGGGGGGAGAGCGGGTATCTGCCGCATCCCCGTCCGCGGGCGGCATATGCTGCCATGATCTCTGATCTGGACAACCACGTCGGCCGCGTGCTGGAGGCGCTGGAGCAGGCCGGCGTTGCCGATCGGACGCTGGTGATCTTCACGAGCGACAACGGCAGCACGCATGAAGGCCGCGGCAGGTCGCACTTCCATGTCGGCGGGGCCGACCCCCCCTTCTTCAACAGCACGCGGGGATTGCGCGGCTACAAGGGGAGCGTGTACGAGGGGGGCCTCCGCGTTCCGATGATCGCGCGCCTGCCGGGACGCATCCCCGCGGGAACCGTCAACGATGCCCCCAGCTACTTTGCCGACTGGTTCCCGACCCTGTGCGAGTTCGCGGGGCTGGATTGTCCCGCCGGGCTGGACGGTGTGTCGCTGTGGCCGACGTTGAGCGGCGGGCCGCCCCCCGTCCGCCGCACGCCCCTCATCTGGGTCTTTCCAGAGTACGGCGGGCAGGTCGCCGTGCGAGACGGAGACCTCAAGTTCGTTCGGAGGAACCTGAAGTCCAAATCCCCCGGTCCCTGGGAGGTCTATGATCTGGGGCAAGACCCGGGGGAATCCCGGAATCTCGCGGCGCAGTATGCCGCGCGGATTGACGCGGTGGAGGAACTGCTGCGGCAGGAAGTGGCGGAGAATCCGATTTTCCCGGTTCCGATTCCGGGGGTCACCACCCCCGCCGGACGCTGAACAGCGTCCGGTCGGAAGGTGTCACTCCCCCCCGGCCATCTCGACTCATTGACTCAGACGGCTGTTTTCCCTCCATGGGTCGTTCCTCCATGCCCATTCCATTGTTACTGGGATTGCTGACCTGGGCGTTCCTCATGGGCGCAACGGCGGTAGTGGCAGCACGTCCGCCCAATTTCGTGCTCATCGTGGCCGACGACCTCGGCTATGCCGATCTGAGTTGTTATGGCAACGATCGCTTCGAGACGCCGCATCTGGACTCCCTGGCCCGCGAGGGACTGCGGTTCACCGATTTTCATGCCAACGGTCCGGTCTGTTCACCGACGCGGGCGGCCCTCCTGACCGGCCGCTATCAGCAGCGGAGCGGCATCACGGAGGTGGTCTATGCCGACCCGGCCCGCGGATTGCGCGAGACCCACGGCTTGCCCCCGGAGGAAACGACTTTTGCCGAACTGCTGGCTGCCGCCGGCTACCGCACCGCCCTGTTCGGCAAATGGCACCTCGGATATGCGGAACGGTTCCATCCCCAGCAGCAGGGGTTTGAGGAATTCCGGGGGTTCGTCAGCGGGAACGTCGACTACCACACGCACTTCGATCAGGCCGGTTTCTTTGACTGGTGGCAGGGGATGGAGCTGCGGGACGAACCGGGTTACACGACGCAGCTCATCACCCGCCATGCGGTGCGGTTTCTGGAGGAGCATCGGGATCAGCCGTTCTGCCTGTATCTGGCCCATGCCGCGCCACACTCCCCGTACCAGGGTCCGCAGGATTCCCCCGTGCGTGGGCCGGGGCGCCAGCCGCCGCTCCGCCATCCCCCCGACATTCAACGCGCTTACCGTGAGATGGTGCAGGAACTGGATGCCGGGGTGGGGGAGGTGATCGCCACACTGCGGCGGTTGGAGATCGACCGCCAGACGCTGGTGTTCTTCTGTTCGGACAATGGCGGCACGCGGGAAGGGAACCACGGCCCGCTGCGCGGGTTCAAGGGGAGTCTGTGGGAAGGGGGGCATCGTGTCCCGGCGATCGCCTGGTGGCCGGGGACGATCGCTGCCGGCGTCACGGACCAGACGGCGCTGACGATGGACCTGCTGCCGACCTTCCTGGAGCTGGCGAACGTCCCGCCGCCGACCGAACGGCCGCTCGACGGCGTGAGTCTGGCCGCGCTCCTGCGCACCGGGAACAATCTTCCGGAACGGACGGTCTTCTGGAGCTACGGCCCGCAGCGGGCAGCGCGACAAGGAGCCTGGAAGCTGCTCCTCACGGCTGCCGATCGCGAGGGGTCGTCCCGTGAGCGGCGTAGCAGTCCCGTGCCGGAACTGGCCCTGTTCCGTCTCGATCACGACCTTGGCGAACAACAGGACCGCTCCGGTGCCGAACAGAGCCGGGTGGAGGTCCTGCGGGCGGCCCTGACCGAGTGGGAGCACACCTGGAACAATGTCCGGCCGGGACCGCCTCCCTCCGCCGGCCGTTCCCTCCCCTGACCTTGCGAGGAGACTGACCGTGATCCGCTCCCTGATTCTGCCGGTGGTGATGGTGTGGACCCTGTTTGCGGAGGGAGTGACGGTCTTCGCGGCGAGGCCCAACATCGTCCTGATCCTCGCCGACGACCTCGGCTATGCCGATCCGTCCTGTTACGGCGGCAAAATCCCCACGCCGAACCTCGACCGCCTCGCCGCCGAGGGGATGCGGTTTACCGACGCCCATACCTCCTCGTCGGTCTGTACGCCGACGCGGTATGGCCTGCTGACCGGCCGGTATAACTGGCGGACCAAACTGCAACGCGGCGTGCTGGGAGGACTCAGCCCGCGGTTGATTGAACCGGGACGGCTGACGGTGGCCACCCTGCTCCAGGAGCAGGGCTATCACACGGCCTGCTGCGGCAAGTGGCATCTGGGGATGGACTGGGTCGTCAAGCCGGGCCGGGAGGTTTCCGAACTGACGATCGAATCGCGGGAACAGGTGTTCAACGTCGATTACGCGCAGCCGATCGCCAACGGACCGAACAGCGTGGGGTTCCAGGAGTATTTCGGCATCAGCGCCTCGCTCGACATGGTGCCGTACACCTTCATCGAGAACGACCGCGTGCGGGCGCTCCCCACGGAAGACCGGATGTTTCTGCTGATGCACGACCGTCCCCAGGGAGGCCGCACCCGCCAGGGGCCGGCCGCCCCCGGTTTTGACGCGGCGGACGTGCTCCCCGAGTTGACGCGCTGGTCCTGCGCCTCCATCGACCGGCAGGCGGAAGCAGCCCGCGCCGGCCGACCTTTCTTCCTGTACGTCCCCTTCGCCTCGCCGCATACGCCGATCCTCCCCACGCCGGAATGGCAGGGGCGCAGCGGCATCAACCCTTATGCCGACTTCGTGATGCAGACCGACGCCGCCATCGGGGAAATCCTGGCCGCGCTCGACCGGCAGCGGCTGGCGGACTCCACGCTCGTGATCGTCACCAGCGACAACGGCTGCTCGCCGCAGGCGAAGTTCGACGAACTGGCCGCGCACGGCCACCATCCCAGCGGTCCATTGCGGGGTCATAAGGCCGACATCTTCGAAGGGGGGCATCGCGTCCCGTTTGTGGTCCGCTGGCCGGGGACCATTCCCGCCGGGACTGTCAGCGACCAGCTCCTGTGCCTGACCGACGTGATGGCCACCCTCGCCGAGATCGTGGGGGTCGCTCTCCCGCCCGATGCCGGCGAGGACAGCATCAGCTTCTTGCCGGTCTTGCGCGGCGAAGCGGGGCAGCGCGATCATCTCGTGTCACATTCGATCAACGGTTCCTTCGCCATCCGCCAGGGAGCGTGGAAGCTGTGCCTGTGCGCCGATTCGGGAGGATGGAGCGCCCCCCGTCCCGGCACGCCGCAGGCTCAAGGCTTGCCGGAGGTGCAGCTCTTCAATCTGGCCGAAGATCTGGGAGAGCAACACAACCGGCAAGCGGAGGAGCCGGAGCGGGTGCAGCAACTGACCGCCCTGCTGGAACGACTGGTCGCGGAGGGGCGCAGCACCCCCGGTCCGCGGCAGGCAAACGCCGTGGAGGTGGACATTCGGGGGTCGAAGCCGCGCTCCCCGTGACAGTGTCGCTGCATGCAGGCGGCGATTCCGAGAGGGGGTCGAGAACGAGAAGAGGCCCGGCCTGATGCTACCGTTCCTTGGACCCCTCTCCCCCACAGGGGAGGGGGTGCTCGTCCTCGTCCGGGCGGTGCGGCGTCAGCGTTGTGAGGAATGGGGTCTACGGCGGCGGGGGGCGGCGGATCGCTCAGCGGCCCCGGATGGCCGCCCGGGCCGCCTTGACCACAGCAGCGTCCGGAAGTTCCTTGTAGTAGTCATCCAGCGGATAGCAGCCGGAGATCACGCCTTGCCGCGGCCCGGTGGTGCAGTCGCTGAAGGTGCGACAGAGCTTCTTGGCGGCGCGGTAGTCCTCTCCCTGCAGCAGCCGCGCGGGGAGTGACCAGTCGCTCAGCACCAGCCGGCCGATGCCGATGGAGTCGACCCACCCCTCCCGGAGGACTGCCTGGGCGACGTGCGGGAGGTACTCCTGAAAATAGGTGTAGGCCGTCCCCACCAGCACAACATCGGGGACCGCTGCCTTGATTGCCCGCACCGCCTGAATCTGCCGCACACACCCGACGAGGGGGTCCTCCGGCGGCTGATAGCCGTCCGAGGGGGGATAGTACGCCGGTCGCTGGATGTGCGGGTTGTAATACGGAGACCCCGCCGAGAGATTGAACAGCCGGACGCCATAGTCATCCCTGAGTCGTCGCAGGAGGGCGATAGGCTCGGTCAGATCGATGGTGAGGGGATCATCCCGGCGGGCCCCAAAGATGGGGTATTGGCCGCGGCGGATGAGGTTGTCCGCCGACAGGGGGACCCCCGGTCCCAGCTCCCTGCCGCGCGATTGTGTCGGATCCGGCTGAAAGGGGAGAAAGTCGAACGCCGACAGGCGGACGCCGATCTCCAGGCGGGGACACTCGGCGCGGATGCCGGCGATGATCTCGCGGAGGAACCGCGTCCGGCCGTCGAAGTCGCTCCCGTAGGGGCCGGGGCGATCAAAGGCGGAGAGGAACTCATGGCCGAGGTATCCGTGACAGCTCTTGACGTCGACAAAGTCGAAGCCGATCTGGGCGGAGCGCCGCGCGGCAGCGACAAAGGCGTCGATCAGCGCCCGGACGTCGCCGTCCGTCAGCACGACGGAGTCGTCGTCCGGTCGGATGCCGAACCGCGCATCGAGCAGCGGGTGATGATAGGCGATTCGCGGTTCGAGGCGGTCCTTGCGGTTCGGACGGCAGAACCGTCCGGAATGCGTGAGTTGGAGGCCGACGAAGAGATCAGCGACCGCGTCCGCGCCAAAGGCCTCGCGGTGAGCGGCGAGCAGGGCTTCCCGCAGGGAGGCGAGGTCCGGTAGGGTGGCTTCTGTGAGGAGGAGCTGGTTGGGGTTAGCACGCCCGTCGTGCCGGACGGCGACTGCCTCTCCCCCCCAGATGAGCTTGCAGCCGGACTGCCCGAAGTGTCGCCAGCGCCGGAGGGTGTGCTCGCTGGGCCGTCCGTCCGAGGTGCCGTCCCACCCCTCCATCGGATGCACGCACCAGCGATTGCCGATCCTGCGTTCGCCGAGGGTCAATGCCTGGGTGAGCGGCGAGCCCTCGGCCGCCGAGAGGGCAGCGTCGTCGCAGGGGAGATCGAGTCCCAGTGCCTCCAGGTGGGCGCGAAATTCATCGACGCTCTTGAGGGCTCCCATCCGCTGCCAGGCCATGTCGGTCTCCTCGGGGACGCGCACAGGCTATCGCAGGAGCGGCGGAGGTGCGATCCCGGGGAGAGGACGGAACGGTGGAGGGGAACGAGGACCGGTCGAGGCGCGCGACCGCTCGCAACCGCTCCTCCCGTGCGCCCGACGGACGGCCCGTGTCCAGAGACACGCCCCACCCACCCGAACAGGGCGAGCGGAGCGTGAGGAGGATGGCAACGGGCGATGTCGTCAGAAGTGGCCGAACTCGCGGACGGCCGGGCTGTCGCAACTGATGTCGTCCTGGGCGTCGCAGAAGTCAGCCTTGTCGAAGAACTTGCTCCCCCGCAGGCGGGCCTTGTGTCCGACGGTCCCTTGCACCACGTAGGTCTGGTTCAGAGAGCCGATCGCCGAGCCGACGTCTTCGAGTTCCTCGTTGACGCCGTTGGCCACTTCGGCCAGTCCGACAATGAGTCCGATCACCACGAGCGTGGCAATGATGACGAGCTCGGCAGAGACGACAAAGCCCCCTTCATCCGCGTGGAGGCGAGCCAGTAAGGTGGACATGTGAGGTTTCTCCTGGGAAGGGGTGGCGGCCGGAGCCGAAACGGGCGGAACGGTGGTCTGGGCCGTCCTCCCGCTTGGGCACTCTCGAACAGGACACCAGTTCGGAAATGCGATGAGTCACCCCCATGTTCAGCAACGTGAATGCCACTTTGCGCCACTCCCCCCGGGAGAGTCTGTCAAGGTCTCCCCCGTTTCAACGCAACCGGTTGTTGATCCGGGAGTTTGGTGCTGACAAGATTTTTTGACGTCCCGGTCCGACGAGAGCGATCACTGTCGGCAGGTGATGATGCCGTCCGGCAACGCCGAGGCCGGTACCGCCAGTGGGTGGTCGCCGCAACCTGCACAGCATTCGCGAGTTCCGCTGTTGCGTCGATCGGCGACCGCATGTCGCCGGAAGGCAACGCGGATCACTCCACCCGCGGGGGGCGTTCCAACCGGTTGGCGGCGCGGCAGGAGAGGTTGAGTTTGTCGCCGATGGCGATCAGCAGGAAGTGGGCGGGGACGCCCAGGCCACTGCGGCCGGTCCCGCTGATGCCGTGCCTCCGCTTGTGCCGATTCTCCGACAGGACCTCAACCGCACAGGACCGGTCTGCTGGTGGTTCTGCTCGCTGCCGACCAGCGTGCCTCGGTCGGAGCGGGCGGGTTGCGTCGCATCCCAGGGAGGGGAGCTCGAGATGTCGCTGTTGTTTCGCCTCGTGCGCTACAGAGCGTGCCGGGGGACACACCAGAAACTGGCGGTGGATGCCTTGCGGCTGTTGCGCGGAGAGGAGGCCGACCGCTGGCGGAACGTGTTCCTCACACGCAGTCGGCACTATCTCGGCGGCGCCAGCGCTCCCGATGAAACATTGCGAGATTTCCGCAACCATGTGCTGTATGTGGCGGAGGGGGGCTGGGGAGGACTCGTCGCCGCCGCGGAACAGTGGTACCAGCAGACGGTGGAGGCTCTCCGACGCCGCAAGTGGAATCAGGCGGCGTACGCGGCCGGCGTCCTCAGTCACTACCTCTCCGACGTCACGATGCCGTTGCACACCGGTCAATCGGAGGCCGGAAACAACATCCACCGTGCCTGTGAGTGGAGCGTCTTCCGGACCTACGACCGTCTCCTCCGATGGCTGGAAGCGGACGGAGGGGGATGGCCCTCCGTGGAACTGCCGGCCCAGGAGCAGTGGCTCAAGCGACTGCTGACCCGCAACGCTGCCGCCGCTCATGCCGAGTACGATCGCACCATCCGTGAGTATGACTTCGAGCGGGGCGTGAAGCGGCCCGCGGCAGGACTGAGCGACGGATTGCGGGAGGCGTTGGCGCGGCTGCTGGGGCTGGCCGTGGTCAGCCACGCGCGAGTGCTGGAACGAGCCATCGCCGACGCGGAAGTCCGGCCGCCGTGGCTGCTCCCCCGCCTGAACACCACCATGAAGATGCTCGCGCTCCCGGCCGCCTGGCTGGCCCGGCTCCGTGAGCACCGGCAGCAGCGGCGGATTGTGAGGGGCATCCATCGCGAACTCCGACGGACCGGCCGCGTCGAGGTTCACCTCCCGGAGGAGATTCGCCGCATCCGCGAAGCCTATCTTCAAGAGGTGTGCGGGAGCCCGATGGCGGACCGCTCCGTGGCTGTGTCACCAACTGCCGACGCGCCAGCCGCCGCCCCGCCCTCCTCCGCAGCGGCGCGCGCGCCGCAGGCCGCGGCGCCTCCGCTCCTCCCGGTTTCGACACCTGTCCCGCGTCAGTCCCGTCGCCAGACGTCGCCCCCGAAATTCCATCTCGAACTGGACGATCCCGTCGCCGACGTCCCTGCCATCGGCCCCAAAATCGCCCGCAAGCTGCAACAGGTCGGCATCCCCTGCGTGGAAGTGCTCCTCGAGCACTCCCCCTCGGACATCGTCTCCCTGCTGGAGACCAGCACCATCACGCTGGAAGAGGTCCGGGGTTGGCAGCAGCAGGCGCGGTTGATGTGCCAGGTCCCCGGTCTGGGCGGGAATTCCGCCGTGATGCTCGTCGCCTGCGGCATTGGCTCTCCCGAACAATTGGCGGAAGAGGATCCGGCTCGACTGCATCAGGCCATTGTCCGTTTCGTCGCGACTCCGACCGCCCGGCGTCTCCTCCGACCGCTGCATCCTCCCGACAAGAGGACCATTCGCGAGTGGGTCCGCTGGGCGGCACACGCACGTCCCCTCCGCGCGGCGTGAGCCGCGAACGTCCTCGCCGGCTCGGAGGAGTCGTCGCAGCACCCCTCACCTGTACCCTCAATCCCGGCCGGGAGAGTCGGGGGTTTCTCCCCACAGGGTCAGGACCAGCGTTCGCGGGCCGCCGCGGTTGCGATGCTCGCACAGGTAAATCCCCTGCCAGGTCCCCAGCAGCAACCGTCCCTCGCGGATGGGGATGGTCACGGAACTCCCCATCAGCGATGCCTTGACGTGGGCCGGCATGTCGTCGCGGCCTTCCAGAGTATGCACGTAGGGAAAATCCTCCGGCGCAATGGCATCCAGCGAAGCGGCCAGGTCGGTGCGCACGTCGGGATCGGCGTTCTCGTTAATCGTCAAGGAGGCCGACGTGTGCTGGATGTACACATGGAGCAGGCCGACCGAAATGCGGGCCAGTTCGGGGACCGCCGCCGCCACTTCGCGGGTCACCAGATGCAACCCGCGGGGAACGGGCGGGAGCGTCAGAGTGTGCTGAAACCAGGGCATGACATCACCGAGAGACAGGCCGCGGGGGCGCGTCCGTCGCAAAGTTGACCGACTGGAGACCGCAGCGGCGACAGCGATCGTACACCTCGATCACCTCGCCCCACGAGACCCCTGCGCCGATGTCCAGGATCACTGGATTGGCGGCGTCCACGGCCGCCAGCGCCGCAAGCTGCTGCTCCAGCCGGTCGAGGTCGGCATACACCGTCCCGTTGGCGTCGATGGTCAGGCGATTCCCTTCGCCGCGAGTCAGCTTCAGCCAGATTTCGACCGTCCAGGGATCACGCTGGGGCGCGGGAAGGTGGGATTCGATCCCGCCCACGGCCGAGAGGTCCGCCGCCAGACTCCGTTCCCGCACCGTACCGGCTGCCGCACACACAAAGAAGATCAGCAGCAGGAAGACGACGTCGATCATCGGCGTGGTGGCGGTCGACGTATCGGGGGAACCGATCAGATGTCGCGAGGGGATGCGCATGGCGGACGGCAGTGGGATGTGACACACAGGCCACGCGCCCCGTGGACGGCGAGGCGGCGGGCCCTCTACGATCTTCGCAGGCCGCTGTCCGCGCGGGAAGCGGAATTGCCGCCGCACCCCCCGGCACCGCTGTTGTTCCGGTGGCAGGTCGAGCGGGGGGGCATCCACCCCCCGAGCAGCGGACGTCCGACATCCTGAGCCGGACAACCGCGTTCTCCTGCGCCGGGGCGGGGAGTCTGAAGATGAGCGCAGCGACAGAGAGGGACGAACGGCTGCGGCAGGCAGTCGAGCTCTTCAACCGACGCGAATTCTTCGCCTGTCACGACGTCCTGGAGGAACTCTGGTCCGAAACCCTCGACGACGACCGGACCTTCTATCAGGGGCTGATTCACGCGGCCGTGGCGCTGTTCCACTTCGAGGAGGGGAATCTTGGCGGGGCCCGGAAGATGTTTCGTTCCGCGCGGGCCTATCTCGCCCCGTACGCCCCCGCGCATGCCGGACTGCAAGTGGCGGAGTTCCTGGCGGCGTTCGAGCAGTGCTTTGCTGAGTTGAGGGCCCTCCGCGATCCAACCGACCGCTCGGTCTCTCTGCGGCCGGAGTTGATTCCGACGTGGCGGTGGACTCAGCCGTGAGTCAGCGGATCGCACCAGCGGGTGGCTGGGCGGGGGGTTGTTCCGCCGTGCGTTGCGCGGGGTCTTCCTCGAGGGTCAGCCGGCGGTGCTCCAGCAGCTTGTATCCCTGCCACAGGGCGGGGCTGCGGAACGGATTGCCGAAGAACAACGGCCCTTCGTTCACCTTGGTGGTCTGGAGGTGGAAGGTGTACACCGTCTCCTGCTGGCCGCTGGGGTCCAGCATTTTGATTGCGAAGGGGACGAAGATCGGCTGGTCCTGCGAGTCCCGCAAGGTGGTACCCGGATCGAGCAGGACCTCCGCGCGGCTGAATTCGCTCGCCAGAGCTTGCAGCCGCGGAGCGGCGACCAGATGCAACTGCTTCCGGCCGGTGCGCGAGCCGTCGGGATCATGCATTTGACCGATGCTGAGGAAGAACCGTTTGCGCATCTCCGCGGTATTCATGCCGAACAGGAAGGGGAGCGGGCTGGCAGTGATGTTCTTCCCCTGCAAATGCGGTGGAATCTCGGTCAGCATGTAACTTTTCTCATCCACATTGATCGCCAACAGGGCGTCACCCCGGCAAATCCATTTGCTGCGTCCGTCGGCCACGACGGTGTAGGGGAAGTCGTTCTGACCGCGCTTGTTGGGATTGAGCCGCTGCCCCTTGTCGTTCACCGGGGGCATCCTCTCCTCGGGAAAGGGGTGAAAGTCGAGCCGCCCCTTATCCGGCGCCTCGTACCAGAATTCCCCCACCGCCCGCTTCTCCACGAGGAACGTGGCATCGTAGACATACCGGTCGAACGTCCCGTGCAGACGTTCGATGTTCCGCGTGTATCGCTCCCAGGCTGTCAGAATCGGGCCGACGTCGGGATGTTCCTGAAGGTCCATCTGGGGACGCGGGAGTTGACCTCCGGCCGTTCCCGGGGCGCCCCCTCCAGCTTGAGAGGGGCCGGTCTGCACCACCCCCGGGGACGATCCCCCCGGTTGTTGAGCATGCACGAACGTCCAGCCGCACAGGCTCCAGGCCGCCAGACCAAGCCGCAAGGTCTGTGAAACGCGTCGGCGTTGCATGAGGTGTTGGATCCTTCCAACGGGTCAACAGGACCAGCTCCCTGGTCACACGCCAGACCTCCAGCCGGAGGAGAGCTCCTCCCCTCCGGTCCCTTCGGGGCGCACTCCGATCGACCGCTGGGGTCTGGCGGGCGGGGACGATACCACCCCCGCACCTCGACGGCTAGACCGGTTTGGACTCTCTCCGTCGCTATCCATGGAATCGGCTGATTCCGCCATCGTCCCTGCGTCGTTTCCTCGTTCGCGATCCGGTCCGCGCATTCGTTCCTCGCTCAATCCACGCGCCTCCCCATTGACGGCACTCACTTTCCC
The DNA here is from genome assembly GCA_037445755.1 of Planctomycetaceae bacterium. Classification (GTDB taxonomy): domain Bacteria; phylum Planctomycetota; class Planctomycetia; order Planctomycetales; family Planctomycetaceae; genus JBKECA01. Next base: position 114,701 of record JBBIJW010000011.1, on the reverse strand, counting down.
CAGACTCCCGCCATTGCCAAAAGTTCCAAGGTCTCCACCAGCGGCAATCCTACAACGTTGCTCAAACTCCCCTTCACCCCCTCGATAAACAGACTCCCCACACCCTGAATCGCATATCCCCCCGCCTTCCCGAATGGCTCGCCTGTCTGCAGATACCACGGCACGTATTTCGCGGCATCCTGCCGAAACCACAGCTCCGTCGTGACAATCCGGGTTCGCACCGACTCCCCGACTCCCACGCACAATCCGGTCTTGGCCAGATGCCAGCGTCCGGCATACAGATTGCCGAACCAGTGTTCCAAAGTCGCGGCGGCGTGGGCGATGTCCTCCTGCGGTTTCTCACAGACCGCCGGGCGTCCCGCGTCATCCACTCCCACAATGATGGTGTCCGCCGCCACCACACAGGCACTCACCCCCGCCCCTGCCAATTGTTCTGTGACATCGCAGTACTTGAGTCGGGCGATGTGCAGCAGCCGCTCATCAATTGCTTCCAGCGTCGTCAGACCCTGGAAGTCGGGTTCCGCCGCCAGCCGAGGTGAAACAACGTCGAACCTTTCACCCCCCAGCAGTCCTGCGAGCAGCGCTCGCCGCCGGGGAGACTGTGATCCCAGCACCATGCGGAGCTGCGGCGGCCGGGACCAGAAATCAAACTCGCACATCACCATCACTACCGACGCCGGACGGACAGGACGAGGGGGCTGCTGTTCGCAGTTGAGCTTGAGCTGTGGCGTGGTTCAAGCGAGGACCATTGGAACGTTCACCGGCTGGCTTGCCAGCCGTGCCGGGGTGATCCTCTTGCACGGCCCTCTCCCCGGGATGGCAAGAGACAAGGGAGGTGGTGAAACTGTTTCACGTCACAGGAGCCAGTTTCACCACCGGCGAGCGGGGGGCGTGAGCCCCCCGCTCACCCGCATTCCGGTGGATTCGCATCGCTCATGTCCCGGTGATGAAACTGCGTCAGGTGTGCACTCCGGACAGGATGCAAATGGTCTGTCGTCGCGATACGCTCCCTTCCAGGCCGCTCACCGCGTCATCCTGAGATTTCCGCTTTCCATGCGCCCGGAACTTGCTCATGCCGTCCAGACCGCCCTCGCGGGCCGGTCCCTCTCCGCCGCGGAGATGACCGCCGCGATCGGAACCGTCATGGACGGGCTGGCGAGCGAGGTCGAGATGGCCGCGCTGCTGACGGCCCTGGCCGCCAAGGGGGAGACGGCCGAGGAACTCGCCGGAGCCGCTGCCGCCATGCGGGCCCGCCTCACCCCCGTTCCAGCCCGGACCCCCGGCCTGCTCGACACCTGCGGCACGGGGGGCGACCGTCTCAACACGTTCAACATCAGCACGGCCGCCGCTCTAATCGTCGCCTCCGCCGGCGTCCCAGTCGCCAAGCACGGCAATCGCAGCGCCACCAGCCGCAGCGGCTCCGCCGAGGTCTTGCAGGCCCTGGGCGTCAACATCGACCTTCCCCCCCACCGCGTGGCCGAATGCATTGATGAACTTGGACTCGGTTTTTGTTATGCCCGGCTGCTGCACGCGGCGATGAGGCACGTCGCCCCCGTCCGCTCTGCACTCGGCTTCCGCACCATCTTCAACTTGCTGGGTCCTCTCACCAATCCCGCCGGCGCCGCTTTCCAACTGATCGGCACTACGAACATTCGCACCGCGGAAAAACTCGCCCGCGCCGTCCTGTACCTCGGAACTCAGCGGACCCTGGTCGTCTGCGGAGATGACCAGCTCGATGAAGTCTCTCTGTGGGGCCAGACGACGGTGTTCGACGTGCAAGGCGGAACGCTCACCGAAGCGCACTGGACCGCCGCCACTTTTGAGCTCCCGGAATGTCGCGTGACGCAACTCCAGGTCGCGTCTCCTGAAGAGAGCGCCCGCTTGATCCGCAACCTTCTGCAAGGGACTCCCGGTCCGGCGCGGGACATCGTGGTCGCCAATGCTGCCGCAGCCCTGTGGTGTGCTGGCCGCGTCGACTCCCCCGCCTCCGGAGCACGGCTCGCGGAGCGGCAGATCGACTCGCGCGCCGCCGCCGACATGCTGGCACGGCTCGTCGAGTGGACCAATCGCTGACCAACCTCCGCCGGTTCATGCCGGCTGGTCAATCCACGCGCGCACCGCCTCGCACAACAACTCCACGTCGTCCGCTGAATTGTACAGGTGGCAGGAGACCCGCACGTGCACCGCCTGCTTCCATTGGAAGATGGGCACTTCAATGCGATGTCGCTCCCACAGCGCCCTCTGCAGGGGATGCGGCGTCCCCGGCCAGGCCTCGCTCGGCGGAAGTTGCGGCAAACGCAGCGTCACCATCGAACCGTACCACTCCACCCCGTCCGGAGTCAGCGGCTCGGCGCCGACGACCTCCATCAGCCTCTGCCGCGCCCGTCGCGCCAATACATGCGTCGCGGTGCGGAATTGCTCCACTCCGACCGACTCGAGAAAGGCGATGGCGTCCGCGACCGCCAGGTACGGCGCAGGATCATACGTTCCCAACCAGTGCAGCTCGTCCTGCCAGCGGCTGCTGCGGCCCGACAGGCTCTTTCCCCAACTGGTGATCGCGGGCATGAGCCTCTGTTTTTGGTGCGGTGCCACGTACAGGAATCCGCTGCCGAACGGCGCACTCAACCACTTGTGGCAGCTCGCGCAGTAGTAATCGCACCCCAGGCCGTCGAGCGCCACCGGACGCATCGCCAAAGCGTGCGGACCATCGATGCAGACCGGCACGCCGCGCTCCCGAGCCGCGCGGCAGATCGCCTCCACCGGCATCGCCGTCGCCGTCTGCGAGGTGACGTGGCTGATGACCAGCAGCCGGGTGCGCTCGGTGAGGCAACCCGCAACCGCCGCGACGATCTCCGCCGGTGCACCCGGCGGCGAGGGGAGCGGTGCCATGACCGTCCGCGCCCCCACCGCTCCGCACCGCCGGCCCCACAACCGGACCACCGCCCCATATTCCTGATCCGTCAGTAGCACTTCGTCCCCCGGACCAAGTTCGACGCTCGCCGCCACGACGTTCATCGCGCACGTCGCATTGGGGACAAAGGCCAGGTTGGCCGGAGAAGTCCCGACGAACGACCCCAATCGCGCCAAAGCCGCGTCCAGACGCTCCTCCAGACGACGGACGAAAAAGTCCATCGGTTCGCGTTCCAGTTCCTCGGAGTAGCGCTCCCGCGCCCGGCGAACGACGTCCGGAGAGGGGCCGAACGAGCCGTGGTTGAGATACACCACCCCCGGATCGAACGTCCACTCGCGACGGAGAGGGGCGTTGTCTCCTCGCCCCGTTGGCACCCTCTCGTCCCCGTTGGCTTCCTCCCCGCGACCGCCGGGGTCATCTCTCTTTCCGCGCATGAACGGCTCCGTGGCTTGCTGACCAAGCGACCGCTGGATAACCTGCTGCTCTTGGGGCGAAGACGGTGTCCCCCTCCCCTGCCGGCCCGCGGTCCGCGGGTGAAGCGGCGGTCTCCAGGAGCATCGGTCGCGGGACGATTCTCAACCTGCGGCCGGTCCGCCTTTTTTCCTGCATCCCGTGGACACTCGTCGGAGGGACGGCCCACCCTACCGGACAGGTAGCTCAGTTGGTAGAGCACAGGACTGAAAATCCTGGTGTCGCCGGTTCGATTCCGGCCCTGTCCACTTTCGCACGGAGCTGTCCGACCTCGCTCCCTCGATCGATGTGGTCGAGGTCGAGTTGCAGACGCGGGGTGCTGTGGAGCGGCCGGCGCTTGGTTCGTCAACGCCGCTTTACCCGCGTGAGGTCAGGGGCGGGGGGGATGAGATACGCATCGTGCCGGGGGAGCGGCGCGTGCCGAGATCGCACTCCCCCCCCTCCCTCAGCGTTGCCACCGCCAGCCGCGGCGGCCCTGGAGGTTCTGAATGCATTCCTCCGGCCACTGGCCGTCGCGGAGAGCGATGATCGTCTCGGCCGCCATAGTGAGCGTGTCGCGCTGCGACTCGACGTCGAGGCCGGCGACATGGCCGGAGAGCAGGACGTTGCTCATGCGGACCAGGGGGCTGTCGAGGGGGAGCGGCTCGGTCTCGAAGACGTCCAGCCCTGCCCCCCGCAAATGGCCGGACTGCAAGGCGGCGATGAGTGCGGGTTCATCCACCAGCCCCCCCCGGGCAGTGTTGATGAACACCGAGCCGCGCTTCATCCGGGCGAACCGCTCGGCGTTCATCAGCTTGCGCGTCTCGGGGGTCATGGGGACGTGGAGCGAGACGTAATCGGAGCGGGCGAGCAGGTCGTCGAGTGGGACGAGTTCGATCCCCCACTGGCGGCAGAACTCGAGCCGCGGATTCGACTCGCAGGCCAGCACCTTCATCCCCAGTCCGACGGCCCGGGTGGCGACGGCCTGACCGATGCGGCCCAGTCCCACCAGCCCCAATGTCGAGCCCATGACGCGGGGATACTCGATCCGCAGCCAGCGGCCGTTGCGCACCCGCTGATCGTAGTCGGGAAAACCACGGGCCACGCCCATCAACAGGGCGATGGTGTGTTCGGCCACGGAATGGTGGTTGACGCCCGGCGTCGTGGTGACGACCACCTGGCAATCGTCCGCCGCCTGGAGGTCGATGGCGTCAAAGCCGACGCCGGTCCGGGCGATGACGCGCAGCTCGGGGAGCGCCTCCAGCACGGCGCGGGTGTAGGGTTCGGAGCCGGCGACGACGGCCGCGCATCCCTGGAGCTCCCGGATCAGGGCTTCGGCCTGCCAGTAGTTTTCGGTGCGGGTGCCGGGGAGGACTTCAAAGCCGGCGGCCTCGAGGATGGCAAAATGCGGGCCTTGGTCGGAATTCAGGGCCGTGCAACGGACGCGAGGTTTCACAGGGGTCCTCGATTCACCAGGAATGCTCAGCTCAACGGTAGAAGCCACCGTGATAGGAGACGGAGCCGCCCCGCGTCAATGCTCGGCGGCTGCCCAGCCACGGCGCCACGGCGTCGACGTGTTCCACGGAAACCAGCGCTGTTCGAGCGAATCCACCCGGCACGGCTGGCAAGCCAGCCGGCGAACAGGGGGCCTGCATCAAGCGGGAAGACAGTCAATGCCCTGTCCTGCGCGGTGGAAGGGCGTTTGGTCGCGGTCTGCCCCCTTTTGGCCGGCGGCCGTGCACCGAGGAGTCGCGGCTCGATCTTCCGGGACCGAAACCCGAGGACGATCAGAACCGGAACAGAATCCGCGACTGGACGAACTCGATCAGCTCCCGCAGGAGGACGTATCCCAGCGACCGCGGGCCGCAATCGATCTTCGCTCGCACCTCGGCGCCGTCGCGCAACGGGGGGAGCTGTGCGGGGTCCGGCAGCACCGTGAGTTGGAGGGTGGGGCGTTCCTCGAGCGTCTCCGTGCGGATGGCCACTTCCGCCAGGGTTCCGCGGTAGCGTGCTTCGGGATGGGTGGCGAGCTGGAACTCGACCGGCAGCGGTTGGCCTCCCGGCTGCTCGTGCCAGGCGCGGAGTACGGGACCGGCATCGATTTCGGGGAGGCGCAGTTCCAACTGCCAGGGGCCGTCGGCCTGGACGACGGTGAGGAGCAGGTTGCCGGCGGCGACGGGCCGGTCGAGCAGTTGCCGCTGCGGGTCCCACGTCGCCACGATGCCGTCGATGGGGGCGGTGAGAGTCAACGAAGCGATCCGTTGGCGCAAGAGTTCGCTGCGCGCATGCAGGAAGCTGATGCGTTCCTGGAGTTCGGCGATTTCGCCGTCGAGTTGGATGCGTCGCTGCGGGGCGGTCTGGCGGTTCTCCCGCTCCACTTCCTTGATTTTGAGGGTTTCGACGGCGGAGCTGAGTTCTTCCCGCGTCTGCTGGAGCTGCACTTGCAGCTCGTGGTTCTCCAACACGGCGACGGGTTGACCGGCGCGGACGGCGTCTCCGTGGTCGACGGAGACGGCGCGGACGGTCCCCGGCTCGGTGGCGAAGATGCCGCGGCGGACCTGGGCCCGCAACTCGCCGTGAGCCTCCATGCGGAGGGGGACCTGGACCCGTACCATCGCCGTCAGGAGACCGCCGACGAGGGCCAGGAGCACCAGCGTCCGCAGCCGCACGGACTCCGCCAGCAGACGGCCCAGTCTCCGCCGCCAGCGGCCCAGAAACACCTGCTCCTGCGCCAGGGCGTGCTGGAGGGCCGTCGCGGCATGGGTGGCCACGGACCCCACGCGGTCGGCCATCTGCTCGGCGGAGACGCGCTCGTCGAACTGTTCGATGAACAACACGCCGACCGGCCGCTCCTGCGGCTGCAACCGCAGCGGAATGGCGAACAGCGTCTTGGCGCCGCTCTCGTGCAGATAGGCCGAGACGACCTCGTCCAGGGGAGGCTCGTACTGCCGGATGCGCGGACCGACGATCACCGCACTTGGCGACGTCAGGACCGCCTCCCCCAACCGCTCCTGGACCCGGATCAGGTTGGAGCGGCGGTTGACCTCGGTCTGACCGGAGATGGCCTTGACGATCGCCTGGCGGCGGTGGCGGATGGCGACGGTGACGCGGTCGCACCCCAACAGGGCCGCGGCCTCGTTGGCAATCACGTAGGCGGCCGGTTCCAACTCCAGTGTGGCATGCACCTGCTGGGCGAAGCGGTCCACTTTCCGCCAGTCCATCTGGGACTGCGTCAGCAGCACTGCCTGCTGGGCGCGCACGCGGTCGGCGGCGAAATACGCCGCCACCTGCAACAGCCGCATATCCTGCTCCGGAGAACGCGTCATCCCCAGCGCCGGATCGCGAAAGACCTCGATGATGGCAAGCTGCCCCTGCAACACCACGGCGGAGGCGATGAGCAGTTCCCGGCTGGTGGGATTGGCCGCTTCTTCTTCGGCATAACCTGCCGGAACAATACACGGTTCCCCGCGGTTCCCCAGGGCCTTGAGCAACTGACCATGCTTCTTCCAGCCTTCCGGATCGCGCTGGAGTTCTTCCAGCGGCAGGTCGCGCTTGTAGCGGACGTAGAGGGTCTCCCCTCCGGGGTCGAACCAGATGGCGCTCCCCTGAGCGTGCAGCACGCTCGTCAGCCGGGCCAGGAATTCCCGCTCGAAAACAGCATCCGCGACGTCCGGCCGGGAAGCCCGGTGCAGGGCGTCCAGCACCGGATGCCCCAGCGAAACGGGAGGAACGGTTTCAGCCGGTTGCATATCGACGTCGGCGGGAGGAGGGGAGGGCCGCTCCACGAACTCTGAACCGATTGTAGCCGCGATCCTCCCGGAGACGAAGCCGTCTTCCCTTCCTACGGGAGGGGGGAGGCGGTGTGCCGGTACATGTTCCGTGCTCGCGGATCGAGCAAGCCGACCTGGTTCCACGGTTGGATCGCCTTCCGCACCGTGGCGCAGATTTCGGGTGGGAGAGGGCTTCCCGGCCGGGCCGCTTCGATGAACTGGCGCGAGAGACGCAGCAACACTGTGGCGAGCGGCGTGTCATCAACTGCGAGGAACGCCGGGGCGTCCCCCTCCCGGCAGCGCCGCTCACAGGTGGTCACGGCCGTGAAGTACAACGCCGTCGCCGCGACAAAGGGGGCGAATTCGTGCCGCGCGGCAGAGGCCGCCGCGACGAGATGATCGATCAACGTCAGTTCGGCCTGAACAGTGCGGTCGTAGTCGGCCAGCGCAGACACCAGCGAATCTCGTCCCCAATGCCGTTCGAGCAAATGTGCCAGGCGGCGCACGCCAAACAGGGAATGTGCGATGCCGGTGCTGTGCAGGGGGTCGATGAACCCGGCGGTGGAGGGGAGCAGGACCCAGTCGGGACCGGCGGCGGGGACCCAGCGACGCTGCAACCACCCCGTCCGCCGCAGCCCCTCCGGGGGAGCCACGACCTCTGTCTCTCGGAATTGTGCAGACAGCGAAGGGTAGCGACGCAGCAGCGTCTGCCACTCGTCCCCCGGCGGGACGTCCGGCGGGTCGGTTTCCAGTACGAACCCGACGCTCGTGACGCCGTTGTCGAAGCGGAGCTGCCACATCCAGCCCTCCGCGAGCAGTTGGTGGAGTGCGGCATCATCGCAGGGGAAGGGGTAGTCGTCGCGCGGGATGTCTCGCCCGGCGAGGAGCAGTTCCCAGCGCGTCAGGCCACGGACATGGGCGAAGAGACTTCGGGAGCGGGTCTGGAAGCCGTCGGTCTGGAGGACGGCCCCCACCGCTCTCGCCACCAGCCCGGTCGTGCCCGTCGCATCCACGACGAACCGGGCAGTGATCTGCACCGGCTCCCCCGCCCGTGTTCCTTCCCACACCCACGGCGCACGGGAGACCGGCCGCAAGTCCGCTCGCTCGATGAGCGGAATGCCCGCCCGCATCGCCTCGACTGCAAAAAAAGCGTCCACATCAGAACGCAGCCAATGCGTATCGGACAGCTCCGCCGAGGCACTGGCGGCCACGAGCAGCTCCCGGCCGTGATCGACATCCGTGCAAAACTCTTCCCCCGCTCGATGCAGAAAGTAACTGAAGCCGCGCTTGGGGCCGCAGACGATCTGGGGGTAGGTGCACTTCCAGTCGCCGTACCGCGTGAGGGGGAGAAACTGCGGCAGGTCGTACTGGCGGGCGAGGGCCCGCAGCGTCAGATCGGCCAGCGGCGTGGACGATTCGCCGATGGCAAACCGGGGATGCTCTTCCCGATCCACGAGCACAACGCTGCGTCCCAGCCGCTGGAGCAACAGCGCCGTCAGGCTCCCGGCGAAGCCTGATCCCAGCACGAGGACGTCGACCGATGCGCGGATCATCCCGGTTCCCCGCAGTGGTCGCAGCGGACGGCCGGCAGGACGCCCTGTGAGAGATTCATCGCGTGCATTCGAGCCACGCGGGCGGAGGCACATCCCGGACAATCGGCAAAGCGCTCGGCGTCCCAGAGGTCCGCAAAGACACGGCCGCGCTTCCAGCCGATCGCCGTCTCCAGCACGCGCTCCAGCGATCGCAACCGCGGGGGAGAGAAAAGCCCCTGTTCCGCCAGACGTTCCAGAATCCCGTTCCCCCCCCGCGTCGGAATCACCGCACAGACTCGCGCCCCGCGGGCGAACGCATGTTCCAGGGAACGCAAGGCCCATTCCTCACCCGCGGCGTCCTCGAGGAAGGGGGGCTTGAGCAGCACAAAGGCCCGCACGGCGATCCGCCGGGACAGCAAGAACTCCACGGCCCGGTCAAAGTCGTCCACCGTCATGCGCTTGTTGAGCCGCGGCAGGACCTCCGGATGCACGGTCTCCAGTCCCAGGGCCACTTCCAGCTCTCCGGGGAGACGCCTCCGGAATTCTTCGCAGGCCGGTCCACACAGCCGCGGATGATTCTCCACGATGACCGTCTGCATCGCCTGGAGGCGGTTGGCGATGGCGGCATGATCCTCCGGTGGAATGGCCTGGGCATCGAAGAAGTTGCCGCTGTTGTAGAGCTTGACGTGCCGCGCCGGCGGCAGACGCGCCAACGCGAAATCGAGCTGCGCGGGAATGGCGTTGCGGGGAACCCGTTCGGTGAGCGTGTTTTTCCACAGGTCGCACATCAGGCAGCGGAAGGGACACTCCCGGTTGGAGAGGAAAATCGTGGCCACCGGCTCGACGCACCCGGCGGCGGTCCGCTCCTCCTCCACCAGCCAGTGATACGGTTCCCACGGAGAGACGGCGTGCCGCGACGGTCGGGCGGCGAGAATCGCCTCGTCGTCAAAGGTGGGGAGGGGAGACATGCGTGTCAGGCAGAGGCAGTGAATCGGTACCGCCACTGTCCCTCAACCGGTCCTTGCCTGGCAAGTCAGCCGGTGAAGTGCCGCAGGGGAGGACTGGTGCAGAGGAGGGGTGGCCATGCGGCCGATGTCTGCGAGTGACTTCTTGTGGAGTCGGGCGACCTGTCGCCACGGGGATCGCCGGGTGGACAGGTCGGCTCACAGGGATGGCCCGGCAGGAGCGCCACCGACGGTGTGGATCTGCTGTGCTCCCGATCCCGCCGACCGTCGCCCGGACGAACGATGCGTGAAACGGGGGGAGCGCTCCCCTACAGGTCGTGGCGAATCGGTCGGTCGCGGCCGTTCCCAGGGCCCTCGGCTTCCATCGCCGCGGCCAACGTGCCATCCAAGATGCGGCAGCTTGCCGCCAGCAGGAGGCGATGCAGAGGGGGATCCGTCACTTGCCGCGTGACGTCGGCGAGCGCCTCCGCTGTTCGCAGGGAGTTGCGCAGGGAGACATTTGAGAGCCGCGGCCAGGGTCCGATGTCCATTCCGTCACCCGTGTCCGTCCCAGGGGCCTGCAAGAGGCGACGTCACGAAAAGTCGCCGCCCGTCGGCATTCCGCTCAGAGCGGCGCGCGCCGGCCGTAACCTGATGCGGCTCATGGTGCATCGGCCGCAGACCTCGGTCCGAATGACGCCCGTTGGAGCGACGAGACGAAACTGCGACGGCGGGGGGCCGCGGCGAGTGGTGCAACCGCTGCCAGCGTGCAGAGCGGAGTGGCTGATGCAACTCCTCCGTTCGTGAAAGTTCACCGCGTCCGCCAGGTCTGCGGTGGGGAGAAGTCCCGACCTGCAATCTACTCCCGCCGGAGGGTGTTCCACCCGGCCCGAGATTCTCCCCGGTTTCGCGCACTGTTCATCGAATCTTCAAACGGGGGAGAGAAGGTGTCGGCGTCGAGGGCGGATGGGACCTGTCGGCGGTTCGCAAGGCTCGTGAACGCGAACTTCGCCCGGCGGAACTGAAACCCTGGTCATCGTTGGGGAGGGCGGCGTGAGCCCTTCCACACCGTGTCACCTTCGGAGGATTGAGGTATGAAGTCCCTGTTCCCGCGGAAGGTCGTGGCTCGCGGTGGTTTCACCCTGGTGGAACTGCTGGTCGTGATCGCGATCATCGCCATCCTGGCGGCGTTACTGTTTCCGGCCATTCAGCAGGTCCGGGAAAGTGCCCGCAGCAGCACCTGCAAGAGCAACCTGCGTCAGTTCGGCACCGCCTTCCACACCTTCGCGGAGAAGGACCCCCGCGGTCGGATGTGCACCGGTGCGTACGATTGGGGTCGCGATGGCTGTCCAGACACCTGGGGCTGGGTGGCCGACATCGTGAACATCGGGGCCGGCTTCCCCCAGCAGATGCTGTGTCCCTCCAATCCCCTGCGGGGCTCGGAGAAGCTCAACGACCTGCTGGGGGCCACGTTTTCTGTCGAGTCCCCCTCCTCTGCACTCCCCACGGAACTGGCGTTTCGTCTGGAGGAGGGACGCTGCAACGCCACCACCGGTGAGATCGGGCAGTATGCTCCCGAGACGGCCGATCGCATCCGCGGCGTGCAGAAGCTGCTGGAGGCCGGATACGGTTCAAACTACGCCGGCTCATGGTTTCTGTGCCGCTCGCAAGTGTTGACTCAACGGAATCCCTCCACCAACGACGCCGAGTTCGTCACCGGCATGAGTGCCAAGGGATTGAAGGGTGCGGTCGGTCCCCTCACTCTGACCCAACTGACCACCGCCAGCGTCCCCAGCAGCAACATCTCTCTGCTCGGTTGCGGCGCTCCGGGGGACATCAATGAAGCCATCTTGACGCATACCATTCCCGGATTCCTGAACAAAGGCGAACGTCTCTCTGAGGTGATGAACGACGGTCCCGCCTGGTGGAATGGGGGCAAGGTGGTGCTGTTGGAAAAGGCGGTCCCCGTCATCATCAACAAGGCCGATGGAAGCTCCTGCGCCTGGTGCGACGACACGCTCCCCTCCCCCAACGACACGGTCACTTACGAGGACTCCGCTGCTCAGAACACGGCTCTGGGAGGATCCGACGGTCGCCTGTGGCTTCAGGACACTCGCGACTGGTACTCCGTCCACGGAGGACCGCGAGGGCATGTCAATATCCTCATGGGGGACGGTTCGGTGAAAGTGGCCACCGACAAGGACGGCGACGGGTTCCTCAATCCCGGCTTCTACGCCGTGGGAGGAACCGTCCAGGGAGACGGTTACACCAGCAGCACCGTGGAACTCGCTCCCTTCGAAATCTACGGCGGAGCCACCCTCGAAAAGGGAGGGAGCGCCGGGAAAGGAAAGTTTGAAGGCTGAGACGGGAACAGACACGGCGGGATCGATCCCGCCGTGAACTCCACGGAATTCGCAGGAATCTTCCCGCCGGCGGGTGCTGCACCCGTCGGCGGGATTCTGCTTAGCGTGCCCCTCTGACCGGCCCACGCCCTCCGGCTGCTCGTGACGATCGCTTACCACGGGAAACGCAGGGTTGACCAGATTCCCCAAGTTGCCGCCGTCCTCCCACCGTCCCGGTCGCCCCGGGTTTCGTGACCGTCGCAACCGACAAGAGAATCACGTCCGGCGCGCTCCGCGCGGCAAGTCCTTCCCCTCCGCTGGTCGATGATGAAACCGCAGGACCTCCGGTGTTGACCGCGGCACTGCGCGCTGCGCCGGGGGTCGTTACCGCCTTGCGCGCCTGCGGACTCGCCGGACCGCGGACGGCGGTGGGGAGGGAGACTGATCGATCGGCCTGCATCGGACGCGCCGTCATGCATTCGCTGTTTCAGAAACGGGATCCCTGGGGACAGGGCTGGTCGCTGTGGATTCTGGCGGGGCTCGCGTTCCTGGCACCACTGATGCTGTGGACGCTGCGAGGCTTGCGCCTCGATAACGACATGCAGACGTGGCTCCCCGCGCGGGATCGTGAGGCGCAGGCGTTCCACTGGTTTCGCCAGCACTTTCCGGACGAACAGCGGGTGATCGTCACCTGGGAAGGGAGCACGCTCAAGGACCCCCGCATCCACCGGTTTGCCGAGTTGTTGCGCGGGGAGCCGGGGGCCGATGGGATTCGCCGGGGCGGCAGCCCTTACGTCGCCGCGGTGTACACCCCGCACGACACCATTGCCCGGATGGTGCGGTATGAAGTGGACCCCCAGGAGGCCCTCCGCCGGTTGGAGGGGGTGTTGATCGGACAGGGCTGGATGAAGGTACGGCTGACGGCGGCCGGCCGCGCCGATCCCGAACGTTCCATCCGCGAAGTCGTCGCCCACCTCGAATCCCGGCTGGGGATCAAGCTCACCGTGCATGACAAGGTGACCGACTGGATCGACGCCGCCTATCTCGCCGAACTCGACGCCCAGGCCGACGACGCAGCATCTCCGGCGGCGACGGCGGTGGCGCCGATGATTCCGGAGCACGACTTTCAATGGAGCTGGGAGGGGATGCAGTCGCGCTCGCGGCTGGCGGAGGAGATCGAACGGCTGGCGCTGGCCTACCGAGGCTTTGCGACCACCGAGGCTCCATCCGGACGCCCCCTGGTCGAGAAATGCTTCTTCGCGGTCGGGTCGCCGATTGCGATTGCGGTGACGCTCTCGGAAGCGGGGGGCGCGGAACCGGAGCGGGCCGTGGCCGCGATTCGTCAGGCCGCCGTGTCGGCCGGAGTCCCGGAGCCGATGCTACACATCGGCGGACGGGCGGTGACGACCGCTGCCCTCAACACCGCCGTCCAGGAATCGCTGTGGAATCCGGCGGCCCCTCCCGGACAACTTCACAAGCGGTCCATTATTCTGCTGTCGGGGGTGGTGGGACTGATCCTGGCATTCGTCTTCCTGCGGAGCCTGCGGCTGGGCATCCTCGTGGTCGGCACGAGCTGGTATGCCACGGGGCTGGCCCTGTGTCTGATCCCCTTGACGGGGGGGACGATGAACATGGTCCTCGTGGTGATGCCGACGCTGCTGATGGTGCTGTCGCTGTCGTCGGCCATTCACGTCGCCAACTATTGGCGGCATGCCGCGTTCGAGAATCCCGCCACGGCGGTGACGCGGGCGCTGGCTCTGGCGCGGCAGCCGTGCGTGCTGGCCGCCGTCACCACGGCAATCGGCCTTGCCTCGCTGGCCTTCAGTTCGCTCGCGCCGGTGCGGGATTTCGGGATCTATTCAGCGGCCGGCTGTCTGGTGATGCTGGTGGTGGTGCTGTTGGGGCTGCCCGCCCTGTTGCAGGTCTGGCCCGGCCGCCGACCCGCACCGCAGGACGTGGACGGCCTGGGCTGGAAACAGTTCGGTATTTTCCTTTACCGCCGCTGGAAGCTGGTCAGCGGGTTGTGCCTGACGCTGTGCCTGACGGCGGCCTGGGGACTGCAATGGTTCCAGACCGAGACCAAGGTGGTGCGGTACTTTCCCCCGACGTCGCGGCTGGTGCAGGACTATCTGTTCCTGGAGCGGAATCTGGCCGGAATCACGCCCGTGGACATCGTCATCCGCTTCGACAAGGCCATGCAGGAGCGGAGCAAGTTTCTGGAGCGATTGGAGATCGTCCGCGAGGCGGCGGCCCAGGTGCGGCAGCATCCGGAGATCACCGGGGCCGTCTGTCTGGCTGATTTTCAGCCGGTGTACGAGCGTCCCGATCCGAACGCCAAGCGCACGGACATGCTCAAGTACCTCCGCAAGTCGCAGGGGGTGGAGAAAGCCATCAAGGGAGAGATGGCGGCGGAGATCGCACCGTTCTTGACCGTGGCCGACCGGCCGGCCGAACCTCTCGCGACCGGGGACGCCCCCCTGCACGCCGCCGGCGACGAGCTGTGGCGCATCTCCGCCCAGGCGTCGGTGATGTCCGAAGCGAACTACGTGACGCTCACCCGCGAACTCAACGCCCGCGTGCAGGGAGTGACGCGGTATTATCCGGGCGCCAGTCACGTCGTGACCGGAGCGGTGCCGCTGTTCCTCCGGACGCAGGAGGCCGTGCTGGAGAGTCTCCTCGTCAGCTTCGGCATGGCGTTTGGCGTCATCTCCGTGGTGATGATGTGGCTGCTGCGGGACGTGCTGGCGGGACTGCTCAGCATGATCCCCAATCTCCTGCCCGTGTGCTTTGTGTTTGGTCTGCTGGCGTGGAACGGGCAACGGATCGACATCGGCACGATGATCACGGCTTCGGTGGCGCTGGGGATTGCCGTGGACGGCACGCTGCACCTGCTGACATGGTTCCGGGACGGCCTGCGGCGGGGGCACTCGCGGTTCCGCGCCACGGTGGAGGCTCTGGCTCATTGCGCCCCCGCCATGTGGCAGACGAGCGCCGCGGTCGGCATCGGGCTGCTGATGCTTTCGCCGGCCGAGCTGCAACTCATCAGCCGCTTTGGGTGGTTGATGGCTGCGCTCATGGCTGCGGCGCTGGTGGCCGACCTGGTGCTGCTGCCGGCGCTCCTAGCGGGCTGGCTGGGGGCGATCTTGGAGCGGCGACTTGCGCGGCGGCCGGCGACGCGCCCCGCCGGAGAACCTGCTTCAGTGCTGCGCGCCCCCCATCTCCCCTTGGGACGGCTGCACGAACCCGCGCGGAACGCCGGATGACGCAGCGGCTCAGGCGGCGGAGAAGGCTGTTCTTCGGATCGCGCGGAGCACGTCACTCCGCCGAGACCACGGGGTTCCGTAACGTCCCCAATCCGGAGATCTCCACCTCCACCACATCCCCCGGCCGGAGGAACACCGGCGGGTGGCGCCCCATTCCCACGCCGGCCGGCGTGCCTGTAAAGATCACGTCGCCCGGCTCCAGCGTCATCAACTGAGAGACGTACGCGATCAGTTCGTCCACGCCGAAGATCAGTTCCCGCGTCGAGCCGTCCTGCATCGTCCGTCCGTTCAGCCGCAGACGGATGGAGAGATCATGCGGGTCGGGGACGTCTTCGGCGGTGACGAGCCACGGCCCGATGGGGGCGAAGGTATCTGGAGTCTTTCCCAGCAGCCACTGCTTGCCGGGGCGGCCGATCTGCCAGTCGCGCGCCGAGACGTCGTGGCCGTTCATGTAACCGGCCACAAAGTCGAACGCGGTGGCGCGGGGAATGCGCCTCCCCCGACGTCCGATCACCACTACCAGTTCCGCTTCATAGTCAACCTGCGTGCTCACCGCGGGGAGCCGGATCGGTGCCTCCGGCCCGATGATCGTGTTGCCGAATTTCCCGAACACGACCGGTTCGGGCGGCGGTTCCATTCCCGATTCCCGCGCGTGATCGCGGTAGTTGAGGCCGATGCAGATGATCTTGCCGGGGTCGGGGAGGGGGGCCAGGAGGCGGCCGGTGCAGAACCGTCCCGCCGCGGTCCCGGCCGCGAGGGCCTGGGCCGCCCGGGCCAGACCGTCGCTCATGGTCAGCAGGCCGCGCAGGGAGCGCGGCAAGGCGGCATCCATCTCTGCCAGGTCCACGAACCGCGATGCGTCGGCATCGCCGATGACGCCGACGACGCGCTCTTGACCGTTGAGGGACAGGGTGGCGAGTTTCATGGGCGCTCGTTTGAGTCTGAGACCGACGATGCGGCCCGGGAGACTGCCGCGTCGAGGGAGGATCGTCCCTGCAGATACAGCTCCAGGGCGCGGCGATTCGAGTCAAAGGCCATCCGCTCCAGTTCCCGTGGACCGGGGCGGCACAGCCGCGTTCCCGCGATCTCCTGCGGGTCCGCCCGCAGCGGGGCGTATGAGTCCACGCGGCAAATGTAGATGATGTCCGTGACCGGGATCGTCACGCCGCGATAGGTGTAGTCGTTGGGATAAGAGGCAAGATACGCCAAACGCGACACCGTCAGATGCACCTCTTCCCGGACTTCGCGGATGAGTGCGTCCTCGGCGGTTTCGCCGGGATCGACGAAGCCGCCGGGAAGGCCGTACTTCCCGCGTCCGGGGTCGCGGGCGCGTTCCAGCAGCAGCACTTCGCCCTGCGGATTGACGAGGATGCCCACGACCCCCGTGATCGGCGTGAAATAGAAGCAAAAGTCACACGCAGGACAGACCAGCGGATTGCGCCCCACGGGTTCGATCGCGTTCCCACAGCGGGGACAGAACCGGAAGGCCTGCGCCAGCGGGATGGACATGAGCTCGCCTCGTTGTGCGGTCGCGCGGCCATGCCGCGGCGGAGGGTCAACCGGGCGGGCCGGAGAGTGGCCATTGCAACACCGGCGCTCGTGCCGCCTTCACTTCGTCGGGACGGCTCACCGGCGTGCTGTGCGGCGCCGTCTGCAACACCTCCGGGTCCTCGTTCAGGATCGTCCGGATCGTCTCGGCGAAACGGTCCAGCGTCTCCCGCGATTCGGTTTCGGTCGGTTCCATCATCATCGCCTCCGGGACGTCCAGCGGGAAGTAGACGGTCGGGGCGTGAAAGCCGTAGTCCAGCAGCCGCTTGGCGATGTCCATCGCCCGAATCCCCCGCTCCTCCTTGACGCGCCTGGCGGATGCCACGAACTCATGCAGGCACCGCTCCCCGTGCGGGACCGGCAGCACGTCCGCCAGCTTCGCCTGGAGATAGTTGGCGTTGAGCACGGCGTCTTCCGACATGGCCTTCAGCCCCGACGCGCCCAGCGTGCGGAGGTAGCAGTATCCCCGCAGCAGGATGCCGACGTTTCCGAAGAAGGTCCGCATCCGGCCGATGGACTTTGCCGGCGTCACCAGTTCGTAACGACGCTCACCGGCCGCCGCTCCCGACGTCCGCCCCCCGACGCTCTGCTCTTGCACCACCGGAGCGGGGAGGTAGTCGGCCAGAAAGTCCCGCACGGCGATCGGTCCGGCTCCCGGTCCGCCGGCGCCGTGCGGACCGGTGAAGGTCTTGTGCACGTTGAAGTGCATCATGTCGCCGCCGAAATCGCCCGGCCGCGTCTGACCGCAGATGGCGTTCATATTCGCGCCGTCGATGTAGACCAGGGCACCGGCGTCGTGCAGCACGGCTGCAATCGTGGCGATCTCCCGCTCGAACAACCCGAACGTGTTGGGGTTGGTGATCATGAACACGGCCGTCCGGTCGTTCACGTGCCGACGTAACTCGGCCAGATCGACCAGGCCGTCGTCCGTTTTGGGGAGTTGCAGGCACTCGAACCCCGCCAGGGCGGCGCTGGCGGGATTGGTGCCGTGAGCACTGCTGGGGAAGATGACCGTGGTGCGCTGTTCGCCCCGGTCGCGGAAGTAGGCGGCCGCGATCAGCAGCGCCGCCAGTTCCCCTTGAGCGCCAGCCGCAGGTTGCAACGAGACCCCCGGCAGTCCGGCGATCTCGGCGAGCATCTGCTGGAGCTCGTACAGGATGGCCAGCATCCCCTGGGCGTCTTCGCTCCGGATCGAGGGATGCAGATCGACGATCCCGGGCAGCCGCGCCAACCGCTCATGCCGCTTGGGGTTGTACTTCATCGTACAACTCCCCAAGGGGTAGAAGTGGGTGTCCACGCTCATGTTGAGCGTGGAGAGATTGACGAAATGGCGGACGACGGCCGGCTCCGACAGCTCCGGAAGCGGAGGGGGAGCGGCGGCGCGGTACCGGGACGGCATCAGTTCCTCCAGCGGACGGTCGGGGACGTCGCTGGGGGGGAAGAGGGCCGCCCGGCAACCGGGCTGGGACAGCTCAAACAGCGAGCGGGTGGCGAGGGTGTTGCGCATGAAGACCGTCCCTGACGGCGCGACGCGGTCTGGCCCGTTGCGGACGACAGCATTCCACCCGTCGCGCCGACAGCAGCTTAGCGGCCGCTTCCGGGATGTGAAGCGACGCTCCCTCCCCGGCCATTCCGCTGCGGATGCCGGGGGGATCGTCCCCCTTCCTGTCTCGGTATTTCGCAGGGAGGGGCGCTGCCGAGCGGGAGCCGTGTCAGGAGCCAGTCACCGTCGCGGTGCAGGGGCGCCGGGGAGCAGCTTCGCCTCCGGATCGCGGGGATGCCGGTCATAGGCCAGAAACGAAAACAGGTCCGCCAGTTCCTGCGGCGTGAGCTGCCGCTCAAGCTGGTCGGGCATCATCGACAGCTCGCTCACCTTGTAGAGCTCGATCCGGTCGCGCGGAATCGATTCCAGCTTTCCCCCCTGCACCTTCAGCACCACCTGCTGGTCGCTCTCCTCGACGGGGAGTCCCGTGAGCGTGCGGCCGTCGTCGGTGACGAGAATCCGCGCCTGGTAACCTGGACCGATCACCTGCGAGGGATCAAGGACGTTCCACAAAAGCTGCTCCCAGTTGTTGCGTCCGTTGCGGGTGATGTCGGGACCGACCTCCGCCCCTTCGCCATACAGTTTGTGGCACTGAGCGCACACTTTCTTGAAGACGACTTCCCCCTGAAGGGGGTTCCCCGGCGTTCCATTCAAGAAATCGCGGGTCTTGAAGAAGACCTGTTCGCGACTGGGATCGCGCCCCTCGCGGATCGCTCCGTAGAGCTCCCGCAGCGTCGTCTGCAGCGCCTCATCCCGGAAGGTGGCGATGCGCCGAAGCTGGTTGAGGTTGAGTGCTTCCTGGTCGATCTCTTTGGCCTGAATCGCCGCCAGCAGACGCTTCGACCAGGCCGGGCGTTGGGTGAGGAGTTCCACGGCCCGTGGCTGAAGAGTCGGCTCCAGCCGCGCGAACTGCTCCAGGACCACTTCCGCGACGCGCGGGTCGTCGAGTCGTCCCAGGGTGCTCAGAAACTGGCCGCGCAGTTCGATGCTGGCGGCGGCCGGAGCGGCGAGGGTCCGCCCGACCTCCTCCAGCACGCTGGCGTCGCGGGCCGCGACGAGGGCCTGCAACGCCGCCAGACGTTCCGCTTCCGGCGCCGGTCGATGCAGGAACCGTTCCCGCGCGATGCGCAGCCCCTGCGGGTCCTGCCATGCCGCCGCCAGCAGCGCGGCATCGAGCCGCAGCGGGTGTCGCTCGTCCTGCAGAATTGCCGCCAGACGGTCGCTCAATCGCCTGCGCAGCGCCGCCACGCGGGCCGTTTCGACGCCGCCGCTTTGAAGATGCCGCGTGAGCACCCCCAGACATTCCCGCGCCGTTGCCTCGTCGGCGTCCAGCACCAGGTCCAGCAGCGTGGCGACGTCGTCGACATCCGGCGTGGCACCGCCGTCATCCGACGGCAGAACGGCCGCCAGACCCACGAGGCCGGCGACGGCGAGGATCAGCAACCGAAGTCCGGACATGGCAATCGCTGGAAGAAGTCCAAGGGGTATGAATTGAGGCACAGGTCCTGGGGACTGTCCATATACTGACAGGCACCGGCGTCTGTGACTACGGTTCCGTTCTGTCGTTTCGCTCGGTTCAGGATGGGCGCAGGACCCCGGTTCGCCGGCGGGCTGGCCCGCCGTGCGTCGCGAGAGGACAGCCGGGGGGTTGACACCCCCCGCTCGCCTCAGCCAATGTCAGATGGATGGCCCCCCGCTCGTCTGTGGCGCGCACTCCGGCGGATCGGCGCAGCGGCGGACCGGTGAGCCGGGGCTGTGAAGCCCCGGACCGTCCAGCGCCGGGTGGCACTGGCTGACAAGCGGCCAGTGGCACCCCGGCGATGCGGAGACCCGCCCGACATGCCGTGACGAACCACGACCCAACCCACACACATCCGCCGGTGGCTGCTTGGTCTCTCCCTCGTGCTGACGGGATGCAGCCGAGAAGAACAGCCACGTCCCCTGGCTCCGCACGCCACGTTCGAGATGTACCTCGTCTCGGACGTCGAGTCACCCGGAGCGCAACGGCTCATCGACCCGGACAGCGGTGCGACGCTGTATCTCATCCCTCCCCCACTCCTGGCGGCCTCGGACGTGGCCACGGTGGGGTTGGAAAAAACCGATCACAACCGCACATCGTTGACTGTCCAGATGACTCCCGCAGGGGCTGCCCGGTCGGAGGCCGCGAGTTCTGCGGCCGTGGGAAAGCGGATTGCCCTGCTGGCGAATGGTCAGTTGATCGTCCTGACGACCCTCCAGGAACCATTCGCTGCCTCGTTCGTCATCAGCAGCAGCAGGTTGCAACGGGAGGGGGCGCGGGTCTTCGACGCGTTGACACAGCCCCACTGAGCGTGTCAAGGTCTAGGGGAGGGAGTGAGGCTGGTCGCCGCCGGGCGTCCGCCTCCCCGTGCAGCGTTCGATGACCCGGCGCGACGTGAGCCGTTCGCTGTCCCGTGATTCCTGACCACCAGAGGAGCAACAATGGTCCGAGCATTCTCGGCGTGGACGAGCAGCAGCCTGGCATTGCTATGGGGGGGAGTTCTTCTCGCCCAGCCGTTGGAGATTCCACGGCGGCATGATCGGCCCCCGGGACCGCCGATCTCCGCCGCAGAAGCGGTCCGCAAGATGACCGTTCCCGAGGGCTTCACGGTCGAGATCGTCGCCGCCGAACCGCAGATCATGAACCCCGTGGCGATGTTCATCGATGAACAGGGGCGCTACTGGATTACCGAGAGCTTTGAGTACCCTCGCCGAGAGCCGGGTCCCGGCCGGGACCGGATCAAGGTTCTGGAAGACACCACCGGCGACGGCCAGGTCGACAAGGTCGCGGTGTTCGCGGAGGGACTGAACATCCCCAGCGGGATTGCCGTCGGCTATGGCGGCGTGTGGGTCGCCAACGCGCCGGACATCCTGTTCCTGCAGGACACCGACGGCGATCTCAAGGCCGACCGGCAGGAGGTCGTCGTCACCGGCTTCGGCCGCACCGATACCCACGAGCTCCCCAACTCCTTCACATGGGGGCCGGATGGCTGGCTGTACGGACTCAACGGCGTCTTCAATCCCTGCCACGTCAAGTACTCCGAGACGAATCCCCACTACCGGCCGGACCACCCCGGCTGGCAGTTCACCTGTGCCCTGTGGCGCCTCCACCCCCGGACGCGCGAGTTCCAGGTCTTCGCCGAGGGGACGAGCAACCCCTGGGGGATCGCCATCAACGAGACCGGGGACTTCTTCCTCTCCGCCTGCGTGATCGACCATCTGTGGCACATCGTGGAGACCGGTTACTACATCCGCCAGGGGGGGCCGTATCCCCCGCACACCTGGCCGATCCGTTCGATCGTCAACCACCAGCACCAGAAGGCGGCCTACTGCGGCATCACCTGGTTTGACAGCGACTGCTACCCCGAGGAGTACCGCCGGGTGCTCTACATGGGGAACATCCACGGGGGGTGCATCAACGCCGATGTGATTGAACGGCATGGCTCGACTTATCAAGGCAAGCCGCACCCCGGATTTCCACCCCCACCCGGCGCGTGGGACCACGATGAATACGGGACGATCCGCAAGGCCGCGGCGAGCCCCGGACGTGAGTCCGGGGACCCCGCGTCTCCCCAACTCGCCGACTTCCTCACTGCCAACGACCCCTGGTTCATGCCCGTGGTGCAGACCACCGGCCCCGACGGGTGTCTGTACATCCTCGACTGGTACGACCGCTATCACTGCTATCAGGACGCCAACGCCGACCCGGCAGGGATCGAGCGGGAGCGCGGACGACTGTATCGGGTCGTTTACCGCGGCCATCAGCACCGCCGTCCCGACGATCTGGGCGCGCGGCGCCCCGAGGAACTGGTGGCTCTCCTCGACGGCCCGAATGAGTACATCCGCACCACCGCACGCCGGCTGCTGGGGGAGCGACTGACGTCCGCAGCTCCCGAGCGGGCGCTCCTGATCAAGGTGGCTCTCGACGAGACGGTGGCGGTCGAGCGCCGGCTGCGTCATCTCTGGGCGCTGGCCGCGATGGAGGGAGGTCTGACGGAGGAACTGCTGGTGAAGCTGCTCGGCAGCTCCGCGCCGGCGATGCGTGCGTGGGGGGTGCGCCTGCTGGGGGATCGCCGCACGGCGTCGCCGGAGACGCGCCGGGCGTTGGCGTCCCTGGCGCGGGACCCCTCACCTGTGGTGCAGCGCGAAGTTGCCGTCGCCGCCCCCAAGCTCGACGGTCTTGACCCGCTCCCGGTGCTCCTGGAGGTGCTGACGCATTGCGGCGACGACCCGCTCATTCCCCACATCGTGTGGCAGAATCTGCACCCCCTCCTCGAGACCCGTGGTGCGGAGTTTTTGCGGCTGGCAAAGGAGTATGACCTCAAGCAGACCCCCAATCTGGCCGCATTGATGCCGCGGGTGACGGAACGGATTCTGAACCGCCGCAGCCGGTGACCTCGCCGCGCCGGATGGGGCTGTCGAGGATTGCCCGCGGCGTGGGACCAGAGCCGTTCCACACGCCGACACAGTTCAAGACTGCACGTTGGCGCACCCACAATGGGAGCATGCGCCTTCAGTTCCCTCGCGCCAGACGTTGCCATTCCTCCCACTGCTGCTGCCAGAGGCGCTCCAGCTCCCGCACGCGCTCCGGCTGCTCCGCCGCCAGATTGCGCGTCTCGGCGCGGTCCTCGGCGAGGTGGTACAGCTCCCACGGGTCTCCCTTGGCCGCGACGAGTTTCCAGTCTCCCACCCGGACGGCACGGTTCTCTTCGTGCAGCCACCAGAGCGGCTCCGGACGGGGCGGTTGATCGGCGGCACAGGCCGGGACGAGACTCCGACCGTGCCGTCGCGGAGCCCCTTCGCTCACAGTCTCCGGATCGAGCCCCGCCAGTTGCAGGATGGTCGGGACGAGGTCGATGACATGCCCCGGTGTGTGGCGGAGTTCATTCCGGGCCGCAATCCCCTGCGGCCAATGGACGATGAACGGTGTGGCTATCCCCCCCTCATGGACCCAGGTCTTGTGGCGGCGGAAGGGGGTGTTGGCGACGGTGGACCAACCGGGGCCCAGGCACAGGTGCGTGGCAGCCGATCCCGCCGGGGCGGCGCGATCGTGCCCGTCGTCGCGGACCATGATCTCGGCGCTGGCCCCGTTGTCGGACAGAAAGCAAATCCACGTATTCTCCCATGCCCCCATCTCCCGGAGTTGCTGGAGGACGCGGCCCACCTCCCGATCCATCCGGTCGACCATGGCGGCATGCAGGGCCATCTTGGTCGCCTGGAAGGCGCGCTGGGACTCCGTGAGGCGTTCCCACGGCACGGGACGGTTCACCTCGTCCGGACCCAGCGTCTCCAGATCGTCCGGGAAGTGATAGGGGGGGCCGATCTCTTCCTCGACGGCCGAGAGGTTCCCTGAGACCAATCCCAGCTCTCGAATGCGGTTCCACCGCTCAGCCCTGATCTCTTCCCACCCGGCGGTGTAGCGATTGCGATAGCGTTCGATGTCCTCCGGGAGAGCATGCAGTGGAAAGTGGGGCGCGGTGAACGCCAGGTACAGGAAGAAGGGTTGTCCGGCGTGGTGTGCGGCATGGTCCCGCAACTGCGTGATCGCCCGGGAGGCGATTTCCGTCGTGGCGTAATACTCCGTCTCCTGCGCGACCGGGGGGAGCGGCTGATCGTCCAGAAAATGCCGCCGCGGGCTGAAGAACCGCCCCGTATCCTGCAGGTAGTACGAGTGGTGAAAGCCTTGCGCCACCGGCATCCCGTCGACGTGCCACTTGCCGGAGTGATAGGAGCGATATCCCTGGTGCTCGAGGAGTCGCGGCAACAGCGGCGCCCAGGCGGGACGTTCCCCCCGTCCGCCGCTGGGGAGCCCCGGCACGCTGTCGCGGCGAATGGCCTGAGCGTAGTAGCCGGTCAGCAGCGCCCCCCGCGTCGGCCAGCAGCGGGCCGTGTTGTAGAACTGTGTGAATCGCAGCCCGTTGGCAGCCAGCGCGTCCAGATTCGGCGTCTCGATCTCGCCGCCATAGCATCCCAGATCGGAATAACCCAGGTCGTCTGCCAGGACAATCACCACGTTCGGCGCCGCGGCGGCGATCGCCGCCGGGATGAAAAGCAGCGCGGCCAGCAGGAGACCCAGACCAGCGCGGTCCTCGGAGGAGAGCTTCATACAGTTTCCTTCTCGTCGGCGTGTGACGGGGGATGGCTGCGCTGCCTGCGATGGTGGCAACATCGTCGCCGGTTGTCGATCGACAGGGTCTCGAACGACCTCTCACGGCTGGGAATGATCGGCGGCCGGCAGCCGACCGAGGCTCGCGTCCCCCGCAAGGATCGGTCAAAATCGAAGCATGTTGATCCAAGGTTTGCGCGTGCTGTGGCCGTGCGTGGTCCTCGTCTGGTTGTCGCTGCTGACGGGGGCGGAGAGGGTTTCCGCCGCAGAGGTGTCGTTCAGCCGCGATATTCAGCCGGTGCTGGCCCGCAACTGTTTCGCCTGTCACGGTCCGGACGAGGGGGAGCGGCAGGCGGAGTTACGGCTCGATCTGCGCGAGTCCGCGGTGTCCAGCGGGGCGATCGTCCCCGGAGCACCGGACCAAAGTGAACTCATCCGCCGTGTCTTCTCCACCGACCCGGAGGTGCAGATGCCGCCGCCGCGCGCCCACGCGGTGGTGACGGACGCGCAACAGGAGCTGTTGCGGCAGTGGATCGCCGAGGGGGCGAACTACGAACCGCACTGGGCGTTCGTCCCGCCGCAGCGCCCGATTCCGCCGCCGCTGAACGATCCGGAGCTGCAACGACGGACCCGCAACGCCATCGACCGGTTTGTCTGGTCCCGGCTGGCAGGGGAGGGATTGCGGCCCGCACCGGAGGCGGACCGCTACACACTCATCCGCCGTCTCTCGCTGGACCTGATCGGTCTCCCCCCCACCCCGGAAGAGGCGGACGCCTTCGTCCGGGACGAGGACCCCCTGGCCTACGAGCGGCTGGTCGATCGACTGCTGCACTCCCCCCACTACGGCGAGCGGTGGGCGCGACCGTGGCTGGACCTCGCCCGGTACGCCGACTCGAACGGTTACGAAAAGGACCGCCCGCGATCGATCTGGCCGTACCGCGACTGGGTCATCACCGCCCTCAACGCCGATATGCCCTACGACCAGTTCTCGATTGAGCAACTGGCGGGGGACATGCTCCCGGGCGCCACCCTCGCGCAGCGAATCGCCACCGGCTTCCACCGCAACACCATGCTCAATGAGGAAGGGGGGATCGATCCGCTGGAGTACCGCTTCTATGCGATGGTCGATCGAGTGGCGACGACCGGAACCGTCTGGCTGGGACTGACGACCGGCTGCGCTCAATGCCATTCTCACAAGTACGACCCCATCTCGCAGACCGACTACTACCGGCTGATGGCGCTGTTGAACAATGCCGACGAGCCGGACCTGATTCTGCCCGATCCCGACATTGCCGCGCAGCGGGAGGAGCTCGAAGGACAGATCGCGCGGCTGGAGGAGGCGCTGCCGGACGCCTTTCCCCCCCTTGCAGGGGAGGGGACGCTCACCGAGCGCCGCCGGCAGGCGCTCGAGGAAGCCTTCGCCGCATGGAGCGCTGCGCAACAGGCGCATCTCGTCCCCTGGACCACGCTCCGGCCGTTCGAGATGACGACCAATCTGCCGCGGTTGGAAGTCCTGGAGGATGGCTCGATCTTCTCCACGGGCGACATCACCAAACGGGACGTGTTCACCCTCCGCTTTCGCCTGGAGGGGCTCCCCGCCCCGCTCACGGCGCTGCGGCTGGAGGCACTTCCGGACGATCGGCTTCCCGCCCGCGGTCCCGGACGCTGCTACTACGAAGGACGGCAGGGGGACTTCTTCCTGAGTGAAGTGACGGCCGAGGTCGATGGCGAGCGGGTGACGTTTGCCGGGGCGTCGCATTCCTACGGCAAGATCAGCATCGGCAGCGGCACGGCCGACGCCGTCAACGTCATCGACGGTGAAGGCTCGACCGGCTGGTCGACTGCGGGCCGGGAGGGGGAGCCCCATGAACTCGTCCTGAACCTGAAACAGCCCCTCCCCGCCGCCGGCGTCCTGACGGTCGAGCTGCTGTTCGAGCGGCATTTTGCCGCCAGCCTCGGCCGCTTCCGCCTCTCAGCCGCCTTCACCCCCGAGGCGCGGGCCAGTGAGTTGCCGGCGGATGTTCAGGCGCTGCTGTTGTCCCCCTCCGAGGAGTGGTCGCCGATGGCGCGCGAGAGGGTGCAGCGCGAGTTCCTCCGTCGCACTCCCTTGCTGGCCAAGGCGCGCGAGCCGATCGAACAGCTCCGCCGGTCGCTGCCCGCGTTTCCCACGACCTTGGTGTTCACCGAGCGTCCACCCGACAACCGACGTCCGACCCATCGGCATCACCGCGGGGAGTACCTCAGTCCCCGCGAGGAGGTGGAGCCGGGAGTGCCGGCGTTTCTGCTCGCGTTCACCCAGGAGCCGCCACGGGATCGGCTCGCTTTCGCCCGCTGGCTGGTCAGTCGCGAGAATCCCTTGGCCGCCCGGGTGGCGGTCAATCAAGCGTGGCGGGCGTTCTTCGGCCGCGGACTGGTGGAGACCGCCGGCGACTTCGGTACGCAGGCGGGGCCTCCCAGTCATCCCGAACTGCTCGACTGGCTGGCCTGCGAGTTCATGGACCGCGGCTGGTCGCTCAAGGAATTGCACCGGCTGATTGTCACCAGCGGGACTTACCGGCTGTCGTCCTCGGGGACGCCGGAGCAGCGGACGCGCGACCCCGACAATCGCCTCCTCGCCCGTGGGCCGCGACACCGGCTGGAAGCGGAGATCCTCCGCGATGCCCTGCTGGCCGCGAGCGGGTTGCTGTCCTCGAAGATCGGAGGACCGAGCGTCTTTCCCCCTCAGCCGGCAAGCGTCACGGCGCTCGCCTACGGCAACGAAACGTGGAAGACTTCGACGGGCGAGGACCGCTATCGCCGGTCGCTGTACACCTACAGCAAGCGGACGGCGCCGTTTGCCGCCTACGCGGTGTTCGATGCTCCCAGCGGAGAGAGTTGCACCGCCCGGCGGGACCGGAGCAACACGCCGCTGCAAGCCCTCACGCTGCTCAACGACGCCATGTTCCTGGAGTTCGCCCAGGCGCTGGCGGCGCAGGTCGTGCGGGAGACTGCCGCCGCTCCGGCCGAGCAACAAACAACGTTGCGGGCCACAAACATCTTCCGGCGGCTATTGACCCGACCTCCCACCGACACCGAGCTCGACGCACTGGTGACATTCCAGCAGAGGCAGCGGGAGCGGCTCGAACGTGGAGCATTGAACCCTGAACTGGTCGCGGGGCAGACCGGCGCTGCGGCCGACCTCGCCGCCTGGGTGATGACCGCCCGCGCGGTGATGAACCTGGATGAAACGGTGGTCAAACCATGAGTCGTTTTGATTCCCCCTGGCGCCAGACGCGGTTGGGACCGACCGGACGTGACCTCTGCCCTCTGCCGGACGAGGCGGCCCTCATCCGTCAGACGCGGCGGCACTTCCTGGCCGACTGCCGCATCGGACTGGGCCGGATGGCACTGGCATCGCTCTTGGCGTCGTCCCCCCTGGCGGCGCGCGGAGCCGGCGGGACGAGCGGCAGTCCCTTCCAGCCGCGTGCCGGTCATTTCCCTCCCCGGGCCCGCCGGGTGATCTACCTGTTCATGGCCGGGGCCCCGAGTCAGCTCGACCTGTTCGATTACAAACCGAAGCTGACGGAGCTGGAGGGGAAGCCGATCCCGCCGTCGGTCATCCAGGGGCAGCGGTACGCCTTCATTCAACCGAATGCCGCGGTGCTGGGTCCGCGGTTTCGCTTCGCCCGTCACGGGGAGTGCGGTGCGGAGCTGTCCGAGGTGTTGCCGCATCTGGCGCGGGTGGTCGATCACCTAGCCATTATCCGTTCCGTCCACACCGATCAGTTCAACCATGCACCAGCCCAGCTCATGGTGAACACCGGCAGCGGGATTCCCGGCCGGCCCAGCATGGGAGCGTGGCTCAGTTACGGACTGGGGAGCGAGGCGGACGATCTGCCGTCGTTCGTCGTCCTCAAGAGCGGCGGCAACCTCAGCGGCGGCGCGGCGATGTGGAGCGCCGGCTTCCTCCCCTCTGTCCACCAGGGGGTGCCGTTTCGTGGACAGGGGGACCCGATCCTGCATGTCTCCCACCCGCCCGGCTATGACGACCAGGCCCAGCGCGACACGCTCGACCTGATCGGCCGGCTGAACCGCGAGCGGCTCGCACTGGTGCAGGACCCGGAGATCGAAACCCGCATCCGCGCCTATGAAATGGCGTTCCGGATGCAGACTCGCGCCCCGGAATTGATGGACTTCTCGCAGGAGACCCGCTGGACGCTCGACCTGTACGGCGCCCAGCCCGGCAACCCCGAAGCAGCATTCGCCAACAACTGCCTCCTGGCGCGACGTCTGGCCGAACGCGGCGTGCGGTTCATTCAGGTCTATCATGCCGACTGGGACCATCACAGCCAGGTGGAGCAGGGGGTCCGTACGCAATGCCAGAAGACCGACCGGGCCGCCGCCGCACTGATCTCCGACCTCCACCAGCGGGGGCTGCTGGATGACACGCTCGTGGTCTGGGGGGGCGAGTTCGGCCGCACCCCCATGGTGGAAGCGAGCGCCGCTCTCGGACGCAGCCTCGGCCGCGACCATCACCCCCAGGCATTCACAATGTGGATGGCCGGCGGCGGGGTGAAGCCGGGCGTCACCGTCGGCGCCACGGACGAGCTCGGATTCCATCCGATCGAGCGACCCGTCCATGTGCATGATCTGCAAGCGACGATCCTGCACCTGCTGGGGATCGATCATCGCCGGCTGACGTTCCGTCAGGGGGGACTCGACTTCCGTTTGACCGGCGTCGAGGAACACCACCCGGTCCACGAAGTGCTGGCGTAAGGACCGGCCCGGTTGGCGCGATGCTCGCTGTGGCCGCGGGGGGCCGGCCGCGGCTCAGAAGTTGTATTCAGGACACTCGCGATCGAAATGCCGGTCGTCGAGCGGAACGTTGGGACGCAGCTCCAGGTACGTGTACTCCTCCATCAGCACCGGCTCTCTCCCCCCACGCTCCGGCCAGCCGTAGTTCTCCACCCGGACCGGCAGATGGGTCCTGGCATCCAGATACAGCCGCGTGATGTGGTAGCGGAATTGACGCCGCGGATAGGGGTGGGAAGCTTCCACCACGCGGCAGGCAATCTCGCCCAGTCGGGCGTCGGGGTAGTACTGCACGTCGATCTCGCCGAACTGGGCTTCCGCCTCCCACTGCTCGATCAGCAGTTCCAGCAGCTTGCGGAGGCCGATCTCCGTGAGAGGATGCCGGTTTTCGGCCCGGACTTCGGGGGAATCGAGCGGCAGAGAGACGGTGCCGAAGATCGCCTTCACCCCGCTCCCCTCGTGAGCCAGCATCTGGTTGTTGTTCCGTCCGGCGACGTACAGCACCTCGCGTCCGGGGTGGGGCTCCCCGAAGCGGAGGTACACGCTGAAGGGCTCCTCCCGCAGCCGCAGGAACATCACCTGAGTCTGGAGCTGTCCGTTGATCCGCTCCCGCTTGAGGAACCGGCACTCGTAGTCGCGGACGCTTTGGAGCGCTTGCAGGCTCGTCCGCGCGATCTGAATGGCCGGACGCAGGGGGTGTTCCGCGGAAGGAGCGGCTGTGGTCGACACCGGCTGCGCCGCAGACGATTGTCCTGCGGCGCTTCCGACCGCCATCAGCACTGCCGCCAGCACCATCACTGCCCGGGAGAAATCCCGACCTCCCGTGGGGACCAAGGCTGGGACCACGAACCGGATTGCGTGCATGTCGCCCCTCCTGGACAAGCCTTCTGGCCGCTGAAAAACCGATCAACCACACTCCGATCGGCCAGCCCTCTCTCACGGCGCGGCGGAGTATCCGACCATCTCCCCAAGGGGTCAAGAGGACTCTCCCCCCCTCGTTCGCCGGTCGCTGGGGTGTGATCTCTCTCCCGGCAGTCGATGTCAGACGTTCGCCGGTGACTCCCCAGCCGTGCCAGGTCGGTCCTCCGGCCCGTTCCCATTCGCTATACTGGATGCGTTGGATCGTCCGGGCGGCCACGTACTGACTCCTTCCTCCAGCAGTCTGGTGAATGATGGGTTGGATGCTCAGGATTTTCAGAAGTCACGGCCCCCGGGGGACGGGGTGGCTGACGGTCACCCTGCTGAGTGTCACGCTGGGCCATGCGGCCGAGCGGCGGATCGACTTCACCCGCGACGTTCGCCCCATCCTCTCGAACAAGTGCTTCGCCTGTCATGGACCCGATGCGGCCGAGCGCAAGGGGGGGGTTGATGGTCTGCGGCTGGACACCGCGGAGGGGATCGTCGCCGATCTGGGCGACGGCAGCCGCGCGGTCGTGCCGGGGGATCCGGTGTCGAGTCGGCTGATCCAACGCATCACGGCTGACGATCCCGACGTGCGGATGCCTCCGGCTTCCTTCGGTAAGTCCCTCTTGCCAGCCGAGATCGAGACCCTGCGGAGCTGGATTGCTCAGGGGGCGGACTTCCCCCCGCACTGGGCCTATGTCCAGCCGCGGCGACCGGAGCTGCCGGACGTCCGAAAAAAGAGGGAATGGTGTCGCAATCCGATCGACCAGTTTTTACTGGCACGGCTGGAGGCGGAGGGACTGTCGCCGTCTCCACCGGCCGATCGTGAAGCCTTGATTCGCCGGGTGACGCTCGACCTGACCGGCCTTCCGCCGACCCTGGAGGAGGTCGACGCCTTCCTCGCCGACGACTCCCCCGATGCCTACGAACGGCTCGTCGATCGCTTGCTGAGCTCCCAGGCTTATGGCGAGCACATGGCCCGCATGTGGCTGGACCTGGCCCGCTACGGCGACTCGGCCGGCTACGCCGACGATCCTCCGCGGACCATTTGGGCCTACCGCGACTGGGTGATCGACGCCTTCAATCGCAATCTCCCTTTCGATCAATTCACGATCGAGCAACTGGCGGGCGACCTCCTCCCGGAGCCGTCGCGCGAGCAGTTGATCGCCACGGCGTTTCACCGCAACACCCTTACCAACAACGAAGGAGGGACCGACGACGAGGAGTTCCGCAACGTGGCCGTCGTCGACCGGGTGAATACGACCTTGGCGGTGTGGATGGGGACGACGATGGCCTGCGCCCAGTGCCATTCTCACAAGTACGACCCGATCAGCCAGGAGGAGTACTTTCGGTTCTTTGCCTTCTTCAACAACACGGCTGACGCCGACCGCCGGGATGAATCACCCCTCCTCGAAATCTACACCGACGAACAGCGCCGCGAACGAGCCGCATGGGAGGCGGAGATGGCACGGCTGGAAGCCGTTACGACCACTCCCACCCCCGAACTTCTCGCGGCTCGGGACGCCTGGCTGCAGCGGTTTGCCGAGCCGCTTGCATGGTCCGTTCCCCAGCCGGTCGCCGTGGCCCGGGACGGCCAGGCCGTCGCCGTCGCCGACGATGGGACCATCACCATCGGTCAGCCGGCGCGGCAGGATGTGTTGACGGTGACGTTCCCGCCGACACAGAACGAGCGAACTCTGACCGGACTGCGTCTGGACATCCCAACGGGGGGACGGAACTTCGTCATCACTCGCGTCGCCGGGTCGCTCGTTCCCCCCGGAAGCACCAGCCTGCCGGGGCGGTATGTGCGGGTCGAACTCCCCGGCGAACAGAAGATGCTCTCACTGGCGGAAGTGCAGGTCTTCAGCGGCGATGAGAACGTCGCTCTCCGTGGGACCGCCACGCAAAGCAGCACCGCTTACGACGGCCCCGCCCGGCTCGCCATCGATGGCAATACCAACGGCGACTACTTCGCCGCCAAATCGACCACGCACACCGAGGTCTCGTCCCATCCGTGGTGGGAGGTGGACCTGGGGGAGATGCGCCCCCTCGATCGGATCGTGCTTTGGAACCGGACGGACAACGGTCTCCACACGCGGCTGAGCCAGTTCGTCGTTCAGGTCCTGGACGCACAGCGGCAAGTCGTGTGTCAGGAGCGGGTGGCGGAGCCCCCCCATCCCAGCCGGGAGTTCCCGCTCAGCGGGATTCGCAGTCTTTCATTCGCCTCCGCGGCGGCCGACTTCGCCCAGCAAGGGTTCTCCCCGGCGGCAGTGCTCACGGCCAAAAGCGATCCCGAGAAGGGTTGGGCGGTGGCCCCGCGGCAGGGAGAGCCGCACCAGCTCCTCCTCACGTTGAGCGCTCCGGTCACCGTCCCGTCTGGATGGTCGCTGGTCGTGACGATCGAGCAGCTCTCCAAGTTCGACGATCACACTCTTCAGGCGGTGCGGCTGGCCGAGACCGCTGATCCTCGCATCGCTGAACAGGCGTCCTATCCCCCCGACATTGTCGCCCTCCTCGGCAGGTCCGCCGCGGAGCGGTCCCCGGAGGAACAAGCGCGTCTGACAACGTTCTACCTGTCGCTCGCCCCGTCGCTGGCAGATGAGCGACGACAACTGGCCGACCTCCGTCAGCGCGTCGCCGGACAGAAACCGTATACCACCGTTCCCGTGCTCCGAGAACTTCCGGAAGGAGCGCGGCGGACGACCTACATCCAGCATCGCGGTAACTTTCTGGACCGGGGGGCGGCCGTCGAGCCGGGTGTTCCGGCGGTGTTCCCGCCTCTCCCGGAGGGAGCGCCGCTCAATCGCCTCACCCTCGCCCGCTGGCTCGTCAGTCCGGACAACCCCCTCACGGCCCGCGTCACCGTCAATCGGCTGTGGGAGAAACTCTTTGGCGTGGGAATTGTCCGCACCGTCGAAGAGTTCGGCTCGCAAGGCGAACTCCCCGTCCATCCGGAACTGCTCGACTGGCTGGCGGTGGAATTTGTGGAGAGCGGCTGGGACGTCAAGCGGCTGCTGAAGCTGATGGTGACGTCGGCGGCGTATCAGCAATCGTCGGCGGTGACGGAGGAACTCCTCGCCCGCGACCCTGACAACCGTCTGCTGGCGCGGGGACCGCGATTTCGCCTCACGGCGGAGATGGTCCGGGACCAGTCGCTGGCGGTGGCGGGTCTGCTCAGCCCCAAGCTGTATGGTCCCCCGGTCCGGCCGCCCCAGCCGTCCCTCGGTCTCTCCGCCGCCTTCGGCAGCTCCACCGACTGGGAACCGAGCCCCGGTGAGGACCGCTACCGCCGCGCGCTGTATATCCAGTGGCGGCGGTCCAATCCCTATCCCTCCATGTCCGTCTTTGACGCCCCCAATCGCGAGGTCTGCACCCTCCGCCGCGATCGGACCAACACCCCCTTGCAGGCGCTGGTGACGCTCAACGATCCGGTGTACGTCGAGGCGGCCCAGGCCCTCGCCCGGCGGATTCACGCGCATCCCGGATCGATCGCGGAGCAGGTGGAGTACGGGTTCCGACTCTGTCTGTCGCGGCCTCCCCGCCCGGCGGAACGGGAACGGCTCGTGACGTTGTATCACCAGTCTCGGGAGCGGCTCGCCGGGACGCCGGCGGAAGCCGAAAAACTCGCCACCGACCCGCTGGGCCCGCTTCCCGAGGGGAGCAACCCCGTGGAACTGGCCGCCTGGACCGTCGTCGGCAACGTGCTGCTCAATCTCGACGAGATGCTGATGAAGCGGTGACGGCGCGGGACCGTCCGCTCGGCCGCATCACACGGCGTCTTCCGCAGAGGAAGCGGAGGAGGGGGAACGCTCCACGAGCAGCGGCGGCCGTCCGGCTTTCTGTCGCAACCAGTTGACTGCCTTGAGGACGTGCGGTCGGCGAATCAAGTTCAGCTCGCAGGCGCGCTTGCCGGGGAAATCCAGCAGCGACAGCCCGATGAGCATCATCAGCACCCCCTGACCGGGGAGCACGAGCATCGCCACCCCCGCCAGCACCAGGATGACGCCGACGAAATTCTTTGCCAGGTGTCCGATCAGCCACCACCACCAGCGACGGTTGCCTCCGTCGCGTCGCGGCCGGTCACGGACGAAGTAGTCCGCCGGCATCCGCGCCAGCAGCCACGGGACGGCCAGCAAACTCCCCACAAACATCACCACCGAGGCGACACCCATCCAGGCCAGTACGGTGCGGGAGAGCGGAGGGACAGGCCAGGGCATGCCGCACATCTCCAACAGGGGTTGGCAGGACGAGTCCCCGGTCAGCCGCCGTACGCGCTGTAGCGGCGAACCCCCCGGGCGAATGCCACCCGGCAGGCCAGAAACAGCCCTGCCACCCAGACCAGCTCCACTCCCAGCTCGATGGCCAACTCCCCCTGGGAATACCGCCCCAGAAAGATTGCTGCCGGCACGTAGGCCAGGTACTTGAACGGCAGCCACTGGATGACGCCGTTCACCGTCGGCCCCAACAGGTCCAGCGGCAGCATGTGCCCCGACAGAAAGTAGTTCAGCATCATGTAAATGAACAGCAGGGAACTGACCTCCAGAAACCAGAAGGCGATCATTCCGATCAGCGCCTCCAGCAGAAAGCCGACGAGAAACGCCAGGACGAGCGACGTCAAAAAGGCCGCCAGGGTGAGGGGGGGCGGCCAGCCCGGGAAATAGCCGCGGCAGAGCCAGAACACCAGGACGAACGGTCCCGCCGCCACCACGTAGTACACCAGCTTGTGCGCGATCCGGTAGCAGGCCAGGTATTCCAGCATGTCAATCGGCTGGGTGAGGTACTTTTTGATGGCCCCCTCGCGGATGTCGCGGGCGATGCCGCTGGCCAGTCCCGGCATGCTGGAAAACGCCCGGCCGAGCATGGTCAGCAGGTAGTAGGCGATGATCCCCTGATAGGTGTAGCCGGCAATCGGGTTGCGCTGCGCGGAGCCCTGCACGTTGAAGATTGCCCCCCACAGGAAGATCTGCGTGACGATCGGCAGGAACTGAAACAGCGTGCGGAGCGCGAAGTCCCCCCGGTACGTCAGCCGCTCCTCGATGCTGGTGCGGAGGATGTACCAGGGGACACGGAGGCCGGCGGCAGTCACGGCGGTGGAACTGGGGGAAGGGGGGCTCGCGGATGACTGGGAACCGGCGGTCCGTGAGGGGGGGGGCCGCCGCCCGTCTCAATCCCGCAGGATTTCAACGACCTCGTTGCGCTCGTCCAGCACGGCGATAACCGGCCGATGTTGTTCAGCCTCGTCAGGCGTCAAGGCGGCGAAGGCCATCACAATCACCCGGTCTCCGGGCTGGGCCAGCCGGGCCATCGCTCCATTGAGTTGGATTTCCCGTTCCCCTCGTCCCCCCCGGATGACGTAAGTCTCGCCGCGCTGCCCTGTCGAGCAGTTGCTGACGAGCACTTTCTCGAACGGCCGCAGCCCGACCGCTTCCATGAGCACGGGATCGATGGTAATGCTGCCGTGGTAGGTCAGCTCGGTTCGCGTGACCACGCCCATGTGCAGCTTGGATTTGAGAAGACTCAGGAGCATCGCTGAGAGATACGGGGACTGCAATCGGGCCGCATCGAAACCTTCGTCGTTCCGTCCGACGTGGCGGGAAGGGCGCATCGGAGGATGCTGAGGCTCAACCCGGGGCCGCCTCATCCGGCCGGCGACGGCTTCGGCTCCGCGGGCGGTGCGGAGGTGGGAGCTGCATCACTCCTGTGCCGCTGCACGGCGGGTACACCGGCATTTTATCCGCCTCGACGCAGTGCCGCCATGCCGTGGCGGACCGTCCGCGCCTCAACCTTCCAACGGGGGTTGATCCGACGGACTCGAAATTGCGGGCGAGGAAGCTGCTTGCGGCGTAGCGGTTGCCAGGGACGCTCCGTGCCCCCGCCCCGCGTCAATGACTTCCAGCGTCGCCCGGGCCAGGGTCGCCATGCTGAACCGTTCGCGCACTGCCTGCTGGCCGGCGCGACCCAACGCATACCGCTCCTGCGGGTTGCGCAGCAGCCGCCTCAGGCTCTCCGCCAGCGCCACGGGATCGCGCGGCGGCACCAGCAGTCCGCCGCCGGTCTCGGCAATCAACTCGGGAAACGCCCCGTGGGCCGGCTGCACCACCGGGACGCCGTTCGCCAGCGCTTCGAGCACGTACAACCCCTTGGGTTCCAGGAATTCCGTGGGGACGCTGAGGACGTCGATGCTCCGCAAAAAGCGGACTTTGTCGGCATGAGTCGGGGGGCTGCCGACGTACTCGAAGGCGTCCCCCAGCGGCTGGGCGGCGCGTCGAACCGTCTCGAAGAAGGGGCGCTGCTGAGGGGCGAGATACCCTCCCACGCGCAGGCGGGCCTCGGGATGCTCTCCGTGCAGCCGCAGGAACGCCGCCACCAGATGTTGCAGCCCTTTCTCGGGAGCGATGCGGGCAAAGTATCCCACCGTGAACGGCTCACCGCGACGTTCTCCCGGTTGGCCGTCATGACCTTCCAAGTCGATCCCCAGCGGCAGGCGGTGAAAACGCTCGGCCGGCAGTCCCAGATAGCGGCTGATGTAGTCGCGGTAGAACCGGGAATGGACGAGAAACCCATCGAACTCGGCCGCCCGTGTGCGGATCGCCTCCAGGGCGGGGAGGCGATAGCGCTCCGGGAGAGCGTCCAGAAACACGTCGTCCCCTTGCAAGGTGCAATAGACGGGTCCGGGAAAGACGCCGCGAAGCTGCCGCAGGGCCCCCACCAGCAAGGCGTTGCTGAAAATCACCACGTCGGGACGGAGCTCCTCTCCGATGTGCCGCGCCAGTTCCGCGCCGGCTTCACGATGCGGCCCGCTCTCCCCGGCGAGCATGTCCAGCGTCAGCTCGCCGAGACTTGCGGGGTCGTTGCTGACAGACCAGCGCGTGGCCCACTGGAGAATCCGCGGCTGGTCGAGCCAGGTTGTCCAGGCACGCGGGAGTTTTCGCCACCAGGAAAACCGTGAGCGGAGAAAGACGTTCAGCCCCCCGAAATAGACGTGTGCTTCACTCTGGTCGGGTTCGTCCACCCGGAGCGGCGTATAGGTGGGAACAAGCGTCGCCTCGCACCCGGCCGCCAGGAGCGCGCGGGCCCAGGTGTTGTCGTGCATGCACGAGCCGCAGAACATCCCGGCGCCGCCAGCGGTGATGATGGCGATGTGCATGACATCTCAGGCAGCGCTCGGGCTCGCTCGCGCCCGCCGGCGATCCCGGGCGCTGTCGGGAGAGCGCGGGCGGAGCGACTTACGGTGTCAGCCCCTCGACGGCGAGGTCCTGGGGCCGCACGCCGCTCTTGAAGCCATTAAATCCGTAGGGGGTCGGCTGATAGTCTCCGACGATCTCCACCGACAAGTCGGGAGTAATCTGCTCCTCCATCCCCAGGCACCAGTAGACCGCATTGACGAGCAACCGCCGCAGGCCCGCGCTTTGCAGATCGGTGGAGGAACCCATCGTGTTGGTGAAGACCTTGGCCGGCTTGCCGGCGGCGCCCACGTACGTCTTCGTCCAGGCGATGGGCATGAGGGGATCGTTCTGCTTCCCGGCCACGGGGGGATCGGTGGGGGACATCCCTTCGAGGACCTGTCCCAGCACGAGCGGCCGGCTGTCGCCGGGGAGCGGAAGCCGCACGCCGTACACGTCGGTCGGCCCCCAGATGTCCCCGTCGCGAATGCCGCGCACGATCGGATGAGCTTCCGCCCCCGGGGCAATCACGCCGCGCGTCGACTGGACCTTGTGCTTGCCGTGATGGCTGATCCACGTCTCTCCCAGAACCTGCCGGCCAAAGCCCCCCTCCCACTCCTGGCTGTTGAAGGACCAGCGGCTGTAGGAGGAATCGCTGCGCTTGATGTTGAAGGCGTGCGTGGCCGTCCGCAGGCCGATGATCGGCCGGCCCGACTCCACATAGTCGACGATGTGCTTCATCTGTTCGTCGGGCAGGTCGCGGAAACGGGTCTGGATGATCATCAGATCGGCGCGATCAAGCGCCTCCAGTCCCGGGATATTGCCGGTGTTGTTCGGGTCGATCGTCCCGTCCGGGGGGTTGATGGCGAACAGCACCGTGCAGTGGAAGCCGTGATGCCTGGCCAGAATGCGGCCGAGCTGGGGAAGCCCTTCTTCCGAGCGATACTCCTCGTCGCCGGAAATCAGGACAATCCGCTTGCCGACGCCCGGGCCGGACGTCCCCTGGTAGACGACCCACGGATCGTCGGCGCGGAGCATACAGGGGACACTCAGAAACACCAGCCCGACCCAGCCGGGACGCAACCACCGCCGCGCGCATCGAGACGTCATGGCGAATCGCTCCGAACCCCCACCGCGAAAGGACGGTTCCTCCCGGAGGGTGAAGTTCCGGGACGAACCGACTCCCCAGCATCAAAGCACTTAGATTAGCGTGCGGTGCAAGGGGGGAGCAACCGGGTGCAACACCCTTGGGGGTCGTTGCGGGGCCGCCTTCCTCGGAGGAATTCCAGGGAAACCGGCGTCGAGACGTCACGCGCCGACCGGTTCTTCCTCCCGTTCGCCATTCTGCTCGGCGTTGGCGTACAGGGCCTCGACGAAGCCCTTGAGGTGCTCGGCACGAGTGTTGTGCTGGAGCTTGCGGAGCGCTTTGGACTCGATCTGCCGGATACGTTCGCGGGTGACCTTGAAGATGCGGCCGGTCTCTTCCAGCGTGTAACTGTAACCGTCGCCCAGGCCGTAACGGAGCTTGATGATCTCGCGTTCACGGTAGGTGAGGCTCTTGAGGACGTGGTTGATCTTGTCCCGGAGCATCTGGTTCATGGCGGTATCGGCCGGCGTCCCTTCGCTGCCGTCCTCCAGGAAGTCGCCGTAGCTGGAGTCCTCGCTCTCGCCGACGGGAGTGTCGAGCGAGATGGGATGTTTCCAGGTCTTCATGATCCGCTCGGTCTCCTCGATGGAGAGGCCGACCGCCTCGGCCAGTTCCTCGGTCGTTGGTTCGCGGCCGGTCTCCTGGCGAATCTGCTCGCTCTTGGCCTTGAGCGTGGAGATCGACTGGAACATGTGGACGGGGATGCGGATAGTGCGGGCGTGGTCGGCCACCGCGCGGGTGATGGCCTGCCGAATCCACCACGTGGCATAAGTGGAGAACTTGTAGCCGCGGCGGTACTCGTACTTCTCGACGCCGCGCATCAGGCCGGCGTTCCCCTCCTGGATCAGGTCCAGGAAGGAGAGGCCGCGGTTGCGGTACTTCTTGGCGATGGAGACGACCAGCCGCAGGTTCCCGCCGGAGAGCTGCTGCTTGGCGTGGGTCCAGGCGTCGAAGCGTTCGTTGATCTTGCGAATGCGGGCGCAGAACTCGGCGGGGGTTTCGAGGGTCATCTGCACGAGTTCTTCCAGTTCCCGTTCGCAGGCGGCGGCATCGGCCGCGGTGGCCGGGCGGCGTTTGAGGCGGTGGATGTCCCGCTCCAGTTCCGCCATCCGTTCCGCCACCTGCTGCATCCGTTCCGCCACCTGCTGCATGCGTTTGTACACCGGCTGCAAGCGGTGGGTGCGGACGGAGAGTTCCTCGGCGAGGGTGCACATTTTGCGGCGGCGGAGGATCATCCGCTGCCGGGCTTCCTCCTTCTGTCGCTTCGTCCCCCCCGACCGGTGGACGATCTCCCAGTCCTTGCGGTTCTCGGCCATGAGATGGCGGAGCGTGGCCAAGTTGGCCGGCATGCGGCCGAGAATCTGCTCCTTCTTGGTGTTCTCGGTGTCCGAGGTGCGGAGCGTCCGCTCGAAGGGGAGTTCGCCGGAGTGAAC
Source organism: Planctomycetaceae bacterium (assembly GCA_037445755.1). Taxonomy (GTDB): domain Bacteria; phylum Planctomycetota; class Planctomycetia; order Planctomycetales; family Planctomycetaceae; genus JBKECA01. The sequence continues at coordinate 74,837 of JBBIJW010000011.1, read as the reverse complement.
TTTCTCCAGGATGTCGAGCGCGATGGAGAGAGCAAAGTCGGACTCCATCATCGCGCGGCGGAAGCGCTTGCGGGTGATCTCGATCTGCTTGGCCAGAAAGATTTCGTCCTCGCGCGACAGCAGGGGGATGTTCCCCATCTGGCTGAGGTACATGCGGATCGGGTCACGGGAGGACATGGGGGTTTCGGGCTCGATGAGCCGCGCCACCTCGCCATGCTCCTCCTCCAGGGCCTGTTGCTCCAGGCGGGTCTTTTCCGCGATCGTCGCCGGGGCGTCCGGGTCGTTGATGAGCGGCAGGTCCAGCTCCTCGAGGGCCATGATGATCTGTTCGATCATCTGCGGGTCGCCCCCTTCGTCCGGGAGGTAATCGTCAACAGCCTGGTAGGTGAGGAAGCCGCGCTCCACCGCACGGTCCATCAGAGCTTTCAGTCCGGGATCCAGTCGATGCACGGTTGGTGTTCCTTGAGCGAAGTCAAGATAAAAGGATCCGCCTGTCCTTAGTGCGGAATGGGATTCGGAAACGGCAATTCCAGTCGAGGTCGGGGGAGGGCGTTCGCCGGCCGTGTCACCGGCGGCGTGCGAAACCGTCCCCGCAGTGCCTCCCTTTGGGGGGGCGTGTTTGCGGCGACGCCCAAGTCTCGGGGGTCTGCGGAGGGCCGAAGCCTTCCATCCAACAGGAGAACAAGATCGATTTCAACCCAAATGACGGACTCTCTACGATTCCGGAACGAAATCGATCCATCCGCCGCCACAGCCTGGCAGCGTGAAGGGGCGAGGTGGTGTCGCCTGCATCAGAATCCATTCCGGTCAGGGACGTCGCAAGGCGGGCCATCGAGCGGCACAGTCTGTCGCAACTCATTTGCAGACAATCAGTTTCGTGCTTGCCGGCCCCAGCCGGCCAGCACGCCTGCTGCCGTTCAACTCAGACGCCATACTACCAGAGAGCACCCCTCCTTCCACAGGAATTCTTCACCCACCGAAATTTTCCGGAAAAATCCCGGCGTATCCATAACTACTAACATTCGTATACCTTGACCCCCGCCCGGTCAACCGGCTCTCCCGGTTTCCCAGGAGTTTCCCGTGGCGGTTCTGACGGCCGCCAGCAGTCGTTCCAGCACGACGCATCACGTCAACCTGTTGCCTGCCGACAACCCGGAGAGGCGGCCCCGCCACGAAAACGGAACTCCTTCCCCCCTCCGTCCCCCGGTCAGCCCGCCTGGATTTCACAGCTCCTCCGGCGTCACCGTGATCCTCACCGACTTGAACCCCGGCGTCTTGGAGAGAGGGTCCACCTCCTGCGGGACGAGGACATTGGCCTCCGGATAATACATCGCCGCGTTCCCGGCACGGACGTCGAACGGTCGCGCCAACAGATGCCGCAACTCCCCGGCCGCACTGCGGACCCGCACCCGCTGGTTCGGCTGGAGCTGGAGTCGCGCGAGGTCGTCCGGGTTCATCAGGATCACGTCCCTCCGCTCCTGCCCCCGATACAGGTCCTCCTCCTCGTACACCACGCTGTTGAACTGTCCTTCGGAACGAATGGTCATCAGCGTCAATGCGTTGTCTGCTGCCGGGGGAGGAGGGTCGGGGAGGGGGACGACGTGGAAGCGGGCGCGGCCGGTGGGGGTGGGAAAGTGGTAGTCGCGGACCGCCCGTCCGGGGACGTGGAACTCCTGTCGTGTCTCGTCGATCGTCTTCAGTCCCTCGTAACCGGGAACCAGCTCGGCCATCAGCTCGCGAATGGCCGCATGGCTGGACATCCGTTTCCAATCGAGGCGGGGGTCGTCTCCCAGCAGTCGCGCTCCCAGATGTGCCAGGATCGCCACTTCGCTGCGGGGTCCGCTGTGCCGCGCCGGCCCTCCGTCGCTCAGCCGCACAAAGCTGAACATCGATTCCTGAGTCGTGGGTTGCGGTTCCTCGTCGCGCGGCAGGACGGGCAGGATGAGCGTCTCCCGCCCCGTGCCCCAGGCATGACCGGTATTGAGCGTGGTTGAGAGGTAGACCACCGTGTCGATCCGCCGCAGGGCGTCGTGAGCCAGTCGCGAATGCGGGTTGCTGCCGTAGAGATTCCCTCCCAGACACAGCGCGAAGGCCATCTCGCCGCGGAGCGCCGCCTGGATGCAGGCCATGGTATCGTAGCCGGGAGAGGCGGGGACGCGGAGTCCCAGCCGCGACTCGAACCGTTCCAGCATCGCCTGCTTGAGCGTCGGGGTGACGCCGACCGTCCCCAGTCCCTGCACGTTGCTGTGCCCGCGGATCGGCATCAGACCGGCGTGGCTGCGACCCACCATTCCGCGGAGCAGGGCGAGGTTGGCGATGGAGAGGACGTTGTGCGTTCCATGGCTGTGGTGCGTGATCCCCATGCTCCAGCCGATGACGACGTTTCTGGCGGCGAGATACATCTTCGCCAGACGCCGGATCGTCTCGCGGTCGACCCCGCTTTGTTCCACAAGCCGGTCCCACTCCAACCGCCGGACGTGCGCAGCGAACTCGTCAAAGCCCTCGGTATGCGCGGCAATGAATCCCCGATCCTCGCCCGCTTGTTCCAGGACCTCCTTGGCCAGCGCAGACATCAGGGCCAGATCGCCGCCGGCGTGCGGTTGCACATACACGCTGGCAATCCGGGAGCCGAACAGCAGGCTCCGAACGTCGCTGGGGACCCGGAAGTTCACCAGCCCCACTTCCCGCAGGGGATTGATGACGACGACCTCTCCGCCCCGACGGCGAATCTGCATCAGGCTCCGCATCAACCGCGGATGGTTCGACGCCGGATTGGCCCCCACCAGCACATACAAGTCCACGTGGTCGAGGTCGTCCAGCCGCACGGTCCCCGCTCCCGTGCCGAGCGCCATCCCCAACCCCACGCCGCTGGCCTGATGACAGTAGTAGGAGCAGTTGTTGACGTAGTTGGTCCCCCACAATCGGGCGAACAGTTGCAGCAGAAAGCCGGCCTCGTTCGAGGAGCGTCCGCTGGCGTAGAAGAAGCTGCGGAGTGGTCCGGCGGCGGCCAAACGCTGGGAAGCCACCGTCAACGCCTCTTCCCAGGGCAGGACGCGATAGGAAGTGGCCCCGGGGGCCAGGTAGAGCGGCTCGACGAGTCGTCCCGACTGTTCGAGTTGCCGGGACGTCAGCCCGCGCAGTTGAGCCAGGGAAATGTCCTCGATCCACACACGACGGATGGCCCCCTGCATGTCGGAGGCCATGGCCTGAAACGATTTCTTGCAGACCTCCGGAAAATGCCCCCCCTCATTGACCATTCCGCCGAGTTGGCCTCCCATGCCGACGGCGCATGTCTTGCAGGTATTGTGGGAGCGGAGCGCCTGCCACATCCACCGCCAGCCGACGCGCCGAGCCAACCGCAGGCTGTACACAATCGCCTTCCAACCGCCGCCGCTCCGGGGTGGCTTGCGCATGACGACCCCACGGAAGGAATCTCGAGGCTTGATCCGGGAGAGGAACCTGTCCGCCGCGACCAACGTTCCCCGGTCCATGTTATCACTCCCCTCCGCAGAACTCATGGGACTGGACAAATGCAGGGGGGTGTTCTGAAATCAGGGACGGTGGTGCTGTCCTCCCCGTGCCTCCGGGCGGGCCGGGCCGGCTCGGCCGCCGAGAGGTTATCGGCAGGACGCCCGGCGCACTCCACCCGGGAGAGCCGCTTCCGGCCGATGCGCTCCAGTCCTCATCAATCTCACGGGACGTGCGTATGTTGACGAAGATCGGCCTGGTCGCCACCGGTTCGGCACTGGGGGGACTGGCGCGATGGGGTGTCACGGTGGTTGCCGCACGTCTCATCGGCGCCACCTTCCCGTGGGGAACATTCCTCGTGAACTTGCTGGGATCGTTCTTTCTGGGCTGGTTTCTGACGCTGTTGTCGGAACGCATCCCGGCCGACGGCTGGGGCTGGGTGCGGCCGGACGACCTGCGGTTGCTCGTCGCCGTCGGATTCACCGGCGCCTTCACCACGTTTTCCACCTACGAGTATGAGTCCCACAACTTGTTGCGCGACGGCAACAGCCTGACCGGCACAACCTATCTCTTCGGGAGCGTCCTGCTCGGCTTGCTGGCGGTCCACCTGGGCATGCTCCTCGCGCGGGGGGGCCAGCCATGAAGCTCGAAGGGGAACAGACGCTGCTGCGGGTGTACCTGCGCAACACCGATCAGGCGGGCTGGTTTTCGCCTCCGGCGGCCGAAACACTCGTGGAACGCGCCCGCCGCGAGGGACTGGCCGGCGCCACCGTCCTGAAGGGCATCCTCGGCCTCGACGTCGACGGCCAACTGCTGGAGAGCCGCTCCTGGGCGCTGGTCGAACAGTTGCCCGTCATCGTGGAATTCGTCGATGAACCGGCGGCCATCGGGCGCTTCCTGGCAGTCGTCTCCGAGGTGGTGTGCGACGGCCTGGCGACGCTGGAACGGGGACATGTCCTCGTCTACCGGCACAACGAGGGTGAGGCCCGGCGCGCTCCCATGCGGCTGGAAGTCCCGGATCGAATCCCCCCGCTTTCCACGCTCCCCTCCCCCGAGGAGTTTCCGATCATGAAGCTGAGCGAAGAGGGACAACTGTTGCGGGTCTTCATCGGCGAGTCCGACACCTGGGCGGGGGAACCGCTCTACCGGGCGATCGTCCTCAAGGCGCGGGAGCTGGGGCTGGCGGGGGCCACTGTGCTCCGCGGACCGATGGGCTTTGGGGCCAACAGCCGCGTTCACACCAGCAAGCTCCTGGAGCTCTCCACGGACCTGCCGGTGGTGATCGAGATCGTCGATCGAGCGGATCGCATCCAGACCCTGCTGCCGTTTCTGGACGAGGTGGTGGCTGAGGGTCTGATCACGATCGAGACCGTCAGGGTCCTGCGGTATCGTCACAGTGCCGGCGCAACCGGGACTGCCTCGCCGCTGCCGCCGACCGAGGCGTCGTGACCCTCCTCGACCAGAAACGCTTGCCGCGCGAATTCCAGATCGCCGTAGATGTCCAGGACCTTGTCCAGGCAGACGGTGCGGAGGATGTGCATCACGGGACCCTGGATCGCCGCCAGCTTGACCGCTCCTCCGCGGCGCCGCAGCCGTGTTTGCAGTGCCACCAGTGATCCCAGGCCGAGACTGGAGATATACCCCATGTGCCGGCAATCGATGATGATCCGGGAGCGTCCGGGCTCCAGGTGCTCTTGCACAACCCGGCCAAACTCCGGAGTCGAAAGAAAGTCAAGGTCGCCGCGCAACACGATGGCGAGGATGTCTCCCTCCAGGATCCGGGCTTCCAACAGGGACTTGCTGCTCATGTCAGTCCTTCCGATGGCGGGGGTCCAGGACGGGTCCGTGCCGGTCTCAGTATTGAGTCAGCGCGGAGCACGGAATGCAAGCCCGCAGTGACAGGTGTGCTTGAAGCCGGAACTTCCCGCCGCACCCCCGGCATTGACGCTGCCCCGTCTCTCCAGTGTGATGCACGCGGCAGGAATCCCCTTTGATTCACGGGTCGAGTTTCATGACGGCACTGGCACAGCAGCTTTTGGAGTACATTTCCCGGCCTGGCTACCAGCCGCAAAAGGCCAAGGCCTTGGCCAAGAATCTGGGGGTGACCAAGAAGCGTCGGGAGGAATTCGAGGCCGTCCTCGCCGCGTTGGAACAGGAGGGGCGGATTCGGATTTCCGAGAAAGGTCGGGTGCAGCTTCCCGCTCCGGCCGGCACGCTGATCGGCGTGATTCGCAAGATTTCTTCCGGTGCGGCGTACCTGATTCCACATGAGCCGCGCCCCGCCGACGTCCCGGGCGACGTCTTGATCGAGGCGGAGGACCTCCGGGACGCCCAGAACGGAGATGAAGTGCTGGTGCGGCTGACCCGCCGTCGCCGGACGGGCGGCGGACGCTGCGGCGTGGTGGTCGAGGTCCTGGAGCGCGCCACCAACGTCTTCGTCGGCACGTATTTCGAGGAGGATGACGCGGGCTGGGTGCGGATCGACGGCACGGACTTCCAGGAGCCGATCTGGGTAGGGGACCCCGGCGCCAAGGGAGCCCGCGAGGGAGACAAGGTGGTGGTGGAGATGCTGCGGTTCCCCGCCCACCGCCAGCCGGGCGAAGGAGTGCTGACCAAGGTCCTCGGCCCGCGGGGGGAACCGGGGGTCGAAACGCAGATGATCCTTCACGAGTTCGGTCTCCCGCACGAATTCCCCGAGGACGTGCTCGAGGAGGCCCGCCTGGAGGCCGAGAACTTCGACGAGACCGACCTCTCCGGCCGAGAAGACCTCACCCGAGAGACGATCATCACCATCGATCCCAGCGACGCCCGCGACTTCGACGACGCGATTTCCCTCCACCGCGACGAGCGCGGTCACTGGCACTTGGGCGTCCACATCGCCGATGTGGCGGCGTTCGTCCGGCCCGGATCGGCGCTGGACCGGGAGGCGAAGCTCCGCGGCACGAGCGTCTATCTCCCCACGCTGGTCATCCCCATGCTGCCGGAGGTGATCTCCAACGGCCTGGCCAGCCTGCAGGAGAACCGCGTGCGGCTGACGAAGAGCGTCTTCATCGAGTACACCCCCGAGGGCATTCCGGTCCACACCCGGTTCGCGAACACGACCATCCGCGTCACCCGGCGGTTCGCCTATGAGGAGGTGCTGCCGATCATTCAGGAGGATGAGCGGCGCCGCGGCAAGGTTCCGGCGAACATCCGCAAGCTGCTGACCGAGATGCACGAACTGGCGATGCTGCTCCGCCGGCGGCGGATTCGGCAGGGGTATCTGGAACTCGACATGCCGGAGGTCAAGCTTGATTTCGATGCCGAGCAGCGGGTGATCGGGGCGCACGAGGTCCACCACGACGAAAGCCATCAGATCATCGAGGAGTTCATGCTGGCGGCGAACATTGCGGTGGCGCGGGAACTGGCGCGGCGGGGGGTCGATTTCCTCCGCCGCGTTCATGCCGATCCCAGCCCCATCAAGCTCCAGCAGCTCAAGGAGTTGGTGACCTCCTTGGGGTTCGAGCTCCGCCATCCCGAGAGCCGCACGGAACTTCAGCGGCTGCTCCAGGAATCGGTGGATACCCCGGCGGGACGAGCAGTGCACTACGGCGTACTCCGCAGCATGAAACGGGCGGAATATTCGGCCCTGCCGGGGGGACATTACGCGCTGGCCGAGGAGGACTACTGTCACTTCACCAGCCCCATCCGACGGTATCCCGACCTGACGGTGCATCGGCTGTTCGATCGGTTGCTCACAGGGCGCGCCACCGATGGCGGCGTCTCCCAGACCGAGCTCCTGCAGCTCGCCCGCCACTGCTCCACCACCGAACGCCGGGCCGATGAGGCCGAGTTTGAACTCATCCGCATCAAGCTCCTGAGCTATCTCGAATCGCGGATCGGCGAGGAGCTGGAAGGGACGATCACGGGGGTGGATCGATATGGGTTCTTCGTCCGCGGGACGCAGCTTCCGGCCGAGGGACTGGTGCACATCAGCACGTTGACCGACCACGACTACTTCGACTTCGATCGCGGCTCGCTCACGCTGACGGGGCGGCGGAGCGGCCGCGTCTACCGGCTGGGAGACCGCGTCGTCGTGGCCGTCGCCCATGTCGACGTCGACCGGCGCGAACTCGACTTCCGATTGGTGAAGTGGCTCGGCGGAGGGATTCGACGTCCTGCGCCCGGAAGAAAGTCCCGGTCGTCGCGCCAGGACCGCTCCGATTCGGAGCGGCGCTCCGGACGACGGTCGGGGAACGGCCGCTCGCGCCCCCCGCGCGGCCGGCGGCGATGATCATCGCCATGCCCTCCTGGGTGAGAGCGGAGAATCGCTGAGGTTCCCTCCGGAACTCGGAGGCTGGTTGCAGCCGCCGTCCCCCCTGTCATACTGGGTGTCAGTCCTCCCCGGTTCCAGCGATCTCTCCACCGGCTTCGCTCCGGTCTCTCCCATGTCGGACCTGACCCATTTCGATGCCAGCGGCGCCAGCCGCATGGTGGACGTCGGCGACAAGCCGATCACCCTCCGGATGGCGCGCGCGGAAGCCCGTCTGACCATGGCGCCCGCCACGCTGACGCTCATCCGTGAGCGGAAAGCCGCCAAGGGGGATGTGTTCGAAGTCGCCCGGCTGGCGGGGATCATGGCCGCGAAGCGCACGTCGGAGTTGATCCCGCTGTGCCATCTGCTGCCGCTGGAGAGCGCGGCAATCGATTTTGAATTCCTCGACGACCAGACCCTGCGGGTCGAAGCGGTGGTGCGGACGCAGGCCCGCACCGGCGTCGAAATGGAGGCGCTCACGGCCGTCACGGTGGCCGCCCTGACCGTCTACGACATGTGCAAGGCGGTGGATCGGGGAATGGCGATGACGCTCGTCCGGCTGTTGGAAAAATCGGGAGGGAGGAGCGGCACCTACCTCGCCGACCAGGCCCCGCCGGCATCAAACCCCGCTGATGCCGGCATTCCTTCCCCCTGAGACACACCCTTGCGGCTCAGCGGCGGATTCGCCGGACGGTCCGCACACCACTATGATGCCGAGACGTTGTTTCTCCGGACGGAAACCTCACGGCTTGGCCGCGGGTGGACTACGCAGCGCCTGTTCACCACCCGGCGGCGACATGGTTGCACCCTGACGAACCTCCAGCGACACGCTCGACAACTACTCCGATGCCGGAACATGATCTCGTTGTGATTGGGGCGGGCCCCGGCGGCTACGTGGCGGCCATTCGCGCGGCCCAGCTCGGCAAAAACGTCGCCTGCATTGATCGCGAACCGTTGCTGGGCGGCACGTGCCTGCGGGTGGGCTGCATTCCCTCCAAGGCGCTGCTCGAATCGAGTCATCTCTATGAGCAGGCCGCGCAGCTTGGCGACCGTGGGATAGTCGCCAAAGTCCAGCTCGATCTGGCCGCGATGATGAAACACAAGCAGCGTGTCGTGCAGACGCTCGGCGGGGGGATCGACAGCCTGTTCAAGAAGCACAAGATCACCCGCTATGTTGGCCGCGCGCGGCTGGACGGCCCCGGCCGCGTCGTCGTCGAGGGGAATGGCCGCACCGAGGAACTCTCTGCTCGCCACATCCTCATCGCCACCGGCAGCACACCTGCCGCGCTCCCCGGCGTGGAGTTCGACGGGGAGCGCATCGTCTCCAGCACGGAAGCGCTTGCATTTCCGGAAGTTCCCCGGCACCTCGTCGTCATCGGCGCCGGTTACATCGGTCTGGAGCTGGGAACCGTGTGGCGGCGGCTGGGCAGCCAGGTCACGGTCCTGGAATATCTCGACCGCATTCTCCCCGGCATGGATGGCGAGACCGCCGCCGACGCCCTGAAAATCTTCAAACAGCAGGGGCTGGTTTTTCAGCTCGGTTGCAAGGTGACGGGCGTGAAGGTGGTCCGCAAGCAGTGCGAGGTGAGCAGGGAGGGGGGGGAACCGATCCGCGGCGACCGCGTGCTGGTGGCCGTCGGACGCAAACCCAACACCGAGGGTCTGGGTCTGGAGACGTGCGAAATCGCGACCAACGCCCGCGGCTTCATCCCGGTCGGTTCTCATTTCGAGACCGCTCAGGAGGGGGTGTTTGCCATTGGGGACGTGATCGGCGGACCCATGCTGGCTCACAAGGCGGAGGAAGAGGGAATCGCCTGCGTCGAATACCTCTACACCGGCTGGGGACATATCAACTACCAGACGATTCCGGGAGTCGTCTTCACGGAACCGGAGATTGCGAGCGTCGGCCGCACCGAGGAAGACCTCCAGGAGGCCGGCATCCCCTATCGCAAGGGGGTGTTTCCCTTCCTGGCGAACGGCCGCGCCCGCGCCTCAGGACACACCGAGGGAAAGGTCAAGATGCTGGCCGATGCCGCTTCCGACCGCGTCCTCGGAGTGCATATCATTGGACCTCACGCGGGAGAGTTGATTGCCGAATGCGCGACGGCGATGGAGTTCGGCGCCACCAGTGAGGACATCGCCCGCTGTTGTCATGCCCATCCGACCCTGGCGGAAGCCGTCAAGGAGGCGGCGCTCGCGGTGGACGGCCGTTCGATACACTTTTGACTCGGGGACTCCCCGCCGGCGCGGCGGACTCCGAACGCTCGCAAGTCACACTGCGGAAGAGACTGATGGCCCGCCCTGGCGATCGATTCTCGGACGACGAACTGCTGGCCTATCTTGACGAGCATCTGTCGGTGGACCGGGCCGCCCAGATCGAGGCCGCGCTCCGCGGCGATCCCGACCTGCGACAGCGGACTGTCCTGCTCATCCGCCGCCGCGACCAGGGGGGACACACCGTCGGCGAGATCTGGCGTCGCCGTCGCCTCAGTTGCCCCACGCGCACGCAGCTTGGAAGCTGGTTGCTCGGCGCGCTGGATGACGCCTGGATCGACTACATTGAGTTTCACCTCCAGACCATCGGCTGCCGCATCTGTGCCGCCAACATCGAGGACCTGCGGCGGTTGCAGAGCGGCCCCCCCGACATCGAGCGGCGGCGGCGGTTGTTTGCGTCATCCGTCGGCGGACTGACACCGCAGGGAGGCCCGTGACCCGACGACCATCTGGTGACGCGGCGACAGTTCACGCCATGCAGTCAATTCCCCGGCGGCGACAAAGCTGGTATTCTGGCCGCATTCGGGGACCCGTTCAGCGAACTTTTCAGGTGAGGAATCGCGTCTATGGGAGTCAAGCAGTCAGGCAAGGGGCGGCGGAAGCTCGGGCGGAAGAAGCGTCGCAATCGCTCCAAGATTCGCCACCGTAAGGGCTGAGACGCTTGGGCTGCGGTGGGTGGACGCTGCTCTGCCCGCGCAAGGTGGTGCGCCCTGCCAGTCAGCGATTCCCGCCGGAACCCTCCCGGCCGTACAGCAGTTCCTCGGTGATTCGCTGGACGTTTCCCGCCCGGTCGACGCAGGCCAGCGTCGAGGTCCCGCTGGCGAGCAGTTCCGTCCCGCGATAGACGGCGTACTCATGCTCCAGCTTGGCGCCGGAGTTGCGCACCACGCGCGTCCGGACGGAAAGCACGTCGTCGTACCGGGCCGGCCGCCGATACCGGCATTCGACCTTCACCACGACCAGGAAATAACCGCGCTCCTCCAAGGCCCGATAGTTCCCCCCCAGCGACCGGAACAGTTCCGTGCGGGCCATCTCGAAATAGTTGAAGTAGTTGGCGTGGTGCAGAAAGCCCATCGCGTCGGTTTCGCAGTAACGGACGCGCACCTGCATCTCAAACCAGTCAGACATCGCCTCGCTCTCATCCTCCGGTTGCAGCCTGTTGACGGGCGAAAGTACACGCTTCGCGGACAAGCTGGCCCATCCTGGGATGCGACGGTTCAAACGGCTGAGGCAATCCCGCCTCTCGCAACGCTTCCGTCGTCGTCGGACCGATGCTGGCGATCAGCAACCGCCCGGCCGCCGCGCGAAATGCCTGCTCCAACCCCAGTTCCGCCGCCACGGCCAGCACGTTCCGCACCTGTTGAGCACTGGTGAACATGAGGAGGTCGAACTCGCCGGCGGCGGTGCGGCGAATCGCCTCCCGCAGCGGTTCGCAATCGCGGGGGAGCGCCCAGCGGTAGACGGCGATGGTCTCGACCAGTGCCCCGCGGGCCTCCAGGGCCGCCGTCAATTCCGGAGCAGACGCCCCATACTCCTGAACGATCACGCGCCGCCCCGCGAGTTGTTCCCGCGCCTCCTCCAGCACGTGCAGGACCTCGCGCCAGGTGTTGGGTTCCGGCGCCCGCAGGTCGATCCGCACCCCCCACTCCTTGCAGACGGGAACCGGTTTCGGGCCCCGGACGAGGACCGTCAACTCCCGGAGTGCGGCGGCCAGTCGTTCGCGAGGCAGGACGCTTGCCGCCAGCTCGAACAAGGCCCGGGTCCCCACACCGGTCAGCAGGATCAGCAAAGCCCCGCGGAGTTCGCCGCGGTCGAGTCGCTGCGCAAGCTCCACCACTGCCGTGTTCGATTCCAGCCCCACCTCGCGCAGGGAGGGGGCGATGAAGGCCTGAGCATTCTCCCGGGCCAAAAGAGCCGCCAGCTCCGGGCCGCGACGACTCTCGAAACAGCACACACGGAGGGGTGGAGGCATGTGGGAAGTATGACGCGCTGCTCCGCGCTCCGAAAGTCGAAGTGAAAGATGACCGGGGGCGTGGGCGCTCGCCCGGTCCAACCCCCACGAGGGGCCGGTCCGGCCACACCCCCGGACATGAATCACTCGACACGGGACGCATCAACTTCCCGTCAAGCCCGATGGCAACTCCCGTGCCCATTGCGAGCGATGCTCCCACGCAACCCCTCACTCCGACACAAGCATCGGACTGACTTGGAGTTGTAATCGAAGATGACCATCCCACACCGCCCGGCCGAGACCATCGCTCCGCCTCCGAATGCCTCCGCTCCGGGCACACTCGCCTTGTTCCGGGCAGACCGAGCCTCCCTCCCGGAGTGCAACCATCAGCATTCCTCGCTCACGAGTGACCCCGGCGCCCCGGGGGATCGCGGGACTCCTCCCGCTCCTGGGCACGTCTCGCGTGGAACCTTCGGGCGTGTCCCGAGTCGGAATCGAGAGCGAGAGAGAAGAGAGTGTTGTCGGCGTGGGAGACGCTCCAGTTCCCCGGGACCGGGAGAACCGTCGCCGTGAACTCCTGCCTCACATCAGGGGGACAGGCACTTCCCCCGTCCGCAGGTTCATCAGCCGGACCGGCTGCGGCTTCAGCCAGGCATCCTTGCCGAAGTCAACCGCGCCTCATGCGGCTGCGGTTCCGGCTCATCCACCGGCGCGACTGCTGCGCCCGATTGCGTCAGCTCGGCCAGCAGGGCCGCCTGTTCCTCAGACAGTTTCGGCTCAGGACAGCGGCGCAGGCGCTCCTGTTCGTACACGTCGATGTACTGATTGAACTTCTCTTCCAGCTCCATCATCAAATCCCCCTTGCGGAGCCGGATCCGCTGAGTCGGCCGGCCGGCGATCATGTCGTCCAGGACGCTGCGGAACCGCACCAGCGGTCCGGCGATCCGGTGCGACAACCGCACCAGATCGACCAGAAAGACCGGCAGCATCGCCAGGGAGCAGATGATGATCGGGAAGTAGTGCCGCCCGAACGTGACATACAACTCTTGAAAGCTGATGGCCTGCTCCGTCGGGACCAGTCGATATTGCAGGAAGTGATACACGAACAGCACGTGCCAGAGGACGAAGTGGTACAGCACCCAGTACAGCCCCAGCCGCAGCGTGAGCTGGCCCTGGATGGGGCGGCTGACGAAGATACGTTTCCGGGGTGTCAGGGCTGTGTTCATGGGTTGACTCCGCTGCACGGAGAGGAGTGCTGGGTCTGTCGCGGCACGTTGCCGACCGTCAACGCTAGGTCACAATCGGCCGCGGGTCCGTCGCCGATCGGCGACGGAGGGTCCCCGGGGCAAAGGCCGCGGCACGAAGAGGTCGATTGTGCGCAGGGCGCCGATCGTGCCGTCGGCAACAACGGGACTGGCATTCCCTGGGGCGATTCCCTTCAATAGCAGCGGAGACTCCGTGTTGTAGGTCCCCCTGACGCAGGCTCCGCGGATTCTGCGCCAGGGGCGAGTACCGTCCTCACTGCCGCACCGCCGGTTCCTCCACTCCTCCCATGCCCGACATTCCTCCCACCCCGCACACCCTCTCCGGGGCGACCTCCCTGACGGGGGAGGGGTGTCCGCCGCCGCTGGTCTGGGACGAAGTGGTCGAGGCGTTTCGGGCGGGACGGGATGAGTTCGTCCTCTCCACCTCATGGGGAGAGGTGCAGTTGTGGGAATTCGGGGAGGGGGCGCCCCTGCTTTTTTTGGGGGGACCGGCCGGCAACGCCGACCTGTTTGCCCTCACGGCCTGGCTGCTGCGATCGGAACGGCGGTCCCTGTTCCTCACACTGCCGGACGCTCCCCGCACCGTCTCCGCTGCCTCTCGCCTGGCAGGTTGGGGAGAGCTCGTCGCTCAGACGCTCGCGGCCCGCGAGGTCGGGCCGCTGCCGATCTACGCTGTGGGCACGGCAGGACTGATCGCCCTGCAACTGGCCCTGGAAGTCCCTCCCCGCGTGAGTCACCTCATCCTCCAAGGGACGGTCCCCCGTCTACCGTGGACGTTCACCGAGCGCCTGCTGCTGGCCACCGGGCGCCGCTCTCCCGGACGGTTGGGGCAACTCCCCTTGTGGGGACGCATCGTGGAAGCGAATCACCGGCCCTGGTTTCCCCCGTTCGATGCCACGCGGTGGGAGTTTCTGCGAGCGAACCTCGCAGCCACGCCGATTCAGCGGTATGTGCAGCAGGTCTCGATCTCTCCGCCGGCCGAATGGACCGGGCGCCTGCGGGAGTTGCGCGTGCCGGTACTGATCGTTCGTACGGAAGGGGAGGGGACGCGCATCACTGCCGGACAGGAAGCCCTGTCCGCGCTGCTGACCGACGTTCGCGTGGAGTGGATGCACTCCGCCGGGCACTTTCCGTATCTCACGCATCCGCATCGGCTGGTGAAGCTGATGCGCGAGTTTCTGACAAGTCCGTCCCAGCCGCTCAGGCGAGCCGCAGCCGCGCCGGCGTGAGCAGGCGCTCCCGCTCGACCCGCTGAGCAATGGTTCTGTCCTCCCGCCATGTCTGAACCATTACCGCCCCCCTTTGACGTCGTCGCCGTCGGCGCCCATCCCGATGACGTGGAGATCGCCGTCGGCGGAACACTGGCCGCCATGGTCCGGCGCGGCTACCGCGTCGGGATCATCGATCTCACCGACGGCGAACCGACCCCCGGCAGCCCCGGACCCGAGGTCCGGCTGGCCGAGGCCCAACGGGCTGCGGAGATTCTCGGCGCAGCCGCCCGGGAGACACTGTCTCTTCCCAACCGCCGCTTGTTCGATTCCTTCGAAGCTCGCCTCGCTCTGGCCAAGGTCTTCCGCCGCTGGCGGCCGGCCATCGTCCTGGGCATTGCGGCGAAAACACCGACCGCGTCCCCCGATCACTTCCAGGCAGTCCAGATCACCGACGCGGCGGTGTTCTACGCGCGGCTGAGCAAGTGGGACGAGCACTTCGACGGACTCCCGGTCCACAGCATCCGCAAGCAGCTCTGGTACCCGCTCGGCTTCGGGTGGCTGGAACTCCCCCCCTCGGGGGGCAGCTTTGTCGCCGACATTTCCAGCACGCTGGAGACGAAGCTGGCGGCCATCCGCGCATACGCCTCGCAGTTCCCTCCCGCGAAAGAGCGCATCTTTACGCTGGTGGAGAGCCAGGCGAAGCTGCTGGGACAGTCGGCCGGCTTCCAAGCGGGAGAGATGCTGCTGGCCGCCACCACCCTGGGGGTTCCCGACCCGGTGGCGATCCTCTGCCCGGACCTGGCCAAACGAACCTGAACCACCCGATGATCCGGCTCGAACCGTTCAAAACCTCTGCACCGAGTAAGGGCGAGGGTCGATGTGGGGCGTTGCCCCGGTGACCAGTTCGGCCACCAGTTGCCCAGTCCCGGGCGCCATGCTCATCCCCAGCATGTTGTGACCGGTTGCCAGAAAGACGTTGTCATACCGCGGCGTCCGGTCGATGATCGGCAGACTGTCCCAGGTCATGGGCCGCCAGCCGTACCACTCTTCCAGCACCGGTTCGCAGTACGGCTCGTGGAGGTACTCCCGTGAACCGCGGCGGAGCAGTTCCAGCCGCTCCGGGCGGAGCGTGGCGTCGTAACCGGCAAACTCCATCGTGGAGCCGAGGCGGTAACCGCTCGCCCACGGCGTGACCGCCACGCGCGTTTCGGGAAAGATGATCGGATACGTCGGGCAGCGGGCGGGACGCGGCATGGTGATCGAATACCCCTTTCCCGGCTGAATGGGGATGCGGCAGCCGAGTTCGTGCTGCAGGAACGGCGACCAGGCGCCCAGGGCCGCCACGCTGCCGTCGCAGGGGATGTCGCCCGTGCGGGTGCGGACGGCGCTGACCGTGCGGCCGTTCGAGACGAATCCCGTCACTTCGCACTGCTCGCGGAATTGGACGCCGCGCTGCTCCAAACGCTGCTTCCACGAACGCATCAGCCGATCGGGGCGGAGGTGGGCGTCGTGCTCATAGTACCAGGCGCCGGCGAGTCCCGGTTTGAGGGCCGGCTCCATCGTCTCGAGCTCGTCGGGTTCAATCGGCCGGGCCGGTTCGTTGAACTGGTCGCGCAGCAGGACGTTAGTCTGGGCGAACGCCTCCCACCGCTCGCGCGAACGGTAGACATACAGCAGTCCCCGTTTCTGCCATTCAGCGTCCAGCCCCGCCTGCACCAACTGCTCATAGCGGGTCATGGAGGAGAGAAGCAGGCTCTGGATGGCGGGGGCCGCCCGCAGCATGTCCTGGTAGTTGCACCGCCGCGCGAACTGCCAGAACCAGTACATGAGTCCGAAATCGAGCCGCGGTCGCACCTTGAAAGGAGCGTCCTTCTGGAACAGCGACTTCCACGCGCGGCGGACAGCCCCCGGTTCCGTCAGCGGCAGGACATGACTGGGGGCAATGTACCCGCAATTGCCATGCGAGCACCCGCCGCCGATCGTGCCTTTGTCCAGGACGGTGACACGGCAACCGGCCTCGGTGAGGTAGTGGGCGCAGGCCGTTCCAATCACGCCGCCGCCGATGATGACAATGTGCTGACTCATCCGTTGCAACCTGGACGGGAAACACGCGGTCCCCCACGCGGGGAGCCAAAGGAAAGGGATGACGTCATGAGTCGACCGTGCGCGGGGGATCGCCGATCCCCCAGCAGAACGGATCCTGGGGATCGAGCAGCACGGTCGTTTCCGCATTGACGTAGGCCGTGCCCACGATGTGGGGGATCACCTGGCCGTCGACGTCGAGGCGATAACTGGCCTCAAACAGACTGCCGACGATGCTCTCCTGCCGCCAGACTTCGCCGGGCGCGAGCCGTCCGTCGGCATGAAGGCAGGCAAGCTTGGCACTCGTGCCGGTACCGCATGGCGAGCGGTCGTAGGCTCCGCCGGGACAGAGGACGAAGTTGCGAGCGTGGTTGTCCGGATTCAGCGGCGGGCCGAAGAGTTCGATGTGGTCGATCTCACCGCCGTCGGCACCGGTCACGCCCTGCTGGCCCAGTTCCCGGCGAATGGCGGTCGTGAAGGCGGTCAGACGGTTCACGGCCGGCAATTCGACGCGCTCCAGCGGCGTTTCCACCAGAAAGAACCAGTTCCCCCCCCAGGCCACGTCCCCACAGACAGTCCCCCACCCCGGCACTTCCAGCATGACGTGGTGCGCGCTGCGGTAACTGGGGACGTTCTCCAGCCGCACGCGGTTCTCCCCCAGATACTCGAACGAGACGATGCCGACGGGTGTCTGAAGGCGGTGCTCCCCGGCCCCGATGCGTCCCAGATGTGCCAGCGCCACCGCCACGCCGATCGTTCCGTGGCCGCACATGTTCAGATATCCCACGTTATTGAAGAAGATCACTCCCGCGCAGCAGGAAGGATCGGTGGGGGGGCAGACGAGCGCGCCGACCATCACGTCGGAGCCGCGCGGCTCGGCAACCAGGGCGCGGCGATAGTGGTCGAACTGCTCCCGGAAGCGCGTCCGCCGCTGTGATAAGGAACCCTCGCCCAGGTCCGGCCCGCCGGCGACGACGACGCGCGTCGGCTCGCCGCCGGTGTGGGTATCGATCAGGGAAAGACGCTCCATGCGTGGTTCCTCGGGAGACGGGGCAACGGCTGGCGAGCCGGCGGTTCAGTATGGTCTGAAATCGTCGGCCAGACAGCGGATGGCCGTCAAGCGACGCGGACACGCCTGCCGGGAGCCGTCGCGGCGGAGCTCACAAGTCGCGACTGAGGGCCTTGTTCGTCCAGGCGAGGAGAATCTGCCGGAACAGCGCGGCGTTGGCTTCGGTCACTTCGGTCGTGGGATCCACCGGCCGCAGCCGCTGCAGCCGCGCCAGCGTCAATTGCTTCCGCAACAGGTCAGAGTTGCGGGCGAGCTCGGCAAAGCGGCTGAGACCGTCGAGGGTGAGGTCTTCCGACGGTGCGATGGGCCTCCGGCCGTCGTCTGTTTCCTCCGGGGCAGGTCGAAGTTGCGGCTGCGGCGTCACCGCCCCCAGTCGGCTTTTGAGCGGACCGATCTTGCGGCTTGCTTCCTCCACGAACGCCCCTTCCTGATGATAACTGTACTGACGGGCCTGGAAATCATCGTCGCGGGCGACTTCATCGATCAGTTGCGGCGAGGTGTCGATGGTGTTGTAAGTGTTGGAGAGCTGCCGACGGGCCAGACGGTTCTGCAGGAGCCTTTCCAGGCGCGGCACGCCCCCCCACAGGTCCAGCCGCGAGGCATGGATCAACACAAAGTCGTTCACCTGCGGACGAAAGGGGCCCTCCACCCGGCCCCGGCTGTGATCCTCCGCCGCCGCCGTGATGAGCAATCCCCCCACCGGCGTGATTTCGTCGTGGACGGTGCGGACGACCAGCAACGTCAGGCCCGGCTTCACGCCGTGCGCCGACCCGAGGTTGAGCATAGCGCTGTTGCCGTGAATCGCGTCGATCATGCCGAAGACGATGTGCTGCGGCGTGACCCGATGCCCGCGGAGGAAGATCGGCTCCTCGCCGCGGGCGGGAGCCAATCCCATCTGCCACAGGACGATCAGGGCCGACAGGCGGGTCGCCAAACGGGCGGACATGACAGGCGTCTCCGGACCAGAACGGCGTTCCCTCCAGCCGACGCCGGCCGCGGGAACATCGCGCGTGCACTCCCTCCGATTGCACTCCATCGCGGCGGCGGCTGCAAGCACTCTCCTGCGCGGAAGCCGTCCTCCCGGCTCTCCTCCGGGCCGATCGTACCGATTGAAGGGGCGAAACTCGCACAGGGGGGGTGAGACCACCGGCTGCACTCGCCGGGGGGCGTTCCTTTTTTCCCCTGCCCGGAAGAACACCTCCGGTGAGTTGTTGAGGCGGACGCCGGCAATCCGTTTCTAATCCGTCCCGTCAAAACCTGAACTGCGGCCGGGGCGAAACATCGGAATCGTCGATCGGCACGTGCGGATGACACCCACGGTGAAGGTATTCGTCAAGAGGAGTGAGGGGTGTGGACTGCTCCGCTTTCCGGTTGCAGGGGAGGGGGAACGGACGTCATCATCGCCGGTGGAGAGCCATGCACGCCGGGCCGCGCTGGTTACTGCCGACCTGACGCAGGTCGGAGTTCACGGGTCCTCCTGCTCTTCCGTTCTGCGGTCTCTCCCATCCATCCCGATGCACGAATACCAGCCCCTCTTCGACGAGCTGTGCGCGGCGATCGACCGTCGCCGCCGCGCCGAGGCGGAGCTGGCCGAGCGATTCCCTCCCGGCGAGGATGAGCGGCAGCGGGAGCTGGGCCGTCAACTGGCGGAGCTGGTTGCACGACGCGAGACGGAACTCGCCGCAATGCAGGCTGAGTTCGCCCACCGCCGCAACGAACTCGTCCACCGCTACGACGCTCACGTGAAGGCCGTCGAGTTTGCTCATCGTGAAGCCTTGCGCGACATTGAGCGTCGGCATAACGACGAGCTCCGCGAGCTGGAGGAGCAATATCAAAGCAGCACCTGGGTCACCTCGTCGGTGCTGGATGACGACTCGGAGGAGAGCCCCAAGCGGAGGTTCGAAAAGTTCAAATCGGTGCTGCTGAAGTCGCGCGAGGATCAGATCGCCGTCTGGACCGACTTACAGCAGACGTTTGAGGCGCTGGTGGAGAAGTACGCCTGGCGCGGGGGGCCGCCCACCGAGCCGGCTGATTCCCCCGCGGATCGGGAGGCCGCTCAGGAACGTTTTCGGGGGGCGGTGGACGAGGCCCGCCGCGTTCACGCCGCCGTGGAACGCCTCTGGCTGGGACGGCTGTTTGTCGGCCTGCGTCCCCTGTGGCTGTATGCGGGAATGGCCGCGGCGATCTTTCTGCCGCTGTTCCTGTGGTTGCCGCCGTCGGCCGCGCGACTGCCGTTCCAGCCACTGACCCCTCAGTGGGCTGCGGCGGCGGGGGGCGCGGCGTGTCTGGCGGCCCTGTTGATCGAACTGTTGATTTACACCCTCGCGTCGATGAACCGTTCCGAGGCGATTCGCCAGATGCAGCAGGCCGTCACTGAGGCCGGCTGGGCGCACCAGAAGTGGCTGGCGATGGCCCGCGACGAGCTGCAGGAGAAAACGCGGGAGTTTGAAGCCCGGCAGCGCGACATCGTGCGACAACGTGAGGAGGCCCTGCGGCGGTATCAGGCCGCTCACCAGGAACGCCGCGACAACATCGAATCCCGTCGGGCCGAGGCCCACCGCGCCGAGGAGTTGCGCTCTCTCGACCAGCGCCGCCAGATCGAGCAACAGCGTGCGGCGGAGGAGCAGGCCCTCGCGGCGGAGGAGCGGCGGCGACTGACCGAGGCGGCGCAGGACTTTGAGCGGGAGCACTCCCGAGTCCAGCGCGAACTGGACGACTACACGCACCAGCGGCAGCGGAACCAGGCTCGGTGCTGGAACGCCCTGAAGACGGACTGGGACGCGGCCGTGGCGCGGTTTCGGGGGGCGGTGGAAGCCGTCGCCGCTGCATCCCATCGCGCCTTTCCGGAATGGGAAGCTCTCGCTGGCGGCGCATGGCGGCCGGCCGACGCCATCCCCGCCTCCGTTCGCTTCGGACACTACGCCGTCGATCTGGCGCAATTCGACGGGGCGATGTCGTCCGATGAGCGGCTCATCCTCCGGGACACCGTCTTGTCGCTCCCCGCGCTCCTCCCGTTCCCCGACGCTTCCTCGCTGCTGTTGAAGTTCCGCGGCCCCGCCGGACGCGCCGCCGCCATTGCCGTGCAGCAGACGATTCTGCTGCGGTTGCTCACGCTCCTTCCTCCGGGGACGCTGCGGCTGACGATCCTGGACCCCGTGGGGCTGGGGGAGAGCTTCGCCGGGCTGATGCACCTGGCCGACTATGACGAACAGCTCATCACCGGCCGCATCTGGACCGAAACCAGCCAGATCGAAGCGCGCCTGGCCGACCTGACGGAGCACATGGAGAACGTCTTCCAGAAGTACCTCCGCAACGAGTTTGCGACGATCAAGGAGTACAACCTCCACGCCAGTGAAGTGGCCGAACCGTATCAGTTCCTCGTCATCAGCGACTTTCCGTCCAAATTCAGCGACGTGGCCGCGCGGCGGCTTGCCAGCATCATCACCAGCGGTCCGCGGTGCGGCGTGTACACGCTGCTGAGCGCCGATCTGGCCCAGCCGTTGCCGAACAACTTCCGTCTGGACGACATCCAGGCGCAGATGCGAACGCTGGCCTGGCGCGAGGGGGCGTTTTATGCCGTGGAGGAGTCCGACTGGCGGGGGAGAAAGACCGCCGCGACCGGAGGACGCCGCGACCGCGGAGCGGAGGGCCCGTCTCCGGCGTCAGTCGTCGCGCGCTTCCCCCTGGTGATTGAACCGCCGCCGCCTCCCGAGGTCTTCACGTCACTCGTGAAGATGGTGGGTCGGGAGTCCAAAGACGCCCGCCGGGTGGAAGTCGCCTTCTCCCGTGTCGCCCCCAAGGCCGATCACTGGTGGACCCACGACAGCCGCCGAGAGATCGACGTCCCCCTGGGTCGCGCCGGTGCCACACGGCTGCAGCATGTGCGGCTGGGGGTCGGCACGAGTCAGCACATGCTCGTGGCGGGCAAGACCGGGTCCGGCAAGTCGACCTTCCTGCACGCGCTGATCACCAACGTGGCCCTGCACTACAGCCCGGAGGAGGTGCGGTTCTACCTGATCGACTTCAAGAAAGGGGTCGAGTTCAAGGACTACGCCAGTTATCGCCTCCCTCACGCGGATGTCATCGCCATCGAGAGCGACCGGGAGTTCGGCGTGAGCGCCCTGCAGCGACTCGACGCCCTCCTGCAGGAACGCGGGGAGTTGTTCCGCCGCCACGGCGTGCAGGATATCGCCGGCTATCGCCAGGCCTACCCGGACCATCCCCTGCCGCGGATTCTGCTGGTCGTGGATGAGTTCCAGGAGTTCTTCATCGAGGACGACAAACTCAGCCAGACAGCGTCGCTGCTGCTCGACCGGCTGGTGCGGCAGGGGCGGGCGTTCGGCATGCACGTCATCCTCGGATCGCAGACGCTGGGGGGGGCTTACTCCCTCGCCCGCAGCACGCTGGGACAGGTGGCGGTGCGCGTCGCCTTGCAGTGCAGCGAGGCCGACGCCCACTTGATTCTGAGCGAATCGAACACCGCCGCCCGGCTGCTCAGCCGTCCCGGGGAAGCGATCTATAACGACGCCAACGGTCTCGTGGAGGGGAACCATCCCTTTCAGGTGGCCTGGCTGCCCGACGACGAACGCGAACGGCTGCTGCAGCGATTGGCCGCCTTGGCCTGCGAGCGGCATCTGGAGGGGCCGCCCCCGATCATTTTTGAGGGGAATGTCCCCTCCGATCCCGCCCGCAATCAGGAACTCGTGTCGCTGCTGACCGCTGCATACGGGACGAGCAGCGCCCCTCAACCGTCCGGCACTGGAGAGGCATCTGAGGACTCGCAACGCGCTCTGCTCCATGCCCCGACCATCTGGCTGGGGGAGTCGGTCGACATCGGTCCTCCCACGGCGCTGACGTTTCATCGCCACGCCGGGAGCCATCTGCTGCTGGTCGGCAGCGACGGCGAAGCCGCCTTTGGTGTGATGGCCACGGCCCTGCTCGCACTGACGGCTCAAGGCCCGGCAGCAGGGTTCCCGGAGGTGCACCCGCCACTCGCTGAAGAAAAACCGGCGGCGAGCCCTCCGCAGGCGGAGGGCGCTCCCGCGCCGACCGCTCTCTCCACCCTCTACTCTCCCACGGTCTGGCTGTTTGACGGCAGTCTTCCCGGCTCTGCCGAAGCGGAGTGGTGGGAGCGATTGTGTGCCGCGGCGCCGCGGCCCGTGCGGCGGGTCACGCCGCGGCACGCCGCGGAAGCTCTTGCCGAACTGGCCGCTGAACTTGAGCGGCGAACCGCCGCACCGGACGCACCAGCTCCGCCGCGGTTCATCCTCGTGTACAACATCAGTCGCTTCCGCGAACTGCGCAAGGCGGAGGATGACTATGGTTTTGTCGGCTTCGGGGCGCGTCCGGCCGACAGGCCGCTCGATCCCGGCAAGCTCCTGGCCGACCTGATTGCGCAGGGACCGGAGGTGGGGTTGCATGTGATCGTCTGGTGCGACTCGGCCGGGAACGTCGAGCGCTGGTTCAGCCGGCAGACGCTCAAGGAGCTGGAACACCGCGTCGCCTTCCAGATGAACGCGTCCGATTCGAGCAACTTGATCGACAGTCCGGCCGCTTCCAAGCTGGGGGTCCATCGGGCACTGCTGTACCGGGAGGAGCGGGGGACGTGCGAGAAGTTCCGCCCCTACGGGGCTCCGTCGTCGGCCTGGCTGGAGAGTCTCCGCCAGCCGTCCCCGGGAGAGTCGGGGGCTGCGGCTCATCCGCTCTGTTCCGCCGGCCAGCCGCCAGCCGCGGCGTCGCCGTCCCCGGACGACCTCGAAATCGCCACCGACCTCGATGCATTCATCATTACGTAGGCAGGGGCGCGGGACGCGATCGCCGCTCCTGTCAGCAGTTCGCTGGTTCCATGCTCCGCTTCCAGTTGCAGTTCAAGGACTGCGCCGCCGTGCGCGGGAAGTGCGGAGCTGGGCGTGCCGGAAGCACCCCACGAGATGGTCGTTCACCATCCCCACCGCCTGCATGAAGGCGTAACAGATGGTGCTCCCCACGAAGCGGAAGCCCCGCCGCCGGAGGTCCCGGCTCAGAGCGTCCGACACATCGGTCCGAGGCGGGACGTCTGGCAACGACGTCCAGGCGTTCTGGATTGGCTGATGGTCGACGAATCCCCAGACGTAACGGTCAAAGCTCTCGAATTCTTCCTGCACGGCGAGGAACGCCTGCGCGTTGGTGATGGAAGCCTCGATCTTGAGCCGGTTGCGGACGATCCCCAGATTGGACAGCAGACCGGCCCTGCGGCGCGCCCCATAACGGGCGACGACCGCCGGATCGAACCCCTCATAGGCCGCGCGGTAGTGGTCGCGCTTCTGGAGGATCGTCTCCCAACTGAGGCCCGCCTGAGCCCCTTCGAGGATCAGGAACTCGAACAGCCGCCGGTCCTCATGCACCGGCACCCCCCATTCGAGGTCGTGATATGCCCGGGAGAGTTCCGTCCTGGCCCACGGGCAACGCCTGTGCTCAGTGCGTCGTCTGATCATCGGCCGCCTGAAGGTCCGTCGAAGCGAGGGCTGTCCAGACACAGTTGCTGCCGGTCGTCCGTGAGACTCTCCCCGTCACAGTCCGGGGGCGTCGGACTCCGCCTCCGCCCGTGCCGTTCCTGCGGCGAGAGGTCGCGCAGGACCGTGCCGTCGAAGGCGTCGGCCCGGTAGTCCGCCAGCGTATGCCTGTCGACGGTCAGTTCCACGGGGGGCTGAAAGGGTTTGTCGTAGTGGATTCCTCCGCGGATGCGCAAGGCCTGGAGCCGGCCGGAGAAACCGGCCATGCGGGAGCCGGGAGACACCCCGGCAGGCAGACCGCCGATGTACAGGCCGGACCTGGCCGAATCCAGATCGAGTTGTGTGGAGAGCAGGTTGGCCGGCCGGCCGTCGAGAAACAATTGCAGTTTCTCGCCCGAGATGGTCGCCGCCACGTGGAGCGGCTGCTCCACGGCCACCTCGAAATCCGCCTGGACGACGCGCATCCCGGCGGGCGTTCCTCGCGCCAGCCCCCACCGGCCACCGGCGCGCCAGATGATCAACGACCGTGATCCGAACCAGGCCAGGACGCACTGCGGATCGCTTCCCTCCCCGGAGGGGGTCAGCAGGGCTTCAATCGTCACCGGCTCGCGCGGGTCAGAGGCCCAGCGGGGGACTTCGATCTCGTCCCCGGAGCCACGGAATGTCAGGCTGGGGATCGGCGGCGGGAGCAGATGCGGATAACGCTCCGCGGCGGGAGTGCCGGAGCGCGGCACACGCCGCGTGAGCCAGAGATCGGTGGAACCGTATCCCCAATGTCCGGCGGAACTGAACAGGAGCGTCCGGCCGTCGCTCGCCAGTGTCGCGGTCCACTCATGCCCCGGCGTGTTGACGACCGGCCCCAGATTGACGGGTGCTTGCCAGTCGGGCGCACCGGGCTCGCGGACTGCAAACCACAAATCGAGCTGTCCTTCCGTCTCCGGCCGCTCGGATGCCAGCAGCAGCACCAGCCCATCGGGAGTCAGATCCAAGGGGAAATCGTTGAAGGGAGAGTTGAGCACCGCGCCGGCATGTTCCGGGGCGGACCAGGGGTCAGCGGGATCGCTGCGCTGCGCTCGCCAGATGTCGAACCCCCCCAGACCGCCGCCGCCGTTGGTGCTGAAGTAGAGTGTGCGTTGATCGGCCGACAGCACCGGGGAGGACAGGTCGGCGGTGAATTCCACGTCGGCAGCGAAGACAGGCTCCCAAGGTCCCCAGGGGGCGTCGGCCGAGGGGCGATGTGCTTGAATCAGCCTCTGACTTCGCTCGTTGGCAGACGCCATCTGCTGGACAGCGATCAACAGCAATCCATCGTTGCTGACCTCGGGGTGAGCGAGACTTGATCCGGGAGGCGCCGGGATCTCCACGGGGGGACGGAACAACTCGGCCTTCGATCCGCGGCGATGGACCAGCACCCGTCCCTGTGAGGTCCATTCCTGAAGCAGGAGCGTCTGACCATCCGCGGAGAGTCGGGGGACATCCTGCGAGACAACGTTGTTGATCCCCGGTCCGAGATTTTCCGGTGGCGACCACTCCCAATCGGGGTCGCTCAGGAGTCGTGCGGGGGGAATGTCGATCGGTTGGTCATCCGGCCACGGCCCGGAGACGAGCCGCTCGCCGATTGCCGGCGGCAGGAGCGGCGTCAACGGCAAAGCATGAATCTGCTCCACGATGAATCGATCCCGGCTGGCTAGGGCCAGCCCCGTCCAATCCGGAATCCGGACCTCCTCCGGCACCGACACCTCCCAGGGATCGACGACGGCGTCAATCAGCACGCGCCCGTTGAACGTGGCCTGGACCAGTGCGGCCCCCTCCGGAAGAAGTTGGACTGTGATCTGCACTTGTTGTGACAAGTTATCGACGATCTGCGTGAGGGGATCGTTGCGGGAGGTGCCGTTCTCGGTGCGGCGACGGCCGCCGATCAGCTCCAGCCCCCATCCGGGCGGGTCGACCTCATCCATGACCAGCAGCGTCTGCCGGTCGCCGATCGGGAGAACGATCCCCAGCCCGCCGTGCCGCTCCGCCGACGCCCGCCGGAGAACCAGCGTCAACGTGTAGTTCTCCCGGCCGGCGTATGGCTCCGGGAGCGGTAGCTTCAAGAGGTGCGTCTCCGACGGGACAGGCTCGGGCGTATGCAGGACGTTCTGCCGTTGCCACTGGCCGCGGACCTGATGCTCCGCCGGCACGATGCGCGGCAACAGCAGGCTCAGTCGCGGGGGAATGGGAACGTCGCTGGGGAAGTCGGCCTCCGGAAGTGCCGCACGCAGGGCTTGGGCTTCTTCCGGGGAGATGCTCAGGTTCAAACACTGCACATACTGAAGCGGCAGGGCCCGTGCCAGCGCGACGAGTCCCGCCCCCGTGCACTTCGTTCCGGAGAGCACCAGGCTCCTCAGGCAGGTCAGGTCGGCGAGTTTCTCCAGGCAGGCGTCACCGATCGCGGTTTGATTCAGGTGCACCGAGACGAGATTGCTCCGCGCCAGGACCTCCCCGCAGGCGTCGGTCAAGCGCGGGCACCCCGTGAGCCTCAGTTCCGACAGGGTGGGAATGAGTGCCACTGAGCTCAGGTCCGCATCGTTACAGGGAACGAAGCTGCAATTCAGGGAGGTGAGGTTCGGCAGCCGCGTCAGCCGCACCAGCCCCCGACCTTGAATGTTGGTCTGAGCCAGATTGAGGGACCGCAACTGCGTCAGTTGGTCGAGATAGGCGAGGGCCTCGTCGGTGATGGGATTGCCCGACAGATCGAGGTATTCGAGATTGCGCAATCGTGACAGATGCGACAGGGCACGATCGGTGAGCGAACAGTTCGGGATGGACAGACTCCGTAACTGCGCGAACAGCGTCAGCCGCTGGACGTCCTCGTCCGTCATCGGGACTGCACGCTCAAAGGAGATGGACTCGACGGGCGCCGGCGACTTCTTCCACGCCTCCATGGAGAACACCGGCTCCAGGGTTCCGCCGCGCTGGACGAACACCTGTCCCTCATGGGACAGGACCCAGGCCAACTGTTCCTCGAGGGACCCCAGCGGACGCGGCTGGGAGAGGACGGGGGCCGTCAGGGCTGGGGCCGGGGCCACCGATGGGGCCGCGGTCGCCTCCTCCCGTCGAAAGTTCTGCACTACGAGCAGCACCACGCCGAGGAAGACGACCGCCAGGCCGCTCAACCAGACGGCCGGATGCCCCCACCAGGGGCGATGCGTCCGCCGCCACACCGCGCTGGAGGAGCGCGGCAGGGACGTTCCGGAATGCGCTGCAAATGTGTCGGCCAGCGTTGGTCGCCCGGTGTCGGAGGCCGGCTGCTGGACGAGCGTGGGGGGGCAGGGGTCGGAGGCGACGTCGGTCCGGAGCTCGGAGATGGTCGCCGTCCCGGAGGAGAGTCCCGCCAGGAAGGCCTGCAAGGGGGCGTCTCCGTCGAGGCCACCGGCCTGCTCAGCCGCGGCAGCCAGCTCCCGCAGGCATTGTTCCAGCACCGCTGCGCACTCGGTCAGGGAGGAGAACCGCTCGGAGGGTCGCTTGGCGACCATGCGCCGAAACACCCCATCGAGGGAGATCGGCACATCGGGGCGCGCGTCGTGCAGGGAGGGGAGAGGGCTGTCGCGGTGGGCGAGCAGCTTCTCCATCACGGTTTCGCCGCGGTAGGGCGTGCGACCCGTCAGCAGGTAGTACAGAGTGATGCCCAGGCTGTACTGATCGCTCCGGGCGTCGGCGTGTTTGCTGTTGAGCGCCTGCTCCGGGGACATGTAGTCCACCGTTCCCATCACGGTGCCGGTGGAGGTCAAATCGGCCCGCGAAGCCTCCACCACCTCGCTCTCCACCCGCGCCAGTCCCATATCCAGGATTTTGACGACCCCCGCCTCGTCCAGCAGCAGGTTGGCCGGCTTGATGTCGCGATGGATGACGCCGTGCGCGTGGGCGTAGGCCAGTCCCCGGCTGGCTTGCAGGATGCAGTCGACGGCGGCATCCACCCGCATCGGTCCGTGCTGCTTCACGAGGGTCGAGAGATCGCTCCCGTTGACGTACTCCATCACCAAAAAGTGCTTCCCCTGCGACTGGTCGGCGTCAAACGCGGTGACGATGTTGGGATGCGTCAGCCGCGCCGCCGCCTGCACCTCCCGGTGGAATCGCTGCACGGCAAGGTCGTCCCGGACCAGTTCCGGCGGCAGAAGTTTGACGGCCACGATCCGCTGCATGCGGCGGTGGAGGCTCTTGTAGACGGTCCCCATTCCCCCCTGGCCGATCTTCTCCAGCAGCAGGTAATTGCCCAGCAGCAGAGACTCCCCCTGGCCGGCGAGAAGCTGTTGCGCCTGAAAGGAGGTCAGACGCCGCTCCGCCACGAGCCGCCGGATGAGCCACTCCCCGAGCCGTTCCGCAGCTTCCGCCGGGCACTCCTGCACCATCCGCTTAAGCTCGTCCGGCTGAATCAGCCCGAACTCTTCCAGACGCGCGACAAGGTCCGCCAGCCGCAACGACATCACTGGAGTCCCGCGGGAACAGCCTCAGTGTACGCCGCGGCACTCAGGTTGTCAGCAATGGTCTCCGGCCGATCGACTCCGGGGTGCAGCCGCTGAATGGTGGTCCGGTCGTTGGCGTTTGGCTGCTGCCGGCCGGAGAGGACCCCCGCCTCGCCTCGTCGGCGGAGAATCCGACTATCGGACGTCGCGAAAGAACTGAAACCGCCGCAACAGATAGATGAACAGGAGTGCTCCAAGCGTGGCCGTGAGCAGTTGTCCCAGCAGTGATGACGCGACGACCCGAATCCCGATCAGGGCGAGCAGCCCCAATAGGACGTTGGCCAGGGCCCCGCCGATCACGCCCACCAGGATATTCCGGAGAATGCCGTACCCCTCGCCGCGGAGGAGGAATCCCGCCAGCCAGCCTGCGGCGCCCCCCACCAACAGAACCCAGACCAGGTTGTCGAGAAACAACATCTTGGACCTCGCTCCCCTCGCCCTGCGCTCCAAGCATCCCCGCGGCCGGGACAGGCGTCAAACCCGATCAACCTCTCTCCAGGGCGTTCGCATTGTTCATACTAAAGGGAGATCGCTGTCTGAGAGGACCGCTCAGGCACGCGCTGGCCAGCCAGCCGGCGAACAGGTGGTGATCGCCAAGCTTGAACAACGCGATCCCCCTGGTCCTCCCCGCGCCAGACACTCCCCATTTCCTACCGGCCTCGGCGAGAATGGGGCGTTGTCGCGGATGATGCTGAAACGTGTTTGTCCTCCACACCCCCTCGCCGATGCCCCGCGGTCCCCAACTCCTGTTCGCGCTGGCGGTGCTGACGTTTAGTTGGCTGGCGATGCAGGCCGTGCATGAGTGCGGTCACCTCCTGGGCGCCGTGTTGACTGGTGGAACCGTCGAGAGGGTGGTACTCCATCCGCTCACGATCTCACGGACCGACGTTGCGCCGAACCCGCGGCCGGCGGTGGTGGTCTGGATGGGACCGCTTGCAGGTGTGCTGCTGCCGCTGGTGATCGCGGGATTCATCCCCCGCCGCTGGCAGCTCGTCCGTGGGACAGCGCTGTTTTTCGCCGGGTTCTGCCTGGTTGCCAACGGGGTCTACCTCGGGGCGGGGACGATGGCCGGCATCGGAGACGCCCGAGAGATGTTGCGCACCGGTTCTCCGCGCTGGTCGGCGGCGGCATTCGGCGCGGTTGCATCGACAGCGGGATTACTGATCTGGCACTGGCTCGGCTCGCCCCGTGCCTGGATGACTCGCCGCGAGGCTCTCTCCTGGCAGGCAGCGGCCGGGATGTGGCTGGCGACGGCCGTCCTGATCGCAGTGCTGACGGTCATTGACGGCGGACCGTGAACCGCGGCGCTCGAGGCGGATCGTCACTGGCCTGGACCGATGACTCCCTTCTGAATGTCCTCCACCACGGCCGCCAGAATCGCCGGATCGCGTCGCGTCAGCACGTGCTGAATGCGGGTGGGAGGGACTTTCAGCCGTGTCATCAGTTCCCCGGCCGAGGTCCAGAGCTTCTCCTGCTGTTTGACGCCGGTGGCGAGGTAGAGACTGGTGACGAGTTCGGCCAGCCGCTGCTGATCCAACTGTTCGCGGTGGTCGTAATACCGCGCGATCACCTTGCGTTGATAGTCGGTGTATTCCCGGTCGGCCATGGAGACTCCGAGGGTTGTCGGCGGGAGAGGTTACTTGCCGCACTGTTCGGCGACGACGTGGAGATAGGCGTCCCGCAGCCGGGCCGCGACCGGTCCCGGTCGGCCGTCGCCGACGGGACGGCCGTCGACGCGCGTCACCGGCAGGACGTCGACCGTGGTGCCGGTGAGGAACAGTTCGCTGAGGCGATGCAGGTGCTGCTCACGGAGGGACTCTTCGCGGAGGGGGATGCCGGCGCGGTTGGCGAGCTGGACCACCAGTTGCCGGGTGATTCCGGGGAGCACGTTGGCGGCCAGCGGGGCCGTGAGCACCGCCCCTTCCAGCACGCCGAAGACGCTGGTGTGGGAGCCTTCGGTGATCGTGCCGTCCGAACCAATGAGGATCGCTTCATGACAGCCGGCCTCGGCCGCCGCCTGGGCGGCCAGGACGTTCCCCAGCAGATTGACCGACTTGATGTCGCACCGCCGCCAGCGGAGGTCCTCAAAGGTGATGACACTCGCCCCGACGGCGTGGAGCTCGGCATACGGGTCGCGTTCCAGTTCGCGAACGTAGATCAGTTCGTTCGGCGTCGGAGAGGGGTGGGGAAACGTGTGGGTACGGAGTGGGGCGGCCCCGCGGGAGACGTGCACGTACAGCACTCCGTCGCGGACGCCGCTGTGCTCCAGCGTGGCGAGGGTCCGCCGCCTCAGACGCTCCACGTCAGTCTCGATCCGCAGTTCGCCGAGGCTGCGACGGAACCGCTCGAAATGCTCCGCGAGGAGGAAGGGCCGGCCGCAGTACACCCGGAGCACTTCGTACACCCCGTCGCCGAAGAGGAACGAGCGGTCCAGAACCGAGACGCGCACCTGATCGAGCGGCAGTTCCTCGCCGTTCCAGTTGGCCAACGGGACGTTCATGCTGAGCTGCGGGTTGGCGGGCATTCCTCGTGGGAGATTCTTGGCGGACAGCAGGCTGGGGACGCCGCGAAACAGCGACCGGGCGGTTGCCGAGCCCATCCGGCTACAGACCGCAATAGTCGATGATGCGGGCGATCTCCTGACGCAGGTTCGGTCGCGGGACGATGCGGTCGATGAACCCATGCTGGAGCAGGAATTCGCTGGTTTGGAAGCCGTCGGGAAGGTCCTGACGGACGGTGGCCTGGACGACGCGCGGCCCGGCGAAGCCGATCAGGGCTTTGGGCTCGGCCAGGATCACATCACCCAGAGAGGCGAAACTGGCGGCAACCCCGCCCATCGTCGGATTGGTGAGCACCGAGATGTACAGTCCGCCGGCGCGGTGGAAGCGGGCCAGAGCGGCCGACACCTTCCCCATCTGCATCAGCGACAAGATGCCCTCATGCATCCGGGCACCGCCCCCGGAACCGCTGACAACGACCAGCGGCAGACGGGACTCGGTGGCCCGTTCGATCGCCCGCGTCAGTTTCTCCCCCACCACCGACCCCATGCTCCCCATGATGAACGCGGAATCGGTGACGCCGAGCACCAGGGGCCGGCCGCGCAAATACCCGCGGCCGACCACGCAGGCGTCCGTCAGACCGGTCTTCTTTTGTTCCTGCTGCAACCGCTCGCGATACGGCCGGCGATCGCAGAAATTCAGCGGATCGACGGGACGAATCTCGGTGAACCACTCCTCAAAGCTGTCCTCGTCCAGCAGTTGTCGGATGCGCGTCGAGGCTGAGACGTAGAAGTGGTAGCCACACTCGGGGCAAACGCCCAGCGCCTGCTCCAGCCGCTTTTTGAACAGCGTGGCCCGGCAGTCGTCGCACTGGACCCACAACCCCTCCGGCACGCCGCGCTTCCGGCGATTCGGTTCGCCGGCTGCGGAGTTCACCCGCGTGCCGGCGATTTCGGCGCGCTCAGCCGCGGGCAGCCGGGAGGAGGAATCGGCAGCGGTGGAATCGCTCATGGGAACAGAGGTTCTTGACCGACCGACGAGAGGGGTTGCGTGGCCGCAACCGAGCGCCCGCCCGACTGCGGCCCTCCGCTCCCGTGCTCGATGGTTCGCGACCGATTATGAACGGAGAGGGCGTTCAACGCCAATCCAGCCTCTGTGCCAGCCGCGTCCCCTCCCTCCAGCAGAATCCTGTTGCTGCGATGGGGGGCGAGGGGAAAAGTGAGCGAAGGGGAGGACGCCGTCGGCGAGACGCCCGACCAAGGTCCCGCGGCGCCCTTACGGGCGCGGCCCGCCGTTCCCGGCTCCGGAGCGCGCCTGGAACCGGGCCTGGAGCTCCTCCTGGGAGATGAATCCGTCGCTGTTGGAGTCGATTTCGGCGAAGTTGGCGGCCATCTGAGAAGGAGCTTCGTCCGGGCTGAGCTTCCCGTCGCCGTTCTTGTCGTTTTCAGCGATGAGGGCGTCGGGGGAGGGGCGACCGCCGGGCCTCCGTGCCCCGTTGCCGCCCGTAGCGTTTCCGGGCGGCCCTCCCGACGGCGAAGGAGCTTCGATGGCGGGGGAGGTGGTCTCGGGGGGCGTCCCGGTGGCGGACTCGGCCGCCCGCTTGTTGGCCAGTTCCGCTTCCAGCTTGTGGATTTCATCCTCGAACGCATGGCGGGGGTTCTGGACCACCTGGTCATTGGCCTCCAGACCCTCGAGGATTTCCATGTGGGACGTGTTGTTCAGTCCCACCCGGACTTCGCGGCGCTGCGGCCCGGAAGGGGTCATGACATAGACATAGTTGTGCGGCCCCACGGTCACGATGCACTGGATGGGGATCTGGAGCACATCGCTGCGGCTGTCGACCAACAGTTCGACCATGGCGGTCAGGCCGGGGCGCAGCCGCTTGATCTTCTCCACGTCATCCGTGAGCGTGATCTCGGTGCGATACTCGCGGAGGTCGGTGTTGGGCCAGCGGCCGGTCATGGCGACGCTCGAGACGGAGGTGACCTTGCCGTTGAAGACGTCGTCGGGGAAGGAGACGATCCGGATGCGAGCAGGGACCCCTTCGCGAACGGAGGCGATCAGGGATTCGTGGATGCGGCAATCCACCTTCATGTGAGTGATGTCGGGGAGATTGATGATGGCCTGCCGCTCACGGACCTGAGCCCCGAGTTCAATACCCCCCGAGCCGTCCGAGCGTCGGGAACTGCTGTCGAGGTTGGCGTAGACGACCTGTCCATCCTGGGGGGCACGCAGGGTGCAGGCCTCGATCTGCTCGCGGAGCTTGGCGAGGATTTCGCGTTCAGAAGCGAGTGTTTGCTGGCGGGTCTGCAGGAGTTTTTGGGCCTTGGCCATCTCGGCTTCGGCCTGGAGTTTGACGCGGTCGAGTTCCCGGACCAGTTCCTCGGCCTTGGCGCGGAGTTCGGCCTCGGTGCGCTTCTTGGTATAGGTTTCGAGGACGTTGAGTTCTTCCTGGGCGGCGGCGAGTTCGAGCTTGGCCTTCTTGACGGCGATCCGGGCCGCCTCGACGTCGTTCTGGTTGCGATACCCCTTGCGGGACATCCGCCGGGTGAACTCGTAGTTCTCCTCGGCGCGGACGAGTTCCTCGGCCTTGAGCTGCACCTGCCCGGAGAGGGCGTTGTACTGCTGGGGGTATTCGCCGTTGATGTACTTCTCGAGGTCAAGCTGGGCGAGCTTGAGGGCCAGTTCCGCGGCGGCGATGTTGCTCTGATTGGCGGTTTCGGTGATCTTCACCCCTTGCAGGGCCTCGGTCTCCGCCGACTCCGCGATGGTGACATTGATCTCCTGCGACTTGGCCTTGTCGACCAGGGAGGAGGAGTCGAGTTCGCAGACGACCTCGCCGGCCTTCACCCAGGTCCCCTCCGGGACGATGCTGATGATGGTGGTGGTCCCTTCCACCTTACTGGCCAGCGTGGCGTTCTTCAGGCTGTCGACGTACCCCTGGACCTGGATGTTGACGAGGAACGGCCCTCGCACGGCCGTCGTCAGTTGCAGGTGCGACCAGTCGCGGCTCCCGCTCCCCCCCGTGATGGCCCCCCACCAGTACGACCGCGTCGCGATCCCCCCCATCGCGACGGAGGCCAGCAGGATCAGGGCGATGGCGGGCCGAATCCCACCCCGACGGTTCGGGTCCAGGACTGGGGAGCGTGGGTGCGGCATGGCGCGTACCTCGGTAGACAGGATCGTTCCAGAGTCCATCGGGACCCACCTCCATAATACCCATGTCGCGGTGGATGTTAAGCCGGTTGCGCTCGTAGTTCACCCAGTTGCGCAACAGGTCGTCCTGGGCGCGGAGGACGGCATCGAGGGCGGTGAGCAGCGCCTGACCGCGGACGCCGCTTCCCGCCCGCCCCCCGACGTCTGGGGCGGTGCTCTCTTCCGCGGCCGAATCGAGCTGCAAGGCGGCGATGCGAATGCCCTGCCGCGACGTCTCCAGGTTGCGCTTGAGAATGTCCAGGGCCCGCCACTGGTCGCGGACCTCCTGTTTGATCGAATCCTCCGCCGCCATGTAGTTGCGCCGCGCCCGCTGATAGGCGATCAGGGCGGTCCGATAGGCATTGCGTTCGGCAATCTGGTCGAGCGGAGCGGTGAACTGCACGCCGACGCGGAATTCGCTGCGGTCCAGCCGGAAGTCGACGGGATTCTCGCCGCCGGTGTTGCGGACGTCCCCTTCCGCGACGAGGTCGACGGCCGAGAGCAAGCGATTGGCGGCGATTTCCACCCGTCGCCGTGCGTCCATCACCTCGGCGCGGGCGTTCATCAGATCGACTCGGTTCTGAATCGCCGTCGCCACCGCGTCTTCGATGCTCAGGTTGAAGGGTTCGATGTCGACCAGCTCCAGCCGCAGCGCAATCTGGATCACGGTCAGCCCGCGGACGACTTGCAACAGGTCTTCCTGCAGCCGCTTGATGTGGGCGCGGATTTCCTGGCGAGTCTCGACGTCCGGGGGCGTCGTCTGGGCGGTGAGTGAATCCCGCAGCCGACGGGCGTCCACCAGCGTTGTTTCCAGACGACTACGGACGTTCTCGAGTCGTCGGCGGTCTCCCTCGATATCTCCGCGGACGCGGTCGCGCTCTGACTCGGAGGGGAGGGCCGCCAATCGTGCGGGGAGCCGCGCCGCCACCGCCTCCGCATTCTGGTCCACCAAAGTCAGGCCGCGGCGTTCGACTCCCTCCGCCAGCACCAGATACCGTTCCATCAACGCGACCAGCGAGGGGAAGGGGGGATCATCCTCGTCGATCCGTCCCCACTCCACCACGAAGCCTTCCACCTCCGCTTCCAGCGCCCGCAGCACGGGATCGATGAACTGGAACTGCTCCAGGAGTCCGTCGTCGATTCCCAGGGGGATGTCGGGCGGGAGTCCCAGCAGCCGTTTGAAGGCGTCCAGCGAGTCCTGCAGCGCCAGTTGCCGGTTCCGCAGCTCGTTGCGTGACTGCGCTAGTCGGGACTGCAAGGTCAACACGTCGAGGGAGGCGGGGACGACACGGATGGTCTCGATCAATTCGTTGATCGCCGACCGGATGGCGGGGATGTCGGTCAGTTGTCGCAGGGCCTGCTCCTGCTCATCGCTGAGCGGTCCGCGCCAGATCAGCTCCTCGTCCAGCGGGTTGTACTCGAGCT
This sequence comes from Planctomycetaceae bacterium, assembly GCA_037445755.1. Lineage (GTDB taxonomy): Bacteria > Planctomycetota > Planctomycetia > Planctomycetales > Planctomycetaceae > JBKECA01. Next base: position 39,109 of record JBBIJW010000011.1, on the reverse strand, counting down.
GGTCGCGGAGCAGGTCCGGGATGGGGAGGTCGGCAGGAAACGTCTTGAGCGGAACACGGTACACCTGCGAAAAGTTGGCGCTCACCGCCTGCAACTCCGCCACCTGCCGTTCCAGCCGGCGGATGTTGTCCTGCTGGTTGCGCACAAGCTGCAATTGCTGCACCAGGCCCAAAAAGCCGTTACCGCCCCCCACGACGTCCGTGAAGAACTGTTGCCGGAAGCGGGCCAGATCCCGCACCGCGTACAACAGCGATCGCTCCGCTTGCGTGAGATTCTCCAGCACCAGCTTGCGGCCGGCCCCGATCAGCAGCGGCTGCACAATCGAGTAGGAGAGCGCCGTCGCCGAGCTGGTGGAGGGCTGGCCGAACAACCACAGCGTATTGTTCGCCAGTTCCACGGCGATCTGTCCCCCCGCGGGCAGCACCTGACGCAGACCGAACCGCGTCCCCAAGGACAACCGATCGCTGGGACCATTGGGGCGCAGCGTGTACTCGGTGTTCAGCGACGGTTCGCCCCCCCCGATCCCCAGGTACCGCACCCCGAACTGGAACCGTTCAAACGTGACATCCAACGCCGCCAGATACACGTTCTCCAGTTGCGTCTGGTAGACCGGACTGTGGATCAGAGAGAGTTCCACCGCCTGCGGCAGCGTGACCCGTTCCAGCGCCGGCAGCACTCCCACATAGGCACCGGTGGCGGGATCGATCATCTCCGGCGTGATGCCGAACTGCGCCAGCCAGTGCGGGTTCTCGACGTTCAGCAGGTTCCCGAACTTATGCCAGCCGCGATACCCCCGCCAGCCATCCACGCCATGCATCAGCGCGTGAGCGGCAGGATCGTCCGGCGGCAGGGGTCCCTTGTCCGGATCGTAGGGATCGTAGAAACGGCTGCGAGGATCGGGGGTGATGTCCAGCCGCGGCGAGACCCACCGCGGGTCGGTCAGTTTCTCGCCAATCGCCTGATAGACGTCGACGTCCGCCTGCGTCCGCCAGAAGGAACGGGTGCATCCGCACCAACCAAGCCACAGACCCAGCAGCCAGGGCCTCAGCCGACGAAAGGCCCCCACGCACGCGGCGCCCAGGTCATACGGACGGAGCGAGAATCTGCTCATCCCGCCTCCTTCCAGCGAGGCGAGTCGCCGTTCAGACCCCTCGGGAACTCCTCCGCTTCAGGCGAGCCCCCGCCGGAGCATCCAGCCGTCGTGGCAGCAGCCCCTGACCATGCCAGGCCGTCCAACCACGCGCCCAGCCGCTCCAATTCCTCGTCGGAAACGTCCTCCAGCCAGCTTTGGATGAGCGCCTCCAGTCGGTCCTGCACCGCTTGGAGCCGCTCGCGTCCCGGATGCGTGAGCATCAGCAGGCTCTTGCGACGGTCCAGCTTGGAACGGAAGCGATACAACAGCCCCTCGGCCTGCATGCGATCGACCAGCGTGCACAGGCTCGATTCCGGCAAGCCCAGAACCGCCGCCAGCTCCGTCTGCGAGCAACCCTGATCGCCTCGACGCGACAATGCGGCCAAGAGTCGTCGCCGCGGCTCCACCAGACCGGACGCAGCGCACAACGCCCCCTGCTGGGTCTGGACTCGCTCGGCCGCGGCGCAGAGGCGTTCCAGGAAGCGATTGGCAATGGTCGGCGAGGCCACGGCACCCCCAGTCCCTCGAGTCCTTCCCGCCGGAATCCTTCCACACGGGAGCATTCCGTCCGGAACGGCGTCGCCCGCGGACGATTCCATCGTCCCGAGATTCACTACGGATTGATTCGACCGGCAATCGTTCCGGCCTGAAGGAAATCTGCAAAACCGTGACACACGTCCGCGAGGAACCTCCGGCCTGCGTGCTCATCGGCTGGAGCATCGAAACCCCGTCTGGGACGACGGGAAGCCTCCGGGGGGGCAGTCGGGGGTCTGGTCCAGCCAGCCTGACGGAGGGACGGACCCAAGGAGGGTTCCGGAGGCGCTCTCCTTGAGGCCGTGAGGACCGCCGGAGGGACACGTGGCGTCATTATCCGCCGCTGGTGGGCTGCCGCGCTCCGTCGCGCTCTTCCGCCACCCTAGAGAGGGAGCCTCAGAATCTCCCCTTCAAAATCCCTTTTTCCACACTGCATCCCAGAGCCCGCCAGAGCGACAGAGTCCCTCCTGGAGACGCACCCCTCGCGAGTTTCCCCGCCGGCGGTCGTCTGATACCATCCCGCTTGAACAACAGGCCCTCCCCACCCCCGCTGCGATTCCGAGGACGGCTGTGAATCCGCTCGACGAACTCGGCCGACTGCTGGCTCTCTTTCCCCAGGAGGAACCCCTTCTGGCCGACGTCCGTTACATCCCCAAGACCAAGACCCCGGAGCCGTACAAGGAACTCCTTGTCCATGACGTGCACATGACCGTCGCCATGGAGAAGTACCACGGGTGTCCGGTCAACGTGACGGTCTTGCGGCAGCGATTGGACGGCGACACCTACTGCCGGCAGATCGTGCTCACCCGTTCCGACGACGGCCGTCCGGTCCAGTACGGGATTGTCCGGTTCGATTTCCAGTACGTCAGCCCGGCGGTGCGCGAGGAAATCCAGCGTTGCCAGACCCCGCTGGGGCGCATCCTCATCAACCACAACGTTCTGCGGCACGTGGACCTGGGGGCGATCCTGGAGATCACCGCCGGGCCGGGGCTGGCCAAGCTGTTGAATATGCCTGTGGGGGGCAAGACCTACGGTCGGCTGGCGACGTTGTTCTGCAATCATCAACCGGCCGTCGATCTGCTCGAAGTCTCCGCCCCGCTGGAAACACCGCCGGCCGCGAACAAGTGATTCAGCCGGCCTGAATCACGGCCGGTGTCTGCGACCATTCGTCCCGCTCGACCTGCACCGGCGGGCGACCTCCAATGCGGTACCACACCCCCCGCCAGCAGACCCGCCGCAGCGTGGCGGCATGGATCGCCGCCGCCAGATGGAGGTAGGGGAGCACCAGGACGGCCACGGCGGCGTACCACCAGCGGCTGGCCTCGTTCCACCCCGTAATCCGCTCGTTGCGAGTGGCCAGCACGCGTCGGATGGAGAAGGCCTGAACCAGTTCGCCCCCCCACATCGTGAAGTAGTAGAGTCCAAATGCGGCGTCAGCCGGCCAGCCGACCGGCACGAACAGCAGCCACGTCAGCGGATACATCATCCCAAGGCTCGACAGGATGCCGTGCAGCCATAGCCACGGCCAACTGTGATGCGTGATGCGGGCGGCGATCATCTGCCGCACGTCGAACTGCACGAAGCTCCGCACCCCGATCTCCTCCCGGTTGACGATGATCAACGTCGGTGGGAAGGCGATCCGCTCGCCCCGATCGAGGGCGAACTGGCCGATGGTGGTGTCCTCGCTGTAGGCATGGCGCAGACGGCGGCGCAGTTCCTCGTCGCGGATGAGGTCGCTGCGGACCGCCATGGTTCCACCCCAGGGGATGCGAAACAGGGTCATCAGCGGCAGGAGGCAGGCGTTCCACCAGAAGCGGCACATGCTCCCCAGCGTGGCGCGGTGCGGCGCGTACCACCGGTTCCCCGTGGAGACCCCGGCCCCTTCGCGGACGATGGGCGTCGCGAGTTCCCGGAGCCACGTGGCATGAGGCACGGTGTCGCCGTCCATGAGGGCAACGAGCGCGGTCCCTTCCGGCAGGTCCTGGGTGCCGTGCAGGATGCCGCTCATCTTGTAGCTGCACGTGGCATACCGCTCGGCCAGGGTTCGCACTTCGACGTGGGGAGGAGGCGTCTCGCCGAGAACGTCGCGGACATACTGGTGGGCTTCGTCCTCCGGGGAATCGATCACGATGCGGATGCGGTAGCGGGGATAATCCTGGTCGATGAGCAGGCCCAGCGACTTGTGCAAAAACGGATCCCCTCCCCGCAGACACAACACCACCAGCGCCAGGGGGCATTCGTCGTCCGCCAGCAACGCAGGGAGCGGGCGGCGGATATGCCGGATCACCCACCACTTGAGTGCCAGTTGCACGGCGAGCAGCAGGAACAGGTAAGCGGCGAGGGAAGTGGTCAGCGGATCAGGCACGTGGCGAATCTGTCCTGAGGGGGAGACGGCAGGAGTGCAGTCGGGAATGGTTCGCGTGAGGAGGAGGGCGCGGAGGGAATGACCCTCGTGAGCTTGTGGCTCGTCGAACTGCGGAGGGCGACCTCAAACGTCCTTTCACATTCGTGATCGGTCGTCGAAATCTGCGGTTTCGCAGGCTCCCGACCCTGCATGGACACTATGCGAACCTTTGCAGCCGCTTCAAGCCAGCCTGCGGAAAATCGCGTCTTGCTCCCCGCCGGAGACTGGATCAGAATCCGTCCGCACGCCCCTGGAGGTCACTTTGACCTCGAAGAGGGGCACAGTCCTCCCGACCCCTCGCCGATGGAGAGCGACATTGACCGAGGGGCGCGATCAGATTCATTCGCGGCTGAGCACTCCGTGGGAGCACGACCGGTGTGGCAATCTTCGTCCGACCAATGGGCAACCGCGTGTGTCGCGTCCGGGAACAGGCGTGATACTCTCCTGCCGAAGACGCCTCACCTGCTCGGGGGAGCAGGTCCGGCCGAAGGGAGCGATGTCCGGCCGGGCGAGGGACCATTCCCTCGTCCCCGGCCGATCTTCGTCGTTGACGGAACACTCCCCCACCACAGAAACAATCTTTCTGTAACGGGTTGTCAACATTGAGGTTAAGGAACAGGCGATGACCGCCCCAATCCCAGAACTGGTTGCTCCGGTCCCGGCAGGGGGCGACCGGGAGGGGACCATCTCCTCGCGCAGTTTCCTCGCGCTGGTCGCCACGCAGTTTCTGGGGGCGCTCAACGACAACCTGTTTCGCTGGCTGGCGGTCCCCATCGGTCAAAAGGCTCCGGAGTTAGGTTCCACCGGGGCGCTGGTCCTCGGCGGAATCTGCTTCACGATCCCCTATTTACTGCTTGCCCCCGCGGCCGGGTCGCTGGCCGACCGTTTCAGCAAGCGGAGCGTGATCGTGGGCTGCAAGGTGGCCGAAATCGTGTTGATGATCGTGGGGACGGCGGCGATCCTGCTTGGCCATCTGCCCCTGTTATTCACCGTGGTGACCCTGATGGGGGCCCAGAGCGCGCTGTTCGCCCCCGCCAAGTTTGGGTCGTTACCGGAGATGCTGCGGCCGGACCAGCTCTCCAACGGGAATGGGATCATGGGGCTGGCGACCGTCGTGGCGGCCGCCCTGGGGACGATCGGCGGATTCTGGCTGTTCGGAGTGATTGAGCCGCCCGGAGGCGTCCCTGCCCATGCACCGCGGGCCATCGCGGACGTTTGGCCGGCGATGCTGGCACTCGTCGGAGTCGCCGCCGTCGGCACACTCTCCAGCCTGCTGATTCGCCCCTTGCCGGTTGCCAATCCGACCCGGCGGATGGAGTGGAATCCCGTGACGAAAACGGTGCCGGCGTTGCGGTTGTTGTTCTCCGATGTCCGGCTGGCGCGGACGGCCCTGGGGATTGCATTCTTCTGGTTCCTGGCGTCGCTGGCCCAGCTCAACATCGATCCCTTTGGGGAGGAGATTCTCGGACTCCCCAAGGCCGAAATCGGTATCTTGATGGCCGTGCTGGTGGCGGGCCTGGGTTGCGGCAGTGTGCTGGCCGGTTATTGGTCCGACGGCAAGGTGGAGCTGGGGATCGTCCCGTTGGGGGCGATGGGCATCATCGCCGGGTCGCTATGGACGTTTGTTGCCTCGGCGGGGGGCAATCACTCACTCATCCACCTGGAACAGGGGGCATTTTTCGCCAGTTGCCTGGGACTGTTTCTGTTGGGGGTCTCGGCCGGGCTGTTCGACATCCCCCTGGAGGCTTACCTGCAATACCAGAGTTCCGACGAGACGCGGGGGACCATTCTGGCCGGCAGCAACTTCCTGACGTTCGTCGGCATTCTGCTTTCGTGCGGGTTGTTCTATCTCCTGCATCGGGGAGTGGGGCTGACGAGCGCGGAGATTTTCATGGTGGCGGGGCTGCTGACGATCCCGGTGGCCGTGTATGTGTTCCGGTTGCTGCCGGCGGCGTTCGTGCGGTTCGTGATGTGGCTGGGAACCCACACCCTGTACCGCGTGCGGATCATCGGCCGCGAGCACCTGCCGGACAAGGGGGGGGCCCTGATCGTCTCCAACCACGTCACCTACGTGGATGGGCTGATCCTGCTCTCCAGCAGTTCGCGGATGGTGCGGTTCGTGGTGTATGCCGACTTCGCCGAGATGCCCGTGCTGCGCTGGCTCGGCAAGACGATGCGCGTCATCCCCATCAAGGCGGAGGCCGGTCCGCGGGCGCTGGTGCAGTCGCTGCAAACGGCGCGACAGGCCCTGCTGGAGGGAGAACTCGTGTGCATCTTTCCCGAAGGGGCCTTGACGCGCACCGGGCAACTCCAGTCCTTCAACCGCGGCATGCTCAAAATCCTGGAAGGGACCGGCGCACCCGTGATCCCGGCGTTTCTGCATGGCCTGTGGGGGAGCATCTTCAGCTTCGAGGGGGGGAAGTATTTCTGGAAGCTCCCCCGCAAACTGCCATACCCCGTCACGGTCCTGTTTGGTAAACCGATGGCCGCTCCGCGCACCGTCTTCGAGGTGCGGCAGGCCGTCGAACAACTCGGCTCGGAGGTCGAACTGATGAACACCTCCCGGCGTTTGATCCCCGTCCGCCAGTTCCTCCGCCAGTGCCGGCGGAACCGCTCCCGTGTCAAGCTGGCGGATTCCTCCGGACTGGAGCTGACCGCCCAGAGGACCCTGATTGCCGCGCTGGCCCTCAGGCGGGTGCTCCTGCGCGAAGTCCTCGCCCCGAACGAACAGACCGTGGGCGTGCTGCTCCCCCCCTCCGTGGGAGGGGCGCTGGCGAATCTGGCCCTGGCCCTGTGCGGCCGCACCTCCACCAATCTCAATTACACCCTCTCGGATGAAGTCCTCAATCACTGCGTCCGCGCGGCCGACATCCGCCACGTCCTCACCAGCCGCAAGTTCCTGGAGAAGAAACCCGTAACCCTCGAAGGGGCTGAATTCGTCTGTCTGGAGGACCTCAAATCCCGCATCTCCGCAGTGGACAAAGGGCTGGCCGCCCTGGGGGGTGCAGTGCTGCCGGTGTGGCTGCTGGAGCGGCTGCTGGGGCTGACTCGCATCGACCCCGACGACTTGTTGACGATCATCTTCACCTCCGGTTCCACCGGCGAACCGAAAGGGGTGATGCTCTCCCACGCCAATATCGCCAGCAACCTGGCCGCCGTGGACCAGATTCTCAACCTCAAACAGGAGGATTGCCTGCTGGGGGTGCTGCCGTTCTTCCATTCCTTCGGTTACACCGTGTGCCTGTGGCTGGTGCAGTGTTTTGACGGCAAGGCGGTGTACCACTTCAACCCGCTCGATGCGAAGACGGTCGGCGCGCTGGCCCAGCAGCACGGCATGACGATCCTGCTCGCCACGCCGACGTTCCTCAAGATGTACCTCAAACGGTGCACGCCGGAGCAATTCTCCAAGCTCGATCTGGTGGTCGTCGGCGCGGAGAAGCTCCCCCAGGACCTGGCCCGCCAGTTCGAGGAGAAGTTCGGCGTCTTTCCGATGGAAGGGTACGGGACGACCGAACTCTCGCCGGTGGTCTCATGCAATATCCCGCCGCACCGCAGCGGCAGCACCACGCAGCTCGGCCAGAAACCCGGGACCGTCGGCCGCCCCATCCCCGGCGTCGCCGCCCGCGTCGTCGATCCCGACACTGGGGAGGACCTCGGCGCCGACACGGAAGGGCTGCTGCTCATCAAGGGACCCAACGTCATGCGCGGCTACCTGCACCAGCCGGAGAAGACCGCCGCTGTCATCCGCGATGGCTGGTACGTCACCGGCGATTTCGCCAGGATCGACTCCGACGGGTTCATCCAGATCACCGGCCGCATGAGCCGCTTCTCCAAGATCGGCGGCGAAATGGTCCCGCACATCCGCATTGAAGAAGAACTCGCGCGGATCATCGAGCGGGACTTCGATCCCGAGGACCCGCAGCTCAAGGTCGCCGTCACCGCCGTCCCCGATTCGGACAAGGGGGAGCGGCTGGTGGTGCTGCATCTGCCGTTGAAACGCCCGGTCGAGGAGGTCCTCAAGGAACTCCAGAACGTCGGCCTACCGAACCTCTGGCTGCCGGACCTGGAGAGCTTTGTGGAGGTCGAGAAGATTCCCGTGCTCGGCAGCGGGAAGCTCGACCTGCGAACGCTCCAACACATGGCCTTGGAGCGGTTCGCCCGGCCGGCGGCTGCGTCGGCGAGGTAGCGTTCGGAGCCTGGTCTATCGGCGATTCTGCCGCGCCCGCAACGAGGGGGGATCCTTCTCGACCGATCCGCGGTCGTCCGGCACCTCCAGCTCCTTTTGCAGGCGGAGAATCTCCGCCTGGAGTTGCTTCACCACTTCGGCATACTGCGGCTCGCCGTACAAGTTGCGCATCTCGTGCGGATCGGTCTGCAGGTCGTACAGCTCCCACTCGTCGAGATTATAGAAGTGGATCAGCTTGTAACGATCGGTGCGGACGCCGTAATGCCGGCGGACCATGTGCGGCGTCGGCCGGTCGTTCAGAAATTCATAGTAATGATAATAATGACTCTTCCGCCAGTCGGGCGGGTTCTCGCCTCTCAGGAGCGGGACCAGGCTCCGCCCCTGCATGTCGTCGGGAATCTTCACCCCCGCCATCTCCAGAAACGTCTCCGCGAAATCTATGTTCGAGACCAGGTGCTCATCGATGGAGCCGGGTTGGACCACTCCCGGCCAGCGGATCAGCAGCGGCTGCCGATAACTCTCCTCGTACATGAAGCGCTTGTCGAACCAGCCATGATCCCCCAGATAGAATCCCTGGTCCGAGGAGTAGATCACGACCGTGTTTTGCGCCAGGCCGGACTGATCGAGATAGTCCAGCACACGGCCGACGTTCTCATCGACGGACGCGATGCACCGCAGGTAGTCCTTGATGTACCGCTGGTACTTCCACCGCACCAGGTCGTCCCCTTGGAGATTCGCCCGGCGGAACTCCTCATTCTGCGGTTCATACGCCGCGTTCCACGCGGCCAGTTGCTCCGGGGTCAGGTTGGGCGGGGGAACCAGCTTGAGGTCCCGCGGCGTCAGCGTGTGGGCGATGGTCATGTCCTGCTCGCGGGCTGCGCGGCCGCGCGTGGCATAATCGTCGAACAGATTCACCGGCTCCGGGATAGTAACGTCATTGTACAGCGTCAGATGTTTCGGCCCCGGCTCCCATTCCCGGTGGGGAGCTTTATGCTGGTACATGAGCATAAACGGCTTGGACGGGTCCCGGCCGTTCTGCAGCCAATCGAGCGCCAGGTCCGTAATGATGTCCGTGGTATAGCCGGTGTACTTCACCCGCACCTGCCGGCCTGAGCCGTCGGCATCTTTCAGCACCGGCGGGTTGTAATAGGGTCCCTGGCCGATCAGCACTTCGCTGTAATTGTAGCCCTGCGGGGGCATGTGCTCGCCGAGGTGCCATTTGCCGATGACGGCCGTCTGGTAACCGGCGGCTTGCAGCATCTTGGGAAAAGTCGGCTGCGTCCCGTCGAACTTGTCCCCGTTCATCAAAAAGCCGTTCTTGTGGCTGTACTTCCCGGTCTGGATGACGGCGCGGCTCGGGCCGCAGATGGAGTTCGTGCAGAAACAGTTGCGAAACAGCATCCCCTCCCGGGCGATGCGGTCCAGATTCGGCGTCTGGTTGATGCGGGAACCGTACGCGCTGATGGCGTGTGAAGCGTGATCGTCCGTGAAGATGAACAGGATGTTGGGGCGGTCGGCGGCGGGGCTGCTGGCCCACCTGCACAGGGTCGCCGCGATCATCAGCAGCGGGAAGAATCGGCGCATGGCTGTTGAGGAGCGAGAGGTGAGAGAAGACGGACCAGGCCGATTGACCGGCCAATCGATGCCCCGATACGCTAGACGGTCGGACCGATGGCTTCAACGGAGGCGACCCATGGCGACGACGATCCTTGATCCGGAGCTCAGCCGCGAGCTCCTCGCCGAGCGCCGCGCCCGGGGTCTCGACCGCTGGGACGAAGTCTGGGACGGAGACTACGTCATCAAGACGCAGCCCAACGACGAGCACCAGGAATTGGTCGCCGGGTGGACATCCATTCTGTTTGAGGTGATTCAACGGGAGAGCCGCGGCAAGGTACGTCCCGGCGTCAACGTCTCCGACCGGCGGCGGAACTGGAAACGCCACTACCGCTGTCCCGACGTGGTCGTGTATCTCCACGACAACCCGGCTGAGAACCACGACGTCTTCTGGTACGGGGGCCCGGACCTGGCAGTGAAGGTCCTCAGCCCGGGGGACCGCACCCGCGAGAAACTGGGGTTCTATGCGCGGATCAAGACGCGGGAAGTGCTGCTGGTCGACCGCGATCCCCGGGCCCTGGAACTGTACCGGTTGCACGAAGACGTCCTGACCCTCGTTGGTCGTTCCACGCCAGAGCGGTCGGAATGGCTGGAGAGCGCGATTGTCCCGCTGAAATTCCGGCTCGTCCCGGCCGAGCCGCGTCCCCACATCGAGGTCGTGCACACACAATCCACGGGCCTCTGGACGATCTGACCGCCCGATGGCGGCGGCCGACTCTGCGTTGTTGTCTACCATCTCCTGTCGGGCCAGGGAATATCCATGCCGCGCATCCTCGTCACCGGCGTTGCCGGTTTCATTGGTTTTCATGTCGCCAGGCGGCTGCTCCTGCGGGGGGACGAGGTCGTCGGCCTCGACAACCTCAACGACTACTACGACGTGCGGCTCAAGCAGCACCGTCTGGGCGAGATCGAAGGCGAACCCAATTTTGAATTTCACCTGCTCGACATCAGCGACCGCCGGCAGATGGTGGCGCTGTTTCAGCATCGGACCTTCGACGTGGTGATTCATCTGGCCGCCCAGGCCGGCGTGCGGCATTCGCTCGAGCACCCCCAGGCCTACATCGACAGCAACCTGGTCGGTTTTGCCAACCTTCTCGAGGGTTGCCGCCACGCCGGCGTCGGACACCTCGTGTATGCCTCGTCCAGTTCAGTGTACGGGGCGAACACGCAGATGCCGTTCTCGGTGCGGCACAACGTCGACCACCCCCTCAACCTGTATGCCGCCACCAAGAAGGCCAACGAACTGATGGCCCACGCCTACAGCCATCTGTACGGGCTCCCCACCACCGGTCTGCGGTTCTTCACGGTCTACGGTCCGTGGGGTCGACCCGACATGGCGCTGTTCCTGTTCACCAAGGCGATCCTCGCCGGAGAGCCGATTGACGTCTTCAACGAGGGGCGGATGCAGCGGGACTTCACCTACATCGACGACATCGTCACCGGCGTGCTCCTCACCGCCGATCACCCTCCGACCCCTGACCCGGACTGGGATTCCGATCATCCCGATCCTGCCAGCAGCCGCGCCCCCTACCGGCTGTATAACATCGGCAACAACCAGCCGGTCGAGCTGTTGCGACTGATCGATGTGCTGGAGCAGACGCTCGGCCGCGCGGCGGTGAAGAACTTCCTCCCGATGCAGCCCGGGGACGTCCCGGCCACCTGGGCCGATGTGAGCGACCTGACGCGCGACGTTGGGTTTCGTCCCGCGACGCCGATCGAGGTGGGGGTGCCGCGGTTCGTCGAATGGTATCGCGGCTATTACCACGTCTGAGGGGAACGCCCCGAGCGCCGTTCCTCCCCGCGCGGGACGATTGGTTTGCCGCGGTCCCCGCCGGTCGGTACGTTGAAGCTCGTTCGCTCCCTCGTCCCCTCAGAACCGCCGCTTCTCGTCCGGGAACCTGTGATGTCGACTTCCGTCGCCGACGCCTACGACAACGAACGCCGGATCGTCAACCTGCTGCGCGAAGGGCGGCAACGGATCGATGCCGAGCTGGCCAAGGCGATCGTCGGTCAGCAGGAGGTGGTCGAGCAACTCCTGATCGCCTTGTTCGCCGGTGGACACTGCCTGATTACGGGCGCACCGGGACTCGCCAAGACGTTGCTCGTCAAGTCGATCGCTCAGATTTTTGAACTCAAGTTCCAGCGCATCCAGTTCACTCCCGACCTGATGCCGGCCGATATCACCGGCACGGAAATCCTCGAGGAGACCGACGCCGGCCGCCGCGAAATGGTCTTCGTCAAGGGGCCGATCTTCGCCAACGTCCTGCTGGCCGACGAGATCAACCGCACTCCCCCCAAAACTCAGGCCGCCCTGCTGGAAGCGATGCAGGAGCACCAGGTCACCACCGCCGGCCGGCGCTATCCTCTGGAAGAGCCCTTCTTCGTCCTGGCCACCCAGAATCCGATCGAGATGGAGGGGACGTATCCTCTCCCCGAGGCCCAGCTTGACCGCTTCATGTTCAACGTCGTCATCGACTATCTCCCCCACGCCGATGAAGTGGAAGTCGTCCGGCGGACCACCGCTGCGCAGCCGGAGCCGATTCTCCCCGTCCTCACCGGCGAAGACGTGCTCGCCTTCCACGACATCGTCCGCAAGGTCCCCATCGCTGCCGAGGTGATCGACTATGCCGTGCGACTGGCGGCGGCGTCGCGTCCCAAGTCGGAGTCTGCGCCCGATTTCGTCCGGCAGTGGGTCAGTTGGGGAGCTGGGACGCGGGCCTCGCAGTATCTGGTCCTGGGGGCCAAGGCCCGCGCCCTGATTGAAGGCCGCGCTCACGTCTCCCTCCACGACATCCAGGCCCTGGCCCCCCCCGTGCTTCGGCACCGCATCCTCGTCAACTACCGCGCCGAGGCCGAAGGGGTTCAGGTCGACGAGATCATTCGTCGGCTGATCGAGCACGTACCGGAGCGGTGATGGATCGACCCGCACGGTCGAGACGGCTGGGAGGGGCGGACACGTCGCGATGCTGCTGGCGGCGGCGCTCGACCGCCGCCATCGGAATCGCCTGCCTCCCTTCCTGAAACGTGCGGCTGTTCGTACCACCTCCCTCTCCGCTGCTCCCGGGAAGAGGACTCCAACCCAATCTTGCCGACGGCGTCGGCGGGATTCTCTCCCCTTGCTCCAGGGACGAAGGGCCGGGGTGAGGGGTGCGCGATGCTCCGGGAATTCGCTGCTTCGCCCGGCCTGCGGCCACGCTCTCCCCCGCGGGGGAGAGCGTGTTGAAAGTTGCACAGGTTCCTGGCTCAGGTAATGCCCGTTTTTCAGGAACAAGAGGGAGTTTCCCAGCGTCCCACTCACAGGCCGACCAGTGGAGGGCAAGCCAATCGGGAGAGGTCTGGTTCGCCTCCCCGCGAGGGCAGCCACGTCAAACCGTTTCTCAGCACTCTTTGGAAAGGGGACTTCCCATGTTCCTCTCAGCAGAGTTCATGGCTCGACCTCGGTGGTTGGCCGTCCTGCTGGCGAGCGTCACGCTGGCCTTGGTCCCCGCCGCGAGCTGGGGGGAAGGAGCAGGGATGCTCTCTCATCCCGATCGGGGTTCCTCCCCGCGCGCAACCCCGGGATTCGATGAAGAGATCGAGAGGGTCGCAGACCCCCACGAAGCGGTCGTTCGCACTGAGACCATTTATCGCACCGAATCCATTGGTGCGCATCTCACTCGGGGAGGAAGGAACGGTGCACAGGTGCACCTCCGTCAGGGACGTCGCTTCGTCATCGCGGTTCGCTCCGACGGCGAGATCCGTGTGGGACGAGAGACGCTCCTGCGGCTGATGGCCCTGTATTACACCGCCCTGGCCGACGGCCGGCCGGCCGATGCCGCCGCCCTCGCGGAAGTCCTCACCGCCCTGGGGGCTCCGCCGGCGCCGCTCCCCAGCCCGCAGCCCCGCGTTCCGGTTGCCTTCCCTCCCGAGGTCTCACCGACGGCCGCCACCCTCGCCGACCTGCGGGGGTGCCTCAATCTGGCCGTGCGGATCAAGGTGACCGGCACCCTCGACGGTTCCGTCTGGGGAACGGACGTGTACACGGACGACTCCGCTCTGGGCGCAGCAGCCGTCCATGCTGGGCTGGTCAAACCCGGTGAAACCGCCGATGTCGTCGTCTGGATTGGCGGGCCGCGCGATGCCTTCGAAGGGAGCGAGCGGCACGGCGTCACCTCCTCCGGTTACGGCCCCTGGGGAGGAAGCTTTCGCCTCGCCCCGCTGGCGGAACTCCCGGACGCCCCCCACTTCGTCTCCGTCCCTCCCACGTTGTACTCCGGGGATGATCCGGCCATAGTCGGGGTGAGATTGTCGGACCTTGCGGACACCCAGTTGCTTCAGCCGGGAACAGGACTCGTCACCGTGCTGACCGGCCACACCCTGGGGAGTGTGTGGGGAACGGACCTGTACACGTCGGATTCGAGTCTTCCGGCCGCGGCCGTTCACGCCGGCGTTCTCCATCCGGGGGAGCGCGGCGTCGTTCGCATCCAGATCGAACCCGGGCAAGAATCCTACACCGCTTCCACGCGAAATGGCGTCGAGACCAGTTTGTGGGGGAGCTATTCCAGCAGCTTTCGATTTGTTCCGGTCGAATGCACCCGATAGGGACAGGATGGAGAATAGGTCGGAGCGCCATCTCGTTGTCCTGGGACTCGTGCAGCGGACAAGGTCCATCTGCATCTCGGGCAATTTCAGAGAGGCGGTGTGCAGAGCGGCACGCAACCACTCTGCATGGTGGTTTTTCCATCGTTCCGGCCCTCTCCCCTCCCATTCGCGTGGGTCACAACTGAAAGTGGAACGTCCGCCGGGCACTGCGCCACAGGCGGTAGGCGAGCGGCTCCGACGCCAGCCGGATGCGCGCCTCGCCCGTCGCCCAGCGCAGCGGTGGAGCAACGCCACTCTCGTCCAGCGTCACCCGCACGCGGTAGATGGGTTCCAGCGGCCGCGGATTCTGCGGAGAGTTCGGATCGGTCGGCAGGGCGCGCCGGGCGGCGAGCTCGCGGGGCAGAACGTCGACCGGCACGGGGGAGACCTCTGCGACCACGCCGGGGAGAGTCCGGTCCGACAAACCCGAGAGCAGCAGATCGACCCGCTGGCCGTGCCGCACAAACGGCAGCTCGGCCTGCGACACGAGAACCGTGGCGGAAACCCGGCTCGGATTCCCCACCAGGCACACCGGGGCGCCGGTCTCCAGATAGCAACCCAGGTTGGCCTCCTCGAGCGGTGAACCATCCCAGAGAGGGAGTTCGTCCGGCTCCGCAGGGAGGCGAGGGACGTTGGGAGGAGAGAGGATCGTTCCCGCGCGGGTGGCGCGCAATTCGAGCCGGCCAAGCTGGGCGGCAAGCGTACGGATCTGCTGCTCCAGATCGGCGATCGCTTCGCGCGTGGCGGGAATGCGGACGGCGGTCTCCTCGTGTTCGCCCCGCACCGCGAGATACCCGGCAAGCTGTTGTTCCAACAGACTCTTGCGGGCCTGCAACATCGCCAGCCGCAGTGACAAGGGGGGATTCTCCAACCGCGCCACGACGTCTCCCGGGGCGACGCGGCTTCCGACCGGGAGGGCCTCGACGAGCCGGCCGGGAACTGTCGCCACCACCCGCTCCGCTTCGTCAGCTTCGATGACGAACGGGGCATACAGGTGATACGGGAGCGGGATCACCAGCAGCCCTCCCGCCACCGCCGCCAGTACGAGCAGCGTGCCGAGCGCATGAGCCGGGGAAACCCGCCGGCGTTCCGCCCGGCGCAGCAGCGGTCGTGCAGCGACAATGACCAGCGGCGACACGAGGTTGGTGAGCGTCAGCAGCGAGATGATCCACGCCAGCACCTGGAGTCTAAAGGCGCGGCCCAGGGCGTGCACTCCCAGCAGGATTGCCCCCGCCAGGAACAAGCGATACAGAAAACTGGCGACGGCATATCCCAGCAGCCAACCGCGGGGCTCGCCGGGGCGCGGGGGAGAGGCGTCGAAGAGTCCCAGCCCCCACCGTCGCCACGTCTCCGCCGCCACCCGCGCTGCCTCGGCCGACAGGTTCGGCACGCGCACCAGATCGGAGAGCAGATAGTAGCCGTCGTACCGCATCAATGGGTTGCCGTTGAGCAGCAGCGTATTGACGGAACAGACGAGCATCAGCGAGAGGGCGCCCATCCGCAGGGGGCCGTCGTCGGCCAGCCACCACACGAACGTCGCCCCCGCCGCCAGCAGCAGTTCCATCCACATCCCTGCGGCGGTAATGCACATCCGTTCGCGGCGACGGGCCAGCAGCCACGAATCGGAGACGTTGCAATACAGGCACGGAACGAACACCAGCAGCAGCACCCCGAGTTCATGGCATTCGCCGCCGAAATGCTTGCAGGCAAAGGCGTGCGCCAGTTCGTGCAACACCTTGCTGATTGCCAGAGCCGCTGCCAGCCACAACGCCGTCTGCGGGGTAAAAAACGCCGTCCGGTCGGGGAGGCGGTCCACAAACTCGTCAAATCGCACCAGGACGAGCAGGGTTGCTGCCAGGAGGATCATGCCGCTCAATCCCAGGACACAGCGGCTGAACATCCAGGCCACCAAGGGATAAGCGGCGTCCAGCCACCGGTCGGGATCGAGACCGGGGAGCCGAATCGCCAGGACGTTCCATTTGCCCAGCCGGGCCAGCCAACGTGAGAGCTGTTTCCGCCGTGCACCCTCGTCTCCCTCCGCATCCGCCCACACAGAGGCATCGCAGATCAACAGGCCGTTGCGGCGAGCCTCGTCCAGAAAGAACAGCAGTTGCCGGGCCGACAGATGCCACGGGGCAAACTGCCGGTTGTGCGCGGCGAGCAACTGGTCGAGGGTTGGTTGTTCCTCCAGCCGCTGGAGCAAAAACCACTCGCGCGCATCGAAGCGGAAGAATCGCAGCGAGAGCGGGTCCTTGACGTGCCAATGCCGGCCGCGCGGAGCATCGACCGGCACGGCGACCAGATCCGGTCGCAGTCGGACGCGCAGCGGTGCGGAGTGCGAAGAGGACATGGCCGGTGACGGTGCTGTTCCGGGGGCAAGATTCATTCGCCAGAGGGGGGCATCTGGCGGCAACGGCGGGAACGAACGCTCCCTGCACTCGCCCGCCGGGGTGCGCACCTCGCCGCGGGAACGGAACTGTCGTAATGCATGGGGGGCGATGGCTCAAGTGCCATCCTGCTTCGCCGGCGTGCCGGCCGCGTCCTCGAATAATCTACTCCCGTCCTGCGGGACTGCATGAGGTCCCCCAGCGACGCCGGAGGCGTTCCGACCGTGCGCCCATCTGCAAGCGACTTGCAGGAATTGGATGCGGTCCCGACGGTAGACTATCATCTGAAGTCAGACGGCTCACTTCGGGCCGGGTCCCTTTGCGGCGACGTCCCCCATGGTCAAGCGCACCCCCGCCGACATTGCTCAGATTCGCGCCCGAATCCGTCAGTCCGGCTTGCGGGGAACTCCGGCGCGGATCGCCGTGCTGCAAGAGCTCCAACGCGCCACGGCACCGCTGACCCATGCGGAACTGGCCGAGAAACTGGTGCCGCTGGGCTTCGACAAGGCGACGATCTTCCGCAATCTGAACGACCTTGCGAACGCGGGACTCGTCTCCCGTACCGAACTGGGGGATCATCTGTGGCGGTTCGAGGCTCGGGACCCCCACAACCCCGACGCCGATCAGCACCCCCACTTCGTGTGTGTGGACTGCGGCAGCGTCACTTGCCTGGAAGAACTGGAGTTTACTCCCGCCTCCAAGCGACGGGCCAAGGCGATCGGGACGATCACCGAAATATTGCTCAAAGGGCGGTGCGAAAGCTGCACCACGGGCCAGGACAACTGAGGCGGCACCTCTCGCTGCGGCTGCGCCCGCCCGGTCCGCGCGCCACCGTCGTTCGCCGACCGCAGGCGGCTCGTTCCCTGCCCCCCGCGGCGAATCTGCTACAATCCGCCTGCCCGCGGGAGGTCCCGTGGGCTTCTTTGATGAAGTCGGGCGGTCTGCTCGACCACGGACCGAGGTTTTTGATGGCTCGCGCGATTGACAAACTCCGGAACCTCGGGATCGTCGCCCACATCGACGCAGGGAAGACGACGACCACCGAACGGATTCTGTTCTACACCGGCGCCACCCACAAAATGGGGAACGTCGACGAAGGGACCACGGAGACCGATTTTGACCCCGAGGAGGCCCGCCGGGGCATCACCATCTACTCCGCCGCCGTCACCTGCCGCTGGCAGGACTGCACCATCAACCTCATCGACACCCCCGGCCATGTCGATTTCACGGCCGAAGTGCAGCGGAGCCTCCGCGTGTTGGACGGGGCGATTGTCGTCTTCAGCGCCGTCGAGGGGGTCGAGGCGCAGAGCGAGACCGTCTGGCGGCAGGCAGACAACTTTCATGTCCCCCGGCTGTGCTTCATCAACAAGATGGATCGCATCGGGGCCGACTTCGAGCGGACGCTGGAACAGATTCGCAAGCGGCTGCACGCCGAGCCGGTCCCTCTCACCGTGCCGATGGAAGCCGGCCACGCCTTCGAGGGGATCATCGACGTCATCGAACAGAAGGCGCTGTACTTTGACGCCGAATCGCTGGGTAAGAACTATCAGATCACGGAGATTCCCGAGCGTCACCGGCCATGGGCCGAAAAATGGCGCTCGAAACTGATGGACGTCGTCTCCATGTTCGACGACGCGGTGATGCAGGCGTACCTGGAAGGGAAGGAGGTCCCGGCGGAGAACATCCACGCGGTGCTGCGCAAGGCCACGCTCAACATGCAGGTGCAGCCGACGTTCTGCGGATCGTCGCTGCACTACTGCGGCGTGCAGCCGCTGCTGGACGGGGTGGTGCGGTACCTGCCCAGCCCGCTGGACATCCCCCCCGTCCGCGGCGTGCATCCCAATCCCGGCAAGAAGGACCCTCTCGAACAGATTCGCAACACCGACAACAACGAACCCTTCGCCGGGCTGATCTTCAAGATCGTGGCCGACAAGCACGCCGATCTCTGTTTTGTGCGGGTGTATTCCGGCGTGCTCAAAAGCGGCACGCGGATGCTCAACCCCCGCACCGGGAAAAAGGAGATGATCAGCCAGCTCTGGCACATCCAGGCGGACGCCCGGGAAAAGATTGAAACGGAGATGGTGGAAGCCGGCGACATCGTGGGGGTCATCGGCCCCAAGGAAGTCGTCACGGGAGACACTCTCTGCGATCCCAAGCATCCCATCCTGCTGGAGTCGATCACTTTCCCCGAAACCGTCATCTCCATGGCGATCGAGCCGGACTCCTCCGCCGACCGCAAAAAGCTCGAAGACGCCCTGAAGGTTCTCGCCAAGCAGGACCCCACCTTCCGCGCCCGTGTCAACGAGGAGACCGGCCAGACCCTGATCAGCGGAATGGGAGAGCTCCACCTGGAGATCATCTGCCACAAGCTCCGGGACGAGATGAAGCTCAACGTCCGCGTCCACAAACCCCGCGTCTCCTATCGAGAGACGGTGCTGGCGCCGGCCGAGGCGGAGGGGGAGTTCCACCGCTCCGCTCAGGGGGTGACCGAGTCAGCCCGCGTCCGGCTGCGGATCGAGCCGTATCAGGGAGACGAACCGATCGCCATCGCCAGTGAACTCAAGCCCGACGACCTCCCGCCCGAGCTGATGCGGATGCTGCCGCAGTTCGTCCTGGAATCCGCCCAGGGGGGCGGCATCGTCGGCTATCCGCTGATGCACGTGCGGCTGATCGTCCGCCGCGTCGATTACCGACAGGGGGAAACGACGGAACTCGCCCTCCGCGCGGCCTGTTCCCATGCCGTCCAGAACGTCCTCAATCAGGCCCAGATCGGACTGCTCGAACCGATCATGAAGCTGGAGGTGGTCACCCCGCCGGAGTTTCTGGGGAACATCCAGGCCGATCTGGCCGCGCGGCACGCGCGGATTCTGGGGAGCGAACCCCGCGGCCATCTCACCGCTCTGGCCGCGGAGGTCCCCCTGGCCAACATGTTCGGCTACTCCACTCACGTCCGCAGCCTGTCGCAGGGGCGGGCGACGTACTCGATGGAGCCGCTGAAGTACGACTTCGCCCCACCCTCGGTGCTCAAGGAGATGCTGGCATAACCCGCTGCGGAGCTGCGCAGAACGCGCGAGGACAAGCTCCGCAACAGGCGATCCGGGAGCGAACGCCCCGCGTGCCTCACCAGCGGCGGACAGACCTGTGCCGCCTGAGAGGGGAGGGAGCGCGTGAGGCTCCGGCGTCGTGGAAGTGGAGCGGGACGCGCTCCTGATCTCGCTGCCCGCGAAGGACTTCCGGGAGCGCTCCCCTGCGGGTCGCGGCTCAACCGAGCCGTGGCGGCGAAAGCTTCCGAATCTACTTCTTGGACTCATCCTTCACGTCCCCGCGGGCGAAGATGCTGGCCACGTACTGCAAGACGTCGGTGGCCGATTCGTCGTTGTAGCCGTAGTTGCGGATCAGGCGGCTTTTCACGATGTCGATCTTCTCCTGCGTGTCCTTGTCGATCACCTGCGAAACGAGCGAGGTGAGCTTGATCGAGTCCTTCTGATCTTCGAACAGCTTCATCTCCAGGGCCTTCTGCAGGCGTTCGTTGGTCTTGTAGTTGAAGGTCTTGCCATCGATGGCCAGGGCGCCGATGTAGTTCATGATTTCGCGGCGGAAGTCGTCCTTGCGGCTTTCGGGGATGTCGATCTTCTCCTCGATCGACCGCATCAGCCGCTCGTCCGGTTCCTCGTCCTGGCCGGTGAACTTGTTTTTGACCTTTTCGCGCTGCGTGTAGGCCTTGACGTTGTCGATGTAGTTGCCGCACAGGCGGGCGAGGGCATCCTCGTCGGCGGCGATGGCGCGCTGGACTTCGTTTTTCACGATGTCGGTGTACTCCTCCTTCACGACGGCGATGAGCTGGCGATAGTGCTCGCGGACCTCATCGCTGCCGATCAGGGAATGGTGCCGCAGGCCCGCTTCCAGTTCGTTGAGCACCATGAACGGGTTGAGGCTGGTGGCTTCGGTGTTGACGACGAGGGCGTTGGAGATCTTGTCCTGAACGTAGCGGGGGGAGATGCCCTCCATGCCTTCGTGCTTAGCTTCTTTGCGGAGCTGCTTGACGTTTTCGGCGGTGAAGCCGGGGAGGGTCTTGCCGTTGTAGAGCTTGAGCTTCTGCATCAGGGTGAGGCCGTGATGCTTGGGCTGCTCCAGCCGCGTGAGCACTGCCCACATGGCAGCCACTTCCAGGGTGTGGGGGGCGATGTGCTTGCCGCGGACGCGCTGGGGGTTGTAGTCCTTCTGGTAGATCTTGATCTCCTCGTTCAGGACGGTGACGTAGGGGATGTCGATCTTGATGGTGCGGTCGCGGAGGGCCTCCATGAACTCATTGGACTGGAGCTTTTTGTACTCCGGTTCGTTGGTGTGGCCGATGATGACGGTATCGATGTCGGTCTGAGCGAACTTCTTGGGCTTGATCTTGTGCTCCTGAGAGGCCCCCAGCAGGTCGTACAGGAAGGCCACGTCGAGTTTGAGGACTTCGATGAACTCGATCAGTCCGCGGTTGGCGACGTTGAACTCGCCGTCGAAGTTGAAGGCCCGCGGATCGCTTTCGGTGCCGTACTCGGCGATCTTGCGGTAGTTGATGTCGCCGGTCAGTTCCGTGGAGTCCTGGTTCTTCTCATCCTTGGGCTGGAAGGTGCCGATGCCGATGCGGTCCTGCTCGGAGAGGAACAGTCGCTTGACGACCACGGTCTGGAGGACCCGGGTCCAGTCGCCGTCGAACTTCTGGAGGCGGTCGCGGAAGTACCACCGCGACAGGGGGCAGACGTCCCCCTCGATCGAGACCTGGAAGTCCTTTTCGCCCCGGCCCTCGTTGAGAAACCGGCAGATTTCCTCGCGGTGAGCGAAGGGGATGAGCTGCAACGGCTCGCCGTGCATGGGGTCCCACGTGATGCTGCCATCCTCCTCGCGCCACCCGAAGGTATACAGGGCGCCGGCGTCCGTGCGGCTGTAGCGCTCCAGGCCGCGCTTGAGCAGCCGGGCGATGGTCGACTTCGAGCTGCCGACCGGTCCATGCAGGAGCAACACCCGGCGTTCAGTGCCGTACTTGAGGGCGGCGCTTTTGAACACGTTGACGAGTTCCATCAGCGGCCGGGTGAGGCCGAAGATGGCATCCTCGCCGTTGTTGTGGGGGTCGTCGAAGAAGCGGTAGCGGACGAGTCCCTTGGCCCCCTCCACCGGGTAGGTCCCCTCTTGGATGATCATGTCGTACAACCGCTGGTACGCGGTCCGGGTGACCTCTGGCCGCTGCCGCACAATATCCAGATATTCAGCGAACGACCCCTGCCAGTGCTCCTGCCGGAATTGCTCGGCGTTCTGACGGGACGAGATGAGTTCGAGGAGTTTCTGACCGCTATTCACGGAAGGGATCCTTCTGCATTTTGGACCTGTGGGTCCGACCGCTGCCTGGCCGGGTCTGAATGCTTCCGGCGGAACCGCCCGAACTGCTCAGTTGCTGTGGGAAGGGCCTGCTCCCCACCTGCCTCGATGGCCGCGCAGCAACGATCCCGGAGTCACCCGAATCGTGGCCGGCGGACGCGGGTCGGCCGGCATCTGCGAGCGGCAGCAGAACAGGCTGGCAGGGCGCCATCCCAGGCCAGGCACCGGATTGCCAATTGACGTTCACTTCAACCGGCAACCGCCCGCAAGGCGGCTTCCGGCCTTCGCGACCCGGCTCCAGGGAGCCGCGCATCGCGGTCAACGCATTGGAATTATCAAAAGCTGCGCAATTCAGGCAAGGGGAGTTTCTCGCCGACCGGCGCCGACTGGTTGTCCCCACGCCCATTTCCCCCTTGTCGGAAGGGGCCGAACGTGGGAGACTCCCGCCCCTTCGGCTCGGCTGGTTTCTGTACCCCCGCCTCCCCTTGAGCTTGCCCGTCTGGACAGTGCGATGGTCGCGGCTGGTCGGCCTGGTGGGGCTGCTGGCGGCCGGTGGTTGCGCGACCCCGCTGGGAGGCTGGCGAACGCCCGCCGCCGTCGCCAACCCGTTTCTCGTCCAGGGGGTCAATCACGAGATCCTCTGGGAGCGCACCATCGATGTCTTGCACCGCTACCACTTTTCCGTGGCGCGGGAGGATCGCGTGGCAGGGGTGATCGAAACGGCTCCGCGGGTTGGTTCGAGCCTGTTCGAGCCGTGGCATCACGACTCGGTGGGTCTTGAGAATCGGCTGGAGTCAACATTACAGTCGATCCGCCGGCGGGTGATCGTGACGCTGCTTCCGGCTGAGACCACCGGCAACTACTTTGTCACTGTCCAGGCGATCAAGGAGCGCGAGGATGTGACAGGGGCGGCGGTCAAATCGGCAGGCGGGTCGACGTTTCTGGAGAGCCAGCCGCTGGCGGTGGACTTGGATCCGATCCTCGGGTTGACCGCCCCTCCCGGTCATGTGGCCTTGGGACGGGATGCAGCACTGGAGCAATCGTTGCTGCGCAGCCTCCAGGCGGCCTACGCGCGATGACCCCCCGGTGTAATTCGGACCGCTGCTGGGAGCCCAGTCGACCTCCAGGGCGGTGGCGTTGTTCAAGCTGGCAGCCATTGCTTTCCGGGCTTGACAACCCTGCACGGCTGGCAAGCCAGCCGGCGAACGTGGGAGTCCGCCTGTTTTGACCCAGCAGGCCGCAGCCCTGCTTCTGCGACGAGGTGGATCAATGATGCGTGCCTTGTTCCGTCGTCTCACGGATGCCGTTTCGCTGATTCCCGCGGCGGCCTGGGTACTGCTGGCCCCCCCACAGCTCTGCGGGGGGGAGATTCTGGAACGGATTTGCGCGCGCGGCATGTTGGTGTGGGGGGCCGATCAGGAAGGGGGCGGGCCGTTTGTGTATCCCGCCACGGATGATCCCCACCGACTGGAAGGCTTCGAGGTGGAGGTGGCCGCACTCCTCGCGGCGCGGCTGGGGGTGCAGGCGGAGTTCTTCCAGGGTCAATGGGACAAACTCCCGGACTTGATGACCCGTGGTGACATTGACCTTGTGCTCAACGGTTACGAATGGACGCCGCAGCGCGCGGCCATGTATGGGACATCCATCCCTTACTACATCTATGAGCTGCAACTGCTGGGGCGTCGCGGAGATGCCGCGCTGACCTCTTGGGAAGACCTGCTGCGGCCGCGGGACGGACGCAAACCGCGCGTGGCCGTACTGGGGGGGTCGGCGGCGGAGGATTATCTCCGGGCGCTCCCCGGCGAACCGGTGGAGATTGTCAGTTTTGACGGCGCCACCGACGCCATGCGGGCCGTCGAACTGGGGGTGGACGGCCTGGACGCCAATTTGCAGGACCTGCCGGTGTGGACCTTCTTTGAGGCGGGGTTTCCGCAGCTCCGCGCGGTGGGCGAGCCGGTGGGGCGCGGCTACTACGTGGTCCTCACCCCCCGGCAGGATCCGGAACTGCTGGCGGAGATCAACGCTGCCATCGTGGCCGGACTCCGGGATGGCTCGCTGCGGCGCATCTACGAGAAGTACCGGATGTGGAACCGCACTCAGGAACTGCGGGCGCTGGAAACGGATGCCAGGGGCTGCTTTTGGGGCGGGGGGGCTCCTCCCCGGTCGGCCGCGGGAGACGCGGCGGGAGACACAGCGGCTGGTGAGGCGGAATACGAGGCCGTCACGGGTTGGCAGGTGGTGCTGCAGCGCGGGTGGCTGCTGATGCTCTCGGCCGGAATGACCGTTGCGCTCTCGGTCGTCTCGATGCCGCTGGCGATTCTGCTCGGATTACTGACGACCCTGCTACGGTTGTATGGACCGGGGTTTCTCCGTCGGCTGGCGATCCTGTACGTGGAGGTGATCCGCGGGACGCCGCTGGTCCTTCAGCTTTACGTGATCTTCTTTCTGCTGCCGGAGATCGGGCTGTCGATTCCGGCTTTCTGGGCGGCGGTGCTCGGATTGGCGATGAATTACTCCGCCTACGAAGCCGAGATTTACCGGGCGGGAATTCAGGCCATCCCGCGGGGGCAGATGGAGGCGGCCCTGGCGATCGGGATGTCGCGAAAACTGGCGCTCTGCCGCGTGATCCTGCCGCAGGCGACGCGGCTGGTGATCCCCCCCATGACGAACGACTTCATCGCCCTGTTCAAGGACACGGCCGTCTGTTCCGTCATCACGGTGGTGGAGCTCAGCAAGCAGTATTACATCCAGGCGCGCAGCACCGGGGCGATTGTGGAACTGGGGCTGCTGACGGCGCTGCTGTACCTGGCGATGAGCTATCCGCTGTCGGTGTTGGCCGGTCGGCTGGAGCGCCGTCTGGCGACGGAGGGCCAGCGATAGCGGGGAGTGCTCAGCGGGGCGAGCGCGGGGACGGTGACCGTCTGGAGCTGCGGGAGCGGTGCTGGGAGATCAGGTCCGGATCGACGTACTTGTTCACCAACTGGTGCACGCGCTGCCGGGAGACGCCCAGGATGTCCCCGGCTTCCTGTAGCGTCATCATCCGTTTGGCGACCATGTTCAGGATCAGCAGCCGTCCTTTGTCTTCGGCAATCGAACTGGGGCGTCCGCGGGGTTCCCGATGAAAGACGAAACCGTGTGCATCTGCAAAGCGTCTCAGCGTATCGATCGAGACACCCAAGTGGCGGGCGGCGCGGCTGATGGGAGACCCCGCTCCGGCAAGCTGGGCCACCTCCGTGAATCGGGTTTCGAGCAGCGCGGCCTGGGGCCGCCGCGGCCGAATACCATACTTTTTCGCGATGCTACGGACGGTGGAAGGGGAGATGCCGAACCGTCTGGCAGCCGCCTGCTGGCTGTTCCCTTGTCTCAGATAGTTGGCAACTTGCGTGTGGAATCGTTCACGCTGGGCGGCGTTCATGATCCGTCCGGGTTGATCTGCGACCGGGGGAAGGGGCCTCCCTTCCCCGGCAGGGTATGTTCGGGAGGATTACTCTCTTCTCGACGACGTCACGGGTGAGGATACCATCAATGGTCCAGAGTTGTCAGCCATGCTCAATCGCCCGCGCCCGCTCCGCCCCGCTTGACGAAACTTGCTGTCGTCCACCACGGGAACCGCCGTGGGGACGAGTGGTCGTCCGCGGGCAAACGGGCCGGGTCCGGAGCAGACAGGGAAGATGCGCCGATGATTGCTCTCCACAACATCACTAAGCGTTACGGTCAGACGGAGGTTCTCCGCGGGGTGTCTCTGTCGGTGGCTGCGGGGGAAGTCTGTGTGCTGCTGGGGCCCTCCGGAGGAGGCAAGAGCACGCTGCTGAGAACCATCAACGGCCTGGAGCCGTTCGACGGGGGAATGATTGAAGTGGGGGGCCTCCGCCTTGGCCCTCAACCGGGGGCGGAACGGGAGACCGTTCTGGCCCAGATCCGTCGCCGCGTGGGGATGGTGTTTCAGCAGTTCAACCTCTTCCCTCATCGCACGGTCCTGGAAAACGTCACGGAGGGACCGATTCACGTGCTCCGGCGGACGGCGGAGGAGGCCCGAGCCGAGGCGCGCCGGCTCTTGGAACGGGTCGGGTTGGGGGACAAATGCCACGTCCGTCCAGGGTCGCTGTCGGGAGGTCAGCAGCAACGGGTGGCGATCGCCCGCGCCCTGGCAATGCACCCGGAGGTGATCCTCTTTGATGAGCCGACCAGCGCCCTGGACCCCCGCATGACGGCCGAAGTGATTGCTGTGATGAGTGATCTGGCGAAGTCGGGTCAGACGATGATCGTGGTGACGCACGCCATGAGCTTCGCGCGTACGGTGGCGCATCAGGTGCACATCCTGTACGCCGGCCGAATTGCGGAATCCGGCCCGCCGGAACAGATTTTTGAAGCCCCGCGCGAGACCGTCACCCGGGACTTTCTTGCCGAGGCGCGACAGGCATGACGGCGGGGGGCCGCGCGCGGATGTCGGGGGGCGGACGACAGCCTGCCCTGCGATGGGTGGCGGGGCAATGCCGCAGCGTTCTTCTCTGACCCCGCTCGGAGCAGTGGTCTTGCGGGCTAGATGGCCGGTTTTGCCCTTGCGAATCATGCGCACCCACGCGTACAACGCCGGAAGCGGACGGTGTGCTTGGGAGAGCGTTCGTCGCTCAGCGTGCCAGTTTCGGGTGGAGGCAAAGTCATGCGCCGGTTGATCGCAGTGGCGGTGGGACTGATGGGGTTGACCTCCGCAGCGGCCGATGATGCGCCCGCTCCCGCCACCATTGCGGGAGCGTTTGGCGAGCGTGCCGAGGTTCCGCGACTGGTGACGCGGGTCTACCCCGTGGCCGATCTGGTCGTGCCGCCGATTCGCAGCAGCCCGCCGCGGGACGCGGCGGCTTCGGAGGCGACCCCGTTTCCACTGGCCGTCCCGTCGCCGTCGACCAGCCCTGAGCACGAACAGCTCGAACACCTCGCGGAACTCTCCGTCATCCTCCAAAACGTGATCGAACCCGAAAGCTGGGAACTGTCCGGCGGACCGGGACGCGTGGCCGTCCATGGCAACACGCTCAGTCTCATCGTCCGGCAGTCCCCCGAAATCCAGGAAGAGGTGGACGCTCTGCTCGCGGCTCTGCGCCAGGCGGCTGAGCTGGAGATCGAGGTCGTCCTGGAGTGGTTTTGCCCCCGTGAGGAGGACAGTGCCGATGACCCCATCGGCCCCAAGGAACGGACCCGGCAATTACTCGCCTCCCTTCACGGGCCTCTGGAGGCCGATCAGGCTGATCAATTGCGCCAGGCCCTGAGGGACACCTGCGACGTGATTGAGGATCGGCTCACGCTGCACAACGGCGGGAGTGCGTCGAGTGCCATGGGGTCCGTGCTCGCCGTGGTCGTCGGCGATCAGCGTTCGATCCGCGTCCAGTTGCAGTATGTGGATTCTCTCAGCGGGGTGGACGAAGACCCCCGCTCCCTTTCTCGCCGCATCCCTGAGGGACAGACCGTCGCCATCCCGCTCCAGGCCCCTTGGTTCGGGGAAGGAGACTTCAAGGTTCTGTTGCTGACCGCGCAGTTGATCGAGGTCCCAGAACGTACCCAGCATCGATCCCCCCCTCCGTCCACGGTGAGCGGCGCGCCGCCGCAACTCTTGCCGACTGCTTCCGCGCTGGCACAGCCGGCCGCAGATCACGCGGAACTGTTCCTCCCTGCTCCCCCGACCGGTTCGCTCCCCATCGCCGGGTGGGAAGAGGGAGGCCCGCAGGCGAGCGGGAACGCTGAGATTCAACTGGTCGCCGGGCGCCGAGCCGCGCGCCGTCACGGCCGGTATTGGATTCCCGTCGGGCCGTCGCCGGAGAAGTGCGATCCCCTGAACGAGCGCAAGGTGCTTGAGGAGCGTGAGGCCGTCCCACAGCCTGGCGCCCCGCCGGAAGAGGAAGCCGCCGCTCCTCCGGCCGTACCGCCGCCGGCCGAACCGCCCGCCTTGCCTCCCCCCACGGCACAAACCCCCCTCCCGAATCCGGAACCAGCCGCGCCGCTGCGGGATGAGGAACGCGAACGCGCTCAGATCTCGGAGGCCGAACGGCGTCTGAGGGAGATGCTGGAGCAGCGGCTCGCCGAGGAGCGCGAGCAGCGACTCCGAGAACAACTCCCCATCCCCTCCGCGCAGCCCGATCCGCGGGCATCACGCGGACGTGAGGGACTCCCGCCTGAAGCAGACGCCGAGACCGAAGCGCGGCTTCGGGCCGCTCAACAGCAAACGCTGCGACAATTGCGGGAACTGATGGCCCGTCAGCGGGAGCTGCTACGCGAGGCCGAACCGCGGCCAGGGGAGTTGCGAGAGCCAAACCCAGACGAGCCGGTGGCTCCCCCCGTCGCTCCCGTCCCACATCCGCTCCGGCCTCTGCCGCCGACGAGAGAATCCGACGCCCCTCCGCACGCGGCGGACGAATTGGAACGGCATATCCTCCACGCCGCTGAACACCTCGAAGCCGCCGGCCTGCCGGACCTCGCCCGCCAGGTGCGCCAGCAGGCGCGGGAACGATTGCGGGAGCGCTTCGAGCTGCGGCTGCGTGAGATTGAGGAACAGATCGAACGGCTGCGCCGCGAAGCGGAGGTGATTCGCGGCCGCTTCCCGTCGCCGCGCGAGTTGGACTTGACCCCTGATGATCCCGGTGGATTGCAGCGCCGTGAAGCCGCTCCTCCACCGGACCGTCAGGAGCCGGACCCGAATCGTCCCGAACCGGACCCGGAACGCCGCCAGCCGCCCCCCCCGGCTCCACCGGAGCGTCCGCATCCTCCGCCGGAGAAGATTCTGCACCGCCCGCTAAGGCTGCCGCGGTGAACCGCGCCCCCTGCGGCGCGCCCCCTGCGGGCAGGTCAGCACCCGACGGCCCGTTACCGCGGCCGCATCTGAAGCACGCCGAAGACGATGAACGTGGCCTTGTCGTGCTCAGCGGCGTTCTGGACCCGGACGGTGTACCGCTCCCGCCGCTGCGGCTGGAACTGAATCACCGGCGTCGCGTCCTTGTCGAGGTCGTTCGCCAGCACGTTCCCCGCAGCATCCATCAGCAGCATGTCAATGTCCTCCACCTGCGTGTCGCCGGCGGCGGCCATCACGCAGGGGTAATCGCCGAGCGTCAGCGATTGCACCTGCACCCAGTCGTTGCGGCTGGTGAGGAGCGCCCCGAATACCGCCGGCTGATTCCGTTCGGCCAGGAACCGGGCGAACTGCCGATCCTGCTCGGCCAGTTCGGAGGCGCGGTTCGCCATCCCCAGGAACCGGTCTCCCGCGGCGATCAGGTTCTCCTTGGGAACGTCGTAACCGCCCGTCTTCATGATGGCATACGTGACGAACGCATCCCGGCGGGCCCCTTCCAGCCGGACCTGGATCGTTCCGTCCGTGTTCACCGCGGGCGTGAACCGGGCAATGGCCAGACGCTCCGTGCGCGTGTCGCTGTCGAGGACGCCGCCGTTGGCATCCAGCACGGCGAGATCAATGTCGGTGCAGTCCTGGTCTCCCCCCGCGATGACGGCGTACTCCGTACCACCGATGAAACTCGCGGAAAACGTATGCGTTTGTCCCGGCAACATGTAGACGCCGACCAGACAAATCCCAGAGTCGTAGCCGAATTCCGTGTCGTCGGTCACCGTGCGGACCAGCACCATCATCTCCGCCAGGGCCTGCGTCATGTACTTGCCGGGGGGCCACTCGGCCGCCGAGAGCGCCGAGGCCCCCATTCCCCACACCACGCAAAACAGCCCACAGCGCACGGAGGTTGCGGTCGCAGACATTGTTGCGGCTCCACGAAAGGCGACTGGAAGACGGGAAGGCGACCGACGGCCATCCTCACGCGGCGCAAAGAAGCTGGCGGACCCGGTGTGGCGTGGACCCGGGCCCAGAACCGCACCGACCAAGTCAAGCTATCCCGCCGTTCGTCCCGCGGCAAGCCCGCCAGCCTCCCCGGTACAACCGTGTGTGGGCGCACCGGGCCTTGGGGACAACCGAGCTATCCTCCGCTGACGGGCGGGAAGCAGGCGATCTCGGCGGCGGGAGGCAGGGGGGCGTCGTCTGCTGCGTAGGCGCTGTTGACGGCGATCCACAGCGCACGTCCGTACCGGGCCAGCGCCGGCCGGTGCGCCAGCAGCGCCGCCCGTAACTGGCCGACGGTGGCCCCCTCGGGGAGATCGAGCGTCACCCGGGCGGCTCCCGCGAGCTCACGCGCACCGGCGAAGAGTTGAACCTGAACGATCACGAGACAACAAACCGCTTGGTGTTGGGAAGGAGTCGCAGCCGGACGTCCGGCGCCAATCCGCACGCCAGTGCCAGCAGCTTGAGAGGATGCAGGGTGGGCGTGGTGGTTCCCTGCTCCATCTGCAGTTTACAACTGCTGCATTCGGTGACGCCCAGTTTCAGGTCGGGCTGGGCGAGGCGGTCGATCAGGGGCCGACCGATGGCCAGCGAGACCTCGAAATTCTCGCGCGTCAGACCGAAGGCCCCCGCCATTCCGCTGCATCCCAGCTCCAGGGGGTCCAACTGCAGTTCAGGGATGGACCGCAACAACTCCAGATACGGGGAGGGGCTGGCGAGGGCGCGCGTGTGGCAGGGAGTGTGGTACGCCGCCGGGAAGGGGAGCGGCGTCAGCGGGAGGGACTGGTTCCGCTCCCTCAGGCGATCGAGCAGGAACCGGCCGGCTTCCTGCGTCTGCGCGGCGATCTCCGCCACGTCGGGATGGTCGATCAACCGCGGATACTCCTGCTTGAGAGCAATCACAGCGGCCGGTTCCGTGCAGACGATGGGGTGTCCCTCACGGGCATAGGGTCCCAGCACGCGGATGTTTTCCCGGGCCAGGGCGCGGGCCGCTTCCAGATCGCCCGCCGAAATCATCGCCAGTCCGGAGGCGGTCTGTTCGAGCGGGACATGGACGGGAATCCGCAGTTGATCCAACAGCGCCAGGAACGCCCAGCCAAGCTGAGGATCGTGATAGTTCACGAAGTAGTCGGCGAAGTAGATGACCGTTCCCTTGGGGAGGGAGCCTTTGGGGAGGGTGGGAGGGCGCCCGGGGCCGCCGGAGCGCACGCTCTCCAGGAAGGTCCGATTGGCGAAGCGGGGGAGCTTGCGGTCCCGCGCGATGCCCACCAGCCGCTCCAGTCCCCAGCGGGCCCAGCGATTGTTCAGGAGCCAATTGGAAATGGGGGTCGCCCAGCAGCCCCAGCTCCCGAACGAATGCGCCCGGGAAAGAATCCAGTCGGTCTTGCGGAGGCCGTGCATCGCCACGTACTGGGCCTTGGCCTCGATCATCAGGTGCGGAATGTTGACGTTCGAGGGGCATTCCAACTGGCACTGTTTGCAGTTGAAGCAGAGGTTCGCCAGCCGCTTCATGTCGTCGCCGGCAACGTCGGCCGGGTCGAGGTCTCCGGTCAGATGCGCCCGGATGGCGTTCGCCTTGGCGCGGGGGCTGGCTTCCTCGCGCGGGGTGACGCGGAACAGCGGACACATCCGCAATCCGGCCTCCAGGGTGCGGCACACCCCGCACGCGTTACACCGCAACGTCTCGGAGGCCAGGGCCTCATGCGACCAGTGGAGTTGCAAGGGGACCAACCGCGGCGGCGTGAGTGTGTCGTCGGATGCGGATGAGGCATCGCTGGCGGCACCCGCGGACGGCGGATGACCATCCTCCCCTGCCGAGGAGGCAGCCGGGAGCGCGGGGAGCGGCCGGAAGTACTTGACGGTCAGGTGCGGATCATCCGAAACGATCTTGTCGGGATTGAGCAGGTTCAGCGGATCGAAGATATGCTTGACTTCCCGGAAGACGCGGTACAGGGGTCCGTACTGGGAGCGCAAAAACGCGGTCCGGGAGAGACCGTCGCCATGCTCGCCGCTGATGCTGCCTCCCACGGAGATGACGATTCCATACAGCTCGCGGGCCAGGGCCTCGATCCTGGGGCCGTCCTCCGCACGGGGGTGCGGCAGGAAGGGGCGGAGATGAATCTGTCCGGAAGCGGCGTGGGCATACAGCGAGGCGGTCACGCGGTGTTTCTGGAGGACCTGCTGCAACCGTCGCAGCGCCTCATGCAGGGCGGCCGGAGGGACGGCCATGTCTTCCACCACCGGCTGAGCCCGCGTCTCTCCCACCAGCCGCAACAGATTGGGAACGACCTTCTGCGGCAACGACCAGAGGAAATCGATCTCGTCATCGGTGTAGGCCTCGGCCGCCAGCCGCACAGAGGCGTCGATGCCGCGGGCGGTGTCGTAGGCCATTTGAATGCGCTGCCGGGCCTGTTCCGCGGTATAGCCGGTCTGTTCGACGAGCAGACCGGCTTCGGCGGCCTGGGGAATGCACGCCTCGAACCGCGGGTCGGATTCGCGACCCAGCGACAGCAACCGGCGGTCGAGCAGGTCGCAGGCGCTGGGCTGTTGTTCGATGAGGGCCTGGACCACGCTCAACGCGGCGTCCATCCGTCCGAACAGCAGCAGCCCCACGCCGCGGTGTTGCGGGAGAGGAGCGGTGTGCAAGGTCGCCCCCACCGTGAGCGCCAGCGTCCCCTCCGACCCGACGAGCAACCGCGGCAGGTGAATCGCCTGGTCGGTGACGACCGTCCGCAGATGGTAGCCGGCGCAGTTGCGGATCAGCGGCGGCTGTCGCTGATGGATCAGGTCGCGGTGCACGCGCAGCAGGTGCGAGACGCGGCTGAGAATCCGCAACCGATGTTGCTCCTGAGGCGCGAGCCCCTCGGTGGGAATGACGGCGGGGGGGAGCGGCTCCTCCTGAAAGGCGCAGCGATGCCCGCCGATCAGGACCACGTCCATTTGCCGCACGTGGTCGCGCGTCGACCCGACGCGGATGGCGTGCGAGCCGGCGGCGTCCACCCCCAGCATTCCGCCAATGGTCGTGACGGCGGTATTGGACGGATCGGGAGGGAAGTATCGGCCATGCGGCTTGAGCGCACGATTGAGCACGTCCCGTACGACGCCCGGCTGCACCCGCACGGTTTCCTCGCCGATCTCTTCGATGGCGGTGAAATACCGCGCGAAGTCGACGATCAGCCCCGTTCCGATGGCGCCGCCGGCGAGGCCCGTTCCCGCTCCCCGCGGAATCAGCGGGATGCGGTTCTCCTCGGCGTATCGCGCCAGGAGGACGACGTCGTCGGCATGTCGGGGAGAGGCGACCCCCAGCGGCCGGAGGTGATACAGGCTTGCATCCGTCGCGTACAAGGCCCGCGTCACGCGATCGAATCGCAGGTCCCCTTCAAAGGCCCCGGCCAGATCATCGGCGATCCGCTGCTGCCGCGAGTCCACGGATGCTTCCGCGTCAGACGTGTGAGTGATGGGAGGTGCCGGCCCTCAAACGCCGTGCGGCTCACGAGGGGCCCCCGCCGCACGCTCCAGTTGCAACCGCTCCTGACGATAGCGCTCGCCCAGTTCGTGGTCATACGCGGCGAACGCCGTTCCCGCGGCGCCCACGCGGTGCCGCGCCCGACAACGATAGCAGACCAGGACGTCGGGCATCACCCAGAACAACACCATGTCCAGCAGGCCGAAGCTCCCCAGGATGACCAGCGCCAGCACCGGGTGGTGATACCCCCAGGCGATGCTGCTGAGGATCGCCCCCAGGGCGACCATCATCAGGCCCACCCCCTGGGGAAACTCCTTTTGCCGCCACAGGTCCCCATTCCCGCACCCCAGGCAGCAGGTGGGGAGGCCGTCGCGGAAGGTCTCCGGCGGCCAGACGCGCGACTCCCCGCAATGAGGACAAGTCATCACGCCGTTCTGGGGATCGACATCGATGGCGCGCGGCCGTTCACAGGCGGGACAACGATCCTGGTAGAGCATGGACTCATTTTAGCCACCAGTCCCGGAGAAGTCCGGCGCAAGCGGGGGGGCGCGAGATCGTCTCCCTCTCGAATCTCCGCGACACGCGGCGTCCCGGGCCAGAGCACCGGTGCCCGGATCGGGAGGTCCCTCACATGAAAGATTTCTGGTGATGTCTTTCTGATTGAGTTGAATCTGACGTGGAAAATGAATGGAACTCCAGTAAAATTCAATATCGACTGGCACAGGCAGCAGCAAGTAAAGTCAGCTTTTGAGGCTGTCGGCGGGGAGCGGCAGAAATTGAAGAGTTCGCCTCTTCTCTAAAATTTTCACCTCGGCCCGCGGATGCAGCAATTCTCACGGAACGACTCGCCGCCAGCGTCAACCCTGCCTCCCGCCCACTCAGCCATGCCCACCACCGGATCGGGAAAACGTCGTCTCGACGCGCAGGCCTTTCGGGCAGGACGGTATGTTCAGCAGGTCTCGGGTTACGCCGCATTCATTCCGAGCCCCCTCCCCCCTGATCCGCCGATTGCGAACACCGCGGAGCTGGACCAACTGCTGCATGAGGCGACCCTGGAACTGGGACGACTCGACGCCGTCACTCTGTTCCTCAAGAACCCGGACCTGTTCCTCTCGATGTACGTTCGCAAGGAGGCGCTCCTCAGCTCGCAGATTGAAGGGACCCAGGCCTCGCTGGACGACGTTCTCGAACTCGAAGCCCGCCCGCAGGCCGCCAGAGCTGGTGACGCGGTGGAGGTCGTCAACTACGTCCGGGCGATGCACCATGGCCTGGCACGTTTGCAGTCGCTTCCGCTGTCGTTACGGCTGATCCGCGAGATCCACAAGGAGCTGCTCGCCGGAGGACGGGGCGTCGACAAGCTGCCCGGAGAGTTCCGCCGATCCCAGAACTGGATCGGTCCGCCGGGCTGCACGCTCAAGGATGCGGCCTTTGTTCCCCCGCCCCCCCATGAAATGAAGGCGGCCCTGAGCAACCTGGAGAAGTTTCTGCACGATCGCTCCGTCACGGTGCTGATCCGCAGCGCGATTGCGCATGCCCAGTTCGAGACGATTCACCCCTTCCTGGACGGCAACGGCCGCGTCGGACGACTGCTGATCACCTTCATGCTCTGTCACGAAGGCGCCCTCAGCCGGCCGCTCCTCTATCTCAGTTATTTCTTCAAGACGAATCGGCAGGAGTACTACGACCGCCTCATGGATGTCCGACTCAAGGGGGCCTGGGAGGAGTGGATCATGTTCTTCCTGCGCGGCGTCCGGGACGTCTCGAAGCAGGCCCGCGAATCCGCCTTGCGAATCACGGACCTCCAGGAAGCGCATCGGGCGCACGTCAACGCATCCAGTCCCCGCTCGTCCGCCAATGCGCTCCGCCTGCTCGACCACCTGTTCATCCGCCCCGTCGTCACGGCGCGGTCCGTCGGCCGCGATCTGGCCGTCAGCCAGCCCACCGCCAACGCACTACTCCGGAAATTGGAAAGCCTGGGCATCCTCGAAGAGATGACCGGTCAAAAATGGGGCAAGACCTTCCGCTACAAGGCCTACCTTGATCTCCTGCGGGAAGGCACCATGCCGCTGCCGTCGCGGTGACGTGGTCCGCTCCCCTGCGGCCATCGCGCGCCGGCCGGAATCCTGTCGCCCATGTTGCCGCGCAGGGGTCCATTCAGAATTCCGCGTTCTTCGGCGTCCGCGGGAAGGGGATCACGTCCCGGATGTTCTGCATCCCGGTCAACAGCAGCAGCAGCCGCTCCAGACCCAGCCCGAAGCCGGAGTGCGGGACGGTCCCGAATCGCCGCAGGTCGAGATACCACCAGTAGTCCTCTGGTTTCAGTCCGCACTCCACCAGCCGTTCCTGAAGCCGCTCCCACCGATGCTCGCGCTGGCTGCCGCCGATGATTTCCCCCACGCGCGGCACCAGCACGTCCATCGCCCGCACTGTTTTCCCGTCGTCGTTGCAGTACATGTAGAACGGTTTGAGGGTCCGGGGGTAGTCGTAGACGATGATCGGCTGCCGGAAGTACTCCTCGGTGAGATACCGTTCGTGCTCGGCCTGGAGGTTCGCCCCCCAGGCGACCGGGTACTCCCACGCGCGCCCTGCGGATTGCAGAATCTCCACCGCTTCCGTGTACGGCACCCGGCGGAACTCGTGGTCCAAGATCGTCTGCGCCGTCGCCAGCACCGTCGGCTCGATCCGTTCCTGGAAGAACTGCATGTCCTCCGGGCACTGCTCCAGGGTGTCGCGGATGATGGCCTTGATGAATTCCTCCGCCAGTTGCATGTTGTCGGTCAGTTCACAGAAGGGGATTTCCGGCTCGATCATCCAGAACTCCGCCAGATGCCGCGGCGTGTTGGAGTTCTCCGCCCGGAAGGTCGGCCCGAAGGTGTAGATCGGTCCGACGGCACAGGCGAAAATCTCACCTTCCAACTGCCCGGAGACGGTCAGCGCCGCCCGCTTGCCAAAGAAGTCGTGGGTGAAATCCAGCGTCGAGCGCCCCATCTCGGGTGGCTCACCGGGTTTGATGCCTGACTCCTTCGCCGTGGAGTCGGGACTCTGGGTTCTGGGCTCTCGCAGCAGGGTCGTCACCGTGAACATCTCGCCGGCCCCTTCGCAGTCGCTGGTCGTGATGATCGGCGTGTGGACGTACAAAAACCCCCGCTCCTGGAAGAACCGATGGATCGCGAAGGAGACGCAGTTCCGCACCCGCGCGATCGCGCCGAAGGTGTTCGTCCGCGGCCGCAGGTGCGCGATCTCCCGCAGGAACTCGAACGAATGGCGTTTCTTCTGCAGGGGGAACGTTTCGGGGTCCGCCGGACCGATCAGCTCCAGTGTCTGGGCGTGCACCTCCACGCGCTGCTTGGCCCCGGGCGACGCCTGCACCTCTCCCACTACTCTGATGCTGGCCCCCGTGGTGACGTGCTTAATCGTCTCTGTGTAGCCCGGCACGGAGCCGTCCACCACCACCTGCAGGTTCGCCAGGCACGAGCCGTCATTGACCTCGATGAAGGAAAAGCCCTGCTTGGAGTCGCGACGCGTCCGCACCCAGCCACGCACGTCCACCACGGTTCCTGGTTCTCCGGACTTGAGGAGCTGAACGATCGGCAGACGCACGGGCATGGCGCACTCCTTTCCGGGACGAGATTCCCTGAGACCTCTGAGCCGTCTCGGCGCTCACTGTATCGCGCGTCCGGCCGGCTGTTGAGCGAGGCTCCGCACGCCGACAGGGCGATCGCTTTGTTCAAGATTGGCGATCACCCCCGGTTTGCCGGCTGGCTTGCCAGCCGTGCCTGATCGGTCCTCAAAGACAGAGATCTCCCTTCCGGATGAACAATGCGAAGGCCCTGCGCACGCCGACGAAGTCGCCCCGGGGGCGGGAATGGCTCGTCCCGCGCGGCCATAGAGGTTTCCTGGCCCGCCGCATATCATCAGCGTGATTGGATGCGATCCAACCCTGCGGAGTCTTGCCGATGCCCCCGCTTCCTCTGTCACGACGCGGCTTTCTCCAGACCGGCGCGGTGTTGACCAGCTCGGCCCTCTCCGCCTCCGCCTATGAGCGAGTCCTGGGGGCGAACGAACGCATCGGCGTGGGGTTCATCGGATATGGCCTGATCGGCAAGCGGCACGTGCTCGACTTCCAGGCGCAACCCGACGTGAACCTGATCGGCGTGGCGGAGACGCACGCCGGCCGCCTCGCCGAGGCCCTGCAGACGATGGGGACCTCTGCACAGGGCTATCGCGATTTCCGAAAGCTCCTCGATCATCCCGATGTCGATGCCGTCTGTATCTCCACGCCGGACCACTGGCACGCGTTGCAGACGATGCTCGCCTGCGCGGCTGGCAAGGACGTGTACGTCGAAAAGCCGGTCACGCTCTTTCCCGCCGAAGGGGAGTGGATGCAGCAGGTGGCTCGGAAGTCTCAGTCGGTGGTCCAGGTGGGGACGCAGCAGCGCTCCGGACCCCACTATCAGCGGGCCCGGGAACTGATCCGTCAGGGACACCTCGGCCAGGTTGTCTCGGTGCGGATGCAGGCCTGCCGCAACATCTGGCCGGGCTTCGGCAACTTCGCCGAGTCCGCTCCGCCCGCAGGCTTCGATTATGAGATGTGGCTGGGACCGGCCCCCCAGCGGCCGTACCACCCCTTGCGCGGCCTGTATCACTTCCGCTGGTTCTGGGACTACTCCGGCGGCCAGATGACCAACCTCGGTCAGCACACGCTGGATATCGTGGATTGGGTGCTGGATGCCACTCGCCTCAAATCGGTCGTCAGCGTGGGAGGCCGCTACGCCCTCACCGGCGACGGAGAGACCCCCGACACGCAGGATGCCCTGTTCGAGTTCGATGGCTGGACCGCCCAGTGGTGCTGCCGCGAAGCGGCACGTGGTCAGGCCGAAGGGGAACGGAGTTGGCCGCTCATCTTTTACGGGACCAAGGGGAGTCTGGGGATCAGCCGTGGCGGTTTTGTCGTCCAGCCCGATCCGGACGTCCCGCCGGAGAGTCTGATTCCGGACTTCGTGCGACCCCGTGCGACCGAAACGGAACGGACACGGTCGCCCCGTCCCGCACTGCGCACCGAGGCCCTCGAAGATCGCAGCGGCGACGAGCGCGATCAGTTTCGCCGGCATGTGCGGAACTTCCTGGATTGCGTCCGGTCGCGGCAGCAGCCCCTCTCCGATCTGGAGAGCGGCTGTCGCGTGGCGACCCTGTGCCACCTGGCCAACATCTCGCTCCGCACGGGACGGAAGATGGCGTGGGACGTCGCCGCCGGTACGGTCGCGGCCGCTGAAGACCTCGCTGGCTGGTGGGAGCGACCCTACCGCTCCCCCTGGGATCAGGAACTGGCGGCGCTGGGGGTGCGGTGAGCGGGGGCGGCCGTGAAGGACTCCGCCGAGCGGAGGCCGTGGGAGACCCGGGGGCGTCAGCCCCCGGGTCTCCGTTGATGCCCCCGGACCGTCCGAAAACCCGCCGCGGCATCACCACGATCACTGAGTCCCGATCGCCGCTCCAACGGCCCCGGGCCTGACGGCCCGGGCTCGCCTCTGCGAACGTCACTCGGCGAGCCGGGGGCGTCAGCCCCCGGATCTCCGTTGATGCCCC